>CAWFQZ010000017.1:0-518378 GCA_963818115.1 uncultured Acidobacteriota bacterium
AAGCTTGTTCCTCGCTCCTTGACAATAAAAAAGCGGACCTAACTCCTTACGGCTCAAGATTTTGCCCGTAAGTCATTGTGCCCCATAGATTACTTGACGTTTCTCCGCTAAGTCCCTGATTCCATTAGGCCGGGAGGGGAGGGGGTATGGCAATTACCAAAAAGTTAACACCCTCCCAAAACGGGAATTCGCTTTCGCCGCGTTCTTTTCCAAAACTCCCTGCTGTGACGTTTCCGATCACATCTCCATCTGCAACATCGCGAGTATCATGAGCCGTTCACGATCGTTCCCATGATCGTCCCTCCTATCGCCGAGCCCATTCTCGATGCCGAAGAGCGCTTCGAAGGCTTCGAGAACCTGATGCCGTTCCGAGTGCAGAACATCCTCCTGGTCTCGAGCCTCTACGACTCGTTCATCCTCCGCGAAGATGGACGTCTCAACGAACTGCTCATCGACGAATCCCTCGAGCTCAACTTGCGGCAGATTCCTGGGATCACGCTCGTGTCCAGCTGCGCCGAAGCACTCGATCTCGCCCGCTCGAATCCGCAGTTCAATCTGATCGTCACCAATCTCGCTGTCGGTGACACGAATGCTGCCGATCTCGCCCGCAAGGTCCGCGAAGCCGGACTCGACATTCCTGTCGTCGTCCTCGGATACGACTATCGCGAGATCAAGAACTTCGTCGCCCGCAATCCCACCACCGACATCGATCGCGTCTTTCTTTGGCAGGGAACTGCGCGCATTCTGATCGCGATCGTCAAGTATGTCGAAGACAAGCGAAACGTGCTGCACGACACGCGCGCGATGGGTGTTCCGGTTTTGCTCGTTGTTGAGCACAACATCCGTTACTACTCGTCGTTCCTTCCGGTCATTTACACCGAGCTGATCAAACAGTCGCGCAGTGTAATTCAGGAAGGCATCAACGTCGCGCACAAGCTGGTTCGCATGCAGGCGCGTCCGAAGATTCTGCTCGCCTCAAATTTCGAAGACGCTGCTCAACTCGTGCAGCAGTATCGCGAGTACATCTTTGGACTGGTCTCTGATGTGGAATTTCCCTGGGACGGAAAGCTTAGCCCCGAAGCCGGATTCGAGCTCGCACGCATGGTTCGCGCTCTCACGCCTGACGTTCCTGTTGTTCTCCAAACAAGCCGCACGGAGTTTCGTCCCCGCGCTCACGCCGAAGGCTATGCATTTCTCCGCAAGCGCTCTCCCACCTTACTGAAGGATTTGCGCCGCATTCTTACGGATTCCTTCGGCTTTGGAGATTTTGTCTTTCGGATGCCCGATCAGCGGGAAGTCGGTCGCGCCAAGGACCTCACCGAACTCGAAGAGCAGTTGCAGTCGATTCCCGCCGAAAGCCTGATGTATCACGCGCAGCGCAACCACTTTTCGCACTGGCTCATGGCGCGCACTGAATTCGCATTGGCCGCGAAGCTGAGGCCGCGCAAAGTATCGGACTTCAATGGCGCCGAACACTTGCGCCGCGATCTGATTGACTCGATCAACGACTATCGCCGCGAGCAGAATGAAGTCCTGATCGGCGACTTCAAGGCAGACACATTCAAGCCCGACCAATCGAGCTTTCTGAGGATTGGTTCTGGATCTCTCGGTGGCAAAGCTCGCGGATTGGCCTTCGTTCGCCACTTGCTCCGCACGCATCGAATTACAAAACGATTTTCTGGGGTCAAGATATCCGTTCCTCCCGCGGTCGTGATTGCGACCGACCTCTTCGACCAGTTCCTCTCCGAGAACAATCTCAGCGACTTCGCTCTGCACTGCGACGACGATAACGAAATCCAGCAGCGCTTCCTTAGTTCCGCCCTCCCTGATTTGCTCACGGAGAATTTGAAGGCCTTTCTTGAGGAAGTCCGCTTTCCTCTGGCGGTCCGCTCTTCCAGTCTCCTCGAAGACTCACAGTACCAGCCGTTCACGGGTGTCTACGAGACGTTCATGCTCGGCAACCAGCAGCCAGGCCTGCAAACGCGCCTCGACGAACTCTCGGAGGCGATCAAGCGCGTCTATGCCTCTACTTTCAGCCAGCACGCAAAGGCCTACGTTCGCGCGACGCCTTATCGCCTGGAAGAAGAAAAGATGGCCGTGATTCTGCAGCAGGTCGTCGGCACGTTGCACGGACAGCGCTTCTACCCCGACTTCTCGGGCGTCGTGCGTTCGCACAACTTCTATCCGGTCGAGCCAATGACTTATTCCGACGGAATCGCAGCCGTCGCTCTCGGCCTTGGACGCACCGTCGTCGACGGTGGAAAGTGTATGAGTTTCTGCCCGCGCTATCCGCGGCATCTGCTGCAGTTCTCTTCGGTGGAAGACATCCTGGCGAATACGCAGACAGAATTCTGTGCCCTTGAACTCGACGGAGTTTTGCACCGCGCGGAACAGAGCCATCTGCGCGAAGCCAGATTTGGCCTCGATGTTGCCGAGGGCGATGGAACACTCGATGCCGTCGGATCAACCTATTCTGCCGACAATCATGCCGTCTACGATGGACTCAGCCGTCCCGGTTCCCGCATTGTCACCTTCGCCGCCGTCCTCAAACATGGCCTCTTTCCGCTAGCCTCGATCCTCGAAGTGCTGGTACGCGCCGGTGAAGATGCCTTGGGAAATCCCGTCGAGATCGAGTTTGCCGTCAGCTTGCCGAGCGGCGATGAACCCGCGGATTTCGGCTTCCTCCAGATTCGTCCGCTAACGCTGGCCCGCGATCATCAGGATCTAACCATCGGTGAGATCGATGCTTCCCAACTGATCTGCCAGAGCACGAAGGTTCTCGGAAATGGGCGCATCGAGAATCTGCACGACATCGTCGTAGTCGATTCACAGCGCTTCGAGCGCAGCCGCAGTCAGGAAGTGGCTCGCGCCGTCGCTCATTTCAACGCTTCGTTAAGCGCTGAGAACCGACCATACCTGCTCATCGGCGTTGGCCGCTGGGGATCGAATGACCCATGGCTCGGCATTCCCGTTGAGTGGGATGAGATCTCCGGTGCACGCGCGATCGTTGAAGCAGGCTTCCGCGATTTCCGCGTAACTCCATCGCAAGGCAGCCACTTCTTCCAGAACCTCACCGCCTTCCAAGTGGGATATTTCACCGTCAACCCGGACGCTGGCGAAGGCACGATCGATTGGGACTGGCTCGCCCATCAGCCTGCGCTGGAAGAACACGGCTGCGTGCGGCATCTCCATTTCGCGCACCCGCTGCGTATCGTGATGAACAGCCGGATCAGCCAGGGAGTCATCTTCCGTCCCGATATCGGCTAACAGTCTTCCGAACGAAGACTCAGCCTCACCAATAAAATAACGGTTACGTGAAACGTATTTCCTCGTATGTTCACCATCCAGTTCAGGAGGCGCCATGAGTCCAGAACTGGAGAATGCCAAGAAGTCGATGTGCCTGGGACTGTCGGCCGGAACCGGCGGCTTGTTGGCCATCATGTCCGACATCGCCCAGAAGCAAGATGCCTCCGCGGTGGAACACTTGCAGTCTGCGTTGGGCGGTGTCCTGGGAATTCGGACCTATCCCTTCGTCGTGGCGATCGTGTTGATAGCCATGTCGGTTGTGCTCAGCTTCATCTTCAGCGCGCAGTCGAACAAGAACGCGTTCTATGTAGGCGCCAGCATCCTCGCCATCATGATGACCGCTGTGCCCTACAGCCCACCTCCTAGCATCAATACCAGTCCGATTGCCGATCTAACGCATACGAGACTGGCCCCTGGATTATGGGATCGGCTGATGATTCCGCCGCAAGTCCTCGCGCAGAGCGGTTCAACAAGCGAACAAAGCTATCCCGTCTCGGTTCATTTGCAGACCGACGACAAGAAGGACGTGACGAGCGCGATCTTCAGTCTTATCGATGCGAAATCCGGTCAAGTGCTGGCTCGATCGCGAGTGCAATCCGCGGACTTCACGTTCTACGCACAAAACCGGCCGTGCGCCCTGCGTGTGCAGGTCGATGGATACGCGATCGCCGAAAGACCATTAAACAGCTCCGTTCGAACCCTATCCATCCAGTTGACGTCGTCCAACGTCCCGTTGGCGCTTCAGCGGATCTTCCGCAGGTAGCCGATCCCACCTTCCGCACAGCGGCTTGTGATTTCAATCACAGCCGCTGTCGCCGGCCTCCGCCCACAATCGAGAAGCAGGATTGGGGAGCGACTGTGTTTAAGATTATCCACGCAGCATTTCTAGCGCCGGGGATCAAGCGATTTGTGATCGAAGCGCCCCGGATCGCGCGCAAACAAAAGCCCGGGCAGTTTGTCATTCTTCGAATCTACGAAGAAGGAGAGCGAATCCCGGTCACGATTGAGAACTCGGATCCGGAGCGCGGCACGATCAATATCGTGGTACAAGCCGCCGGGAAGACCACACGGCTGCTGAACTCACTCGAAACGGGAGATTCCATTCTCGACGTCGTTGGTCCGCTCGGAAAGCCGTCAGAGATTGCAAACTACGGCACGGTCGTAGTTGTCGGGGGCGGAGTGGGGACGGCGATGGCTTATCCGACAGCCCTCGCGCTGAAAAAGGCGGGCAATCGCGTTCTATCGATCGTCGGCGCACGGAACAAGGAACTCGTCATCCTTGAACCAGAGATGCGCGCCGTCAGCGACTCGCTGATGATCACAACCGACGACGGCAGCTATGCCGATAAGGGATTCGTCACCGACAAGCTTCGCCAGTTGATAGAGAATGGCACGCGAATCGATCTGGTGATTGCGGTCGGTCCGATCGTGATGATGAGAGCTGTCGCCGAACTGACCCGGAAAGAGAACATCCACACAGTAGTCAGCCTGAATCCGATCATGATCGATGGGACGGGCATGTGCGGTGGTTGCCGCGTGATGATCGACGGCAAAAGCGAATTCGCCTGCGTGGATGGGCCGGAATTCGACGCGCACAAGGTCGACTTCGCGGTACTGGTGCAGCGCAACGGGATGTACCGGGACGCGGAGCAACGGTCGCTAGCCGACTTTGAAAGCGCAAAGGCGAGAGAGCCAGAGGCCGCCTGCGCGGCGACTACGACGAGCCAAGGAGATCAACGATGACCACGACTGCAAAGAAGTCGCTGAATCCGCTGTCTCCGAAGGAACGCATCAAAGTTCCGCGGCAGCTGATGCCCGAGCAACCAGCCGACGAGCGTTCCCACACTTTTACGGAGGTCAATCTCGGGTATAGCGCGGAACTGGCGCAGCAGGAGGCGCTGCGATGCCTGGAGTGCGCCAAGCCAACCTGTACCGACAACTGTCCTGTGGGTGTGAAGGTAAAAGAGTTTGTCGAAAAGATTGTGATCGGCGATTTTCTTGGCGCCGCGGCGACGATTCGCCAAGACAACGTTCTGCCTGCGGTTACGGGCCGCGTATGTCCTCAGGAAGACCAATGTGAAGGGAAGTGTTTATTGTCGAAAAAAGTAAAACCACTGGGCATTGGATACCTGGAACGATTTGTCGCGGATTACGAGCAGCGCCTGGGCACGCACGTCGTGCCCCAGGCTCCGCCGACGGGAAAGAAAGTTGCAGTTGTGGGAAGCGGCCCGTCGGGACTTACCGTCGCAGGCGATCTGATTCAAAAAGGCCATGCAGTAAGGGTATTCGAAGCGCTCCACGAAGTCGGCGGCGTGTTGGTCTATGGCATCCCGGAATTTCGCTTGCCCAAGCAGATTGTTCGAGAGCAGATCGCATACATGAAAGAAATGGGGGTCGAGTTCGAAACAGATGTGGTCATAGGGCGCACAGTGACCGTCGATGAATTGCTGGAAGAAGAAGGCTACGACGCGGTTTACATCGGGACAGGTGCGGGTCTGCCGCAGTTCATGAATATTCCGGGCGAACATCTGAACGGCGTGTATGCCGCGAACGAATTCCTTACACGCATCAACTTGATGAAGGCATACAAGTTTCCGACGTACGATGAGCCGATGCTCGACCTTCACGGAAAAGATGTAGCGGTGATCGGAGGCGGCAATACGGCGCTAGATGCCATTCGCTCTGCTCTACGGCTGGGCGCACGAAAGGCGTATGTGATTTATCGACGTAGCGAAGCGGAGATGCCGGCGCGCGCGGAGGAAGCGCATCATGCACGTCAGGAAGGCATCGACTTCCAGATGCTGACTGCGCCGGTGGAATTTGTGTCCGACGGGAAGGGTTGGCTGACAGCTGCTCGCTGCGTTCGCATGGAACTGGGAGAACCGGACGCGTCGGGCCGAAGACGTCCCGTACCTAAAGAAGGATCGGAATTCGATCTGCCCCTGTCCGTCGCCATCATCGCGATTGGAACGAGCGCCAACCCGATCGTGCAGAGCACGACGCCAGGGCTGGGAACAAACAAGCGCGGCTACATTCAAGCCAGCGAAGAAACGCAACGCACGACGCGAAAGGGCGTATTTGCGGGAGGCGACATCGTGACCGGCAGCGCGACGGTCATTCTCGCCATGGGTGCAGGACGGCGCGCAGCGAAGTCGATCCACGAGTATTTGACTACAGGCCAGTGGTAAGAGATCGACGCGCCTGGCTTCGGCCATTCATCTCGATCACAGGACTAAATCTATCTGGAGGGGTGAGTCTGCCTACGGCTGGCAGCAATTTCACTACATGCGACAACCGATTCCTCACGGCTCTGCCCTTCGGAATGACAAACGCTACCTCCTTTACACAAAGCTGATCTCAATAAACGCGTCGGCGCGTGAAAATGGCGAGGTCAGCCGCGCCATCAGGTATTTGCGATCGATGGGCTTGCGCGCTCTGGAGAAGTCGTCCGGCGGTAGCAGCCGGGCAGTGGCCGCGAACTCGGGACCTGTGACCTTTCCTCGAATGGTGCAGGGCGCGACGCGAACCTGAGAATTATTTCGGATGCGCTTAGTCTTACCCATATCGCTGCGTGTCATGACGTAAAGCTTGTCGTCCTGCTCGCCGAACCACACGGCAGTCGCGACTGCTGCTCCGGTCTTGCGAAACGTGGTGAGCGAGATATATTTCTGATCGCGAATCTCGGGCGGGATCTGGGTTGACATAAGCTTATTCTAGGACTGCAGACGAGGAAAATCCTTGCGGAAGCTGTACGTCCGCTGTCATTGCTGGTTCGGTTCTAGGCTCCGCGGATTGCTCCGGTCCTGCCATCTGTGTTACAAGCCTGAACATGCGTAAATGGATGCGCGAGCGCTTGCAGCGCCGCAAAAAAAAATCTCCCGAGGCGGGAAGTCAGCCGGCGCCTCCGCCATTGCAGCCGGCATATTTTGAGGCCAACGAGGCTTCTGAATCGTCCCCGAGTGAAGTGGAATCCGCCGACATTGCCGAGCCTGAAGTGGAAGCTCAACCCGAGGTTGCCGATGCCTCGCCCGTTACCGAGTCGGCCGAGCCAGCACAGAAGCGGGTCACCACTGGAGAGGCCCGGGGACGCGGACGTCGCCGTCGCGGTGGCCGCGGACGTGGCGGGCGCGGGCGAGAACAGGCAGTAGCGCAAGCCTTTGCTCCCGCGGGAGCGAAGGGGACAGTTCCAGAAGCCCCAGTCGAAGGATCGGAAGATGTTTCGCCTGAGGGAAGCGAGGCCGAAGGAGATGTGGCTGCACCTGCCGCAAAGGTTCTGGCTGCGCCAGTCGCAGTTCCGGCGGCAACGGCTCGAGCGCCGAAGGGAATCGTGGTGCTGGCGATCGGACTCCCGGGATCAGGAAAGAGTTCGTGGTTTAAGCGCCACAACGTCGTTCCGCTCTCTAGCGATATGGTTCGATCGTTGTTGTTCGACGACGTCCGGGAGCAGCGATTTCAGGACTTAGTTTTTTCCAACTTGCGCTCGATGCTCAAGGCGCGGCTGATCGCGAAACGTCCAATGAACTATGTGGACGCAACGAACCTCACTCCTCAGGAACGGCAGCACTGGGTCAAGCTAGCCAAGGATTACAACTACGAAGTGCATGCCGTGTTCTTCGACGTGCCGTTGGATGTGTGCCTAGAGCGGCATCAAAGGCGGGACCGAGTCGTTCCGGAGGATGTGATGAGACGCATGGCGGCGAAGCTGAAGGCGCCGTCGTTTCAGGAAGGCTTCGCCAAGATCACTGTCGTTCGGGTAAAGAAAAAAGAACTGGAACCTGCGGAGCAGGGCTGATCATCGTTCGGCAAATCATTTACCACTAAGGGCACGAAGGTTCCCGAAGGAAATCATTGGCTGCTGCTTTTTGTCTTCCTGGATGCTAGCCCTTCAAGTGCGGCAACAACTCTTTGAAAGCTGCCGACGAAGACGACCGCATCAGCTCGTAGATCATCATTTCCGTGGAAGAAATGGCGGCACCGGCAGCGCGCATGCGATCCAGTCCGATCTTCCAGTTCCATTCTGTGCGGGAACTGACCGCATCCGACGCAACGTGGACGAGATATCCTTCGCGCAGTGCGCCTAAGGCCGTCTGAGTTACACAGATGTGGCTTTCCATGCCGCAAAGCAACAGCGTGGTGCGCTGTCCGGGCAGGCGCTTGAGCGAAGTGCAGAACGCATCGCTGCCGAAGCAGGAGAACAGCGTTTTGTCGATCGGTTCAGTACCCGTGAGCAGGGAAGCCACCTCGGAAACAGTTCCTCCGAGACCTTTCGCGTACTGTGTGCTGGCCAAAGCCGGTATTTTCAGGATGCTGGCGGCGCGGATCAGCAGCTGCGCGTTGCGAACGAGTTGATCCTTCTGGAAGATGAGCGGCAGTAGTTTTTCCTGGATATCGATGACGACCAGTGCGCACTGCTCGGGGTTGAGCGGACGGCGCGCGATCTCGGCATAGTCCGAAGAGACTGGAACGTGTTCAATAGCGGTGGTCATAGGACTCCTTGATGACGCGCTGGTGCTTCGAAGTGTAATCCGGGTGAACCTTCGTTCAACGAAAGCGGGTGACTGAATTGTTGACTGCAATTCGGGCGGACCATAGAATCAGAATGAGCCGGTAACACCCGGATCGTCCACAAACTGCCCCCTCGTTCAACGGCTAGGACACCTGCCTCTGGAGCAGGCTATCGGGGTTCGAATCCCTGGGGGGCAGCCAACAAATCTTGAGCTCGCCTCCAACCACAATTAATCGGGTTTAGATCGAGCCTGGCGGACCATTTCGACCAAGACGGTTCGAGTCGCTTCAGCACTCGTCGCTTCACGGGGGAATGCGATGCGCGCGCCACGGATTCCCTCGGGTGTTGTCAGCCGAACGTGAAATCCTAGGCGATCGACGGCCGTCATGGTCGCTGCCTGCGATTCTATACCGGCAAATTTGCGGGCGAGAAGGACGAGTGCGTCGCTGTGATCGGCGTTCATATGCTGGATGATTCCGGCCATCGAGTCCGCCAGCGGATCTGGACGGCTGCTCGTATAGTCGGAGGCTGCGACCCAGCCCATGACTCCAAACCCGCCAACGTAATAAACGTCGACGACTTCGAGGCGATAAAAGGAGAAATCCTCGAAATCCACCCAGTACTTGCTGTTCGCGTGACGCGCGAGATAGATGGAGCGAGCGGAAGCAAGCTCGTCCGATGGCACGGGTTCGACGTTTCCAACGAGTGTGACCCTGGATGCGCCGAGCGGATCTCCTTCAGCATCATTTTGCGTTACGAGCAGGCTGGCGCGCGGATCGGCTTTCAAGTTCTGCGTGTGCATTGCCATGGTGCTGATCAGGAAAATGGCACGTCCATGATCGTCTAGGGCATAAGGCATCACGGAACCGAAAGGGAATCCGGGCTGCTTGCGCGAGATCGTTGAGAGGCTTCCGAGCCGGCCAAGGTACACGAGAGTTCGAGCGCGCTCTGAGAACGAAGGCTCCGGGATATCGGGTTGATCACTGGTCGGCCCAGGGCCCGCGTGTTTTCTAACGGAAGAGGACATGGATGACTCCATCTCCAGTGTAGACATGTGTCTGTGGGATGTATATGTACCGCTGCGTCAGAAAAAGGGTCGGCCCTGCCCTTCCGCTGTTGGCACTAGCTCGGGTGTTCGCCTCGGCAGCAACCTATGGCTCTGAAGTGCTAGAGGATTTTGAGTAGAGCAGCGACCTAGGATTGCAATGTTAGAATTCCGGCACATGACCCGCCGCTGTTTCTTAATCGCAGGATTTCTGCTCTCGCTTGTTCCAGCCACACTTGCGAAGACGAATGTCGAAGTCGTTGTCGTTCCGGTCGCCAACATGTTTTCCGGGCCAAGCGATAAGTCCGCAGTAGTTTCGCAAGCAATCTACGGAGAGAACGTTACCCTGCTGATTGCCCGTGGGGAGTGGTCGAGAATTCAAACTTCCGATCATTACAAAGGGTGGGTACCGAGCCGCCATATTCGGATTGTTTTGACCGGCGACGGTTATGCAACCGCCGGGCCAACGGTGCTGATCGAAAGCCTATTTGCCAATGTGTACAGCGAGCCAGATGTTACGCGGCACAAGCCGGTCATCACGATTCCGTTCGGGACAAAACTGGAGGTGATGCTGGGTGATCCGAACGCTGCTGGTGGAGCGAAAACAAATTCGAAACAGAGTACCGACGGCTGGCTGCAGATCCGCCTACCGGGCAAAACGAATGCTTGGATTCAGGCGAGCGATGCGGCCTCCGATCCAAAGCCGTTAACGATCCCCGAGTCGATCGAACTCGCGAAGCGGTTTTTGGGGTTGCCGTACTTGTGGGGAGGGCGCTCGAGTTTTGGCTTCGACTGTTCTGGTTTTACCCAGATGATATTGCACGAGCGGGGTTTTAACATGCCTCGCGATGCGGATCAGCAGGCTGCCTGGAGCGGTGTTGCTCCCGTCGAGCGCAATGATCTTCAGGCGGGCGACCTGCTCTTCTTTGGAGAGTCGCTTAAGAACATTTCACATACGGGCATGTATATAGGGGACGGACAATTTGTCCATGACAGCACCAATGGGCACCCGGTGGTTCAGATCAGCCGGCTCGAGGATCAACCCTGGACGAAGTTGCTGGTCGCGTCCCGTAGGGTGAAGTAGTCCTCAGTCCTCAGTACCCATTCTTTGCTGAGCGACGAAAGCTAAGAATCTGGTGAATGAGTTACACTGGCCAGCCGGAATTCTCATGGCCCCAATGCTCGACGCGTTTCTCGCCGACCTCGAAGCTGCAAAAAATAATTTCGGACGGGGCGCAGCTGCATCGACCGCAAAGCTTTTACGGGGAACCTCTCGCGCCAGATTCGGCGATTCAAAGTCCCTGATTCGCCTCCACGAAGTTCTTCTATTCCTTCGGGCATTTCCGCAGTCTCCCTTGGTCGTCTCGTTGACCGAAACCCTTCTCGACTCGTTTCACGAACGCGTCAGGAAGATTCGAGCGTTAGGCGCAGATATGTCGGATTTCGACGACTTCGATACATCAGGTATTGCGGGCACCGCGATGCAAGATACGCTGAGCTTCGAGGCCGCCCGATGGTTGGTCAGGAGGATACCGCGCTATGTTGGGGTCGCGTGGAGTGACTACGACGAAGAGCGTGCCATGGGCGCTACGTGGCTGCGGTTCATTCCGCTGCTAGCGGAAGATTCTGATGTCGAGGCCAATATTCCTTGGCGGCACTGGATCGACGCTGCTCGCGGCGGTGAACGAGACCTGCCGTGGCTGATTCGCCGGTTTGAGCGCCTGAACCTGGGTAAGAACGAAGCTGAACGTGCTCGATCGCGCATCGAACTTTACGACTCGTTGCGGATTCCAATCCGGTGGGACCTCGGCAACCTGAAACTGTCGCGCACGCGAAACTGGAGCCGCTCGCGGAGGACCTTCTTCCACACGGAGCCGCTCATTTCCCGCAAGGACGTGTCACTGGCGCGGGAATTCGCGCGACCAGCACCTCAACTCAGGCGACTCTCATTCGTCAAAGGCGAATCTGTGATGCGCTTGATCCGCGAAGTCATGGTGGTGCGGTATCGAGAACTCTACGGCACGACCCTGGGAGATGCTCGTTCGGTGGTACGAGCCGATGTCGGCCGCGGTGTTGTTATTTACTTGTGGAACCTTCCTCCGGATCGACGCCTTCCGCTCCGCGCTTACGTGGCGGGATTTACCGTGAAGAACGGAGTGCCGATTAACTACATTGAAGCCATCGGCCTGTGCGATTGGATTGAGGTTGGGTTCAATACGTTCTATACCTATCGGCAAGGAGAAACGGCTTGGATCTATGCGCAGGCCCTGCGATGCTTGCAAGCGATGACGAAAGCCACCACTTTTTCGATCTATCCTTATCAAATCGGGCAGAACAATGACGAGGCACTTGATTCGGGTGCCTTCTGGTTCTACCGCAAGCTAGGCTTTCGCTCGGGTAGCCCTGAACTCGAAGAGCTCGCTCGAAGTGAAGAGCGAAAGATAGCTGCTGATCCGCGACACCGTACCTCAAGGAAAATTCTGAAGCGATTGGCTGAGGCGCATCTATTCTACGAAATGAAACAGAAAAGTGCCGAGGCGAAGGAAGTTATTGTAGGACCTTGGGACAGCTTCTCCACGAGAAATCTTGGCTTGCGCGTGAGCCGGCGTATGGCGCAAGGGTTCGGGGGAGACGCGATTCGAATTCGAGCGGCGTCGGTCGCGGCGGTGACTCGAGCTCTCGATCTAGATGCCAGGCACTGGTCTGAAATGGAGATTCGTTCTCTCGAGAATTGGTCGTTGGTTCTCGGGCTAATCCCTCGGCTGGGTTTGTGGCCGTCGAAAGAGAAACAGGCACTCGAGAAGATAATTCGGTCGCAATCGGGACGGAATGAGATGAGCTATTTGCGCCGGACCCAGCGACATCCGCGACTGCGGTTAGATCTATTGCGCCTCGGTTCGACCTAATGTCTCGCGAAGAACTCATGGGTCAACGGGTCTACTCTCAGGCATGAGCTGCTTTCCCGGTAGTTGTTTCGGTTGGCGATTTGTCGATCGTGCTGGTCGATACACTATTACTCGGGGTGGAATTAAATGGGGCTGCGATCTGATTCCCGCAAAGCTCAAGCACTTCCGCGATCCGCTTGGTTTCATGTTGCATGGCTCCCTGCCAGTCTCGGAAAGCGAGTTTTTCCCGATCCACCTGCTCCTGATTCTTCTGAATTCGTTCGGCGTAGTGCCCTCGCAGGCGATCGAGTTCAGCCTCGATTTGCGCGTTCTCCTGGGATTTGTGCGCCTCGAATTCTTCCAATTGCTTGCGCCGGCTCGATTCGTAGGAGTCGAGAGCCTGTTGCCGCCGGGTGGCGTCGCGGAGCAAATCATCCAACGACGTACCTGCAGCATCGAGGGCCATCAGCACCGAGGAGCGTTTGACATCCTTCGCCAGATCCCGAAGCCTCTCGCTGTTCAGCATATCGACGACCTTTTGGATCCCATAGCCTGATGGGGGATTGAGAATTCCGGCGGCATGATAAATGTCTTCGTAGGAGAGGAGATCGGCGCGGGGAGCAGTTGCGCTTTCCGCAGATTGCGAATTCGGCTTATTCATTAGTGCCTCCGTGTGCGTGGCTGTGTTGGGCGCGGCGGCATCGCTCGGCGTGCGCCAGAACGTGGAAAAGAGCTTCTTGGATGGCATGGCATTCCTTTCGGGAGATGCTGGGACCTCCGATTGAAATGAACTGTTTGGACGCGCTGATTCTTTGAACGTTACGGTGGACGAGGCAGATTCTGATCGTGGCGCGAACCTGCTGCGATCGGATATGGAATCGCGCTTCGGGAGAGTACGAGGCAGACGGTTCTTGCCGGGAGTATCAGGTGCATTCGTTTGTGAGAGGGCAACTTCTGAATCGCTGGCGCCGATCGCTTGTGATGCTCCGACTGAACCGCCTCCATGTGCCGCGTCGATTCGTTTAGCTTCTCGTTCGGCAACAAGCGGACTGGCAGCCGGTTCACGGCGAACCCCTAACAGAAACTCGCGCCCGTCGCGGCGGCAATTTCTCGCAACCGCAGAAAACTGTTCTCGATGCCACTTTACGGTGATTTTCGATCCAACCTTGACTGGAGCTTTTAGACGGATGCATGCACCGGAGCGTGAAGTGTCTTCGAGCGTGGCTGAGGCGTGATGGATATCGCCCTCAGGCGCCTCCCATAGAACCTCTGCCACTGCCCACAGGACCGTTCGCGGTTCGATTTCAGGCCCGTCCATGGAGTCTGTATCGGCGGAATAAATCTGAAGATTAGTTACTCTGCGCGTAGGCAGAAATTGCCGATTAAATTGAGGAGAACAAGCGCATAAGGCCGGCAGGAGGCAGATCGGGACTGATAAACCGCGCATCCTTCATACCCGCCGCTTGTGCGAGCGCTTCTGCGGCGAGGTATCCGCTGCGGACGGCGCCCTCCATCGTTGCTGGCCAGCCGGTAGCGGTCCAGTCTCCCGCGAGAAAAACACGAGGCCAGTCGGTGGCGGGCTTAGGGCGGTGAGCGTCGATGCCTGGCTGGGGAGAATAGGTCGCGTTCACCTCTTTAATTACGGTCGATTTCACTAGATTTGCGTCGCGCGCAGCGGGAAAGAACTCTCGAACCTCACTCACTGCCAGATCGACGATCTCAGCGCGAGATTTGTCGATAAGAGTCTTAGAGGAACTGACGACCAACTCGATGTAACTGCCCGTCGAGCCTCTGTTGGCCGATTGCGTCCGGATCGGTTGGAGTCGCGATTTATGGAACATCCATTGGATGGTTCGGTCGAGCAACACCGCGTGATCCAGATCGGAAATCTGCCGGTCGAACCACAGATGAATGCCGGTGATCGGGGAGTTTTCGAAATGGCTGGCCTTCTCCCGAATCAGGTTACTCTCGGGCACATTTGGGAGAACGCGATCTACCGCGTCAAACGGAAGTGTGATTACGAGATAGTCGAATGCCTCCTCCCCGAGGCTCGGATCGTCTTCGCGGCCGCGCACCTTCACTCGCACTTGTGGACCATCGACTGTGAATGATTCGACCGGGCGGCGGAAATGCAGTACGCCTCCGCGCTTGCGCACGTAATCTCCAGCGGCGTTGTATAGATCGGTAAGCGGAACGGTGGGAACGCCCATTTGTCGCGCTGCCGGAGACTTCATCGATTCACGAACTACCTGCGCTGCGGCGGAGATGGAAATTCGATCCAGTTCCTCGCTTAGAGCGCTCACGAGAATCGGATGCCAGAATCGGGCGATGGCCGTTGGCGTTTGCCCGTGTTGATCGAGCCATTGCCGAAAAGATTGTCCCGTATCGCGTTGCTCGGTCAGCGTGATCGGGATCAACGCGCGCGAGATGGCAAGCTTATCGGTTGCGCTCAGAAATGAGAAGTTCCAAAACGAAGGAGCGGTGTGCAGAGGCGCGGGCAACGCGGACGACTTCATGACGGAAACCCGTCCGCCCGGCTCGATGAAGTTCATCTGATCGAACCAGCGAATCTGGTCGGCGACGCCGATGCGTTCGTAAAATTCAATCAGGTTCGTGCACAGCCGAAAGAGGACGTGTTGACAGTTGTCGACTACCTCGCCAGTTCCAGGATGCTCGTAGGAAGAGGCTCTACCGCCAAGGAACGGCCGCTTCTCGAAGAGAGTGACGCAGAATCCCACTTCGGATAAGGCGCAGGCCGCGGCGAGTCCGGCGAGACCGCCTCCAGCGATGGCGACTTTCAATTGGGATGAAGAAGGGGGCATCGGTCAGGAGTGCGGATCGAATCAGTAGGGCGTGCTTGCTTCGTCTTGCTCGTCGAAACCGGTAGACCAGGTTCCTCCACTGCGCTCGCTTGCGCTTCGCTCCGGTCGAAATGGCAAAGTTCCAAAGCTTTCCGGACTCATGTCAGCCGTTTGATAAAACCTTTCCCTAGAATGCGAAGCTTTTCGCTGGTGCTCAGAGCGACCTTTGCGGTGAAGACGTCATATTGTTTTTCGGCGATTCTCTCGAGCAGGCGGCGGTAAATGGTGACAAGCACCCAGAGTGCCGGCTGGCTGTCTTCTGAGATGTACGAGATCAGCTCATCTCCAGCGGTATAAAACTCACGGGCGCGGTCGGCTTCCAGCGTAAGCAGCGAACGAATTCGTACAGGATCCGGAGAATTAAGAAGATCATGAGCGGACAAACCGAATTTGGTTAGATCTTCTTCCGGGAAGTACACCCGTCCCATGGAAGCGTCTTCCTTCACGTCACGAATAATATTCGTGAGCTGAAATGCCAAGCCGCAGCGCTCCGCTAAAGATTCAGCTGCGGGATCGCGATACCCAAAGATGTGAATGCAGACCAAACCGACGACCGAGGCGACGCGATAGCAATACTGCCGCAAATCCTCGAATGTTTTGTACTGGACTTGCAGTCCAGAGGTCTCCGCTAACTCAGAATCCTCAATGTCCATCGCAGTGCCGGCGGCGAGTTCGTCGAGCAAGCCTGCCGGAATCGAAAAGTGGCGTTGCGCATCCGTGAGCGCGAGCAGGATAGCGTCATCCGTAGGCTGGCCTTGCTGCGCGCAGTGCAGCGCGTCAAGCCATGCGTCGAGCTTCTGACGCCGCTCAGGCAGGCTTAGTGTTGTGTCATCGCTGATGTCATCGCATCGGCGCATGAATGCATAGACGGCGCACAAGGCCTCGCGCTTTCGCCCGGGAAGAACCAGAAAGGCGTAATAGAAATTCTTAGCCGCGGTGCGAGTGATGCCTTTGCACACCGAATAAGCCATCACTAGCTGCGGAGGCGCAGGGGTCCACGGAATCGGAACCTGGTGAGTGCCGGCGCTCACTTGCGGACTCCACTGAGTTTGCCGAGCGCTGCACGGGCAACCAAGGCTAATTTGCGGGGCTTTGAGATGGATGGGCGATTGCCGAGCACAGAATATCCTTGTTTCTCGATGGCGTGAAGAATTTCCTGGCCTCCGCGGCTGAAGAGATCGAGGTCGATGGCGAGTTCATGATCGACCTTGCCGATCAGGGGAAGTCCCTGGCGAAACCAGTCGCGGGCACGCTCGACTTCGAACTTCAACATCGCGCAGAAGGCGGCCGTGTTCTGACTGCGGGCAATGTCATCTTCCGTTACGCCAAAGCGGCGCAGGCTTTCGAGCGGGAGATAAATACGTCCTTTAGCATAATCAATGCTGACGTCCTGCCAGAAGTTGGCGAGCTGCAGCGCGGTGCAAGTGAAGTCGGAAAGCTGCTGGCGCTCGGAATCGCGATATCCGCAGAGATAGAGAACAAGGTGTCCAACTGAGTTTGCCGAGTAGTGGCAGTAAGCGAGAACGTCATCGAATGTTTCGAAGCGGGTCACGGTCTGATCCTGGCGAAAGGCAGTCAGAAGATCAGAGAATTCGTGCTTCGGGATATCGAACTCGCGAACTGTTTGGGCGAGCGCGACAAACACAGGGTGTCTCGGCATACCCGAATAGCAGGCGTCGAGTTCCCGCTCCCACTGGTCAAGAAGTTCGAGGGAGGCTGCGGTGTCGCCGACCTCGTCGCCGAGGTCGTCGGAGATGCGGCAATAGGCGTAGACGTTGAAAAAATGCTGGCGCAACCTCTTCGGAAGAAACCAGGACGCTACCGAGAAATTTTCATAGTGCGAACGCGCTAGGCGGGCGCAGTATTCGCGTGCCTGTTGGAGAGTGGGGGGAGCGTCGGGAATAGCGTAACTCGCCGGAAGCCGGCTCCAGCCGAGAGTTGCGACTGGCGTAGATTGGTTGGCGAGTTGGCTCACGATTCGTTTTGCCGTTCCTGCGGACTTTATCTCTCGTCAGAAGTCGCCCGCATCGTTTGTGCCGGGCTTTCCTATGTCGCCGCTTTGCGGCAGGATTGCTATAAGGCGATCAGTGGCCGGGGATGATGGCCGTCTTGATGTCGCCACCGCGATTCAGCATGTGACGCAGAACCTGCTGAAGTCGCGATAACGGTGCCTCGCCCGTGATGTAGTCCGTGGGCCGAATCTTCTTTGCAGCGATCAATCCGAATGCGCGGCGGACCGTCTCCGGTGTGTGGTGGAATGTAGCTTTCAGCGTGATTTCGGAATAGTGCAGTCGATTGGTTTCGAGTTGCACCTTTGTTCCGCTAGCGCAGCCGCCGAAGAAGTTTACGGTGCCGCCTTTGCGGACCATGTCGACGGCCCACTCCCACGCTTCCGGCTTACCCACAGCTTCGACGACGACATCGCATCCACGCTTCTGCGGAGACAAGGCGCGGACAGCCTCAACTACATTCGCTACTTTTGTCGTTTGAATGATCTCGTGCGCGCCCATCTGCTTGGCTGCTTCGACTTGTCCGTCGCGCTTTACGACTGAGATCACGTTGCAGCCGATCGCACGGGCGACCTGGACAAACATCAAGCCGATTGGTCCGCCGCCCAGGATCGTCACCGTATCGCCGATCTCCACTCCTGTTTCGTGCAAGCCGCGAAGAACACAGGCCAGAGGCTCGGTCATGGCGGCGTCCTCGAACGTGACGTTCGGAGGAATGACCAGCATATTGGCTTCAACAATGCGCCGCGGTACGCGGATGTACTCAGCGTAAGCGCCGTTGTTAAAGAGCAAATCTTCGCAAAGATTTTCCTGATGCTTGGAGCAATAGAAGCACATCTGGCAAGGAGCAGAGTTCAGGGCGACTACGCGCATGCCCTTCTTAAAGCCGTTCACTCCGGCGCCGACCTCTTCGATAACACCGGCCAACTCGTGGCCGAATAACGCGGGCGGTACAATCATTCGAGCGTGGTAGCCACGCTGGTAGACCTTGAGATCAGTGCCGCAGGTTAATGCGACTTGAACCTTAACCAGAACTTCGCCATCCCCAACTCGAGGGATCGGTACTTTTTCAATCTTTAAATCTTCTTTGCCGTACAAGACGGCAGCGGTCATTTTTCCGTTCACTGCTTGCTTCCTTCCCAGCTACTGCCGGGCTGAATCATGATCTTCATCGACGACGGCTGCGGGTGGGCTGCCAAATCCAAAGCCTGCGGACTTTCTGCGAGAGGGAATCGATGGCTAATTAGCCGTTCCAGATCCATCTCTCGATTCATGACAAAGCGGACCGATTCTTCCTGCAGGTCTACCGATGCGCTGTACGACCCGACCAGCGCTTTTTCATCGACACAGATCGTTGCTGGATCAACCACGGCCTCTCCGTGCTGCGTTTGAGCAAACAACAATATCCGCCCTCCGGGACGGGCGGCATCCATGGCGGTGCGAATTAGCGAGTTCCCGCCGACAGCAAGAATGACTGCGTCGGCGCCACGTCCCTCGGTCAATTCGCGCACGCGATCAACTACATTTACCTGTGAAGCGTCTATTGTAAGGTCTAACCCGAAACTTGATCCTATTTTAAGCCTCTCCGCATACAAATCGGAAGTAATTAAGGTGGCCCCCGCTCGGCGAGCCAGCACGCTCAGTATGATGCCGATGGGGCCTTGGCCGATGGCCAATACGGTCTCTCCTCCATGCAGGCGCAACGCCTCGATTCCCTTCATACAAGTGTTGACGGGCTCGACGAAGCAGGCCTGGTCGAAAGAAACACCGGAGGGAATCCGAACGGTACCGTGCTGGACGATCCAATCCATCACGCGGACATATTCGGCGAAACCGCCGCCAGAAGGCTCGAATCCAGCCGTACAGCCGACCTTCTTGTATGTGGCGCATTGAGCGAAAGTCTTGTGCTTGCAATAGAAGCACTCCCGACACGGAATGTGATGAAACACCATGACGCGGTCACCAGGACGGTACTGGCTCACTCCCTCGCCAACGGCAGCGATTACCCCCGAGGTTTCATGTCCGAAGATACGCGGTGCGGAGTGAGAACCGGTGGATATTTTCTTGAGATCGGTACCGCACACACCGCAAGAGTGAACCCGGACCAGCATCTCTCCGGGACCAATTTTCGGCACGGGGACTGTTTCGAGCCGAACATCGTTGAGCCCGCGGTATACCGCGGCGAGCATTGTGGTTGGAATGGATTGCGGAGGGTCTGCTACCGCATATTGTCCAGCAATGGCCATGAAATGATTTTAGATGATGCTGGCGAACGGTTCGGTGCAAATCCGCGGTTTCCATGCCGAAGTCGCTACTTTATCGATACCGGCAGTCGCGCTTTTTCGTGCTATGCTGCGCACAACTTTGGCTTTCCCAGGAACTGTCTCGTGCTGATAGAACTGCGGCTCGAAAACTACGCGGTGATCGATAATCTTGTCGTGGAATTTGGCCAAGGCTTGAACCTGCTGACCGGGGAGACCGGGGCGGGGAAGTCGATCCTGATCGACGCGCTGGCGCTTTTGCTGGGTGATAAGGCGTCGAGCGACGTGATCCGTGCCGGATCTGACCGAGCCGTTGTTGCCGCGGTATTTGAGTCCGGGGAAGCGGTCGAAAAGAAGATCGCGAAGATACTCGAAGCGAACGGCCTGGATGTGTCCGACGATGGGTCCCTAATCTTGCGGCGCGAGATTGCGGGTGGCGGCAAGGGACGTGTCTTCGTCAATAATCAGCCCGCCACTGTAGCCGTCCTTCGCCTTCTGGCGCCCCACCTCGCCATTATTCACGCACAGAACGAATCCATCCTGTCATTCGATGGGCCGGCTCGCCTGGAGTTGCTCGATGCATTCGCGGGCTGCCAGACGGATGCAACCGCATCCGCATTCGCAGCATGGAAACAGATCCGATCTCGCATCGATGACCTCGAGCGCGGAGAGCAGGACCGGTTGCGCCTGGTGGATTTATGGATTTTCCAAAAGCGCGAGATCGAAGAAGGTCGTCCCCAAACCGGCGAAGATGAGCGTTTGGAGTCGGAAAAGCGAGTTCTCGCCAACGCCGAGAAGATCTACAACGCCGCTATGAATGCGTTCGATCTCCTGTATGAGGGCAATAGCTCTACGGCATCCTCACTGCGCGCGGCCCAAAAGCAGGTCGAAGAATTGGCGCGTTACGAGCCGAAGTTCCAGGAAGCGTTAGCTGCACTTGAAACGGCTCGGATCAGTGTCGAGGATGTGGGGGCAACGGTTCGCGATTATGCAGGCGGGATTCAGGCATCTCCCGAGCACCTGGCGCAAGTGGCAGATCGGCTCGCGACGCTGGATCACTTGAAACGCAAGTATGGCCCGTCGCTGGATGACGTCATCGCCTTCGGAGCGGATGTCTCGCGGAAGCTGGCGGAAGTTGAAAACAAGGATGAGATCCTCGGCCAGTTGCGCAAGGAATTGGCTGCCGCAGCTGCTGAGTATTTGCGCGCTGCAAGAGCGTTATCGAAGAAGCGGAGCGAAGCGGCGCGGCGGCTGGAAAAGCTCGTTGAGGCCGAGATCAACGATCTGGCGATGAAAGCTGCCTTCCGCATCGAGATAACGAATTCCGAAGAAGATCGCGATTGGTCCGCTTCCGGGTTCGATCAGCTCGTCTACCTGATCTCTACCAATCCGGGAGAACCGATGCGGCAGATGGAGCACATCGCCTCCGGCGGCGAGTTGTCGCGGGTGATGCTCGCGCTCAAAGCCAGCATAGAGGCTGGAAATGCACCGTCGCGCAAAAGCGGCGAAAAACGGGGGATGCAGAAAACTTTGGTCTTTGATGAAGTTGATACCGGTATCGGAGGAAGGGCGGCGGAAGCAGTCGGTAAGAAATTGAAGGCGCTGGCGCGATCGAATCAAGTACTCTGCGTTACTCACCTTCCGCAGATCGCGACCTTCGGAGATCATCACTTCGTTATCGAGAAGAAGGAATTCGGCGGACGCACCCGCACGGGCATCCGCGAAGTGACTGGCGAACAGCGCACCGAAGAAGTAGCTCGAATGTTAAGCGGAGCGAAACTGACAGAGACTTCCAGGAAGCATGCCGAACAGATGATCAAGGCAAATGCCTGAAGTTTAGCGGCTGACGACAAGGATGTCGGAAGCCCGGCTCTCGGCCAATGTCGTGCTGGCAGAGTTGTCGGCGACTTTGATGGAGAAGTTGACGGTGATCTTGGCCTTGGTTTCGACTGCTTGACCGTTCTGCACCACCGGCTTGAAGCGCCACTCTCGAACAGCTTGCTGCGCTGCCGAGCTCAGAATCGCTGGACCACTCAGCACTCGGAGATCCTGAACGACGCCCTCAGCGCTGATGATTGCCTGCAGTACCACCGAACCCTGCACATTCATATGCTGCGCTAACAGCGGGTAAGAAGTGTTAACCGCCGCTTGCGGTGCGGCTGCGGCTGGCAGCGGTTCTCGCTCTGCAGCATTGGTAGCGGCGGCAAGGTTGTCGGCATTCACGGTTGGATTCGGAATCTCGACGTGGGTTGAATTCGTTCCCGGGTGCAGCTTCTTGTGTTTGTCGCCCGCCACGACTTCTACGTCCAGCGGAGGAAGCACCGTCCGCGTGACGGCGACACCAGAACCACTTTCCGTATTCGGCTGAGCCGTAACCGTGGCAACCGGAACCAGCTTCCTGGTGGCTACGGTTGATGCTGACTTAGAGCGGCGAGCAGTATTCTTGGTAGCAGCCTGAGTCGCAACTGTGTTCTCTGGCATGTCGGACTCGATCGTCGCCTGCTCGGAGCCGAACCAGAACTGCCGATCTTTAACCAACAGGGTGATAAGAGCAATCAAGAGCAACGAGAGAGCCAAAATCAGTCTGCGCGGTTGCTGGGCACTATTATTTCGTCGCCCCTGCGTTCCGCCGAATGTCGCTCTCTGATTTAGCTCTAACATTTGAGTTCTTGGGATGACGCGGATAGATTGCTCCCGTTACGTTGGTAACACAATGGCACGGGGTGGGGAGATGGGGGCACGACCGGGCCATCCCCCGTTTACTGTTGAGGTGCGGGGATTTAGCAGCTTGACCCCGCCTCGTGGAAGTGTGATTTCCATCACGGCAGGGTCGCAGGTTAGGCCATACATTGCGGATATGGCTACGCCCGACAAGCAAGATCGAGCCGCATGGCTGCGCGGACCCTCGGCCCGCTGCGAAACTATTCCACAGTGCTATTCGCGACCTTGGAGGCTGGTGCTACTTGGCGCACCCGGCGCAGGCAAAGGGACGCAGGCGGACTTGTTGAACCGGCGTCTTCACGCCTGTCATCTGTCTACTGGGGATGTCTTTCGCGCAGTTGCTCAGCTGCGCGAGCCAAGCCCGGCGATACAGGATGCTCTTACACACATGAATCGCGGCGAGTTGGTACCCGACGCCATCGCTTGGAACATTGTTTCCGAACGTGCCGATTGCTTGAAGTGCGCTGGAGGATTCATCCTTGACGGCTTCCCGCGAACGCTTGGACAGGCTGTACTGCTGCAAAGTCTCATGCAGGATCAAGAGCTCTCACTTCACGCGGTTATCAATTACACTCTGCCGCCAGAGACGATCATCGCCCGGCTCAGCGGACGTCGAACCTGTGAGAAGTGCAAAACGGTCTATCACATCATGGACCGTCCTCCGAAAGTCGAAGCACAATGCGATCGATGCAATGGGACGCTCCTTCATCGCGAGGACGACCGACCCGAGGCAATTCAAGTCCGGCTGGAGGCATACAACCACAGTACGAAGCCTCTGATTGAGTACTATGCCAAGCTGAAATTGATTGTGGAAGTTGACGCCAGCGGCCCCGCCGAAGACGTTTTCGCAAGAACGGTCCTCAACTTGGGGGCCTTGCGCCACGTAGAGTTTGCCCGGGAAATGTGGGTGCTCGGACAGGAGTGATTCCCGTTAACTGTCCAGAAGCTGCCCTTCGCTGCTAATCCCCGCCATTTCTGTGGCTTACGTTGACCATCCCGGTACTTTTCGATAGTTTATTGATACCGCCCAGTGGCGTTCGTGTACCCTGAGAGCACAGATTTGTGGGCGAATTGCATCGAGCATTGCATCTAACATTCAAGAGCAGATTCTGCGTTTTGCCTGGACTTATGGCCGACAGGCGCTTCGTGAATCTGGGGAGCAACCTGAAATCGTGTCTGGAATTCTAGCGAAGACCGAAGGAAAGACCTTACTTTTACTCAAGCCCAGAGGATTCTGCGCCGGAGTCGTGCGGGCAATTGATGTGGTCCGTATCGCACTGGAAGCATTCGGGCCGCCGATTTACGTGCGGAAGGAGATCGTCCACAACAGCTTCGTGGTGGAAGAGTTGCGCGGAAAAGGCGCAATCTTCGTCGACAGCGAAGACGAAGTGCCCAACGGCGAGCGCATTATCTATAGCGCCCATGGAGTTTCCCCCGAAGTTCGGGAACACAGCGCGAAGCGCGGCTTGAGGGTCATTGACGCGACATGCCCCTTGGTGACCAAGGTCCACGTAGAAGCGGTTAAGTTTGCGAAAGAGGGCTATTCGCTTATCCTCATCGGCCACAAAGATCACGATGAGGTAGTCGGAACGCTGGGCGAAGCTCCACTGGTCACGCAGGTTGTGGGATCTCCCGAGCAGGTGAAGGGCTTGGCGGTGCCTGACCCGAATCGAGTCGCCTATTTGACCCAGACGACGCTCAGCCTGGATGAAACAAAGGACATCATTGCCGCACTGAAGCAGAAATTCCCCAATATTAAGGGTCCAGCAGCGCAGGATATTTGTTACGCCACCGAGAACCGGCAAGTTGCAGTAAAGCAGGTGGCCTCGGAAGCAGACTTGTTGTTGGTTGTGGGATCGGAAAATAGTTCGAACTCAAATCGTCTGGTGGAAGTCGCCCGAAATCTGGGTACGAACGCGCACTTAATTGATAGCTGCAATGATATAGAGCCCGCCTGGTTGAAAGATGTAAAAACGATCGCCCTGACTGCTGGAGCCTCGGCCCCTGAACATCTTGTCGAGGAGACAGTTACTTTCCTCCGTGGTAAGGGATTCGGCAATATGCAGGAACTGGAAGTGATGCCCGAGAACGTTCGCTTCGGGCTGCCGCCGGAAATTGTGGAAGCCATTGCGGCAGCTCCGAATTAGGCCCGAACCGTAAAGGACGCAGCAAGTTGCTTCCTTAAGGCAACGGTGGAATGAACTTAGGAGGATGAAACTGATGGACAACCGCTCCCCCGACTCCGATTTAGCTGCCCTACCCGCAGGTTCGAATCCTCTGCTCCGTTTCGGCAAAATTGAAGGACTCAGCACCCGGGTAAGCGCGGCGATCACCGCGGCGCGGAAGTATCTGTTCTCGCGGCAGCACGAAGAAGGGTATTGGTGCGGCGAACTTGAGGCAGACACCACCCTCGAGTCGGATTACATCCTGCTGCATACGCTACTCGGGACAGGGAATCAGGAGCGGTTTCAGAAGGCAGCGAACTGGATTTTGCGGCACCAGAACGAAGACGGCGGTTGGAGTATCTACGTCGGCGGCCCTTCCAACATTAGTGCCTCGGTAAAAGCCTACTTCGGTCTGAAATTGGCGGGGTACACCGCCGATCATCCTGCACTCTGGCGCGCCCGCAAGAAGATTCTGGAAATGGGTGGCGTAACCGAAGTCAACACCTTCACCAAGATTTACCTCTGCTTCTTCGGACAATATGACTACGACGCCGTCCCGGCGATTCCTCCCGAGATCGTGCTGTTTCCGAAGTGGTTCTGGTTCAATATTTACGAAATATCTTCGTGGTCACGCGCCATTCTGGTGCCGCTCTCGATCTGCTACGCCAAGAAACCATTCAAGAAAATTCGGCGCGAGATGGGCGTGGAAGAGTTGTTTGTCGGCGGCATGCAGAAGTCGCGCATGCACCTGCATTGGGCTAAGAAACTGCTTTCCTGGCGAAATTTCTTCCTCGTGCTAGATCGCATGACACATTGGCTGGAGCGGGTCCATGTGCGTCCGCTGCGCTCGGTCGCGCTGAAGAGTGCCGAGAAGTGGATGCTGGAGCGCTTCGAGATGAGCGATGGTTTGGGTGGAATTTTTCCATCCATCATGAACTCGATCATCGCGATGCGGTGCCTTGGATACTCACTGGATGATCCCCAGGTCATTCGCGCGATGGATGAGTTCGAGAAGCTCGGAATCGAGGAGGAAGACACTTTCCGCATGCAGCCTTGCATGTCGCCGGTGTGGGATACGGCGTACGCGTTGTTTGCACTGGGCGAAGCAAGCGTACCCGCCGACGATCCGCGCATGGTGAAGAGTGCTGACTGGATTCTGCAAAAACAGGTGCGCACCGTTGGCGACTGGAAGGTCAAGAACAAGAAGGGACAACCGGGCGGTTGGTACTTCGAGTTCAACAACGAGTTTTACCCGGATGTCGATGACACCGCGATGGTTTGCCTTGGACTGAGCCGCGTCGAGCATCCCAACGGACGGTACCAGCGGGAATCAGTCCAGCGAGCCATTGACTGGATCTTTTCCATGCAGTGCAAGAACGGTGGTTGGGCGTCGTTCGACAAAGACAATGACAAGATGGTCTTCGAGCACATTCCGTTTGCCGATCACAACGCGATGTTGGATCCGGCTACGGTCGACATCACAGGCCGAATCCTGGAAATGCTCGCAACCTACGGATATACCAAAGACCATCCGTCAGTGAAGCGTGCGATTCAGTTCATCCGCAATGAACAGGAGCCCGACGGAAGTTGGTTCGGGCGTTGGGGCGTCAACTACATTTATGGCACGGCTCTTGTGCTGCGCGGGCTCGAGGCAATCGGCGTGGACCTGCACGAGCCTTGTGTTCAGCAGGGAGCCGAGTGGATTCGTATGGTGCAGAATGCCGATGGCGGATGGGGTGAGACGGTCGGTTCCTACGACGATCCGAGCTTGCGCGGACAGGGCGACAGTACACCTTCGCAGACGGCTTGGGCGATTCTAGGGCTGCTCGCGGCTGGAGACACCCGCAGTGATTGCGTGGCTCGCGGTGTTGCCTACTTGATGAGCACGCAGAAAAAAGATGGATCGTGGGATGAGACCTTTTACACGGGCACTGGCTTCCCGCGAGTGTTCTACCTGATGTATCACCTGTACCGGCAGTATTTCCCGCTGCTCGCGCTCACGACTTATGCCAAGGTGATGGAAAAGAACGGGGACTAGTTCTCGGTTGGCCCGTTCATTGTTCCCAATAGAACTGTGCGAATTCATCTTTCCACGTTTCTTCGGACTCACGGAGAACTGAGAACCGAAAACTGAGAGCTATTGTTGAAAGCTTTTGTTACAGGCGCGACGGGATTTCTCGGTTCCCATATTGCTCGTATTCTTTCCGATGGTAGCGCAGAGCTTCGGTTGCTCGTGCGCCCAACCAGCAATCTGAAAAACCTGGAAGGACTCAAAGCCGAAACTGCGATCGGCGATCTGCGCAATGCGGCTTCGCTGGAGAAGGCTATCTCAGGCTGCGATACCGTATTTCACGTCGCAGCCGACTACCGCCTTTGGGTAAAAGACCCAAACGAAATGTATCGCTCGAACGTCGAAGGAACGCGAGCGCTTCTTGAAGCTGCAAGGAAGAATGGCGTCCGGCGTGTTGTTTACACGTCGAGCGTTGCGACAATCGGGTTCACCGGCGACGGGCAGACTGCTGACGAGGATTCGCCTGTTTCTCTGGCGGATATGATCGGACACTACAAGCGGTCGAAGTTTATGGGTGAGCAGATAGCGATGGAGGCTGGCCGCAACGGCATGAATGTCGTCACCGTCAATCCGACGACCCCCATCGGCGAACAGGATGTGAAACCAACCCCAACCGGTCGCATCGTCCTGGATTTTCTCAAACGCAAGTTTCCTGCTTATGTGGAAACTGGATTGAATCTTGTTGATGTGAGGGAATGCGCGCGCGGGCATATATCCGCGATGCAGAGGGGAACTTCCGGCGAGCGCTATATTCTGGGCGGAGAGAATCTGACTCTGAAGCAGATCCTCGACAAACTAGGTGAGATCACGGGCCTGCCTTCTCCCCGCGTGAAGTTACCGTACTTCTTCGCGTTTGCCACGGGCGTGGTCGACGAGGCGATTACGGGACGGTTGATGGGCCGCGAGCCGCGAGCCACAATTGACACGGTTCGCATGGGAAAGAAAAAGATGTTTGCAAGTTCGGCCAAAGCACAGCGCGAACTCGAATGGAGAATCATTCCGGTCGATGGAGCTTTGCGTCGCGCCGTGGAGTGGTTCCGGGCGAACGGATATGTCTAGAGTCGCCATCGTGGCTGCCTTGGAGCGGGAAGTACGCCCGCTGGTGAAGGACTGGCGCGCTGACGAGAAAGAGCATGAGGGCCGACACTTCCGATTTTTCGTGAATGGCGAGTTCGTGCTGGTCTGCGGCGGCATCGGCGCAGAAGCCGCGCGTCGCGCTGCCGAAGCCGTGATCGCGCTGTACGAGCCGGCGATCGTCTATTCGGCTGGCTTCGCAGGTGCCCTCGATCCTTCGCTGAAAATCGGGGAGGTTCTCCGGCCGGAACGCATCGTCAATGCGGGCGACGGTAGTAGGGAGATATTGGGCGGCGCGGATGGCGTGCTTGTCACGTTCGGATCCGTTGCCAACCCCGCGCAGAAAAAGAATTTGCGGGAATCTTTTGGAGCGCGGGCTGTCGACATGGAATCTGCCGCCGTTGGTCGAGCCGCAGAGGCCCGTGGAATTGCCTTTGACGCAGTCAAAGCAATTTCCGACGCCAGCGATTTTGAGTTTCCCTCGATGGACCGATTCGTCGATCCGGAAGGAAGGTTCTCCGAATGGCGATTTGCATTTTTCGTCGCGGTTCGACCATGGATGTGGGGACGCGTGATTCGATTGGCGCGAAATAGTAGTCGGGCTTCCAGAGCTCTGTGCACTGCTTTGCGGAAGCTGAATACTGAGCAGATCGAAAGATCTCGTCAGGTGCCTCCCTCGGCGGCGATCTGAAAACATGCAGTGTTCCAAGTATTTTTTCATTATCGGATCGGGTACATCCGCATAAATGCTGAGCCTGATTCATCTATAATCAGATAGGCATTCTCCTAAAACCAATGCATTTTTTCCCCTTGCTGGCAGCGTTTATCGGCGGCGAAGTCGTCGAAATGATTTCCAATAGCGGACCCGTGGCTAAGCTAGTCTTGGTTGCGTTGGTGGCGTTCAGTCTGGTCTCCTGGGCCATCATTCTTACCAAGTGGAGTTTGCTTCGACGCGCGAAGGCGCAGAGTGGACGCTTCGTGCGCGCTTTCCGCAAGGCGCAGCGCCTGCAGGATATTGCCGCCGTCGCCGATCAGTTCAAGCCCAGCCCACTGGTAGGAGTATTTGAGGGTGGCTATGAAGAGTATCGACGGCAAGCCTCTACCTCGGGAACATTGCGGAATCTGGTGGCGATCCAGCGCGGAATGCAGATCGGCGCCTCTGAAGAAATCTCGCGTCTAGAGCGAAACTTGCCTTGGTTGGCAATCACCGCTGCGGTGACTCCTTTTGTCGGCCTATTCGGAACTGTCTGGGGCATCATTGATGCTTTCCAGGGCCTCGGAACCGCCGGAGCCGCAACGCTGCGAGCCGTCGCTCCGGGCATTTCCGAAGCACTGATCACTACGGCTGCTGGCCTGGCTGCGGCAATTCCGGCCGTTATTGCCTATAACCTTATTGGAGCTTCCATCCGCGAATTCGCTTCGCGCAGCGACGATTTCGCCCTCGAAGTGCTGAATGCCGTCGAGCACAGCCAAGCACAGATTCCTGTCCAAGTTCCCGTGGATGTGAGGCGCTAGTGGCCTTCACCACCTCCAACGGCCGTACTCAGACAGCCCTCGCCGACATCAATATCACTCCGCTGGTTGACGTCGTGCTGGTGCTTCTCATCATCTTCATGGTCACAGCCCCCGTGTTGCAGTCGGGCATTGATGTCAGTGTTCCCAAGACTCGCACGGTAAAGCAGATCACCGAAGAGCGACTGGTGATCACGATCAATAAAGACCAACGCGTTTTTCTGGGTAACGATCCAATCAACATCAACGAAATCGGCAGCAAGCTGAAGCAGAAGATTCGCGATCCGCGCAACCAGTCGATCTTTGTACGAGCGGATGAGAACGTTCCCTTTGGCGCTTTTGCGACGGTAATGGATTCCGTCAAGCAGGCGGGATTCGTGAACGTAAGCATCGTCACCCAACCCCTAGAGCAAAATGGCAGCAAACGCTGAGATCTACTTCGAGCATGACCGCTGGGGACGCGCGCTGGCGTGGTCAGCCGTTCTGCACATAGGAATTACGGCATTTCTATTCGGATATTCCGCGTATTTCTCTCGTTCGAGCGGGGACGCCTGGGGTGCGGGCGGAGGCGGAGAAGCAATCGGCGCGACGCTCGTCAGCACAGTTCCGCTGCCATCTAATCCCGCACAAACGCAAAACGTTCTAGCTAACGAATCGAAGGGCATCACGCAATCGCAGCCAAAGATTGAAGAGAAAGAGCCCGACGCAATCGAGATTCAGGGCAAGAACGCGAAGATCAAGCCGAAGAAAAAGCAGGAGACCGTTTCGAAGGATAAAGCGCAACCACCTCCGGAACAGGAGACGAATCAAGTTGCGTTCGGCGAGGGCGGTCCGGTCAGCGGGCCATATGGATCGTTCAGCGCGGCCGGTGCCAAAGGCGGCTTCGGTATTACAGGCGGCGGAGGCGATTTCGGAACGAAATACGCCTGGTACGTCCACGTGATTCAGCAGAAGGTTGCCGAGAACTGGCTGAAGTACGAAGTCGATCCGCGGATCACCACGGCTCAGCGGGTTTACATCACGTTCGATGTAGCGCGCGACGGGCATCCCACGAATGTCCAGGTTGAACAAACCAGCGGCGTCCCTTCCTTGGATATTTCTGCAGTGCGGGCTCTTCAAAGGATAGATACGTTCGGCGCGCTGCCTGCCGATTATTCGGGGAGCAAGATTTCGGTCGAATATTGGTTCGACTACAAGAAGTGAGCAAAATGTACTTCCGGCGCGTGACCAACTAGATACGCTGGCTCGGCGGGGCATGAGAATAAGTGCAGAATAGGGACTGAGTAGAATGGACTGCTTCGAAAATACGGATGAAATCTTGCAAAGCGATACCTATCGGAATACGATATTCATGTACCTAGGAGCTCTTTCCCCCAGACGGATGGACGATCCCGCTCGATCATTTCTTCGGCCACGGCCGAGCAAGTTATATGTACTAACCACAGCGCTCGCCTGCATCTGTCTTTTCCTTACTTCTTCGCTGTTCGCCCAAGACTGGGTGAAAACCGGGACGAGCCTCGGGGTCGAGAAGGTCCGACTCGGCGTTCCCGATTTCAAGCCTTCGACAGCCGATCCACAGAACACCGCACTTCTGAAGACTTTCAATGACACATTGTGGAATGACCTCGACGTGTCAGGCGTCGTGGAACTGGTCTCAAAGAGTTTTTATCCCCTGCAGGTTCCGGGACAACCGCCTGAAGTGAATTTCATGGCGTGGAGCGCGCCTCCCCCCAATGCAGCGATGTTGGCGTTCGGAAATCTGGGAGTAACCAACGGCAGGCTGACTGTCCAGGGATGGTTGTACGACGTCAAGAATATCCAGACGCCGCAGATTCTCGGAAAGCAATATTCCGACGCTGCCAGCGATGCAGCGGCCCGGGTGATGGCTCACAAGTTTGCAGACGAGATCATCGTCAGGCTGGGTGGCGGCGTCCAGGGAATTGCCGAGACTCAGATTTACTTTGTCAGTGACCGCACGGGTCATAAAGAAATCTGGGCGATGGATTACGACGGATCGAATCAGCACCAGATTACTCGCATGGGTTCGATCGCGTTGTCGCCTCGTGTTTCGCCTGACGGATCTCGCCTGGCCTTCAGCGCGCTCACCAAGAGTGGCTGGGATATCATGATGTACTCGTTGGAAATCAATCGTCCCGTGAACTTCCCGCATTTGGGTGGAACGAATTTATCACCTGCTTGGTCGAGTGACGGAACGAAGCTCGCATTTTCTTCCTCGCGGGGCGGTCAGCCTGATATCTACGTTTCGGATGCTTCCGGTGGAAACTTGCAGCGCATGACCACCGGCAAGGGACCAGATGTTTCGCCGGTATGGAATCGCAAAACGAATGCGCAGATCGCCTTCGTCAGCGGGCGAACTGGCCTCCCTCAGATTTATACGATGGAAGCGGATGGCACGAATCAGCAGCGGATGACCGATCAGGGCTACGCCGTTTCGCCGAACTGGGCGCCCAATGGGCAGTTCCTTTTATTCGCCTGGGTTCGTAAGTATGGACCGGGAGAACCAGGTTCGTCGGATCTATATTTGATGGACGTCGCCAGCAAACAATGGGTGCAGTTGACCCACGACGGCGGTCGGAACGACTTTCCATCTTGGTCGCCGGACAATCGGCACATCGTCTTTCAGTCAAATCGTTCGGGCAGCCTGCAACTTTGGACGATGCTGGCCGACGGAACAAAAGTTCAGCAGCTGACGTTTACGGGTCACAACTCGCAACCGAATTGGAGCTGGAAATAGTAAATACACTTCGTCGGGCCCCGGGGCAAGCCTTTGGGGTCGTTAGGGAGGAATATAAAGTGAAGCAACTGAATACAAAATGGTTTTTCCTAGTTCTCGCATTAAGCGCACTTCTAACTCTAGGCGCTTGCGGAAAGAAAGCCACTCCGCCGCCACCACCACCGCCGCCTGCGCCTCCGGCTCCCACGGCATCGATCGCGGTGAATCCGAATACGATTCAGGCGGGGCAGTCTGCCTCATTGACTTGGCAGACCAGCAATGCGACCGACGTCTCGATCGATGGCATCGGCGCGGTACAGGCAAATGGGTCCCAGAGCGTTTCTCCGACGGACTCCATGACATACCATCTCGTCGCGAAGGGAGCGGGTGGAACGCAGGAAGCGACTGCGCGTCTGACCGTAACCCAGGCTCCTCCGCCTCCGCCGACGACTGCAAACGTCACGGATGAAGATCTGTTCAGCCAGAATGTGAAGGATGTCTATTTCGACTACGACAAGGCCGATGTTCGTGGCGATCAACAGGCGTCGATTCAGGCTGACGCGCAGTTCTTCAGCCAGCACTCGAACATGAATTTCACCGTGGAAGGACACTGCGACGAGCGCGGATCCACGGAATACAACTTGGCTCTGGGCGACCAGCGCGCCAGCGCGGTTAAGACTGCCTTAACGGCAGCCGGTGTTAGCGCCAGCCGCATCAAGACCATCAGCTACGGTAAGGAAAAGCCGTTCTGCACAGAAAGCAATGAAGCATGCTGGCAGCAGAACCGCCGCGGGCACCTCGTTTATCAGAAATAAATGTCATGGGGGACGCTCCTTGCGTCCCCCGCTTCTTCTTGCTCGAAGCGACGCACAGGTTTGCGTCGAAATCTTCAGTGAAATGGTTGCCATCTTTTCGTTGAGTCTTCCGGTTCCTCGAAGTCCCTTTGTGTTTGGAATCCCCCCAGCCTGTGGGACAATCAGGACATCTAACTTGAGCGGTTCAGGAAATCCTATGAAACTACATCGTGTTTCGGCGTTGATTGCATTGCTCGCAGTTCTTTGGCTGGAGATGGCTCCCGCATTTGGAGTCAGCAAGGAAATGGTGCAGTTGCAGACGCAGGTTCAGCAACTGCAGGAACAAATGACCGCCATGCAGCGGAGCTTCGACGAGCGTATGGGCGTCATGAAGAATCTGGTCGAGGTGGACACCGACGCTGTCAATAAAGTGGCGAATGCGTTGAATGCAATGCAGACGACGTTGCAAAAGCAGCAGGGTGACAGCGGCACGAAGACCGAACAGCTTTCCGGACAAATTCAGGCACTCAACGACACCATGGACGAAATCAAGGTGCGCCTAGCCAAGGTGACGAAGCAACTTGAGGATATGCAGTCGGCTCAGCAGAGTCTCGCCGCACAGCAGGCGACGCAACAGGCAGCACAGCAAGCCGCCGCTTCGGCGCCTCCTCCGGATGTGCTGTATAACAATGCGCTGCGAGACTATAACGGCGGAAAGAACGACCTTGCTTCGCAGGAATTCTCTGATTATGTGAAGTTCTATCCAAATACGGATCTAGCAGGTAACTGCTACTTCTATCTTGGGGAAATTCAGTTCCGACAAGGGAACTATCAGCAGGCGGCGCAGAGCTACGATCAGGTGGTGCAGAATTTCCCCAGCGGGAACAAAGCGGCGTCGGCTCAGCTCAAGAAAGGATTCTCTCTGATCGAGCTTGGCAAGCAGGATGACGGCGTCACTGAACTGAAGCACCTCATTCAGCGCTATCCGCATGCGCCCGAAGCATTGCAAGCCCGCGAGCGCCTTCACAAATTGGGGGTGACCAGCACGTCACGATAATCAGTTTTCAGGACTTTTGGAGAGTTGCTGCGCAGTTAGACTGAGTGATGACGGTGCTTTGGAGCGTGATGCTTCGTGGCTTTATGAGCACGGTGACGCCGGGCTCTTTGATGCGTGGCTTTCACGGTGGTCAAGGAAGCATGCTGGGTATCGGCAATCGCGAACACACTAAACAAGGACATCAGAAGTACAGAAATAATTCGACGCATCTACTCCCCTTTCCCATCGTGCCTAAAGATTAGAACTATTCTATTCCGAAAAGGCAAGGAATAGACTTGGGTTCGCGAGGGGCGTCTACAAAAAGTAATTAAACGATCCCTAATTCATCGCGCGAGGTGGAATCATGCAGAAAAACCATCCCGATCAGGATGCCGGCAAAGGCGCCAAAGAGACTGAGGATCATCAAGGAGCCGGAAACACCGGACTTCAGGATCAGCTTGGCCATCGCGACCAGGATCCAATGCTGAAGGATTCCGATTCCGATTTTCCAGAGCCCGGCCAAAGTCCGGAATACTCAGGCGAGCCGCAACGCAAGACCGCTTAGGACAACAAGACTCCAAAAGAGAAAGGGTCCGTATGGGCCCTTTTTTGGAGGTTTGCTGAGAGCTTCTATCGCAGCTCCTCCATGCAAGCGTCCAGGACTTCTTTGCCAGGACGAGTCATCGAATCTGGAAGCGTCGCCAAGGGTTGGTCGACGACATTCAGCATTTCAATAAAGTTGGGAGCCGTAGGATTTACGTAAAAAACTCCTGTAAGGACCTCGCCCTTGTCATGCGCTTCTGTCAGGCGAGTCATAGCGCGAATCTTGTCCGTGGGGTCGTAATCTTCTTCCAGCTTCCGTAGGTTGAGACGGGATCCGTCGTGCATCGTGACGGAGACCGTCGAGCCTGGATCGTATTCGACATTGATGTCCTCGAAGTGCGGAACAAAACTAACATCCTGCAGGGTCTCTTCGTGCTCCTTCACATACTTGTAGGACTTAGTCGAACCCTCGTGGTCGTTGAAAGTAACACATGGAGATACGACATCAAGCATCACCGTTCCCTTGTGCGCGATCGCGGCCTTCAGCATCGCACTGAGCTGACGCTTGTCGCCAGAGAACGACCGACCAACAAGAGTGGCGCCCAGCTGAATTGCAAGCGCACAAGTATCGATCGGAGGAAGATCATTGATCACGCCCGTTTTCAGCTTCGAGCCAAGATCAGCGGTGGCTGAGAACTGTCCCTTGGTTAGTCCATAGACGCCGTTGTCTTCAATGATGTAGATGATTGGCAGATTTCGCCGCATCAAATGCATGAACTGGCCGATACCGATGGAAGCGGTATCCCCATCGCCGCTGACACCGATGCAGACCAGCTTGCGATTCGCCAGTAGAGCGCCTGTGGCGACGGAAGGCATGCGCCCGTGCACAGCGTTGAAGCTGTGTGAACGGCTAAGGAAATAGGCTGGAGTCTTCGACGAACATCCGATACCGCTCGGCTTAATGACGAATTCGGGCTCCACACCCATTTCGTACATGGCTTCGATGATGCGTTCGGAAATCGCGTTGTGGCCGCAACCGGCGCACAGTGTGGTCTTTCCACCCTTGTACTCAATGACTGTGAGACCGATGCGATTTGTCTTCGGTGCGGGAGCGCCTGTTTCAGTCGGCGTGGTAGCCATTACTTGCCCTCCATGCTGGTCAGTTCGTCGGTGATGGATCGCGCATCGAGCGGCAGCCCGGTAATGTGTGCGATGCTGCGAAGGTGTCCGATCAGTTCAGGCTTGAGATCAAGTTTCAGCAGGCTCAACATTTGTGCGTCGCGGTTCTGCTCGACAACATAAACGTGCTCGTGCTGCTCGATGAATTCATGCACTTCGCGCGTGAAGGGATACGCCCGAAGCCGCAAGTAGTCCGTCTCAAGTCCGTATTCTTCGCGCATCTGATCGCGACTCTCGGTGATCCCCCAGTGCGAAGTTCCGTAACCGATGATTCCGATCTTCGCGTCGTTTCCCTTCGTGATTTCGGGACGTGGAACGAATGACCGCGCAGTCTCGAATTTGCGGTTCAGGCGCTCCATATTGTTTTCAAAATCGTCTGCGCGTTCGCTGTATTGGGCCTTTTCGTTGTGGCCGCTACCACGAGCGAAATAGGCCGCCGCCGGATGCGAAGTTCCGGGGAGCGTCCGGTATCCGATACCATCGCCGTCGACGTCTTTGTAGCGAGCGAATCCACCGAGACGATCGAGATCCTCTTTACTCAATACCTTTCCGCGCTTGATTGGAGCGGTGGGGTATTGAAAGGGATCGGACATCCAGTTGTTCATGCCCAGATCAAGATCGGACATGACGAACACGAGCGTCTGGAATTGTTCCGCAAGGTTAAAGGCTTCGGTTGCCATGGAGAAGCATTCTTCGACGGAGCAGGGAAGCAGCATGATGTGCTTGGTGTCTCCGTGTGAAAGTACGGCAGTCGATAGGATGTCGCCTTGCGATGTTCGCGTTGGCAATCCAGTGGAAGGCCCCACGCGCTGAATATCCCAGATCACCCCGGGGACTTCGACGTAATAAGCCAAGCCGGTAAATTCCGCCATCAGCGATATTCCCGGGCCGGCAGTCGCAGTCATGCTGCGAGCGCCCGCCCAGCCTGCACCAATGACCATGCCAATCGCTGCCAGTTCGTCTTCGGCTTGAACGATGGCGAAGGTCGCTTTGCCGTCGGGACCGATGCGGTATTCCTTCATGTAGTCGATCATCGTCTCGACCAGCGATGAAGATGGAGTGATGGGATACCACGTGACGACCGTACACCCGGCGAACATGCAACCCAGTGCGGCTGCGGAGTTTCCGTCGATGATAATTTTGCCGGCGGTCTTGTTCATGCGCTCGATGTAGAAAGCGCCACGCTTCTCCAGATTCGCTTTGGCGTACTCGAATCCGGCTTGCGCTGCTGCCAAATTGAGATTGGCGGCTTTTACTTTCTTCGCAAACTGTTTGCGAATCGCCTTCTCGATCTCCGCCATATCGATCGTCAGCAAACTGGCCACGACGCCGACGTAGACCATGTTCTTGACGAGTTTGCGCAACTTGGCTTCAGGGCAAACTTGGGCCACGATCTTGTCGTAAGGCACGGAATAGAAAATCAGATCATTCCGAAGCTTATGTAGTGCGAGCGGTTCATCATAAAGAACGGACGCACCTGGAGCCAGCGACATTGTGTCTTCCGTGGCCGTCTCTGGATTCATCGCGACCAGGAAGTCGATCTCCTTCTTGCGTCCGATGTATCCATGCTTGTTGGCGCGAATTGTGTACCAGGTTGGAAGACCGGCAATGTTCGAAGGGAACATATTTTTGCCGGAAACCGGTACGCCCATCTGAAAAATGCTGCGGAGCAGAACAGTATTTGAGCTTTGTGACCCCGAGCCATTGACCGTCGCGACCTGAATACTCATGTCGTTGACGATGCGCTGCTTGCCCATGCCGCCGGACGATTCCCGGGGCACGACATCCGTAGTGGCCATCCCAACACCTTCCTTTGGTTAACGGAGCGATCCCACTCGCCCCTGTTTATGGATTGCGGAGGATGAAACACTTCATTATACGGCGAGTCGGGCGGCCAGTGGCGGCGAATCGGCCGTCCGAAGCTTGAGAGGAACCTGCTTTGGAAATGAGGAGGGACGAACTTTAAGCTTCAGTTTTGTAAAACTGCGCGATCGTGCGGAATTTTTCGTATCGCGCCGCGACCAATTCTTCTGGAGTCATTTTTTTCAGGTCGGAATAATGTTTCTGCAAGGTGGCGTCGAGCAGAGCAGCGGCCGCCTCATGATCCCGATGCGCTCCGCCCTCGGGTTCTGGCACGATATCGTCGATGCAACCTAATTCGCTGAGGTCGTTGGCGGTGATGCGCATAGCCTCGGCGGCGAGTTCCTTCTTGGTAGCGTCGCGCCACATAATGGCAGCACAACCTTCAGGCGAGATGACCGAGTAGATCGAATTCTCCATCATCAACACGCGATCGGCGACCGCGATTGCCAACGCGCCACCGCTGCCGCCCACGCCGATCACCGTGGCAATTATTGGCACTTCGAGTCGCGCCATCTCTCGCAGATTGTAAGCGATGGCCTCAGCCTGTCCGCGTTCTTCGGCGTGAATGCCGGGATAAGCGCCATCTGTGTCAACTAAGGTGAAGATCGGGCGGCGGAATTTCTCGGCGATCTGCATCACTCGGATCGCTTTGCGATAGCCTTCCGGATGTGGAGTTCCGAAGTTGCGGTAGACGCGCTGCTTCATATCGCGTCCTTTTTGCGTCGCGACCACCATGACTTCGTCGCCGTGGAACCGGGCCATTCCGCAAACGATCGCCGCATCATCGCCGAAGCCGCGGTCGCCATGGATTTCGCTGAAATCGGGGAAGACGCGCTCAATGTAATCGAGCGACTGCGGCCGTTGCGGATGCCGCGCCAATTCGGTCTTCTGCCAGGCGGTAGGCGGTGCGTTCATCTCTTGTCGAAGGGTCTCAATGCGCTCTTGAAGCGTCGCGATCTGCCGGCGCGTGGCTTCATCCGGGCTGGCCGATTCCATCTCGGCGACCTGGCGTTCGATGAGTTCCAGCTCTTGCTGTACTTTTTCGCTAGCTGCCATAGTCGCTTAACTGATCACGCGGACGCTGCCGCGCCCACATAGTTGCTCTACCCGCGCAATAAAATTGCGGTCTGGAAGCACATTATAGCCTTCCGCCTCCATAACCACCATGAAATCCCCTTGCCGTTCCACGTCAAACAATACGCGGGCCTCGCCTTTGCGCTCAACAAACAAGTTGTGCAGGTTATCGATGGTGGATTCTTCGGAGGTTTCCAGCGGAATTCTGACACGGATCGCGCGGGGAAGCGGTACTTTTGCTTCTTCGAGCGGCATGATTTCGGCCGCCGTAATCTTCGGATTTGTGCCTTCTTCGATGCGGACTCCCGCCTTCACCAGCACGGGCACCTCGAGTTTGACCTTCTCTCCGATGCGCTTGTAAGCCTCGGGGAAGACGATCATGTCGATCGATCCCGACATGTCTTCTAAGTTGGCTTGTGCGTAGAAATCACCCTTTTTGGACTTTAGCACGCGCACATTGCTGATGATGCCTGCAGTAGTGATGGTCTCGTCTTTGCCTGTCGACTTCGTCAGCGCCGCAATTTCCTCTACACTGAGCGCCCGCAGGTCCTGGAGCTTGTCTTTGTATTTTTCCAGTGGATGACCGCTAATGAAAAATCCCAGGATTTCCTTTTCCGCAGTGAGGCGCGTGTGCTCGTCCCAGTCGGGAACATTCGGCAATATGTCGTTCTGCTCGGCCGCTTCTTCCTGCTGAAACACACCAAAGAGGCCGTGCTGTCCGGATTCTGCGTCGCGCTGCGCCTTTTGCGCTTGTTCGATGGATTTATCAAGGACCGCCATGAGTTGAGCTCGTCGGCCCATCGAATCCATGGCACCGCTTTTCACCAGTGATTCGATGACGCGCTTGTTCAGCAGCCTCAGGTCGACGTTCTCGCAGAACTCAAAGATGGACTTGAATCTGCCGAGCTTCTTGCGCGCGGCCACGATGGACTCAATCGCATTGCCGCCGACGTTCTTCACGGCGGCCAGACCGAATCGGATCGATTCTCCCTGCGGTGTGAAGTTCGCGTCCGAAATGTTGATATCAGGCGCAGCAACTACGATTCCCATTTCCCGGCACTCGTTGATGTACTTGACGACATCGTCGGTCGAGCCCGTCACCGATGTCAGCAGCGCCGCCATGAATTCCACGGGATAATGCGTCTTCAAATACGCCGTATGGTAGGCAAGAAGAGCGTAGGCCGCCGAATGCGACTTATTGAAGCCATATCCCGCAAACTGTGCCATCAGATCAAATATTTTTTCGATCTTCTTCGGGGGGAATTTCCGCTTCGCGGCGCCTTCGACGAAGCGCTCGCGCTGCTGCGCCATCTCCTCCGCTTTCTTCTTACCCATGGCGCGGCGGAGCAGGTCGGCTTCACCGAGAGAGTACCCCGCCAGCCTGTTCGCGATCTGCATCACCTGTTCCTGATACACGATCACGCCGAGAGTCTCCTGCAGAATCTCTTTTAACTCCGGCAGTTCGTACTCGACTTTCTTGCGGCCGTGCTTGCGGTCGACGAAGTCATCGATCATCCCACCCTGAATCGGTCCCGGGCGATACAGTGCGTTGAGAGCGGTCAGATCTTCGATTGAATTTGGCTGGTACTTGCGCAGCACGTCGCGCATGCCGTGCGATTCAAACTGGAAGACGCCGGACGTCAGTCCCTTATGGAAGACCTTCTGATATGTTTCGGCATCCTCGAGCGGGATCTGCTCCAGGGTCAGCGGCGTCTCGCGCTTCTGCTGAATCAGTTTCAACGCATCCGTGAGAATCGTGAGAGTCGTAAGCCCCAGGAAGTCCATCTTCAACAGGCCCATCTTTTCGATGGCGACCATGTCGAAGGCAGTCACGATTTCGTCGTTCTTGGTGCGATGCAGCGGTACCAGATCGGTCAGCGGACGCGGCGAAATCACGACTCCAGCCGCGTGAACACCCGAATTTCGCACCAGTCCTTCAAGTTTCAGGGCTGTATTCAGCAGTTCCCGGATCTGCGCATCTTTCTCATATGCTTCATGTAGCTGCGGAGAATCAGCGATGGCTTGGTCCAAGGTGATGTTGAGCTGCGTGGGGACCATCTTCGCGATCCTGTCCACGTCCGCGTAAGGGATGTCCATCGCGCGCCCGACGTCTTTGATCGCCGCTTTCGCCGCCATGGTGCCGAAGGTGATGATCTGCGCTACATTGTCACGACCATATTTCTGGGTGACGTAATGGATCACCTCGCCGCGCCGGTTCATGCAGAAATCGATATCAATATCGGGCATAGATACGCGCTCTGGATTCAAAAAGCGCTCGAATAGCAACTCATGCTGAATCGGATCGATGTCGGTAATTCCTAGGGCGTACGAAACGAGCGACCCGGCAGCCGATCCACGGCCCGGCCCGACCGGAATGTCGTGCTCTTTTGCGTAACGGATAAAATCCCAGACAATAAGAAAATACCCGGGAAACTTCATCTGTTGGATGATGGTCAGCTCGCGCTCGAGCCTTTGCTCGTATTCCGTCAGCGAATGTTTCAGCTTGCCCTGCTCATGCAGCGGGCGTAGCACTTCCATGCGCCGGGCAAACCCTTCGCGTGATACATGCACGAAGTAACTATCGATCGTATAGCCCGGTGGGACCTCAAATTCCGGGAACGGATTCGCTACCTTTTCGAGGCGAAGGCTGCATCGTTCTGCAATATCGAGGGTCCGCGAGAGCACATCCGGAGAATCCTTGAATACCCGCAGCATCTCGTCATGGTTCTTGACGTAGAACTGCGTGCCGTCGAACTTCATGCGCGCGGTGTCGCGGATGGATTTGCCCGTCTGTATGCAAACCATCACGTCCTGCGCGTGGGCATCGTCCTCGCAGAGATAGTGGCTATCGTTGGTGGCCACAAGGGGCAGGCCCAGTTCTTTTTCCAACTTGAAAAGTCCGGGATGGATGCGATGTTCGAGTTCCAGCCCCTGATCCTGAATTTCGAGAAAGAAATTTCCTTTACCGAAAATGTCTGTGAATGTGCCGGCGGCGCTTCGAGCAGCCTCGTAGTTTCCCTCGACCAACCGCTCTGCGACTTCGCCCTTAAGGCATCCCGATAGGCCGATCAATCCCTTCGAGTGTTCAGCGAGAAACTTCTTGCTGACCCGCGGCTTGTAATAAAACCCATGCAACGAAGCTTCGGATGTGATCTTTACGAGATTTCGATAGCCCTCTTCGTTTTCAGCCAACACCAGGAGGTGATTGTAGGTATCGCCCTCGGGCGCCGCGCGGTGGTCGTCTTTCTTGCAGACGTACAGTTCGCAACCGACGATGGGTTTGACGCCATGCTTGTAAGCGGCATTGGCAAAATGCACCGCACCAAAAATATTGCCATGGTCAGTCATGGCAACTGCGGGCATGCCTAGTTCGTGCACGCGCTCGCAGAGCTTTTCAACGTCGCAGGCGCCATCAAGCAGGGAATAGTCAGTGTGCAGGTGCAGGTGGACGAATTGGGACATGGGTCATGTTTAGTCTACCGTATCCATGTCTCGCGGATGCTGTGCTTCCTTGTGGATTTCGTGGCGTCTCGTGGGCGAAGGAGTACGCTTCGGATCAGCGACAAGTTCCCCGGTCGATGGCTAAAACATAAGTCGCACCGTCAGGTATATTTCCGCTTCCGAACCGAAGAGAGGCGGCGAAGTCCCCCTTGCAGTATGCCGCTCGCTCGGATTGTTCTGACTGCAAACGCCAACCATGAGACTGCAATTCGTGTTCATAGTAAGTCCTTACTTCTGCTTCCGAGAGTGAGGTCGCGTACGCCGCCCCCACTGTTGCCTTATGCGGATTCCACTCAGAGAAGGAATCGAGTCGCTTCAGCAGTCTTGAATGTGGTGGAGCATTTAAAGATCGAAACTGTTCTGCCATGCGCTTATATTGATCGCTCGCGTAAGGCCCGTTGAGTATTCGATCTCCCGCGAAGATGATCAGCAGAAGGGCGGGAAGCGGCCAGAAAAAGCGATTGCGGTTCATTTGGTGACTCGAGCGATTCAGACGAATCAGCAGCAAAGCATTATATGGAGATCTCTAAGGCTCTTCCACACAGGGCAGAGAGGCGGGCGAGTGATCAGGAGCGACCGATCCATCCAAATAGCTCAGTCGGCCCCGGCAGCCGCTGCCTGCGATTTCTGCAGCAGCTTCCGAGCCTGGCTGATCAGTTCGGCCACTTCGAAGGGTTTCACAAGATAGGGAACGTTGTTTTCCTGTAGGAAGGTTCGTCCATCGCCCGGTTCCACTCCGTTCGAGAACGTATAGAGAATGTGCTGCTCCATCGTCGGGCAATTTTCTTTCAGCCATGGATAAGATTCTTTGGCGCTCCACTGGCTGGGCATCTTGCCGCTCATGATGATGGCGTCAAAGGGTTCGGAGAGCAGCCGAGTCTTCACGTCTTGACTGGTCTTGGCCGTGACAACGGTAGCCCCAGCGCCGATCAGCACGTCGCGCTCGAATTCCAGCACGGCCTCTTCTTCTTCGACGAGCAGCACGCGCCCTGCGATCGCACCCTCGCGTTGACGGGGAGCTGGCTTCAGTTCCTCGGTTTCGGGCTGTATCGTGGCGGCTGCCGGCAGCCGGACTTCAATCGTGGCGCCGCCCTCTGGAGCGTTATTCGCGGTGATATCGCCGCCATGCTCTTTGACGATTCCGTAGCAAATGCTCAGCCCCAGGCCTGTGCCTTTGCCGACGCTCTTGGTGGTGTAGAACGGGTCGAAAATGCGCTTGGGATCTTTGATTCCCGCGCCGTCGTCGGTGAATTGTGTGGTGACATTGCCACCCTGACAAGCAATCCTAATCTTCAACTGGCCGGTGCGCCCGGTCTCAAGGATGGCATCGACGGCGTTGTTGATGATGTTAAGGAAAACTTGCTCGATCTGGTGCGGGTCTGCGACCACCATTGCCGGTTCGGTGGGAAGATCGCGCTCCACCTTGATGTTATTGATCTTCAGGTCATAGTCGCGAAGCGCCAAAGTTTCTTCCAGCACTTTGCGGATGTCGACCTCGTCTCGCTGTGGCGCCCGCTGCCGTGCGAACGAGAGAAGATTCTGTACCACACGGTGGGTACGCTGCGCTTGCTTAAACAGCTTCCCGACATAATCCTGCGCACGCGTGTTGAGCCCTTCGGTCTCGAGCAACTGAGCATAACCAAGGATCGCCGTGAGCGGATTGTTCAGTTCATGTGCCACGCCGGCAATCAATTGTCCGACGGCAGACATCTTTTCGCTCTGCAGTAGCTGTTCTTGCGTCTTGCGTAGATCTTCATAGGCGCGGCAAGTTTCTTCGTAGAGCCGAACTTTTTCGATCGTGGTGGCCAACTGGCGGCTGATGGCAACCAGCAGGTTCTCGTCGTTGCCCGAATATTCGTAGCCCAGATGGTTGCAGAGCCCCATGATGCCGACGGGACTGTCCTTGCCCCAGAAAAGCACCCAGATCCACGAACGGTCCGCGTCGGACTTCAGGAACTCGGCAATGTTCGGAGGGAGGTGCGGCATATATTCCGCTGTGATGACTTCCGCCCTTGAGCGTACGACCAGATCGCCAAATCCTTCGGCGAAGGAAATCTCGGCCGGACGCATCTTGTCGCGGCTGCGCGGCCCCCACGCTGCACGCCGCCGATAGGTTGGGCTATCGGTGTCGGAGAGATAGACCGTACCACTCTCCGCCCCAAACAGTGTGACCACTTGGCGCAGCGTCAAATTAAGGATTTCGTCCAAATCGAACGATTGCGCCGCCACGACGGCCATCGCGTTCAACGCATTGAGTTCGCGATTGCGACGCCGCATCTCGTCCTCGGCGCGACGTTTTTCGGTCGTGTCGAGAACAAATCCCTGGTAGCGCTCGATCTTTCCGCTGGCGTCCCGCGTGGCGAAGCTGCTTTCGACCGCCAGCAGGATCGTGCCGTCTTTGCGGCGCAGCGTCACCTCAAAATTTCGAACGTAGGTGTTGGCCTCTATGTCGCGTCGGAACGTTTCCCGTTGCTTCGGATCCACACAGATTTCGGAATCGAGATTCAGAACTAGCAATTCCTCGCGCTTGCTGTAGCCCAGCATGCTCACGAATGCGTCATTGCAATCGATGAGCTTGCCCGTCGGATCGGCGACGTATACACCTTCCTGCACCTGCTCAAACAGCAAGCGGTATTTCTCTTCGGCGGACCTGCGATCGGTGATGTCCCGAACAACGTGAATCGTTCCTTTTTGCGGGCTGCCCTGCTCGGTGTAAGAAGAGGTCGAAACGACGGAGAATCCGCCAAAGCACGCATCTGCTCCCTCGGTGAATTCTTCGTCTGCGCCCATAGCGCAGTAAGGACAACCTTTCCATTCGCCAAAGGTATGAGGCAGAGCAGATTCGCAAGTGCTGCCAATCACGTCCGCAGCCGCCTTGCCCAGTTGTTCGAGCAGGACTTGGTTCGCTTTGATGATGCGGAAGTCGGCGTCGTGCGCGAGGATGATGTCGTGAACGGAGTCGAAAGTGTTGATCCACTGCCGTTGCGAGCGCAGAACTTGCTCCAGCAACCGGAAGTTCTCAACCGCTACCGCAAGCTGTTTCGCACATGCTTGCAAGAAATCCAATTCTTCAAGGGTCCACTGACGATTGCCTGAACTGCCTAGCATCAGCAGCCCAACAGGCGCCTTGTTGCCGATCACCGGAACCGTAACCAACTGGCGAATCTTCCCACTCACGAGGCATTCCTGCGGCTCCTGCCCGGAAGCACTCGGTTTGCTCACCTCAGGAGCAGAATGCTCCAGCAGCTTGGAAGTCTTCTCATTCGCAGGATGGAAGCCGGCGTCGCGCAGGAAATCGGACGAAAGCCCAACCGCATGCGTCGCCACTAGGTTGCCGCCTTCGAGCAACCGGAACCATACGGCGCGGACTCGCATCAACTGCCGCAACTCTTCGACTGCGCATTTCACCACGTTCCCGTATTGCTGAGCGCTGGCGACGCTCTCCGTGATCATCTGCATCGCGAGCAGCCGGCGGGTTCGAATCCGTGCCTGGTCGAACACAACCAGCAGCATGCTCAATCCCAGTGCAATTTCCGCTGCCAGATAAGCGCCCTTGGGTACGCTATCGGTGAAGGATGGCCAGGAAAGATGAAGTAGAGGCAGACAAAACGCCACGAGCCACGCTGAAAGGTCCCACCGGCTGCGACGCGCCCGCAGCAGCGAAACTGAGGCGGTCAAAAGGATAACCCGATAGCCCAACTCCAGCGCCACCCGCAAGGGAAGGGAATCAGGCCACAGCAAGAGTCGAGCCCCGGCGAAACCGGCCAAAATCGGAGTAATCACTACCAAAGGCACGAGCAGATCGCGCACACCGACGTAAAGCAAAACTGCTCCAGCCAGCAATCCAACCCCGACGAGAAAGGTCGTGTGGACGACGACGAGGTCGAATGGAGCCGGTATTTTGCTGGCAAGGCAGTGTTCGGCGAGCCGAGCCACAGTCAGGCTGGCCCAGCCAAGAATCCAGAGTTTGAAGTAGTTCTCACGGAAGGAGCGCAGAGCGAGCAGGGACGCACCGAGCAGAATGAGTAAAGTCAGTTCTGCCGCCGAGGGCCGGGCAATCCCGAGCCTTGCTGCCGAATTCCAGATCGACCAGAGGGATGCGCTCATCGCGTTGCGGACGTACGTCTTCCTTGCTTTTGAATATCATGCTCAGCTTGATTCTCGATGGAGATTCCGGATACCAATGATTACTTTCGGAATCTCGTGGAAGCGTTACAATCGCCGATAGACTTTCGTGTGACCCCATGCCAGACCGAATCCTAGTTGTCGACGACGAAGAGCCGATCCGGGAAATTGTTGCCTCCATGCTCGGAACAGCCGGGTATCTCTGCAAACAAGCCGGTTCCGGCACGGAAGCGCTAGCCGTGCTTACTTCCGGAGAGGAATTCGAGCTCATGCTCTCCGACTTAATGATGGCGGATCTCGACGGTATTGGCCTCCTGGAGCGCACCAAAGAGAAATATCCGGATATGCCGGTCGTGATGGTGACTGCGGTGCACGATATTTCCGTCGCCCTTGCCGCCATTCGCAACGGGGCCTACGACTATCTCTTAAAGCCGTTTGAGCGCGAACAGCTCCTCAACACGGTCAGCCGCGCTTTGGAGAATCGCCGCCTGAAAGTGGAGAACCGGACCTACCAGACGAATCTGGAATCGTTGGTAAAAGCCCGCACTGATCAGTTGCAGGCCGCGATGGTCAGCCTGGAACGCTCCTATGACATCACCCTTGAAGCTCTTGGCGACGCGCTAGATCTAAAGGACGCGGAAACCGCTGGCCACACCAAACGTGTGACCGCATTCACCATTGCCATTGCTCGTGCCATGGGTCTGCCGCGGGAGCAGATCGCTGTCATTGCGAGAGGCGCCTTCCTGCACGATATTGGGAAGATGGCAATCCCGGACAAGATTCTGAATAAACCCGCCAAGCTCACCCCGGATGAGACTGTGATCATGCAGGAGCACGCCTATCACGGCTACCAGATGCTGAAGAAGATTCCGTTCCTCGTTGAGGCCTCAGATATCGTGTACTCGCATCAGGAGCGCTTCGACGGGACGGGATATCCGCGTGGCCTGAAGGGGGAAGAAATCCCGCTTGGAGCCAGAATTTTCTCGGTCGCGGACACCCTCGACGCCATCACTTCCGATCGCGTGTACCGGCCTGCACAATCGCTGGCCGCGGCGCGCGCTGAAATCGAAAAATGGTCCGGGAGACAGTTCGATCCGCAGGTCGTGAGGATATTCCTCGAAATACCGGACAATATCTGGCAGGATCTGCGCCGGGACATCGCAGCACAAAGCTACCGCGTCGCTTATTCCGCTGGGGCCAAGGGCTAAATCCGCTCGCGAAGGTGGGGACTTTGCAAGGCCGTCATCCGTTGAAGGTTTTGCTGTCGGCTGCCGTCTTGATGACGGCGGTGCTGTCCGCTGCCTGTCTGATCCTGCCCCGCGGACTCGCAGTTGCCAGTGTGAGCGATATCGTGGGCGCAGCCCTCATGCTCTGCGCGCTTCTGTCTTTTGCGTGGAATGGGCTGAAAACCACCGGCCGTCTGCGCTGGTTCTGGATGCTGCAGTCTGCGGGGTGGGCTCTCTGGTTCAGCGATCAGGTCTGCTGGATTGTCTTTGATCTTGTCTTGAAGAAGAAACTTCCTGCCATGTATCCGGCAGATGCTTTGCTCTTTCTTGCAGGCGCCCCCATGATCGCGGGCCTTCTCCTGCGTCCGCATCGTCAGACGTCGGAACGAAGTGCCCGTCTCGGCCTTTTGGATTTTCTCCTGTTGCTCCTGTGGTGGTTCTATCTCTACGTTTCCTTCGTTGTGTGCTGGCAGTACGTGTCCCCGAATGAAGACAAGTACAACTGGAACTTCGATCTGCTCTCCGGCGCGGAAACCGTATTGCTTGCCGGGATTCTGCTTCTATTTTGGAAAGAAAGCTCGGGCCGTTGGAAAAAGTTCTACGCCTTCTTCTGCGGTGCGGTCATCTTCAACGGCATCGCGTTTTATGTTTTGAACCGGGCTCTCGAGCGCGGAGTTTATTACACGGGTAGTTGGTACGACATCCCATACTCGGCATCCTTCGCGCTCTTCAGTGGGGTCACGCTGCTGGGACCTGACTTATCGCCGTCTCCGGAAAGCGCTGGAGATGATACGTACAATTCGGTCATGGCCAGCCTCGCCATGCTGGCCGTGCTGTCCTTGCCCATTCTTGCGGTCTTCGCTTTGATCGATCCGAATCTTCCACACTCGGCGTCGTATTTTCGCGTACTGGTGACTCTAGCCACGATGTTTATGATGGCGTTCCTGATCTTCATCCAGCACCGCGGCCTGAATCAGGAATTGCGCCACGCCAACGTCGTTCTTCAGGAGGCCTCGCTCACCGACCCTTTGACCGGGCTACGAAATCGTCGCTATTTTTCCGCAACAATAGAAGGTGACGTGGGTCAGGCCCTGCGTTCACACGCAGACCACCACGATGCACACACGCGCGACCTTGTCTTCTATCTGATCGATGCCGACAATTTCAAAGAAGTAAACGACGAGTACGGTCACGACATCGGCGATACAGTTCTTATTGAAATGGCGCGACGCCTGAGCTCTTCAATTCGCCATTCGGACGTTCTTGTGCGCTGGGGAGGGGAGGAATTCCTGATCGTATCTCGATACACTGATCGCTCCGAAGCGGAGTTGCTCGCTCAGCGAGTTTTGTCCGCGATCGCAGACACCCCGTTCCCGACCTCTCCGAACCGGACGATCATTCGCACTTGTTCTGTTGGATGGGCCGCGTTTCCCTGGTATCCGGAGAATCCTCGGGCGGTGGGATACGAGGAGGTTCTCACCCTGGCGGATCGTGCCCTGAATAAAGCCAAGCAATCCGGCAGGAATCGCGCAGTGGGCATGCTTCCTGCCAGCGGAAAGGTGCCAGCTACCACTGTCGCCGGCTTGCATTCCACGAGTGTCCAGGTAGATTTGCTCGCTGTAGCCGGACCTCACCCAGCTTCCTAGCGTCTGGCGTTCCACTCCGAAGAGAAACATCGCTAACATGGGATAATCCCCCGGAGGCAGCTCATGAAATCCGCAGGCTTTTTGTCTCTCGTGCTGTTGGTTGCGCCCGTTGCACTTCTCGCACAAGACCACCCGACCGTTAACGCGCCACCGAACACGGTATTTGTTGGCTCCGACGGAAAATACGAATCCGCTCCTGATACTGCGCAGTTGCAATTCAACGTCTCTGTCCAGGACGAAACGCCGCAGGCCGCCTACCAGCACGCCTCCAAGGACGTCGAGCAGGTCCGGCAAGTGCTGCGCGCAAACGGCCTTGATCCTAAAAGCGCAACAGTCGGCTTCCTTTCAGTCCAGCCTGCCTACGAGTACAAACCGAAGCAACACATTGTCGGGTATCGCGTTACGACTGATATCACCCTCAAGCTCAAAGACTTTTCGAAGGTCGGGCCCATCACGCAGCAACTCGCCGACGCCAATGTAAGCGAGACGCAAACAGTAGGCTACATCCTAGAAAATATGGATGAAGCCAAGAACCATGCCGTTGAGGACGCGTACCGGCGCGCAAAGAACTCCGCCGACACTATCGCTCACGCCAGCGGACGAACGCTGGGTGAACTCTCTTACGCCTCAGTGGACACGTTCGAGAACGTACGCCCAGTGATGGGTCGCATGGCTCGCCCGATGGCCGCGATGGCCAATGCCGCACCCGCTCCAACCGAAGATTTCACTCCCCAAACTGTCACCGTCACGGCGCATGTGAATGCGCTATTCAACTTGAAGTAGAAGAATTGCGATGCCCGACCGGACTGCCGAATATTCAGCATCTGATGAGCCAATTGACACGGCAGTACTCCTGCTAAACAATTATCTGTTCTAGCAATCATTGTTCAGCTTCCTGAGGAGGAAGATGCTATGGCCGATGAAGGCGATCACGTAATAGAAAATCAGTCGAACGCCGGCAAATGGGTTCTGACGATAGTGGCGATTCTGGTGGTGGCGGGTTTCGGATACGCGCAGTATTTAACGCACACGGATATTCAGAAACTGAACGGCGATCTCACCGCCAGCCAGGCCCAGGTGAAAGAGTTACAAAATCGCATGCAGACGGCCGAAGCACAGGAAGAGACGCTGGCTCAGCAAGCTGGCATGACAAAGAAGGAATTGGCCCGCCGCGCGGCCGAACTTCAGAATCAGCAGAAAGCGGCTGAGGCCCGTCTCGAAGCCGAACAGAAGCAGCAGATCACCGCCGTCTCCGGTGACATCGCGGGTGTGAAGACCGATGTCGGCGGCGTCAAAACAGACGTCGCATCCACGAAAGCGGATCTTGAAGCGACCAAGGCCAAACTGCAGAGTGCGGTTGGAGACTTGGGAGTCCAGAGTGGGCTGATCGCCAACACGCGCTCAGATTTGGAAGTCCTGAAGCACAAGGGTGACAGGAATTACTACGAATTTACGCTGCTGAAAGGCGCTAAGCCGCAGCCGGTTTCGACCGTGAGCCTGCAGTTGAGGAAAGCGGATGCAAAGAAGGGCAAGTTCACTTTAGCCGTAACATCCGACGACAAGACCATCGAGAAGAAAGACCGCAACGTTTCGGAGCCGATCCAGTTTTACTCCGGCCGCGATCACCTGTTGTTTGAATTAGTGGTCTGGACTGTGGACAAGAACAAAGCTACCGGATATTTGAGCACGCCGAAAGCGGCACCAGTGCCGGTCACGGCAAACTAAGCGATGTCGGGGGTAGTCTTTCCAGGAACGCCCGTCTTGCTGCAGATTGTTCTGCGGACGGGCGTGATCTATATGGTTGTGCTGATCGGCGTGCGCCTCAGCGGCAAGCGCGAGGTCGGCCAGATGACCCCGTTCGACCTAACCCTGCTGCTTCTTCTGTCGAACTCCGTACAGAACGCCATGACCGGGCCCGATACGTCGCTGATGGGCGGCGCGGTCGCAGCGGCTACGCTTTTAATCCTGAACTATCTGATCGCCGAAGTGTCGGGCACAAATCGTCGATTCCGGAAGCTAATCCAGGGACAACCGACTCTGCTGATTCACGATGGGAAAACGATTGAATCGCACATGGCGAAAGAACACGTCAGCGTGGATGAACTCGAGCGCGCGCTTCGCGAACATGGAATCAGTTGCATCGCGCAAACTGCGCTGGCCGTGCTGGAGGTCGATGGGTCGATCAGTTGCCTGAAGTACGACGAGATCAAGCCCGACGCGAATACGCACTTGGTGCGCCGCAGATTCATCCAGAAGAAGTAATTAACGGTGCGCCGTTTGCGACGCCTCTCTTCTATCTGAATCCGCAGTCAAAGACGCAGGGTTCACGGCTTACTCTTGCGGTACAAACTTCACGCACACGGGTTCGGATACTTCCAGTTTTTGACCGGTCGCGGTCAGATGTCCGGTCTTTTCGTCAATTCGGAAGATGACGATGTTGTTGGACTTCTCGTTTTCCGCGAAGAGAAACTTGCCTGTCGGGTCAATCTCGAAACTGCGGGGAATTTTTCCCTGCGTCGGAATGTCCTCGATTACTTTGAGAGTGCCTTTCACGGGATCGATAGCGTAGACCACGATGCTGTCGTGGCCGCGATTCGAAGTGTAAAGGAACCGTCCATTCGGGTGAACGTGAACCTCGGCGTCGTCGTTCTCACCTTTGAAGTCCGTGGGCAACGTCGACAGAGTTTGAATTCGCTGCAACGTTCCTGCTTTGAGATCGACGGAGAGCGCGGTGACAGTCGATTGCATCTCGGCGACGACGTAAGCAAACTTTCCGGAGGGATGCAGCACGAAGTGTCGCGGCCCTGCTCCCGGATCCAGCTTGGTGAACGGCGGATCGTTCGGCGTAAGAGTTCCCTTTGACGCGTCGAACTTGTAGGTAAGAATTTCGTCGAGACCGAGGTCGTCGACGAACGCGAAACGACTATCCGGCGAGAGATCAATTGAGTGTGCGTGCGGTCCTTCCTGGCGCTTCGGATCAGCCCCGTGGCCGGTGTGCTGTACAAACGCTGTCGCTTCCCCAAGCTTTCCGCCTTCGAGTATGGGGAACACCGCCACGCTTCCGCCGGTATAGTTCGCGACCAGAACATATTTTCCAGACTTGTCGACGATGATGTAACAAGGGTCAGCGCCGCGCGAGGCGACTTCATTGATGAATGTCAGCTTACCGCTGGCCCGATCGACGGAAAATGCGCTGACTCCCCCGCTATTTGGTCCTTTGTAGTTTCCAACTTCGTTCACGGCGAACAGATACTGCCCACTTGGTGCGAGCGCGACGAAAGATGGGTTCGTGGTTTCCGCGGCGAGCCCGAGTGACGTTGCCTGGCCCGTGGCTGGGTCGAAACTGTAAGCGTAGATGCCTTTGCTCTGACTGCCTTCTTCCTGTGTGTAGGTGCCGACGTGGAAAAGGTATTTACCCGATTTGGGTGCAGGAGCTGCATTGGCAGCAAGAATCATTGAGAGCACGAGAACGATTGGAAAAATGGTAGAGCGGAGAGAAGGTAGCAATAAGTTCATCCCGCTATAGAAACGCATCCAGGGCTATTCGCGCAAGTCCGGCGAACTACTTGGTCAAAACTACCGGGACAGTTTCGTTATAAGGCCAAACCACAACGCTCACAGACTTCCGCTGATTGAAAATGTCGACCGACATCGGGAAAGCGACGATGATCGTTCCCGTTTGTGATGCCCCCGGAGCGATCTCAGTTTCAGGTTTCAGTGCGGGCAGCGCCCCATTCTTCAAAGCTGGGAAGGCCTGGTAATAGCGATCAAAGTCCACAGCGGAGACCGCATCAGCGGTGGCCTCGCCGGTGGCTGTTTTGACTGAGCCGCCGAGCGTGCGCACGTAGAAGGCTTTATCACTGGTGTTGCGCAAGGTGAAGGTCAGAGCGACCATAGTCGAAGTCTGCTCCGGAATTTCAACCGCTACAACGTTGTCGAGCGAGCCAGCCCCCTGAGGTTTGGCGCGCTTAAGGAAAGAACCGATGAGCACGACGACAAGAACTGCCGCCACGGCAATCAAAACAATCTTGACCGGGGGAAGATTTTTCCTCGCGGTACCGAATTCTTCGCCGATGTGAATGGTTGGGCCGGACGGAACCGCGGGCGGCTGAGCCGGCGGCGTAACCGGGGAAGAGGAGGGCGTGGACGGGGGAACGGGTGTCGGATCAGGCATAAATGTGGCTCTACTTGGCGATTCTACGCTTGCCGTGTCGGAGAATCGACCAGCCCTTAGAGGCGTGCTACTTCCTGGCGCGTCTCTCGGGATCCGCGGTCGGCTGATCGTCTATGACTTGTAGATCGCGATCGCCACTATTCCAGACTTGTTCCCTCACAGGACGAGGCAGGATGACGCATCCCTCTGATGCGCAGCCGGGATGATCCTTCGAATCTCCGTGCATCAGAAAGCCACTGCGACCAAATGTTTCAGTTTCGGCAGCCGGTTCGAGGTGGAGAACGAATGGCCCGTGCGACGAAGTGTCGACGGGCGGTCCCGAGATCGTCCAGTTTCCAGCGGGGATTGGGCCAACGTTGGGGATTGATTCGAAGGCGGGATTATTCTTTCCTGCACCGCTGCCCGAATAGCCCATCGCCACCGGCTTGCCGTCCTGCTGGAGTTCTCCGGTTTTCTGGTCGTAAGTCCAAGCAAGCGCTTCGATGTCGTTCTTCACTACCGATGGATGTTCTTCATCTGAGTTCACTCCTTACCTCCTGTGTGCCGCGATCCTAGTATTGAAACTCGGTCAGCCAGAGGCAAGGTCATCTGAACATCAACGCAAATAAGTCTGTGGAAAACTTTGAGGCTGGTTAGCGCGGGGTTGGAGCTGAGCCAAGCGCTACCAAAGGTGTTTCATGGCTTTGGCAAATTTATCGACGGGTAGAGTGTTCAGAACGTCTTCTTTGGTGAGCCAGGCGCGCCGGGCCTGGAGGATGCCGTATTGAATTTTTTCCATGTGAGAGGTGTGGTGAGCATCGGTGTTGATGACAGTCTTCACACAGTGCTGCTTGGCCTGACGGAGGTTGACATCATTGAGATCAAGGCGGTCGGGGTAGGCATTTAATTCCATGGCGACTTTATGTTTCGCTGCCGCGGTGAGGACGGCGTGCATGTCGAAAGGATAGGAGTCGCGGCGAAGCTGGATGCGTCCGGTGGGATGTCCGATGATCGAGGTGTTGGGATTCTCGATGGCCTTGATGAGGCGCTCGGTCATCTTGGCGGATTCCTGGTTGAAGACGGAGTGGACGCTGGCAATGACGACGTCCATTTGCGCAAGGACGTCATTGGAAAGATCGAGATCACCGTCGGCCAGGATGTCGACTTCGATTCCGGCGAAGATTTTAATTCCATCGATTAGTTTGTTCGCCTCGCGAATGCGTTGAATATGCTCGACGGCGCGCTTGTCGTCGAGCCCGTTAGCGAAGGCGAGATTCTTGGAGTGATCGGTAATGGCCATGTATTTATATCCGCGCGCTTTTGCGGCTTCGGCCATTTCCGCGATGGTATTCCTGCCATCGGTCTCCACGGTATGCATGTGAACATCGCCCTGAATATCTCTTTGCGTGACGAGCTGGGGCAGGGAATAATTCTGGGCGAGATCGATCTCACCTAGATTCTCTCGCATCTCCGGGGGAATATAGTCAAGCTTCAGCTTGGCATAGATCTCTTCTTCGGTTTTGCCGGCGACTGGCTTCTCGTCTTCTAGCGTAGCGAGGCTGTATTCGTTGAGGGTGTATCCCATCTTGAGGGCACGCTGGCGAAGAGAGACGTTGTGCGCCTTCGATCCGGTGAAATATTGCATGGCAGCGCCGAAGGATTCGGGCGGGAGAAGACGCACATCGACTTGCATGCCGCTGCGGACGTGGAAGCTGATTTTGTTGTCGCCGCTGGCGATGACGTCCATGAGAGGCGGATATTTCGCGACGTGGGCGATTGCCTTCTGACGTCCCTCTTCGGTAGTGCAGGCTTTGCCGGTGACTAGAATGTCGAGGTCGCCGACAGTTTCGCGGCCACGGCGGAGTGATCCGGCGGGAGTGATTTTGTCGATGCCGGGAAACTGCTTGATGTGCGCAGTGATTTTTTCGCACTCGAGTTCAGCGGCGTCGATGAGGAAGCGTCCGCCGATTCGGCGATAGTCTTCGATCGCTTTCAGTAGCTTGGCTTCGTGCTTCTCACCCATGCGCGGAAGTTCACGAATTTTCCCCTCGCGCGCAAGCTTCTCGACACCGTCGACGTCGCTGATTTTGTAGGAACTCCAAATCAGGGCGATCGTCTTTGGTCCGAGACCCTGAATCTTGAGGAGTTGGAGCATCGACGGATGATATTTTTCAAGCAGTTCTAGCTGCGCCGCGAGCTTGCCGGTGTTGAGGAGTTCCTCGAGATTTTTGAGCATTCCCTTGCCGATGCCAGGGATCGCGAGCACTTGTTTTGGTTCGCCGATGATGTCTTTGATCTGTTGGGAGTGATTCTCCACGGCTTGTGCGGCGTTGCGGTAGGAGCGGATGCGGAAGGAATCCTGGCCGTCGATCTCAAGAAGGTCGGCGGTCTCGTAGAGGATGTTGGCGAGGGCCTTGTTGTCCACCCACTAAAGATAAACAAGATCAAGCAACAGAGCCAACGTCAAGACATCGAATTCATGGGTTTGAGCACACTCAGACTTATCGATGTCCGCCGAGTGCGAGAGCCGAGAAAGGCTGCTTGGGCTAAGCACTATGCAGCCTTGGTTACGTTTGCTGCCTGCGGACCCTTCTGGCCTTCGGTGATTTCGAATTCCACCTGGTCGCCTTCCTGCAGGCTCTTATATCCCTCGGAACTAATTGCGCTGTAGTGAACGAAGACGTCCGGCCCATCCGCACGACCGATGAACCCGTAACCCTTGGCGTTATTGAACCACTTGACGGTTCCTTTCAAACGTTCCACTGAACCCCCTTCTAGCGCACGTCCTCTTTGGGGGCCGAGGACATGCCCGCAGCTCTTGGATGCATTTTGGAACGCAAGGGTTAGGCTGTCAAGAGATTGTGATCCGCGAAAAGACGGAAAGATAGCAGCAACAAAAATCGAGTTTTCCGCAACAAAATCGCAATCAAACGGCGCGTGTGGCTTGAAGTCTACCGCCATGCTTTCGAACTACATGATCGAGCCATAAGACGGAAGAAATTGTCTTGGCGTCGCGGACGGTACCCTTAAGAACCATTTTGACGGCGGTAGGCAGTGGAACCAATTTCTTATAAATGATCTCGTCATCTTCGGGCTCGGCTTTGCCTTCGGTGAGGCCCGTTGCGAGATAAACGGCCATGGTTTCGGCGACGAATCCCGGGCTGGCGTAAAACTTCAGAATGCGGCGCCATTTCGCTGCGCGATACCCGGTCTCTTCGATCAATTCGCGCTTAGCGGCAGCGAGTTCGTTCTCGCCAGGATCGATGCGTCCCGCAGGCAATTCCCACAGATAGTCTCCAGCGGCATGACGGTACTGGCGCTCGAAGAGAACGCGGGGAGTCGGGCCCGTGTCGTCCACGGCGAGCACGACGATAGACCCGGAATGATGGATGAGATCGCGGCGAGCCTCGACGCCGCCGGGTTCCTGGACATGATCCGTGGTGACCCAAAATACAGGACCTTTGTATACGACTTTGGATGAAACCAGGCGTGCTTTCGAAGGGTTCTTCGCGCGGGCTGTCGATGGATGTGAAGATTTGGCCATGCAGACAATATAAAACATGGCTTGAGGCCGCTGACTTTTGCGTGCCTCATTCGACTAACAGGAGTGCTCTGCACGCTTCTGCTATGCTGCCGGGCATGGCGGCGAAACCGCGAATTGCGATTGTGGGAGCAGGGAACCTTGGGAGCGCGCTGGTGCTTTCGCTGCATGATGCTGGGTTCGTTATCGCGGCGGTGATTGCGCGGGATAGGCCGGAATCGCTCCGGAAAGCGCGAAGGTTGGCGAAGCGGGTTGGTGCTCGAGCGTTGGTTAGTGCCGTGAGCATCGATGCGGATTTGTTCTGGTTCTGTGTGCCGGATTCGGAGATTGCCAGGGTTGCTGCGGGCTTTGCCACCAAACGTTCGTGGAATGGAAAGATTGTATTGCATTCGAGCGGTGCGCTGACGAGCGACGAACTCGATTCGCTTCGGAAAGTTGGGGCATCGGTTGCGTCGGTGCATCCGCTAATGAGCTTCGTGCACGGATCGCGGCCTGCGCTGGCGGGCGTTCCGTTTGCCATAGAGGGTGACGTGGTGGCGATCAAAGTTGCCCGACGCATCGTTCGAGGACTGGGTGGAAAGCCATTTTCGATTCGGAAAAAAGATAAAGCTGCGTATCACGCGTGGGGCACTTTTGCGTCGCCGTTGCTGACTGCGCTGCTGGCTACAACGGAGAACGTTGCTGCGCTCGCTGGCGTGGACCGACGCGATTCAGTGCGGCGCATGATGCCGATCCTGCAACAGACACTCGCAAACTATGCTCAATTTGGCGGGCCGAATGCTTTCAGTGGACCCATCATTCGCGGTGATGTAGATACGGTGCGGCGACATCTGCGAGTGCTGCGCAGTCCCGTGGCACGGGAGGTGTATACGGCGCTAGCGCGATCCGCCGTTCAGTTCTTACCTTCTAAGAATAAGAAGGCGCTTACGCGGGTTCTGGATTCGGCGAAGGATTGAGGCGGCGCGTCCAGACGAGTAACGCGAGAATTGCAAAGGGAAGCGGCGCGGCGGAGCGTATTGGCAAGGAGAAGACGGCGGTCGAATCGAAAATTGCACGTGCGATAAAAGGCCGCAGGGCAATCAGAGCAAAGGCGGCGATCCAGTTCCAGAAGAGCAGCAGCGCACCGACCGACAATAGAATTCGCGGAACTGGGCCGGAGATGACGAACTCGCGATAACGCCTAGCAAGCAGGAAAATTCCGGGAATCAGAATCAGATGGTCGTAGACGGCCTGTCCCGGCAGGATCGTGATCACCGTGATTGAGAACAACAGGCTCAGCGTGAGACAGAATTGGAACGAAGTCGATGCAGCCGCGCGATTCTTCCATGCCAGCCAAGCGGCGATAAGAATGGAAACTACGGTTAATAGTAGAGTCGCGGGGCCGGACCACATCGGTCCCAATGGCGAGGTAAGAACCTCCGTTACGAGAGGAGGACGGGTGTAGTGACGGTAGGCAACCACGGTATGGATCCAGGACTGGATCCAGTGCGGCATGACCAATAGTGAAGTAGTCAGTAGAAGTCCAAGCGTCAGAAAGAATCCGACTATAAAACCGCGTCGCTCTTGCCAGCGGCGAATGCTCCAAAGAAGCAGATAAAGAATGGCGAGGGCCGTGACTTGCGGCTTGATGGTGGAGAGCGCCATCAGGATGCCGGCGAAAAAGAAACGCTGGCGTTGAATCAAAAAAAGCGAGGCAGCCAGTAAAAATACTACGATCAGTCCTAGTTGCTCCGCGAAGAGCGCCTCGAGTGTGGAATAGCTGGTTAGGGCCAGAAGCAAGATCACTACGAACCATTTCCAATCGACGGTCCAGTTGAGCGCCTTTATCCAGAGCACAACGCTGGAAAAGGTCAGAAAGAACAGCAAGAACAAAACCGCGACGCGCGCTGCGGAGAAGGGGAGCTCAGCCGTCGGCCAGAACAAGAGATCCGCATAGAGGGGATAAGGAAAGACCCGCCGATCGACGGGGTCGGTCAGACGCTTTGGATCGAGTGGACGGCCATACAAACCTGTCTGAATCTCGAGCGTCATTTCCTGACTGTAAGGATCACGCTTCTGGCATAGCAACTCACGCGCGGATAACCATACCTGATAGAAGTCGTTTCCAAACGAGTAGCCACCTCCGAGCCCTGTGGCCGCCCGTACCGCGTTTACTCGCGGCATGAAAAGTCCTTGGTGGTAATACAGCATGGATGCTGCGCCGATCAGCGCAAGGCATAATGCCAGGGTGGGTGAGACGGCGCGAGTTCCCGGCTCAGATGCGGGCATTAGCTTGTGTTGGTGTGAAATTAGACCACGACGCGTAAATCGCTGCAAGAATCACAGGTCAAGACTGTGGTCGCCTGTTAACTCGACGTGAACAAGTGCCCGAGCTTTTCCTTTTTCGTCTTCAGATATTCTTCTGCATGAGGACTGGGCGTGACTTCACAAGGAACGCGTTCGACGACTCGAACTCCGGCATGTTCGAGCGCCTCTACCTTGTCGGGATTATTCGAAAGCAATCGCACCCGCGTGATGCCCAGCGACTTCAGAATCTCAGCCGGTAGCGTGAAGTCGCGGTGGTCGGCTTTGAAGCCGAGTCGCTCGTTGGCTTCTACTGTGTCGAGGCCTGAATCCTGCAATTCGTAGGCCTGCAGCTTGGCCATGAGGCCGATACCGCGGCCTTCCTGCTGCTCATAGATGAGAACTCCGGCACCCTCTTCGGTGATCAGCGAGAGAGAAAGTTCGAGCTGCTGGCGGCAATCGCAGCGCAGGGAATGGAATACATCGCCGGTCAGGCACTGGGAGTGGACGCGTACAAGGGGCGGAGCAGACTTCACATCCCCCATGACGAGGGCGACAGCTTCCTCCACCCGAGGGCTGCCTCCGGATTCGGTTTCCCCCCGGAAGCCATAAATTCGGAATTGGCCCCAGCGTGTAGGAAAATCCGCGGAGGCCATCTGTTTGATCTCGTTTTCACTCACACATTCATTATAGCGGCTGTATCGGACGCGCCAGCGTGTTCTTGGTCACATGGAGTTCTAACCACGGGCGCGGAAAGGGAAGATGGCATCCTGTTTCGATGGGATCGGCGTGCCGTTGCGCGTGGCTGGATGGAAATGCCAATTCTCGAGAGCCGCGAGGCACTTGGTATCGATATCAGGACCGAGACTCTGCAAGACAGTCTTGCGGACTATTTCTCCGCGCTCGTCAATGGTGATTTCGATGACCTCATTGCCAGGAGAATCGGGCAGCTGCCATGGATAGACGTATGGATCGGATGTAGTGATTGGAAGAGCTGGACGGACCTCGTCACCATACAAGCTGCCGTGATTCAGCGTTCCATAAGGAAGCCCAGCTTGTGCTCCATGTCCCAGAGCTGACAGCGTCTGGGATTTCGAATTGTCCTCTGCTTCGGTTTGAGCCATCGGCGCGGATGGAGCCGCAAGCTTGGCCGATTGCGTTGGGTTCCTCCACCTTAACTTTTGGGATAGCCGCTGCCGGCGGTACCTCTGAGTCGCGAGATCGGGAGAGCTTTGATCGCTATCGTCAAGATTCTTGCTGGCCCAATATAGCCGCGTAACAGACTTTCCATTCTGCCCGAAAGCCACCGAGACAGGATTCAGAAGCTGAGGTTCTGGAGAATGAAGGAGCCAGACGAGTAAAAGCCCGTGCAAAACGAGCGAACTCGCCCGCAGCCATTGCGAGCGGCGATCAGTTGCCGAGCTTGGTTGGACAAACATGTGAACAAGGTCCCCAGACCGATATTTGGTACTAGGTTAGACGGGTGGCCGGGGAGTTCGTCAAGGTTCTTTCTGTGCGCCGCAGAACGGGAGATTTCGGGTAGAATGCACGAGTCGTTGTGGTCAGTTTGGTGATGCTTCCAGATCGCTGATAAAATAGTTAGTACACTCTCTGACCAAAGTTTTTCACAAGGGGCTATAGCTCAGCTGGGAGAGCGCATCGTTCGCAACGATGAGGTCGTCGGTTCGATCCCGACTAGCTCCACCATATTTTTCAATCACTTGGAAAAGTAACGTAGCCTCCTGATCCCTTGCGCTAACGAAAAGCCTGTCCTTTATATCTTCTGGAAATAAGCTTTTAAGGGTTGGTAATCGACCTACTGAGGGCCAAAGGTGTGGTTGTCTACGAACACAAGTTGTTGTAGATTGTTGCGACCCGGGAGGGGTAAAAATGAGTCGGATGTCGGTTTTTCTCGCAGGGGTGATGGCACCTGCGACTATTTGCTTCACCATCCTCCTGTCCGTGACAGCCATGTCGCAAGCGGTGCCACGGCCCTTTCTAACCAGCCATGTACCGGATGACGTCGCGAGCGGCGTTGCCCCCCTAGTCGGGCATCTCGACGCCCAGGAGCGGGTCAGTCTTGCTATCTCCCTCCCCCTGAAAAACCAAGATCAGTTGGAACTATTTCTAGAGGATTTATACGATCCGCAAAGCCCGAACTATCACCATTACTTGAGCGCCTCGGAGTTTGCTGAAAGATTTGCTGCTTCTGAGGAGGATTATGGCAAGGTGTTGCGCTTCGCCGAAGCCAATAAATTGAAGGTGGTTGGCCGAGGCGCAAACCGAATGGTTGTGGATGTGGAAGGTGCAGCGGCAGATGTCGAGACCGCATTCCATACGACGCTTGGCGTATTCCAGCACCCGACGGAGGCACGGACCTTCTATGCTCCCGAGCGCGAGCCCGTGGTTGAGTTGGATGTTCCGTTACTGCATGTCTCCGGCATGGACAACTATTCTCTACCGCAGGCAAAAAATGTAATTTCCGACGCTGCGGTGACTCCGAAAGCCACGGGATCGGGTCCGAGTGGTTCGTTCCTGGGCAGTGATCTGCGAACTGCATACTACGGCTCCGGTTCGCTAAACGGCGCAGGACAAACCGTGGCTCTCTACGAGTACAAGGGGTACAACCCGAGCGACATTACCGCTTACTTCAACAACGCGGGTGAGCCCGAGAATGTGCCCATCAAAGTGATTTCGGTGAACGGCGCCTCGACAACATGTGGATCCGGCTGTACCGACATCGAGCAGGCGCTGGATATTGAGCAAGCGATTTCGATGGCTCCCGGACTGAGCCAGCTTCGCGTCTACGTGGGGAAGAACGACATATCAATCTTCAACCAGATGGCTGCCGATAACGTTGCCAAGACGATCAGCTGCTCGTGGGGTTGGAGCAAGGACCAGAGCAGCCTGGATCCTATTCTGGAAGAGATGGCGGCGCAGGGGCAGACGGTATTCGTGGCGACGGGAGATCAGGGGTCCAGCACAGCGGCAAATGTGGTTTGGCCTTCTGATGATGTCTGGGTAACGGCGGTCGGCGGAACCGTTCTGACGACCAAAAGTGCTGGCGGAGCATGGCAGTCCGAGACGGGATGGGTAAACAGCGCAGGCATGGCTTCGAAAAACAATATCTCGATTCCAAGCTGGCAACAGCTGGCTGGAGTGGTCTCAGGCTCCAACGGAGCTTCGTCGAGCCTGCGGAATATTCCTGATGTTTCGTCGGAGTCGAATGCTTCGCAGTATGTGTGCGCCAATGGAAGCTGCCGGACGCAAGGCGGCGGGACCAGCTACGCTGCCCCGCTCTGGGCTAGTCTGATGGCGATGGTGAATGAGCAGGCGGTTAACAATGGTGGATCGCTCATGGGATTCTTCAATTCCACGCTATACGGGATTGGCACTGGATCGGGCTTTGGCAGCGATTTCCACGATATAACCAGCGGCAACAACGGCAAGTACTACGCCGTGTCAGGCTACGATTTGGTCACCGGTTGGGGGAGCCCGAACGCCGTGAACTTGATCAACGCGCTGACGCCATCGCACAGGTAATTCGTATCTTCGATCGAGTCGATCCGAACATTTTCTGAAAAATTGATCAGTGCAGGGTGAAGAATTCCGTCATGTCGAGGGCACTTGCAGCCATTCCGGGGAATGTTGTAATACCGGAAGCGGACAGAGTGAGGCGCAATGCGCTTTGATGCTGGTAAAGTGTCTGCGACCGATATCCCTGCTTCGCCGCCGAACCGATCACAAGCGTGGCGACCTGGCCTCCTCCATTTTGCAGGTCAGACTGATCACCCTCATCGAATGTAATAATCAATAACCCACTGCTCTGGAAAGCTGAATTGCTCAGCAGAGGAGCAATATTGGTTTGAAGCCATGCATCGGCCTCCGACAGCGTGCCGTCATGAGCGTCGTCCATGACATTGGGTACGACGAAGGAGTATTGCGGAAGGGCGTCGCCGGCGAGGTCACTCGCAAATTGCGTGAAAGGGACGAGATTGGCTGCCTGGGAACTGTCGCTCTGTACATCGGAAAAGTACGTAAACGGATTGTGATGCCGAAGGTAGTCGCCGGTGTCTCCGCCAAGATATCCGGGAGATGGGAGTGACTCTGCATAACACTTCCATGACTTGCCGGCCTTCACCAGTTCTCGAACGACATTATCGTCAGTGATCGTGCCTGAGAAATTGTCATCGAAGGTTTCCGTTTGACCAGTGGTAAGCATCATGTAATTCGGAATGGACGGATGGCCGTTCGCGAAATACTGCGTGGCGAGGCCGTGTTGCGAGGCAAGTCCGTTGAAGTAGGGCATCGAAGAGTTGCCGATCACATCGGAGTAGCTGTGATTCTCTTCAACCACTATCACAACGTGACTGAACGTGGGCTGACTTGGAGGAGTGGTGGTAGGCGGAGTCTGCGTACTGGAGGAGTTCGATCCTCCGCATGCGAGACCGCTGACAAGGAACAGACAGATCAGCAAAGATGTTAAGAGGATCTGCGTGGCGCGGCTACTTACCCAGGACAAATAATGCTTCACGACAGGCTTGGATGTCGGGTGTTGCGCAGATGTTTGCGGAGAAAGACTCGCTATTTTGCCGCCGGCTTCTTATTCGAACCTTGAGTCAGATCGAGGCCAAATTCGGGCTTCTCGTACGTCCCGAGGATGTGAACCAGGACGATTTCACCTTTCTTCTTTTTCTTGAAAATCGGATCCATGACCTTCAGGAGCAAAGCTTTGACACCGGTCGACGTGTTCGAAATCTTGGTGTCCACCCGCATCCGGCCGTGGAGATCAATCTTGTGGTTCATGACGTCATAGGTTCCATGCATGCGCGCATGAGCGCCGGGAACGCTGAATGAAAGATCGGTGAACTGTGCGACACCGCCAATTAGCGCGACGCTTCCGGTTAAATCAGAAACTACGGTTTCAGGGTCTTCTTTGTTTTCGCCGCGAGCACCGGCACTCAATTCATTTACGCCTTGCTGGGTTTCCTGATTGTCGAATTTGCCATTGGCGATTCCGAAATTGCCATCGAGTCTGGTCTTTTTGAGGAACGGGGCGTCGCCAGGTGCAATCTGCGCTCGAGTGCTGAGGGATACTTGCCCAGACATCGGTGAGCGGCCCTCGCTTACAAAGAGGCCCAACAGGTCTTCAATCCGAGCCCGTCGCGATGAGAGCTGCAAGCGGGCGAATTTGCCTTTCTGTTCCTTCGTGCCGGCGACGCTGCCTTCGGCAAGGATCGTGGTTCGGCCGAACGTCGCTACGACACGCTTTAAGAAAGTGTCGCCGTGCATGGCGTCGACGTAGGCGTCAAATTGACTCACGAGTCTGACCTTGTGCCCGCCGGATGTGACTTCGAAATCCGGGGTGTCGGTCGTGCCAGAGACGTCGATGTGCTGCAGCAATCCCTGGAATTTTCCGGTGGATGACAGAAAGCCGGCGATGCCGCCATACACCCCGAGATCCGCGCGATCGAAGGAATATTCGCCGGAGAGGGGAGTGTCCTGGGGATGGCCGGTCGTCCAAGCGCCGAAGTCACCATGGACGGAGATTTCTCCCGGTGGCTCGGGATTTCTGAATTTGAGCTGATAGTGAATGGGGCTTCCCCAGCGGACGTCGGTCAGGAATGCATTGTGCACATCGAATACGAGTGGCTTCTCGTGAGGATCATCGGGCTCGAATTCCACCATGGTTCCATTGGCGATGACTTCATCTACAACGATGTTCGAATGCTCCGTGTGGAATTGGAAGTCGCTGCCAAAGGGAGGAATGAATACATGGGCGCCTTCTGCTTTTACACGCAACACATGCTGCCGCAACAAGCCCAAGTAGGTTCCTTTGATGACGAGCTTTTGGATCTTGAGGAATGTGAAGCCATTTGGCCCGTGATGAAATTCCACACCTTCGACGACAGCACCCGGAGAAGGGAAGTGAGTTCGATGATAGCCCTGGATCGTGACCTGACTGTCGCTGGCTTCCCGCAACTGCTGAATGATGGATCTTTCAGAAAAGGGGGAAGACCGGACATAGATGGGAACGACGATGAAGATCACAAGAATCAAGACGGCGAGAGCCCAAATCTTCCCGCGATGCTTGAAACGAGGGGGAGATGGCCGCGTAGCGGACGATGGTCGTGTGGGCGGAGCGGATACTTTCGCGACTGGGGTCGTAGTCGTCGAGGACATAAAGCTTGGAGTGCCATTCGTTCTGAAAAGTTGGAAACTCATTTTACTGATGGCCAGCTTGCCAATACCCCCATTACCTTTGGAGTAAGCGACTGCTTGCATTCCGTCGTACGGTTTCGGTAGCCTTCATGCTCTGTTTTCGCAGGAGGTTTTCGTGCAGTTGAGTGCGCTTTGGATGTTCTGTGGATTTCTTTTCTCCTCATGGCTGGCTCCAGTTCTGACCGGTCAGGCCATCCGCCTGCACGTCGATTTGAGCGACGCTCCCCGCAATATCTACCACTCTCATCTGCAGATTCCAGTCCGCGCTGGCCAGGTGTCGCTTGTATTCCCCAAATGGATCCCCGGCAATCATAGGCCAAGCGGCCCACTTGCGGGGTTGACCGGCATTCGCATGGAGGCCGAGGGCCATCCTATCTCATGGGAGCGGGATCCTGTGGAAATGTACGAGTTTCATGTGACTGTGCCCCCCGGGGTCCAGATGCTCGATGTGTCTCTCGACGCGATTACCTCGCAAGACAGCGCCGGAGGTGGCGGCCCGGCAGCTTCATCGAACATCCTGGATCTGAACTGGAATGCGGTGCTGCTCTATCCGAAAGGAGTTCGTTCGGATGATGTCACGTTTGAGCCATCGATCACACTGCCCGCAGGATGGAGATTTGGTACGGCGCTGCCCGGGCCGCGGGTCAACGGCGATGAGGTTGCTTTCGCTCCGGTGTCATTGACTACGCTGATTGATTCGCCGGTGATCGCCGGGGTGCACTTCCGCAAGATCGATCTAAGCAAGGAAGGCGAAACGCCGCATCACGAAATGGATTTAGTTGCTGATGCTGAAACGGATCTCGATATGTCCCCCAAGGATCTCGCCGCTTATCAGAGGTTGGTGGCTGAGACCGGCGCGTTGTTTGGAGCACGGCACTACCGGGAATATCACTTCCTGCTGACACTCAGCGGACAAGTGGGCGGACACGGCTTGGAGCATCACGAGTCCAATGACAGCGTTGGCGCAGAGCGGATGTTGTTGGACCCAAAGCTGGGCATGCTGTACGCCGGACTCGTTCCGCACGAGTTCGTGCACTCATGGAATGGGAAATACCGGCGTCCGGCGGGCCTGGCCACACCAAATTATCAGGAGCCGATGATCGGCGACCTTCTCTGGGTTTACGAAGGATTGACCGAGTATCTCGGCAATGTGCTGGCGAAGCGAAGCGGCCTCGGGACCGATGAGGAATACCGCGAGGCTCTCGCTGGAACGGCCGCCATGCTCGACCATCGTTCGGGGCGAGAATGGCGTTCGGTTGAAGACACAGCCCGCTCTGTGCAAAGCCTGCGCATGCTGATGGCCCCGGAATGGACGAACTGGCGCCGCAGTCTCGATTACTATCCCGAGGGCGAGTTGATCTGGCTTGAGGTCGATTCGATTATCCGGCAGCAGACCCACGGGCAGCGCTCGATCAATGATTTCTGCCGCCGCTTCCACGGCGGCGAGAGTGGACCGCCGAAAGTTGTTCCTTATACGTTTGACGACGTCGTCCGCGGACTTAACGAAGTTGCGCCGTACGATTGGGCGACGCTTCTGCATGAGCGGGTCAATCAGACCAGCACGCACGCTCCTCTGGGAGGCATTGAACGCGGCGGATGGAAGCTGGTTTATGACGACAAACCGAATCTATTCACGCAGGCATATGAGAAATTAGCCAAGTCCGCCGATTTTACGTACTCGCTTGGATTCCGCGTCGGCCAGGACGGCAAGTTCGCAGATGTAACGGTGGGATCGCCAGCCTACAAGGCAGGCGTGGGACCGAGCATGAAACTGGTTGCGGTGAATGGACATAAATGGTCGCCGACGGTTCTGCACGCGGCGGTAAAGGCTGCCAAGGGAACCAATCAGCCAATAGATCTCCTGGTCGAAGATGCGCAGTTCTTCAAGACATATTCGGTGTCCTATCACGACGGCGAGAAAAATCCTCATCTGGAGCGCGTGACGGATCAGCCCGACATTTTGGGAGATATTCTCAAGCCGATGACTCATTAAGCCTGGATCCGGTTCTAGTACCAAAGTAAGGCCAGGGGGCAGCTATGGCTGCTACAATCGACCCAGAGCCAATAAAGTAGTATCCAGCGTGTTTTCGATGCACAGATTTCCGCGAATCCTCACGAGCCGGCTGCCAGCCGCTGGCGTGTGTGTGTGTCTATTCGCAGGCACAGTCTTTGCCCAGAGCTCGGTGCGCTCGGTCAAGGTTCTGGGCGGCAAAGATGTGGTTGAGATTGAAGTTGAAGCGACGGATCAAATCACTCCGCAAACACAAGTGCTGGCTGGGCCGGACCGGCTGGTGGTCGACTTTCCAAACTCGCGTCCGAGCGATCATCTGCGCAATCAGTCGGTCGATCGTGGAGATGTGAAGGATGTCCGCGTGGGATTGTTCCAGTCGAAGCCGCCTATCACCCGTATTGTGATCGATCTGAAGAGCGCGCACTCGTATCAGATTTTCCCGACCGGCCGCACGGTGATGATCAAAGTGATGGGCGGTAGCGTCGTGGCGTCGAATGCGTCAGCTCCTGCGAATGGCGGAACACAACCTCCGGCAACGCGTCCAGGGTTAGTGGCAGCAAACTACACGCCGCAGCAGGCCCCCGTGAGCATTGAGGCTGCTCCTCAGCCGCCCTTGCAGGTTTCCTACGAGCACGGGATGCTGTCGATTCATTCCGACAGGGCCACGCTTTCCGAAGTGCTCTATGCCGTTCAAAAGAAAACGGGAGCGGACATCGGCATTCCGGCGGGAGCGGAGCAGGAAAGAGTAGCCGCTGACATCGAGCCTGCGCCGGCGCCGGACGTGCTAGCGCGGTTGTTGAATGGATCCAAATTCAACTTCTTGATCGTGAGTTCCCCCACCGATTCCACCAAGCTGGAGAAGGTGATTCTCAGCACGCGCAGCGAAGGAAATTTTGTAGCGCCGCTGCAGCAGGTGCAGAACAACAACGCAGATACGGAAGACGACGAGCCAGCCGTTGTTCACAACTCCCAGCCGGACAATCCCGCACCACCCACGGATCAGCCCCAACAAACCAGAGCGCCGGAAGATCCGACTCCGCCGAATCAGTAGGCGTTTCCCTAGAAATCAAAGTTAAAAATTAGTTGAGGGCGATTCGCTGTCTCCTATGGAGGCGTAATCAGGCGGACCGGAACCGGGGAATTGCCGATTTCTGATGTGGCTGGAGCGCCGGCGCTACCATTGCCGCATCCCGCAACGTTTAGGACAGTGACCTTCATGTTCCCGTTCTGATCGACGGCATTGATGAAGACCTGGAGGAACCCGACAAACGTCACTTGAGTCTGGGCATTCGATGTAAGGGTTTTTCCTGGCCCATTGTCATTGTCATAGATCGGTAGCGAGACGATGGATGAGCTCATGCTGACGGGAACATCCTTTAATCCCGTGGCGTTGGCGCTGCCGGCCATCATCTGGTACGGGTATGCATTCGGAGCTCCAAAGACGCCGGAGGTCGTGAGATAGTCCTGTCCGCTCGCGTTGCTGAAGTCCGCAGTGTCAGCCTGATGAATCAGGCAGGAAACGCCAGCTGTCGTGCCGGCGACCGGATTGATGGTCAGGTCAACCATATTTACATTTCCGGGCGAACCACAAGCGTAGTTTGTAGGCTGATCGCAGCCCTCGATGGCTTCTTCGTATTGCTCTCCCGAAGTGCAGGAGGGGACTGCGAGAACGGGCGTTCCGACCTGTGCGGGAACATAAAGCAAATTGGGAGTACCGTGTGAGCCTGTCGGGTAGTTGGCTTCCGGCTGTAGCGTGCCTCCAGTGTGGAGTTGGCAGTTGGCTCGGTTAGCATTTCGGCAATCAGGCTCTAGCCAAAACGTCTCACCGACTGTGCCGGGTCCGGTCGAGCCATTTAAAGTCATTCCGGGGTTTACGACTGATCCGTCGGTGTCATTAATGAGTGTCTTGCAAGCCGTGGCACCCGTGGGCGTGCAACTGGCAGGATTTTGTGGGTCTCGGTTTGGAACCGCCCATGGTTTTATGCAACGCGGCTGAACCGGGATCATTGTGCCTGACGTCTGATTTCCACTGTTCGGTGAGTTCGAAGGATTGTAGGCTTCCGCTGTGGCGGTCGCGCTGACTTGCCCGCCAGTATTTCCCCAGATCCGCGAAAAGAATGTCGGCAAGCTTGCACGCGTGAGTTGCACGGTCACGATCGGATTCACGCCGAAAGCTGTGCCCGTGAGCGTAGAGCAATCGGAGGTGCCGGCACCCATCGAGCCTCCACTTCCGGCCGAGTAGCCGACATTGATGGTAGTTGCGACCTGGCTGCCGACCGTGTCCTGTCCAGCCACAGACTTGGCGACCCGTGTGGCTAATCCGTTGACCCCGTTGTCGGGGCCGCAAATCTTCTGCCAATTTCCGGCTGAGTTGCTGGGATCACCCGTAAGTCCCGAGACCGATATTATTTTCGCCGCGGCGAGAGCGGCACTGTCGGCTGAGCGCTGGGCTTCTTCGCGCGCGAGATAAAGGGTAATGACATCGATCGACAGTGCGGCGATCGAGATGATCGCGACCATCGATATTGCAACCAGGACCATGGTGACGCCGCGCTCGCGTTTGCGAGGGGTGCTGAGCGATCTACGAATGAGCGGCGTCTTCATATGGGCCCGTCAGTTCTCGTTTAAGGCGACAGCAACGCCATAGAGTTGCGTTGGCAGCGCGGTATTCGCACCTAGAAGGCTGGCCACGTGGCCGAAGCGCCAGGGATAACCGTATTGAATGCTGACGCAAGTTCCGATCACGGCGGTCTGCCCACCGGGCGCTTGCGATGTGCAGTTCACGTTCGGAAGCGCTGCGCCCGTGGACGGAAAATAGTATCCGCGGTTCACCGTGATCGTGAGTCCTGGAGCGGTACAGCCATTGCCGCTCGCGGTAAATACCCAGGTCAAATTGGTTGGCGAGGCAGTGGAGTTGATGCTGCAGTCGTTGATATTGTTCGCGACCAGATAATTGTCGACGATCTCGAAAGCGTCGTTAACCGATACTGGCAGCGTGGATTGCGGCTCTGTTAGATCATTGGTCGGATCGACAGCGGCGGCTCGAGCGGCATCGCGGGCAATATTGGTTAGCTTCTGCTTGAGAGTGAATGCGTTGCTGAAATCGAAAATGCCGACCACAAACAAGATCAGCAAGGGTAACGCTACTGCGAACTCCACGATCTGGCCGCCGGAGTCGGCGTTTAGGAACGAAGCTCGACGACGAATCCAATTCGCGAAATAGGAGCGACGCATTAGTGATTCTCCATTCGCGCCCTTGCCGAGGCGTTGATCCAGATCGTCTGCTTGTTGATCGAGGTGAATGGCAGCCAGAAATTGTATGGATACTGAAGAGATACGGAAATACCACAAAGGCCGGTTGCGCCCAGTCCTGTGCTGGTAAGTTGAATTGAAGTCTGAACGCAAAAATTTGTGCTTTCCGATCCGCAGCCGACACTTGGCGGCGGCGGGATGGGACTGCTGCAGGCAAGCAAACTGGGCGCCGGCGACGGCTGCCTTGCCTTGGTTGGGTCTAGTTTGGAACCTACTAGAGCCGTTTGTACGGCGGTCACTGCGTTCTGCCCAGGCGAGTTCGGGGAACTGCAGGTGATGCAATAGGGAATTGATCCGGCGCGGGCTCCCTCTTGTGCGGCGCGCGTGATAGCCCCGTAGATGGAGAAGGCCTGACCGAACCAGAAAATGCCGAGAAGCACCATGAACATCAGAGGAAGGACGGCGGCGGCTTCTGCAATCTCGGAGCCACGAGTTTCGATGATGAGTTCTCGAAGAGCGAATCGCTTCAGCGGTTTCATCACACCACCCCTCGGAGATGAGCCACGCTGTACAGCACGAAGGTCAGGGCCAAGGCAACGCCGTAAGGTACCTTCAGGGAGTCGGGATTATCAAGCGATACTCGCGTATTCGGCAACTGGAATGTCACCAGCGACACGAGAATGTGACCGATATTGCGCAACGTCTGACGCATGCGCCCCTTATAGATTACTAATGCCAACGCCATCAGGCCTGCGACGAACACAGAACCGATCAACAAATCGATCAACACCGTGGGACCGGTAAATGCTCCCAATGCTCCGGCGAGTTTCCAGTCGCCCGCACCCAAGCTGCGCAGCAAAACGAACGGTAACAGCAAGCCCAGACCCAGTACGAAGCCGAGCAGGGAAGTCTTCAGTCCGGCCCAACTGCCGAGGACTGAATTTGCGACGACGCCCACCACCGCGCCAGAAACCGTCAGCCAGTTCGGAATGCGGCGGCTCTTGAGGTCCGTCCAGCCTGCCAGAATCGACAACAGCACCGCTCCTGCCAGAATCGCCGGCCTCAAGCCGGCCTCAATCCGTACCGGCGGAGACGACTCACTTCGCCCTGACTTGAAAGATCCATTTGTCGACGGTTAGAACGAGCCTTCGAAAGGAGCCACTTGGCCCCGAGGAATCTGCCTTTGCCCCTGCAAAGACCGCCTCTTGCGCGGATTCTCACACACCGGGAAGGGCAAGTCAATGAGTCCGTAGGCTCAGGCCCTCCTGCCGCAAAACTATCGTTCCCCTCGGTACGATGCCTCTGGCATAGGACATGAAAAAACGCTGAACCGAGGAAAAAACAAAAGGCCCGAAGAAATCCGGGCCTTTTATATAACTTCTTAATCCCTACCGATTGAACGCCGGAGCTGCATTGTGCTCAGCGACGATCTTCTTCGCGTTGTCGGCCAGAGCCTTTGCCTGCGGCAGAAGCTCGAGACCTTTCACGACTTCCGGATCAGATTCGGCCCGGACCTTCATGCCTTCATCTTGGCCGAAGGCGTCAACGAAAATCTCGGACTTGATATTCGACTTGATCCAGTCAGCATTGTCCATCAACTCGGCTTGCGTATAAGGAATGCTGCCCTCGTCGAGCGACTTGCGGAAATCTGCCATTGTGGCATCGTCCACTTCGAAGCTCTTCGTTGGATGGTGCGTGACTACATATTTCTTGGCGTAATTAAAGAACGCGTAGTGCTGCAGGAGCGTGTCCTGGAAGTGGTTGGTCTTGACCGGAGGAATATTGACGTCGGGAGTGATGCCGCCGCCGCCGTAGACCGTGCGTCCGCTGTCGGTGAGCTTCACCTCGCGGTTAGCTGTGTTGCTGTTCTCAGCGCCCTCGCGGCTGTAGTAGTAGTCGTAAAGCGAGATGTTGCTGTAATCGCGCTGAATCAGACGTCCGCTGGGTGTGTAGTAGTGAGCAGTGGTCAGCGCCAGGCCGGTGTTTTCCGAAAGTGGATACACCGTCTGCACCAGTCCTTTGCCGAACGTCACTTCGCCGGCGATCAGGCCGCGGTCATGATCCTGAATGGCTCCGGAAACAATCTCCGCCGCCGATGCCGTCAGCCGGTTCACGAGAACCACGATTGGATAATCTTTGCCCCCATTGCCGTGTTGGGCAACATAGCGTTTTTCAGCAGAAGCGCGGCCGTGATGCGAAACGATAAGCTGTCCCTTCTTGAGGAACTTGTCGGCAACGCCAACGCCTTCGCTCAACAATCCGCCCGGATTTCCGCGCAAGTCGAGAATCAAACCCTTAAGATCGCCAAAGGAATCGAGCGCATCCGATACTTCATGCTCGGTGGTCTCGTTGAAACCGTTCACGTGCATGTATCCGATGCCCGGCTTAATCAGGAAGTGAACGTCGACGCTATAGCGCGGAATTTCGTCGCGAACGAGGGTGAACTCCATCGGCTTCTCGACAGCTTCGCGCGCAATGCTGATGTGAACTGTTGTGCCTTTGGGCCCTTTGAGCAAGTCGGCGACGTCGCCCGTGCTCATGTTCTCAGTGGACTTGCCGTCGACGGCGATGATCACGTCGCCCGGATGAATGCCCGCTTTGTAGGCTGGCGTCCCGGTAAAGGGGTAAATCACGATGACTTTGTTGTTGCGGGGACCGACAGTCATACCCACGCCGTAATACTTGCCCCGCTGATCTTCGCGCATCAGCGCGTACGACTTTGGATCGAAGAAATTGGAGTGTGGATCGAGCGCGTGCAGCATGCCGGGAATAGCGCCGTTGTAGATCGCCTTGTCCGGATTGACGGGCTCCGCGTAGTTGTCCTCAACGAGGGCGTACACGTCGGTGAACTGCTTCAAGCTATCCTTGACGTCCGAGTCGCCCGTCATCGACGATTGCTGGCCGGAATGCTGGGCAAACATGATTCCCAGAAATCCGCAGGCAAGGAGAAACAGGATTACCAGGAAGAGTGATCGGCGAGAACTACGTGCCATCTTGAGAGTTTCCTTCGTTGAGGGCTTACTTCCACCCCAGCTACCGCGCTGAATATCCGTCAGTATATCACCAGCTTAGACGGCCTAGAACCCGGAGGGTCACCTTGGTAACCTCCAACTCATCAGATGCGCCAGCCCTCGATTGAGGTTCCTGGAGGATGAAGGATATCGCTCATGCCGTCGAATCGTCCCGCCAATCGCCGTTGCTTTTTGGGCTTAGGCGCTCACCGAGATACCGCTCGAACTCGACTGAGAAGACTGAGCTTGAGTTGTTTGCTGTCCGAACTGCCGCAGATCCTGCTGCAGGGTCGCATAGGCTTCCTGCGCACTGGAGAGGTCGCCCGATTGCAGGTCCTGGCCTAACTGCTGGAAAAGCTGGCTAACCGCGCTCGATTCTCCGCCGTGACGGTGATGGTCGTGATGGACCTGCGAAACGTGGTTCTGGATGTCCTGCTGGAGCGTAGTGTAGTCCTGCTGCGCAGCAGAAACGTTTCCCGACTGCAGGTCTTGCGACAATTGGTTAAATGCCTGAGCGACAGGATTATTCTGGGTGGAAGTTGTGGCCTGGGGTTTGAGCTGTTCGAGCGTAGTCATATCGGATTGCGCGGCGGATAGATTCCCCGACTGCAGATCCTGTCCAAGCTGGGCAAAATCCTGCTTAAACTGCTGATTGTTGTTGGCATTCTGAGCCTGATAACTGAAAAGGTTGCTACTGAGTATTCCGGCGACAGACATCGCATCTCCCTTCAAGAAAACCTGCATCGACAGGTGAATATATCGGCAGGTTCTTGCCTTGGCTTTACGGACATGAGCGAAAATTGGGCACGGCCGTCGAAAACAGTACCTGCACATTGAGGGCCGTGGATGTCGTCTGCATGAGCCCTTCAAATCAATAGAAAGCGAGTGTTTACGCGATTACGACCAAGTTGTGGGAAAGTCTTGCCTAGGAAACCGTCGGCACGGTTTGCCGGTCTTGGTTGAGTCTGAGCTCAGCCGAAGGGACTACGATCCGGCGAAAAGGTCCGTCCGGGTAATCCCTTGTCAAAGCCGTGTCTCGGCATCATTGCCGCGTTTGAACTTGGGCAGTATGATGAAGCGCATGAGTTTCTCCGAGACAATCTTCCTGTTCTTTCTGGCCCTCGTCATTTTCGGGCCGAAGAAATTGCCGGAGATTGCCCGCACGGTCGGGAAGTATCTCAACGAGTTCAAGCGGGCCTCAAACGAGTTCAAGGCGCAGATCGAACAAGAGATCTCCCATCTGGACATGGAAAACAAGCAGACGATCCTGCCACCCAACCCGGTCGAGGGCACTACGAGCCGAACATGGAACACTGTCGAGGCCGAAGCAGCTCCCACGAATCCTCCTGCCACTTTGACGGCTCCCGTGGACACTCCAACTCCCGACTCCACGAACGGAGCTTCTGCGGCACCTGCTGTTGCTACCGAGGCCGTTCATCCGGCCGACACCGTACCATCCTCGAGCACGCAGGAATCGCATGCCTGAGCTCGCGGCCGCGCCTCCCAGCGGCGAAGACGAAAAGGAATCCATGCCCACAATGGGCTTTCTCGACCACTTGGAAGAGCTCCGCAAACGCATCGTTTACAGCATCATTGCAGTTGCGGTTGGATTCGGTGTGTGCTGGTGGAAGGTGGAGAAGATCTACGACGTTATGCAGCGTCCCATCATGGACGCACTCAAAGCCAACGGCATGTCGGAGAAACTGGTTTATCTAAACCCGACCGAACCCTTCAATCTTTACTTGAAGATTGCGGCCTTGGCGGGCCTGTTCCTGACTTCCCCGTTTGTTCTGTACCAAGTTTGGATGTTCATATCTCCGGGACTTTATCGCAACGAGAAGCGTTATGTTGTGCCCTTCATGGTGTCGACCATTACGCTGTTCGCGTCTGGGGGATACTTCGGCTATAAGATCGTTTATCCTGCCGCGCTCAACTTCCTAATCAATTTCGGCAAACAGTTCCAGCCGATGATCACCATCGGCGAGTACACATCGCTGTTTCTCAGCATCATCCTCGGCATGGGGTTGATCTTCGAGATGCCTATCCTGGTTTTCTTCCTTTCGCTCATGGGGATCATCAGTGCCGGATTTATGTGGAAGAATTTCCGCTATTCGATTCTGGTTATCTTTATCATCGCAGCGATCGTGACCCCAACGACCGACATCCTGAATATGTGCATTTTTGCCGCGCCGATGATCGCGCTTTATGCGGTCAGCATCGGAGTGGCATGGCTCGTCCATCCGAAGCAGCGCGCCGCGCGGAAAACCAAGGCATCATGAGCGCGGCGAAAACTTTGAGTTGCGTGTTGTTCGCCGCGGCTTTGGCTGCGCTGGCATGCGACCGGGACAAGCAAACCATCGAGGTTCCGCCTCCGGCAGCACTCGATCCAGCCCATCAAACGCCGAACTTTCCCCCTGACAGCGGACCGCTCCCGACCATCGACGCGAACCGGGCCATGCAGTACACGAAGGAGATCGTGAAGCTGGGACCTCGTCCACTGGGCAGTGCGAACCACAAAAAAGTCGAGGACTACATTGATGCTCACCTGAAGGGGGACCAGGTCGAGGAAGATGTATTCACCGCCGAAACACCAGTCGGAAAGTTTCCGGTACACAACATTGTCGCGAAATATCCAGGCACCAAGGACGGCATCATTCTGATTTCCAGTCATTACGATACAAACTATCCCTTGCGCGATACTTCATATATTGGAGCCAATGACGGCGCATCTTCCAGTGCCTTGCTGCTCGAACTCGCAAACCAATTCCGTGGGAAAACGCGTGACGGCTACAGCGTGTGGCTGATTTGGGACGATGCCGAAGAGGCGATGGTTCCAGATACGCAGATGGATTTCATGAAAGATAGCTTGTATGGGATTACGCATCTAGCGGAAGAGTGGCAAGCCGATGGAACGTTGAAGAAGGTAAAGGCGTTTCTGCTGGCCGACATGATAGGCGACGCCGATCTCAACATTGATCGCGACCAGAATTCGACTCCCTGGCTCGAAGACGCCGTGGGTGAGGCGGCCAAGCGGTTGGGATACCAGTCACATTTCTTCGCGCGTGATAACAAAGTGTCCGATGATCACATTCCGTTCATGAATCGCGGCGTGCCCTGTGCCGACCTTATTGACTTCGACTACGGATATAACAACGTTTTCTGGCATACACCACAGGACACCGTAGACAAGTTAAACCCCAAGAGTCTGGAGATTGTGGGTGGGGTGATGCTGGAGACGATTCGTATCCTCGACAGAATGGACCCGCTGCCTCCGAAGTGATTCGCGAGTTTCGGATCGAACCCTTTCACCACCAAGTACACAGAATTACACGAAGGAAGACAACGGCTCTTCGTCGACCTCTTGTCTGTTGTCGCCGAACGCTTTTGCGCTTTTGAACATTTTCATTTCTAATTCATTTCCATATGCGAACTGTGAAGACCCTGTTTCTTGTTTGCATTCTCAGTTTTTTCTCTCTCGCCGTCGCTCCCGCTGACAACAACGACTTCAATCCCGTAATTCAGGCTGCGCTCCAGCCGTCGCCGATTCAAGATAATCTCCGGCGTCTGACGGATGAGATTGGGGGACGCATTCCGGGAACGCCAGCAATGCAGCATGCAGTTCAATGGGGCATGCAGGCCTTATCCGCCGCAGGAGCGGACAGCGTGCACACCGAAGGATTTGAGATTCCTTACTCGTGGGCGGAAGGGCCGACGGAAATGACGGCGGCCACTTCGTACCAGGTCAGTCCAACGAGCGTCGGCGGGGCCACGGTCCTTTCTTCATTCCACGTTCGCGCCGTTTCGGTGGCGTGGGCTCCAGCGTTGGCTCCGGTAAAGCACGTGCCGGTTGTCGACGTCGGAGCGGGTACCGAAGCCGATTTCAAGAAAGCAGGAGATGTCACCGGCAAGATTGTGCTGGTTCACACCGTGGTCCTGAAGACGTGGGCGGACCTATTCGCCGAATATGCGAATGCTCCGCCGGTCATCGATCTTGCAGTGAAGGCGAGGGTGAAGGCAATCGCGTTTATGGCGACGCGGGAGCACGATATTCTTTATCGCCATACAAATTCGAGCGCCGGAGAAATTGACCGGCTCCCGATGGTGATCGTCGCTCGGGAAGACGGGGAGCGCATCGCCCGCTTGCTGGCAGCGGGAAATCGAGTCTGGGCTGACCTCTCGATACCCAACCAAATCGGTGGACCGATTAAGGCGGCGAACGTGATCGGCGAGATTCGTGGAATCGAGAAGCCCGATGAGTTCGTAATCGTTGGGGCACATCTGGATTCGTGGGAGCTAGGAACTGGAGCCCTCGACAACGGCTGCAATGCCGCGTTGGTTGTCGATGCTCTAAGGGCTATTAAAGCGTCTGGGATCGCTCCTAGACGTACGATTCGGTTCATTTTGTTCTCGGGAGAAGAGCAGGGCCTGCTGGGGTCCCGCGCGTATGCTGTGAGTCATCGCGGCGAATTGGATAAGGCCGCCGGAGTCGTCATTTACGATTCTGGAACCGGCAAGACGACGAGTTTCTCGCTTGGCGGCCGGAAGGATGTGCTGGCGACAGCTAAGTTGCTGATCGCCCCGCTGGCGCAATTCGACGTCAAAGCGCTAACAACAGATATGGAGTGGGGCACCGATCACTTCGATTTCATGCTGGAGGGCGTTCCCACGTTTGTTGCTGACCAGGAAGAGGCTAACTACCTCGAAAATTACCATGCGGTTTCGGACACGTACGACAAGGTCGACTTTCCGCAGTTGAAGAAGCACGTGGCCGAAGCTGCTGTGCTGGGTCTCGAGTTGGCAAGTCTATCGGAGAAAATCGGGCCGCGCCTGACTCACGATCAGATCGAGCAGACGATGCGCGAAAGCAATAGTGTGGATATGCTCAAATCCGACGGGATTTGGGACGATTGGGTCAGCGGCAAACGCGGAAGACAGAAATAAAGCCGCAACCGCCTGACCTCCGCCAGCACACATCAATAGTTTGCAATTCGCCGGGGATTCCTTTTGCTTTATTTCTGGATTCTCTTCAACATTTTCGCGTTAGGAATGTTGCTGCTCGACCTCAGGGTCTTTCACCGGCCTGGGCATGTGGTGCGTTTCGGGGAGGCGCTTGGTTGGAGCGCAATGTACGTCGGATTGGCGGGGGTATTCGCGGCCATTCTGCTTTTCTGGCAGGGACATCAGAGCGCGATGGAGTTCGTTACGGGCTACGTCCTGGAACTCTCCCTGAGCGTCGATAACCTTTTTGTATTTCTGGTGATTTTCAATTTTTTTGCCGTTCCTGCCGAACATCAGCATCGAGTGCTGTTTTGGGGAGTCCTCGGGGCGCTCATCTTCCGTGGAATCTTTATCGGCGCAGGCGTTGGGCTGATTCACCGTTTTCACTGGCTGCTTTACCTCTTTGGCGCTCTCTTGATTTACAGCGGCATCCGCTTTTGTGTGATGGGAAATCGCCAGATCAATCCCGCTTCGAATCCCGTGGTTAAGGCGGTACGGCGCTGGATTCCCGTGACGTCGGATTTCCGAGGGGGGCGATTCTTTGTTCGCAACCCGCAGGACGCGCGCTTGTATGCCACTCCACTGATGATCGTCCTGTTGGTCATCGAAACCACCGACATCCTGTTCGCGGTCGATTCCATTCCGGCGATCCTCGCGATTACGCTCAACGCATTCATCGTATACACGTCGAACGTCTTTGCGATTCTCGGGCTGCGCTCGATGTATTTCGCAGTGTCGGGGCTGATGAAGGTATTTCGCTTCTTGCACTATGGACTCGCCTTCGTATTGATTCTGGTTGGACTCAAAATGCTGGCCTCCGACCGTATCAATATCCCGATCAGCGCGACGCTGGGGTCGGTCGCGGCAGTCTTGCTAGTATCGATCGCCCTGTCGCTGGCTTTTCCATCGCCACAAAAAAGCTGATTGCGTTGAGAATGCAGCGGTGCAAGGGCAAGTCCGTGACGTATACCGTTACGCTATGATGGAAACGCAATGCCGCAAGCGACTATTCACGTGCCTCCGCAGCCCTATCAGGCCTGGATTGAGAACGGCCTACTTACACGCGCGGGCTCCGTTCTTTGTGATCTTCTCCCAAAATCGAGCCGCGTTTTTGTAGTGACCGTTCCTCCGGTCCGAAAGCGCTGGGGAGCGAAATTAGTCACCTCCCTTAAGGCTGCGGGATTTACTCCGCAAGTGTTGGTCATGCCCGATGGTGAGCCTTCGAAACGTCTGGCGACAGTAGAATCGCTGGCAGACAAGTTGGCGCGCTTTGGGGCCGACCGCAAGTCAGTGATCATTGCTTTAGGAGGGGGTGTTATTGGTGACGTCAGCGGATTGCTCGCTTCGCTGTATATGCGTGGGATTGAGTTAGTGCAGATTCCGACGACCGTGCTCGCGCAAGTCGATGCCTCCATTGGCGGCAAAACAGGGGTCAATCTCGTCGCCGGCAAGAACCTGATCGGGACGTTCTGTCACCCGCGTGTGGTCCTGATTGATCCCACGGTTCTTAAGACGCTACCCGATCGTGAATTTCGTTCCGGACTTTATGAGGCTCTGAAGTGCGGGATTATTGGGAGTGTGGAACTGTTCCTGCGCTTCGAACAGAGCCGAGCCGGGATTCTGAAGCGCGATCCAACAGAACTGGAGTGGATCATCGCGCAATCCGTGAAACTGAAAGCCGAAGTTGTTTCCGCGGACGAGCGCGAAGGTGGCCTGCGCCGCGTACTTAATTTAGGCCACACCATCGGGCATGCGCTTGAAGCGGAAACTGGATATCGCCGCCTGCTTCACGGTGAAGCTGTTGCCTGGGGCATGATTGCCGCCACGAACATTGCGTTAAGCGTGGGCCGAACGGATAGCGTCACAGCGGGCCGAATTGCCGACGCAGTTCTCAGTCTCGGTCGGCTCCCGGAAGTGAATGTCAGTCCGCGAAAGATCCTGGCCCGGCTGAAGTCGGACAAGAAAACGCAGAATGGCGTTGTGCACTTCGTTTTGCCGCGTGAGATCGGGAAGGTTGAAATTGCCAATGATGTCCCCGAAAATGCAGTTCTCGCCGCTGTCGAAGAATTGCGTCGATTGTCGCGAGGCGGTTGGGTTTGGAGAAAATAAAGAGGTCTATCATGCAGGAATCAGCGCAGCAGTACATTCAGCGAATCCTTGGCCATGTCGATGGACAGGATGCGATTAAAGTGCAACGAACGACCGCGGCCAAATTAAAGAAGTCAATTCATGGTCTTACTCCCAAACAATTGAAGTGGCGGTCGGAGCCAGGGAAGTGGTCGATCGCGGAAATCGTCGCGCATCTGGCCGATGCGGAAATCGTTGCCAGTTGGCGGATGCGGTCGATTGTCGGCGAAAACGGGATCACGATTCAGCCCTTTGATCAGGACGCATGGGCGTCAGCCTTCGTTTATCAGGATCGCGACCCCAGGCGTTCACTCGAAACTTTCCGCGTGTTACGCGAAAACAATCTCGCCATGCTGAAAGAGATCCCCCGTGAGTCTTGGGAAAACTACGGCATGCACCTCGAACGTGGTAAGGAGTCGATTGCGCACCTGGCGCGCATGTTTGCCGGCCACGATACGAACCACGTTCTGCAAGTAGAGCGAATCGTGGAGCAGCTCAAGGCATCGAAAAAGAAAAAGACTCAGAAGAAAAAGAAGCGCCGGTAACCCCAGCGAATCCTCGTGCCTGAAACTGCCAAATCGACTATAGCCGGAGCTGCGCCGGAGGGAACGAGCGACACGCAATCGGCTGCTCGCGCGGTACGCGACATGTTTACCGCGATTGCTCCGCGCTACGACCTTCTGAATCACGTTTTGTCGTTCAACATCGACCGCATGTGGTGGCGCCGCACCGCGCGAAAGTTCCAACGGATATTGACGCGGCCGGATAATCGCGTTCTCGATCTATGTTGCGGTACCGGCGACATGACTTTCGCGCTTCGCCGTCAGGCAGGGAAGAGTGGTTCTCGAATCATAGGCGCGGATTTTTCTCACGCCATGTTGCAGCGCGCCACGGGTAAATCGGTATCGGCTAGCCAAAATGGGGGATCTCCCGGCTGGATCGAAGCGGATGCTCTCAGTCTTCCATTTCCAAGAGAACATTTCGATCTTGTTACGTCAGCATTCGGGTTTCGAAATCTTGCCGATTACGATGCAGGTTTGCGAGAGATTTTCCGCGTGCTGCGACCCGGCGGCGAATGCGGCATTCTCGACTTTGGGGAGCCCGGCGGGGCGCTGGGCTCGCTCTATCGGATCTATTTCAAGCAGGTGCTCCCGCGCGTTGGAACAGTGATCTCAGGGGTTCGCGGGCCCTACGCGTATCTCCCAGCCTCAGTCGAGCGGTTCCCGGCTCCTGAAGAGATGCTGGCGAGAATGAAGAATGCAGGTTTCGCAGAAGCCACTTGGACGCCTTATACGTTCGGGATCGCTGGTCTCTATCGCGGGAAGAAGTCGTAAGAATACTTGTTTGCAACGGGCAACGTCTTCTACGCGGCATCACGCAAGAGCTTACTTAAACTCTCGATATCATCCGCGCTTACGTCACCCACAACGAAGTACCGTAATCCGTTCTTCGTCCAACCTTCGGCATTAAAGGAAAATTCTGAGATCGGGCTCGAAGACAGTTCCGCAGTATTTCCCCGACGATCTTGAAAGATAAACACTGAGAGTTCGTGTTTTCGGATCCTGTAGATCAGTTGTGCTCCTGGTGTTTGTGCGAGATATGTGACGCGGCCGCCGACCAGTGTGAAGTCCGTGCCTTGAAGTTCTGGAAGGTTGAACGTGAAGGGAAGTTTGCCCTCGAACCATGGCTTCACGGTGTGACGATCCGTCGAAACCACGTCGACGGGCGTTGCGCTGGCAAGTGTCGAGACATGGAGGTCAGCCAATTCGCTGTATACCTTCGATCTTTCCGTTTTCTGGTGATCGACGTATAAGTCGACCCCAAGCGACAAAAGCAGCACGAGGATTGCCGGTGCGAGCACCAGTCTGAAGAGCCATCGTTTTTCTGGTTGTCGCTTTGTGACAACGATCTGCATCATCTTCGCTCTAAACTGTGCACTTGGAGTATCGGAGGGTCCCACAGTAGCGATAGCCCGCTTGAGTTGGAGATGCTCCAGAACTTCGGCTGTGCACTCAGGGCATCGTTGGAGGTGGTCCGCCATTGCACGTGACTCGGAGGCGGAAAGTTCCCGGTCCAGGTATGCGTCAATCTGTACCCGCCACTGATCACGTGGCATTTGAACCTCCTTTCAAGCGCGCAGCCAAACTTGCGCGAAGCGCCTTACGTGCCCGGTGCAGACGAGACATCACTGTACCTGCTGGAATCGTCAAAGTTTGCGCGATCTCGTCATAGGACATCTCCTCAACCTCGGACAACAGCAAAATCTCACGATAAGGAACACTCAGCTCCCGGAGAGCTTGCCGCACGGTTTCGCGATTGGCTTGCGCGATCAGAACTGCTTCAGGGGTTGGGTCCGAAGAAGCGATTGTCTCGTCTTCGTCGTCACCGATAGTCACGGTGGACTTCAATCCCGTCCGCGAGCTCAAGAACGAATTTCGCAGAATTCGGAACATCCATGCCCGAAAATTCGTGCCTCTTTGGAAGCTGGAAAAACCACGCAGCGCCTTCGCATAAGTCTCTTGCACCAGGTCCTCAGCCTCGCTTCGGTCTTGCGTCAGCCAATGCGCGAAGTTATAGAGCTGGTCAAAAAGGGGGAGCGCCAGATCTTCGAACACCGCGGCGGGCAAGGGTTGGTCTGGCACCTCCATAGCATAAACGGCGAAGTCGCGGATTTATTCCCGCTTGCAGAAGAAATATTTTCTCCGTCTCCACAGGAATAATTTGCGCCGATTCCGGTTCTCCACAGCAGCAACCACACAAACGCAGGAGCAAACTATGAATCGCAACGACCGCAGATCTTTTCTGAAGATTGCCGGGTCATCGCTTGGCATTGGCGTGCTGTACTCGGCTTTTCCCGCGGCTCGCAGCAATGGTGAGGTCGGAAACTTATTCGCGGCACTCGGGAAATCCAGCGGCGAAAAGGTCACGCCCTTCTCCTTTGTTCAGCTCAGCGATGCTCATGTGGGCTTCAATGGGCCGCCCGATCCGCTGGGCACCAAAGCATTTGAACGCGCCGTCGACATGATCAACGCCCTTCCGCAACGCCCCGACCTCGTCCTGTTCACGGGGGATTTAACCCATGACACCGAAGACCGGCAGGTGCACGTGCAGCGTATGAAGCAATTTCAGGAAATCTCAAAGAAGATCAATGCGCCCATGATCAAATGCGTGCCGGGCGAACACGATGCCGGACTCGACAACGGTGCGCTCTATCGTGAGTTCTTTGGCGAAAGCTATTACTCCTTCGATCATCGCGGTGTTCACTTCGTCGCTCTGGATAATGTTTCTCGGGCCAAGCCAGAGGTCGGAGCGGAACAGCTCACATGGCTTAAGAAAGATCTGGAACGCTTTCCGAAAAGTGCCCCCATCGTGGTGTTTACTCATCGTCCGTTATTCGATCTTCGTCCGGACTGGGAATGGTTCACCAGCGATGGGGATGACGTCATGAATGTCCTTTCTCCGTACGACAACGTGACGGTGCTGTACGGACACATCCATCGCGATGACGAGCACATGACTGGGGCAGTTCACCATTACGCGGCGCGGTCACTCATCTTCGCCTTTCCCGATCCGAACGGAGTGGTTGGGCCGCGAAAGCCGCTTCCTTTCGACAAGGATCATCCGTTCAAGAATCTCGGAATTCGTACGGTGGCGTTTAATGGCAAACCACTACCGGGCGCCACTTCGCTCTCGATCGAGGATGTTGAACTGACCGCGCGGGAATTCCGTGGCATTAACGGCGTTCAGCAGTTTCTGAAAAATCCGCAGGTCTAAGCCAACCTTAACCACGCAGCACAAAACATCAAACGAGGAAATTATGTATCCAGTCAAAGTATCCAGAACTGCATTACCGGCATTGGCAATCCTAAGCGTGTTGTTGCTGTTCACCGGCGGGAAGCGCGTTTATGCCGACGGAGTTCCAGTCGTCGAAATCACTGCGAAACGCTTTGCCTTCAGTCCTGACAGGATCACTCTGAAAAAAGGTGAAACCGTGAAACTGAGGATTCACAGTGAGGATGTAACTCACGGCTTCTTCCTGCGTCCTCTGAAGCTGGACGAAGAGATTCCGGCGGGTCAAACGACCGAAGTCGTGGTCACACCGCAGACGGCGGGCACGTTCATGCCGATCTGCGATCACTTCTGCGGCGCCAACCACGGCAACATGAATATGACAATCGTGGTGGAGTAACCATGCGGCTTGGTGGTCTCTCACTGTTCGCTGGGCGGTGCGTCGCGGCCGTCGCTATGTCGTCTTGCGTGCTGTTCCTCATGAGCTGCCAGGTAAGCACGCCGGGCGCGCTCAAGACGAGAATTATGGAGGGCACGAAGCGACATTTGACGGTGCGAGGGGGTTCGACCGCGAATCCCCTGTCGCCAACGCAAGAGAATATCCGAGCTGGTCAGGTCAATTTCGGCTCGTATTGTATGGTTTGCCATGGGTTGGACGGGCAGAACACTGGTGTTCCCTTCGCTGACAAAATGGAACCGCCGGTACCGCCGCTTAGTTCGCCTCTAGTGCAAGCATATACCGACGGACAACTCCACTGGATTATCCAGAACGGGATCGCTCCCTCGGGAATGCCTGCCTCCAAAACGGTCTTCCATGATGAAGAAATCTGGCAGATCGTGCTTTATATCCGTCATCTTCCGCAGAAGGGAAGCCTTGGAGAGCCGCAAGTATATGGGGGAAGTGGAGGTCGATAAAGGCTGCCTCAGACTAATTGGCGCCCCTAGCTGGCTGCGGTTGTCTTGAAACTATCCGCAAAGGCATCGGCAATTGTGTAGCGGATGACGTGGTCGTATTCCGGTCCCAGGAATCGCCGGAGTCGATCCGTGTTCATGACGTATTGCCCGGTCATGTAGGGGACGGCTTCAGGAGGGATCGCTGAAATCTGCTGCTTCCATAGAAGATTCAGGGCTTGCCGCATCGCCCACTTTCCCGGAACTCTCAGAAGCTTCGCGTGAGCCATCTCAATGCACTGTGCGAACGTTAGCGACTCACCGCGTCCAGCTACGTTGAGCACAGTCAATCGCTGGGATTCAGGTTCGCGCTGCAGGATGTGCCTCATTAGGCGAGCCATGTCGTCAACGTGGACGAACTGGATCTTGTTGTCGAGGTATTGTTGTCCGCGTGGCAACATGCACGGCAGGCGCTTGCTTTCTTTGCGCATCTTTTCCGCGCGCGGACCTTTACCGTTTGGAGTTCCGCGGAAAGCTCCCATCAAGTAGTTTTCGACGCTCGCTCCGGCAAAAATGTGTGGGCGAAGAATGTAAACGCTGCATCCCCGCAGTGCCGCGCATCGCTGCTGCACAACTTCGTCGGCTTCCTGCTTATGAATTGCGTAGGGAAGGGTGTGAGCGGCGAGCGGAGCCTCTTCCGTGGCGGCATTCGGAAAATCCGATCCGTACGCCGATACGCTGCTCGGAAAGATGAATTGCTTAATGCCGTCGTCGGCGCTGCGGTTGGCTTCGGTGACCGCCTCCATGACGCGCGCGGTGCCCGCAACGTTGATCTGCCACATGCGATTGACATCCAGTACACCCGTCCGCACCGGATCGATGACAAATGCCAGATGGATCACGGCATACGGGTGCGTATCACGCAGTAGTTCATACAGCGTGCGCGTCGAGGATTCCTGACCCAGATCCAGGCTTTCGAATTGCAGTTCGGAATCGGTATGGGGTGGATTCATATCCACCCCAATCACCGAATAGCTGCCCAGCAGAGGCAGTAACCTGGATCCCAAGTTTCCCGAGACGCCAGTCACGACAACGACAGGCTTTGCCATTAGTTCGGTTTTGCTGCCGGAGGTTGCGCCGGCGGCGCACTCTGGGGTTGCATCGGTTGCCCAGGCCGCATTCCCGGCATCGGACGCGGTCCGCGCGGAGGCATCGGTGACGCTCCGCCCGGCCCGAAATAAGCTTCGTTCGTCACTGCATGGAACGAACCATTCACCTTGTCCATCATTTCACGCGTGCGGTCGTTTTGCAGCTTGCTGTGAATCTCTGTTTTCACCTGATCCAGTGGCATTTCCGTTTTACTGTTCACCTTGTAAACGTAGTGTCCGCCGGAATCGCTAATGACCTGAGAAACTTCCCCAGTTTTCAAATCGAGAACTGCGGCGTGCGCGGGAGGCAGGCCCGTTCGTCGGACGTTTGGCAAATTGACGCTCGGTGATTCAATCTTCATGCCGGCTGCGTCGTAGGCCTCTTTTTGCAGTTTGGCAAAATCATCTCCGTTCGCTGCGCGCGCGCGAAGGTCTTCAGCCAGCTTGGTCATCGACTGCTCTGCCTCATCAGCTTTGGCCTTTTCGGCAGCTTCGTTTGCTTTCTTCTGGTCGTCGGTCAGCTTCTGATCTTTCTCTTCCTCTTTAACTTCGTTTTCGCCCTGTTTCGTGCGCGGAACGAATATCCGTTCGACGTTATAGGTCTCGTAATTCTCCGGATGCTCCTTGTAATATTTCTCGACATCCGCGTCCGGAATATTGGCTGCTTGCTTCTGGATCTTGCGTTGGAGTTCGTTGCTCAGGACCTGCATCTTGACGAATTTCAAAGACTCAGCAAATTGCGGAGTCTTGTCGAGTCCTTCTTTTTTCGCTTCGTCAGACAGAGCGATCAGTTTCGGAAGAAGGCCGGCTAGCTGCCGCTTTAATTGCGGGGTGACGTTCGGAGCCAGGGCTTCGGCCAGCTTTTCAAACTCAGCCTTGGTGATTACGGTTTTGCAGGCGGCAGAGGGAGCCTTAGTCGCCGGTGCTTTCGCAGTTGTCCCTTTTGCAGCCGCAGTCTTTGACGCCGGTGGACATACTCCTTCGACAGTAATCACGGGTGCATCCGCCGGCACGGAGGCGGAAGTATCCACCGGTGCCGCTTGCGCAGGCGGAGGGGCGCCCGGGGCGGCTTGTCCCCAAGCCAGCGTCCCCAGCAAAACACACAGAAGCCAACTCTTGCGCATAAACCTTTTCCTCCAGGATTGGTCCATCAGAAAGTTGAAAAGCGCCAGCAGGAAATCCTAGCACAATCAACCGGATTTGCCCGTTGATCGAAGGATTTCGCAGCGCGTAACCGACTCTCGCTGAATACCTTGTGGCTTTTCACGTCTACCAGCGATAATTGTCCTCCATGTCCGGCAGCCCAGCAATCGCGTCTCCTGAGTTGATGCGCGCCGAAAAGCGCGCCGCCGCGGGGAACTCTGTATTAGCTGCCTTTGTCATCACGACCCTGAAAATAGTGGTCGGACTTACGACAGGCAGCCTTGGCATTCTTTCGGAGGCGGCACATTCGGGGCTCGATTTAATTGCTTCGATCCTAACGTTTTTCTCGGTTCGAGTCTCTGACAAGCCAGCCGACGCCGACCATCAATATGGTCACGGGAAATTCGAGAATTTTTCTGCCTTTGTCGAAACGGCTCTACTCCTTCTGACCTGTGCCTGGATCATCTACGAAGCCATTGTCCGCCTTTTTTTTCGCCGCATTGAAATTGAACCTTCAATCGCCGCTTTCGCCGTGATGCTTTTTTCGATGGGGGTGGATTGGTGGCGCTCGCGAGCGTTGGGTCGCATCGCGAATAAATACGATAGTCAGGCGCTCGAAGCGGATGCTCTGCACTTCTCCACAGATATCTGGTCGGCGGGAGTCGTAGTGCTGGGCCTGGTCCTTGTGCTTCTGGGAAGGACCTTCCATATCGATTGGCTCCGTGATTCCGATCCCGTTGCCGCTCTGTTCGTCGCGGGTGTAGTGGTTTCCGTAAGCTGGCGTCTGGCCCGCCGGACCGTCGATGCTTTGCTCGATGCCGCCCCGCCCGGGGTCCGATCGCAGATTTACGAAGCGGTTTCGCGTCTGGATGGTGTCTTGGAGGTCGACCGAGTTCGCATCCGCCGCGCTGGAAACCGCTATTTCGCCGATCTCGCGGTGGGATTCGCGCGTACCGTCACATTTCAGCGCTCGGGGCAATTAGCGTCGGCGGTGACCGAGTCCGTGCGGCATATTCTTCCCGGCGCTGATGTGACCGTGCAGCCGTTGCCTCGGGCACAGCGATCAGAGAATGTGTTTGATCGTATTCGCGCCGCTGCCACCGACAAGAATCTCAACGTCCATGACATTAGCGTTCAGGATCTTTCCGGCCGTCTGCATGTCGAACAGCACATCGAGCTCGATGAACGCATGACACTCAAGGAAGCTCACGATCAGGTGACGGAGCTCGAATCCGACATGCGCCGCGACGTTCCCGAAATCGCCGACATTCTCACACACATCGAGAGCGAACCAGCCACCATTGAGCGCCCGGACGAAGTGGTCAGCGATGTCGAGCTGGAACATCGACTGAAAGCCGTGGCGTCGCAGTTTCCCGAAGTTTTGGACGTTCACGACTTCATTTTCAAACGAGTGCGCGGGCGATTGTACATTTCGTGCCATTGCACGCTTTCGGATGATCTCTCGCTGGCTCGCGTCCACGACATTCAGACAGAGCTGGAAATCCGATTTAAGCAAGATGCGCCTGAGCTGTTTCGAGTCCTCATCCATCCAGAGCCCAGCACCGACAACCGGAGATAGCTTGTGATATCTGCAAAAGCAATTTGGACTGATAACGAGCGCTACATGGCCGAAGCCACGTCACGCCACGCGATCGTAATGGACACCGCCAAGGAGAAAACCGCGAGCAGCCCGATGGAACTCGTCTTGATTGCCCTCTGCGGGTGCACCGCATCTGACGTTGTCGGGATTCTTCGGAAGAAACGCGAGCCGTTCACCGGGCTGGAGGTGAGCGCGGAAGGAGACCGCGCTTCGGAGTATCCTCAGGTGTACACAGAAATCAAATTAAAATATCGAGTGGCAGGCAAAGTTTCGCGGAAGGCTATGGAAGATGCAGTCCGGCTCTCGAAAGAGAAGTATTGCTCGGTCTCGGCCATGCTGGCGAAGAGTGCGAAGATTTCGTTGGAAATCGAATATGTGGACGGTTAACTAAACAGTCGCAAAGGAAAGCCGCGCGATATGGAGAAAATAATGAACACGCACATCTTGTTCTTCACCCAACCGGGCTGCCTCTCCTGCGAGCTGATGCGCGTCTATCTGGAAGCTCACGAGTTATCCTTCGAGGAACTCGATATCAGCAATGATGTAGAGGCTCGCCGGGCTATGTCTGAAAAATACCGTAGCAACGAAACTCCAACGATCGTCATCGACGCCGAAGTCATTACCGGATTTGATCCCGTACGCCTTGACCAGCTCCTCGATACCGCTCCATCATCGGACTCGGTAACGAAACCCTGAACTCCACAAATTCCAACCAAGGCCACCCGCTGCGCGGATACTTCTTCATCGCCTCTGCCGCCTTCTTGTGGGGAGTTTCTGCCGCGCTGGGTCGCGCCGTTTTCACTGGAAAGCTTCCACTCGTTGGAGAAGCCCTTCATCCGATCGATCCTCTGATCCTCTCGCAGACCAGAACCTCGTTCTCCTTGCTCGTCTTGCTGCCGTTGTTAGTCGGTCGCCGCGGATGGCAACGCATTCAGCTTCCCGCGCCCGATCTGATCCAATGCCTCGTGCTCGGCATGCTGGGTGTCGCTGCCTCGAACTATTTTTATTATGTCGCGATCCAGAGAACGAGCGTGGCGATTGCAATCATCCTGCAATACACAGCTCCAGTGTGGGTTTTGCTGTATGTGGTTGCCCGCCGGCAGCAAAAGCCTTCGATCCAAAAAGTCACTGCCGTCGGGGTTGCGATCGCGGGCATTGCGCTGACTATCGGAATGGTTGGAGGGAAGTCTGCATCCCCCCTGCGGCTCGACTCTTATGGGCTGATCGCCGCCCTGCTGGCATCGTTCTCTTTCGCGTTTTACAACGTTGGTGGACATCGCATTCTCGCCCGCTATGACCGCTGGCGCGTTCTTGCGTGGACGCTTACTTCTGCCTCGGCATTCTGGCTCATCGTAAATCCTCCATGGAAGGTCGTTGCGGTCCACTATGCGCCCGCTCAATGGGTATTTTTGTTCGTGTTCTCAATGATCTCGGTGCTGGGGTCGTTCTCTCTTTACTTCCTTGGGCTCCAATATCTCGAACCTACCCGGGCCATTATTGCCAGCTGCCTTGAGCCGGTGTTCTCGATTTTGCTTGCGGCGGCGCTCCTCGGCGAAAGTATGCGGCCAGTTCAGACGGTTGGGGTTGTGCTGGTACTTTCGGCAATTGTGATCGTGCAATTGCCGGGACGGGGCGCAACAGCGCAGGAATCGGTTGTAGTCGACCCGATCGAATAGGGACGAGAACGGATGAGGATATCCGTTTGTTAATTGACGGCGACCACGAGCAGCGTAGCGTCGTCCTGAAAGCGGCTTGAACAGAAATCCGTTACGCGCGCGAGCAGGCTGCTATTCAAAGCTGATGCGGAATTGGAGCAACTGGCCTTGGCTGTGGCGGCCAGTTGATCTTCTCCGAACTCCTCTCCGGCGCCGTTGCTGGCCTCCGTGATCCCGTCCGTAAATAAGAGCATCCGGTCCCCGGAGTTCAGCTCAATTCGCGCATCTTCGTACTCCCACTCAGGGAAAACTCCAAGAACTGCCCCATCCACACGCAGATGCTGGACCGAATCTTTGGAGATCAATATCGGTCCCGGGTGCCCCGCATCGCAATATTCAAAGCGGTGTTTCGCAGTATCGAGAATGCCATAAAAGAAGCTGACAAACTTTCCGTTTGCAATGTTTCCGCACAGTACGCTATTGACTCGGCTGCAGATTCGCGCCGGGCTCTCGGTCTCTCGTGCAAACGCTCGGACGGTCGCCTGTACATTCGCCATGAGCAAGGCAGCGGAAACTCCTTTTCCCGAAACATCTGCGATGCAGACCGCAAGCCGGCTATCGGTGAGCCGTAACACGTCGAAGTAATCGCCGCCCACCATGCGTGCGGGCTGCCATGCTGCGGCGACATCGAAGCCCAAGATTTGCGGGATATCTTTCGGCAGCAAAGACTGCTGGATCTCCCGCGCCCGTTTCATCTCCTGTTCCTGCATCTCGAGTTGTACGGCGCTGAGCGCGACGGAGTTCTGTAACTCAGCATTTTTCCGTTCCAGCCGCTCCCTCGTGTCGGCATGCAGCCGTGAAATAACGCTGTAGACGAAAACCGTCAATATCGGAAACTTCCATCCGGTTCTTACCAGATGCCCGAAGGTTTGGGGACTGGGCGGCGCCAGCCAGACAACCACTGCACTGGAAATGACATACGCAATCGGAGTCAGCACGATCAGCGATGCCAGAAAAACTATCCATTGGTAGGGAACCGGTTGCTTGGGAAATCTATTCCGCACTGTATTCATTGCAGGCATCATCAGATTGCCGAGGCAAAGAGAATAGAGAAGAATCGTTCCGGGATTGATCGACTGACCGATCGCCCAGAAGATGCTGGACATCACTGCTGCCACGGCAAGATAGAAGACTTGTTGTTTCAGGAATGCCGTCAATGCAAGACCATTTCTTCGACAAATCAGAATTCCACGAAAGACGGGAACAAATCGGTGATCCGGGTCACATCGCAGGAGCGACCAAGTCTAGCTTCGTTACGGGGGTGGAAACCCTAAGTTGAGGCTAAAGCATCCTATGTGACTTATGAATCGTACCGCGTGGCTTCTGTTCTCCGTTCTGCTTGGATCCGCTACTCTGCTGCTCTCAAGTTTGAATGGGTGCGGCGGCGCCAATTCGCCCTCGAAGAGTCTGATCCATAATGTCGTCATCATCGTTCAAGAGAACCGCACGCCCGACAATCTGTTTCAAGATCCCGTCCTGATTGCGAATGGAGCGGATATTGCGAGTAGCGGCCTGAATTCCAAAGGTCAAACGATACCGCTGACTCCGGTTCCGCTGGCGGACGAGTATGACCTTAACCATGAGCATGTGGCCTTTGTTGAAATGTATGACGGAGGAAAAATGGACGGAGCCGACCAGGTCGCGGTTGAGTGCGCATCGCCAGACACGAACTGTCCGCCGCCGAACCCGCAATTCAAGTATGTGAAGCCAACCGATGTACAACCCTATTTCGCTTTAGCCGAGCAATACGCGTTTGCCGATCGCATGTTCCAAACGAACGAGGGGCCGAGCTTTCCAGCGCATCAGTTTCTGTTTTCGGGGACATCGGCGCCCAGCGCCGGAAGCAACCTGTTTGCTGCTGAAAACCCGGTAAATACAGCAGACACGGGCTGCACGGCCCCACCCGGCCAAACCGTGCCGCTCATCGATCCCTCTGGCGCAGAGTCAAGCCGATCCTATCCGTGTTACGAGCACGCAACACTGAGCGACTTGTTGGATTCCAAGCAAATCTCATGGCGCTATTACACGCCTGTTGCCGGCTTCATTTGGACGGCACCCAATGCGATTCAACACTTGTGCCAGGCGCAGAGTGTGGACGGAAAATCGAAATGCACAGCGCCTGCCTGGACAAATCATGTGGTCCTCAATCAGACTCAGATACTTACCGACATTGCCGCCCAGCATCTTCCGCAAGTGAGTTGGGTCATTCCTAACGGCTTGGAGTCCGACCATGCCGCCTACAATGACGGGTCTGGGCCCTCGTGGGTCGCGCAAGTGGTAAATGCGATTGGAAACAGTCCGTACTGGCCCAATACCACAATTCTGATTACTTGGGACGATTGGGGCGGTTGGTATGATCACGTCCCGCCTCCTCAGGTTCTGGTGAATTGCTCGGACTGGGGTTGCGGCTATGTCTATGGCTTCCGGGTACCCTTGATTGTTGTCTCACCTTACGCCCGGCGAGGGTACGTTTCTCACGCGCGCCACGACTTCGGAAGCATCCTCAAATTTACAGAAGATGTCTTTGGGCTTCCAACCTTGGGATATGCCGATGCGTACGCTGACGATCTTACCGACTGCTTCGACTTCGATCAGGCTCCACGACAATTCACCACGATCTCCACCCCGTTACCGGCGGAATATTTCCTCAACGATCATAGGCCTCCCACCGACCCGGATGACGATTAGCTCGGCGAACTAAGTGAGGAGTACGTCGGCCAGTTCTGCCGAACACCTAGACTCACTCGAGCTCTTTTCCCCTGGTTTCGGGCAGTTGCGTCGTCATCAGCGCGGCCAGCAGATATCCCGCCGCACAAAGGTAAAAGGCCGAACTCAACCCCTTCGCTTGTCCAACACGTCCTATCACTAGTGGAGCCAGCGAACTCATGGTGCGCGCCCCGTTGTAGGTAAACCCGAGCGCGCGTGCGCGTACTGCGGTAGGAAAGATCTCGCTGCCCATGATCCCGGATCCGGAAAATATTCCCGTCCCAAAAAATGCTAGCAGCGTCCCAAGCACTAGCAAGAGACCCGGCGATCGAGCTGCAGCGTAAAGTGGAATCAGAAGAGCTGCAGCTAAACAATAGAAGAGGAATGCTTTACGACGCCCGATGTGATCCGCCACCCATCCGAAGCTGGCATAGCCGGGAAACATTCCGCAGACATTCAGCACGACCATGAAGGTGGTCATCCCGAGCACCCCGAATCCACGGCCACCTTGTTCCACTGGAAGAGACAAGTAAGGCGGCAACCACGTAAACAATCCCCACCAGGCGAACATCGCGAAGAAATTGAAAAGAAGAAGCGCCAAGGTATGAAGAACGTACGGCGGCCGAAAGATCGTCATCGTAGAAACGTGATCTGTTTTGGTGCTCTCATTGCTGGGACGATTCGTAGATCCCGCAATCTCTGGCGAAGATGACATACGTTTCCGCCACATTTCGGATTCGGGCACACTCCGCTGGATCCACAACGTGATCACCGCAGGTAGTATCCCTACGAAGAAAACGGACCTCCATCCGTAATATCGTGCCACCGGCCCCGCCACAAGTGCCGCCGCAGCAAATCCCAGAGCCCATGAACTCTGCACGATTGAAATTGCCTTGGCCCGAAATTCAGTTGGCCAACTTTCCGCCACCAGAGTCGCTCCCGTATTCCACTCTCCGCCCATACCGAGACCAAGAACGAATCGAGCGACTGCCAGCATGGCGATGCTGGTCGCAAGCCCCGACGCAAAGGAGCACACCGAGTACGTGAGGATGCTCGCCATCAGCGCCTGCTTGCGCCCAATCCTGTCGGCAAGAAAGCCGAATAGCAGACCTCCAATCCCGGATGCCAACAGGGTTAGAGTTCCCAAAGTTCCCGCGGTCGTCTTGCTCATTCCCAGATCGCGCATCAACATTGCAAGTACGAGCGAATAGAGCATGGCGTCGAAGGCATCGAGCGCCCAGCCCATCGACGCCGCGAGCAAAGTATGCCGCTGATCCGGTGTCGCTTGCCGGATGAGTTGCAGAGGGCCGATTACCATGGAGAGTGCGGAAGGGAACGCGCGGATTGTAAAGCCTGGGTCGCGATTATGAAACTGTGAGAGCCCCGCTCAAGCAATATTCTCGAAAAAACAGGGTTCTTGATGATTACTTCTCAGTTACTTCCGTGCGCCGGTTGACATCTTTTTGACAACACACGGGGCGTCTATTCGCTACGCTTTAACTGTCTCCCCAACAACGTATTCGAGGTGCCAGCGATGAAAGTCCGCTTCGCTCTACACGTGATCGCGTTCCTTTGTGCCTGCCTTACGCCATGCTTCGCGCATCACACGGCTGTGATCGTCGATAAGGACAACGCCGTCGGGAATCTTACGTCCGCGCATCTGGCCAAAATCGTCCGGGGCGAAGTCAAAAAGTGGTCGGACGGAAAGAACATTGTCCTCGTGCTTCATAGAGACTCTGCTGGCGAGACCGAAACGCTGGAACATCTCAACAAGATGTCCTCGGTAGAATGGAAGTCCTTCCTGGCCGCGCACAAGGATTCGATTGTTTTCGTCGACACCGACGCTGACGTGCTCAAAGCTGTTCAGGCTGAACCCGGTTCCATCGGTTTCATCGAAGCTCACTCAATCGACAACACGGTAAAGGTCGTGCACGTGGACGGCAAACTTCCCATGGAATTCGGCTACCTGCCTCACTGACGGTCGTCCGCTCGTTTGGCGATACCACAGCCGGCCTGCTACGATCGCTGTCGTTTTGCGCGAAATGCATCCAATCTACATAGCACCCGCATTGCGGGAAGATTCCGAATGGTGCGCGCGCCTGATGGCTTCCAACGAGCCGTGGATCACTCTGAAACGCAACTTGGAAGGCTGCCGAGCAACGCTGGCTCGCGCTGGGACCGAGCTGTTTATCGCTCGAAGTTCGGATGCGGCTCCTCCTATCGGGTTCATTCTCCTTGCGCCATATGGCTTCGCTGGATCTCCCTATATTGCCTCAATCGCTGTAACGGCGGATGGCCGAAGTCGTGGCGTCGGAGCGCAGTTGCTGGCATTTGCCGAAGAGCGATATCGCGATCGCAGTCATCTTTTCTTGCTAGTGTCATCTTTTAACCACCGCGCCCAACAGTTCTACCGTCGCCATGCCTTCGAGTTCGTCGGCGAACTGAAGGACTACCTCGTTTCGGGGCACTCCGAGCTTATATTTCGCAAGCGACTCTCATGACTGTCCCTAAACCAGCGTCTACTGGAAAGCGCCTGGTCCTTTTGCTCGCGGCCGCAGCCTCCGCGGGATACGTGTGCCGCGTCGCAATCACGGTCGTCGCTCCGGGAATCATGCACGACTTCAGCCTCACGCAAGCACAGATGGGAGCGGTGTTCAGCGCGTTCCTTTTCGGCTATACGATATTTCAAATTCCCTCTGGTTCGCTTGCGGACAGAATTAGCGCGCGGCAGATCTTCCTTGTTCTCTGCGCGGGATTTTCCGCGGTCACGATTCTGACTGCCCTGGTCGGATGGCACGGTTTCGGGCTCGCGCTGGTGATTCCTCAGCTCTGGTTCATTCGCGCGGCCTTCGGAGTGATCGCTGCGCCTACCTATCCGACCTCCGGCAGAACAATCGCTATCACGATGCCTGCGCGGCTCCAGGGCCGAGCAAATAGCATCGTGCTCGCCAGCGTCGGCGTGGGATCGGCGTTGACCCCATTGCTTCTGGTTCCAATCTCCACACGATATGGATGGAGGATGGCTCTGCTTGTGGCGGCAGCCCTTAGTGCAGTGGTCGGATTATTGTGGTTGAAGTTTGCGCCGGACGAACATCACCAAGTCGATAGGACGATTGCCGATCACAGTCCGGATGATTCGGCAGCTTCACCTCCGAGGTCTCGGTCGTTGCGTTCTTCAAGTTTCTGGTTCCTCGTAGCCAGCTATCTTTTGCAGGGATATCTCGGCTACATCTTCATTTTCTGGTTCTATCTCTACTTGGTACAGGTTCGCCATATCGAAGTCCTTAAAGCAGCGAGTTTCACGGCTCTTCCGTGGCTGGCGACTATCGTCGCGATTCCGCTCGGCGGAGCCTTCTCTGATCTGGCCGTGGTCCGTTGGGGCGCGACCTGGGGGCGTCGAAGCCTTCCTATCTTTGCTCTCTGCGTCTCGGCCATTTTCCTAGTGATAGGCGCGCGCACTCCGAGCGCAACTTTGGCGGTCGCCGCTTTGACCGCTTGCACCGTTTTGGTGATCTGCACCGAAGGGCCGTTCTGGGCCACGATGACGCAACTCTCCGGCGAGCACAGTGGGATTGCCGGCGGCACCATGAACTTCGGCGGCAACATTGGGGGCATGATCTCCCCCGCGCTTACACCGTGGCTTGCTGAACGCATCGGATGGGAGACGGCCTTGTCGCTGACCGCGGGCTTGGCGTTGGTAGCAGGGTTGCTGTGGTTGGGAGTGCGAGTTGATCCTGACTAGAGGGCCTGAGGGGTATTGCAGGTAAACAGCGCGCGCGCCCGAAACAAACCCGGCTTCAGCCCCTAAGGTTCGGTTTCCCGAGTAGGTGAAAATAACGCCGCGCTTTTTTAACATCGCGGGCAATTTGCTCACGCAAGGCTTCCACGGAAGGGAACTTGACTTCATCCCGCAGCCTCTCTAAGAAACAAATCTCGACCTCGGTCTCCGGAGTCAGCTCGAGTGGATGAAAGTTCAGCAGGTGTGTCTCAATAGCGAATAATTCCGCTCCAAATGTCGGACGATTTCCGACATTCGTGACAGAGTCAAATCGCTCCGCGCCGACGCGAGTCCATGTGATGTAGACGCCATCCTTAGGTACGATCTCTTCATAGCGCGCCAGATTGATCGTCGGTACTGTGTACTTCGACCCATATCCGCGCCCTCGCCCGGGCGTTCCAAGAATGCAGAAAGGCCGCGCCAGCAAATGCCGGGCACGGCTGACGCGTCCCGCTGTAAGAAGTTTACGGATCTGTGTGCTCGAAACACTCTCACCGCGCAAAGTCATCTCGGGATAGACCTTGACCTCGAATCCCATCTCGCGGCCAAGCTCGGCCAGCATGGTGACGTCGCCCGCCGCTTTGTGTCCGAAGCGGAAGTTGAATCCTTCGTGGATTTCGCTCGCATGCAGTTTTTTTCGGAGAATGCGCTCCGCGAACTGTCGCGGCGTCATCAGAGACAGATCGCGCCCGAAGGGGAGCAGCAGGACTGCATCAATTCCTGTGCTCTCAAGCCAGCGAAGCTTTTCTCGAGTTGGTGTAAGCAGTTTTAAGCCTGCCTCCGGTTTCAGAATTCTCGTGGGGTGAGGCTCAAAGGTGACCGCGACGGCCTTGCCACCGGCGGCGCGAGCTCGGGAAACGATCTCCCCTAAGACGTGCGCGTGTGCTTTATGTACGCCGTCAAAATTTCCAACGCTGACAAAAGCGGGACCGTATTCGGCGGGAACGTCGTCGATCGTATGAAAAACGTCCATAAATAAATTAGCCGCCCGGAACGCGAAGCCACTAAGAGAGAAGGGAAGCCTGCTTTTAATCCTCCCCGCGCTTTCTGCACGCTCGGCGGTCAAGAAGCCTTCGATTACGACGCTTGCGATTCCTCTAGAGCCAGAAAGGAAGTTCTAAATCTCAAACTCCAACTTCATTCCGTCATACGACAGCCGCACCTGCCGCGGCAGCGTCGCATTGGTTGCTTCATGCCCTAAGTCGTGACAAATGTGGGTGAAGAATGCGCGTTTCGGCTTCAGCTTCTCCACGATCGCGAGTGAATTCTTCACCGTCGAGTGAGTCGGATGAGGTTTGTGGCGCAATGCATCGAGAAACAGAATGTCCAACCCTTCCAGTTGCCGCAACGATGAATCGGGTATCTCGCTGTGATCCGTTAAGTACGCGGCCGACCCGAACCTATACCCATAAATCTGAGTTTCCCCATGAATCACGACGATTGGTTCAAACCGGACACCAAACACATCAATCGGACCATCGATCGGCTTGAGTTCGACTTGAGGCAGCCCGCCGAATTTGTAATCGGCGTCAAAGATGTAACTGAACATTTTGCGTAGAAACGCCGCCGCCTCGGGTCGCGCGTAGAGCGGAAGCCGATTCGGTTTGTGCCGGTAGCTCAGCGGCCGCAGGTCGTCGATCCCCAAGATATGATCGGCGTGCGTGTGGGTGTAAAACACTGCGTCAACCTGCGTGATCTTCTCCCGCACGGCCTGGGCATAAAAGTCAGGAGTCGTGTCGATGAGTACGACCTTGCCGCCGAACTCAAGCATGATCGAGGGTCGCGTACGCCGGTCGTGCGGATCGGTCGACTGGCACACGGAGCAGTCGCAGCCCAGCGTGGGAACGCCCATCGACGTCCCACTGCCCAGCACGGTCAGGGTTGCTTTCATCTTCCTGTTGTTCCCGTTGCGGGGCCTGGCTGCGGAGGCCGAGCCAGAGCGTTGGTGACCTCAACATAGGCCATGCGCAGCTCATACAGGCTGTTCTGCAGGAAGTTTGCTTCCGCTGCCGTCAGGTTACCCTTCGTCTTTTCGGAGATCAGACTAAGCGTGTCGATCGTCTGACGCGCGCCGATGATATCGACCTGAGGCTGCCCGCCCTGCTGCCTCATTAATCCGAGTTGCAGCATTGCCGTCATATAGAGCGAGGCCATGAATCGCTCGAATGTGATTTCGAAATCCTTTGCCGAATGCCCACTCATCTCGACTTGCGTATCGAGATCTTTGGACGACTGCTTGTACGCAGCCGCCTGCGCTTCCTGTTCCGCATGAGTCGGTGGGACGGGCATTTCCCGATCTTCCGACGTGCCCGCGTCCGTTGCAACAATCGACGGAACGACCGGTTCGGCCTGAGCCGCTGGCGTTGGACTCGCTGGCGCCGGCTCTCGCACCTCAACTTCTTGTTCCGGCGCTTCGGACCGCAATTCTCCATCCGAAGTGAACAGCCGGCGATCCGTTACGGTGAAACTGGATTGTTCGTGCTTTTTCTCAGCCATAGTCTTCCTCAAAGACCGCGAGGCTCGCGGTCAGATTGTTTCTTACGCTGGACGGTCCTCTAGCACGGCTTCTTTTTTCGAGTCCAGCTTTTCTGATAATGGTGTTTGAATTACTGTTGCCTTCTCAGTTCCAAGCATAATCTCGCGGCCTGGAGCGCTGAACTCACGCCGGATGTAACCCAGCGCCACAGTTTTAGCCTGATCGGAGAGACGTAAAGATGCGGCGCTCGTGATTTCGCCGACTTCTTTTCCGCTGACGAGAATCTTTGAGCCGGGCGCGAGCTGAACGGCTCCCCCGACCAGGAAGGCTGAAAACTTCCTGTGAACCGCGCCGCGCGAGCGAATGCGTTCGACAATCTCTTGGCCGACGTAGCATCCCTTGTTGAAGTTCAACGCCCGTGCCTGCTCCGTTTCTTGTGGCAGATCGCGCTCGCGAATGTCTACGCCATATCTCGGAATCCCCGAAAGAATTCGATGCATCTCCAGCGCTTGCGATCCAACCGCAAATGCTCCGGCGTTTCGAAGGGCGTCCCAAAGCCTCCGGACGCCACCTGGAGCGACCCAAATCTCGTACGATGGGTGTATCTCGTCTTCGCCCCGTACCAACGAACATTCAATCCCATGCCACGCTGTTGTTTGTACCTGCAGAACTTGCATCTCGCCAATGGCAAATCCCGCCGACTTGAGAACGTCATGACATCTGGGCCCGGTGATCCCGAGCGCACTAATTTCAGCACCCAGATCTTTGACCTCTACATCATCCATGATGATGTAATGATCGAATGTAGCCAGGATCTTGCCCATCTGGCCGCGATCGGTATCCACGATGATCGACTCGCCACGGTTGTAGGCACAGAGATCTCCAAGAATATGCCCTTGCGGATTGAGCAGAAACGCATATACGCCAAGCCCTTCTGCCAGATCGCGAATGTTATTGGTCACCATCCCGTTCAGCCAGCGGACACGATCGCCGCCAGTCAGCGAAATCTTCGCACGGAATCCAAGGTCGTAAACCCCGCAGTTTTCACGCAACGCCGCGAACTCCGCTTGCGGATCGCCGAAGCGAGTTGCGGTTGTCCCGCCGCGATACTCTCCGACTTCAGTCGCGCCGAGTCCTTCACCGTAAGTCTGTAATGCCGTGAGACCCATACCTGTATTCGATTATAGCGATTGTGTTAACGTTCCTGCCGTGGACCCAAAAAACCAAACGAGAAAACGCATTGCCGTTATACCCGGCGACGGCATTGGTAAAGAGGTCATTCCCCAAGCTGTGAATGTCATCCAAGCTTCGGGTGCGGCAGTCGATTTGACCGAATTCGACTGGGGTGCCGATCGCTACCTGCGAGACCAGACGACGGTTCCTCCCGACGGATTCACCATTTTGGCTCGGGACTTTGACGCCATTTTGGTCGGAGCCTTCGGAGACCCGCGCGTGAAGACGAACATCCACGCCAAAGAAATTCTGCTCGGCATGCGTTTCAAGATGGACCTTTACGCAAACGTGCGCCCCGTCCGCCTGTTCGATTCCACACTCTGCCCGCTGAAAGGCATTGAGCCGAAGGATATCGATTTCGTCGTTCTCCGAGAGAATACCGAAGGGGTCTACACGGACGCAGGAGGCGTATTTAAGCGAGGAACTCCCGACGAAATTGCTACCCAGGAGGACATCAACACTCGGAAGGGTGTTGAGCGGATCATCCGGTACGCATTTGAATATTGTCAGAACCACGCAAAGCTCGATGGTTCGCCGCGCAACAAAGTTCTGATGTGCGATAAATCCAACGCCATGACGCACGCCGGAGGGCTCTGGCAGCGAGTCTTCAAAGAAGTCAGCGCCGAATACTCAAAGATCACGGCTCAACACATGTACGTTGATGCGCTCTGCATGCAGATGGTTCGCGACCCGCGCCAATTCGACGTTATCGTCACGAACAACATGTTCGGCGATATCATCACCGACCTCGCAGCCGGATTGCAGGGCGGATTAGGCATGGCTGCCAGCGGCAATATTCATCCGGGAAAGACTTCAATGTTCGAGCCCGTCCATGGCTCGGCTCCTCCGATCGCCGGAAAGAATCTGGCGAATCCCTTCGGCGCGATCCTGACTGGGGCCATGATGCTGCGGCATCTGGGATCAGCGAAAGAAGCTGACAACATTGAAGCTGCGGTGCTGGAAGCAGTGCGCCAGAAAAGGACCACGGAGGATATTGGCGGTTCGCTGGGAACAAAGGACGCCGGCGAGTGGGTGGCTGCCAAGGTGTCCGACTAAGGGAACGGCGAATGTACGATGTCGACGAACGGGATCTGGTCGTAAAGCTCGAGGAGTTTCCTCAATCTTCAGTGGGTGCGCCGATGCCCTCCGTGCTGGCCGACGAGCAGCGCGTCTGGCTGAGCTATCGCATTCAGGAAAGAGAATTTTGGGCGGTCCCGAACCTGCGGCCTTCTCTCTCGGAAATCTCCAAAGAATTGTTGGCTCTGGTGGAGTTCAGGGGGTGTCTTATTCATATGCTGGGCTGGCCAAACGACGAAGCACTCGCCGGCCATCCTCTGGTCCGGCGCGGTCTTCGCCCCTATTCGGTTTTCAGAATCGACGATTCTTCATGGATCCGCCGACTTGAAAAGATGAACTCGATTCATCCTCGACACCAGCCGCAGCGATTCTGGAAGAAACAGCATCTCCTTTTCACATTCCACGATTCGACCTTCGAATGTGTTTGTGATGGCTTCGAGGTGCGGCAGATACGTCGCTCGAGAGCGGGGGGTATATCCGACATGATCCGGCTGTGGGAAAAGGACATGTCGCGATAGCAAGCATATGTCAAACTGCCGTGGCTACGGCCGCCGCCCCACTAGCAGCGCCAACTCTCGCCACTTCCACATGCAATCGACATCCTTGAACCCGATCTCCATCAGCCAGCTCAACTGCGTCTCCAGATCCAGCAATTTGTTGGAAGGATCTTCCGTCTCGACCGTAAATCCGATCCGCAACAGAAACTCTTCGTGCAAGCGCGGTGTGGGCGACGATACGTGCTCCAAGTTGCAGAACATGCCGCCCGCATTCAGCAGCGCGAACACTTCTGCATACAACGCCCGCTTTCGCTCATGCACCAGGTGATGAATCGCAAAGCTTGAAATCACCGCATCAAAGTTTCCGAGAGCTGGCAACGAAGAATCCATGTTGTGTTCGACCACCCTCACCCGCGAATCGTCGGCAAAGCGCTTACGCGACTCGTGCAGCATTGCTGGAGAAAAATCGACGGCCACGGCCTCCGTGTCTGGATGTTCACTTTTGACCAACGCGAGCAAACGTCCATCCCCTGTGCCGAGGTCAAGAATTCGCCGTGTCTCCCGCGGAATAAGTTCCAGCAGCGCCGATTCTCCCTCGGTGCGATGCGAAATCTGGTCGGCACGTCCCAGGTAGTCGCGGACGTGATCGGTCGAAGTCCACAGATTGACGGGTTTGGTCGCAGTCATGTCGGAAAGTATAGGGAACGTATAAACTCAATCTTAATGAATAGAGTTGAAGTGCTTCTCCTGGGGATTCGGCGGTTGCTTTTTCCGGTTGTACTGGCGGTGGCAATCTCGCTGTTGCCGGTGTTCGCGCAGAATTCGCAAGACCATACTGCGCAAGACCAGCCTGTGCAGTCTCAAGCCGCCCCGTCTGCACAGGAGCCGACCAAGCCTGCGCCTCCGCAGGGTGAGCCCCCGGACGGCGAAGTCAAGATCACTCCGCGCCAGGCAGAGGAACTGTTCCATTCCGTCGACGAAATCATGGAGTTCGACAGCAAACAGACCGGTCTGCCGATCAAGAAAGAAGTAAAACGCAAGCTGACCAGCCGCGCTGAAGTCGAGTCTTACCTCACCAAACACATGAACGACGAAGATACGCAGCGTCTACGCCGTTCCGAACTCGTTCTGAAGAAATTTGGCTTGCTCCCGCGCGATTTCAATCTCGAAACCTTCCTCGTGGCACTCCTGAAAGAAGAAGTGGCCGGCTATTACGATCCCAAGACGAAAACGGTGAACCTGCTCGACTGGGTCCCAATGGAAGAGCAAGAGCCAGTCGTAGCTCACGAACTGACTCACGCTTTGCAGGATCAGGAAATTGGCCTGCAGAAGTGGATGAAGAAGGGCGACAAGGATCTGGGCGAAATCAAAAAAGATCCGACGCCCGAGGACATTGAAAACGACGAGCTCGACAACGCCCGCGAAGCCGTCATCGAAGGCCAGGCGCAGGCCATGATGTTCCAGTACGCATTGGCTCCGACCGGCCACTCGATCACCAACTCCCCCGCGCTGGTGGGCGCCATGGAAGAAGAAACTTTAACCGGCACGCCTGGCACGAAGGTCTTCAACGACGCTCCGATCTTCCTGAAGGAGTCTCTGACCTTCCCCTATAGCTATGGCATGGATTTCGTCATCAAGCTGATGCAAACGGGAGGGAAAGAAAAAGCGTTCGCGGGCCTGCTGAAGAATCCTCCGCACACGACGCGCCAGATCATGGAGCCCCAAACCTACCTCGCGGGCGAGGTGATCGAACCAATGCGCGTCCCCGACTTCAAGCACGACTTCAGCAATTACAAGAAATTCGACATCGGAGCGATGGGTGAGTTTGATGTGGCCGTGCTGATCGAACAATATGCCGGCAAGCCGATTTCGAAGTACATGTATCCCGAGTGGCGTGGCGGTTACTACTATGCGGCCAAGGTGAAAGATGATGCCACTGCTCCACTCGGCCTGCTCTACATCTCGCGCTGGTCAAGTCCGCAAACGGCTTCTCAGTTCGCCGGTATTTACGCCCACTCTTTGAATCAACGCTACAAGAAAGCCGACGCCGTGGGCGAAGAGCAAAAGCCAGAAGCAGATTCCCGCGGAAAGTCAGCCCCCAAGTCGCTAACCGGACGCCACGTCTGGAACACAGAAGAAGGCACGGTTGTCATCGAGCAGCAGGGCGATATTGTGCTGGTGAGCGAGAGCCTCGATGCTGGTACGACGTCGACGCTCGAAAAAGAAGTGTTCGTTGCGCAGCCCCCAGCGAAGTAAAGCCCATTCTGCTTTCAATTGGCCGACTGGCTATTTCTTTTTCTTCTTGCCTTCCTCGGGTGCCTCTCCCAGGAAATGCTGCACGTTCGCCGCGACCGTAAACTCTTTTCCTGCGCGCTCGATTGTCAGGATTCGCTCTTGTCCAGGCGTTCCGCCCAGCATCGACCATACTTGGCCCATAGTTGACCCGCGGACAGGAATTTTGTTGACCGCCGCAAGATGGTCGCCCGGTTGTACTCCGTCAGGGCCGGACGGAACCGATGGCTTGCCCTCAAAATCCGCAACGCCAAGAATTGTGTATCGTCCATCGTCCTCCGGCCGCAGGACAAGCCCAATCACATCGAAGTCCGGAAAATTGAACATCCTGCCGATATCGAAATAGACCATCGAGCGCGTGTAATCGAGACCGACCCGGTAATTGAGCAGTACATTCGATCCGATCAGTCCGGCGGTTGGAAGACCCGCGCGTTTCTGAAAATAGTCCACTGTTGCTTGTGGCAATGCGACCACTGCTACATTCGTCAAGAAAAGCGGTCCGTATTGCACGCGATCGACTCGCATCACTTTCCACTGGGTTTCTTCCTGTGCTCCCCACATGTTGGCTGAGCCAACAGCTCCAGTCATGTGCGGCCAGTCCGGGTGAGCAGCGGCGAGCTTCTCGAAGAGTTCGTCTGAAAGAAAACTGATGCTCGACCCAAGATCTAGCGCCAGGTTGTATTTCTTGTTCTCGATTTTGCTAGGGGCCTGAATGAGTCCGTTCTCGGGATTGATCTGCACTTTCTCCGACGAGCCTTGAAAGTGAATCGTCCCTGGCAATCCAATCGAGAACTTATGCCCCGGAAAATCAACCAGGACGTCATAGTGCCGCAGCACACTCGAGGGAATGTTGATCTCGGCATCCATGCCCGCTGCCATCACCGCAGCACCAGTTACCGGTTTCAACGGTATATTCGCTTCCTTTACTGCAGAGAGCGGGATCGTCATGCTTCCGACGACGATGTGGTCAGGCGGCGGTGAGGAACATTGCTTTTCCAAGCACGTGACGGCGAGTCCGAGCAGTGTTGCCAACCGGCGCGACATTTCCAGCTCAGGATTTCCGTTGTCCACCCAAGCATGAATGGTCTTGGAGGATCCGTCCGGCAGAGGGACATCGACGTTAATCACGACACGGTTGTGATCAATGGCCGCGGGAACGCTAGTAGACTTTGGCTCCTGTGTCGGCGCGGTCTTCTCCTGGGCTCGAGCACAATTGGCAACCGCGAGCAGCAAGCAAGCTGAAATCAGAAATCGCATTTCCTGAATTGTAGCTCCCGTCTATCTATGCGCCGCGGCGGGGGGACCACGAAGAAGCGGAGTTCGCGTCCTGTATAATCACCAGTTTGATTTCAAGGCGCCCCGAGCGCCCCGGAGGGTGTTTGCAAGCGGAAATCGGAATTATCGGTGGCAGCGGGCTTTACTCCATGCCCGGCCTGACGAAAGTGAACGAAGCGCGCCTGAAGACGCCGTTTGGCGCACCTTCTGATGCTTATGTGTGCGGCTTGCTTGAGGGACGCAAGGTTGCGTTTCTCGCCCGCCACGGACGTGGTCACCGCATTTTGCCCAGTGAACTGAATTTCCGAGCGAACATTCACGGATTCAAACAACTTGGCGTCGACCGTATCGTATCGATCTCCGCGGTCGGTTCGCTCAAGGAAGAGCATAAGCCGCTCGAATTCGTGATCCCCGATCAGTTTTTCGATCGCACCCGTCATCGCGTCGATACATTTTTCGGCGGCGGAATCGTTGCCCACATTGCCTTCGCCGATCCGGTCTGCGGAGAACTGGCGGAAGTAGTCGATTCTGCGTGCAAGAAGGCGGGCGTCGTAGGGAAGCACGGCGGAACTTATCTCTGCATGGAGGGCCCTCAGTTCTCGACGAAGGCTGAATCTAATGTGTATCGCGGCTTAGGCATGGACGTTATCGGCATGACCAACCTGCAGGAGGCAAAACTGGCGCGCGAGGCTGAGATCTGCTACGTCACGGTCGCCATGGTGACCGACTACGACTGCTGGCATCCGCATCACGACTCGGTCACGGTGGACCAGATCGTGGCGGTGCTAGTGAAGAATGCTGAAAATGCAGCCAAGGTAGTACGCCAAACTGTCGCAGCCATGCCCAACAGTCGATCGTGCAAGTGCGGATCGGCATTAGCTCACGCGATTCTCACTGATCGCAAAAAGATTCCTGCAGCAACGAAGAAGAGACTGAAACTGATCGTAGGCAAATACCTGCAAGCCAATCCCAAATGAAAGTTTTCCTTCCTGAATCTTCGCGTCGGTAGTTGTGTTCCTCCGTAAGACGCAAGGAGTAGAGGGAACTTGAGAGAGAATGAGCATACTAGTAGTGGGTTCCGTCGCGTTCGACGACGTCACTTCTCCATCGGGAAGTGTAAAAAACATCCTCGGCGGTGCCGCGACCTATTTCGCGCTCGCTGCGAGCTACTTCACTGAAGTCCGCGTAGTTGCTGTCGTCGGCGAAGATTTCGGCCCCGATCAGGAGAAAGTTTTCCAACAACATAACATCGACACGCGTGGTCTTGAGCGAGCCAAGGGTAAGACCTTTCGCTGGGGTGGTTCCTACGTCGACAATCTGAATGAGGCGAAGACGGACTATACCGACCTGAATGTCTTCGAACAGTTTCAGCCTCGCATTCCAAAGGAATACGAAGATACGGACTTCCTATTTCTCGCAAACATCCAGCCGACATTGCAAGCAGACGTCCGCCGGAAGATGGCTAGCGTGCGTCTCACCGGCTGCGACACCATGAACTATTGGATCAAGGGCACGCCGAAGGAACTGGCGCAAACATTGAAACTGGTAGATGTACTCCTGATTAACGACACCGAAGCCAAGATGCTCGCCCACGAAACTAACCTGCCTCGCGCGGCGAACAAGGTTCTCGCCATGGGACCTCGAGCGCTTGTGATCAAGCATGGAGAATACGGCGCCACAATTTTCTTCCGGGAAGGCGCCTTCGGCATCGGACGCCATCCATTCCGCGCTCCCGCTCTTCCAATCGAAGAGGTTCAGGACCCCACCGGCGCGGGCGATTCCTTCGCGGGAGGCTTCATGGGATACGTGGCTTCCCAGAAGGAACTGAATCGAGAAGTGCTCAAGCGCGCCCTTTTCTACGGCGGCGTGATGGGATCGTTCGCGGTCGAGCGATTCGGAACGGAACGGCTGCAGTCGCTCACGCGGGAGGAGATCGAGGCCCGCTATCAGGTCTTTCGCGAATTGACCCATCTCGAGTAATAACGACGCAGGTTGCGGTAGGCTTTAGTCGCAGCACTCCCCCAGGTTCATGCCGAAGAAAGCAAAAGCCGCGCCAGTCGATTCTTCCTGGGATTCCGAAGTTCGGCTGCTTGCATGGCTTGCCACCTGCGTTTCTATTCTCGCTTTCCTGTTCTATTACCAGAGGAACGAGATTCTGCTCTACGGCGACGCTGTCGCTCACATTAACATCGCCCGCAGGGTTTTCGATTCGAAGACTCCCGGGCTGCTGCAACTGGGGACGGTATGGCTCCCGCTGCCGCACCTGTTGATGGTTCCTTTTCTCGTCTCGAAGCAGCTATGGCAGAGCGGCGCTGGCGGATCGATTCCATCAATGGCGGCCTATGTCTTCGGGGTCATCGGAGTTTTTCGCCTGGTTCGTGGCACGCTATCTGAGAGCGTTTACCACGAGGGGCCCGCAAGAGAAGCTCCGGCGAGAACTGGTCCCGCACGATTGGCTGCGTGGGTTGCCGCAGTTATTTTTGCCCTCAATCCTAATCTGATTTACATGCAATCCACTGCGATGGGAGAGACGCTATATCTAGCGTTTTTCATTTGGGCGGTTGTCTTCTTCAGCGATTGGGCACGCGGCGAAACGAAGGCTCTCACAAAATGTGGTTTGTGCCTCGCGGCAGCCTGCCTTACGCGTTATGACGGATGGTTCCTGGCCGTCGCGATGGTAGGAGTCGTTCTGTTGCACCTGATCCGAACTGGAAATCGAGCGGGTAAATCGATTTCCACCTCGGGGTCGCGAACCATTGTGATCAGGTTTTTGCTGATCGCAGCAGCCGCGCCGGCACTTTGGCTCGCTTACAACGCCATCATCTATCGCAATCCTTTGGAATTCGAGAACGGTCCCTATTCGGCTCAAGCCATCGAACGCAGGACGCAGACGAATGGAACGCCCGGGCACCCGGGCAGCGGCAACCTACTTCTCGCTGGTAGGTACTTCGTGAAATCAGCCGAGGCCAACGTTGCACAAAGCGAATGGCTGCAGCGAATCTGGATTTTTCTAGCCATTGCGGGCATAGGCGCAGCTATCCTGGCCGCCACACGTTACCAAGCGTTTGTGGGCGGAACCGCAGCCATGTGGTTGTCACTTCTGTTCCTATTGATCCCGTTGCCCTTCTATGCGCTGTCGATCGCATATGGGGGCGTACCGATTTTCATCCCGTACTGGTGGCCGTTCACGCACTACAATGTTCGCTACGGGTTACAACTGCTGCCCGCATTTTCAGTCGCTCTCGCTCTTCTCGTCTTCTTGATTGTGCGCCTGCAAGTGTTGAAGTCCCGCATTCGCTTGGTCTGCTCTGTCGCGGTGTTGGCGATCGTCTTAGCCAGTTACGCTTCGATCTGGCAATCGACTCCAATCTGCCTGCGCGAAGCTCAGGTGAATATGCGCACTCGGAATCAACTGGAAGCTCAACTCTCAGTTTGGCTCCAGAAGATGTCGCCTGACTCCACGCTTCTCATGTATCTCGGGGATCATGTCGGCGCGCTCGAGCGAGCCGGGATGCCCTTAAGGAACACCATCAACGAGGGGAACCATCGAGTTTGGAGGCAGCCTGCCGATACCGACGGGTTGTGGGAGCGAGCTCTTGCGAATCCCTCGCAATACGCGGACTACGTGCTCGCGTTTGAGGGCGATCCCGTCTGGGAAGCTGTCCACAACTTGCATCTTCATGAACTCGTCGAAATTCACGTGACCGGGCAGGCGCGCGCTGTCTTGTATCAAGCGCGGTAATCACCCGGGTTAACGCAATGCCGCAGGTGACGGATGATAAAATCCGGCCATCCGAAAACATGCGTGAAACCGGCAAGTGTCGATCATGAACTGGCAACATTTTCTTGATTTGTTGCGTGGGGAGATGGCAAGCGGGATCGTCGGAAGTTCTCTGACGCGCCTCGTTCTGGCCGCGATTCTTGGTGGCGTCATCGGGCTCGAGAGGGAATTGAATCATCGTCCGACTGGCCTCCGCACCAACATGTTCATCTGTTTTGGCGCTGCATTGTTTACGGTTCTCTCGGCGGCTCTGGCTGGCGTACCTTCCGACGCCGCCAGGATCGCCGCTCAAATCATTCCCGGAATTGGTTTCATCGGTGCGGGATCCATTCTGCATACCCGCGGTTTAACTTCAGGTATTACTTCGGCAGCGACATTATTCGTCGTCGCGTCAATCGGAATGGCGGCCGGTGGTGGTCTTTACGTCACAGCCATGTTTGCCACCGGAGTCGTGCTGCTCGCCTTATTCTTTCTCGGACACCTAGAGGAGACTTTCAATCTCAAAGTTCTTCTTTCCAGCTACGAAGTGACCGGTGCGAGCGTCGAAGAAATCAGCAATGAAGTCAACCGCATCCTCGAGAAATATCATCGCCTCATGCAAAATGTGAATAGCGGTTCGACGCCTCAGCATATTCGTCTCCAGTTCGACGTTGAGGGCTGCAATCGAGAACAGCAGGAATTTTTCCGCCTGCTGAAAGCCTCGACCGTCCTTGGAAGCGCGACCTCTCTTGGCCGGGTGGAGCGCGAGTGATTCCCGGCGAGCGTACCATTCCGTTTGTTAAGGCTACCGCGTGCGGGAACGACTTCTTGCTGATCGACGCCGCCCTCGTTCCCTCAGATAAGGCCGAATTTACGCGCCGCATCTGCGATCGACATCAAGGCGTGGGCGCTGATGGCGTTGAATGGATGTCGCCGCATTTTTCCGCTGATGTAGAAATCCGTCTAATCAATGCCGATGGCTCCGAGGCAGAAATTTCCGGCAACGGTACCCGCTGCGTCGCAGCCTACGTTGCTGCGATGCGGTCGAAGGAGCGCATTTCCGTTCTGACCGGAGCTGGAACCAAGATCTGTACGCTTACGTCGCATCGCGATCTCGAATATGAATTCGAAATGGAGATGGGCAAGCCTCAGGTCGATGGGGAGTTGGCGTTGAATGCGTCCGGAGCGGAAGTTCGAGGTATACCGGTTTCGATAGGGAATCCGCATCTCGTGATCTTCGTTGCGCAGTTCGCGCCAGACTGGCAGTCGCAAGCCGCAAGGATTCAACGCTTGCCCCATTTCAAGGAAGGAGTGAATGTCGAATTTGTTACCGCCAATGGCCGGCACGATGTCAGCGTCCGTTTTTTCGAGCGTGGCGTCGGGGAAACGCAATCCTCTGGAACAGGATCTTGCGCATCCGCCGTTGCCGCGATGGCTACGGGACGCGCCGATTCTCCAGTCAAAGTCCACGCTCCGGGCGGAACGCAGACCGTCCGCCGCGAAGGTGAGAATATCTTTCTACGCGGTCCAGCGCGGCTGCTTTGCCATGGAGGGTTCTTTCTTATCTGAGAGCCTCGGTTTCTCGTCCAACCGTTATCGCGCACAGCCACATGCCAACGACTGATCGCCAACTCGTAAAGCCCGCTGCCCTTCGCCCCGGCGATACCATTGGCATCGTTGCGCCCGCGAGCAATCTAAACCGAACGGATCTGGATGCCGGTTGCGGCGCATTGCGCAACGCCGGCTACAAACCGTTTTATTTCGATTCGATCCTTGATCGCGATCTCTACTTTGCCGGATCTACAAGTCGACGCACGCGTGAACTCGAAGATATGTTCTCGCGCGAGGAGGTCCGAGCGATTCTTTGCGCTCGGGGTGGATATGGCTCGAACTACCTGCTCAACGGACTCAATCTCGAAATCGTCAAAGCCTACCCGAAGATTTTCGTCGGCTACAGCGATCTCACGTCGCTGCTGGCCTATTTTGTCGATGCGGCCGGGCTCCCCGTATTTCACGGGCCCATGGCGGCTAAAGATTGGGCACACTCTGGTGGTGTTGATCTGACTTCATGGCAGGCCGCGCTTTCAGGTTTTGCAGCGTGGGACGTTCCGCTCAACGACGGAGTGATCGGCCTTGCTGAAGGAGAAGCCGAGGGCGTTCTGTACGGCGGGTGTCTCTCGATCCTGGTCGCATCCTTGGGTACCCCATACGAAATCAAAACGGAAGACACGATTTTGTTCCTCGAAGATCTAGCCGCCAAGCCCTTTCAAATCGACCGCATGCTGATGCAGTTGAAACTGGCTGGGCAACTCGATTCGATTCGCGGAATTGTCTTCGGAGAAATGCTCGACTGCGTGCAGAGTGCAAATCAGGATTACACTCTGCAAGAAGTCGTCACGCGGATCGTGGGTGATCTCGGTGTACCCGTCGCCTACGGCTTGCGCTCCGGACACGTCACATCCGGGAACATAACGCTCCCCTTCGGAGTGCGTGCGAAATTATCGGTGACAGCCAACGAGGTTGGTTTGAGAATTCTGGAGTCAGCAGTAAGCGAATGAATTAAAAGGGCGAAGTTTTTCTTCGGGAGCCCTCGTGCCCTGAGTGGTTGTTGACTGTTCAAGAAAAATGACAGACGCAAAGCACATTCACTTGATTGGTATTTGTGGCACCGCGATGGCCTCGCTGGCAGGCATGCTCAAGCAACGCGGATTTCAAGTAACCGGATCTGATGCCGCAGCCTATCCGCCGATGTCCGATTTCCTGCGAGAGCTGGGTATTCCCGTTGCGCAACCCTTCGATGCCAAGAATCTGGAACCGAAGCCTGGTTTGGTCGTGGTCGGCAATGCAATCTCGCGCGGCAATCCCGAGCTGGAGCATTTGCTCGATCAGCGCATTCCGTTCTGTTCGCTTCCTCAATTGCTGCACGACGAATTTCTCCGCGGCAGGGAAGTGCTCGTGGTCGCTGGTACCCACGGCAAGACCACCACAACTTCGATGCTCGCCTGGATTTTCTCCTCCGCAGGGCTCGATCCGTCTTTTCTCATCGGCGGCATCGCCGAGAACTTTGGATCTAGTTTCCAACTCGGGCAGGGCAAGCACTTCATCCTTGAGGGCGACGAATACGACACCGCTTTCTTCGACAAGGGACCGAAGTTTCTCCACTATTTTCCAGACTCGATCATCCTGACATCCGTTGAATTCGATCATGCCGATATCTACAGAGATCTCGATGCGGTCGAGACCGCATTCAAGCGGCTCGTGAATCTCATCCCGCGCCGCGGCCGCATCGTTGCCTTCGACGGTGCTGTCGGCGACGCAACTGAAAGCGCCAGTCTGCAGCACTGTCTCGCGAAAGCTTTCTGTCCCGTCGATCGCTATGGAGCCGGAGAGCGTGCTACCTGGAAAGTCATCAATCTGCGCCTGGACCCGGACGCGACTCGCTGGACAGTGCTCCACAACGGCGAACCGTGGGCCGATCTCGAGTTCGCACTGGCAGGCGAATACAACGTTTGGAACGCGACCGCAGCCGCAGCTCTAGCATCGTCGTGCGGTATTTCAAAGGAGTCGATTGTGGCCGCGCTCAAGTCCTTCAAGAGCGTGAAGCGTCGTCTCGAAGTGAAGGCGCAGGTGAACGGGGTTACCATCATTGACGACTTCGCACATCATCCGACCGCGATTGCGGGAACTCTGAAAGCCCTTCGCGCCCGTTACGCTGGGTCTCGCTTGTGGGCCATCCTGGAACCGCGCTCCAACACTCTTCGGCGCCGCGTGCTGCAAAGTGACTTGGCGCGCAGCCTGGCGCAAGCCGACGAGGTGATCGTCGCGGGTGTCTTCCGATCGGAAGCCGTCCCGGAAAATGAACGCTTGGAGTTGCCAGCTCTTGCCGCTGAAATCAAGCAGAACGGCCGCCCAGCACGTCTTCTCGCGGATGCGGATGCAATTGTTCAGACCATAGCCCCAGAACTGCGGAGCGGAGATGTCGTTGCAATTCTGTCCAATGGGGGCTTCGGCGGGATATATGAAAAACTTCCGGCGCGCCTGCACGAGCTGACCAAAAAGCAATGATCTTCTCGCCTAAAGCTATCCGGTTGATGACCCGTGCCTTGGTCTGCATCGGGTTTCTCACTGTGCGCTTCGCACCGTTCGCGTGCGCTGCGGCCGCCGACATCTCTTACACCGTTTCTCTGGCGTCTCCAGAGCAACACCTTGTCGAAGTGCAAATCATGCTGCCGCTGGGGACCGACAATCGCGAACTTCAGCTTCCGGTGTGGAATGCGCTTTACCAGATCCGGGATTTCTCCCAATACATCAACTGGGTTCGCGCGAAGGATCGCTCCGGCAAGCCGCTTGAGATTCGCGAAATCAATCCAAGCCGCTGGCAGGTGCACGGAACCGCGAACGGCGCCATCGTCGAATATCAAATCTACGAGGATTCCCCCGGCCCTTTCGGCGCGCAACTCAATGGGCATCACGCGTTCTTCAATCTGGCGCAATTACTGATGTACTCAGTTGACGCCCGAGACGCCCCTCTATCCCTCCATTTCAGGCAAATCCCCAACGACTGGCACATCGCGACTCCCCTGAGCTCCCAAGACGACTCATTTCAGGCGGACAACTATGACCGGCTCGTCGATTCGCCCGTGGAGATTGGTAAGTTTCAGGAATCTGACTTCGACGAAGCCGGAGGCCATTTCCGCGTCATCATCGACGCCGATCCCGCCGACTACGATGCGAAGAAAATCGTTGCCGCTCTCCACAAAATCGTTGCCAGCGCGATCAGTTGGATGAATGATCGGCCATTCGACCGCTACACGTTCTTCTATCATTTTCCCCGGGGACCCGCGGGTGGCGGCATGGAGCACGCTTACTCCACTGCCATCGATCTCAACGCCGATCAGGTGAAAGACGGCCTGGAAACGCTGACCGGTGTAACTGCCCACGAATTCTTCCATTTGTGGAACGTCAAGCGCATCCGCCCACAAACCCTCGAGCCGATTGACTACACGAAAGAAAACTACACACGCTCCCTATGGTTCAGCGAAGGCGTGACCAGCACGGCAGAAGGAATGATTCAGCTCCGCGCCGGCCTGCTTAACGAGCGGCAATATCTAAGCCGTTTGGGCGAAGAGATCACTGAACTCGAACGCCGTCCCGCGCACCTTACGCAGTCTGCCGAACAATCGAGTCTTGACGCATGGCTCGAAGGCTTCGGGTACTACCGCCGCCCCGAGCGCAGTATTTCTTATTACAACAAGGGCGAACTGCTCGGTATCATGCTTGACTTGGCCATGCGCGATTCCAGCCACGGTCACGCATCCTTGCGCGAACTCCTTCAATGGATGAACCTCAACGACGCGAAGCAGGGCAAGTTTTTCGACGACTCTAGCGGCGTTCGCCAGGCTGCTGAAGCCGTGTCCCACGCCGACCTTGGATGGTTCTTCGCCAAGTATGTCGCCGGAACGGATGAAATTCCCTGGGACGATTTTCTTCGCTCCGCCGGCTTGCATGTTGAGGCCCTGACCCACAGTGTCGCCGATCCCGGCTTCATCGGCTCCCGTAACTTCGACGGCCCCATGGCAGTCGCTGCCATAACTCCCGGCAGCGAAGCGGATCGCGCGGGACTGCAGGTCGGGGATTCCATCGTGGAATTCCAAGGCAAGCCTGCAGGCCAGGAGTCGCGCCAGCAGTTGAGCCGTCTCAGCCCGGGCGATACGCTGTCGGTGAAAGTCCGCTCTCGCCGCGGTGGCGAGCGCGAACTGAGATGGAAAGTCGGCTCGCGTCAGGAAATTTCATACGAAGTGAAAGATCTCGAAAAAGTTACGAGCGAGCAACGAGCTCGCCGCGCGGCATGGCTCGCAGGCGAAGCCCAAACTGATTCCTCCGCGGGAACTTCTGGCAAATGATCCGCACCATCCTCATGTTGGTGTTCTGGACGCTGGCCTTGCCGATCGCCGTCCTGATCGGCTTCCCGGCGAGTTTCATCATGGGCGATGTCCGCGTCCTCTATCGCCTCTTCATGTGGGGAGCCTGGGCTGGCGTCTGGGTTACGGGCGTCCGGGTCGAAGCCATCGGCCTCGACCGCTTCGATCACTCGCGTAGCTACATCTTCATGACCAACCACGTTTCGAATCTCGATCCGCCGATTCAGATCCCGCTCATCCCCAAACGCACATCGGTCATGGTGAAGAAAGAACTGTTCAAGGTCCCGCTCCTGAGCCGCGCGATGCGCATGGGATCCCTTGTGCCCGTCGATCGGGGGAATCGCGATGCCGGCATTGAAGCGGTTCGTGCCGCAAAAGCGGTCGTCAATTCTGGAATCAACATGACCATCTACATCGAAGGCAAGCGCTCGTTCGACGGTAAACTGCTGCCTTTCAAGAAGGGACCGTTCTACCTGGCGGCAGAATGCGGCGTTCCCGTCATCCCGATGACGATCGTCGGAACTCATTACACGATGCCGAAGGCACGTTTCGCGATCAAGCCCGGCAAAGTTCAGGTGATCTTCCATGCTCCGATCGAGCCGGAAGATTTCGGGAGCCGCGAATGTCTGATGGAAAAAGTAAGAGCCGCAATCGAGAGCGGTATGCCGGAGGAGTTCAGGCAGGGAAGTCAGGTCGAGAGCCAAACCGAAGCCTAAAGGATTTCAGCTTCGCCCAGTTCAGCCCCGTGTCCGATAGTCATTCTTTGGACTTGTTACCGCGCAAAGCTCGCACTAGCTCCGGCAAGCGCGGCAGAATCGCCGAATACTTCAGCCAGGCCCGATGATCCACAGCAGGCGCTCCGCTAACAAGCGCCTTTGCCGGAATATCCGCCGCCACTCCACTCTGCGGAGTGACAATCGCGTCATCTCCAACCTTGCAGTGTCCCACGACGCCAACCTGCCCCGTCAGAATCACCCTGTTCCCAATTTCAGTGGAGCCCGCCAGTCCGACCTGCGCGCAAAGCAGAGCATCTTCGCCAACGTGACTTCCATGTCCGACCTGTACCAGATTGTCGACTTTCACCCCGCGCTCAATGCGCGTCTCGCCTACGCTGGCTCGATCGATGCAGGAATTGGCCTGCACTTCCACATCGTCGCCGATGACAACCGGTGCTGGTTGAGGAATCTTGTGCCACCGTCCCTCGGCAGTCTTAGCGAAGCCGAATCCGTCCGCGCCGATCACGACTCCGTTCTGTAAGAGTACGTTGTCGCCGATGCGGCAATTCTCCCGGACGATCGAATGCGCATGAGCAAAAAACTTCTTTCCAATCTTCGCGCCTCGGTAGATCACGACGTGCGCCAGCAGCACCGCATCCGTCCCAATCTCGACGTCTTCGCCAATCACAACGTATGGACCGATATGCGCGTTGGCTCCAATGCGGGCACTGTCATCTACGACCGCCGTCGGATGAACTCCAGCCGCGTAGTTCACAGGCTGATGAAAGAGCTCGAGCGCCCGCGCGAATGTCAGATAAGGATCCTTGGCCCGCAGCATAGGGGCAGGAACAGCGGGGAAGTCTTCGCTGACGATGACAGCGGCAGCCCGCGTTTTCCGCGCCGCGGCCGCATATTTAGGATTCGAGACAAACGTCAGATCCCCCGGTCCGGCCTGCTCAATTCCATTCAGACCGGTGATTTCCGTATCAGGAGATCCGTTTTCCAGGCGCACGTGCAGAGCCGCAGTAATCTCAGAAAGTTTCATGGGCATGGTACGCGAATAAATCGTACACCAGATGCAGACTAGCACTCGCTGCGGTTGCCATTCAGCGTGCTGCGCTAGAGGCACGATGGAAAACTCATTCCGGCTCGACCGAACCTGCGAGCGATCCTGCTACTGAACCACCAGCGGAAATGAAGCCGTGTGCGTTAACGATCCGCTCGTCGCCGTGACTGTGACGGTATAGTTTCCAAGTGGCGTGCCGCCCGTTGTCCCTCCTCCGCCCCCACCGCTGCCTCCACCACCTGACCCGCCCGTCCCGGAGCCGCCTCCACCGCAACTGGGTAAGGCGATCATGAGAGCGACGATTACGGTTGCGAGAAGCGCAGTCCGGCTGCGCCGTCGCGGCATCACGAGTCCGAACACTGCTCCGAAGAAAATGAGCCCTCCGGTGCTCCACCAGAAGGCATTGCGCGAGAATTTGTGATTGCGTTGATCCGAACCCGCGGTGGTCGCCACGAAGACCATTAGGCCGCCGCTACCCGTTAACGTCGTGGGAGTGAAGCTGCAAGTCGTTAGCGCCGGCACTCCGCTGCAAGAGGCAGGAGTGAAATTGATCGTTCCGTTATAGCCGGCCTGCCCGTCAACGGTGAGTCCGACTGCGCCGGTCTGTCCTTGCGTCAGCACCAGCGGGTCAGGCGACGCGTAGATGAGGAAATCGCTTCCCGCCACTTTGATGTTGACCGGTGCGATTGCCGATGACGAAAAGTTGAAGTTCCCGTCCCCCGCATACACCGCGTCGACAGTCTCGGTGTTGTAGTGAGGGGTGTACATTGCGACTGTCTGCAGGGCCGCGTTGCCGTTGGCGTCCGTCACCGAACTTACCGTGACATTGCTGAGCGTTCCAGGGAGCGGGTCGCCGTATGGGTCCACAAAAAATCCTGGGGCTCCCGTTGGAGCAGGGCTCTTGACTGATGTGTCCACAAATGCGGTCAGGATCACGCTCGCGCCAGCGGCTGGGTTCAGCGTGTTCGCGCTGATCGTTGTGGTCGTCGGAAAGTAGGCAATGTCGTTAAACGCGGGAGCGCTAGACTGCGAGTAATTCGTGTCTCCACTGTAAGTCGCCGTAATGCTGTGACTGCCGCCGGTTGCGATCGTGTAGGAGAGTTCGGTGGTCGCAGTTGTTTGAAACAGTGGCGTCAACGTTCCATTGCCAATCAATTTGCTGTTGTCGGAGAAGATAACGGTCCCGGAAGGGGCGGCTCCCAAACTGTTTCCCGTCACGCTTGCGCTGAGCTGCACGACCTGCCCCACCAATACGTCTGACGAGGGACAACAGGTTGTCGTCGTGGTGCTCGCCGGAGTGATCACGATCGCCGACGTGACGGAGGCGGCGTTGAAGCTGTTGTCTCCCCCATAGGCCGCCTTCACCGAATTAGTCCCGCCGGGCAGTTGTACGACTAAATCCTCTGCATATCCATAACTGTTCAGAAGATATGTCCCAGTGTCCAGCGAGCTGCCGTTATTGGTGAGCGTCACGTCTCCCGTCGGACACGCCGTCGCACCCGAAGTCGCCGTCGGCTCACACATCCTTCCCCCCGAATTCTCAACATTGACCCGCAGGATGTAGGGACTGCCGTACGATGCTGTATTTGTGTTGCCGTTTAGCACCGTTCCGCCGGAAAAAGTCACCAAAAAGACTTGAGGCGTGCTGTTCTCCTTGTTCACCGTCACGCTCACCGGCCCCGAATCGCTCGGCCCGTACGTCGAGTCGCCGGGATAATGCGCGATCAGCGAATAGGTTCCTCCCGGCAGAAGCTCCGTACTTCCGGTGACGGTCCCGCTCGTAAGGTTGAATCCGGCAATTCCTTCGCTGCTATCAGTCGGGCCACCCTCCAGCGAAACGAGCCCGGTCGGAGTACCCGTTCCCGACGAAGGTTTCACGGTGGCTGTAAAACCAACCGACTGCCCGTGGGTGATCGTGGTTGGCGTCACGTTCGTCAACGTCGTCGTCGACGGCAGAAGAGTGACAGTGTTCCATTTCGTTACTAGATTGTTTGCGTCCACTGAACCGAGCCCGGTTGCCAGGTCATAATTTGCTCCGGCGCTGTAGCCGCTCAGCACTCCAAAAGCGTCTCCGGAGACCGAAGTCGTACAGTTCGTCGATCCCGTTGCGCACGGCATCGCGTTCGTTCCCGTAGTTATGTCGTGAAACGCCGTCGGCTGCTGCGATGCAAGCTTGTATAGGACATAATTGGCGTCGCCTTGCCGCGATCCAGTTTGCTGGTTTACCAGAGCCATGATGCCCGCAAACGCCGGAGAAGACACCGACGTGCCTCCGAATCCGAGAAACTCCCCGCCTGCAACACCGCACGATCCACTCGTTTGGTCGGACTGGCAAATGATGTAAAAGCTCCCCAGAAATCCGTTGCTGGCAAACAACGACACATCAGGAATGTCGCGCTTCCCGTCCGCTGGTACTCCCGGTCCGGACTGCCACGTGGGTTTGGCGTATCCTCCAGCGCAATTTGCCGGGGTCAACCCGCTCGGAGTAGTGCACTTGCTGACGCCACCTGACCCGCCCTCCGGCAGTACGAAATTACCCAGTTGAGGATTGTTGCAGTTTGTTTCCGCCACGGTACTGAATCCAAGGCTCGCAAACAGCGGATTCGCGCAGGAATCATTCCAAGGAATTTCAGGGATATAACTCAATGCCGAAGCTTGCGTCGTCGGGTTATTGGTCGTGCTCCAGTATGTACTGGGATTGCTGAAGTCGTTGAAGTCGGTCCCACCCACGGCAACGTTATATGGAGTCGAAGCAAATCCGCTGACCTGCAGACCGAATTCTGCCGGCGCCGGCGGACTCGCATCGAAGTTATCGCAGCCCGCAGCACCGTTGTCTCCGGCGGAAACAAACACCGTGATTCCTTCTGCCGCAGCCTGTTGCCAAAGCGTGTTGTAGAACTGATTCCCTGCGGTACCAAGTCCTAGTTCGCACTGACCATAGCTTTCGCTCATCACCGGAGCGAGATTGTTATCGACGATGTATGTCGCCGAAAGATCAATTCCGGCGGTGGTTTCTGTCGACTGCGATACCACGAAGTCGATGGTCGCGTTCGGCGCGACTGCGCCCGACCACTGCACGTCGATATCAGCCTCCGACTCGTCGCCCTGAATTCCAGGGTCGGGCCCGTTCAAAATGACATTGGGATTGTTGACGGGCAATCCAAACATGCTGCGGAAGTCCGCCACATCCTGAATGTTAATGTTGGACTCTCCGACGATCGCGATCGTTTGACCTGTGCCGTTGATGCCCGCCGCCCACAAGGGTTGAACGTCATAGATCGTCGCGAAATCGTAGGGTCCCAGCCCGTAGAGACATGCGCCATTGTCAAAATTGTTCTCCACGCAGCCGCCGGGATACGTGTAATCCGGTTTTATCTTGCCGCTCGCGCTGTCGCGAGTAAACCGTCCCGCAAGCGAATGCATCGACTTCCGGGGAAAGTTATTTAGCGAGGCCACTCCCGCCACCGCCGGCGTCAGCGCCGTCGGAATACTCGGGTCGCTCGCATTCGCCCAGTGCTGCTCTCCGTTCACCACGTATTTGTGGAGGCTGGTGTGAAGCGCCTCCTGGACTTGACTCGCCGATCCGGAGAACTCCAACACCGTCCTCCCCTTTGTCGAGCCCACCTTAAATCCATGCGACTGCAGCCATGACTTGATGATCTGCATGTCGGCGTCGGTCGGCCCGAACTGGGCTCCAAACTGTTCGGGCGTCATCCATTTGTGATAGTTGGGTGAGTGTTTGTCCTGCTGATCGTCGAGCAGTTTTCGCAGAGTGGATTCCTGATTCGAGCTGCGTTTGAGTACGAGCAGCATGCGCTCCATCGGCAGGCTCGCGGGAGCTGTCCCCAAATCAAACATCGGACGCGCCAGCGGATGCGTATTGCCTTTCAGTGTGGTCAGCCGGGTCTCGTCGAGGGCTTCCGTGATCAACGGCCGCGAAGCCGCGGAGACCTTCGACTCTTCCAGACTTTGAGCGACTGAGCCTTGGCTGATCAAGCACAACGGGATGATTCCCAAAACGATAGGCAGCAGAAGACGAACGGCGGTATACGCAGATCGCCCGGAAAAAGCGAGGAAGGCTCGCATGAAGACACCTCGACTGGGACCGAAATCTCCACTGAGATCGAAGCGGACTAGGAGGAAGGAGGGAGGTCCGTCCGTTCTCTTGAATTGGCCAGAGGCCCGTGGACCACACACACTACATCAACAATTCCTGCTTTTCAATTGCATTTCGTGGCACTTCGGCGCAGCTGGATCACTCCTCAAACATCGGAACCTGGCGTTGATCGTCGGTTCCGCGCCGCTGCCTTCGCGTGGCTCCAATCACCGCTAGCACCGTCAACGACTCCAGCGCCGTGCGCGGCACAAAAATCCGCTGCGTGTTGGCTCGCTGATCCGGAGGATTTACAAGAAATCCCTCCGGCATGGTCTGGGTAAGGTCAGCTGGCATCAGGCCTTCTAAAACTTCGCTATCCTTGAACCGCAGGCGGACCCACAAGCCTTCCGATCTGGGACGCGTGGTGAACGTCTTACGCGCCAGTGATTCGGAGTCGCCAAACTCCCGCACGAAATAAACTCCCTTGATTTCTCGTAGATCAATCGCAATGACCGTCCCCGATGTATTCAAAACCTCAATCTTTCCTTCGTTCACAATCTGGGACGGAGACACGTATCCCGAGACTGAATCCCGGTCCATCTTTCGGACAATCACTTTCTTATGCGTCGAAGGCATGAAAGGGCAGTGGTCAGTGGCTAGTGACTAGGACTTGGACTAGGGGAACCGCTGTCTAGCCACTAATCACTAATCACTAATCACTTGGCGCTGCCTTCCGATTCTCGCACTTTTTCCCCACATTCCACCGGAATCCGCCTTGGCAGTAGCCAAAATGTAAACGTTGTGTTATTTTCTTGAGCTTGCCGCAAAGTTTCCAGTTCGTGTAAGTACTTTGAACTTAGCCACTTGCATCCCAGTGGTGCAGGCCTTCTTTGATGTGCGGTACAGGCCTGTGGAAATCTTGTGGAAAAGTTCGGTAGGTCCGGCCCTCCCCGCTGGCGATTTTTGACTTTTCATCGCCCAGGACAAGGCCCGACAGCCGCTTGAAAGCGAATGGCTGATTACATTTACACGATGGAAATCCGGTTGACGCCGGACCAGTTGAAGGGCGTCGGCCTCGTTCAAGACGTTACCCGTGCTGCCGGGATGAATCTTTACTTAACCGGCGGCGCTATCCGAGACATTATCAGCGGATTTACGATCCGCGACCTCGATTTTACCGTCCAGGGCAATCCTCTCAAGCTGCAAAAGGACTTCGAAAAGGCGGGCGCGAAAATCACCGCCGTCGAGGAAGATGTTCGCACGATTTTCCTTTCCCTGCCCGGCAATGCCCGCGCCGAAGTCAGCATGGCGCGGACCGAACGCTTCGAGAAGACAGGCAAGCCGCCCATCGTCATGCCGGCCACGATCCACGAGGATCTTCGGCGCCGCGACTTCACCATCAACGCCATGGCGCTTTCGCTGAATGAAGGATCCCGCGGTCTCCTTCTCGATCCTTTCAACGGTGTCGCTGACCTCGAAGCGAAAGTCATTCGCATCCTGCAGAATTATTCGTTCCTTGAAGATCCTTCGCGCCTGATTCGTGCGACCCGCTTCGCCGCCCGCTTCCATTGGCCGCTCGAAGAGCGTACCCAGGCCCGCTACGACGCCGCCAAGGAAGGGAAGTACATCGACCACATTTTGCGCTCATCGATCGGCCACGAGATCGCTGCTCTTGCGCACGAAGACGATCCGTTGAATGTCGTCAAGATGCTCGAGAAGGAAGGCTGGCTCACGGTTCTGCACGATCACTGGACCGTCGCCAAAGTTGACGCGAACGGCCTCAGTACGCTGATGAAGACTCGCCAGCAGATGGTCGATCTCGGCTACACGCCTGACGCTGGCCCGGCCGTCATGTACTTCTTGACGTCGCACTTTTCCGATAAAGACGTTGCCGACATTCAGAAATTGATTCCTCGCAAAGATCTCGTTGAAGCTTGGCGCGACATCGAAGATCACGCCAAGGAACTTTCCAAGCGTCTGATGGGGAAGGAAGCCGCGACTCCTTCGCGCACCTGGCAGTTGCTGTCCTCAGCGCGCCCGGAGATGGTGTTGTTCCTCGCGGTGACCGCCAAGCAGCAGTCGATCGAGCAGAAGATCAAAAACTATCTGACAAAGTGGCGGCAAGTGCAACAGACCCTCCCCCTTCCCGAAATGACGGAACTGCTGATTACTCCGCAGTTGCCCGAGTATCCGAAGCTTGCTAACGATGTTTTTATGCTTCTGCTTGACGGCAAGATGCGCTCACGCACCGAGCGCTTGAAATATCTGAAGCCTTTCGCTCCTCCGCCTCCACCCCCGCCTCCAGCGCCGCGCCGTGGACGTGCCGCCAAAGCCGCTGCTGAGGCTGCCGCCGCGACAGCTGCTGCTGCCCAAGCCGCCAAGCCTGGTCCAAAAGGGAAGAAGGGGAAAGCTGCAGTCGCAGCCCCGCCCGTGGCAGCGCCTCCGGCGAAGCCAGAAGCGAAACCAAAGGCGCCAGAAAAATCTAAAGCGGCCCCCAAGCCTGCGAAAGCCACGCCCAAACAAGCGAAAACGCCCGCGAAAAAAGCAAAAGGCCATAAGAAATAACAAGGCAGCTTCGTTCTCCGCGAACGCGTCGCTGAAATACCTTGTCCCTTCTTTCCTCCTCCGTTAGGATGGGGCGCACTTTTTGGGGCGGTCCAAACAAATCATTGAGAAAGATCAGAATGAAAAAGCTGAGGAAAGTTCTGCTTATTTCCGGCGTAGTCCTCTGCATTCTCGTCGCCACTGGGATTAGTTTCACCATTGGGTGGCGCCCATTTATCGGCCCGAAGAAGCGCGCCGCCACAACTCGCCGGTTCGAACGCACCCCGGAACGCGTGGCCCGCGGGAAATATCTGGTAACCACCATCGGGTGCGAGACCTGTCATTCCGGCCACGACTGGACACAACACGGTGCACCGATTGTGACCAGCACCGAACTCGCCGGCCAGGAACTAACCCTGAAAGGTTTTCCCGGGCGACTCGTCGCGTCGAACCTGACCTCCGACCCTGAAACTGGCCTCGCCAATTTCTCTGATGACCAGATTGCTCGCGCCATTCGAGAAGGTATCAAGCACGACGAGACCACACTGTTCCCCGCGATGCCTTATGGCGAATACAAAAATATGTCAGACGAAGACGTGGCTTCGGTCGTCGTCTACTTGCGTTCCTTAGCTCCCATTCGCAATCCCTTGCCGCCGACAACAGTAAACTTCCCCGTGAACTATCTGGTGAGAAGCGAGCCAGAGCCCATTACGTCTCCAATCCCCGGCCCATCGGCAGATCCCGTCGCGCGCGGGAAATATCTCGTGAGCATGGGCTGTGGCTGCCACAATGTGAATGAAAATCTCCCTTTCGCAGGCGGAGATTCACTAAACGGTCCGTGGGGATCGGCGACCAGCGCCAACCTCACTCCCGATCCCACCGGAATCAATTACTACAGCGAGGCCGGATTCGTCACCGTTCTTCGCACGGGCTACGTGGGCGCGCGAAAACTGAACTCCATCATGCCTTTCGGAAACTTCAAGAACTTCACAGACGACGACATCAAATCGATCTTCGCCTACCTGCGAACTCTCACTCCCGTTCGACATCACGTGGACAATTCGTTGCCGCCTACCTACTGCAAGCTTTGCAAACACAACCACGGCGGTGGTGACCAGAACTGATGCAAAACGTGACCTAGCACATACAAGATGGGGAACAGCGGCCTTCAGGGCCGCGGTTCGCTCTCACATTGACCGGGCTTTAGCCCCAGTGTCAAGGAACGTAAAACCCGCGCCGAGAGCCCAAATAGGGCTTATAATCAGTTTGTATGCGTCGCCTGACGTTCATTGCGGCGTTCTCTCTCTTCTTTGCAGTGCCTCTCTGGGCGCAGCATGGCGGAGGCCACGGCGGTGGAGGCGGCCATGCCAGTTTCGGCGGAGGCCACTCCGGCGGATTCTCCAGTCATGGATCATTCAGCGCCGGGCACTCCATGGGTTCTTCCGGCAGCGCCGTCCACAGCTATTCCCGCACTCCTTCCTTCGCGCAACGCAGCTACTCTCGCGGACCTTACCTACATGACGGATTTCGGGGCAACCGCCTCCGCACCTACGGCTTCCGCAATAATTGTTATAGATACGGTTGCCGCAACTACGGAGGATACGGATACGGCTATCCTTGGGGACTCGGCTACTACGATCCGTTCCTGTGGGACTGGTCCGCGGATGATGCCGCTTTCGACAACGACTACAACAATAATCTCGCGACTGCTGACGAGATGAACCAGCAAAGCCTCGAACAGCAGCAAATGATGCGCCAAGAGGAAGCGGACGGCGATCAGGATCTGTACGCTCGAAGATCCGCGCCTCGATTGCCCTCCAGCGCCTCAGCCAGCGATCCCCATCCGAGCCCGATTATGCCTCCGACCGTCCTCGTATTCCGCGACCAGCATCAGCAGGAAGTGCAGAACTATGCCATCGTCGGCCAGACTCTGTGGAATTTTTCTCCCGGCCGTACCCAGAGAATCCCGCTGGCCAATCTTGATCTTTCCGCTACTGAGAAAGCGAACGACGATCGCGGAGTAACATTCCGCGTTCCTACTACCAACGAAGCCCAGTAACCCCTAGGCGTCACATCCCCACTCACAGCACCGTTTCCCCATTCACTGCATCCAACCATACGTTCACACTAACTCCATTTGTTTTTAAGAAGGATGCTAGTACAGTTAAATCAAGGATTTACGAACAAGTGATGGATTTACGAGGAACCTGCCAGAACACGGGGCGTTTCCTGGGGAAACCTTGTTCCAATGCTAAAATATAGCCAATACCCAATATGCCTTTAAAAACACTGTTTCTGAACCCTCCTTCATTTGAGAATTTCGACGGAGGCGCCGGCTCTCGTTGGCCCGCCACCCGCGAAATTGAGAGTTTCTGGTATCCCGTCTGGCTCGCTTATCCCGCTGGCCTGCTCGAGGGCTCACGCTTGCTCGACGCCCCTCCGCATCACATCTCTGCCGCGGAGACGATCGAGATCGCCAAGGATTTCGAATTCCTTGTGCTCTTCACTTCTACGCCAGGGTTTCCCGGCGACGTCCGAATTTCCCGCGCTATCAAAGAAGCGAATCCTAAGATTCGGATTGCCTTCGTCGGTCCGCATGTCAGCGTGCTTCCGGAAAAATCTCTGCGCGACTGCCCCGATATCGATTTCATTTGCCGCAAGGAATTTGACTACGCGATTGTTGACTACGCCAAAGGCAAGCCTCTCGAGGAGATTCCCGGCGTTTCCTTCCTGAAGGACGGGAAGGTTGTCCACAATCCTGATGCGCCGCAGATTCAGGATCTCGACGCACTGCCCCACGTAACGGAAGTCTACCGGCGTGACCTCGACGTTACGAAGTACAACGTCCCGTTTCTGCTCAATCCCTATGTGTCGCTCTACACCACTCGCGGCTGCCCGGCGCAATGTACCTTCTGCCTCTGGCCGCAAACTTTGAGCGGACATCCGTGGCGCAAACGCTCCACCGATGACGTTGCTGCTGAGATGGCAAAGGCCAAAGAATTCTGGCCGAATGTAAAAGAGTTTTTCTTCGACGATGATACCTTCAACATTCAGAAGGCGCGAACTATCGAACTCTGCGCTAAGCTGAAGCCGCTCGGTCTGACTTGGTCCTGCACCTCGCGCGTCACGACCGACTTCGAAACGCTCAAGGCGATGAAGGAAGCTGGATGCCGCCTTCTGATCGTGGGCTACGAGTCCGGAGACCAGCAGATTCTCAAGAACATCAAAAAAGGCGCGACAGTCGAACGCGCCCGCCAGTTCACGAAGGACTGCCACAAGTTAGGCCTTGTCATCCATGGCGACTTCATCTTAGGACTGCCCGGCGAAACTCCCCAGACGATCAACAACACGATCGCCTTCGCGAAGGAGCTCGACGTCGAAACCATTCAAGTTTCTGTCGCGCATGCCTATCCCGGTACCGAGCTCTACGATTACGCCGTGAAAAACGGTTTCATCGTCGGCGATAACAAGATGGTTGACGAAGGCGGGCACCAGCTCGCCCACATACAGTATCCAGGGCTGCCTGCAGACGAAATTCTCAGCGCCGTGCATCGCTTTTACGACGAGTACTATTTCCGTCCGAAGGCCGCGTGGCGCATCGTGAGAAAGGCGATCTTCAATGGCGATGAGCGCAGGCGCTTGTACAAAGAAGCAAGAACATTCTGGAAACTGCGCACGGCGCGCAATAAGCTGGTCAAGAAGCATGCCGACGAAGCTGCATCCGCTCAACCGGCGGGCGTAGCCAGCATGTCCGACTAACTGTTCTTCGTACTCTGTACCCGGTACTCAGTACTTAGTACGTGAGGCGCAGCCGTTCTCCCACAGCTGAGAACTGACAACTGAGTACTGAGAACTGCTTTTGACCTTCCGCAAGTATCTGGTGCTGGCTGGAGTGACCGTCTTCGCAGCGGCCGGTGACTCCATGCTTTCGCACGGGATGAAGCAGACCGGCAGCATCTCCATCCATCATCTGCAGGGCGTAATCTCAGCGGTCCTAAATCCTTGGGTTGCCGTCGGCATAGTGCTGCTGCTAGCCTTCTTCGCTTCGTACATGAACGCGCTGTCTTGGGCCGATCTAACCTACGTCCTGCCCGCTACCTCTCTCGGATACGTCCTTCTCGCGCTGGTCGCCAAGTTCTTCCTCCATGAGCAAGTCAGTCCCTTACGCTGGATGGGCATAGCTCTGATTTCTGGCGGTGTCAGTTTCGTTGCCGGAGGTCCAGCTCTTACCGCACACTCGCATCCTGAAGCTGAAGAAGAACGCGAGGAAGTGGTGTCAGCCGCAGCCGGCGGAGCCAAGCGATGAAGAGCCTCTACACTTGGAGTGGAATTCTAATCGTCGTTTTCTTTTCAGTTGTCGGAGATGTCGTGCTCGCCCGTGCAATGAAGCAAGTGGGCGACGTGCATGATCTGTGGGAGCGTCGTGGACTTTGGACCATCATTGGCCGCACGTTGGGCAACCCTAATTTCTTCTTTGGCGTCGCCGCCATGGCGATCGCGTTCTTCAGCCTGCTCTTTGCTCTGTCGTGGGGAGACGTCAGCCTGGTTGCTCCCGCAGCTGCATCCCTCACGTTCATTGGCAATGCCTTCGCAGCCAAATTCTTTCTCCACGAGAGAGTTGATCGCCGCCGTTGGATTGCCGCCGTATTGGTCGCTGGCGGGGTTGCACTCCTGGCGGGGTAGCTCCTGGTTACCGAGCTTCTGCCTGGCCAAATCGGCGCTTAGACACCCTCCGAAACCCCTGTCCAGAGCCGGATTCGAGCCTTGATACTGGGAACAATGAACCATCCCTACCATGAAAATCCTATTGACATTTGTTACTGGCGTGTTACATTGCGAGAATGTCAATCGGAATACTATAGATTGACTTACCCTCCCCCGGTTTCACACGTCCATGACGACGACTCAGCATTCTGAAGTCCTCGTCATAGCCGTGCGCCTTACAAATCTCAACCAGGAGTTCATCTGTGGGTAAGCTCATTCTGATTCGGCACGGTCACACTCCCCTCAACAGTCACGGCAAAGAAGAGCGTCTGCGCGCTTGGCTCGATATTCCGCTTGATGAGCAGGGCTTGCAGGAAGCGGAAGAGACCGCTCTCCAGATTGCTGGCTACCCGGTCACCGCTATCTACTCCTCCGACTTGAAGCGAGCGCGACAGACTGCAGAGGCGATTCGCCGCACGACCAAAGCTTCCGTGACTACGACGGACGAACTTCGCCCGTGGAATTTGGGGGTGTTCGGCGGCCAACTATTGCGCGAGATCATCCCGTTCTTGAATCTTCTGAACGAGCATCCGGATCTTCCGGCCCCGAACGGCGAATCATTTCATCAGTTCTATGCCCGCTATTCTCGGCGGCTGACAGAATTGCTCACGCTCGCCGAGCAATCGACTGGATATGTTGTCGGTGTCACTCACGTACGCAACCTTCTCGCTGCAAAAACCATCCTTGAACATGGGGATCGAGATCGCGTTCCCGTGCAAGGAGGTCCATCGACCGGGACGATCACTTTCATCGAAAAAGTGAAGGGCGCTTGGTCAATGCGATCCACCGACACGTCTTCCGTAGCGACGCTCCAACCGCATCCCACCGTTTCTGAGTCGACTCATGCGATCGCCATCAGCTAGCCAACCGTCCAACTCGGCGCCAACGCAAGCTCCCGGCCCGCTTTTCGTCGTCAGCATGTGGCGATCAGGTTCTTCATTGCTCTACGCCTTGTTGAACAAGCATCCGCAGGTCGGACTCATGTACGAGGCCGACTTGCTGCTGCTACGTTCTGCATTCCTGAAGCCGGGGCGCTATTGCGATTGGGCCGAGCGCTGGGACTTCTGGAACCAGGCCTTCACCCGTCACGGACTCAACGCCAAAGAATTCACTCAGGGGATCACGAACTTTCCAAAGGCGTTCGCCACTGTGCACAAAGAATTCGCCCGGCGAAAAGGCGCGACCATTTGGGGTGACAAATCCCCAAACTACTACGATCGATTGCAAGAGATGGCCGAAGTATTCCCCGACGCCAGATTCATCATTGTCTGGCGTGATCCGGAGGGCACAGCGAATAGCATCCTCCGTGCGGCGCAGGCAGGGAACTCGTATTTCAGTCGTCGGGGATCAACCCTCCGCGGCCTGATCGGTTACGAAGCCTACAAACAGCAGCATGATTGGCTGGTCGAACACGGCAGGGAAGTATACGACGTCAGCTACGAAGACTTGGTCCGCGACACTCCGTTGATCATGCAAGAAGTCTGCCGTTTTTTGCGAATCCCCTATCACGAGGACCTGGCAAACCTGCATGGCGCCGACAGCAGTGCCATTTACGGTGGTCAGCATCATGCCTTCGTCAAGGGTGACAAGATCGTTTCCGGCCCTCGCCCCAACATTGTCGACGACAAGCTACGCGCAAAAATCGGTGCTTATGTTGCCTTTTGGCACAAACGCTACGGGGATTGGCCTCCATATCCCAAGGTGGGCGCAGCGAACACAAACGCAGTCACGTTTCCGAAACGACTCGCAGATAAATTGATCTACCGCGCGCTCCGTGCCTTTGATGCCTTCACTGCCTTCTGTTTTTCGATAGTGCCACTCTCGCTTCTGCGGGCCTATCGTAACCGGAAGTATCACGACAAGGTTACGAACCTGCCTGTAAAGTCGGAAACCGCCCTCAATAATCCGCGCGCCGGGGCGAAAGAGGCCTGAGTGTCCGCACTGATGCGAATCCGGGCTCGTGTGTCCCGCACTCATCTGCGTGCGCCCTTGGTTTGGGGCCGCCATCTTGGCCTCGATTCCGGCGACATCTTTCTGGCGTCCTATCCCCGATCTGGCAACACGCTGTTGCGCTTTCCTCTGGCTGAAGCCATTAGCGGTGCCTCGTCCTCTTTCGAAAACATACAGCGAATCGTCCCCGAGATCGGAGTTCACGTCTATGCCTACCCGCTCCTCCCGGCCGGCGGACGCTTGATCAAAACCCATGAACGTTACCGCCGTAAATATCGCCGTGCCATTTACATCGTGCGCGATGTGCGCGATGTTCTGCTCTCTAGTTTTGCGCGCGAATCTGCCATGGATCTTCTCGACTCAACGGCTCTTGATCGTTACATCGAGCCATTCATGCAAGGAAAAATGTCGCGCTGGGGCGCGTGGCAAAATCACGTCGAGGAGTGGCTCAACTCTCCATTGGCGACCAATGGCAATATGCTGTTGCTGCGTTTCGAGGATGTTTGCAATGACGTAGAGTCCGCAATGTCGCGCGCGCTGGCTTTTCTCGGAATGCCGGCCGATCCTGCCGCGATTCGTCGTGCGTGCGCCAACAATTCCATCGAAAAGATGCGCGCTAAAGAAGATCAGTCCCCTACGTTGCCGAAAAGCCGCGTACACGAAGGCAGACTCATCAGTTCGGGTTCCGTGCAAGGTTGGCGGCAGAAATTGAGTTCAGATCAAACGGCCGTCATCGAAGATTATGCCGGCGCGACGCTCTCTTGCCTCGGATACCCCACTGGGCCTCTCAGCGAGGAACGCAGCGAACATTCGGTTGCGACTGCAATCTCTTCTAAAACCGTGCAAAACTAGGCAAGAAACAAAAGCCAATGAATCGTCACAATCAATCACTCAAAGCCCTTACCGCGTGCTCTTTTCCCTCACAAGGAGCCCACTACGCTGACGCCGTCGATGCGAATCTCATCGAGGTTCCAATTCTGCGCAGACGTTCGCTTCGTAATTTCACCCGCTTCGTGGGTGGACATCTTGCCAATTTGCTCAGCTGGTATCGCTATTGATACATTCGCCACAAGGCTGGAAGTGATTCGCGAAAACAGTTGAGCCATCCCCTCATCCTTTACGATGGCGTTTGCGGACTTTGCAACCGCATGGTGAAATTCATCCTAAAACACGATCAGGGCGACGTCTTTCGTTTCGCCTCGCTGCAAAGCCCTTTGGCTCAAGCCATCCTCAGTCGCCACCACGCAGACATAGGCACTCTCGTCACGTTCTATGTCGTCCTTGACGACACCTTGGGCCCGAACTCTTCGAACACCGTGCATTCCGCTGGATCATTACTCTCTCGATCCGATGCAGTTCTCTTCGTCCTCGAGCAATTGGAAGGAGCCTATAAGTTGCTCGCTCGAAGCATGCAGCTTCTTCCGCGTCCGGCGAGGGATTGGGCCTACTGTCTCGTAGCCCGCCACCGCTACCGCCTCTTCGGCCGCTACGATGCCTGCCCACTGCCATCGAAAGCTACCCGCGATCGCTTCCTCGACCTATGATTCGGCTAGTAGATTTGGAACCGCAAACACTCCAATCGCGTATCCTCTTTTGACCATGCGTTCCCGCCGCAGACTGCGTCGGCTGATCTATGCGCTCGCCATGTATATCGCTCTTTGCTTGATTGGTGGCATCTATCTAGCCGATGCCACACTCCATCCACCTCGCCGTCCACTGACGGAACAAGAGATCGCCAGTGTCCGCCAATCCATCGTGGCGCTCCACACTCGTATGGAAGATGTATCCGTCAGCGCGCCCGATTCCGCCGTATTGCGTGCTTGGCTCCTGCGTCCCGACCATCCGAACGGCGACGCCGCGATCTTGCTTCACGGCTTGGGCGATAACCGACTCGGAATGGCCGGATATGCCGAGTTCTTGCTTACACATGGATTCACCGTGCTCCTGCCCGACGCTCGCGCTCACGGGATTAGCGGCGGCGCCTTGGCAACATACGGACTCCTCGAGCGCAACGACATTCATCAATGGCTCGACCTGCTCTCGGCTGAAACGCACCCACGCTGCATCTACGGCTTGGGTGAATCGATGGGCGCAGCCGAATTACTCCAATCTCTTCAGGGCGACGCTCGGTTCTGCTCGGTCGTCGCTGAATCATCCTTATCTGATTTTCGCGAAATCGCGTACGATCGCATGGGACAGCCCTTTCATCGTGGGCCATGGGTCGGCCGAACTCTCCTCCGCCCGCTGGTCGACATCGCATTTCTTCGCGCGCGATGGAAGTACAAGCTAGACATGGAGCAGATCTCTCCATCGGACGCAGTGGCCGTCTCGCACATCCCAGTGCTGCTCATTCACGGTCAAATAGACAGCAATATTCCTGTGCGCCATTCCCAACTGATTCACGCTCGCAGCCCCTCTAACGCTTTCTGGGAAGTTCCCGGCGCCGATCACTGCGGCGCGATAGCCACCGCGCCGAAGGAATTCGAAAGCCGCCTTCTGGGCTGGTTTGTTCCCGCTCCGCAGGTTCTTACAACCTCCAATGGGAAAAAGTGACCGTCTCTCCTCCCGTGATCCCCGTCACATCCAGTCATTCGTGTGTAGAATAAACTTCGCAAATTCGGTGCCCGATTTTCGGACGCGAAAAAATCATTCCTCCACGTTGAGGCTGCCGCATGGCTGACAAAGCACTCATGGATACGCAATCTACCAACATCGATTCCATCCTGCAGGAACAGCGAAAGTTCGAGCCGCCTGCCGACTTCAGCCAGCACGCCCACATCAAGAGCCTCGCAGAATACGAACGTCTATACAAAGAGTCTGTCGACGATCCTGATACTTTCTGGTCGCGTATTGCCAATGAACTCCACTGGTTCAAGAAGTGGGACAAGGTGCTCGAGTGGAATTGCCCATGGGCCAAGTGGTTTGTCGGCGGCCAGATCAATCTTTCCTACAACTGTCTGGATCGCCACGTTCAGACGTGGCGCAAGAATAAAGCCGCCATCATCTGGGAAAGCGAACCCGGAGAGGTCCGCACCCTTACCTATCAGCAACTCCATCACGAAGTGCAGAAATTCTCCAACGTTCTAAAAGGGCTTGGGGTGAAGAAGGGCGATCGCGTCGCCATCTACATGGGCATGACGCCCGAGCTCCCCATTGCCATGCTGTCCTGCGCCCGCATCGGCGCGCCGCACACGATTGTCTTCGGCGGATTCTCCTCCAACGCGCTCATCGACCGCATTCACGACTCGCAGGCCTCCGCCGTCATCACCCAGGACGGCTCGTATCGCCGCGGCGCGGAAGTGAAATTATTCCCCGCAGTCGAAGAAGCTCTGAAGTCCTGCCCCAGCGTGAAGCACGTGGTCGTCTACAAGCGCACTGGAACAGCCATCAACATGCAAGCCGGACGCGATCACTGGTGGCACGAGCTGATGGCCAAAGCTTCCGAAGTTTGCTCGGCCGAGCCCCTCGATGCCGAGCACCCGCTCTATATCCTCTACACCTCCGGCACCACCGGCAAACCGAAGGGTGTCGTCCACACCACTGGCGGATATTCCGTCGGCACCTACCTCACCACCAAGTGGGTCTTCGATCTCAAGGAAGAAGACACCTACTGGTGTACCGCTGACATCGGATGGGTCACGGGTCACAGCTACATCGTCTACGGACCGCTGCAAAATGGCGCCACCAGCTTGATGTACGAAGGCGCTCCGAATTGTCCCGAGCCTGATCGCTTTTGGTCGATCATTGCCCGCCACAAAGTGAACGTCTTCTACACCGCCCCCACCGCGATTCGCACCTTCATCAAGTGGGGCGACGAATGGCCGAAGAAGCATGACATGTCGAGTCTGCGCCTACTCGGCACCGTCGGCGAGCCGATCAATCCGGAAGCCTGGATGTGGTATCGCGACACCATCGGCGGCGATCGCTGTCCGATTGTTGACACCTGGTGGCAGACTGAGACGGGGCACATCATGCTTTCTCCAATTCCAGGCGCGATTGCCACGAAGCCCGGTTCCGCGACCCGTCCATTCCCCGGCGTCGTTCCTGAGATCGTCACGATGGAAGGTAAGCCTGTCCCCGATGGCTCCGGTGGATTCTTGGTCATCAAGCGTCCGTGGCCCGGCATGTTGCGCACGGTTTACGGAGATCCCGATCGTTACGTCAAGAATTACTGGTCGCAGATTCCCGGCATGTATTTCACCGGCGACGGCGCTCGCAAAGACAAAGACGGATATTTTTGGATCATGGGCCGCGTCGACGACGTCCTTAACGTCAGCGGACACCGCCTGAGCACCATGGAAGTTGAAAGTGCTCTGGTTGCGCACGAAGCCGTCGCCGAGGCCGCCGTGGTCGGCCGTCCCGACGAACTAAAGGGACAAGCCATCTCTGCTTTCGTCACGCTGGAGCAGGGAAGACAGCCCACCGCCGAACTGAAAGAAGAATTGCGCAAGTGGGTAGCAAAAGAAATCGGAGCGCTTGCCAAGCCCGACGACATTCGCTTCACTGACAGTCTTCCCAAAACCCGCAGCGGAAAAATCATGCGCCGCCTTCTCCGCGAACTAGCCACGAATGGAGATGTGAAAGGCGACACAACGACCCTCGAAGACTTCGGGGTGATCGCCAAGCTGAAGGAGCAAGACGAAGTCTGAAAGCTAAAGCAATCGCGCCGCTGTCATTCCGAGGAGTCAAGAGCGCTTGTCATTCCGAGGAGCGGAGCGATCGAGGAACCTGCTGTCCCGTGCGGCGCCCCGAACCCGCCCAGCGCCATCAAGCCCTTCGTGATACTTCGTGTCCTTCGTGGTTAATGTTTTTGGTGTTTTGAAGTAGCAACAGGTTTTGAAGCAGCGACAGCAAGAGAGCGCCAGCAAAAGCGGGCTTGTCATTCCGAGGAGCGAATCGATCGAGGAACCTGCCGTCCTCTGCAGTGCCAGGAGCCCAGCCCTCTCGCAAGGTGATCGGTTAAGAAGCGACTACTGCGACTACTGCGACAACTTGATCGCCAACTGTCTCTCGGGCTGCGTCATCTCGCCCCACAGCTTTTGCAGATCAGTCTGCACTGCCATGTTATCTGGATCCTTCCGCAAGGCCAGCGCAAACCAGCGATACGCTGTCGGCAGGTCGCGCGGAGTGCACAATCCCGCCGAATACAACGCTCCCATCTGAATCATGGCTTTCGGATTCGCTTCATTCGCCGCCGGCTTGAGCATTCGCAGTCCGCGATCACAATCCTGCGGCGCGCCCTTGCCGTAAAGATACTTCTGAGCCTCGCCCACTGGATCGCCGGTCCGAACCGGCTTCGGCGCCGCCGCGGACGGCTTTGCCGTCGGCACTTCCTTTGGAGCCGGTTTTGCAGGCTTGGGCCCCGGTTGCGCGGTGTCGTTGTCATCCGCTGTATCTGAATCATCCGAATCCGCGGGCGTACTTGGTTTGGCCGCGTTCGTATGGTCACTTTTCGGCGGAGCCGTACTCAATGGCGCTGCCGTTTCCGGCGGAGAACTCGCTGCGGTGTTCGCACTCGCAGGCGTCGAGGTCCCAGGCGTCGAAGCAGCTGGCTGAGCCGGTGCCGTAGCTGGTGGAGTCGAGGCCGGTTGCGTCGTCGCAGGCTGGCTCGGTGACGGCGTTTGCGAGTCAGGCGTTGGATTGGGTGAGGCGGGTGCCGGAGAACTCGCAGGCGCGTTCGCGTCGGTGTCACTCGGACTTTGCGCTGCAGCCGACGGCTTATGCGCGCTCGTGTTTAACCAGGCGAATCCTCCGTTTTTCCAGCGCAAATATCCAAAGCCCACAGCCAGGGCCAGCGCGATCAGTATCAGCACAAACTTTCCCGCACCTCCACCTCTGTGCTCATCTTCGTCATCCAGCAGATAGTCAACACCCCTCGATCCCGGAGCATGCGGATCGATACTTAGGCTCGCTCGCCTTCGCGGCGCCGGATCATTCAAGCCAAGAAACGAAGGCCCGCTGATGGTCGGGGGATCTTGCGGAGGCGGCGCTGATTGCGGCGGCGTCGGACGAGGATCTTCGACGTGGCGGGGCAGGGAAGGCGCAGCCGGAGTTGCCACAGGCGCAGGGATTATCGGGCTGGCGCTGGCAGCGCGCCTGGTCTGGGTTTCTGCCACGGCAGGTGCTGCCAATAGCGTGGCTCCGCACATTCCGCAAAACCGGTTGTCCTCCGGATTTTCATTGCCGCAGCGAGCGCAGCGCATATCCCTCCTATACCTGTCTATAGCTTACGATATCTTGAACCTTCGATGCAGTATTAGCCCCGAGTGTGTGGTCGTGCATTCTGGCTCGAAACATCCGGCACTCGACAGGCGTCATCCCGAGCGGAGCCGTTTTTCAGGCACAGGGAGGGATCTCGCGGGGGTCAAACTGCACGCCGAAATCAAATTGCAGTATTATCCCCGACCCCATATGAATGCCGCCGCCGCGACTCAAATATCCCAACTCACCGTCCAAGGACGCAACCTCGAAATCCTCCACATTCCGGGACACATCCCGCATGCTCCTCAACTCGTCTTTCTGCATGAAGGCCTCGGCTCGGTGTCGCACTGGAAAGACTTTCCCGCGCGCGTCGCCGACGCCACGGGATGTCAGGTGACCGTCTATTCTCGCTACGGTTCCGGCAATTCCGACCTGCTCACGGAGAATCGCACTGTTACCTACATGCATGACGAAGCCCTCGCCACGCTTCCCGACCTTCTCGAGCAACTCGAGATCGATAATCCAATTCTGATCGGGCACAGCGACGGAGCGTCCATCGCGCTCATTCACGCTGGAATGCACGATCGTGTGCGTGGCCTCGTGCTTCTCGCACCGCACGTCTTTGTCGAGGACCTGAGCGTGGCAAGCATCGCCGACGCCAAAGTGAAATTCGAAACGACAAACTTGCCGGAGAAACTCGGTCGTCACCACCTCGACGCTGCCCGAACCTTCTGGGGATGGAATAACATTTGGCTGCATCCCGACTTCCGAGGCTGGAACATCGAAGAATATCTCCCGCGTATAAGCTGCCCGATCCTAGTGATCCAAGGCCTTGATGATCAATACGGAACCATGGCGCAAGTCGAAGCCATAGCAAAACAAAGCGCAGGACCGGTGCAGACACTGCCGCTCCCGGACTGCCGCCACTCTCCGCAGCGCGACCAGCCGGAGGCAGTTCTCGAAGCCATCACGAGATTTGTGTCAAGCATCTCTGGGAACAATCCCAACCATATCGGCGTCTAATAAGTTAAGTTTCCAGCGGTCCAATCCCCGGTGTACGAAACGGATCTCGAACGACCTGTGAATTTCCGTCCGTGGAGGTCTCAATGTTCCGCACTCTCGCCGCATCCTTACTGATGATTAGCTGTGCCTCGATCGCATTCGCTCAAGTTCACGCTGAGCGCGTACGCGTCGATAACTACGTCATGCGCAGCTACGTTCTGAAACAGGTCCCGCCAGTCTATCCAGAAAAAGCTCGCAAGGCGGGTGTTCAAGGCACCGTTGTTCTGAAAGTGCACGTCAGCAAGACCGGGGACATCGAGAACATTGAAATGCTTAGCGGACACCCAATGCTTGTGCCCGCAGCCATCGAGGCAGTGAAACAATGGAAATACAAGCCGTATCTCCTGAACGGCGAGCCCGTCGCGGTAGAAACTCAGGTCTCAGTGAACTTCACTCTATCCGACAAGCCTGCCGCGGACGGTGAAGCAAGTGATATTCCCGGCGGCGCACACCCGGGTCAACAAGGCGGTATTGTCGGTGCTGTCGATTCGAGCAAGCCGCTTCCTCCTCCTCCGCAGCGCGTGCGTGTTTCCCAAGGAGTCGAGTCTGGACTGATCGCCACGAAAGTGCCACCGATCTATCCGCAAACCGCGAAAGATGCGCACATTCAAGGTGTCGTAGTTCTCCGTGTAATTGTCAGCAAGGAAGGAGATGTCGAGAACATCGAACTCGTCAGCGGACATCCCGAACTCGCGCCCGCCGCCATCGAAGCCGTCAAACAGTGGAAGTACAAACCCTACCTTCTGAATCAGCAGCCAGTCGAAGTCGAGACCCAAGTGCAGGTCAACTTCACGCTCGTCGGCTAGTCAGCGCACTGCGAATCCGCACGCTACCAAGCCCCGCTTCTCGCCAATAGTCAACGACGGCGAGAGGCGGGGCTTTTTTTCCTTGGGCCCAGCCCTACAATTCTTGCCTTGTTGTGGTATTGAATATCTATGGGCAAGCCTGAACCCGCTCCCTCGCTCGCGACGAAGCCCCTCACTTCAGGCGTGCCCCAAAAGCCCGTCGCGTTGGACGTTCGCGCGTATCAGGATCTTAAGCACGGAATCCATCGCTACCTGCTCGGGAAACTCGACCTCGAGCAGGTCGCTGCGGCTCCGGACGACCGGACGCGCTTCCAGGTATTCGCGCTCATTCAGGACGTCGTCGCACATCTCAAGGCTCCGCTTTCCGCGCCGGAGAAGGAGAAACTGGCGCGCGAGATCCTCGAAGAGGTCTTCGGTCTCGGTCCGCTCGAGCCTCTGCTGCAGGATCCCGCCGTCAGCGACATCCTCGTCAACGGCTCGAAAGAAGTCTACGTTGAGCGCGGTGGCATGCTCGAAGAGACCAAGGTCGTCTTCAAAGATGATGCGCACCTCATGCGCATCATTCAGAAGATTGTCTCCGCCATTGGACGTCGCGTCGACGAATCCTCTCCCATGGTCGATGCGCGCCTTGCCGATGGATCGCGCGTCAACGTGATCCTCCCTCCACTCGCGGTCGATGGCCCTCATATTTCGATCCGGCGTTTTGGCGCAACTCCCGTCAGCGACGCAGACCTGGTCGCGAACCAGACTCTGACGGCGCCCATGCTCGCGCTTCTGAAAGCTGCGGTGGCAGCCCGTCTCAACATCATCATTTCCGGAGGAACAGGTGCGGGAAAGACCACGTTGCTTAACGTGCTCTCTGGATATATCTCGGCAAAAGAGCGCATTGTAACCATCGAAGACTCCGCCGAACTGCAGCTGAAGCAGCGGCATGTGGTGCGCCTCGAATGCCGTCCTTCCAACGCAGAAGGGAAGGGAGCGGTATTCGCGCGGCAATTGGTGATCAACAGCCTTCGCATGCGCCCCAATCGCATCATCGTCGGCGAAGTTCGCGGCGAGGAAGCCCTGGACATGCTGCAGGCCATGAACACAGGCCACGACGGATCGATGACCACGATTCACGCCAACAGTCCGCGTGATGCGCTCGCTCGCATCGAAACCATGGCGATGATGACGAACCTGAACTTGCCGGAGAAGGCCATCCGCAAGCAGATCGCGTCCGCAGTGAGCCTGATTCTCCAAGTCGCGCGCTTCACCGACGGAACGCGGCGTTTGACGCACATCACTGAGATTACCGGCATGGAGTCCGAGGTCGTTAGCCTGCAGGATCTGTTTACCTTTGAGAAACAGGGGGTCGCCGCTGACGGGCGCGTAGTGGGAGCTTTCACCGCTGCTGGAATCCGTCCCAAGTTCGCCGAGCGCCTCAAGGCTGCGGGATACGATCTGCCGATCGACATGTTCGACCAACCCGGTCGAAACTGGAAATAAGAATATCGGTGTCTGTCTCTCAGCGCGTCGCTATCGGAATTATCCTGATAGGCGTGGTGATTGTCGCTCTGTTTAGGCTGCACTTCTCGCCGACTAGCGATCATTAGATTTCACAATCCACTATCACTTATGCAACAAAAGCATCGAGTCCCGCCGAGCGGTGCGGTCCCCGATGCTTTCCCTTTGCGAGAAAAAATTAGACTTGAAGCTTCGTTACTTCACCATGATCTTCTTGCCGGACGGATCCAGAGTACCTTGCACCCGAACCCGCTTTCCGTCGAATTTCGCCACGTCGGTCTGGTGATCGATGTCATATACGTGGCCCATGTCGTCCTTCAGCACGTACTTATCTCCCTGTTTCATGACGGTTCCGGAGAAAGTCTGGCTGTCGGTAGCGGTTGCGTCAGGAGAGGTCTTCGCTCCAGTTTGCGGCGCGTTTGGTTCCGGCGTCTGTGATTGATCTGGAGTCTGCGCGGACGGCGGAGCCTGCTGCGATTGCGGCGGCATTTCTGGAGAAGACGCTTGCGGCTGTTGTTGCGTCGGAGTCGTATCCGGCGCCGTGGCAGGCTGTTGCGTCTGCTGATCCGACGGTGTGGTCTGTGCATGGAGCGCGCTGCCCCAGGAGATCATGCCAATGGCGATCGCCAAGGTGGCGAGGAACGAGAGAGACTGAATCTTTTTCACAAATCCTCCAGGAGCCAGTGCGGCTCGTGCGAAGGTCCATGCAAGACTTCTGCCACAAAATCACTCGCCGGGTATGTGCGAAATCCCGAATATTGAAATCACAAGGCTTAGCACGCATCGCTAGACTCACCCGCATGCCAATGTCAGGATTCTTTTCAGGCGAGCTACGTAGATCGCTGTAGCGCACAACATCCACGCCAGTTCTGCGCGGATGAAACGTTCGAGCATTTATTGCCGATCAGAAGAAAAGTTTCCGCGACGACAGCTCATAAAAGAAAAAAGCCACGACGAAAGTCGCGGCTATTTCTAAAACAGAGGTTTTAATCCTCGCAATCCGCGTCAATCCGCGGCAACGAAGTTAGTGCCGTCCGCCGCCTCCACCGTGGCCGCCATGCCCGCCACCGTGCCTGCCACCACCGCCGCCGCCGCGTCCTCCGCGTCCACGACCTCGGCCGCCACCGCCTCCGCCCGGACGTCCTCCGCGCCCACGATCTCCTCCACGGTCTCCCCCGCGAGGACGATCTCCAGCACCAGCTCCCACCGGCGGAGCCCCGCCTTCGCGATTGAAGTTTGGCTCGTCCGGATCATCCGGAAAATCGCCGCCGCCCTCGATCACCAGCGTCCCTCCAGGAAGCGGTTCGCTCTCGGCCGCCGGAGCCACTGGAGCGCCTTCGCCTCCGCCTGACGCCGCCATCTTCGCGCGCTGTTCTTTCAAAATCGCTTTGCGCGAAAGCCGTATGCGGTTGCCCTCGACGGCCAGCACCTTCACCAGCACCTGATCGCCTTCTTTCAGCTCGTCGCGCACATCGGCAATCCGATGCTCTGCCACTTCGCTGATGTGCAGCAAGCCTTCGGTTCCGGGGATGATCTCCACGAACGCGCCGAAATCCGCCAGCCGCGTAACTTTCCCGAGATACGTCTTGCCTACCTCGGCCGTCGCCGTAATGTCGCCGATGATCTGCAGCGCCTTCGCCGCCGACGCCTGATCGCTCGACGCCACCTTGACCAGTCCCGAATCTTCCACGTCGATCTTCACTCCGGTCTGCTCCACGATGCTGCGGATCATCTTTCCGCCCGGCCCGATCAGGTCGCGAATCTTGTCGGTCGGGATCTGCACCGTGTAGAAGCGCGGCGCGTAATCGGAAATCTTCTCGCGGCCCGTCGTGATCACTTCCTCCATCTTGCCGAGGATGTGCATTCGTCCACGCTGCGCCTGCGACAGCGCCTCGCGCATGATCTGCGCCGTGATTCCCGCCACCTTGATATCCATCTGCAGCGCGGTGATGCCATCACGAGTGCCGGCAACTTTGAAGTCCATATCGCCATAGTGATCTTCCGCGCCCGCGATGTCCGTGAGGATGGCGTAGTCGCTGCCCTCCTTCACTAGTCCCATCGCAACGCCTGCCACCGGAGCCTTCAACGGAACGCCCGCATCCATCAGCGATAGCGAAGCTCCGCAGACGGTCGCCATCGAAGACGATCCGTTCGATTCCAGGATGTCCGAGACCACACGCATTGCGTAAGGCCACTTCTCTTCGAGCGGCAGCACTGCCGAGATCGCTCTCTCCGCCAGCGCTCCGTGCCCAATCTCGCGCCGCCCCGCCCCACGCATAAATGCCACTTCACCAACCGAAAACGGCGGAAAATTGTAATGCAGGAGGAAGCGTTTTTTGGCTTCGCCTTCGAAGCCTTCTAGGCGCTGCATGTCGTCGCTGGTGCCGAGAGTTGTTGTCACCAGGGCTTGGGTTTCGCCGCGGGTGAAGACTGCGCTGCCGTGGGTGCGCGGCAGGACTCCCGCTTCGATCCAGATTTCGCGGATCTCGTCGAACGCGCGTCCATCTGGACGGCGCTTCTGATTGATCACTGCCTCGCGGAAGATGCGCTCGCGCAGCGCTTCGTAGTAATGATCTAACTTGTGCTTGGCTTCGTCATCGCCTTCCGGCAACTCCGCTGCCAGCTTCTTCTTGATGTCCTTGACCAACGTGTAGCTCTCGGCCTTCGGATGCTTCTTCGTATCGAGCGCGTCGGTGAGTTGATCACCCACCTTCGCTCGCAGGCTGTTGTAGTACGCGTCGTCGAATTGCGGAGGCTCAACCTTGCGCTTCGGCTTTCCGGCTTTGTCGCGCAGTTCGTTGATGCCTGCACAGATTTTCTTGATCTCGGTGTGACCGAACTCGATCGCGTCGACGACGGTTTCTTCTTTCACTTCTTTCGCGCCCGACTCGATCATCACAATGCCGTCGGCGGTCCCGACGACCATGATATTCAGCAGGCTCTCGCGCATTTCGTTGTACGTTGGATTCACCACGAACGATCCATTCACCAGTCCGACGCGCACTGCGCCGATCGGCCCGAGGAACGGAATATCTGAAACGTGCAACGCGGCCGAGGCGCCGTTGATGCCGCAAACGTCCGGATCGTTCTCGCTGTCAGCGGAGAGCACGAACGCAATCACCTGCGTCTCGCACTTGAATCCCTCGGCGAACATGGGACGGATCGGGCGATCGATCTGGCGGCTGGTGAGGACTTCGCGCTCACTCATGCGGCCTTCGCGCTTGATGAAGCCGCCGGGAAAACGTCCACCAGCGTAGGTGTATTCGCGGTAATCCACGGTGAGGGGAAAGAAGTCGATGCCTTCGCGGGGATCGGCGTTGGCGGTCGCGGTGGCGAGCACAACGTTTTCGCCGAGGCGGACGACAGCGGATCCATGGGCCTGCTTGGCCAATTTCCCTGTTTCGAATGAGATGGTTTTTCCGCCGGTGAGACTGACTGTTACGACTGTTGGATCTGGTTTCATTTAAATTTCCTTTGGAGCGCGTTGAGCAGTGAGCCGTGAGAGACGAGCGGACGGGTACCTCGTCCCGGCCGCGGTGGTTGCGGCAAGGCTGAGATTCCTGGTTGGACCGGAAAGGCACACTCTTGCCGTGATCACACGGTGAAAGAGTTCGCCTGCGCTAAAAAAACGCACGTGTGGAGATATCCTCGATGCTGCCCGTTTCACCAGAAACGGTGCTCAGAAAAGGCAAGTTTCAAGGTTTCAGAGTTCAAGGTTTCAAAGCTCGGAACGGTCAAGGTTCTACGTTGAAACCTTGGAACGTTGAGACTTTGGAACGATTCCCAACCTACTTGCGGATGCCGAGTTTGGTAATGACGGTCTTGTATTTCTCGGTATCGTATTTCTTGAGGTAGTCGAGCAAGCTACGGCGCTTGCTGACCAGCATGAGAAGTCCGCGGCGTGAACCGTGGTCTTTCTGGTGCGTCTTGAAGTGCTCCGTCAACTGTCCAATACGTTCGCTAAGCAGAGCGATCTGAACCTCGGGGCTGCCGGTATCGCTTGCAGTTCTCCCGTACTGGTCAATGAGGGATTTCTTTTGCTCTCTGGCTAACACTAAACTGGTGCACTCCTGTTCTTAATCGATTGTCTTTGTGACGCTTACGAGGATATCACGGGGTAGAGGCGACGGTAAAGAAGCAACGAGGCACGGCCGTTGCGTGTCACTTTTCCACTTTCGCAGAGAGGCGATCATAGCCAACTCTTCGGGACACGGGCACGGTCGACGATACGACAGAGCGTATTGATGTGCACTATCGGCAAGCCGCGAAACTTCGCATAGCGAACAGTGTCGGCGGTTCCCCCCTTTCCTCTCGCAGGCATTCCATCCCATACTGCGATTACAATTTCGGACAGATCGACGACCCGCTCACCAGCTGCGAGGTATGCATCCTCGTCCGTTTCGCACGGAGGAATGATTTCCACGCTAGATGCCCGGCTGACTAGCTCCCAATAGGAGGGCAGAGTGTCTGGAGAAAAGGAGCGTTCGATATCCGCAAATGGTAAAACAGCATGGATTTGGCCCCCTCGGTCGAGTACGCATCGGGCTACCAGCTGATCAGCCCCGATTGCTAACGAGGTCACGCCGATAATTGGCCGGGTAATCAGCGCAAGCTGCTCTTCTACCGCCTTCGCCACCCATGTCCAAGTGTCCGATTGCGCAAGTCTCTGGTGGCCCGTGATCCCCACCCTTAACCATGGCGCTCGCCTCTCGGTCATCAGATGCGGTTCCGTGTGACGAGGCGGCGATAGTGCTCTCCCAGCACCGTGAGTTTGCAAGCTTTGCTCTCCATGGCCGCGTGGTACATATGGCGCGCTTCCAGCGGTATTGCGAGGTTGACACGATTGTATTTCTGGAGAATCGCGAATACCGCTGTGTTCTTCGGATCCGGATTGTCGCTTTCCGGTTCATAGGAGGGGTCGAGCGAAAATTCGAACCCGGCCGACGGAAACAATTCCGCAATGCGGTGCAGGTCCGTCAAATCGATGGGAGCCTGCACTTTCCTTAGCGACACGAAGCTCTTGACATTCGTCTTGAAAACGGGCCGTTGCTCCCAAGGGCCAAGCGATTGATCTATGTGAGCATAGACGCTTCCGGGTGTTACATCCCCCACTAGATTCCCCGCCGCACCGTTGAGAGCGTCAACGAACAACGTTGTAAAGACCCCGCTGCCGTTTTCCTCCGTTGCGTACTGCTCCGATGTTGATGCCGTCAAGACGGTCATCCCTTCCGATAGTTCGGCGGACTGACGAGCGATGGGTCGGGATCCGGCAATACCCGAATGACAGCTGTCGAGAACGATGACTTTATTTCGAGCCCTTGACTCGTTCGCAAGAGTTAGCAACTCGTCTAATGCGAACCCGTCATCTCCCGTCTCACTAAAGGTGACGCAGAGGTAGCCACCGGTGGTCTCAATGTGCCCGTGACCCGCGAAGTAAAACAGCGCGATTTCACTATCTCCGGCAAACAACTCGCGAGCGTTATCCTTGAGAACGGTGCGACTGATGTTGTCGGCGGGGCCAGAGCCGGTTAGCAATTTGACAGCAAAATTCACCGTGCCATCGCTATTCCGTTCAAGGACGCTCTTAACAGAGTGCGCATCGTTTACGCAGCCGAAGAGCGAAGGAATTCTTGCGTAGTGGTCGATTCCGACCGCCAGTGCTTTTCGCATCTCACCATCCTTTTGCGCCGATGTCTAAAGGCCGTCGATGAAGTCCTTGATCGTCTCCCAATTCCAAACGGCGGTTCGCACACCTGAAAGGTATGTCCGATCGTCGCGGTAAGCCCAGATTCCTAAGATCCTTTTATCCTCTTCTTTAGCGCAGCTGATTTCCCATTTTTGGCCGCTTGAGTTTAGGGAATTCTTGCTTACTAAAGCAATTAACCCATCGGAGCGGCGAATTCGCGTTCGAACTCTCTCCTTCCAATCTTTGTCGTACGGTTCTTTGACGGACATATCGACAAACTCAAATGGGCATTTTGTATTAAGCGATTGGCCCCTTAAAAAGTCCCGTTGTCGTTCGTCCTCGATGGCGAATGCCACAAACACAATCTTCTTGTCAGCCACGCGGGCCTCCTTAAATCAACAGGATTACCTTAATAGTTCTTAGGCGCCGAGAAACTCTTTGCCCTCAAATGTGAAGCCCTCTAGTTCGCCGGTGCGCACGAACTGTTGGGTTTCCCACCGGGTCTTGAGGACTAATCTCGCGCCGATGGGCGATTCTGTAGTCGGACGTAAACGCGTTGCTTTCTTGACGATCATTCGAGTCGTCTAGTCGAAGGGGGTTAACTTCCGGATCTTCCCGTGAACGCCGTGGACGATAACCTCGCCGCGACCAGCTATTTGTTTCGCGCGCCGAATAGCCTCTAGTTGCCGATCGAATAAAGCACTAGCGCGCTCGGCGTGTGGCTTTTTAACGGCCCAGCCGCTATCTGTTGGAACGACGTGGACCACGTTATGTTTGTCGTTGCTCATTCCGTTACTTCCCTTCTGCGTCGTTGTCGTTACTTGAGGGGACGAAGGTGCGCCCGTCGTGTTGACTTGTGCGACTGCGCTTGCAGGTTAGGTGGAGGCGATGCGGTTGTGGAAATCCCGCGATAAAGGGGACATGCAACTGCAAGCACATCTAAAACCTGATACGGAACAGAATAAGGCAGCTCCACCTGCCGTGTCAAGATGTTGTACATGCTCGTAATTATCTACGATAGGTTGTGGTGGATATGTTGAATTCGCCCCAATATATAGTAGTTTTTCCTAGGTAAGCTCCAGCAGGGTTCGTCTAACTCGGCTTTGGGTTTTGAAGTCGTACGGACCTCGTTTTCTGTGCGGGAGTGGTGAACCGAGGCAATCAGGGGGATGCGATGGCAAACGATGATCGAAAGTCTCCGATTTCTCCGAGCCGAACGATCGATAAGCGCAACGGCGAGCTGCCGCCGAGGCCCATTTACTACAAGCCGCCCAAGCCGGTGGTCCCGCCGGCACCAAAGAAAAAGGATTGATCGAAATGGACAAACTGGGCTACGAAGCGGCATCGATAGTTGTTGTCCTGCTTCCCGGATTTGTGTCAGCAGCGATTGTGCATGCGCTCTGCGTCAGGCCGAAGCAAAGCGAATTCGAGAAGGTGGTTGAGGCGTTCCTTAACATGTTTGTTGTGGTCGTTGTTTACGGGTTCGCAGTGGGAAAGTTTCCGCTGTCAATGGAGGCGACCGCAGACAAGGACGCCACGAGCTATCAGCTGATCATCGACAGGGCCCCATTTCTTTACCTAATACTGATTGCTCTGGGATGGAGTCTCTTGATTTGCTATTGCGAACAAACGGACTTCCCGTTCAAGGTGCTACGCCGGCTGAGACTGACGACGAGGACTTCTCGATCTTCCATTTGGGACGACGCCTTTTCCAGCTACGGGCAGACGAGCTATGTTCAGGTCGAGTTGTCCGATGGCCGTTTGGTCTTGGGCTACGCGAGGAAATACTCCGACGATACTAAGGACATGGGCCTTTTCCTCGAGGATGCTGGATGGGTCTCAGAAGACGGCAATCTCACTCACATACCGGGTGCAGGAATCCTTCTCACGAAGGCATCGGGAATAACCAATGTCAGTTTTCTCGATCCCGAAACGGACGAGGAGACCCACAGTGCGGCTTGAGGGGATGCAAGTTCGCACTACATTTCCTGCGTGTTGATGTCTGTGTTCGTGGTTCCCGCCCTTCGAAAACCGCGAAGGGTGGGGCAGCCTCGGTGCGAATGACGCCGGCGAAAATCGACATGCGTGAGCCATCCCACATGATCCGTCTGTCCCCAACAAATCACTGATCGTTTTCCCACACGACGAAAACGTGTGTGGCCCACTTGCCCGTTCCTACACGAGCAACGAAGCTGCGGCCCGATACATCTGGGCCGCCGTACAGCCGGGGGCGGCTGTCCCCACATGGGATGGGAACCGCTCCACGATCACTTCGGCCTCAGGAGGGGCCAGGCTTCGCGGTAGGCGTCGTAGAGGCCGGGCTTGGGATCGTCGCGGCGACGGAAGAGAAGGCTGGTGCTGCCGAGAAAAGCTTCGAGAGGGATGATGTACCAGGTGTCCTCGGGGATGATGTAGGCGGCGAGGAAGTCGATTTCGCCGGGGAGATAGGGGACGGCGCGGCCTCCAGTGCGGCGGTGGGCGTTGAGGTGGTACAGGCCTTCGTTGAGTTGCGTGGAACACTTTACTTGCACGCGCCAGATGGGTGGCAAGGGCTGGGGCGGGCACCAGCGGAGTCTCCTGGCTGGGGTGCGGAGGCTTTTCAGGGCTGGGCAATCCAGCGTGGGTTTCGGGAGGGGTCCGCTCGCTGCGCTTCGCGGGACGGCCGAGGCGGCCGTCGCCACATGAGCATCTCCTACGTGAGCCTTTTCTACATGATCCGTTTGCGCAGGGGAAGTTTCCGCATGATCCGCTGCGCTCAGCGCGTTGCGGGTGGCCTTGCTACCGCTACGGAGTGCTTGAAGAAGCGGGCAGTCGGGATGGCAGCGGCGGCGGGGGTTGAGCTGGCGAGCGTCGATGATGGCGTCGTAGCGTTCGCTGTCACCGAAGGGCTTGGAGACTCCGAATCCGAGGCTGGCGGCTTTGAGAGTGAAGGCGAGTTCGGCGAGCTCTCCGCGACGCTTGGTGGTGAGTTCGCGCTGGCTGGCGGTGTAGATGGCGGGCTTGGTGGAATCCGCATGCCTGGAGCTCGAAGCAGGATGCTTCCGGATGGGCTTCTTCGGAGCAGGCTTCTTCCGGACAGGCTTTGGGCGCGACGCTGAGGAGGGTCGGCGTCGCGGCGTTCTGGACATGGCCGGAAAATAGAAAAGGCGCAAGCCCGGAGGCTGCGCCTTAATTTCTCTCTATATATCCAGAATAGCATTTTCGAGGGGGGCAACCGGCAAGGATTTCAGATTTATTCTCGCTTGTTTTTGTGTGAGTTAGAGGGAAAAGGGCGGTTTTACCCCCTTGACAAGATTTTGGACGCGGGCGCGTTGGGGGCTGCTCGGGCTCGTGGTTCCCACACAACGAAAACCGCGTTGTGTGGGCCACTCGTCCCGGGGCTAAAGCCCACAACTGTTGTCGGCCTTATCGCGGCGCTCAAGCGCCGCTCTTCCACAGGACCCGCGCGCGTTGCTCCGTGCGTGCTAACATCCACTGATCCGGCTCGCCCATCGGCTTGAGCCCCGCGGAGGTCAAGATGAGTCCAACTACACGGCGCAGTTTCCTTAAGACAAGTTTGGCCGCTGGAGCCATGGCAACCACAGGAATTCTTCCGCTGGTTGCAGCCGCCAAGCGCACCGCGACCGATACGGTGGTGCTTGGCCGCTCAAACGTGCAGGTGACGCGGCTGGCCTTTGGCACCGGGACAAACAGTGGGTCGGTGCAGGCCGCGCTGGGGCAGCAGGAGTTCACGCGGATCGTCCGCTATGCTTACGATCGCGGCATTCGCTTCTTTGAGACGGCGGAGGCCTACGAGACTCCGGGAATGCTGGGAGAGGCGCTGAAAGGGTTGCCGCGTGACAGCTATCAGCTGATGAGCAAGGTCACCACCTTCCACCAGGGGATCGACCCGCAGGCCAAGTTCGACGAGCTGCGGCACATCTCGCAGACCGAGTACTTCGACGTCATGCTGCTGCATTGGCAGCACTCGGCCGACTGGCCGGAGACGACCAAACGCTGGCAGGACGGGATTCTTCAAGCGCAGCAGAGGAAGATCATCCGCACGCATGGCGCCTCGGTGCATGGGCTGCCGGCGCTGCGCCAGATGCCGGGAACAAACTGGCTCGACGTGGGATTGATCCGCATCAACCACAACGGCGCACGCATGGACGGCCCGACCTCTGAGGACTCGAACCATCCAGCCAACGTGAGCGAAGTGGTCGACCACATCCAGCAGTTGAAGAAAGAAAAGCTGGGCGTGATCGGCATGAAGCTCTGCGGTGGCGGTCAGTTCGAGAACAGTCATGACGATCGTGTGAAAGCGATGAGGTTCGCGTTCCAGAACGCGGGAGTGGATGCTGTCACGGTCGGCTTCAAGAGCACGCAGGAGATCGACGAGGCGATCAGCAATCTGAATCTGGCGCTCGCATAGTGCGAGTCCGCGAACTATCGGTCGATTCGATATGAGTTGTCATGCTGGGCGAACTGAAAGACCTATGCAATCACTGGCAAAACCAAATTGTCTGGTTCGCGCGCTCGTGTCACTGCTGGTAGCGGTTGCATTCGCCACACCCGTCTCCGCCCAGGTGGTCAAGATTGTTGTCGACGATACGATCCAGCCCATCAGCGCTGAATACATCTCCCGCGCCGTCGATCAGGCTCATCGTAGCAATGCGCAAGCTCTATTGATTGAGATGAATACTCCGGGCGGCCTGGTGAGCTCTACCCGGGACATCATCGAGAAAATCACCGGCTCTCCTGTGCCCGTGATTGTCTATGTAACCCCGACTGGAGGGCATGCGGGCTCAGCCGGAATCTTCATTCTCGAATCCGCAGACGTCGCTGCCATGGCACCTGGAACTGCCGCCGGGGCTGCTCATCCCGTGACTTTGATTGGCCCGGTGCAGGTGAAGCCCGACGACGAGATGAAACAGAAAATTGAGAATGATGCGGCCGCCCTCATGCGCTCCGTTACTTCGAAGCGCGGACGCAATATCGAAGCTGCGGAGAGCGCGGTACGCGAGTCAAAATCCTTCACCGAGCAGGAAGCTCTGACGCAACATCTTATCGACTACGTCGCGACTAGCCCAGAAGATCTGTTCCGCCAGATGCAGGGCAAATCTTTCAAGCGCTTCAACGGAGCTTCAGCAGTTCTCAATCTTTCGGACCAACCGATTGTCCCCTTCGAGATGACTCTAAGAGAACGCGTTCTCGACGATCTGATGGATCCCAATGTCGCCTTCCTGATTCTCATCATCGGAGCGCTGGCCCTGTACGTCGAATTCAACCATCCTGGCGCAGTCATTCCAGGTACCGTCGGAGTCGTTTTCATTCTCGTCGCCGCGTTCGCGCTCAACCTGCTTCCGACGCGCTTCGCAGCGCTGGCCCTGATCCTGGTGGCGTTTGCATTGTTCGCCGCGGAAGCCAAATTCGCCACCCATGGAGTGCTCACCGTTGGAGGCATCGCGCTCCTTACTCTTGGCGGACTGCTGCTCGTGGATTCACCTATCCCGGAAATGCGCGTTCATCTGCTGACTGCGATGGCGGTGAGCATTCCATTCGGCATCATCACCGCGTTTCTCATGACGATCGCCTACCGCGCCCGCCGAAACAAAATTGTCACCGGAGAGCAAGGTCTGGTTGGGGAAACTGGGGTTGCACAGACGATGCTCTCTCCGCAGGGGAAAGTGTTCGTCCACGGAGAACTGTGGGATGCGATTGCCTCGACAACGCTCCCGATTGGCCAGCTAGTAGTAGTCCGCCAGGTAGACGGCCTGACGCTGCAAGTGGATGCTCTCGCCGCAGCGCCCAATGCCTGTTCGGCCACCACTATCCTCTAAGAACCAAATGAGCAATGGATTTCTAAGCTGCCATCAATGGCTGTTTGTAGGCGCCGATCTGCTCGAGCATTCCGAGTTGGTCCCAGTTATCCCAGCCTTCGACGATCCGCCCGTCTACAAATCTGGCGATGGTGATGCCTCGACTGCGGACTGTTTTCCCGCTGGCAGGCAGGCCAGGAGCGTCTCCGGAGTGAGTCATCACGCCGGACCATCGCAGAACGACTTTATCGTCCGCCGCGAAGACGTCTTCGACTTCGACCTTGATGTCTGGGAACGATCCACGAATCTCACGCACAAAAGTTTCAAATTCCCTCGGCCCTCGAATCTCGGATTCTGCGCCCCTTTGACCGCGGGCGACTCCATCGGGAGAAAGCAGTTCGTAGATCGTTTCCATCCGGCCCTCATTCCAGACTTCCTGAAACCAGCGTCGCATCAGTTGAATGTTTTCGTCGGCTGACATCGGTGGAACTCCTATCGAACGAAATTTCGGGCACCACACGTTAGCTCGGTTTGACCGCGCGGGCAAGGAGAATTCCGGAGTTTTCGCTAGTGTCAGACATTCCGGCACCATCGGGCGAGGATGATATCTTTCCTCTTTCATCTTTACCGCATCTTGCATCCTTAGCGACTATGGACGACCAAGCGATCCGCCTCCCCGTGGCGGTGCTGCTCGACAATGTGCGCAGCATGTACAACGTGGGTGCATTCTTCCGCGCCGCCGACGGAGTTGGGCTCGAGAAGCTGTGTCTCTGTGGGATCACCGCGCATCCGCCAAAGAAGGCGATTTCGAAAACAGCCCTTGGCGCAGAAGAAACCGTGCGATGGGAGCATAACTGGAACGCCGTCCAGATGGCCGAGGGCCTGCGGCGCTCGGGCTTCGAACTCGCCGCCATTGAGACCAGCCCGCATGCCGTCGACCTGTTTGAATGGGAGCCGCGGTTTCCGGTCTGCGTTTTGTTTGGAAACGAAGTCGAGGGCCTGTGTCCGGAGTTGCTGGAAATGGCAAGTGCGCATGTCCGCATCCCGATGCTCGGACAGAAGAATTCACTCAACGTCGCAACCGCCGGGGGAGTAGTGCTGTATGAGTTGCTGCGAAAGTGGCAGGTGAATCAGCGGGAGACGAGGTGATAGAGCTCCTTCCCTAAAATCGTCACCTGAGCGGAGAAGCGGCGATTTAACGCCGCGACACTGGAGGTGGCGTGCTCCATCCGGGCAGGTCAGTACTGCCGGTGATGAGGCGTGCACCGCGTTCGTAGGTGACGTAGGACCAAGCCCACTGAATGAAGACGAGCAGACGGTTTCGGAATCCGATCAGGAACAGGATGTGGATAAAGAGCCAAGAGAGCCAGGCGAGGAATCCGGAGATGTGGATCTTGCCGAATTGGGCGACGGCTGCAGCGCGCCCGATCGTGGCCAGGCTACCTTTGTCCCAGTAGTGGAACTTGGGACGGGAGTTCACAGCGCCGACACCCTGGCTTGCTGATTCCACTTCTTTGCGAATCAGCTTTGCTACGTAATTGCCTTGTTGCATGGCTACCGGAGCCACGCCCGGAAGGAGTTTCCCTTGTTCATCTTTCGCGGCGGCGAGATCGCCGATAACGAAGACTTCGGGGTGTCCGGGGATGGTGAGGTCGGGTTGTACAGGAACGCGTCCGGCGCGGTCGACAACAACCCCCAACTTCTTGCCGAGAGGAGAAGCGGCGACTCCTGCAGCCCAAAGGATCACGGTTGCTGGAAAACGAGTGTCGCCGAAATAGACTGCTCCGGCTTCGACCTGCGTGACCGTGGTAGAGGTGCGAACTTCCACGCCGAGATGGTTCAGTTGCCGTTCGGCGCTGCGAGAGAGGTCTTCAGCATACGCAGGGAGAATACGCGGGCCGCCTTCGATCAACAGAATGTGAGTGCGTGCGGGATCGATGGAGCGGAATTCGTGGGCCAGAGCGTGGCGGCTGATTTCGGCGAGCGTGCCCGCGAGTTCGACTCCGGTAGGCCCTCCGCCGACAACGAGAAAGTTGAGATTCGAACTGGTTTCTCCCGCTGCGGCCTGGCGTTCTGCCAACTCAAAGGCGAGAAGCACGCGCCGGCGAATTTCGAGCGCGTCTTCGATGGTCTTCAACCCGGGAGCGTAGGGTTCCCACTCTTCGTGTCCGAAGTAAGAATGGCCAGCGCCGGCGGCGACGATCAGGTAATCGTAAGGGATCTCTGCGTCGTCGGTCACAACGACGCGCCGGTTGAGATCGAAACCGGTGACCTCCGACATGAGGACTTCAATGTTTTTATCTGAGCGAAGAATGGAGCGAATGGGCGCTGCGATTTCGCCGGGCGACAGGCCAGCGGTCGCAACTTGATAGAGCAGGGGCTGGAAGGTGTGGTAATTGCGGCGATCGATCACAGTGATACGTACGCGCGCGCGGGCCAGCGCCTGGGCGGCATTGAGGCCTCCGAAGCCGGCGCCCACGATTACCACGCGAGGGGGAAGTTGGTTCGTCATCTTGCTGATCTGGGCTCCACTCTATAAGATTCACGCGATGGCAGATGGTTCCAGAAGTTCTTCAACCAGCATTCCTCAAGCACAATCTACTCGGGCGTGGGTGCGATGGCTCATGCCCTCGGTTTCGGACCTGATCTTTCTCTGCGTCCTGTGCATCCTGCTGTTTACGGCGCTGGCTGTGAAATTGCTGGGCGATGCGGGCATTGGATGGCACATCCGAACCGGCCAACAGATTCTCGCAACGCACGCAATCCCAAGAACGGATCCATTTTCGTCGACGATGGGAGGCAAGCCCTGGTTTGCCTGGGAGTGGCTCTACGACGTGGTCGTGGGAGAACTGGCGAATGTTGCTGGATTGAATGGAGTCGTGTGGTTCACGGCGGCGATTATTGCAGGCGTGTTTGGCTGGATGTTTCGGCTGTTGGTCCGGCGGGAGATGAACATATTTTCGGCGCTGTTGCTGGTGCTGCTGGCATTGTCGGCGTCGACCCTGCACTTTCTGGCCCGTCCGCACGTGGTGAGTTGGATGTTCACGCTCGCTTTCTTCTGGCTGCTGGACTCGACGGAGAGAAACTACTTCAAAGGAGTGGGAAGGCATCGAAAACTGTGGGCATTGCCGCTGCTGATGTTGGTTTGGGTGAATGTTCACGGAGGATTTGTGCTTGGCTTCGTGCTCCTGGCGATCTTCTGGTTTGGATCGATATGGACGCTGTTTCGGACCAAGGGTGCGCGAATTGACGAAGTGCTGCACAGGATTGCGGCAGCAAAGCGAGTTCGCGATTTGACGCTGGTGGGGGTGGCGTCAGTGGCGGCGAGCTTTGTGAATCCGTACAGATGGCGGCTGCATGCGCATATTTATTCGTACCTGACGAACCGCTTCTTGATGGATCACATCGAGGAGTTTCAATCGCCGAATTTTCATGGCGTCGCGCAGAAATGTTTCCTGCTGCTGCTGGTGTTGTCGCTCGGCGTGCTGGTGACGCGCGGACGCAAGTTGCGTACGAGCGAAGGGCTGCTCGTGCTGTTTGTGACGTACGCGGGACTCTATGCGTCGCGCAATATTCCGATTTCGGCGATTCTGCTGGCGATGATTGTGGGGCCGTGGCTGCCGCGAGTGGAGTTCCTTGAGGGATTTTCGTTGAGAATGAGCGCGGTGGAACTGGGGTTACGCGCGCATTTGTGGCCGATCGTGGTGACCGTTGCGACGTTGTTGATCGCATTGAATGGTGGCCGTTTGGGGTCGAGCGTGCTAATGGATGCGCACTTTGGTCCGAAACGGATGCCGGTCGATGCAGTGAATTATCTGGAAACTCACTCCGTGCAGGGGCCGATTCTAAGTCCAGATTATTGGGGCGGGTATTTGATTTACCGGATGTATCCGCAGGTGCGGGTTGTGGTCGATGACCGGCACGATTTGTATGGCGCTGACTTTCTGCAATCGTATTTGCGGATGATGCACGTGGAACATGGGTGGCAAGATTTCCTGCGGGAGAATAATCCGCGGTGCATACTGCTGCCACGGAATTCGGCGCTGGCGAGTATTCTGGCAAAGACTCCAGAGTGGCGAGTGATCTACGAAGACGACGTGTCGATTGCGTTTGCGAATGGTCCGGAGAGTGGGCCGAACCTGCACGCGGAGATGAGGCTGCCGTAATCCGCCTACGGTCTGCCAATTGACCGTTCTATTTGCTGCACTGAGAATGAGGATGGCGCTACGTCCCTGGGTTTCCACATTCGCGCCGTCCTGGATCAATTGAAAATGGCCCAGTATTTTTCCGCACGAGCGCTTACGGCGATGGCTCTCACCCTCACTCTTGCGGCATGCTCGGGATCTTCTTCTCCTTCCGCTACATCAACGACTCCGCCACCGACTCAGCCGGGAAATCCAGTGGGATCGAACCTGACGCAAGTGAGTTCGGACCCGTTTACCGTTGGTCCGGGACAGCACGCGACTGAAGTCGAGCCGCATATGTTGTCGAACGGATCGACCCTGGTGGCGGCATTTCAGACCGGAAGAATTTCTCCGGGAGGGGCAACCGATATTGGATGGGCCACTTCGACGGATGGAGGAACGACATGGAGCCATGGTTTCTTGCCGGGATTGACGACGGGCGAGGGAAGCGGTCCATACGACGCGGCGAGCGATCCGGCCGTGGCGTACGACGCGAAGCACGCAGTGTGGATGATTTCGTCGCTGCCGCTATCGAATAGTTCAGCGACTCCGGCGGTGGTGGTGAGCCGATCGACAGATGGCGGATTCACATGGCAGAGTCCGGTGAGTGTGGATGCCACTTCGCAGAGTTCCGACAAGAACTGGATTGCGTGCGACAGCTGGCTGAGCAGTCCGCATTATGGAAATTGCTACATGGAGTGGGACGATCCGCTGAATTCCGACGAGATTGTGATGAGCACGTCGAGTGACGGTGGGCTGACATGGGGTCCGGTTACACCAACTGCGAACTTGTCCAACGGAATTGGTGGACAACCGCTGGTGCAGCCGAGTGGGAACGTGGTGGTGCCGATCGAGTCGACGGCTGCTCCACTGATGCTGGCCTACAGTTCGAGCGATGGGGGCGTGACGTGGAGCGCTCCGGTGACGATTTCGAGTATCCAGTTTCATTCGGATGCGGGAGGAATTCGCAGCGGTCCGTTGCCGTCGGCTGCGGTGGATGGAGCTGGAACGATCTGGGTCGTGTGGGAGGACTGCCGTTTTCGCGCAAGCTGTACGACGAACGATCTTGTTTACAGCACGTCGACGGACGGAGTGAATTGGGGAGCGGTGACGAGAATCCCGATCGACGATGTGTCGAGCTCCGTGGATCATTTCATTCCGGGGATAGGCATCGATCCGGCAACTTCTGGAGCGGCGGCGCACGTGGCGCTGCATTATTACTTCTATTCGCAGAGCAGCTGTACGGCGGCAACATGCCAGCTGGCGGTGGGATACATTTCTTCGGCAAATGGCGGGACGAGTTGGAATAGTCCGAGTTCTGTGACCGGGCCGATGCTCGTGAGCTGGCTGCCGGTTTCGCAGAACGGATTGATGGTCGGCGACTATATCGCGACTGCGTTTATTAACGGCGTGCCGCATGGAGTTTTCGCGGTGGCGCAGGCGAATTCGGGATCGACCTTCAGCGAAGCAATCTATACCGGGCAGGGGCTGACGGCGAAAGCTGCCGGACGACAGTTGTCATCGGCGGGAGACCGGCCGCTACATAAGTTATCGGATCCGATTGAGAGGGAAGTACCGGAGAAGGGGCTGAGGCCGCCGCGGAAACGGGTGCGGAGGAGTGTGAAGTAGTGGTGAGTGGCCAGTGAACAAGTGGTTAGTGCTCCGTTCAGATACACGCGAGATCCCTCCCTTCGCCTTGAAATGCGGCTCTGGTCGGGATGACGCCTTTCTGGCGAAACGAGACTTCTCGTCAGCTATCGTGCATTCAACTGCTGATCGCGCGACAGAACCTTAGAAACGGTCGTTGGTGTCGATGCCGAAGCCGAGGATGGCGGTGACTTCCACGGGTTGGGTTCCGCGCATTGCGGGCTGGAATTTCCAGCCGCGAAGGGCAGCGATCACGGTAGCGGTGATCGGGGCGGAGCCAGCTTCGAGTACCCGGATATTTTTCAGATTGCCCGACGCATCGAGCGTACAGGTGACGACTACGCGCGTGTGGGGAAGGTTTTCTGCGAGTTTCGTCACGATTGGAACCGGCGCCGTCAGGGTGCTGCCGAACTGGTGCGTGGTGGTTGATTCGTCGGCAAACTCCATGACGACAGTGCCGAGAGTCGTGTCCAAGTAAGTGGTGTATTGCTCGCCCCTAAGAAGCTTCTTGTAGGGCTCGAAGGCTCCGCCAGAACTTGCTGTAGCGACAACCGTTACGCCCAACGCTTCGCGCTGCTTTGCGGTTGTGCGCGCGGGAGTGCTGGGCTCGCTGACGCCTGGAGTGTCAGATCCAAAGCCGGGCAGAGTGACGATGCTGCTGCCGCCGCTGATATCGACGCCGCGGACCGGGGGGTTACCCGCGGTCAAGTTACCTGCGCCACCGGGACCTGAGGTTGGGGAGATGCCGCCGTTAGCAATCGGATCCGATCCTCGTCCAGATCCAGATTTCCCAGCGCCGACGCCCTTGCCATTCAAAGAGCTCCCCGGGCCATTGTCGCGGCCAATACCCGTACCTCCGCCGGCTCCGCCTAAGCCGGACTTGTCTCCACCAGAAGGAGACATGGCCAGAGAGCCGGAGCCTCCGCTCGTGGGCAGCCCAACTTTGGCGCCAGGCTGAGCGGAAATTACTGCGCCCGCGTTCGTTCCGCTGCCGCCGTTCGTGGGAGTGATTCCAGCGCCCACATCCAAGGGAGCGCCGAGTCCAGCGCCTTTGCGGCCCGAGCCCGATCCATTCGCACCCGAGCCCCCTCCTACCGAAGGCGGCGGAGGCACGACATTATTCGCAAGCAGGGTTCCTCGTTGGGCGCCGACTCCGCCCCCGGTATTGCCGGTGCCGCCACCGGCTCCAGCGAGCGAGGGAGGAGGAGGAACGATTCCTGGATTACCGAGATAGGGTGCGGCGCCGTTGGCACGCGTACCAGTCCCACCGTTCACACCAACGGTCGGTGGAGGGGCGACGGCTGTTGTTCCGAGCGATGCTCCTGCGCCGTTGCGACTGCCGCGCGGATTGCCTCCCGTCGTTGCTGATCCAACCGAAGGCGGAGGTGGGACGACAGCGCTTGCGAGAGATGTAGGAGTTCCACCGGTTGTAGTGACTGAATTTACCGATGGCGGCGGAGGCACGACCTCGCTGGCTCCAAAAATCTTGCCAATCAGGCTGCTCATATACGATCCACTGCCAGACTGCGAAGGCGGCGGAGGAACGACCGTTCGGCCAGGATCCTGCACGCTGCCGCTGGCGAGACGGCGCATATCCGGAGAAATGTCGGAGGAGGGCGGAGGAGCAACCACCGACGGCGACGGCAGCGCCAGTTTCGGATTGCGCAAGCTGGCGCGCTCCGGAGCTGAAACCGGCGGAGGCACCACTGAGGCGTTCGTCATCTGCACAGGCGCGCTGGTGATTTCGCGGCTGAATGCGCCGGGGGCGGGCGGAATCACATTCGATGCCATCGCCGGACTGGAGCGTGCGCGATCTCGGGCAACGGTCGGCGCCGGTGCGACGACCGAGGGATCGAGCGAATGTGATGCGAGCGACCGATCGCGGGAGACGCGCGGAGCCGGAGCAATCACGGATGGAGCAAGCGCAGGAGCAACAAGTTTGTGGTCGTCCGGCACGCTGGGCGCCGGTGGGATTAGCGTCGCATTGAATGTTGGAGCTGTGAGAGAACGATCCCGGGCGACATTGGGTGCAGGCGCGATTACAGAGTCGAGCTGCACTCCGTTGCGCGTGTAGTCGCGAATGACATTTGGCGCGGGCGCCACGATGCTAGTAGCGAGATTGGGCGCAGAGCGAGCCGAGCGCAGTCCTTCCGCCGGCGGTGGACCGGGATCAGGCTTCACGGCGAGCAGGTTGGCAACCGGATCGCGCGTGGGAGTGAGCTTGAGATTTGGAGCGTCAACCATCCGCTCGGTGAGAGAGCCGCCGCGGGCGATCTTGATGGTCTGCGTTCGGTGGTGCGATTCGTCACCACCCGCGCGCCCGGCAGTTCCGGCCTCGGCGCCACCGAGATCTTCCGTGCGAGGTAATTCATCACCGGTGTAGTAGATGACCTCATGCGGAGACAATCGCGGCGAGACATAAGGGCGCAGTTCAGCGATTTTGTACGTCAAAAAGATGGCGGCCAGGATGAGGAACGCCTCGACGAAATAGGAGGGCAGCATGACCCGCAGAGGAATCAATCCGAACGGAGCTTCTCCGGCGAGCCGGGCTTCCGAGCGAGCGAGCGCAGGCTTAATCGAACTGAGGAACTCCGGCCAGCGCGAGGACCATTCGACCAAGAGCCGAGGGCCGTCGTCGACGTTGCGAACAGGGACTGCCTCGTCGAGTTGTAGAACGCTGCTCATGCGGTGGCGCGGCTGGGATCCTTTGCGAGAGTGATTTCAATTCTATCGCCCACCGTCGTTCGAGTCTCGGCGGCGACATTACACGGCAGTTCCAAGACCGAAGCAGCCTGTCGCCGAACTGGCGCGAATCGCCACGGCTGCAACTCGGGCTGAACGTGAATCACCGTCATCGAGTGATCCAAGTAGACAACATCGATCGGGAACCCCATCCCTAGAGTATGAACGCCATGGCAGGGAACGATCCAGAGGCCTGAACCATTACGGAAGTCATCGGCCCCCAGGCCAAGCAGGCCTCGCAGGCGGGTCCAGTGAGTGTCGGCGACGGCGAGGGACGTAGCAAGGTAGGCTTGCCGCGTTTGATTGAAAGCCTGCCCTTCGCTGGAGAGAACTGCCATGAGACCCCGTCGTTGTTCTGCGGTATTGGTTGCGCCGCTAGTGGCCGCCGGACACCGGGCCCAGTTGCCGGATCAATTCGATCACGGCGGGGCCGATGGTGACAAAAATGATCGACGGCAGAACAAAGATTACCAGTGGGGGAACCATTTTGATGGTGGTCTTGGCAGCTTGTTCTTCGGCGCGTTGCCGGCGTTCCGTGCGGAGGGAATCAGAATGCACGCGGAGAGCCTGGGCGACGCTCGTACCGAAACGGTCGGTCTGAATCAGTGTACCAACAAGGGATCGGATGTCGTCAACACCAGTGCGTTCGACCAAATTGCGGAGCGCTTCGGCGCGGGGTTTGCCAGCGCGCATCTCCAGGTTGACGAGATGGAATTCGTCGCTGAGGTCAGGATGCGCGTGATGAAGATCCTGTCCGACGCGCATTAGAGCCTGATCGAGCGCCAGCCCGGCTTCCACGCAAATGACGGTGAGGTCGAGCGCGTCGGGCAATCCTAATCGAATGCGATTCTGGCGATCGCGGATCATGCGCTTAAGGATGAAGCGAGGCAGGAAGAAGCCGAGGCCGGAAATACCCGCAAGAAGAAACGGATTGGAAAAGCCGGAGAAGACGACCACTCCGACGAAGCCAATAGCGGCTGCCAAAAGCCGTACGCCGAAGTAGTAATTGACGTCGATGGCATCGCGGAATCCGGCTTGAATCAGCCAGCGGCGCGTGCGGGACACATCGCTCGGGGATAGCGGTATCGCCTTGCTGAGAGGATCGAGCGCTTGCTCAATGCGCTCACGAATAGCAGGCCTTTCCACCGGTGCAGCTTGCTGCCCGCCGAGTGCGCGAAGGCGCGCGCCCAGAACTGAGCTTGGCGTTACCGCGGCGGCCCCAAAGGCGAAGACTCCGACCACAACGGTAACGAACACGACGATGAGCAGCAGCAGAGGCATGAATTAAACCTGTATCCGGATAATTTTCCGGATCACAAAGTATCCGATGGTTTGCAAGGTGATGCCAGCGACCAAAAGTGTGTGGCCGATGGGATCAGAAAACAACGGGTGAATGAAGCTGGGATTGAGCACCAGCATCACGGTGACGATGATCGGCGGCATGCCCATTAACAGGGCCATGGTGAGTCGTCCCTGTGCGGTATAAACGCGAACCTGACGCTGAATCTTAAAGCGTTCACGAATTACGTAGGAAAGGTTATCAAGAATTTCGGCGAGGTTGCCGCCGGTCTCGCGCTGCAGCATCACGGCGGTGACGAAGAATTTCACATCGACCAGCGGGACGCGATCCGTCAGATTGAGCAAGGCATCACGGACAGGCATACCGAACTTTTGTTCCTCGTAGAGCTGGCGGAATTCTCCCGCGATCGGTTCGTTAATCTCGCTGGTGATCATTTCGAGTGCGGTCGTGAAAGCGTGTCCGGCGCGAACCGCACGAGCCAACGTGTCGATAGCTTCGGGAAAGAGTTCTTCAAATCGTTCGAAGCGCTTATTGCGCTTATAGGAGGCGTAAGAATACGGAAGGATGAAGCCAACCAACAAGCCAATCCAGGCGATCTCCACGCGCTTGCTGAAAATGTAGGTGACGACGAGGGCTACTATGCCGCTGAGCGCGGAGAAGCCCAGGAAGTTGCCGGCGCGCATATCCATGCCCGCTTGCAGCAGCATTTTCTGCAGGTCAGAGACCCGGGCTGAGCGGCGGAGCAGGGTGTCGAGAGCGGGGATGCGGCTGAGTTGCTCGTCGCGGACGAGAGCGAGCTCTTCGTCGGCAGCCAGATCCGGCGCCTTACGCTCGTTCGCGAGACGTTCCTTGATCAGGCGGGCTTGCGCGCTGCGCTGATCGAAAAGTGAGAACACGGCGAATGCGAGGAGTGCCACCACTCCGAAGACAACGAGCGCAATAATGGCTGCAGTCATATCGGCACTAAACCTCGGCCTTCGATTCGAATAAAGCAGGTCTCAGGCGCGCGCCCACCGTTGCCAGGCGGTCTGCAAATTTTGGGCGGAGACCTGTGGCGCGAAACGCGCCGCGAACTTTTCCGTTCTCGTCGATGCCGGTGCGATCAAAAGAAAAAATGTCCTGCATCGCGATAATGTCATTCTCCATGCCGTGAACTTCAGAAATCGTCGTCACTTTGCGCGTGCCATCCGACAACCGCGCGATTTGAATGACTGCGTGGACAGCGGAAGATATCTGTTGGCGTACGGCACGCTCGGGAATGTTGAGATTCGCCATCGACACCATATTTTCGATACGAGCCATGGCGTCACGCGGAGAGTTGGCGTGGACCGTTGTGAGCGAGCCCTCGTGGCCGGTGTTCATGGCTTGCAACATGTCAAAGGCTTCTTCTCCGCGCACCTCGCCAACCACGATACGGTCGGGTCGCATACGCAAACTGTTGATGACCAGCTGCCGCTGGCGGACTGCGCCCTTACCTTCAATGTTCGGCGGGCGAGTTTCCAGACGGACGATGTTTTCCTGCTTGAGCTGCAATTCGGCGGCATCTTCGATGGAGACGATGCGCTCAGTGTTGGGAATGTAACCCGAGAGAACATTGAGCAGAGTCGTTTTGCCGGCGCCGGTGCCTCCGGAAACGAGAATGTTCAAGCGCCCCTTGACCATGGCCGAGAGCAATTCGAGCATCGACTCGGTCAGGGTTTGATTCTCGATCATCTGTCGAGCCGTAACGGGCTCGCGCCCGAAGCGGCGGATGGAGAGGCATGGCCCGTCGAGAGCGAGCGGCGGAATAATGGCGTTCACACGAGACCCGTCAGCGAGGCGGGCGTCAACCATCGGAGAAGACTCGTCGACGCGGCGACCGACGCGGGAGACGATGCGCTCGATGATCTGCATCAAATGGATGTTGTCTTTGAATGACAACGTGGTCAGCTCGAGCTTGCCGGCCTTTTCCACGTACACCCGGTCATACCGATTAACGAGAATGTCGGAAATATTTGGATCTTTGAGCAACTGCTCCAGAGGGCCAAGCCCGAAAATCTCGTCAAGAATTTCGCGCGAGAGACGCTCGCGTTCGGCGAAGCTGAGAGGAACGACTTCGCCGTTGACGACGGCTCGAATGACGACCAGAACTTCGTCGCGAGCGGAATCGCCCGCAGCTTTGCCTAATTTTTCCAGGTCCAAACGGTCGAGAACCTTGCGATGCAGGTCGGCTTTTACCTGCTGAATGTCGGTGCGCTCGAACGATTGAAGATTTGCCATAAGCTTCTAAATCCTAAACTGACTTAAACAATGACCACGCTGCGCGCTTAACCTCGGCATCGTTCCGCGTCAACTCCTGCGCCAATCCGGCAAAACAGCGGGCGATTTCGGAGTTGCGTTGATCCATCACAGGAGTTCCACGATCGATTGCGCTGGAGACGGCGAAATACTGATTCGGAACGCGCCACAGCAGCTTGGCGCCAACCGCAGCCTCGGCGTCGGCTTCGCTGAAGCCGGGCACCTTGCGGTAGCGATTTAAAACTAGTCGTACGCGCTCGCGACCGCCCGTTTCTCCGAGGTATTGCTGCACGCGGGCGGCACTCCACAAAGAGGCGACGTCGCTGCACGCGACGAGCAATACGGTTTCCGAAAGGCTTGCGATTAAGCGGCTGGCTGCATCGAAGCGTGAAGATGCGTCGACGACGACGTAGCGATAGTGTGTCACCAGCATGTCGAACAAGCGGACAAATTCAGCGGTCGATGGGTCTACCGCGGCGGGAACGTTGGTTCCCGCAAGCAATTGCAGTCCGCCATTGTGCCGCGTCATGAAACTTTCGAGCAGGGAAGCGTCCATGCGATGCAGGTTGCGGGTCGCGTCGGCCACATTGAACACGGGCTTGAGGTTCATGTGCAGCGCAGCGTGCCCGAGAGGAGCGAGATCGACCAGGGCGGTCTGGCTGTAGGCGGATTGCAGTGCGAGAGCGAGATTGACGGCAACGGTGGTTGCGCCGTTTCCGCCTTTCGCGTTGATGACGGAGAATACTTTGCCGCGCAGGCCTTCCTGGTGTCCGCGCCGCTGTGCGGCCGAAAGACGGACGAAAGCTTCAAGAAGGTCGGTGGTCGTGGTGGGACGTTCGATGAACTCACGCGCCCCTGCACGCATGGCATTCACGATCACCTGCGGTTGATTCAGGCTGCCGATGGCGAAGATGGCAAGATCCGGCATCTCCTGATGAAGTAGTTCGATGGCACGGAGCGCTTGCGGGGCGTTATCTGTGGGGATGTCGACGAGGGTGACGTCGGGATTCGCGGCACGAACGCGTCGCGTAACCGGATCAGAGGATGCTAACGGATAGCTCGCGCAGGAGTGAGCAGTCTTGGCCACACTGGTGCCGTCAACGAGCACCTGAAGCAGCGTGCGCTGCTCATTGTCGGTGGCCACAATAACGACGGTAAGCTCTGGCATAAAAATCTGTGGCCCTAATCTTGAAACCTCTTTCCCGTCGTGCCGAGCCCATCACGAAAGGAAATCGAATCTACTTCTTGCTCTTGTCAAACTTACCCGTATCCATGAACGGCTGCGCGTTCTTGGGAGGAATCGGGGTTTCTGTGGTCGGAGAAACACGACGCACAGTACACAAAACCATCAATTCAGAGTTGCTCTTCTGAAGGCTCTTGCTGCGGAAAAAGTTCCCCAAAATCGGGATGTCCCCGAGCCCGGGGATTTTGTTGTAAATATCGGTCACACGGTTGTCCATGAGGCCGGCAATGACGAAACTTTGTCCATCCTGCACTTCGAATTCGGTTTCCGCCTTACGCGTGCTGAGGGCAGGAACGGTGAAGCCGGAGATGGTGAGGGCGTTGGCAAAATCGAGCGTGCTGACCTCAGGGGCCACAGTCAGGTGGATGTTCCCATTCGGGGTGATAACGGGAGTGAATTCCAGTCGTACGCCGAACTCCTTGAACGAAATTGTGACCGCAGTAAAGCCCGCGCCAGGTTGGACGATTGGAAAGGGGAATTGACCACCGGCGAGGAAACTGGCCTTCTTGCCATTAACCGCGATGAGATTTGGCTCAGCAAGAATTTGCAGAAGATTTTTCGTTTCCAGCGCTTCGATGACCGCTCCGAAATTAATGTCCGGGCGAAAGATGAACAGATTCAAGACGTTGTTCAGAGTCTGACCCGTGGAGGTCGTAACGCCATTTTGTGTGGTTAAAGTCTGCGGTCCAAAGCCACCAAATTGTCCGGTAGTGACCGTGCCGATGTTATTTGCAGCACCGTTAGAAAGAAAATTCACGCCAATCTGAGTTAGGGCGGTGCGATCGACTTCGGCGAATTTTACTTGGAGCAAAACTTCCTGGGCACCGACAGGTCCGAAGGTCAACACGTTGACAACTTTCGGAGAATAAGCGCTGGCAAGTTCTCCAGCGCGCTTTGCAACGTCCTCGGTTGAGACGTGCCCAGATAAAACAATGGCGGCGCGAGAAGGCGTAACCGTAATCTGCTCGTCCGGGAAGACGCGATGTTCTTCTTCGGCGCAAGCGCTGACATCGACGTCGACACGAAGATCGAAGCTACGCGAGCGCTCGAGCTCATCCCAGATGAGCAGCGAAACTTCTCCGGGAGATTTGCCGTGAACGAGAATCTGAGTCGGCGTGATGACTTGGGCGAAGGCGATTGCCGGGTCCGTGATCGAGATGCGCTTCAACCGTTCCGTCGTATTGATGAGGAGCGATTTGCCCACCATTACACGCAGGGGCGCTGATCCTTGGGTAGTAGGAGACTGAGCCGGAAGCGTCGCGGTTTGAGTTCCGGTTGGCACGGGAGTCTGAGTCTGCGGCGCGGCGTCTGCTTGCTGCACAGTTTCAGAGGACGCGGGCAGGACGAGCGCGGCCATCAGCAGGGCCCCAAGCAAAGACATGCGAACGTTCATTTTCAGATTGGTCTCCCTGTAAGGAAACTGACCGGTGTGCAACGTGGTGTTAAGCAACATCGAATCGTTACGAATCACTTGGCCTCGCCGCAACCGTCATCGCCACATTTCACTACATCGGGTTTCTTGTCACCCTGATAGACCTCTACGCTCACCCCAGTTGCGGGCGGAGGGAGAGGCGCGGCCTTGGGAGCGGAAACGCGATGAATCGGCGCGTGCTGCACGACCGGCTCGGGTGCGGCCATTCCCTTATAAAGACCTCGGGAATTCGAGGCAGGAAACTCATCTTGTTTCGTATCGAGCGGATTGCGAAGAGCAAGCTGAATATGTCCCTGCGAACTGGCGAGAGTGAGACGCTGCGCGTCGTCGGGCGAAACCAGGAGGGTAATTACGGCTGTGTTCTGGGCTTCGCCGCTGGAATTTCGTTCGAGCGTATGGCCGGAGGCGAGCACAGCTACGTTTTGCAATACCGTCGTTGTTTCCTGATCGCCATTCGTGCCTGGCGTTCCAGTGAGCAGCACGTCGACCCGCGTACCGGGAGTGACGAATCCCGCGACCGAGACGACTTCATTGACGCGCACCGATACGGCGCGCATTCCGGGCGGAATCAGTGAGGGAAGCCCAGCGCCCGCGTTTTCAGCCGCGAGCCGGTTCGGCAGAATGAACTCACCGCGGGAGATTGGAATAATGACGCCGTGCCCGATGACATCCGAGCGCTTTCTTGGTGCGCCCGGCGGCAGATCGGCTCCCGGAATTCGAATGATCTTGATGTCGTGCTCGTCGACGCGGGCACCGACTTGCAAATCATTCGCGGCTACCATGACATCAACGCCAGGATCGCCACCGGCGCCGTTTTTCGCCTGCAAGCTCCTGTAGACGTACATACTTACGAACAGGCCCAAGCCGAGCGCCAGAACGCCGATCATCAACAGACGAGTGCGATTCATACTGTTTCCTTAAACTACGCGACTGCTTGCATCGAAGCGGATCCTGGTGCTACTGAATCGAACTGGCGACATTGGAGAACACGTTGTTGGCGTTGGATCCGATTAAACGGATGGTTCCAACAACGATGACGAGGATCACCGCCAGCATAACTGCGTATTCCGCGATGTCCTGCCCTTGTTCTTCGCGCCAAAGTCCACGCGCTGCCTCTAGAATCATTTGGTTTTCTCCTAACCTGCGTTTTTCGAGATCGACAGGAATGGTAACCGGGAGCCCGCTGGGAACGATGAAAAAGGGCTCGCCGCCACTCGACTTACCGTAATCATACCTGCATCTTGGAAGAAAGTGACAAATTCTTGCACCCGGGATTACTGTCGGTAACCAGTCCAATGACGGTCGAGGGACATAATCCTTGCGGAGCGACTCGGCACGGTGGGATACAATCGAGCGCGCTCCATGTCCGACAGGCCCAAGCTCCGGTTTGCGCTGACGTCGTTTTGCCTGGGAATGATCGCACTCCATGCTGCGGTTTTCTGGCTGGCCCGCTCCCAATTGCTCGCCGGATCGGCAGATTTCAGCATTTTTTATACAGCCGGACACATGGTCCGGCATGGACAGGGGGCGGAGCTTTACGACGACGAGACGCAGGCGGCGACATGGCGCGAGTTTGTCCCTGGCGTCGTGGTTCGAGAGCATCCTTTACCGTTTAACCATCCCCCGTTCGAGGTTTTGCCGTTCCTCGTTCTGACGTACCTGCCGTACATTCGAGCCTATTCTCTGTGTCTTCTGGTGAACCTCCTGTTGGTCGGGGTTGCGGCGTACCTCACGCGTCCATGGCTTCTCTTGATCGGGTCGAAGTTCCGATCACTGCTGGTCCTGGGGGCTCTGACTTTCTTTCCGATCGCTTACGCACTTCTACAGGGGCAGGATTCAATCTTGCTGCTGGTTCTTTACTGCCTGGCGTACGGGGCGCTGCGCCGACAACAAGACGTGCGTGCCGGGGTGTATTTGGGCGTAGGACTGTTCAAGTTTCATCTGATTCTGCCGTTCACTTTCATCTTGCTCTTGCGGCGTCGATGGCGAGCACTATCAGGGGTGGTTGTGGGCTTGGCGGCCGACATTGTCGTCTCGCTCGTTATGGTGGGTTGGAAGCAGTTGCTCCGCTACCCACGCTACGTCCTGCAAATCAATCATCAGCAAGCTGCCGGGGTAATTGTTCCCGAGAACATGCCGAATCTACGGGGGTTGTTCATGGGTTGGAGGGCACTGAAGCCGCCTTCGATATGGCTGGAATTGGCTTTGGGTGCCGCGTCGTTGGGGCTTCTGATTTGGGCCTCACGCCATTGGAAGCCGGAGAATCTGGGCAACGTTGACGCCTGGAACAACGGTTTCTCAATCGCGATGTTCGCGACATTCCTAGTTGGATATCACAGCTACAACCACGACATGAGTATTCTGCTGCTGCCGGCATTTCTTATGCTGGATCGGCTTTTGGCGCAAGATTCTTTGTGGTCTGGTGGCGACAATAAGCTCATGGAAGTCTTATTGGGGTTGATGTTTTTCACCCCTCTCTACTTGATCCTTACTCTCCACTACGCACACGAGAACCTGTTTGCTCTTGTGCTTCTTCTTCTCGCATGGTGTCTAGCGGCGGCTCCCGCAAAAGTAAAACCGCTAGCATTGGCAAATACATCCACAGGATGGTCCAGCGGCCCACTTCGGTGAAGTTGCGCGGGTAGTGATACCAGCGCCAGATTCCGGGTATCCAGCTAAGGCTGGCGGTGTAGACGATTTGCCTGCGCGTTCTTGGAATTAACCACAAATAGAACGGATCATAGAACCAGCGTTGCGGCACGCACGCTCCCAGGAACAAAAGCCACGAATCTCGGTCCCGGTAGCGAAGGAGCGCGGCGGCCAGAAGAGGGCCGGGCAGCACAAACAATGGGATGAAGCGGTCGTAGCGTCCGAGATGCGCCAGCCATAGCGAAACCCAGTGCGGCATGACAAAGAAACTTAAAGCAAGTACGAGCACACACGCGAGGATGCCCTTGCGGCTGAGATGAGTCAACGCGACGGGCAGGCCGATCTGCGGCTTCGCGAGTGTGGCAGGTAGGAGCAGCGGGAAAAATGCGCTGGCCATGATCAGCGGAATCCATTGCACGGTCAGCATTCCAGCCCAGTAGGGGTATGCGAGAAAGATCAGCAGCCGGTAATACCCATCGCGCGTGATGCCGAAGGCGAGCAACGCAGTGCTGATTCCATAAAAGATTCCTGCTGCAACTTCGGAACTCATACGAACGAACGGCAGTCCGAATAAAGCGGACGAGAGCGGATAAAGCTGGTATGGAGTGTCGTAAGGATTTTTTCCAGCGAGCAAGTCCCGCGCTGCTCGGATTGCCCAGGAAAAATCAGCGCTCCCCTGATGAAGTCGTCCCATTAAAAACCAGCAGAAGAGGCCAGTCGCAAGGCCGAGAGCAGTCGAGATGATCAGACGGGTTCGCGTTTCCGGCATGGCGAAGCATAAGTTGTAACATGGGTCCGCGGCGAGAGCTTGGGCAGCCGCGTCAGACGGCGCACGTCATGGGAAGGCGATCGAAACTCGGACTTTTGCTGGCGCTACTTGCGGCGGGCAGCATGTGGATCTACGTTCAGCTCATCCTGATTCCTCACCAGCAATTCGAAGAAGCCGCGAAGCACAAGCCCCGTGGAAATTTGTCGGACCTTTATCCTCGGTGGTTGGGAGCACGAGAGTTGCTGCGGCACGGAAGAGATCCATATAGCGATGAAATTACGCGTGAAATTCAGGCTGGCTACTATGGGCGCCCGCTGGATCCGTCCCGGCCGAACGATCCGAAGGACCAGCAGGCATTTGCGTATCCCCTATACGTAGTGTTTTTGCTTGCACCGACGGTGGGTTTGCCATTCGCAGTCGTTCACGCGATGTTTTTCTGGTTGCTGTTAATCATCTCTACGATCTCGGTATTGCTATGGCTACCGGCATTTGGATGTCGCGTTTCGTGGGTTGCGAAGGGCGAATGGATTTTATTGACACTGGGTTGCTTTCCCGCGGTCCAGGGAGTGAAGCTGCAGCAATTATCTCTGCTAGTGGCGGTGCTGTTGGCGGGATCGATGTACTGTCTGACGCGGCGTCACTTTGTCTGGGCGGGAATACTGTTTGCATTCGCCAGCATCAAGCCGCAGTTAGTGGCGCTGCCGGCTTTATGGCTTTGTATTTGGGTGCTGGGAAACTGGCACGAACGGCGGCGCGCCTTTTGGGGATTTCTTCTCACGCTTGCGGCGCTGACGAGCGCCGGCGAGTGGCTTTTACCCGGCTGGATCGGCGAATTTCGAAGGGCATGCACTGCGTATTATCAGTACACCGGAGGTGGGAAATCGGTGCTCGACGTGGCACTGACTCCGGCTGTAGGCACAGCGGCGTCGGCGATTCTCGTCATCGCTTTTCTTCTGTTGAGTTGGGGAATGCGGCGCAGCCCGGAAAGTTCGGCGCAGTTCCAATGGACATTCTCTCTAGGTCTGGCAGTTACCCTAGTCGTGATTCCGATGTTCGCGCCTTATAACCAGCTTCTCCTCATTCCGGCGGTGATGGTGATCCTGCGCTCGATCCGCGATATGTGGGGGAAGAATCCAGTTACGCGTCTCCTGGTTGCAGGGACGGTGCTCGCCGTGTTGTTGCCTTGGATCGGGGTTGTGGCGCTGGTATGTGCCTCGCTGTTGCTACCCGCGGAAGTTGTGCAGAAAGCGTGGGCGATGCCGCTATATTCCAATTTTGCTATCCCAGTATTGATTCTGGCATTGCTCCTAGTGACCAGGAGCACTCTGCCGGAGGCGCGCATCTTGCGGCAGGACGCGGCGGCAGAGTAGTCTGTTGACTGCAACAGAACCTTCCGGCATCGCTGGTTGAAGTGGGGAACCCGCGCGCCGACTGACCCTTCATGGCCCTGAACACAATCAGTCATCACAGCCATCACGGCTCCGGTTCCGGGGTCTTTCCTGCCTTGGTATTTGTGCAGGGCAGTGAACAGAAGAATATCGTTCTGAACCGCACGCCCTTTACTGTCGGGCGCAAAGTGGACAAAGACCTTGTCATCGCTGACCCGCGGGTCTCGCGCGATCACGCGCAAATCATGCAGGAGGGGCAGGAATTCTTCCTGGTTGATCTCGGCAGCAAGCACGGGACGTTCGTGAATGGCGAGAGGATCCAGCGGCAGAAGCTGGAACGCGGCGACCGTCTGGAATTTGGGGCGCGCGACTCAGCATATATCCTCTTCAATCCGGCGCATGCGACTTCGAACACGGCGCGAGAATTTCTCAGCCAGATCTCAGGTATCGGGATCAAACCCGAAACTACCGAACTGGAGACGTTGCGCTGGTTTCTGGAAGCCGCCCGCAAACTGAATACGGCAGGCGTGCTGGACGAAATTCTGATCACCATGCTCGACGTCACGCTGCAACTGACGCGAGCGGAACGCGCATACGTTTTCCTGAAGGACGAGGAAGGCAAGTTGCGACTTGCGGCCGGGCGTAACGCGAAGAAAGAGCCGTTGCTTGACGACAAGACGATTTCGCATTCGATCCTCGAAGAGTCGATGCGGGCAAATTCGGAATTCTTGCTGACCGATACCAGCCAATCGCTGGATATGGCGGGCCGGCAGAGCATTGTGGCGTACGACCTGCGGACCGTGGTGTGTATTCCACTGAGAAAGATGCAAGTGCAGGCCACGCGCGATGCGCAGACTCCGTTGCCCGGAGCGAATGCAGCTCAAGCGATGGGTGTGCTGTACGTGGACTCGCGTTTTGCATCCCGAGATATTAGTGGTGTGGGCCACGACATTCTCCACGCGATCGCGACAGAAGCCGCGTCGTTAATCGAAAATGCGCGCCTCGTACAGGCGGAAGAAGAAGCGCGCCGTTACCAGCAGGAGCTGGGCATCGCCGCGAGCATTCAGCAGCGGCTCATGCAGGTGAAGATTCCCGAAGTGCCGTTTGCGCAGCTGCGCGGCAAGAATCTGTCTTGTAAAGAAATTGGTGGAGACTTCTTCGATGCGGTGAATACGAAAGAAGGGCTCGCAGTTGTGTTGGCGGACGTGAGCGGCAAGGGGGTTTCGGCTGCGTTGCTAGCATCAACTTTGCAGGGAATGATCTATTCGCATTTGAGTGCCGGAATGCCGTTGCTCGACGTGGTTTCGGCGGTGAATCGGTTTTTCACCGACAAGCTGGTGGGCGAAAAGTACGCAACGGTGCTACTGGTGCGGCTGAAGCGCGATGGAGAGCTCGAGTACGTGAATTGCGGGCATGTGCCGCCGTTATTGGTCTGCGGAGGTGAAGTGATTCGGCCTCCGCACGGAAATGTTCCGGTAGGATTGCTCCCGGACGCGACCTTCGAGAGTTCCACATGCCAAATGCAATCGGGCGACCGGTTCATCCTCGTCACGGACGGCGTGACCGAAGCGGAAAATGCGATGGGAGATTTCTTTGAAGACTTCCGGTTGGAAGCGGCGGCTGCCAAGTCGCCGACTCTGGAAGGAATTTTTTCTGCCGTGACGGAATTCTGCGCGGGGAATCCGTTGAGCGACGATTGCACTGTCGTCGAGCTGTGTTATTCGAACCCGGCAGCGTAGTAAGACCCTTTGAACCACCAAGGGCACGAAGGAAATCCCTCTCTTTCAATTTCTTCGAGTTTGCTGTACCTCAGTGCGCCCCTAACTTTTCTCGACCGTCACTCGATAATCCGTGCCCTCCCAGCGATTCTCGTTAAGCCAGAAGAATGTGAAGACCACTTGCCCGCCTACCGGGAGAGATGCAGTGGGCAAGTTTAGAATGTGGATTCCTAGCCCGGTGTCGCGGGTATCGGTGTCGTGTGCAGTCTTCCAGTCGTCGATGCTCCAGCGGACGCGCGCGGGATTGAGAAGATTCAGACGCAGCGTCTGGTTGCGAGGGACCGTCCGGGGTTTGTTGTTGAGGCGCCAGCCAAAATGCTGACGCCCATGTTTCTCGATTAAATAGCGCTGATAGGTTTGTGGCGGCTGGTCGAAGATCTTGCCATCGCGAATTGAGCGGCGCAGTTTGATGTATTCCGAGTGCGCCCAGACAAGCGGGCAGGCTGAGCCGGTGGGTTTCCCGCGGAAAAGTTCCAGTGCCGGGATATCCGCCGAATCCCAAACTTGTTCGGGAAGCAGGCGGCTGTGTCCGGAGGTAGAGTTCTCCATGACGGTTAGAAGAGCTTCGGCTTCGTCACGATGTCCGGCGGCCAAGGCGTAATGGGCGCGCTCTCCCGCGAGCAGCGGCCACGCGCGGCCGATCCCGGTCCCGTCAAAGGCTGAGCCGTCTTTGTGCTCCCCGTATCCGTCGCCGTTGTAGCGATACCAGCAAGGCCCTTGCGGAAGTTCCACTGCGAGCAGCGCATCGATGGCGCGAAGCGTATTGAGAATCCGCGGGTCCTCGGCGGAGCGCAGTCCGAAGCGAACCAGTGCCAGCGCGTCGGGACTGATGATGTGATAGGCGCGCTCGCCATCTTGTCCCGGCGGCCGGTTCTTGATGGGGACGAATCCTTGCGTTGGTGAAGCAGCGCCATCAGTGTCGGGAGGCGCGATGCGAACGTAATATCCTTCGACTCCGAGTTGCTGCGCAAGATCGCTTCCGCTGGCGTACACCCAGCGCTCGATGTTGGCGTTCCATGCGTCGGCTGTGTCCCGCATGGTCTGGGCTTGCTCGGGATGCCCGGTGAGATCGGCGATATCGGCACCAGCAAGCAGCGCTGAGATTTCCGCTGCGAGTGTGAACGGAGAATAGCCAGCGTCTTCTTCCCAGCGATCCTGCTGGGTAACGGGGCCGTTGCGAATGATGAAGCTGGCGGCATTGCGGACCATCGGCCACCATCGTTCGACTTTACCCAACGCTTCAGGTGCTTCACGGCGCATGAGGTCGATCAGCAAAATGGGGAAAGCGGTTTCGTCCATCTGGACGCCGCTCCAATAGGGCCGTCCGTCGAGCCACAGATTTTGCGCCCAGTTTCCCTCCGCTTCCTGCGTGGCCTCGAGATATCGCAGTACACGGACGGCATCGTTCGTGGCACCAGCGGCCAGCAACGCGCCTGCGGTCTCCACCAGGTCGCGAGGCCAAACGAGGTGATACCCGCCGAGATCTTCGTCTCCTTTATTGAATCCCCATGGAATCGACAGGCTCGCGATAATGCCCCCGAGAAAATCCTTGGACTCGTGGGTTCGCAACACAGCGGTCGAGGCGCGATATAAATCGTTCTGGCGCAGGGGGTCGTCGAGTTTAAGCAGCTTCGTTTGCCAGGTGCTCCACTGCGAGATGTAGTGCTGCCGGATTTCGTTGTAGTCCTCGAAGAGCGCAGACCGAGATTGCTGTCCAGCTTCGGTCCAGATCGTGCCGAACCCCAAAGCTAGAATGAACTGTCCATTGCAGGCAGCGAGGTCGATCTCGCCTGTGAAGGCGATGTTGCCATTTTCCGCGCGCGTATATTCCCACTCCATCTTGAAGTGCTGGGAAAGGTCTTGCCAGCCGTCAGATGTGCCAACGAAGCCCACGGACATTTTTTTCCACGGTGCAGACGAGGCTAGGCTCAAAGTTGCTCCATCGTGCTGCGCGAAGAACATCGGGTAGCCCTTGTAATCGCCCACCCATCCGGTATTTCCGTAGCCGAAGTTCGCGAGATGAGGCGAGAGCAATGCAAACAGGTGATAGTCGGACAATTTACCGGCGAGCGGCTCGAAACGAACTTTCTGGAGAACGACGTTGCGGAACGGATCGGTCAGAACTTCTTTGTGTATGCGATAGCGACCGGAGTTGCAGGTATTGACCATTTCATACGCCGGAATACCAAGTTCGACGGGACGGTTCTCAAAGGTGCAGTTGCGCTTCTCTTCCGAAAAGAAGTCGCTTCCGTTGGTGACGATGAATCCCATGTCCCGCGTGCAAGCTTGATCCACGCGCGGAAAATAGACTTCGTTCAAGATGCCGTGACTTAGCGTGAACCAAACCTTGCTGTGCTGGTTCAGCGCGGTGCCGGCGCCACTCTTTGCGCTTGAGGTCCAACGCGGCGGGATGCCGGGCCATCCGGGAGCGTAGCGTATGGGGATGTCAATCATGATTTCTCGTCCTTGGATTTGAATGTATCACTCTGACCGCGCCGCCTTTCCTTCTCCGCCCGTTCATCAGAAATTCACCCGTTTGTAACCGTCCTTTAACACATCGACGATAGAAAGAAGAACACCTATTCAAGGAGGAATCACCTAGCAATGCGCAAACTTGTGCTGCTGTTGGTGTGTGTCCTGTTGGCCATGCCGGTCGTAGGGCAGACCACGCTGAACGGAGCGGGCGCTACGTTTCCCGCACCGATGTACTCGAAGTGGTTTAGCGAATATCACAAGATTCATTCCGACGTTCAAGTGAACTATCAGCCGATCGGCAGTGGTGGCGGAATTCGGCAGGTCACATCCGGCACCGTTGATTTCGGGGCCAGCGACATGCCCATGACCGACAAGCAATTGCAGGATTCCAAAGTCAAGATTTTGAATATCCCCACCGTTTTGGGAGCAGTCGTTCCGGCATACAACATTCCCGGAGTCAGCGGTGAAGTGAAGTTCACTCCGGAAGCGCTAGCTGGAATTTTCCTCGGCAAGATTTCGAATTGGAATGACAAGGCTCTGAGCGCTGCCAATCCTGGCGTCAAATTTCCCGATAAACCGATCATTGTCGTACACCGCTCGGACGGCAGCGGCACCAGTTTCATCTGGACCGACTATCTCTCGAAGGTCAGCCCGGACTGGAAGAACGAAGTGGGTGCGGACACTTCCGTGAAGTGGCCGATTGGGATGGGCGGAAAAGGCAATGAAGGCGTTTCGGGCTTGATCCGGCAGCTGTCGGGATCGATCGGTTATGTCGAGTTGATCTACGCCATTCAGAACAACATTCCTTACGGAAGCGTGAGGAATTCGTCAGGAGTGTTTTTGAAGGCGACGCTGGAGGGTGTAACGGCGGCGGCGGCCTCGGCGCCGAAGATGCCGGCGGATTTTCGAGTATCAATCACGAATGCGCCCGGCAAGGACGCTTATCCGATTTCCAGCTTCACGTGGCTCCTGATTCCAGCGCAGTCCAAAGATGCGGCCAAAGGGAAAATCCTCGCTGATTTTCTGAACTGGATGGTGACCGACGGGCAGAAGATGACTTCCGCCCTGTCCTATGCGTCGCTGCCGGACAACGTGGTTGCGAAAGTGAAAGAAGCAATCAAGCAAGTCAAGTAAAAACCCAAGGCGCCCCGGGTTTGATTCATCGCGAAAAAAAGGAGAGTGGACGATGAGGTTCGAGTGGAGATGGTGTGCAATTCTTCTGCTGGCGACCGGACTGGTTGGGCAAACCAGTACACCGCCGAAATCAAAAAAGAAGTCAGCTGCGATTACAGCCGCTGACGTACAGGCCCTGAAAGATGCGATCGCCTCGCAACAGGCAGCGTTGGCGCAGCAGGAGCGGCAGATTCAGGAGTTGCGAGACCAGCTCCATCAAAAAGATCAGACGGTGCAGCAAGCCCAGAGTGTTGCCGCCGATGCGTCCAGCAAAGCGGACGCTGCTCAAGCCACCGCTACGCAGCAACAGCAGACCGTCACTGATTTGAAGAATGATGTGACCGACCTGAAGGGCAACATGGCGAACACCGTTGTTGCCGTGCAGGACACGCAGAAGAAGCTTTCGGAACCGCCAACAGCAATTCACGTTAAGGGAATCACCATCACTCCCGGCGGCTTCCTGGCGGCAGAATCTGTGTATCGGACGCGCGCTCTTGGAGCCGACATCAACACTCCTTTCAACTCTCTGACCATGCCGGGAGCGTCGCAGAGTTCGATCTCCGAATTCTTCGGTTCCGGACGCCAGTCCCGAATCTCGATGCTCGCGGAAGGGAAGTTGGATATGGTAAAGCTCTCCGGCTACGTCGAGGCCGACTTCCTCTCGGCCGGCATCACTTCCAACAATAACGAGAGCAATAGTTATACGCTTCGTCAACGCCAGGCTTGGGGCCAAGCCGCCTTCGACAATGGCTGGAGCTTCACCGGCGGTCAAATGTGGAGCCTTGTAACCGAAACCAAACACGGCGTGGACAACCGCACAGAAGCGTTGCCTATGACCATCGACCCCCAATATACGGTGGGCTTCAGCTGGGCGCGGCAGTATGGTGCTCGCCTGGCGAAGAACTTCGGCAACAAGGTGTGGTTCGCGGTTTCGCTGGAAAACGCGCAGGCCACGCTCACGACGCATAACAACGCTGCCAACTTCCTACTCGGTTCGGCCGGAGCGGGAGGTGGACTCTACAACGGCGCAATCACTACTTGCAGCACTGCACTCAACAGCACCGACACGGCGGCTACAACAACCTGTACGCCTGCGGCATCGTATGCGTTCAATCCCTCGCCGGACGTGGTTGCCAAGCTGGCATTTGAGCCGGGCTTCGGACACTACGAAGTGTTTGGGGTGTTCAGCCGCTTCCGTGACCGGGTCTTCCCGTGCGAAGACGTTTCGTCGACCACGGACTGCCTGAGCACGACTGCCGGGCCGAATGCCAAGGGCGCGTACAACTCTTCGAAGAATGGCGGCGGTATCGGCGCGAATGCTCGCTGGTCGTTCGCCGGCAAGAAAGTCGACTTCGGATTGCATGGCTTTGGAGGCGCCGGAATCGGTCGCTACGGCACCGGTGGACTCTCCGATGTGACCGTGCGCGATGATGGCACGCTCGGTTTGATCAAGAGCCTGCAGGGATTGGCGACTCTCGAGTGGCACGGACCCAAGCTCGATGTGTACTTCAACGCAGGTGCGGAATATGCGGGTCGCAGTGCAACCTATGATCCGGTTCTCAAGAAGGCTGTGGGCTACGGATCTCCGCAGTTCAGCAATACCGGATGCTTCACGGAAACCGGCCCTGTAAACAACAATGGATTCCTGCCGGGCGGGCTCTCGAGCTGCACCGCCGATACGCGCGTGCTGATCGAAGGAACGGCGGGCTTCTGGTATCGCATCTACAACGGACCCAAAGGCCGCATCCAATGGGGACCGCAGTACTCGTACATAACCCGCAATGCGTGGTCGGGAACGTCATCGCCGAACCAGCCGCATGGTCTCGATTCGATGATCTTCACCTCGTTCCGGTACTACTTGCCGTAACGAGAAATCGTAACTGAGTTCAAAATAGAAAGGCTGATACCGGCACGGGTAACGCAATCGCGTTTATCCGTGCCGGGTTTTATTAGCGGCACTCTGGAAGTGCAAGCGTTGAGTCAGCCTTCAGGCAAGTCTTCAAGGATGCTTTATACTAGCGGTTCGCATTTGCCAGTCCGATGCTGATCGTGGTCGGATGGTGATTTCAACTTCAAGCAGCAGTCCGATAATTGCATTCCATGGCTCGCATCTCGCTGGATAATCCTCAGTACTTCCTCAATCGCGACACTTCCTGGCTCGCGTTCAACCGGCGCGTGCTCGAAGAAGCCGAGGATGAGGGCAACCCTCTTCTCGAGCGGTTAAAGTTTCTTTCGATCTCAGCGAGCAACCTCGACGAATTCTTCGAAGTGCGGGTTGCGGCGATGATGCAGCAGATTGAAGACGGCTACAACGAAGCCGGTCCCGACGGCCTGACGTTGAGCGAGAAACGGGATGTGCTCAACAAGCTGACGCACGAATTTGTCGATGATCAGTACGAATGCTGGAATTCACGATTGCGGCCAGCGCTCTCGATCAATGGAATTCGCGTATTGGGCCTGCATGAGCTTGACTCTCACGCTCTGCGATTCGTGGACGAATATTGCGAGCGGGAACTCGATCCGCTCCTGACTCCAGTCACGGTCGATCCTGCGCATCCTTTTCCGCGGGTGATCAACAAAGCGCTCTGCGTAGGCTTCCTGTTGCGGAGACGGCGGCGCTCGGCACTGACTTATACCGGAGTGGTTTCCGTGCCTCGTGCTTTGCCACGGCTGGTGCGGCTGCCGTCGGAGGGAACGGCCGATTTTATTTTTCTCGCGGACCTGGTCGCGCATCATGCTGTCCGCATGTATCACGGCTATGACATCGTTTCTTCAGCGCCGTTCCGCGTGACGCGCAACAGCAACTTGTACCTCGCAGAGGAAGAAGCGCGAAGCCTGCTAGAGTCTGTCCGCACGGAATTGCACAATCGCCGTAAGGGCGATGCGGTCCGCATGGAGATTGAGGCCGATGCGGATCCGGAGATTGTCGAGCGTCTGCGGACTGTGTTCGAACTGGATCCGTGGCAGGTTTTCCCAGTCAACGGTCCAGTGAATCTGGTGCGATTGTTCAATGTTTACGATCAAGTCAATCGACCGGATTTGAAGGATCGCCCTTTCGCGCCTCGCGAACTGCGTCTCACCTCAAAATCGAAAGATATCTTCGAGGAGTTGCGACAGCACGACATTCTGCTGCACCACCCATTTGATTCTTACGACGCCGTGGTTTCATTCATTGGTTCAGCGGCGGAAGACGATAACGTTCTCTCGATCAAGCAGACGCTGTATCGCACCAGCGAACGTTCCCACATCGTGCCTGCGCTAATGGAAGCCGCGTCCCACAAGGAAGTCACGGCGGTCGTGGAGTTGAAGGCACGTTTTGATGAGGCATCGAACATCCGATGGGCGCGGGACATGGAAGATGCCGGCGTGCAGGTCTTTCACGGTCTCGTGGGCCTCAAGACGCACTGCAAGCTCTCGTTACTCGTGCGGCGGGACCCGGACGGAGTCACGCGAAGCTACGCGCACATTGGTACAGGAAATTACAATGCGACTACGGCTCGCATTTATTCCGATCTGAGTTTGTTCACTTCGAATCCTGAAATCACTCGTGCCGTCCACGATGTATTCAGTTTTCTGACTGCCTATGCAGAGAACCCCAGCTACGAGCCTCTTCTGGTCGCCCCTCTGGATTTGGCTGAGAAATGCATCGCATTGATCGACCGCGAAGCTGAGCACGCCATGCAGGGAAAGCCGGCGCGCATTGTCGCAAAGATGAATGCGCTGCTCGACAAGAATATTATTCAGGCGCTCTACCGGGCGTCGCAGGCCGGGGTGCAGATAGACCTGATCGTGCGCGGTATTTGCGCGCTGCGCCCAGGAGTGCGTGGAGTCAGTTCCAACATTCGGGTTCGCAGCATTGTCGGACGTTTTCTGGAACATAGCCGTATCTACTACTTCGGAAACGGCGGCGACGAAGAAATTTATATCGGAAGCGCCGACTGGATGCCCCGCAATCTTTATGAACGGGTCGAAGTGCTGGTGCCGGTGCGCGACGAGATGCTGCGCGAGAGGATCCGCCACGAAATTCTGGGTGCTTACCTTGCCGATAACCGGAAAGCTCGCATCCTCCTGAGCGACTCGACATATATTCCGGTGTGGCAGCCGATTCATGGAAAGCGCAACCGGCGACCTCCGATTGGTGCGGCTGCGTTCAGCGCCCAGGAATTCCTGATGAGCGTCGCGGAAGGCAAAGCGCCGGCGCTCATGCCTGCCCCAGAACCCGCGTCAAGGCGTAAAGTAAGCGTGGGAAGGGAACGGTAAGCAGATATGATCTTGTACTTTCTGCGGCACGCCAGCGCCGGCGAACACGTCGCCAATCCAAAAAAAGATGAAAAGCGAGCCCTCGATAAAGAGGGAATCGAACAGTGCGGCTACGTCGGCCGAGCTCTCACCGCCCTGAACGCTCAGGTGGACACAATTGTTTCCAGCCCCCTGAAACGCTGTACGCAGACTGCTTCGCTGGTCGGGAATGAGCTCGGCTACGAAGGCAAGTTGCAGATGGATGCTGCTTTGCGCCCAACGGCCGGGCTTGCTGACTTCCGCAAATTGCTCGAGAAATATTCGCGGCAGGAAGCAATCATGGTCGTCGGGCACAACCCGAACCTGAGCCAGTTCCTGGGCGCGATCATCAGTGATTCCGGTTGCGAGGCATCACTCGAGCTGAAGAAGGGCGCGGTGGCAAAGGTGGAAATGCGCCGCACTTCCGGCACTCTGCAATGGTGCATTACGCCGAAGCTGCTGCGAACGCTTTACGACACAGCGGTGGAAAGCTCCCGCCCGAACACTTCGCGGAAGTAGTCACACTCTTTTTCAATTGCCCAAAGTTCCAGGTCTACTCCCATGCGTCTGCGCGGGACGAGAGTCAGCTTCACTCCCGCGGATCGGACCGCAACCCGAACTTTTTCCACTGCGCGGCTGCGGCCCAGATTCAGGGCCCGTGCGAGGCGAAGCAGGACGATTGCCTTCTGAACGTCTCCGCGCTCGGATGCCTCGATCATTTTCATCGGTCCATCTTCGAGCGTCGGTCGCGTTTTCCCCAAATAGCGGGCAATGGCTGCGATCAGGCGGCGCTGTTGCGGCGTGTACCCGAGGATTTCAGAATTGGAAATGATGTAGTTCGCATGGCGATGGCGTCCGTTTCGATTCACGTAGTCACCCACCTCGTACAACATGGCCGCTGCTGCCAGCCACTCGCGATATTCGGGCGGCAGTCGGTGAACTGATCGTAGCGAAGAAAACAGAAGCGTCGCCGCGTCTCGTACATCGAGCGCGTGTTTGCGATCGACATGATAGTGCGCGACCGCTTTCATGATTGATTCCCAACGTTCTGACTCAATCTGCCTGCCGGAGCGTGTGCTGCGATCGTAGTCCGCCGCCATCTGGGCGAGGATTCCGTCGCGCAATCCAAGAGGCGAATAGCGAAAGCCTTTGAGATGGAGGCGATCCAGAAGTTCGTGATACACAGTGGCGCCGGCGACGACGATTTCGGCCCGGCGGGGTCCGATGCCCTCGATCTTGCGGCGCTCGGCGACCGGCAGCCGGGCGATCCGCTTGGCGATGCGCGTCATCTCCGCACGCGAGACCATGTTGCGCTGGCGAGCCGCTCCGCGCCTCATGTGACCCGCAACTGCAGCTAATGCCGCCGCAGTGCCGGAGGTGGCGATCACGCTTTTTATTTTCGATGCGGAAATTCGATCGACCACTCGATTCACTTCACGCGCAACAAAGCCGCGCAACCGCTTGAGTTCTCCTTTGCGCGGCGGATCATGGCGGAGGAATTCGTTAGTGAGGCGGACTGCGCCCAGCGGAAGGCTGACCGCGTCGCGAATATGTCCGCCTTGTGAGACGGTGAGCTCGCAGCTGCCGCCGCCGAGGTCCATCATCAGCATGGGAGCACTGTCGATTCGTGGACCGGAAACGAGTCCCAGATGAATGAGGCGCGCTTCTTCTACGCCGGAGATGATCTCTACGCGCCATCCCGTCGCCGATCGCACCCATTCCAGAAAGGCCTGCGAGTTGCGGGCGTCGCGTAGCGCGCTCGTGGCAACTACTCGTACGGTGTCGGTGGGGATCTGCTGCGTGGCGCGATGGAAGCGGCGCAAGACTTTGACGGTTTCGGCCATCGAATCGGGAGTGAGAAACCCTGATCCGAACACGCCGTCTCCAAGACGGGTGACTTCTCGATCTTCGTGCAATGCGCGGAGGCGGCCGCCTTGCAGACGGGCAATTTTCAGGCGGACGGAATTGGAGCCAACATCGACTGCGGCGAACGTAGGCATGATGAAACGCCCATCAGTTTACATGTGGAAGGAATTGCGTCACACGCGTTTCCTCGATCAGCTCGAATTTAAGTCGCGACCGGAAGCTACGCCGCGGTTTCGGCCCTGCCGACTAACATGGGCCCCTTCGAGTCAACCTTTCGCTGCAGCGCAGACGGCTTCGCCGGAGAGATGTTGGCGTTTGCCGTGAGCTCCGCGACAGCATGGCGGAACTTGCCTCGCGTCACATTGTGCAAGGCGGCAACGAGCGGAGATTGATTGATCTCGCCCAGGCGCCTGGATGCCGTCTGAGTAAGGATGAGCCAGTCGTGCCAGTTTCCGAGCGCGTCCTGCAATCGCTTCAGTTGTGCGACGAACTCCGCAGACTCAACCGATTTGGGCGCGAACTCCGCCGCGTAACGTGCGCGCTTGACCGCGATCCGGTAACGATGGAGAGCATCTTCGTCAATCCGTCCCGCCGGACGCTCGACCGAAGTGATCATCTGTCTGGCCACCGTCAAGGGATCAACCTGCGAGTCGAATTCGACTGACTTTGCAACGCGGCCCAGTCGCTTCGTGATTTCCCGAAGCTCTTTCTTTTTCAGAATCTTGCCGAGCTTGCTTTCGTGCTTTGCACGAAGCTCGAGAAGCTGCTGAGTGAAATGGGTCTTGCGTCGTGGTTCCAAAGGTACTTTCAGACTGCGGAGAGCTGCGAGTTGGGCGTCGAGGTCGCGGACGCGTCCCGCACGCTTGCGAATGCGGTTGAGCATTTTCAGCAGTTTTTTCTGGTGTCGGTCTGGGTCGGAGACAAGTTTCTCCAGCAGGATCTGGAGGCGTCGAGTTGTCGTGCGGAAGCTGTGAACGACTTCGGGTTCGTGCCCCTCCGAAAGACGCTGCAAGTCGCGCTCGGTCTTGCGAAAAATCACTTTGCCACGCTCAGATGCGATTGCCATAAAAATCGATGAAAATCAGGGTCCTGGGGAAGAAAAGAATCCATTCACGCTAAGAACGAGAGCCTTGGATACTGCGGGCGTCCAGTGATTCAGAACTCCGGCCGATGATGAGGGAAACTCAGGACGGCTGAAAAACTAACCCTATTTTAACACTTCTGTAACAAGTGTCTGCTACGGTTGTGGCGATGGCCAACCATGCATTCTCACGGCCTGATATGCCTGGTCCGCAACCTGTTGAAGCTACGAAGGTTACAGCCTTGACCACGCCGCGGACGGCGCCCCTGCTGCATGTCTCTGGCGGCGAAGTTCCAGATCGCATTTTTAGGTCCCTGATGACGGTTTGCGGGTTGGCCGTACTCGGTGTGCTGGTCCTCATCGTCTACGCGCTGATCTCAGGTTCCGGCCTTTCGTGGCATGCTTTCGGCTTCAAGTTCTTCGCAGGCAGCGATTGGGACCCGGTTGGCGAGAAATTCGGCGCTTTGCCATTCATCTACGGCACCCTGGTTTCGTCGTTGGTGGCGCTTGTAATCGCAGTTCCCCTGGCTGTGGGAGTCGCCGTATTTACGACGGAGATGTGCCCGAAAGCCTTCCGTGCGCCTCTCTCGTTTTTCGTGGAGTTGCTGGCGGCAATTCCAAGCGTTATCTACGGACTCTGGGCGATTTTTGTGCTGGTTCCCTTGATGAGCGGATATGTCGAGCCGTTTTTGGGGAAGACTCTCGGTTGGACGGGTTTGTTCACCGGTGCTCCTTATGGAATCGGGATGCTGGCTGCCGGAATCATTTTGGCGGTCATGATCATTCCCATCATTTCGTCAATCGCCCGCGAGGTCTTGATGGTTGTTCCGCAACATCAGCGGGAAGCCGTTCTTGCGCTGGGTGCGACGCGATGGGAGATGATCCGCGTGGGTGTGCTGCGCAATGCTCGCGCCGGAATCGTGGGCGGAATCATTCTTGGATTAGGCAGGGCGCTCGGCGAAACCATGGCGGTCACGATGGTGATCGGCAACCGGCCGGAGATCGCGAAGTCATTGTTTGCACCCGGATACACCATGGCCAGTGTGCTCGCCAACGAGTTCAGCGAGGCCACCGGGGATACTTACCTGTCCGCTCTGGTTGAGATCGGCCTGGCTCTGTTCGTGGTCACGATCATCGTCAACGCGCTGGCGCAACTTCTTGTGTGGACCGTGACGCGTGGCCAGCCCGCGAAGGGAAATGCCTGATCCCATGAGCGCATCTACCTCTCAGGTTGTCGTGCCACCGATCAGTCTGCGCCGGCGCGTCACCGATCATGTGATGACCGGCGTTGCCGTGCTGACGGTCGTGCTTGTGCTCGCACCTCTCGTCGCGATATTCGGATACCTCGTCTACAAGGGGCTCGGCTCTCTCAATTGGGCCTTCCTGACCCAGACGCCGAAGCCTGTCGGCGAGCCGGGCGGAGGCATGGCCAACGCGATTGTCGGATCGATGTTGATCCTGGGGATTGCCAGCTTGATCGGTGTGCCGTTCGGAATCGGCGCTGGCATCTATCTCGCCGAGTTTGGACGCAACCGCTTCGGAGCCGCGATTCGCTTTACAGCTGATGTGCTCAACGGAGTTCCGTCGATCGTGATCGGCATCGTTGCCTGGGCGCTCCTGGTGCGCGGCCGTGGGTTCTCGGCCTTGGCGGGCGGAGTGGCGCTGGCGATCATGATGGTTCCAACGATCTGCCGCACAACGGAAGAGATGCTGCTTCTGGTGCCGCAAGCGCTCCGTGAAGCGGCATATGGGCTCGGCGTTCCCCGGTGGAGAACCACTTTATCGATCACGCTGCGTACAGCGACCTCGGGCGTAATCACCGGCGTCATGCTGGCGTTCGCTAGAGTAGCGGGCGAAACGGCGCCGCTGCTCTTTACAGCGCTGGGCAATACGTTCTGGAACCTTCGTTACGACCAGCCGACGGCAGCTCTTCCGCTGCAGATTTATGTGTATGCCAATTCCGCTTACGATGACTGGCATCGCCAGGCGTGGGCGGGATCGTTTGTTCTCATCCTTCTTATCGTAAGCTCGGTCGCCGCCGTGCGGTACGCGGTTCGGCGCGGCTCATTCGGGGCGGCATAACTTATGGGTGTTGGAATCCAGGTTGAGAACCTGAATGCCTGGTACGGCAAGGGACAAGCGCTTTTTGACATCAATCTGAAAGTGGCCGCGAATCATGCGACCGCCTTGATTGGTCCCTCGGGCTGCGGCAAATCAACATTCATTCGTTGCATCAATCGGATGCACGAGACGATTCCGGAGGCGCGGGTCGAAGGCCGAGTCCGAATTGGCGAAATCGATGCCTACAACGGGACCTCAGCGACCCAACTGCGCCGCCGCGTCGGCATGGTGTTCCAGAAGCCGAATCCGTTCCCTACAATGTCGATCTATGACAACGTTGCTTCGGGGCTGAAGCTTAACGGATTCCGCGATCGACGCAAGATGGACGAGATCGTCCAACGCTCTTTGGAAGTTTCGGCATTGTGGGATGAGGCCAAGGATCACCTGCATAAAAAATCCGGTGCGAGTCTGTCAGGTGGGCAGCAGCAGCGTTTGTGCATCGCCCGCGCACTGGCAGTCGAGCCTGAAGTTCTACTGATGGATGAGCCTTGTTCGGCACTCGATCCGATCTCAACTGGCAAGATTGAAGAGTTGATCTTCCAGTTGAAGGAACGGTATACCATCGTAATTGTGACGCATAACATGCAGCAGGCCGCTCGCGTCGCCGAATTCACCGGCTTTTTCCTGCTGGGCAAGCTGATCGAATTCGACAGAACCGAGAAAATTTTCACCAAGCCCTCCGACAAAAAGACCGAAGACTACATCACCGGAAGATTCGGATAAGGCAGATTGGATCTCGGATAAGGAAAGGTTCGGATAATGCGCACGCGCTTTCAACAAGGTCTAGACGATCTACGGCAACGGTTGCTTCGCATGGGAGGACTGGCGGAGCAAGCCGTGGACCGCGCTCGCCAGGCCTACGTTGAGCGCGACCTCACTCGCTGCCAAATGGTGCTCGAAGGCGAGAACCTGATCAACATCGCCGAACGTGAAATCGACGAAGCTGCATTCGATATGCTCGCCATGCAGCAGCCCATGGCAGTCGACTTGCGATTCATCCTTGCGGTTACCAAAATCAATTCCGACCTCGAGCGTGTGGGCGATCAGGCAGTCAATATTGCCGAGCGCGTGATGGACATGGTGGAACTTCCGGCCGCGGAACTGCCTGTGGACATCGGCCGCATGGGTACGGCCGTGAGCGCCATGGTGCGGCGGGCGCTGGAATCTTTCATCGAAGGCAAGGTGGAGCTCGCGCAAGCCGTTCTGGAGATGGACAACGTCATTGATCGCATGCGCGACGACGCCTTCATTCAGCTGGTCAAAGCGATGAATGATCGACCGGACGTCGTTCGGCAGGCTCTGGACGCGCTGCTCGTTGCGCGTAACCTAGAACGTGTCGCCGACCACGCCACCAATATTGCGGAAGACGTCATCTTCTGGGTGCAAGGATCCGACGTCCGGCACAATGTGCATCCCGATGAATCGCCTGCGGCCGAACAATCGCATCTCCCTACGCGCGCCTCAGGCATATAGCACCCGGCTAGATCTGGAGACAGCCGCGGCTGTCGGTCGAGGGAAGCTCGACAGAATTTGGGATAGCCACCGCACTATTTGAAGTCCGCTGAATTTCGAACTTTGACCGTTCGCGGGCGATTGCATTACGCTCGACTCCTCTCTTCTTAATGACCTCATCGCGGAGGATCCGTGAAGCCTGCACTCTTTCGTCGTTTGCTGCCTTTTTGTCTGATTGCGTCCGCAGTTGCTTTCGCTCAATCGGCTGCTCCTGATCGTCCGCCAATCAATCTCCCGACGAGCAAGATGCTGACCGTTCCTTCTCCCGGGAGGGTCGGCAGCACGAACAGTTTTCCGGCGACGATGGTCGTCAGTCCCGACGGGAACTATGCCGCGCTGTTAAATGATGGCTACGGTACGCAGGAGACGCTCGCGCACCAGTCGATTTCGGTGCTGAATCTGAAGACGAATCAGATCACGGAATTTCCCGACTCCCGCCTCAGCGACGAAGCGCACCAGAGCTATTTCATCGGTCTGGCATTCAGTTCGGATGGAAAGCGGTTGTACGCATCGGTGGGATCGCTGTCTGATCCGACTGGCGCAAAAGCCGGCAACACCGGAAACGGAATTGCAGTCTACAGCTTTTCTGCGGGTAAAGTAGCTCCGCAGCGATTCATTTCGATTCCGCTGCAACCACTCTCGACTGGGAAACATCTTGCGGTCGGCCTGAATGCACCGCCGCATATGGCGATTCCGTATCCGGCGGGATTGGCGCTGATCTCCGAGCGCGGCCAAGACAAGCTTTTAGTCGCCAACAATCTGTCGGACAACGTTGTGCTGCTCGATCCGGCAAGCGGAAAGATTCTGCACACGTTCGATCTCAGTACGAATGACTTGGTGCCGTCGTCATTTCCCTACACCTGCGTCGCGACCCGAGACGGCCGGCGTGCCTGGTGCAGCTTGTGGAATGCGTCGCAAGTGGCTGAACTTGATTTAATGGGCGGGAAGGTTGTGCAGGCGGGTTGATCTGAATAAGCCGGAAGAACCCCTGGCGCCAGGATCGCACCCCACTGCCATGCTGTTGAGCCCGAGCGAGAAAAGTTTGTATGTGACGTTGTCCAATCTCGACAAGGTCGCAATCATCTCGACCGACCAGGGTCAAGCGTTTCATTTTCTGACTGTCTCGGTAAAGCAGCAGAGATTTGGCGGAAATACTCCAATTGCGCTTGCACAGACAGAGGACGGGAAAGATCTATTTGTCGCCGACGCCTCGCTCGATGCCGTTGCTGTTCTCGACGTCTCGAAGGTATCGAACGGTCCGGGGCCGGGCGACATATTTCTCGAGGGCCCTTCCTTTATTCCGACAGATTGGTATCCCAGTTCACTCGCCGTTCACGGGGATGATCTCTTCGTCGCTACCGCTAAAGGTGAAGGGGCGCGTCCGAACAAAGACATGGGCAAGACCGTCTATGAGACGAAGCATAAAGATCATCCTTACATTCCGACACTGCTTAGGGGATCGATCGCCCGGCTGAACATTCCGTCAACACTGCAGAAGTTGCCGCAACTTACGCAGACAGTCGAACGCGACAACCTGTTTCATAGCGATCCGGGAACGATCAAATTTGCGAGCGGCCAGAATCCGATCAAGCACGTCATCTATGTGATCAAGGAAAATCGCACGTACGACCAGATTCTCGGCGATCTGAAAGTCGGCGATGGAGATCCCTCGCTCACGATGTACGGTCAAGACATCACTCCGAACGAGCACAAGCTCGCACTTCAGTTCGGAGTGCTCGACAATTTCTACGACAGCGGCGAAGTTTCCGGCGACGGCCATTTATGGTCGACGGCGGCAATCACTTCCGATTACAACGAGAAGACTTGGCAGATCGCCTATCGCGGCAAGGAGCGCACCTACGACTTTCAGGGGCAGGTCGCCGACGAATATCCACTCGAACACAACCAATCTGATATCGACGATCCTGGCACCGGATTTCTATGGGACAATCTCTCGCGCAATCATGTCAGCTTTCGCGACTACGGCGAGTTCGTAAATGCGGAGTGGTGCAATGAGAAGCGCAAGGCCGCGAGTCCAAAGCAAGGAACTCCGTCGGGGCAAGAGGCTAAGTGTCCTCGCACGGTGCTCAACCAGGGCGACACGCTGCCTCCGAATGTCGGAGATCCTCACGGAGGGTCAAGTCCGTTTCCGTGGGAAGTGCCGCTGTTCAGCGGCGTGAAGCCGAGTAAGGCGGAGCTGCGCGATCATTTCGACCCGCTATTTCCAGACTTCAATACCGAATATCCCGATCAGCTTCGCGCCGACGAATTTCTGAACGAGTTTTCCGCCTTCGTGCGCGCTCGCCAGGAGAATGAAGGACCACGATTCGAGATGCCTTCCTTCGTTCTGCTGTATCTGCCAGACGATCATACGGGAGGTACGCGGCCAAACTTTCCGCGGCCTGCGGCTTCCGTGGCCGATAACGACCTCGCTCTCGGCCGCGTGGTCGATGCCGTCTCGCATAGCCCTTATTGGGATGACACCGCCATCTTTGTCCTTGAAGACGATGCGCAGGATGGAGCGGACCACGTCGACGCGCATCGCTCGACTGCCTTTGTGATCAGCAAGTATTCACCGGGATCAGTTGCGCAGCCCAACGTCGAGCATCGCTTCTATACGACGGTCAATGTGATTCACACGATGGAGATGCTATTGGGTCTGCCGCCGATGAATCAGAATGACGCCTACGCTCCGGTGATGAGCGGACTGTTTTCAGGATCGGGCGATCAGCCGCCGTTCAAGGCCGATTTCCGCAATCTGAAGAATGGATTGATCTACGAAACCAATAAAAAAGACGCTCCTGGCGCCAAGATTTCGTCGAAGATGAATTTCTCTCGTCCCGACGCTGCGCCTGCCGCGCAACTTAACCGAGTGCTTTGGCAAGATCAAAAAGGTTCGATACCAGTGCCCGCGCCGCGTCACACCGTATTTCCTGCGGGTGGCGACGACTAGCTATCGCTCCGGCATGGCCGACCGAGGGCCCTTCGCCCTCGGCTGCCATCAGTCGTTTGCGGTTAGTTCAAGTTCACAGCCTGTTTCAGCGGCGGGTTTTGCGAAGAGCCGCCAACCATAAAGCTGTACTCTCCCGGAATTAATTGCCATCCGTTCTGTTTGACGTCGAAGATGGAGAGATATTTCGGATCGACGGCTACAGTGACTTCTTTACTCTCGCCCGCCTTGAGCTGCACCTTGTCCCAGCCCACTAAGCGCTTCGGCGGTTCGTTCGCAGATGCGGGTAGGGAAGCGTAGACTTCCGCGATCTCGGCTCCTGCGCGTTTTCCGGTATTCGTGACGGTGAACAAGACCTGCGGAGATTTTCCCGGTGTCACCCTCAAATTCGAATACGAATACGTTGTGTAGGAAAGTCCATATCCGAACGGGAATAAGACAGGCTTATTCTCGGCGTCATACCACTTGTAGCCGACCTTTACGCCTTCATCGTAGGTGACTTGAAATACCGGCAGGCCCGCGGCAATTCGCTTCCATCCTTGGCGGTCAGCATCGATGGTTGCCTGAGGAGGCTTGACGAGTGTCGGATGTGGCAAATCGGCCTCGCTTCGTGGAAAGGTTACTGGCAGCTTCCCGCTCGGATTCACCACTCCGAACAAAACGTTCGCTACCGCGTCGGAACCGCTGCTACCCGCATACCACGCTTCGAGAATCGCGCTGACCTGCCCTGCCCATGGCATTGTTACCGGTCCGCCCGATTCAAGAACGACGACCGTGTGCGGGTTTGCCGCCGCGACCTTCCCGATCAAATCATCCTGATTGTCGGGCAGGGAGAGGCTATCCAGGTCCATGCCCTCGCTCTCCCACTGATACGCGAATACGATGGCAACGTCGACGCTTTTGGCCAGAGCTGCGGCCGCGCCTGCATCCGATCCGGAATCAAACTGCACGGTGGCGCCGTCAGCCTTGGCTTTCACGGACTTCAACGGCGAAGTCGGAAACCAAATATGCTCTTGCCAGTAAGTATTTCCTTTGCCGGGCGGCATGATGGCGTTTCCGCCCGGAGGATCGACCTGTGCCGACCCACCGCCAGAGATCATCCCCACGTCCGCGTGCGGACCGATGACCGCGATGCTGTGAATCTTCGAGGTATCAAGGGGAAGCTGTGCTCCATCATTCTTCAAAAGCACAATCGCTGACTCTTCGATTTTCCGCGCCACTTCAAGTCCGCCGAGCACATCGACTACGCTCTTGTGCCCAGGATCATCAACCACGCCGGTCGCAAACATCGATCGCAAAATCCGGTGGACGTGGTCGTCAATTTCTGATTGAGGAACCGCGCCCGATTCCACTAGCTTCTTCAATGCGTCACCGTAGAAAATCCATCCCGGCTCTTCATGGTCCAAACCGGCGGCCGATGATTTGGCCGAGCTGTGAGTCGCTTGCCAGTCGCTAAGAACAAATCCTTTAAACTTCCAATCATTTTTCAGAATGTCGGTGAGCAAGTGCCTGTTTTCGCAGGCGTAAATACCATCACGCCGGTTGTACGAGCACATCACCGCCGCTACGTCGGATTTCTCGAGACCGATCTCGAATGCTAGGAGGTCACTCTCGCGGGCCGCGCGCTCATCGATCGTGATATTGACCGCGTTCCGCCCGCTCTCCTGATCGTTGAGCGCGTAATGCTTGATGTCCCCGAGCACGTGCTGCGCCTGTAGACCTTTCATGACCGATCCCACCATGGTTCCAGCGAGGACGGGGTCTTCGCCCATGTATTCAAAGGTTCGGCCGTTGCGCGGTTCACGCGTGAGGTTCATGCCTCCACCCAGGGTCATGTTGTAGCCCTGTGCGCGGAGTTCGCGGCCGATGAGGGCGCCATATTCATAGGCGCCGTTCGTATCCCAGCTTGCTGCGCCCGCAATGTCAGAGGGAAGCGCGGTCGAGTAGCGGCCGTTCTCGCCGCTGCTCCGTACTCCGTACGCGGCATCAGACATTTGGATAGCCGGAATTCCAAGGCGCGGAATGGCGGGTACATATCCCGCGCCCCCATCGGAATTGATTGCTAGAGGGCTCATTGGACTTAAGCCCTGCATGCCCGTGCCATGAAGCATGGAGATTTTTTCGTCGAGCGTCATCTCTTTCACGACCAGCGCCGCGCGCTCGTCGGGAGATAGGCTTGAGTTCATCCACGGATGAGCTTTGCCGTCGGCATTTTGGGCCACGGTAAAAGAAGAAAGAAGGTTCAAGATCGAAAATGACAAAGAGAACAACAGGCAGTATTTCGCAACCGCTTGCGTACGTAGGCGCATCGCCCTACCTCCGGTTCGCTGCAAAATCGTTATTGTAGCAGGCTTGGCAAGTTTTGAGCGTTCGCCATGAACCTCGGCGCGAAACAGCCCTGGACTCACATCCTGTGCAATATGCGCATGCAGGTTTTACACTTGATGAGTGAAGATCGCGCTAGGCCAGATCAATCCTACGGTCGGAGATTTCTCCGGCAATGCGGCCAAGATGGTTGAATTCTCCCGGCGTGCCCAGACGGCTGGCGGTGGACTCATCCTTTTTCCGGAATTATCGGTTTGCGGCTACCCGCCGCGCGACCTGGTTGAGCGTTCGTCGTTCGTCACGCACAATCGAGAATGGGCTGAGAAAATCGCCGCCGATACCATAGGAATTGCCGTGATCTGCGGCCTAGTGACCCCGGCCCACGCCGATACTGGCAAGACAGTCATGAATTCAGCGGCGCTGCTTCGAGACGGTAAAATCGACTTCATTCAGTCGAAGATGTTGCTTCCTACGTACGACGTCTTCGACGAAATGCGCAACTTTGCCCCCGCTAAACATCAGGAGCTTTTTCCATTCTGCGGCAATCGCATGGCCCTCACCATTTGCGAGGATGCATGGAATGACAAACGTTTCTGGACCAAACGCCTGTACACGGTGGATCCCGTCGAATCTCTGATTCACGCCGGCGGCAACTTTGTGCTCAATATTTCCGCGTCGCCCTTCTGGATCGGCAAGCGTGAATTTCGCCGCGACATGCTGGCCAGCATCGCCCGCCAGCACAAGGTTCCGGTAGCACTGGTGAACCAGGTGGGCGGCAACGACAGCCTTGTGTTCGACGGTTCGAGCCTGGTACTCAATCGAGAGGGGCAAGTGATCGCACAAGGCAAGTCGTTCGAAGAAGATCTGATCTTCTTCGATTCCCAGACTTTGACCGGCGACCTCCACGAACAAATTCCGGGAGACGAAGCCAGCGCCTACGGTGCTCTTGTTTTGGGCACGCGCGACTACATGCATAAGTGTGGATTTCAGAAGGCCATCATCGGCTTGAGCGGCGGCATCGATTCCGCGCTGACGGCTGTGATCGCAGCCGATGCCGTCGGTTCCGAAAACGTGATCGGTGTTGGCATGCCGGGACCGTATTCGTCGCCCGGATCGATCGACGATGCCCGCACTCTGGCAAAAAATCTAGGCATTCGCTTTGAATTAATCTCGATCAATCCAGCGTATGAAGCTTATCGCACGATGCTGAAAGATGTTTTTGCTGGGAAGAAGGAAGACACGACCGAAGAGAATCTCCAATCGCGGGCGCGCGGAATGCTGTTGATGGCGCTCTCCAACAAATTCGGCGCGATCGTGCTCTCGACCGGCAACAAAAGTGAGCTCGGCGTGGGCTACTGTACACTTTACGGAGACATGGCTGGCGGTCTTGCGGTGATCTCTGATGTTCCGAAAACGCTGGTCTACCGCCTCAGCAGGTATGCGAATTCACGCCACGCTGTGATTCCTGAGGACACGTTAGAGAAGCCTCCATCAGCCGAGTTACGTCCGAATCAGAAAGATACCGACTCTTTGCCGCCGTATGACATTCTGGACGCCGTTCTGGAAGATTACATAGAAGATTCGCATTCACCGGAGCAAATTGCGGCCGATCACGGTTTTGATCTCGAAGTGGTGCGGCGCGTCGTGCGCATGGTCGATCGCGTGGAATACAAGCGGCAGCAAGCTGCACCAGGACTCAAGATTTCTCCCAAGGCATTCGGATATGGACGCCGTTTCCCAATTGCCGCCAAGTCTGATGTTTGAGTTTCATTCTGGATTACACGATTCACTGCAATCCTGAAGTTGATTTTCTTTCTTAGTTAGCGACATCAAATGCGAAAGGAAGCCATGCGCAGTTTTCTAACCTTGTTCTGGACGCTTTTTCTAACTCTCTCCGTTGCCACAGCGCAAAACACGCCTGCAAAATCAACTACCGCGAAGCCCGCCACTTCGAGTGGAGAAAATCTTCCCTCGGAATCCACGGTCGATGCATTCCTCCATCAGCAGTTCGGTTATCAAGATGGCCTGACGTGGAAAATCTCTAGCATTAAGCCGTCGCAGATCGCAGGGCTGGCCGAGGTCGTTGTCATCCTGGCCAGCTCGCAGGGGCAGCAGTTGACTCGCTTTTACGTCGCTCCTGACGGCAAGCATGCACTGGTGGGAGACATCATTCCGTTTGGTGCGCGGCCCTTCGATCCGGTGAAGAAGGCGCTGGACAAAGGCGTGACAGGTCCAGCCAAAGGTCCGAAAGATTCGCCTGCAATGATCGTCGAATTTGGCGACCTGCAGTGTCCCGCATGCAAAGCCGCGCAGCCTACGATCGAGGCGTTGGTCGCGGCTGAACCTAATGCCCGTTTCGTCTTCCAGAATTTTCCGTTGGAGATGCACAATTGGGCCGCGAAGGGAGCCGCGTACTCTGACTGTGTGGGACGAGCCTCCAACGATGCATTTTGGAAGTTTGTAGCTAAGACCTACGAAACCCAGTCGGACATCACGCTCGAGAACGCAGATGAGAAGCTGACGGCTATCGCCGAAGGCGCTGGCGTGAAGGGTTCTGAGATTGCCGCGTGTGCCGCCAAGCCTGAAACCAAAGCGCGGGTGGAGGCTTCTATCGCCCTGGGGAAATCAGTGGAAGTGACCGGAACACCTACAGTGTTTATTAACGGACGCAGGATCGGAAGCTTCGACGCAAGTCTGCTGGAGATTTATAAGAAGCTCGTTGAATTTGCGATGAAGAACTAGTTCGGCATTCGGGTTCGATCCGGAACCCATATCTCCGGAGTGCCTCGCGCAAAATTGGAGACGACGTGCGGAGTGATGGCGATCATCAGTTCGTCGTCGTTTTCCTGCTTGGTGTTGTTCACCATGGCTTGGTTCAATCCGGGGATATAGCCTAAGCCAGGAATTCCGCTCATCGAAAGCGTATCAGTGCGCGATACCTCGCCCGCTACGAACGCCGGTTCTCCATCCTTGAGCCGGATACTCCCTTTGTATTCACGATTCGAGATGACCGGCACGCCGTTATTCGATTGCCCGGTCAGCGAGCGCACTTGCAACTCAAGTTGCAGAGTGATGGATCCATCCCCGTGAATCGCGGGCTTAACTTTCACATTCAATCCCAAGTCTTCATAGCTGACCGATGGGAACGGTGGAACATAACTCTGATTGCCAAGTACCTGCGATATCTGCGGCGAATTGTAGATCGGAGCATAGCTGGCGTTCAGTACCGGATAGCGCTCTCCCAAGTGGAAAGTAGCATCGGTGTTCTGACCGGCGCGCATCGACAGGTTCTCGAGGCTGCGCGCCCATGATTCATTAATCGAAAGCGCGGCGGCAAATTGGTCGAGGCTCAATCCCATGAACGTGAGCCCGCCGCCAAACGTGGCCAACGGTTGGCTAAAGATGGAATTCTGTTGTCCCTGCAGTTGCGCCAAGAGCCCGGAAAGAGCAGAACTGCCTGCCTGGTTGATGCCTCCCGAAGAAATCAGCTGGTTGATGAGCTGCTGAATATTCTGTCCCGCCAAACCAGCCAAAGCGACGGCGGGAATGTTGTAGAGATTAAATGTGTCGGGGATGTGAAGGCCGATGTTGCGCGTCAGTTGGTGGCTGATCTGAAACACGCGCACATCGAGCATGACTTGCGGCCGCCCGTTGTTCAATTGTTCGAGCAATTTTGCGCAGGCGTCTAGAGCCGCCGGAGGTCCGCGGAGTTCGACTGTATCGGCTGTCTGGCCGGAATTGATGTAGCGCAAGTCGAACATGTTGCGCAAAGTGGTAACTAGTTCCGTGGCTTCCTGCGGCGTCGAGTGCGGCGGCAGAATGAATGTGCGCAGCGACATTCGGTCCATCTGCCGGTGGTTCTGAACGTCGTCCTTGGCCAGCATGAACTGGCGGGCAGACATCGGAACCCACATCGTCTTGCTCACGTCGCAGGCCAGCTTCAGAGCGGTGAAGAAACCCACATTATCGACGTTAAAGGTGACCTGCCGCCGCTCGACTGAGTCGTCGAACTGGACGGTCATGCCGAACGCTGCCGCGAGTTGCGAGAAGAGAGTACGCACGTCCCCGCTGAAGTGGAATGTCGCTTCGCTGTCGGGGGGAAGCAGATGAATCTCCGTGGACTCCGTGAGGCTCCAGGGACGGCTTTCGACAAAAGTGGAAGGCACAACCGGTGCTGGGTCGCGCGTGGCTTCTGCGAAGCGCTCGTGCGCGAACTCGTTTTCCGGATCGAGATCGAGCGCGGCACGGAACTCACCGGCTGCACGCAAGCGCGCATCTTCGGCCATAAGCGTGTTGCCCCGCTCGATATGGTCGAAAACCAGCTTGGCCTTCACCGCTTCGCGCGCGGTCAGGAAATCGACATTTTGCGGAACCAACCGAGCGGCATCGTCGAACTGCGAAAAAGCTTCTTCCAGGTGTTGGCTTTTATCCAGCTTGATGCCGCGCTCGTAAGCGGCCCGTGCTTGCTTGAGATCTCGTTTCGTCGGGATGCAGTTGATCCCACCGATCAGACCATTGGAGCAGGAAATCGGCGGAGCAGGCGAAGCATCTTCCCCGAGGGCGAGCCCCGAGATCGCAAAGAGAGCTACCAGCATCGCCGGCAAGATGTTTGCTTTGCACCGCATGAAGACTGATTTTACCGTGCTTCCTTCGTCAAAAGGAGTGGCCAATAGCGCCGGATACACCCGGTCGTAACCTCGGGTAAACCGGGAAACCCACCGGAAGAACGAGGAAAGTGTCGTGCCTTGCACCTTCGATATCGCAAAGACGCAGACTTGAGACGCCTCGCTTCGGAAGGGGGCATCCTCTGGGCGAAGGCTTTAAGACACCATCAGTCGTTCGATCGAACGCGCTTTGCCTGTGTCTTCGTCGCAGTCGATGACCACCGCGCACATCCTTACATCCCCCGTCGCCGGCTCAAACCGCACCGGCATTCCGTTGAGGAACTTACCAACCACCAGTTCCTTTTTCACCCCAATTACGCCGTCGTACGGACCACTCATTCCCACATCGGTGATGTAAGCCGTGCCATCGGGCAGAACGCGTTCGTCGGCTGTAGGGATATGCGTGTGAGTCCCCACGACCGCCGTGACGCGACCGTCAAGGTACCATCCCATCGATACTTTCTCTGATGTAGCCTCGGCGTGAATGTCGACCAGAATCACCTTGGCATCGATTTTCTTTAGAAGTTGGTCCGCTACGCGGAAGGGATCGTCGTTCGAGGCCATGAATACACGGCCTTGAAGGTTGATCACTGCGTAGGGAACTTTGCCCTTGAATCCCTGATACATGCCCGATCCTGGCATATCGGCGGGATAATTTGCCGGGCGCAAGACCCGTCGCGCGGGACCGTGTCCGTTGCCCTCGACCATCTGGAAATAATCGATGATCTCACGCTTATCCCAGACGTGATTTCCAGTGGTGATGACGTCGATGTTGAGCTCGAAAAGCTCCTCGGCGAGCGATGGGGTAATACCAAATCCGGCTGCGGAATTCTCGCCGTTCGCGATAATAAGATTGATCCCGCGCTCGCGAACAATTCCCGGAAGCCGGTCCTTGACCACGTTTCGACCCGGGCGTCCGAAAATATCGCCGATGAAAAGAATACGCATAATTTGATGCGAAGTTTTGATGGTACCACGTGGCAGGAACCGATTTGACCGGAGAAAAAAGAGGAAACGAATCGCTAGTTCGTCGACGAAACCAGTTCTGCGCTTCGCAGAAAATCGTAGTTGCCCGCCGGATTCAGCTTCAAATTCTGCACCCGGTTGGTGTGCACCAACACGTTATCCAGGTACCACAAATTGATGTAGGGCAAGTCTTCCGCCAGCAAAGTCTGTACCTCAGCATACAGCGGTTTGCGCGCCTGCGGATCAGTCTCGCGCCGTGCCTTGTCAATCAGCGCGTCCACCTTGGGATTCGAATAATAATCGCGGTTCGCACCGTTCGGCGGAAACTTCGACGAGTGAAACGCGTACTCGAAAATGTCGGGATCTTCATTGCCACCGATCCAGCGCAGCGAGTAGATCTGAAACGCTCCGTGCTGCACATCTGAAAAGAACGTCGCAAACTCGAAGCTTCGGATGTCGAGCACAATTCCCACTTCGCGCAGTTGCTGCTGCATCACGGCGACCATCAGCCGCGTATTCGCGTCAGTCGAGGTCTTCATGGTCAGGTGAAAACGTAGTCCGTTCGATTCTGCGTATCCGGCAGCATCAAGCAACTGCTTCGCTCTCTCAGGATCATGCAGGTAGGGCTGGACGTTCCCGTTATAAGCCCAACTTTGCGTCGGCAAAATGCTTTGGGCCGGCTCGGCTTCGCCGCGCCACAAATATTCGATCATTGGCCGCACATCGAGGGCATACGCAATCGCCTGCCGCACCCGCACGTCTTTCAGGATCGGATCGCGGAGATTGAACCCCATATATGCCAACCGCGTGCCGGGCCCTTTTTCAACCCCGAGATTCGGATCACGAGCGAGCGTGACGACGGTGTCTGGAGTCAGGGAATTGATCGCCACATCTCCGCTGCCTTTACGCAGTTCGAGAGCCTGAGTCGTTTCGTCCGGTACCACAGCGAAGCGTACGCGCTCCAACTTCGCCTTCTCTCCCCAGTAGTCGGGGTTGCGCTCGAGAACAACCTCGCGATCTGTCTCCGCGCTCACGAACTTGAATGGTCCCGACCCGATTGGGTGCTGCGTGATTTCATCTCCGCTGCCATACGGAACCACGCCCATAGCTCCGTCGGACAAATTCCACAGCAAGGTGGCGTCTGGTTCCTTCATATGAAAAATTACGGTGGTGTCATCCGGGGCCTCAATGTGATCAACATATTTGTAGACGGCGGCTTTGGTGCTGCGAATCTTCCCCTGCAGCAGCGTGTCGAAAGTCCACTTCACATCGCGCGAAGTCAAGGTTCGTCCATCGTGAAACTTCGCGCCTCGGTGCAAATGAAAGACATAGGTCAGCGCGTCAGGGATGTCCCAGCGTTCAGCCAGTCCGGGTGCGACATTCAGGTCGTCTCCGCGCGACAGCAAATCGTCGAAGATCAGGTTGTCGATGCGCTCCGACTGCGCATCGATGCCCACCCGTGGATCAAGATTCGTCGGGCTCGACTCGATGATCATGACCAGTGTGTTCGCGTCTGGTTTTGACGAACAGGAAAGAAGTGGGAAGAGCAGAATGGGGGAAAAGATGAAAACGGCAGAAAGCTGGAACCACGAAGGGCACCAAGTTGCACGAAGGTCGAGCCGGGAAGGTTTTGTTCCTCTTCGTGAACCTTCGTGCCCTTCGTGGCGAAAGTTCTTGAATGCTCGCTCAAGCATAAGAGATTTTCCCCAATACCGCCGCCCGCGTCGCACCGGTAGCGGAAGGCACGCTCGATGGCCGTCGGTTCCATGTCTCGTAAGCCATGACCGCAAAAGCCGTAGCTTCCTTCGCTTCCGACGGCAATCCGAACTCATCCGAGAATCGCACTATGATTCCCATTGGCGCCAGGCATTCTGCGAGCATCGCAATTAGCGTAGCGTTCCGTGCCCCGCCGCCAGAGACGATCAACTCGTGAAAGCCTTTCTTTTTCGCACCTCGGATGACGAACTGCTCAACCGCATGGGCAATCGATCGGGCGGTCAGCGCCGTCGCGGTTGCGACCACATCTGGTTTGCGTGCTCGTCCACAGTCTCGCAGGAACTCGCGAACGAATTCCCGGCCAAATTCCTCGCGCCCCGCCGTTTTCGGAGGCAGTGCCTGAAAAAACCTGCGCCGCAGAATCTTTGCGACCACGGGCTCAATGACTTCTCCCGACGCGGCGATCTTGCCACCACGATCAAACGGCTGCCCAAACAACTTCTCCGTGACCGCATCGATCACCATATTCCCCGGCCCGGTATCAAAAGCCACCACATCATCTGCAGTCCCGCCCGCGGGAATTGCCGTCAGATTGGCGATCCCACCGATGTTCTGCGCGATCCGACCGGTCTTTGCGTCTCGAAACCATAAATAGTCGAGATAAGGAACGAGCGGTGCCCCCTTACCGCCCGCAGCCATGTCGGCCGGACGGAAATCTGATACCACCGGCACGCCCACTCGTGCGGCAATGATGGCGCCCTCCCCGGTCTGCCAAGTCGTTGTGATCTTGCGTCCCAGGAACGCTTGCGGATCGCCTTGATGATAGAGAGTCTGCCCGTGGCAGCCGACCAGGTCGACCTTTGCTCGAAATCGCCGCGACGTAGCCAGAACCGCATCTGCGTAGAGTTCTCCGAGCAGCGAATTGAGCCGAGATAAATCGGCAACACTGGCTCCGGTCGCATTCATCGCAGCCAGCACAGCAGCCCGAACCTTGGCAGGATAAGGAAATTCCGCGTGTCCCAGCAGTTGAATCTTGTGAAGTGGACTTTCTTTTCCGTTCCGGGTGATGCGCTGACGAAACTTCGCACCAACGGCCTCGGTCGTCTTTTCACCAATCCGTACGATTGCAACGTTAATCCCGTCTGCCGACGTCCCACTCATCACTCCAGCGACGATCATCGAGTTCTTGTTCATCCTCGTGGCCGGCGGCGTGCTTCGCGGCTCAACGTATCCAGTCGCACCTGTTCATTGAACTCCCATAACCTCCGGCTCAACTTTTCGGTCATGGCTGCAGATGGTCTCTTCGGTGGCCGCAGAGTCGTCGCCCACTTTTTCTTGAACGCCATGAGTCGCCGGGCTGAGTCGTTCACTCTCCGCGCAAAATACTTGTCGGCTTCCGCCGCGCGTCGCAGTTCCTCGTACGCCTGCGTCACATAATCTTCGCGATGGCACACCAGGCATAGATCTCCCCCGGCGCGAACGAACTTGACCGCGGCCTCTCCCACCGGAGCGGCGGACAGCACTCCGCCCATCTCCAGATCGTCCGAGACAATCGGATTTCCGTAACCAATCTTTTTGCGGAGCACATCCGTGATCCACGCCTTCGAGATCGAAGCGGGAGTTTTCGTCTTCGTCACCATCGGATACGCCGCGTGCGACACCATCACAAGCGGCAACTGCCGCCGCAATGTTCGGTAGGGAACGAGGTCTTCGGCCCACAGCTTCTTCATCGACTTCTCGATCACCGGCAGCTCATGATGGCTGTCGAGATTGCCTTCGCCGAGTCCGGGGAAGTGCTTACCGCATCCCAACACTTTCGTAGCGCCGAGCCCGGCGAGAAATTCCCGAACATATGTGACGACCTCGCGCGGATTCTCCGACACCGCCCGCGATCCCATCACACTGCGGGATGCCTCGAACGCCAAGTCGAGCACGGGGGCAAAGTCGACGTTGAACCCCATCAGCCGGCAATTCTCACCGATGACCTGCCCATGCTTGCGGAATAACTTGCGATCGCGGGTGGCAAACACATCGGCCGCAGATGGCGCGGATCCTAGCGCATCGCGGAATCGGTCGACGCTTCCACCTTCAAGATCGACGCAAGTGAAGAGCGGCGTGGATACGCATTTCCGGCAGTCCCGCAGCAGGCGCCACGTTTGCTCTGGGCTCTTGATGTTGCGTGCAAACAGAATCACGCCCGCGGGTTGCAAGCGTCTGAGCAGAGAAGACAGTCGCGCAGACATCTCGACGCCGTCGAACCCGACGATCATTAATTGTCCGGGATCTTGCGACAGACCAGCCTCCGTATTTCCCAGTCCCCTCTGCATTTAGATTTCTTTTTTCAGCTCGGCTAACAAATTCAGGGCTTCGAGCGGCGTCAGACGATTCAAATCCACCTCTCGCAGCTTGTCCAGCACCGGCTGCGACAGGGGAGTAAAGATGGTCAACTGTGCCGGTGGAGGACTCGCGCCGGGCGACAAATGCGCCGTCGCCTGCTGCTCGGCAAACTCGTGCTCGACCAGAACCTCGCGCGCCCGTTCCACCACTTCGTTCGGCAACCCAGCGAGCTTGGCTACTTCAATTCCATAACTGCGATCTGCCGCTCCGGGCTCGACCCTGCGGAGAAAGACGATCCCCCCGCCAGTCTCCTTCACCGAAACGTGGTAGTTCTTCACGCCCGCGAGCTGCTCCGCCAGTTCGGTCAGCTCGAAGTAGTGAGTCGCGAACAGGCTCTTCGCTCGCACCCGCGCATGCAGATATTCGACCGCGGCCCAGGCAATCGCCAGCCCGTCGTAAGTAGACGTGCCTCGCCCAACCTCATCCAGCAGGATCAGCGATCGCGCCGTCGCTGTATGCAGAATTGCAGCGGTTTCGGTCATCTCGACCATGAAGGTTGACCGCCCGCGCGCCAGATTGTCGCTCGCTCCGATGCGCGTGAACACACGATCGACGATGCTCAACTTAGCCGAACGCGCGGGCACGAACGATCCCATTTGTGCCAGGATCACGATGAGCGCCGTCTGCCGCAGATACGTCGACTTGCCGCCCATGTTGGGCCCGGTCAGCAATAGGATGTTGTGCGTCGTGTCATTCAAGTAGAGATCGTTGGGCACAAAGCGATCGCTGCCTCCGGCCATATCTTGTTGCTCAATGACAGGATGCCGCCCCTCGATGATCTCAAGCTCACCTCCGGTCTCAACAAACTGCGGGCGGCAGTAATTTCGCAAGGCCGCGATGTGCGCCAGCGATGCCAGTACATCGACCTCCGCCAGCGCCAGTGCCGTCTGCCGGATGCGCTTGGCTTCGGCAGCAATCGACGTTCGCAGCTCGGTGAATAGTCGCCGCTCGATCTCGACAATCTTTTCCTGTGCGTCGAGAATCTTCGCCTCATACTCCTTCAATTCAGGAGTCGTGAAGCGCTCAGCGCCTACGAGGGTCTGCTTCCGGTCGTAGTCCTGCGGAACCAGGTGAAGGTTGGACTTCGAGATTTCGATGTAGTAGCCAAAAATGGAATTGAACTTTACCTTCAGAGACGAGATGCCGGTGCGCCCGCGCTCGCGCTGCTCGATCTGCGCCAGTACAGCCTTGCTGTTGCGCGACAATTCCCGCAATTCATCCAGATCGTGATCGATGCCCTGGGCAATGATCCCGCCATCGGCGAAGCTCAGAGGAGGCTCAGGCACGATCGTCTTCTCGATGCGATCGCGCAGGTCCCCGAGCTCATCGAGCAAGCCGTGCAACTGTTGTAAACGTTCCGCAAACAGGCGTCCTGCTGCGGCCTTTACTGCGGGAATCTTTGCCAATGAAGATGACAGTGCAAGTACATCCCGCGGATTCGCCGCCTCCAAAGTAACGCGGCTCAGCAGCCGTTCCAGATCGAGCACGCCGTCGAGCGCACGCCGCAATTCTTCGCGAGCAACGATGTCTTTTACGCCTTCCGCAACCGCATCAAACCGTCCGTGAATCTCACTCAAATTGAGCGATGGCCGCAGCAGCCATGCCCGCAAGAGCCGCTTGCCCATCGGCGTGGTGGCGGCATCGATCGAGCGGAACAGCGTCACGCCCGCATCTGTACCCGCAAACAACGGCTCAATCAGCTCCAGATTTCGCACCGTCACCGCGTCGAGAACTAAGCAATTCTGCCGTTCATACCAACCAATGCGATCCACGTGGTCGAGCGATCCGCGCTGCGTAGAGCGCACGTAATAAAGGATGGCGCCCGCCGCCGAAGCCGCCGCAGTCCGCCCGGCCAGCCCAAATCCTTCGAGCGAAAGCACGCCGAAATGATTTTCGAGCAACGGCAGTGCGTGATCCGGAGCAAAGATCCAATCATCCAGCGGAGTTTCCGTGCAAGTTGCTCCAACCGCCCGAGGTTGTGGAGAAACAGTATTTGGAGACGAACCTCGAGGAGACAAACCATGTGGAGATGGCCGCCCACGGCCGTCTGGCCGAGCAAAGCTCGGCTGCTCCGTGGACCGCGTTCCGGCTGTTTCAAATAGCGGCGCGGCCGATCCGTACAGCAACTCCTTGGGCCGCAGCTGTTCCAACTCCTCCTGAACGCGCCGCAGCGCGCCCTCCCCTGAAAATTCCGTGGCCCGGAATTCGCCAGTGGAAAGATCGAGGGCGGCAAAGCCGACTCGATCACCCACCTGCGCCAGAGCTGCCAGGAAGTTGTTCTCGTCTGATCCGAGCGACGAATCAGCCGCCGTTCCGGGCGTAACCACTCGCGTGACCTCGCGCCGCACCAACTTCTTCGCGACGCGCGGATCTTCGACCTGTTCGCAGACTGCAACCTTGAAGCCCCTTCGGATCAGCTTCCCGATGTACCCCTCCGCGGCGTGGTACGGAACGCCACACATTGGCACCGCTATTCCTTTCTCTTTATTGCGCGAGGTCAGAGTGATCTGCAGCTCTTTCGCGGCCACAATCGCGTCGTCAAAGAACAGTTCGTAGAAGTCGCCGAGACGGAAGAATAAGAGCGCGGTGGGATGTTCTTTTTTGACGGCGGCATACTGCCGCATCAGCGGAGTGGACGGCTCGGTCATCTGGGCGGGCTTCGGCGGATTATAACAAAGCGGCGTGCCGCTCATCTGCGTCATTTCGCATGGTTCTGCGGCAAACTGCCGCAGCAAATCCGGTTGACTACCATTCTGTCGCAGTGTTCTCCTCTTCTTCTCTATGGAACTGCGCAAAGACCCAATCACGCGCTCCTGGGTAATTACAGGAGATGATCCCGGAGAGGGTGGGCCTCGTCTGGACGCTCCGTGCGGCTTCTGCACCGACGCGTCGACGCCGCAACAGGTGATTGCCAGTTCTCCGGACGCTCCCGGCTCGCTCTGGTCCGCTCGTTCGGTCGTTCATCCGCGGCCGCTCTATCGTATCGAAGGCGAACCCGACCGCCGCGGCGATGGACTCTACGATCGCATGCATTCCGTTGGCGCACACGAAGTCCTCGTCGAGAATCGCAACCACGATCGCCATCTCTGGATCGCCGGCGACGACGAAATCGGTCATTTCTTGCGCCTCGCCGCTGAGCGCATCCTCGATCTCAAGCACGATCCGCGTATCAAGTACGTCAGTCTCTTCAAGGACTACGGTAAGAACGCAGGACAGGAATTCAGCCATCCCACTTCACAGATCACTGCGACCATGTTTGTCCCGCGGCGCGTGCTCTATGAACTTCGTGCCGGTCGCGAGTACTTCGTCGGTAAGGAGCGCTGCGTATTCTGCGACATTATCCAGCAGGAAGAGCACCAGGCCCAGCGTGTAATCGAGGCTCGGGGAGATTACGTCGCTCTCGGTCCCTATGCGCCGCGCGTGCCGTACGAAACCTGGATCATGCCAAGAAACCACGAGGCTTCTTTCGAGCGCACTGGATTGAACAAGCCGGGGCTTCGCACCAACCTTGCGGCCTTGCTCCGACGCACGCTGCAACGTATCCGCTCCGTCACAGAGGAATTTCACCTGGTGCTGCATACTTCGCCGAGCAGCATCCATCCCTCGAAGAATCTTGGGTATTGGAAGACCATCGACGAGGACTATCACTGGCACATCGAGATCCTTCCGGTCATCAGTTCCAAAGCCCGCTCCTACACGTTCAAAGAGGTCTACTACTCTCCCGTTAGCTCCGAAACCGCAGTGAAGCAGCTGCGCGAGGCAAAGATCGACGGCTGAACTTTTCTCGTAAGAGTCGGTGCGCCCGTTGCAGGTTTCCGTAGTGGTCTCCTGAGTTCTCCGTTGTGAGTTCGTTCGCAAAGCTGCTGTTACAATCCTCGGCTCAGGAGAGACACTTGAACCGCGTACTCATCTGCATCGTGCTTGTAACTTCATGTTTCGCGCAATCTCAGCCTCCGTCCGCGGGGAAGCAGAAAGTTCTCTGGCAGAAACTCGAAGCTAATATTCAGGAGATCGATCAGCATCTCGACGGCGTGATGGGAGTAGCGATCGAAGACTTAACGACAGGCGATCATTATTTCCTTCACGAAGATGAGGTCTTCGCTCAGGCTAGTTCCATCAAGATCGCGGTTCTCGCCGATCTGTACCTACAAACGCAACAAGGCAAGCTCAAGCTAACGGATCTCTACACCGTGCAAGCGTCCGATCTGGTGCAGGACAGCGATATCATGAATGGCCTCACTCCGGGCGTGACGCGTGTGACGCTTCGCGACCTCGCCACCATGATGGTTGCGGTCAGCGACAATGCTGCAACCAATGTATTGATCGATCACGTGGGGATGCAGAACGTGAACGCTATGCTCGATACGCTTGGTCTGACACATACGCGGCTGCGCCGCAAGATGATGGACCTTGAGGCTGCGAAGCAAGGCCGCGAGAATATTTCTACGCCGCGAGAGATGATGACGTTGCTCGACGCTATCTATCACGACAAGGTCTTGAGCAAGGAATCGACCGATGACTTCTTCAAAGTGCTTAGTACGAATAAGGACTCGTTCATCCCGCGCGAGCTTCCGCCGAACTTGAAGATCGCCAACAAGCCGGGCGAACTCGAAGCCGTCCGCAACGACTCTGGAATCGTATTTATAGAAGGACGTCCATACGTCATCTGCGTGATGACGTCCTTTCTCGTAAACGAACGCGATGGGGAAGAAGCGATCAGCAAGGTCTCGTTGGCAGCGTGGCGCATGTTCGACCGGCTCAGTCGCGCGACGGAATATGGAAGAGTTGTGTCGCGCGGAAACGGCACTCGCTGACCTCATTAGGGAGAATTCGCACGGATCGGCAAGTTCGAATCGTAGCCGGCGCAAGATCCTTCGTCCCGCCTGAAGTGAGGCTACGCTTAGGATGACGCCTTCGTGGTGTTGCTGATGATCTGCTGAAGGCCGGTCACTTTGCGGTGGCGCTGTTTGCTCGGTTGGCGGCGACTTGCTGGCGCATCAAGCGCTGAGCGCCTTTGGCGTCGAGTGGCTGGGAGAAGTAGTAGCCTTGTCCGAGCTCGCATCCGAGTTTGAGCAGGCGTTCCAACTGGCGCGACGTTTCGATCCCCTCCGCAACAGCTTTCCGGCTCATCTTGTGCGCAAGCGTGATGATCAGCTCGACGATATCCGCCGTCGCGCAATCGCTTTGCATCTCGCGAACTAGCGAGCGGTCGATCTTGAGTGCGTCGACCGGAAATTGCCGCAACCCGCGCAGTGACGTCGAACCTGTGCCGAAGTCATCGAGGATCACACGAACTCCCATGTGCTTGAGATGTGATAGCACGGTCACCGTGAGTTTGGGATCCGCTGCGGCGATGGTCTCGGTGATCTCGAGTTGCAGGTGCGATGGATCGATTCCGGTTTCCTGCAACGCGTCCTGAAGATCGTTAACCAGCCGCGCGTCGGCGAACTGGCGAGCTGACACGTTGACGGTAATGTTCATCGGCTCCTGATCGGCGCCTCCCGAACTCGCACCGTCGGTTTGCCACTGGCGCAATTGGCGGCAAGCTTCGACGATCAGCCAATGGCCGATGGAGACGAGGATTCCTGTGTCTTCCGCTGCTTCGATGAAGCGGTAGGGAGAGATTAATCCCTGCGTGGGATGTTCCCATCGGAGCAGCGCTTCGAAGCTGACGATATGGCGCGTGTCGAGCTGAATTACCGGATGGTAATAGACGCGAAACTGCTGATGCGTGAGCGCGGTGCGGAGGTCGGATTCCAGCTTCAACCGGCCGACGGCGCGGGTGTGCATCGCTTCATCGAAGACTTCACAGCGCGATCCGCCGAGAGCCTTGGCGCGGCGCATCGCCACGTCCGCATCTTTCAACACGTCTTCGGGACGCGTGTGTTCCGGCGTGCTTAGCGCGATGCCGATACTCAATGCGACTCGCACCTCGCGGAGCTGCGTGACCAGCGGGGCGGCGACGATCTCTTGTACTCGCTTGGCGACTCGCATGGCGTCGCTCGGATCGGGCGTGCCTCCGAGGAGGATGGTAAATTCATCGCCTCCCAAGCGGAACAGGACGGCATCTGACGAAGGCTGACCGCGATCGCGACGGCTGAAGCTTTCGTCTTTAGAAAGGCATGCTCCGATGCGGCGGGAAATCTCTATCAGGATTTCGTCGCCCGCTGCTGAACCCATGGACTCGTTGAACACCTTGAAGTGATCGACGTTGGCGAGTAACAGAGCGTAGGGATGATCAGAGTCTCCGCGGGAGCGCACAAAGGCGCTCTGCAGGCGGTCGAGACACGATCGCCGATTGAGCAATCCGCTCAGCGGATCGTGGAACAAGTTGTGCTCGAGCTGTTGCTCGGCGCGCTTGCGGTCGGTGATGTCGCGGTTGACGACCACGAGTTTTGCGACCTGGCCTTTATCGTCGCGGATCGTACTGGCGATGGATTCGAGAACGCGCCAGCCTCCATCTTTGTGCTTGATCCGGTAATCGAGTCGCTGGCCGATTCCGCTTTCTCGCGCTTCGCGAGCAGCATCGAGGACGCGAAAGCGGTCGTCGGGATGAATCTGCTCGAAGGCGGAGGTTTCTCCGAGTTCGGCGGGCGAGTAACCGAGAATGCGCTTGTACGAAGGACTGTTGTACAAGCGGCGTCCCTTGACGTCGACGAGGGCGATCATGTCGGCGGCATTTTCGGTGACGATCCTGAAAATCTCTTCGTTGGTGCGAGAGGCGCGGTGAATCTTGTAAATGCGCAACTCCTCGCAGATCACGATGAGGGCCAACGCTCCAAGCGCAGTCCAAAACCATTCGGCCATCGAAAGCACTCCTGAGAAAAGCTATCGGCGAAATGGAGCAGGAGAATGAATCAGACGTGTGGGTTCAGCGAGGACTATGAGTTGTGGAAAATATCGAAAAAATAACTTGCGGAGTGGTCAGGAAAGCAGGTTTCAAAGTTGTTCCGTATTGGGAATTGGGCGGGGAATTGAGGGTACCCCCTCCCCCGCCCCCTCTGAAAAGCCTTGACTGGCGCGGGTTCTGCAAAATGTATCTGCAAAATATTGAGCGCGTGAGGGTTAGAGGTCAAAATCTTGATAACACGAGAGTTAGCGACTTTCTCCGGTGTTCTGGACAGACCGCTAGCGCCTTGGCGACGATCTGCTCGCTGGCCTGTGGAACGCAAGGTCAGATATCACAATGCCGGGTCGAACGGCATCGGAACATCGTCGTGGGACCTGCCGACTTACTTCGGGATGGCGCTGGCGTTGCTGATGGTGGCGGCGATCTCCGGGTACATTCCGGCGAGGCGTGCTTCGGGAGTGAATCCCATGCAGGTGTTGCGCAGCAACTGAGATTCAATCCCGAAGCTCATCGCCCGTTCAGAATTGGCGAATCGGGGTGGATGTGGCGATTTGATGAGCCGGCCGCGAAGGAACAATCCAGCGCTTCGCTTGCGCGATGCACACCACGTGAAAAATCAGATACAGCGGAACCAGGAATGTCGGCACGAGGCTCAGTGGAAGCGTCGTCATATAGAGCATGGATACACCGTGGGGATCGAGCAGGCCCGCGGTGGTGCCCAGGGTTACGGCAGTGATCAAATCTGCGATTCCGAACAACTGCCAGAGAATAAAGCTGTCGCGATGGTTCGGTGTGGCCAGCTTCCAGGCCACGAAGGTTGCGGTCGCACCGATCGCCATATCGCCGTATCCCGCGGGTAAGGCAAAGATGGCGGGAAGTCCGCGATGCGCCTCGAGTAGAACGAAGGTGAATCCTATTATCCTTCCCGTTTGAGCGGCTGTGAGAATGGTCGGATTCCACGACATGACGAAGTCTCGGAAGTTCCGAGACAATCCGAACCATGCGAAGAACACAAGGAGGGGCACGGTAGCGCCCACCGCAACCGCGCCTCCCAAGCGGCTCGAAGTATTTTCGAACAGATGCAATGCCGACGCCGACAAGGCACCAAGGAACCACAGCAGGCCGAGCACGAGCATGAGTTTTGCGTAGGGTTTCATTGTAATTCTCCTTCGATTGTGGTGAAGCTAGCGAGTTGACGGCTGAGTTGCATAAGGTTGTTCCAACTTTGACCGCCGAGTTGATGACGCACACGCGCTTGAACTTTCTCCCAAACAGGGAGGGCACGCTTGAGCTGTTTTTCACCGGCGTCGGAGAGACGAAGCCGGCGTTCTCGACGATCCTCGCCACGCCGCCCGGTGATCCAGCCTTCGCGCGACATGATGGCGAGAGTTCGAGTCAGGCTGGTGCTGTCCATGGCGAGAATGTGCCCTAGTCGTCCCTGGGAGATTTCTCCTGTGTGCGAAAGCGCCTGCAGGATGGTCATCTGCGTCGAGCGGAGGCCGAGGGGACGGAGTTGCTGCTCGTAGAGCTGCGTGAGGGTCCGGGCTGCTCTACGAAGGTTCGCGCAAAGACAGGGGAGCGCAGGCAATGTTGACTGATCCATGCCAACAATGGATGTATATACATAGAAATGGTCGCAAATAAGTTTCGAATAGTGGTTTCGCGACAAAAATGTAGGATCGCTTCATAATGTCGGCATGACCGTGCGGCGAGTGAAGACATATACAGGCGCGCAGGGATATGTCTACCAGTACTACTTTGTCGGTAAGCGGGGAGCGCTGGCGGGAGATCCCGAGGCTCCGGCAACGGAGTTTATCTTTGACGTTACGTCAGACCGGAAACTGACTTACGCGGTCAGCGTGTTTTTGCCGCAAGGGCCGCTGGCGGAGTGGAACGCGGCGCATGGACGTCCGTTGAATGACGCCGAGCAGTATGCTGCCGTGAAGATGCGATTGTTTCGGGCTTTTGATGAAATCGAGGACGTGAAGTCTGACGGGCGCCGGTTACGGATTGATGGCGCGCTGCTCCAGGAAGCGATGGAGAGTTTAGGAGTGGAATGAAAAACCGTTTACCGCCGACTACGCAGAGCTCGCCGAGATATTATTTGCCATCCTTCGACTCGGCGCCCTCAGCGGGCTCGGCAGTGATATAAGTTCTGGCGGAGCCCTTCTTTTGAAAACACACAAGACTCTTTCCACCCTTGTCTCAGTTCTTATTCTTCTCATCTGCGCTGCATCGGCGCAGACTGCGCGTTGGTCGGAGCAGCGGGCCAATGAGTGGTATGCGAAGCAGCCGTGGCTTGTGGGGAGCAACTACATCCCGAAGGACGCGATCAACGAATTGGAGATGTGGCAGGCGGCATCGTTCGATCCTGCGGAGATTGATAAAGAGTTGGGATGGGCCGAAGGGCTCGGGATGAATACGATGCGCGTGTTCCTGCACGATTTGCTTTGGGAACAGGACGCGCCGGGGTTTCAGAAACGCATTGACCAGTTTTTGGCGATTGCGGCGCTGCATCATATTCGCCCGTTGTTTGTATTATTTGATTCCTGTTGGGATCCGCAGCCGAAGTTGGGACCGCAGCGTCCACCGATTCCGGGGGTTCACAATTCAGGTTGGGTGCAGAGTCCGGGCGCGAAGGCGCTGGCGGATCCGGGGCAGGCTCCGCGGTTGAAAGCGTATGTGCAGGGCGTAGTCGGTGCGTTTGCGAAGGATGATCGCATTCTTGGTTGGGACGTCTGGAACGAACCTGGGTCGGACACGACGGGAAGTTATCCCAAGACCGAGATGAAGATGTCGGAGAAATTAGTGCGAGTGGCGACGCTGCTGCCGCAGGCGTTTGCGTGGGCGAGAGAGGTGAATCCGACGCAGCCTTTGACGAGCGGGGTATGGGATATCGATACATTGAAAGATGAGAGCGCGCCGGATGAGATCCAACGGATCCAACTGCGAGAGTCGGACGTGATCACGTTTCACAATTACAGCTGGCCCGAGTCATTCAAGGCAGAGGTCGCGTGGCTGAGGCGGTTTCATCGTCCAGTAATCTGCACGGAGTATATGGCGCGTTCGGTGGGGAGTACGTTTGATGGGATTCTGCCTGTCGCGAAAGCGGAGCACGTCGGAGCGATCAACTGGGGATTCGTGGCCGGGAAGACGCAGACGTATTATCCGTGGGAGTCGTGGCAGCATCCCTATATTTTGAGCGATCCGCCGGTGTGGTTTCATGAAGTGCTGCGGGAGGATGGAACTCCGTACCGGCAGGCGGAAGTGAATTTGATTCGGGAGTTGACGGGGAAGCAGTAAGAGGCGGGGTCAATGTCAAGCGAAGGGCTTACTCAATGGAGGTCCAACTTTCCACTTTAGCCTTTAGCAGCGCGTATTCGGGCAGTCTGGCAGGAACCCATACATATCCAAGGAATCGAGTCGTGAGGGGACCGGATTCGGACACGAAAAATCCTGCTTCGCGAAGGATGTTGCCATCGATCTCGCGGAAATAACGAATGCGCCCTCTTCTGACAGTTTTGTTAGGTAAAACACCGCGGGTGCGGATCTCCTCGTCGGTTACATGGAGGTCGTAGCCCTTGCGCTTAGATGTAAGCACGTCGGCGCCCACCGCACACACCGCGTCCACGGCGAAATCTTCTGGAGTTAGATTTTTTTGGTTCCACCGAAAGTAAATGATAGGTAAAGGTGACAGCCATGAAAATCAATAGGGAAAGAAGGCCGCGAGCGATATGCATGGCCAGCGGCACTCGCTCCGGTTCGACGTGGTAAATGGTGGATAACCCTGAAGTCATGGCATGCTGAACGGAAGATTCTACCCCCTTTCAGTGGTCCCAAGAAGGAAAGGCGAACGAGCAGGTTTACAATCAACCGAACATGAAAACTTCGTACGTCATATTCACTCTGTTTTTGACTTGCCTGACGGCATGCAACAAATCGTCAGGCCCGGTGGCGATTTCGGGTGGGGTGCCGTCTCCGTCGAAGTCGGACGCGGTGTCCCAGAAACTACAGGAGTATTCGGGAGCGTCGGCGACGGATTGCGGGCGGCTCAGCGTTGGAGCGAGTGCGGATCAATCGAAGACGGCGAGCGAGTGCGCTGTGCAGGCCAGCCAAGGGAAGCATCCTTTCTATGTCGCGTATGACATGCCGGGGATGAGCGTCGGAGTGGCCGGGAACGCGGACGGCAAGCTGTTTACGGTGCAATCGCAGAATGGGGCGATGACGGCGGGAGATTGTCCGGCGCAGTTGCGGGTGGCTACGAGCGGACGCGTGACATGCTTTGCTCCGGGAGATATGGGATCGATGGGAGCCGGGCATGCGGCTGGTGGGATGACGCCCGGCACGGCGAGTCCGCATAGCGTACCAAAGATGAATTGATTCGGAGCTTTTCCCGCGCGCTTCCGGGGCGGTGCGTTCTGCTTTGCCAGCCCGCAGCGGCTAAAGCCCTAGTTTTATGAATGTTCCTTCCGGTCCGACTTGGCAGTCGGGACCTTACGGTTATTCCAGTCTGTGATCCTAATCACACACTTAAGTGACCCGCTTTGTTGGCCTTACCCGCGTCCTCGGAGAAGATGAGGATGTTACCAGAGGATTCGGGACCGGACCCGCGATTTGGGGTAAACTCAGGGGATTCCGGACCTTATAAGGCCTATGTCACTGCTTTGGCTGCGTTTTGCACTGGGGTGCTACTTCATCGGACTGGTTTACGCCTTTGTGGCGTTGACCCGTACGAGCGACCTATTCAGCCGCATCGCGTTGCACGCCGCCAGCCTGGGTATGGTGTTCCACTTCGTCTCCCTGACGGAGCTGGTTCTCACCGATAAGGTCGTTTGGGCGTCGGTCCATAACGGCGAATCGCTGCTGGCGTTCCTGTCGATGTCGTTCTTCATGCTGATCTACACGATTTACAAGACCACATCGCCGGGAGTGGTGGTGTTTCCCGTCGTCTTCTTTCTAACATTCGTGGCCGCAGTAGACGAGCAGCCCGTTTTGCTGACTCAGTATGTGTCGCACAAAGGGTGGCTAATCGCGCACATCATTTTGATTTTCACGGGATATGCGGCGCTGGTTTTGAGTTTTGGGGCGAGCCTTCTGTACCTCATTCAGGAACGGCGGTTGAAGTCGAAAAAACCGACCAGCCTGATCTCGTTTCTACCGGCGCTTGAGGTGATCGACCAGATCGGGTACCGGTCGCTGCTGCTTGGATTTCCGTTCATGACTCTGGGACTCATCACCGGTTCTGTGGTTGCGCTGACGACCTATGGGCGCATGGATTTTCTCGATCCGAAGATTTTGCTGTCGGTGCTGATGTGGGCCGTCTACATGGTGATGGTCTTCACGCGCTGGAATTCAGGATGGCGGGGACGGCGCGCGGCGTTCCTGGCTACGTTCGCATTTGTAGCGGCATTGGCGGCTTGGGCGGCAAATTATTTCTCGACCATGCACAGGTTTGGCGCCTCATGAGATTCCAGCTCATCGGCGTGAATCACAAGAGCGCTCCACTGGAAGTGCGGGAGCGGCTGGCGATCCCGGAATCGCGGCTGCCGGATTGCTGCCGCGAGTTGGCCGCGTATCCGGGAATTGAAGAGGCCATGGTGATCTCGACTTGCAACCGCGTCGAGATTATTACGCACACCACCAACGGGCACGCCGACCTGCGCGGATTTCTGCACGAGCATTTTCATCTGACGCCGGAAGAGCTCGATTCACACTTGTATGAATTCCGCGAGAAGGATGCGGTGCGGCATCTGTTTCGCGTGGCCTCGAGCCTGGATTCGATGGTCATCGGCGAGGCGCAGATTCTAGGACAGGTCAAAGAAGCGTACGCAACGGCGCGGGCGGTGGGCGCGGTACGTGGACAGTTGGACCAGCTTTTTAGCCGGGCGTTTGCGGTAGCAAAGCGGGTGCGCAGCGAGACGGCGGTGGGGTCGTCGTCGGTGTCGATTGCGTCGGTTGCGGTCGAACTGGCGAAAAAGATTTTCGGGACGCTGGAAGGGAAAACTGTATTCATTGTCGGCGCCGGAAAGATGAGCGAATTGGCAGCGCGCCATCTGATGGCACACGGCTGCGCTTCAATCTTTGTGGCAAACCGGACGTACGAGCGAGCAATCGGGCTGGCGCAGAAATTCAACGGACAGGCGATCAAGTTTGACGATCTGTATTCCACGTGCGACAAGGCCGATATCGTCATCACCTCGACCGGCGCGCCACACGCGATCTTCCGGCGCGAACATGGGGAACAATTTCTGTCGCGGCGGAAGAATCGTCCGATGTTCTTCATCGATATCGCGGTCCCGCGGGACGTTTCGCCGGAGATGGCGAAGCTGGATGGGATATTTGCGTACGACATCGATGACCTGCAGCAGGCGGTGACGAGCCACGTCGCCGACCGGCGGAAGGAAGCCGAGCGGGCGGAATCGATCATTGCCAGCGAGGTTGAACGCTTCGAAGCGCGGCTGCACACGCTGGACGTGGTTCCAACGATCGTGTCTTTGCAGGATCATCTGGAGACAATCCGGCAGGCGGAGATCGACCGTGTACGGGGACGGTTGGGGCAACTAAGTCCGGAGCAAGAGATTGCCGTCGAAGCTCTGACGCGAGGAATCATCAATAAAGTGATGCATACGCCCATAACGACGTTGAAGTCGGCGGCGAAGGAATCCGAAGCGACCACGGTGGTCGACGTGGTGCGGCGGTTGTTCAATTTGCAGGTGAAGGGAAAAGAAGCAGAGCAGGCGGCGGCGAAGAAGGATGAAGTGGGGACGAGGCACTAATGGCCCATCTTCGCATCGGCTCGCGCGGCTCTCAGCTGGCTCTCTGGCAGGCGAATCACATTTCTGCGCTGCTGAGGGAGCGTGGGCACGAAGTTGAGATTGAGATCATCCATACGACCGGGGACAAGATCACAGATGTTGCCCTTGCAATGGTCGGCACCAAGGGTATGTTCACGAAAGAGATTGAAGAGGCGCTGGCGGCCGGCCGCGTCGATCTTGCGGTGCATTCTCTGAAAGATCTGCCGACCGAGCTTCCTCCTGGATTTGAAATTGCTGCGATCACGGAGCGACAGGATCCGCGGGATGCCTTCTGCTCGCTGCACTATGCCAGATTTCAGGAGTTGCCGCAGGGGGCGCGGGTGGGCACCTCCAGCTTGAGGCGGCAGGCGCAGCTGAAGGCCGTCCGGCCCGATCTCGATATTCATCCGCTGCGCGGGAATGTTGACACGCGCCTGCGTAAACTCGAAGCAGGAGAATACGACGCGATTATTCTTGCTTCGGCTGGGCTGAAGCGTCTTGGCAAGACGGAGCGGATCACGCAGATTATTCCGGCGGAGATTATGTGTCCGGCGGCGGGGCAGGGCGCGCTGGGAATTGAGATCCGCGAAGGCGATGCCACCACTCGAGAGCTGCTTGCGTTCTTGAACGATCCGGATGCGCGTGCGGCTACGACTTGCGAGCGCGCGTTGCTCAATAGTTTGGGCGGAGGCTGCCAGGTTCCGATCGGCGCGTTTGCTGAGATGAAAAACGGGCGGCTGCATCTGGAGTCGATCGTGGCCGATCCGGATGGGTCGAAGGTCCTCCGAGATTCGCGCGATGGAAATGATCCGGAGAAACTGGGAAACGAGGCTGGAGCCGCGCTGCTGGCGCGCGGCGGCGATGAGATCCTCGAGGCTGTCTACGGCCGCGGGCTGGCGGTTCCTCCGCAGCCGTAAAGATGAGTGGCGCCGGCTCGAGACCGTTCACCGCAAGACATTCACTAGCGAACTTCCGCTGAAAATCAATCTCTACGAAGGGCACGAAGTCTCACGAAGGCAATGACCCGGAATGTGCTTCTCAAGCTGCTGGGCGGTGCGAAGTCTTCGCACAAGTTGCGTCGGTGGATCAATCTGTGGCCGCCGTTCCTGGGTGCCGGGATTCGCATTCAGCACATCGCGGCGGATATGAAATCGGTCGATGTCGAGATGAGGCTGACCTGGTGGAATGCCAACTACGTGGGCACGCATTTCGGCGGATCGCTCTTTGCCATGACCGACGCATTCTATATGCTGATGTTAATGGCGCAGTTAGGCGAAGAGTATGTGATCTGGGACAAAGCTGCGTCGATTCGCTATCGCAAGCCGGGCACAGGGACGGTGCGCGCGGAGTTTCGTATTAGCGATCAGCAGATCGAGGACATCCGTGAGAAACTGAAGACGTTGATCAAGTACGAGCCCGTATTCAAGGTCGACATAAAAGACGAGCAGGGAATCGTCATCGCGGAAGTCGAGAAGATGATTTATATACGGAAGAAAGAGTCGGATGCCACGGCCGGTCGAGGCTCGGGACGCGGTTAGGCTTGAACGCGGCCCTTGAAGGACCGCTCTTCCACGGCGATTCGACGCGTTCGTGCTTTCTTCCTTCATCCGGAAGAGATGGAAGCCAGACCGAGCAGGACCAGAGGCGAAAGAATACTTGTACATTCCGGAACATTTTCGAGTAGAGGATCACGCCACTGCGCTGGAGTTCATGCAGGCGAACCCTTTTGCCATCTTAGTCTCGACAACGGCACATGGGCCGTTCGCAACGCATGTACCGGTGGTGATTCGCGAAGCGCGGGAGCATCTTTTGATTCGGGGGCATGTCGCCAAAGCGAATCCGCACTGGAGGTATCTGCAGGAGCAGGCGCACTGCCTGGTGATTTTTCATGGGCCTCACGCGTATGTGTCGCCAACGAATTACGCGACGCGGGAGAACGTTCCCACTTGGAATTACGGCGCGGTACATGTCTACGGACAGGCTCGGATGTTCAGCGAGACCGAGGAACTGCTGGGCATGCTGCACGACTTGATCCCGACGTTCGAAGCCGCATACGAAGAGCAGTGGAGCAGCCTGAGCGAGGCTTACCGCACGCGGATGTTAGGGCACATTGTGGGCTTCGAGATTGCAGTCACGAAGGTGGAAGCTAAATTCAAGCTGAGCCAGAACCGCACGCGCGACGAACAAAGAAAAGTGATCGAATCGTTGAGCGGCGCGGCGGACACTGCGATCTCGGGTACGGCGCGGCTGATGTGCGAACACGGATTAGGCAAGGAAGAAAAAGAGGCGAAGAAGGAAGAATGAAGAAGCCTGCCATTGATCAAGCTCCACTGGCTGGAGTACGGGTGCTGGTAGGACGGGCTCGTCATCAGGCGGGAGCCTTGTCGGCGGAGCTGCGCAAGGCTGGCGCCGAGGTTGTTGAGATTCCGTTCATCGAAATCCGGAATCCTCGTTCGTTCCGGCCGCTCGATGCCGCGGTGAAGGATCTGGACTCGTATGACTGGCTGATTCTGACCAGCGTGAACGGAGTGGAAGCGATGTGGGCGCGCATGGAAAAGCTGCGCCGGAGGCATGTTCCACAGCGTTTGCTTGTGGCGGCGATTGGCCCGGCGACGAGGAAGGCGATCGAACAGCGCGGTGCGGCTGTCGATGTAATGCCCAAGGAATACGTGGCGGAATCCGTGGTTCGAAGCCTGAAGTCGAAGGTGAAAGGGAAACGAGTTCTACTGGTGCGGGCGAGAGTCGCCCGCGATGTCATTCCCCGAGAGCTCCGCAAGGCTGGCGCAGAAGTTGACGTGGTAGAAGCTTATGAGACGGTTGTGCCGCAATCCTCCCGGGCGCGACTGGAAGCTTCGCTGGCAAATCCCAAACGGAGGCCACAGGTCGTGACGTTCACCAGCTCTTCGACGGTCAAGAACTTCGTTACACTGCTCGGGAAGAAGCGCGCTTATCTCGATGGCATATTGATGTCGTCGATCGGACCTGTCACTTCAGCGACGCTGAAGGAAGTTGGCCTGAAAGCCGACATCAAAGCCAAGGAATACACGATCCCCGGGCTGGTTATGGCCATCCGGAAAGCGTTTGTGTCTTTACCGCGCTAGCGCGGCGAATTCTGTGCAGATTGTTCTTTCGGGGCAATTCTCTGCGCCTCTTTCAGGTGATCGCGCAATGTAGGCAACGTCTGCATGGCGAAACTTTTCACCGCAGGGTCTTGCGCGGACTTGCTTTCGCGCTCAAACTCGGCGACATCCTGTCGATGATCCTGCACCATATCCTTCATATAAGCGCGGTCAAAGTCATCTCCGGATAGTTTTGCCAAGGAGTCCTTGGTGGCCTTGTCTTTGGCGCTCAATCCCTGAGGCAACCGGAGATGTTCCTCGGCAGCGACCTGTCTCAGTTGGCCGTTGGCTTTGGTGTGATCGTTGATCATGCGTTGCGCGAACTGCTTTACGTCGGGACTGGAAGCCTTTTCGACTGCGAGCTGTCCCAGTTCAACTTCTGCGATTCCGCCGCCGGCTGCCTTTTTCAAGAATGTGGAATCGGCGACAGTGACTCCTGCCGACGCCTTCGAAAGGACTGCGGCGGCTGGGGTGACGGAATTCTGACCAACGGCACTGGGAAGAGCAAACGCTGCTACAACAGAAATACTCAGAATTGATTTCGAGAATCGGGTCACAGGAACTCCTAAGGTTTGGCGATCAATAAAATTAAGGATAGGTTTTCGGAGCCCGCCGGACCATCGGGCGTTCATGGGACAGAGGTTGGGAGCGTCACTGTACGGCGGCGAAGTTTCGCTCGTTTTAGCTGGGTCTCATCAGTCAGGAGTTCCAATACCGGATCAGGGATGAACTGCTGAAATCTGCCAATTCTGGGCATATCCCTAAGAGCGAATTGCATACAGTCTTACTTTAGGAGTACCTTGAATCCAACAGAAACGATTATGGAAGCAGCGTTCGACTGTTTGGTTTCGGATGACGCAATCTGGCCGACCGTCAACCGAAGCAGCGCTCCCAGTTGGCGCATTCTTACACACAAGTTCTAGAACCAGTCATTACAGGAAATCAGGTATTGCGGTAGTACTATCTCGTTGGGTAGTAGCGGTTTCGGCCCTGGTATTTGCCACTCGTCTCCCGCGTCTATTTAAAAAAAATTTAAGGAGTTACGATGAGAGCGAAGAACTTCCTCGCGCCCCGCCAGCTAGCTGTTGGCATTTTTATCCTGCTAATTGCGACCAGCCTGGTCGCACAAACTGATCAAGCTGAGGGGTCCATCGACCCGCCTTCGGTTACCTCGACTACGATTCCGTCCACTATGTTCGGCATGTCGGCGCACGACGGCGTTCTGTTTGGTACTGCTTGGCCGACGATGACGACTACAGGAATGCGGCTGTGGGATTCGAGCGTTGCTTGGGGACAGATCAACACGGCAAAGGGCGTGTATGACTGGTCCACACTGGACAGCTGGGTAAGCTCTGCCAAATCGCACAACGACACCTTGATTTATACGTTTGGCTGGACGCCGGGTTGGGCAAGTTCGAAGCCGAGCGATAGCAGTTGCGATATGGCGGATGGAGCCTGCGATCCTCCGAGTGATCTCAATTCTGACGGAACGGGCAGTGATCAGCACTTTATCGACTTCGTGACGGCGATCGCACAGCACGAGCCAACGATCACTTATTGGGAACTCTGGAATACTCCCCACGACATTAAGCAGTGGACAGGTACGTACGCCCAACTGGTGCGAATGGCGCAGGATGCGAACCAGACCATTAAGAAATACATTCCAAGTGCAAAGATCATCTCGCCGGCGAATGGCCAGCTCAGCTACACCTATCCGAACGCGAACTGCACGATGCCTGACCGTCTGGGATCGTTCCTGGCAGCCGGCGGTACCAAGTGGATCGACATCGTCGGGCTCCACACTTATTACGACACGACTGCCGAGCACATCGTTCCCGTGGTGCAGTGCTACCAGAGCGTCATGGCCACCTACAAAATCAGTTCGCTGCCCTTGTGGTCGACGGAAGGAGCATGGGGACTGGACAGCTCTCTCTCCAGCGCCACCGATCAAGCAGGCTTCGTAGCGAGGTTATATCTCTTGCTCTGGTCTAACGGCGTTGTGCGGCACTACTGGTACGACTGGAACGATGAGCGCACCGGAACGCTGGAATCTGGCGGCAAAGCGAACACTGCAGGCACCGCCTATAAAGAAGTTGAGGCATGGATGTCCGGCCGCACCATGAGCACGCTGTGTTCGGAAGCTACCTCGACCGGAATCTGGACTTGCGGTCTGACTGGCTCGGGCGGTTACGCGGCACAGGCTGTGTGGCATCCAGGCGGAAACAAGAGCTACACGCCGGCGTCGAAGTACATCAACTATCTCGACCTGACTGGAACCAAGCACACTATCTCCAAGGGTGCATCGGTAACTGTGGGTACGGAACCGATCCTGCTGCAAAACCAGTAAGGCAATCGCGTAGCGGAGAAGTCCGAAGCGAGAGAGTTGGCGAATTGAGCGGGCCTTGTCACAGTGTGACGAGGCCCGCTTTATTTGCGTAGCGCCGCCCCGTCACCAGCTGTTTACTTGTCCAGCATTGCCGAATGCCTCACGATAGATGGATCGTTCTGGTCGGAAGGATGTCGAACGTCGTCGCGATGAAGGAATCCATATTAACCTCGGGGAATACGGCTTTTTCATCGTCTTCCTCACCATCAGTTAACCTGGGTTCTTCTCTGATCATTTCTCTTCTTCTGTTTGTCGGCACCCTCATTCTTTACATCCCCACTTTTAGCAATGGCTTTGTGAATTATGATGACCCCGCATACGTGACCTCCAACGTACACGTCTTGCAGGGACTTTCCTGGAACAACGTCAAGTGGGCGTTCACGGCGACGGTGGAAGCGAATTGGCATCCGTTGACATGGATCTCGCATATGGCAGACGTCCAGTTTTTTGGCACGAACCCGCGCGGTCATCACGCAGTGAGCGTTCTGCTGCATGGATTGAACGTGGTGCTGTTGTTTCTCTTGCTCAAGAGAGCCTCCGGCTATTCGGTAAGAAGCGCGATTGTTGCCGCGCTGTTTGCTGTTCATCCGTTGAATGTCGAATGCGTAGCATGGGTGGCGGAGCGCAAGTCGCTGCTGTCGATGTTCTTTTTGCTGGTGGCGATGGGGACTTACGGGTGGTGCGCGAGGAAGCGGCGTTGGGAGCGATATGTAATCGTGGCACTTCTCTTTGCGCTCGGGCTCGCCGCCAAGCCGATGGTTGTTACTTTACCCGTGTTGCTTCTGCTGTGGGACTTCTGGCCTCTGAAGCGCATCGCATTCGATTCACGAAAGGAGGGGGCGACGGCGTTTTGGCTGGTTGCAGAAAAGATTCCGCTCTTTGCTCTGTCGGCAGCAAGTTCCTGGATCACGCTGTACGCGCAGCACAGCGGGGGCGCTCTGGGATCGACCGAACTATTGCCGCTGGGTCTGCGAATTGAAAACGCAGTTTATTCGTACATGGCCTATATCGGGAAGGGAATCTGGCCTTCCGGGCTGGCGGTTTTTTACCCGCATCCTGAACAACTTCTCCCCTTGTGGCAGGTAGGTCTGGCGGGAGTACTGCTTGCCGGAATCTCTGGCTTTGTTTGGATCAATCGTAATCGGCATCGCTATTTGCTGACCGGCTGGCTCTGGTATCTGGCAGCGATGGTGCCAATGATCGGAATTGTGCAGGTGGGACGTCAAGCAATGGCGGACCGCTACGCGTATCTGCCATTCGTTGGATTATTTATTGTCGCGGTATGGGGCGGGGCAGAAGTGTTCGAGCGATTCGAGCTCTCGCAGCTTGCAAGCGGCGCGATTGTCGCCGCGGTACTGATCGCTTACGCGTCGATGTCTTTTTTGCAGATCAGCTACTGGCGCAATAGCTATACATTGTTCTCTCACGCTCTTGCGGTCACGAGCCACAACGGAATCGCTGAGGACAATCTGGGTACCGCTTTGATGGCGATGGGAAGGCCGGACTTGGCGCTGCCACATTTCGAAGCTGCCGCCGAGTATGTGCCCCGGCTTTCGACTGCCCATTACAATCTCGGCGTTTTGCAACAACAGCAGGGACATATCGACGTCGCCAAGAACGAATATGAACTCGCTCTTAGGTACAGCACCGATGCGACCGAGATCGCGCAGGCGCACAGCAATCTGGGTTTTCTGCTCATAGGCTTGAATGATCCAAAAGCAGCAGAGCGAGAATTCACTGCCGCACTCCAGGTAAGTCCGGAAAAGCAAAACAGCTTACTGGGGCGTGGGATGGCTGAATATCGACAGGGAAAGCTCGATGCAGCAGTGGGTGATTTGTCGCGCGCCGTGCGAATCGCGCCTATGGCGGCGGCAGATTTTTGGTTAGGCAGGGCGCTGGAGGATCAAGGAAACATACAAGCCGCCGCTGCCGCATACGAAGCAGCTTTGCAAATTGCTCCGGACATGGCCGAAGCACAACAGCGTTTGCGTGCAATTCGTTCGGTGCGTTAGGTGGAACCCGGCTCCAGCTGGGCAGTTCGAGCTGTCGCTTGCTGAACTAGTCAGCGAAGCTTATCGATTTTTCAATTTCGTATGGATCAATTTATTAATGTTTCTTTGCATGTGAATCGTGTAGTATTTCGCCCACTGCAACACCCGCGCCCGCTTCGCTGCTGTCACTACGTCTAGATCTCAGCTTTTCAAAAGGACATGGATGATCATGGGAAAGAACTGTCTCCGAATGGCAGTTTCTGGGGTTATTTTTCTTGGCGCGCTATGCGCTCAGGGCGGAGCACAAACGACGACGGCTAGTTTTTTTGGAATTCACATCAAGAATACGACGGCACCACTGCCTTCAACGAAGGGTATGTCCTTCGGGGCTTACCGAACGCTCGGCGGTGGTGTGAAGTGGGCAGACATCGAAACGTCGAAGGGCTTTTACAACTTTACCCGGCTGGATACATGGATTGCGGATGCCCAGAAATCGGGGGAAGACATCATGTTTACGGCATATGCTACACCGCACTGGGCGAGTTCAGATCCGAACGATCTGAGTTGCACCGATAATCAGAATGGCGGCGGAATCTGTGACGCTCCAAAAGACTGGAACACGGGCGATCAAACGTGGATCGACTTCATCACGGCGCTGATCAACCACGTGGGTCCGGGTACCATCAAGTATTACGAGTTCTGGAATGAGTTCGACGTAAAAGCTGAATGCAACATGACGACCGCGCAGATGCTGCAACTCGATCAGGATCTGTACAACACGGTGCACGCCATGGATCCGAAAGCTCTGGTCACCAGTCCGAGCATCAGTGAACTGATCAGTACCGCACCCGAGGAAGTGCTATTGCCCTACCTTCTGGCGGGTGGGTCGCGGTATGCCGACGTGGTCGCCGTTCACGGATATGGAGGGTGGCCACCGGAATCGATTTCAGACGGCATCACGACGCTGAAGTCGGTGCTGTCGACCGCCGGCATGACTGGTCTGCCGATCCTGATGACAGAAGGCAGCTGGGGAGAACAGAACCCGATCCCTAAGACCGAGGACGTAGCCTTTGTCGGACGCTACTATTTGCTGATTCTGTCCGGAGGTATTCAGAAGTTTTACTGGTATGGATGGGACTTTCCTAATGTCGATCTGCTGAGTTACGGACAACTTACCAACGCCGGTACCGCTGTGCAGCAGGTGATGGCGTGGACGATCGGGCAGCCGACGCCAGTTTGTTCCGAGGTGGGGACTACTTATACGTGCAACATTGGGACGTCGCAAGCGATGTGGGATACGAATGGCACTCCCACCGTTGAGACGAGCAAGACGTACTACTCCACGCTGGAGGGAGCGACAACGAAGATTGTAGGAGGCAAAGTTCAGTTGGGATCCGAGCCGATCTTGCTGTACTGAAGGTAACGGCACAGCGGGATTGAGGCTGGATCTGCAGACGACTCGCCTTGATCCCGCGGTACGTTCGCACGACAATTATTTCCCGGAGACTACTGGAAGTATCAGCGCCGACGGATGTTGAGCATCGTGAAGAATTACATTCGTCGCTGGCACAAAGTTTCGGGCAGATCGACCTTCTTCTCCAGTATTCATGTTGCGATCGAAGCGCGGAAAATTGCTGCTGGAAACCTCCAGGCGCAACGAATGCCCGCGAAGAAATACGTTACTCGTAGCCCAGAGATCCAGCGTTATCTCGTAAATCTCCCCAGGATTCATCAGCTCGGAATGTTCCTGCGAAGAGCGGTAGCGCATGCGAAGAATCCCTTCTGTCAGGTCTTGCGCGAAACCATCTGGACCGACGTCGACGAGCTTTCCCGTGAAGTCGGTATCCACGGCTGAAGATTTAACGAATAGATCGGCCGTCACAGGGCCGGTAACCTCGAGATCCTGGGCCAGTGGCCCGATCGAATAGACAACGACATCATCGCGGCTTTCCACGGGCCGCTGATCGCGCGGTCCGGGCTCCATGTGTTCTTCGTCGCAACAAAGCGGTCCGCCGATGGTGGGCGCGGGATTGCCCGGATTGTAGACATAATTGTCAGGCGGTTCGGACTTTGGCGTGGAGGTTGAAAGAGAGCCATCGCCTCGCAGGGAGTTCGCATGCCCGGTCGAGTGCAGGAAATACTTGGTCGCATGAGCTTGCGGCGGCGGCCAATCGTCTTCCTGGCGGTATTCGTTCGCGCCCATCGTGAAAAGCTTTACGGGCTTGTCGGTAGCAAATTGATTCTTGATTCCTTTAAACAGAAAATCGTACCAATCGAGGATGACGTCGGTATAAACGTTCTCAAGAGCGTGAGGGCCAAAGTCCACGTCGCCGATGCGGCGGCCGAATCCGGCGTGGCCACCAATTTCGATCAAAAGATGTTGCTGGGTGCGGGCTGCTTCATTCGCGCCGTTTTTCTTGGCGCCCATATAATTACGTAACGTCCCTGCATTGAAAATGTCATACCAGCCGCCGACCTGCAGCATCGGGACCGCGATCTTCGAAAAGTTTTCTTCGATCGACCATTGCTTCCAGTAATCGTCGTAATCAGGATGCGCCAGCCAGTCAGAATAATAGGGTGCAATCATCTGCGTCAGCTGAGCATCAGCGGGTAGCTGCCCGAAGTTGAAAACCGGGTAGTTCGTAAGAGGCAGCGTTGGTGCTCCGACCACCGCATTTGCATTCTGGTGAATGAAACGCTCAAGCGTGTTCTGTGCGAGCTGGGTAGTCCAGTTTTGATCGAACCATTGTTCGAATGCCCCGGACTGGTAGGTCCAGCCATCGTGATAATTGCTGGCGGTCATATTCGGTGCAATGGCCGCCAAATGCGGGGGTTGAGCAATCGCAGCCAGCATTTGTGTCGCGCCCACGTAAGAAGCGCCCATCATGCCGACCTTCCCGTTGGAATACGGAAGCGCCGCAGCCCACTCGACTGCGTCGAAACCATCGGCCTGCTCATGTCGGAAGGGATACCATTCTCCCTCAGAACGATATCGGCCTCGAACATCCTGAATAATTACGACATAACCGCGTGACACAATTTTGGATGCGGGCGCGATCGCCCAATTGACGCTCTTGTCGTAAGGAGTACGCATGAGAATGACCGGAAACTTGTCCGAGGATTTCGGGCGGTAGATGTCGGCGTATAGAGTGACGCCATCACGCGTTTTCATCGGCACATCGTGCTGCACCATCATTTCTGGCGCTTCGTAGGCGGCTTGTGCCGTCATTCGATTTCGTGAACAAAGGCAAATCGCAGTCAAAAGGAAGATCGCCAGCCATCTGGTTCCATTCGGTCTCATGCTTCGTGCCTCCTATCGAGCCAAATCAGATTACAGGATGATGAGCTGAGGATCATGAGGAATCGATTCGAGAACTCTCGGCTCGATCATCGGGAGATACGAGACAAGAATTCGTCGGTTGACGCAGATGGGGCAGCGCGAGGGACTTAAGAAATTGAGCGTGTTTATGGAACCACCCGCCGTATATCCGTGTCGGAGAACGATTGATGTTGGCCTAGCGAAGGTACTGCCAGCCTTCACTTATTTTCATTCTGTAAAGGTAACTTCCAATCCCTGGCAGACTCATGTCCGGCGCTGATCCAGCCGACTCGGGTTAAAAGTGATCCTGCGATCGCCGACCAGGCTGCCCATCGACGGAGCGAGCTCGATCTTCGCGTCCCTCCAAACAGACTTGCAGCCCGCAGCAAAGTCGGAATGGGACCGGAAAGCGCCCCGCCTGCGCGCGTGACCCATCCGCTGGAGCCATGTTTCAGAGGATCGAGATAGGAATGCCGGCGGCTTTCGATGCGCAGTCCCTCCAAAGTTTCAAATAAAGCGGCTCCCATGCCCAGTGCCTGCAGTGCGCGGCTCTTGCGGTGACCGAGCAATTCGAGAATACCAACGGCCGCACCGATTCCGGAGGCTTGGAAATGGAGAGGAAGGTCACGGGCGTTGCGATTCCATACTGGAATTGCTGTCGCGCCGATCAGCACGCCTGTGTAGTTCGAAAAGGGAAGTCCGAAGGCCAGGGACGCTGCTTGTCCCGCATTCTCTAAAACGCGAACTGGCAAGGATGGGCCGTAGCGGTCGTTCAGAAATCCAGCAAACGCCGCTGCTGCGGCACCGCTGGAAAAACCTAAGAGCGTCCAGACACCCACCGACATTGGGCTCTGCGGCTTGAAGACGCGCAGCATGGCCAGAAAGCGTTCGGGGCGGCCTAAATCAGAAATAAGCAGAGCAGGAGAAATCACGGACCCGGCAGCCGCAATCCAACGGGCATGTCGAACCAGTTCGCGATCTGCACCAGTGTAGTCCGCAATCGCGCCGATAACGGCAGCAGCGCCAGCGGCACCCCCCACAAAAAAGTAGAGCGGAATCTCCCATGTCCAAGGTGGTCGCTTCAGTAAGGGAATCCCGTAATAACCATTCTCCGGCGAAGCCTGGGGAAATGGAGCATTTTGAGGGCGCTCGGCGACGACTTGCAGCTGACCGTATTTTTCTGCTTCTCGCCGGATTTCCTCGAGACGACGCTCACGAGCGAGATCAACCTGGTCGACTGGGCGGATTGAAATGGGGTCGCTCATCTCGATTCCTTTCCGTCGCATAAAAACGCCAGCAGAGTGCCACCGAGAAATAGACCGGCAGCGAGAGCCGAGGAGGCCCATGCTTTCTTCAGATATGCCGTCGGCACTTCAGGGGTCGGCGGCAGGTTGTAGCTGCGCGGATCGCCGCGCACAATGAACATGGCGTGCGTGCCTCGAACACTAGTTTCTGTTGGATCGTAGACGTGAACGTCCTGCATGCCCCGATCTTGCAACTCGTGCAGACGAACCTGCGCTTGCTGCCGTAGTTCCTCAATTTCACCAAACTTAATGGACTCGGTTGGGCAGGCTTTCGCACAGGCCGGCTGCAAGCCTACTTTTTGACGGTCATAGCAGAACGTGCACTTGAAGGCACGGCCATCTTTCGGATTACGATCGACCACGCCGAAGGGACAGGAGGTCACACAATATCCGCAGCCGTTGCAAATATCGGGCTGAATAAAAACACCGCCGAACTCCGTACGCACGATAGAGCCAGTCGGACAGGCTTCCAAACACCCTGCTTCCTCGCAGTGTTTGCAGACGTCGGAGGAGAATGTCCACGATGCCTGTTCGCCAGAATTCCCGCCCAATCCCGGCAACGGCGCCTGTTCTACAAACTTCACGTGGCGCCACGTCGAAGCTCCAACGGACCCCGTGTTGTCGTAGGAAAAGCCACTCCAGTTAAGACCATCCTCGCCAACGCCGTTCCATTCTTTGCAAGCCACTTCACAGGCTTTGCATCCGATGCACAAGGTTGAATCGGTCAAAAATGCCGTAACGCTCATGCGCTGTCTCCCAGGTATGCGTTTAGTTCCTGCAACGCCTCGCGCCCGCGAGCGCGGCGTCCAGGAATTACGTTACAGAGCAATGCTTTGGTTTCCATGATCCTGACATTTGGCTCTTCGCTAATGGCGAGTAAGTCGTTGACTACGTCCCCGGTCACTTGCCCGCGATATCCCCAGTGATAGGGAAGTCCGACCTGATGAAGAGTGCGTCCGTTGATGCGGAGTGGCCTCATTCGCGGAGTGACGAGCACGCGAGCCTCGACCAAGCCTCGAGCTGTGATGATCGTCGCCCATTCGCCGTGTTCCAATTCGGCTTCGCCCGCAAGTTCCGGTGAGACTTCCACGAACAATTCCGGTTGAAGTTCATTCAGATGGGAGAGATGGCGGGTCATGCCGCCGGCAGTGTGCTGCTCAGTGAGACGGTATGTGCTGAGAACATATGGAAACCGGGCATCATTTGGGGCAGCATACGGATTGTCAGGGCGCTTTTTTCGATCGGCTGCGGGATTCGTTTGCTGGCCATAGAGCGGATTATCCACCAGAGATTCCAATGGCTCGTAATGCGCAGGCAACGGACCATCCTTCAATCCGGTCGCAACATACAACCAGCCCACACCATCGGGATGCAGCGTGAACGGCTTGGCGCCACCAAGGGCTTCCGTGCCGTGACCTTCGTGAATGTTAGCCGGATGATCGGGCGGCATCTCTTTGTCGTAATCGGGAATGTCGAGGCCGGTCCAATTCTTCTTCTGGTCGTCCCACCAAACCAACTTCTTACGCTCGCTCCAAGGTGCGCCGTCGGGACGGGCGGAAGCGCGGTTGTAGATGATCCGACAATCATTCGGCCAGGCGAAGCCCCACCCGTGGCCAAGCAGATCCTGGGAATTCCTCTCCTTGGCCCGATTGCAGTCGTCCTCCGGAAATACTCCGCAGTAAATCCATGCCCCGCATGCGGTAGAGCCATCATTCTTCAGATCCTTGATGTGTTGCAGTTGCCTGCGCGCGGGCAAAGAAAAACCATTGATCTCTCGCAGCACTTCTTCGACATTGGGCTCTGCATTCGGGCTTTCTGTGGAGTATTGCCACGTCAATGCTCGAAAGCCGTCGTTGCGAGGGCGATCATCATTCGATGCCTTCTCCTTCAGCAGCCGGCCGAGGTGGTAAATAAAAGACAGATCGCTGCGCGCATCTCCAGGAGGTTCGACTGCTTTTTCGCGGAATTGCAAAAGCCGCTGTGTGTTGGTGAATGTACCGGCTTTTTCGGCGGTGCCCGCAGCCGGAAAAAGAAAGACTTCTGTCCCGATGGTTTCGGGCGAAAGTTCTCCTCTTTCCACTTCCGGTGACGCATACCAGAATGACGCGGTCTCGGTTTCCACCATATCCCGCACCACCAGCCATTTCAGTTTGGCGAGGGCCTTTCGTTCGAGACGTCCATTAGACGCTCCAACCGCGGGATTCTGGCCGATCACAAAGAGCCCATCGAGCTTTCCATCTGCCATGTCGAGCCAATAGCCGAAGTGCGAATGATCTCCGGTAACACGAGGGAGCCAGTTGAAGCCCCAGTCGTTTTCTTTCTTTGCCGCGTCGCCGTAGTACGCCTTCATTAAGCTGACGAAATATTTGTCGAAGCTCGACCACAATCCCGTCCGCGAGCTGTGCTTCGCCAGATAGTTTTTCAATCTGTGCGAGTCTGCCTCGAAGAACGGCATGGGCATGTAGCCGGGGAGGATGTCATACAACGTGGGGATGTCAGTGGATCCCTGGATCGAAGCGTGGCCGCGAAGAGCCAAAATTCCTCCGCCGGGCCGCCCGATATTTCCAAGAAGTAATTGCAGAATCGCAGCGGTGCGAATGATTTGCACACCTTTCGAGTGCTGCGTCCAGCCAACCGCGTAGCAGATCGCCGCGGTTTTCTCTGGGCCTGACGCCGAAGTGAAAATGTCGGCAACCTTGAGGAATACATCCTGCGAAACACCACAAAAACGTTCCACCATCTGCGGGGTGTAGCGAGCGAAATGCCGCTTTAATACTTGAAACACACAGAGCGGATGCTGCAGGGTCGGGTCTGACTCAAACTTGCCGACATCGCCAGCTTCGCCCCCACGATCTTTGCCGTGTCCACCTCCAGCTTCCGAGTGGCCTGGCTTTTGATCGGTTTGTTGACCAGGTGAACCACGGTAAAGCCACGTCTCGGGGTCGTATTTGCCTTTCTCCTGATCCCAGCCGGAAAAGAAACCGTCGAGATCTTCAGTGTCACGGAAATCTTCGCGGAGAATTGTCGATGCGTTCGTGTAGTGCACGACGTAGTCGTGAAATTCTTTCTTGTTCTCGAGAACATAGTGAACAAGCGCGCCAAGAAAAATAATGTCGCTGCCGGCTCGCAAAGGAACCCAGGTGTCGGCCATCGCGGATGTGCGTGTGTACCGAGGATCAATATGAATCACCTTGGCGCCTTTTTCTCGGGCTTCGACGACCCACTGAAATGCGACCGGATGGTTTTCTGCCATCGACGATCCCATGATGAGAATCGCGTCGGAATTGCTGAGATCCTGAGGCGCTGTGGTAGCGCCGCCGCGTCCAAACGATGTGCCCAGACCGGGCACGGTTGAGCTATGTCATATTCGAGCCTGGTTGCTAATACACACCATCCCAAGTCCGGCAGTGAAAAGCTTTTTGATCAGGTAATTTTCTTCGTTGTCGAGAGTCGCGCCGCCGAGATGGGCTATCGCCGTGGTTTGCATCAGAGACTCGCCATCGCGTGCCTCGACGAACGTTCGTTCCCGCGTATCCCACACTCGATCCGCAACCATTTCCATGGCTTTGTCGAGATCGATTTCCTCCCAGACTTTCGAATACGGTGCCCGGTATTTTACTTTCCTCAAGCGTCCGGGGTGGGTGTGCAGTTCGTAGGTATCAGCGCCCTTGGGACAAAGGTGTCCACGCGAAATTGGGGATTGCGGATCGCCTTCGATGGAAATCAGCTTCCCCTCTTTGTGATACACCAACTGCCCGCAACCGACTCCGCAGTAAGGACAAATCGAGCGCGCCACCTTGGCCCCATCAGTTTTTGGCCGCAGATTGTGGGTGCGCGAACTCATAGCTTCGGGACCGGTTCCACGAGCGCCCGTTCGAATTTGTTCGATCAGTGGCCATTGAGTGAGGAGATCTTTTAGTCCCATGAGAGTCCTTGCCGCGAGAATTCTAATTCGTTTTGCTAATTCTGGCGGATTCGATGAAGCGAATCCATACCCTGCTTTTGGTATCGAGCGTAGAACAATTGCAAAACATCTTTCTGGGAGAGCGAGGCATCATAGCGCAGCCGAGATGAAGCTGCGACAGTCGTCGGCGATTCGTACGTCGATCTTATCTGGCCTGGAGATTATCCGGAGCCAATGCTTCAAATAGTGGGCACGGCCGTGCTGGCCCACCAGATCAGAAGAGTGATCGGCCTTACGGCAGGAAAGTTGTACCGCGACTACGAACAATTACGTGGGGCAAGGCGGCAAAAGTCGAAATGGAATCCTAACGTGATGCCGCGACGAGAGAGCACTCCAGCCATTTTGTTCGACCTCGATGGCACACTGGTCGATACTGCTTACGAGCATGTGATCGCATGGTCTGTGGCGTTGCAGAGCACAGGGATTGTCGTTCCAAAATGGAAGATTCACCGCCGCATCGGCATGAGCGGCAAATTGCTCGTGCGCCAAGTCGTTCGCGAACACGGTGGCCAAAATCGCAGACTGGACATAGAAGAGCTCGAAAAGAAGCATGACGCTGTGTTCAACAAGGCTAGCAAGCAATTCCAACCACTGCCCGGAGCGCACGAACTAGTTCGCCGACTCGCTAAGTCGGGCGTGCGCTGGGCAATCGCAACAACGGGCAGCCGAGCCCAAACGAAGAAGCTTCTGCGAGCGTTGCATCTTTCTGGCCAGACGGTCGTCGTAACGGGAGACGATGTCGCTAAGGCAAAGCCATCTCCAGATGTGTTCGTCGAAGCTGCAAAACGTCTGGGCACACCGATCCAACACTGCATCGTAGTTGGCGACAGCGTTTGGGACATGCTGGCCGCCGGACGCAGAAGAGCGCTCGGGGTCGGTCTGCTGTCGGGAGGGTATGGCCAAGAGGAATTGGAACGGTCAGGTGCATTCCGGGTCTATGCCGATCCTGCCGACATGCTGGAGCATATTGAGGATCTCGGAATCGAATGACCATCACTTCGAAGGGAAGGCCCACTGATCTCATCAATTCATACATTGTTCTCAATTCGCGTCGCCCGCAGTACTGTTTTCATCTAACATCGACTCTCGCACAGCAAGAAAAAGCTCTGAGCAACTGCCGATGAGCTTTCTGCACCTTAGCCTGCAAGTCACCTTCTCTCTCAATCCGCAGACCCAACCAACCGGCAGCAATACGCTCAAGCCGTTCGAAATCTGATTTGGAGGCAATGATGTATCACCATATAAAGAAGTTGATGTACACGGTTAAAGTCGGGACGCCCGACCCTCGTTTCGGCAAAATGTTACTCGAGCAGTTTGGCGGGGCTAACGGGGAACTCGCCGCTGCCATGCAGTATTCCATCCAAGGTCTGAACTGCGACGATCAGGAACGGAAGGACCTGCTGATGGATATTGGCACTGAGGAACTCAGCCATCTCGAAGTCGTCGGCACCCTCGCTCGCCTGCACCTGAAGAGCACCAAGGAAAATCGCGAAGATGCGGAAATCGATCCGTTGATCGCAGTCGCGGGTGGAGGTGGCGTAAGTCTTTACAATTCTGTCGGGGACGCGTGGACCGCGGATTACTTGAAGATTACCGGCGAATTGGATGTCGATCTTCGTAGCAATATCGCTGCCGAAGCGCGAGCCAAAATCGTCTACGAGCGCTTGATCGACTTCTGCGACGATCCTGGATCGATTGATGCCTTGCAGTTTCTGATGACTCGAGAAATCACTCACATGAAGGCATTCACCGCTGCACTTGAAAGTCTCGGCAAGAATCAATTCTCAATCGGGCAGATTCCACCTACTCCCGGCCTGGTAGACGAGTATTTTAACGACTCCACAGGAGAAGGTGACGGCGGGGAAACCGATGCCAAAGGGCCTTGGAACCAAGGGGGCGATTGGAAGATTCGTGAAATTCCTGAACTTCAACGAGGCGTTGAAACATTGGAACATTCACAGCCCGCTGGCGAAAAAGGCAAGCGCGCTCAAACCGCGCGGCGTGAACGTAAGTCCGCCTGAAAGGACATCGTCGCGATAGGAGGGAGTTTCACAAGCAGCGCCACGGCGTGCGAAAATCTCTTTCATCATCGATATTCAATGGGCTGACGTCAGGATTGCGGCGTCGGCCCTATTTGTGCGTTTTGAACCGGACCCGGTTGAGGCTCCGGCGGGATGGCTGGTATTTGCCAACTAGAGCCCGGATCCGGCTGCCATGCTCACGCGAGTCGAGATAGTAAGCCCCTTCGGGACTGCGCTCTGTCCCGCCTCACTCCTAGAAACCATGATCTGCAAATGCACCAACCCCAGGAGTGGGGTAAGCATCTGAACTTCGCAATCAGGCCCTCCGCTTCTGGTTATCCGCTCCCAGCCTCCAAGATACCGGTCGTGTTGCCTTCTTCGTCCATGGATTTTTGGGCAACTTTCGTGTGCCTGTCTGTATGGACGGCCTCTTCACGAAGCTGGCTGAAAAATATCATCAGGAGTGAAAAGTATGAAACGAGTCTTAACGATTGTCGGATGTTTTGCAGTAACCGTGTGCGCGATCGCATTTTCTCAGACCGCCGAACCACAAGGCTCTGGATCGCCTGTGGCCTATGTTTATGTATCGAACAGTCCCAGCGGCGGCACCAGTCAGATTTCCGGTTACAGTGCGGATTCGACTGGCAAACTCACGCCCATTGTTGGTTCGCCGTTCCCTGGCTCTGTGCAGTGGATGGCTGTGAATGGGGCATGGCTCTTCGGCACGGATAATTACACCAACATTGATTCGTTTTCTATCGGCTCGAATGGGGCACTGCAGCAGGTATCGACAATCAACGCAACGCAATACAATCCTTACGACAGCGGCGGCCCAGGTAGCGTGTTCCTGGACCACACGGGCAACTGGCTCTACGACGCAGACATCTACGCTTTCGGCACCGAAAGCAATTCCTATCAAACGTTCAGTATTGACCAGTCGACGGGGCAATTGAATTTCATTGCTCTCAATCCCAACTATGGCACTATTATCGGAGGACCGCTCAGCTTCACCGGTGGCAACCAATACGCGTATTCGGCGGGCTGCTATGAGGGTTCACCGTCGATCTACGGATACAGCCGTAATTCCGACGGTTCCCTCGCAACATTGAGTATCAGCCCCCACATTCCCACCGCACCCAAGGGGGAATCTTACTGTCCATACCTCGCTGCAGCCGATCCAAGGAACCACGTGGCCGTGTCGCTAACTCCGATGAACTTTCTGACGGTCGCGGGTCCACCCCAGATCGCCGTCTATACGCAGGACAGTTCCGGCAATCTGACAACGACGAGCACCTCTGCAAATATGCCGAAGACCCGAGTCACGGCCATCACCGATTTCTGGATGTCTCCTTCAGGAAAACTGCTCGCTGTGGCTGGAACGACAGGGCTGGAGGTTTTTCACTTTAATGGAGCGAGCCCTGTTACCTCCTATACGGGACTTCTAACGAAGGACGAAGTGGATCAGGTGTTTTGGGATAACAGCAATCACCTCTACGGCATTAGTCACAGTTTGGGAAAGCTGTACGTGTTCACGGTGACGACAACGAGTCACAGTCAGGCTCCGGGATCGCCGTATAGCATTACGGGCGCAGAAAACCTGATTGTGCTTCCAAAATAGGTGGAGCTACGTGTGGTTTCCTTCGAGGAATAGTGGATGCACGGCTACGGGTGACAAAATATGGCGGAGAGGGAGGGATTTGAACCCCCGATACCCGTTAAGGTATGTCCGCTTTCGAGGCGGCCCGTAATCCGTCGATAAACCATTCTACGTCAATGGCTTAGAGTTTTGAAGGGTGCAGTAAGGGTGCAAATAAGAAACTCGCAGCCATTTTTCGTCAGGGATTTTCTCGAAAGCAACTGCCGACTTCGCCCGCGGGACGCCGCTTTCGGCTGGGTGACAGCTTGTCGTCGCGCGTTTGCGCGAAATCGAAAGCTGAACAACAATTCCAGCGCAGAAAGCAGGTTCCATGGCACGCGGACGTGCGCGTTATCAAAGAGGCCGGGTGGTCGCGACCGAGGCCGGCGGCTGGGAAATCCACTACAACGTCTACTTGACCGATCCCACAACCGGCAAACCAAAGCGACATCACCGCAGCCGTGTGGTGGGCTACAAGCCGAAGATGCTCCGGGCCGACGCCGAGAAGATCCTAGCCTCGGAACTCGCTGCCATCAACGGCGGTCCAGTCACCCGAGCGGCAGACGGAACGATCACGTTTGGCAATTGGATGCGGAATTTCTACGTCCCCATGCGCGGTGCCAACTGGCGAGACGCGACGCGACGCACCAACCTCGACTACCTCACGAGTCACGTCTATCCAACCCTCGAACACGTCGCCCTCAAGGACATCACCAAGTTTCAGGTGCAGATGCTACTCAACCGGCTGGCTGCGGAAGAATACTCGTACACGGTTGTTTACCATGTACGCGATCTGATCAAAGCCGCCTTGGCAGAGGCCTTGGACCAGGAGGTGATAGAGCGAAATGTCGCTCGCAAGACCGTCATTCCCGAGATCGAAGAGTCCGACAAGCCGGTTCTCCCCGTCGAAATGTACGCCAAGCTTCTGGCCGGTCTTGACGGTATCCGTGACCGCGCCATCTTTCTGATTGCATGTTTTTGCGCCCTGCGACCGAGCGAGCTCTTCGGCCTAACTTGGGGATGCTACACCGGCAATGTATTCACCATCGTGAATACCGCGTGGCGGGGCCGGCTGCAGCGCAAGAAAATCAAACGCAAGAACCGCTACGGACGCACGAATTATCGGCTTGTCGCGATCCCCCAAGCCGTGCGCAAGGCGATTGAATTGTGGAGGGCGAGGTGCCCGGACCCAGATGCGAGCGCCCTCATGTTCCCTGGAATGCAAGCCCGTGCGCGCAAGGCGCTGGCGACGCCCATTCACCCGGACAATTGGCTTCGCCTCCGCTTGTACCCTGTCGCGAACCGACTCGGGATTTCATTTCATCCCACGTTTCAGGTGCTCCGAAGGAGTTTCTCCACGCATGGAAAAAAAGAAGCACACCCAACCGAGATGCAGGCCCAACTCGGACACAGCGACATTCGTACCACCTTGGACATCTACACCCAGATTACAGATCCGGAAGTAGCCAGAATGGTGAACCAGGTCACAAACCGCATCCTTGGCTTGGGTGAGGAGGTTGAGCCGGGCTCGGTTCAGTGAGATGGCCGGGAAATTCGAAGCCCAGAGCTCGCCTGATAAAATAAGAATGAAACTGGTGGTGCGGAGAGATGGCCGAGTGGCTGAAGGCGCGCGCCTCGAAAGCGTGTATACCTTACGGGTATCGGGGGTTCGAATCCCTCTCTCTCCGCCAGACTTTAAGCCAGGGCTGACGCCGTCGTGCAAGCAGGGAAGTGCGCTTCCATCAGGTGTCCCTGCCATCGTCGGCAGCCGAAACCGGTTCGGTTAGAACGCTGCCCTGTCACAGACTTCCGACACACAATCAAAGAGGTATCCGCTCCTTCCTCGCAGAGCACACGATTATCCCGCCAATTTCTCCCTGACATTCGTTAAAGGCTGCTTCACCCAGATTAGAACGCCCGCCTGTCCAATCGCGAGAGCACCAATGATACTCAGCAGCGCTACCAATTCTTGCGACAGCACCCAGAGCATCTAGACGGTCGTCGTCCTCTGAAAGGGTTTGCGGATGAATTTCTAATTGGCGGATTGTAGACGGCGGAATGTAGAGGCCGGTTCCAGACTGATCAATCCGGTGGCCTGAATTCAACCGCGCGGGTCAAAGCGGGATGCGGCGAGCACTCCGCCTGACAGAACCTAAGGTCGCGCAGAGAGGCGACAGCTTGCTGTCTACACCCTCTTGAGCGACGGTTGATGAACTCTTATACGACCGTCGTCATCCCATTTGACCAGAGCGTCATCTTCATTAACTTGCCGAACCGTGCCCAATTCTCGAGTCGGCATTCCGAAGTCGCCTAAACCTTCGACGCGATCTCCGGGACTCAAATCTCGGCCAGCGCTGGCAGGGTCGACAAGCGCCGGCTTCTTGGTACGGTCTGAATCGGGTGGTGCCCCGCGGTGTGACAACGGCGGTTGAGCGGCTCTACGCAGTCTGGGCGTCGGCTTGTTGCTCTTACGATGCATATCCACGCACTTCTTTCCGAGAGCCCAAATCTGTCCTTCGCTTCAACACTTCAGCCACTAGATACAGAATGGGCGCGCAAAGAATGTTTGGCTGATCCAAACTGCTCAGTTCTGACGTTCGAAAGAGAGAGGCCAGCGACTACGCGGTGTTGGATCTATGCGGTCAGCTTTGGCGGGCGGCATCTAATCGTGAAGAACAACACTGAGAAGCGAGCTGTGGACTTCCAGCCCGCCGTTGTAGTGAATAAATCCCAATTTCCTGAACCGGTTCATAAAAAAACTCACTCGCGAGCGGGTTGTGCCGATCATTTCTGCAAGGCTCTCCTGGCTTATCTTGGGAATCACAGTCTCTGGAACACCGTCTTTGCCAAAATGAGCGAGCATAAGAAGCACTCGGGCCAGTCGCTTTTCACTGGAATTAAACAGTTGGTCGACCAGATCCTCTTCGTAGCGCACATTGCGCGCGAGCAAATATGCTACGAATAGATCGGAAAACTCATGTTCCCGATGAAGCGCATCCACCATAGCTTTCTCGTCGATTCGAAGCACAGCACAATCTGTCATTGCCGCTGCCGAACCCATACGGAGAAGTTGGCCAGCGAGCGAACCTTCGCCGAAAAAGCTCCCATCGCTCAATATGCCGATCGTTGCTTCCTTGCCAGTTTTGGAGACAACCGTGAGTCTTACTTTGCCCGTTTGCAGATAAAACACTGCGTCCGCTCGATCCCCCTGCGCAAAAATCGTTTGCTTCTTCGGAAAGAGCATGGCTTTTCTACCCTCGCCGATAGTAGCTAGGAACGCATGCGGATCGAACTCGCGGCCGTTCTTCGAGACACGGCGTACTCGCGTGGCATTCTGAGTTGCTACGGATATCCGACGAATCGGCTTTGGGCGGGCGGTGTTGGTTGAACCCTCGGGCTCGCGAAGCAGAGACATAAGCGCCTCCTCTAACCCCGCGTTCGACCATATTGTAACCGCACACAAGGGTGACCGTAAACCCAGCCATTTTCAGAACTGTGTGGACTGCGGGTCTGTTGAGATTTGGGATCGGCCGAAGGGCCGTGCGCGATCTGACGGTCAGCGCGCCACAGCAAGTACTTCCGAACGCGGAAATCGCTAAGGAGTTTGCTGTCCGTCCACGTCGAAGTGTTGTTTTTCGTGAACCACAATCAAGTCAGTAGCCAGCTTGAGGTCTTGATCGGAGGACCAGCCCGCCACGTCGAAGTAACGGCTAAGAAGGGCAACTCTGCGCTTCGTCAGCTCGGTATTTGCGGCGCCGGAATACGTCAGCACATATTTGATGTCAGGTCCACTCGATGTGCGAATAAACGTGCGTAGTTCCTTGTCTCTGCGTTCAGTCAGTCGAATTGAATTCGGCCTGTAGGTAAGCTCATAACCGGGATCGGCGGATGTAACGTCGGCGCGAATTTGGAGTGGTACACCGAGATCGCGCGAAACAGACTCGGCCGCGACTTGCCAGGGTGACTGTCCGACAGTTCGGTTTTGCGAGGCGCTGACTTCAATCTGCAATTTTCCGCCGGGTTGCAAGCCTATTGAATGCACAATTATCTCCCTGACTCCGACAGGAGAAAGCAACGACGTTAACGAAGCCTGAGTCGTCTCCTGGGCCTTCGCTATCGTGGCGGTCGTAGACGGGGACATCCCCTTGGACAGGGTTTGCTGCACAACGCTCCCGCCCAAATAGTCCTTGCCTTCGACTCGAACCTTCCTTTTCCTTTCTGGCCAACTGGAGTTGCTGAAGTTCAAGTCGAACTGGACGTCCGATCAAACGAGTGAGCTCGCTCTGGAGTGCCTGTACTTCCTTCGGTTCTATGAACCGAGAGGTTTGCACAATGGCAGCAACTGCGACGTGACCCTTTGCAATTTGTAGTGTCACCCTGTCCAACTGGCGTTCTTCAGAGCTGGAAAGTCGTTTTCTCAACAGATTTGAAATCTCAGCCCGGAGATGGACCTCCTGAGCTGCGCTCCTTAGCGTCCTCATTAGAGGGACTGACAACCCCAGTAGTAATAGAACAGCAATCGCAATTCGGTGGCGGGCAATGAAGTGCTGGCGGTCGGCAACTGCGCTTTGGGGCCGGACTCCGACGAGGAGAAAGACCAAAGCGGCGCTCAGAACAATCGCGGCAAAGTTGGTGAAGAACAGCATCAGAGCGCCACTCGCAACGGGCCACTGTGCGGTGCCGATGCCATACCCGACCGTAGCCAACGGAGGGATAAGGGCGGTGGCGATAGCGACTCCCGGCAGAATGGTCATGGCAGTCTTGCGGGAAGTCAGGGCGAGAGTACCCGCGATCCCTGAGAATAAGGCGATAAGCAGGTCCATGAGGTTGGGGTTCGTGCGTGCCATGATCTCGGGAGTAACTTCCCGGAGGGGAGAGAGCCTCGTGGCAAGGGCCGTGATGACAATGGCTTCGACGACGCTCAGGGCTATGTTCCGAGCAGCCTTCTTGCCGATGTCCCAGTCAGCGGCGGTCAGCGCGAGCCCGCAAGCAAGAATAGGACCCATAAGCGGCGAAATCAGCATCGCTCCGATGACTACGGCAGGGCTGTTCAGAAGCAAACCGAGAAGCGCGATCAACGAGGAGAGGACCAGCATCGCGAAGTACACGACGTCGAACCGTCTGCTCTCGTCAGCCTCTTGATGAATCTCCACAGCCGGGCGAAACAGTTCACGTAACCGAGATGTGCGCCAGATCACCACCGTTTTTACTGCTCCTCGATCTTGTCGCGTTCTAAAGTGATATCGATCATTGTTGCTCGGCGACCGTGGAGTTTCGTGGAGCGGCGATTGGTTTGCCAGAATGAAAGTCGGACTCATCGATCATCTTGGAGGCGGTGTGTGCTGACACCCAACCATCGTGCATCGCTTGTTCGATCGCGCTTTGTTCCGCGGCGCTCAGTCGGGCCCGTGCGACCTGCAACTCCTCGGAAAGACGGTCCTGGTTCTCACCCAGAATGGAATCGACGGCCGTATTCGCATTTTCCATTTTCGCGTCTAGCTCAAGGCGCAGTTGTTCGTGCACCTGGCGGGAGATCAATTGTTTGTCTGCCATGCTCTCCAGTTCCGAGAGGGCTGAAGCGATTGCCCGCTGACGGACGCGGGCGCGGGAATAGTCGTCTTCATCATTCTTCCCAATTCCAAGCAGTCGGATGAGTGGTTTCATCGTAATTCCTTGAACCACGATCGTGAATGCAACCACTCCGAAAGTCATGGTCAACAGTTGGTCTCGATATGGGAAGTCCTTCCCAATGCTCAGAACCAGCGCCAATGAAAGAGCTCCTCGCATACCTCCCCACACCATGACATGCTGCCAGCGAAAGGGAATTCTAGTCGAGAGCAGATTGCTGATCGGAACAAGCCCGTACACAGTGAGTACTCGCGCAGCAAGTACCGCCGCTATCGTCAGCATCATAGCCCGCCACATGTGAAACAAGTCTCCCACACGCACCTGGAGTCCAATGAGGAGGAACAGAATGGAGTTGATAAGAAAGGACGCGTACTCCCAAAACGACCACAATGCAATGCGCGTGCGCGAGGTCATTCCGACACGGACGCCGAAATTGCCAATCATCAGACCCGCGGATACCGTGGCAATGACCCCAGACAAGTGCAGGGACTGCGCAAGAAGGTAGGAACCGTAAGCCAGTACGGTTGTAAGTGTAATCTCATTTTCCGGGTCGTCGATTCTCTGGGTAAGCTTGCTGAATACGTAGCCCAAGCCCGCTCCCACAGCTATGCCACCAGCAACCTCCACAACAAAATCGCGAAGGCCAGTCAATATGCCCAAATGAGAATTCGCAACGGCTCCAAATAGAATTCCGTACAAGACAACCGCTGTGCCATCATTAAAGAGACTCTCTCCTTCAACGATGATCGTGAGCCTCTTGTCAACAGCCATATCCTTGAAAATGGCGAGCACCGAAATAGGGTCGGTCGCTGCCACAATCGCGCCGAAGACCAATGCAACGAGAACGGGGATTCCGAGGCCCCAATGCAGCGCAAAGCCCGAGATCAGAGTTGCCGCGAACACCCCTACGGTGGCGAGCAGACAAATCGGAATAAGACTTTCGCGCAGGTGTCGAAACTGAATCTTCAGACTGCCCTCAAACAAAAGAGCAGGCAGAAAAATAATCAAGCTTACATCGGGTGTTAACCAGTCGGGAGGATGGGCGAAGAGGCGTTGCAGTATCCGCAGATGAAACGATCCGAGAAGCAGTCCTCCCAGAACTAGAGCCACGGTGTAAGGAATTCGTAAACGCGCAGCAATTACGGCAATGATCGAGGCCGCGATCAGCAGCCAGATCAGAAACTCAATGGTCGAACTCGGCGTCATTTCTTAATCCACGCAAATATTCCCAAGGAAAGAACTAAGCGGCGACGCATCGTCGCGCTGTCCTCCCTCGTTAGCACGACACTGCAGACATACCGTTTTCGTTTGCAGCATATTCACAGCAGTGTCTCACAAGTCACAAATAGCTCGTTATGAACTCATGGACGGGAAATGAGGGTCATCGTGGAACGGGCGCGAGCCTTTCTGGACGGAGCGAAAAATAAGGTGCTGCGGCGAATTGGGCCCGCACAACATCCCATCGCTATCGCGTGCCGCAAACGGTCGGCTCTCTCGGAGAGAGAGCATTTTATTGAAGCGGGTGGAGCACTGCTCACTATTGATCAGTAATGGCCCGTTAGTAACGCCTAGAATTTTATTAAAGGCCGCCGTTGGTCGCAAAAGACGGATATCGACGAGTCGAATCGATTTCGCACTGATGTGCGTTGGAGCGTCTTGCAACCTTGGCAAAACGGACCCAGCTCGCGACCGCAGCTGAGCCAGTTTTTGCTTTTTAACGAGTTCAAACTTGAATGGAGATAACAATGTTGAAACGCATTTTGGCCATAACAACTCTGATGGCGATTGCAAGTCTGACCGCCGTCGCCTCTGACCGCGAAGATGATGTAAACCGCACACAGAAAGCTGCCCAGGTCTTCAAGGAGATCATGAATACTCCGGATCAGGGAATTCCTTCAGGTCTTCTGGAATCGGCGAAGTGTATTGCCATCATTCCGGGAGATAAGAAGTTCGCCTTCATATTCGGCGGCAGCTATGGCAGGGGACTGGCAACCTGCCGCACCGAGCATGGCTGGAGCGCACCTATGTTTGTGGCTATTGATGGCGGAAGTGTGGGTTATCAGATCGGAGGATCTTCCACCGATATCGTGATGCTCTTCATGAACGATCACGCATTGCAGAGCCTGATGAGCGACAAATTCAAGCTTGGAGCAGACGCATCAGTAGCGGCCGGACCCGTGGGCCGGAATGCCACTGCTGCCACTGACCTTAAATTAAATGCTGAAATTCTGTCTTACTCGCGATCCAAGGGCATTTTTGCCGGGGTGAGCCTAGACGGTGCGGTAATGCAAGCCGACAAGAGCGGAGACAAAGCCATGTATGGCGACGATGTCAACCGCCACGAAATTCTTAACGGCAAAGTTGCGGTACCTGCGTCGGCTCGGGAGTTGGTAGAAGAGCTTGGCGGATTCGCCCACGTAGCTAAGGCTGAATAACGTTTCCACGCGATGAAATCGAAGGTGCCGCTGTCTCAACAACGGCGGCTCCTTCGCAACTTCTGTTTAGAGATTTCAGACTTCGTTGACAAATTAGATTGGAGCCAATATGGCAAAAACTGCAGTGGGTATGTTTGAAAGCTCAGGATCGGCTGATGAGGTCGTTCGCGACCTGGAGGCCAGCGGCTTCCTTCGGAAGGACGTCCGGATTTTGAAAGAGCCTGTCGAGATGGCGGGGAGCGGACTCATGAGTACGCCACACACGGATTTTGAAGTGGGGTTGACTCGTGATCTCACGGCATTCGGGGTCCTCGAAGCAGACGCGGAAGACTACGTTCAGGGAGTACGGCGGGGAGGAGTAATGGTCTTCGCTACCGGTGCAGGCGACAAGGCTCAGGCGGCAACCGAGATTATGAACCGCCACGGCGCTGTAGAGGTCGAAAAAATCAGTGCATCGCGGCCGGAACTACCTAGCGCCGACCACGGTGAGGCGCCTCCCGCGCACGATCTTTCCGTCCAAATTGGAAGGTTCCGCTCGCCGGGCTCCGGTGCTCGCTTGTTCGTGTGGTAGCACACCGTTGCCAAACAAATAGACGCCAGGAGTCGCGGCCTGCTCGAAAAACTCTGTCGGTCTGCCTGCTAATTCCCACGAGGACGGAGGTTCGCAATCATGGCCGCAAAACTCGCGACGGTAGACGAACACATTTTGGCTCATGCGCGCGGACCTAGTGACATTCGGGACGCGGCCGTCGCCTCCTCCGGAGCCAATGAAAGACTGCGGGGGCGCGTTCTGCAATTCGACTGCGGATACCTCTCACCGTTCTTCATAACTGACCCTGAACGCATGGAAGTTGCGTTCGAGAACGCTTACATTCTCGTTTACCCCGGCAAAATCAGTTCCAAGAAAGACCTGCTCCCGTTACTTGAGCAGATCACGAAGAACAGCAAGCGTCTGCTCATCATCGCGGAGGATGTTGAAGGCGAAGCTCTGGCTACTCTGGTCGTGAACAAGCTAAGTGGATTCCTGCAAGTTGCGGCCATCGCCGTTCCGGGGTTGGGTGATCAACGTAAGAATTTGTTGCAGGACATCGCTCTGCTGACCGGCGGCAAAGCCACAATGCAGGGCCTCGACACCCAGCTTAGATACATCCAGATTCCCGACCTCGGACAGGCGAAGAAGGTCGTTATCGACAAGAACCGTACGGTTATTAAGAGCACGGCCATATATCACCAACGCTGCAGTTCTGTACCGCTGAAGAGTTCTACCGTTGCTGATTCGAGTCAAAATACCAAGCATGAATATTTTTCTACGCATCAAACCACTGTTTGAGGAGGAAACGAATGCAACTCGGAATGATAGGCCTGGGACGAATGGGTTCGAACATGGTGCAACGCCTGATGAAAGCGGGTCACGAGTGCGTGGTGTCTGACACGCATCCGCAAGCCGTGAAAGATGTAGTGGCGAAAGGCGCCAAGTCGTCCGATAGCATTGCGGGTTTTGTGAAAAAACTCACCAAACCGCGCGCCGTATGGATGATGGTTCCGGCGGCGGTCGTGGATTCGGTATTAACTTCACTTAAGCCTGTGCTGGAGCCGGGCGACATCATAATCGACGGTGGCAATTCGTACTACCACGACGATATCCGGCGCGCTGGTGAGTTGAAGAGCAAAGGCATCCACTATGTCGATTGCGGCACCAGCGGAGGCGTGTGGGGATCGGAGCGAGGATACTGTCTGATGATCGGCGGTGAGGAAGCGATTGTGAGTCATCTCGATCCGATCTTCAAGTCGTTGGCTCCAGGTGTTGGCTCGGCGGCGCGGACGCCAGGGCGGACCGGCGAGCCTTCGACATCAGAAAACGGCTACTTACGCTGCGGCCCGAACGGCGCGGGACACTTCGTCAAAATGGTCCACAACGGTATCGAGTACGGCATGATGGCTGCCTTTGCCGAGGGATTGAACATTATTAAGAATGCCAACGTTGGCAAGGTAAAGCGCGAAGTAGACGCCGAGACAACCCCGCTGCGCCATCCGGAACTCTATCAATACGACATGGACATGCCCGAGGTCGCGGAGGTCTGGCGGCGCGGCAGCGTTATCGGTTCCTGGCTTCTTGATCTGACGGCCGCGGCTTTGCGAGAAAATCCTGATCTCTCGAATTTTGCGGGCCGGGTGTCGGATTCCGGAGAGGGACGGTGGACGGTGCAGGCCGCGGTGGATGAAGGCATTCCGGCGCCGGTAATCAGCGCTGCGCTCAGTTCCCGTTTTGCATCACGTGGTAACGAAGAATATGCTGCCAAACTGCTTTCGGCGATGCGCTACGAATTCGGCGGCCACAAGGAGAAAGCTGCCGAGAAGCAGGAGGCGGCCTGATGGCGGATTTCCAGTCTGACGCCTTTGTCTTTTTCGGCGCCACCGGCGATCTCGCGCACAAACAGATCTTTCCGTCGCTGCAGGGATTGATTCGCGATGAAGGGTTCAATCTGCCGATCGTGGGCGTGGCTAAAGCAGGTTGGAATCTCGATCAACTTAAAGCTCGCGCCAAGGACAGCCTAGAAAAACACGGCAGTCTCGACCAGGACGCGTTCAACAAACTGACCGGCCTTCTGCGCTACGTGGACGGCGACTATAAGGATCCGAACACTTTCGTCCAACTGCGTAAAGAGTTGGGCTCGGCGAAACAACCGCTACATTATTTTGCGATTCCACCCAACCTGTTCGGCTCTGTTGCCGAGGGGCTGGCCAAGTCGGGCTGCGCCGAGAACGCGCGGGTCGTCGTGGAGAAGCCCTTCGGGCGTGACTTGGCGTCGGCACAAGAACTCAACCGAATTCTGCACCGCTGTTTCCCCGAAGAACGAATCTTCCGCATCGATCATTTTCTGGGAAAGGAACCGGTACAGAACATTCTCTACACCCGGTTTGCTAATCCGATGTTTGAACCGATCTGGAATCGCAACTACGTGCGAAGCATCCAGATCAACATGGCGGAGAAGTTCGGAGTCGAGGACCGCGGCAAGTTCTACGACGAAGCGGGTACGGTGCGGGATGTGGTCCAAAACCACCTGCTGCAAGTCTTAGCCATCCTGGCCATGGATCCGCCGACCGGAGAGGCTCACGACGCGTGGCGCGACCAGAAGGCCGCGTTGCTCAAGGCGGTGCGGCCGATCGCTCCGGCGGACATCGTGCGCGGCCAGTACAACGGTTATCGATCGGTGCAAGGCGTAGACCCGGCTTCCACAGTCGAGACCTTCATTGCGCTCAAGCTGTTCATTGAAACGTGGCGATGGGCCGGCGTACCCATCTATATCCGCGCAGGAAAAATGCTGCCGGTGACCGCGACCGAAGTGTTCGTTGAATTCAAACGCCCGCCGATGGAGACCTTTGGCGAAACCGTGTCCGGCACGTCCGCACATCTGCGCATGCGTATCAGTCCAGACATCGCCATCGGAATGGGCGTGCGGGTGAAGACGCCGGGTGAGCAGATGACCGGCAGCGACGTGGAGCTCACACTCACCGAGCAGGCCGCGGACGACAGACCGCCTTATGAACGGCTGCTGGGCGACGCTATGCGCGGACTGACTGAGCTCTTTACCCGTCAAGACGTGGTGGAAGCGCAGTGGCGTGCGGTCGATCCGATCCTCGGCAATGTTACGCCGGTGCATCCCTATGAGCCGGGGACGTGGGGTCCGGACGAGGCTGACCATCTCATCGCCAGCGACGCAGTGTGGGTTAATCCCATAGTGCAAAAAGAAAATGAGGAAGAGTTAGAAAAATGAACCAGCGATTGACGGAATCGCCTGCGTGGCATGCGCTGCAAACGCATTACGAGAAGATCAAAGACATCCACCTGCGGCAATTGTTTGCCGATGATACCAGTCGCGGCGATCGATTGGTCGCCAAGGCCGCTGGCCTTTACCTCGACTACTCGAAGAACCGAATTACGAATGAAACCGTCCTGCTGATCCAGCTGGCCAACGAACGCGGCGTCGCTGAGCGCCGCGACGCAATGTTTCGCGGCGAGAAGATCAACATCACGGAAAACCACGCAGTGCTGCACGTTGCGTTGCGGGCTCCACGAGGCACGCAGATCAAGGTGGACGGCGTGGATGTTGTGCCCGAGGTACGTGGTAGGTCTTTACCTCGAAAACCCAACGACGGATCCGCGCAAACTGGTCTGAGAACTGGGCCGGATCGTGTACAGCAAATTGGAACCGCAGTCTTCGGGTGTAGGAGTGTTACTTTCCCGATGTGCCAGACTGGCGATCAGGTAACTCTAAACTCATGAAAATTCCCACAGCGCCCATCGGCAGCATTCCCAGACCCTGTGCCGATAATTGCCGCAAGAAATATCACAAACCTACTCTAAAATGCGGAGCAAACTGATCCGGCGTTCCAGAAGAATCGCCCCGTCGCCCCGTTGATCTTTCCGCTGCGAATGGGATCATCACGACTATGGTCATACCGTCGCCGCCAGATTTAATTTCAAATTGCCCGCCTAAATCGTTGACACGCTCGCGCATTCCACTCAGGCCGACACCGAGGTGATTTGTCTGAGATCCCTGCATTAATTCTGCAGGCATTCCGCGTCCAAAATCTCGCACAGAGAACACGGCTTGATGCTCACTAACCAGCAGGCAGATTTCCACCGCAGAACTACCAGAGTGGCGATGAACATTCGTCAGACTCTCTTGTAAGATGCGAAACAACGCAATCTCGGCCAATTCCGGTAGACGAGCCATGGCTTCTGGCAAGTCCAGTTTCACTTTGATTCCGCTTCGTTTCGAAAATTCATCAGTGTACCAACGCGCTGCTGAGGCAAATCCAACCTCGTCTAATAGAGGAGGATGTAAAAGGGACGACAGTGTGCGAGTTTCTATTATGCTTAGCTCCACCGATTTCAACGCCGAAGACAATACTTTATCTTTATCATCCGGCGCATCTGACGAACCCAACGATTCGAGGTTCATCTTGATGCTCGTCAGATACTGTCCCAAACTGTCGTGAAGATTGCGCGCAATTCTTCTGCGCTCGTCATCCTGCGAACGCATCAACTTCGCTGACAACTGTTGAAGCTCGCCCGTACGACGCTCCACTTCCGATTCGAGGTGTTCATTTGCAAGGTTCGCGGACCTCAGGCAATGCAACGTTTGGTAAGCTGCCGACGCGAAAGTGCCTAGATGTTTCATGACACGCAGGTCTTCAGCGTCGAAATTGTGACTTTGGTCGTGGACGATGACCCAGATCGTGCCAATAGCCTTGCCTCTGAGATAAAAGGGAATTAATAGCACCTCTTCAATCCACGGGGTCACCGCCGCGAAGTAAGCAAAGTGCCGTTCCGGGTGCGACATGAGTTGTGCCGCGTTGCGGTCGAGTACAATACCGCAAGGACTGAAGTCGCGCGGCATACCCCCGCCCACATGAGAGGCCCACACGCCTGCCAGGGCAGGCCAGTAAAAACGTTTGCCGTCGGGCTCCAACAGGCTGATCCCGCATGTCTGTGCGTGGCACAGGTGCAATGCGGTTTCCACGAGTTTTTGTAGAATGTCGTTGGGCGAAGTGGCCATCTTCTCCGCCAAGGCAATTAAAGCGTCGTTTTCTGCAACATGGTTGGGAGCGCGGCTTCGTCGCCCGCTCAACAGAGTCGTGGAGATGATCGACTCCAAACCAACTGTGATCGGACTTTCAGATTTGTTGGCAAGCATGGGAGAACCCCCACAGATTCCCAAATGTTTCAAAGCGTACGAGGATACGAGCACGATCGAATGTCGTTGTTGGAAACCCGCTTAACGTTATTCTACTCTTCGGGCCGAATTTAGGTGTCGGCTATTATCAACGAGCTCGAAATGCATAGAGCTAGTGGACCGTACACGAGAGATGTACATCGGTTTCGCGCGGCCGTGGTGAGCGCGTATTGGCGGGCGCGGCGGTTGTTGTCCGACGCGCGCCACTCGGCATCGACCACGCCCCTGCGACTGAGTCGGTGCAGCGCCTGGTACAGGGCGGCGTCTTCGCCGCGCCGAGGTCACGCCCGCCTGAGGATCAAATTGGCCGCCCGGCCCAAGGACCGCCGCCCTCGAACTCCTCGTCGTGGGCGTTATCCTTGCGATGAGGCTGATTTTGTCTTTGCGGTAGGAAACTGCGGTCCGAGACACGTGCGCGGGAGCGAGTGCGTGACGCTTGGAGCAAAGACCAGGGATGGGTAGGCCCGGTGAATCTTACCGATAGTCCTGCAGTTCGATGCCAGTGCGCATTTGGGCTCTGAACAGCAGCTGAATCAGCCCAAGGCGGTTCGCGACGTTGATGGTCGCGTTTCGCAGCCACAGCCCGTAAGCACTCCTGGGGACGAAGCTCGCAGCGAAATCGCGCGCCCCCTTCTGCTTGCGCTCCACATAGGGCCGCAGGCGCTGTTCATAGATTTCGAATGCGGACGCGTGGCCTGCCTGCGCGACAACCAATTCCCCAGCGAGCGTGTAGGCTTCGGCCATCGCCATCGCTGACCCCTCGCCGGCGAGCAGGCTCGGACACGCGCACGCGTCGCCGACCAGCGCGACGCGGCCCTTGGTCCAACTCGGCATGACGATCTGACTGACCCGGTCGAAATAGAGATCGGTGCTTGCCTGAAGCGCGTGGAGCATCTCGTCGGTTTCCCAGCCACCGCCAGTGTAGAGGCGGATCAGGACCTCTTTCTGACGCGAGGCATCGTGGACGGGAGCTGCGTGAGAATCGGATTCGGCGAACACCAGCATGAAGACCGTCGTGTCCTCGTCGACGGTGATTCGCCAAATCTGCCGGCCAGGTTCGCCGTAAGTCACGTATGCGTCCGGATCACGGAACCGGTAGCCTTGGGCGGTGAACGCAGCAACGTAGTATCCGAGAAAGCGTTCGAATCGCGTTTCTTCACCAAAGTAGAGTCGTCGCACGGCGGAGTGGAGGCCGTCGGCGCCGATGACCAGATCGAACGTTTGAGCCTCACCTTCGCGAAGCGTCACGTCCACGCCGCGCGGGCTGTCTTCGAGGCTGGTCACGCTGTTCCCGAACCGCACGTCGACTCGGTCCTTGACCGCTTCGTAGAGCGCAGAAGCCAGCGCCGAACGCGGAAGGCTCATGCCCCGGCCCTTGATGAGCTTTTGCACCGCGCCCTGGTTGAAGCCGCTGATCCGCCGGCCCACGCGATTGACGATCCGGAATTCCTGAACCTTGAGGTCATGCCGGCGGAGTTCGTCCAGCACGCCCATCTTTTCGGCCACGTCGTAGCCGAGGCCCCAAAAGTCGATGACGTAGCCGCCGGTGCGCGGTTCGGGCGCCTGTTCCACCAGGGTCACCGCATATCCGTATCGATCGAGCCACCAAGCCAGACAAGAGCCTGCCACCCCAGCTCCTGACACCAGAACGCTCTCAGGCATCCGACATTCTCCTATGGACCGCTTCTCTGATCGGGGATTCAACCCGGCGATTGAGAAACGAGAACAGGTGCACCAGTGTAACAATCCGCAGCACCTACCAGGCCGGCGGGGACGGGGATCCGGTAGCGGCAGCAGGTCGGTGAGCATCAAGGTGGGCAGTGCGCCGCGAACGTCCGGGCCCATGTCTTGGCCTTGGCGTGACAGCGACGGCGCCGACGCCTTTCCAACAAGGGCCAGTACTAAACGTAAAGTTGAATGCTGGGCGTTCGCCCGCGTGTCCTTCGGGAGTCCCGTACACAAGAGATGGACATCGGTTTACGCAATGCGCCGCGTCGGGTTCGCGTAGGTCCACCGAATCGGCTTGGGACCTTGTTGTAATGCCGGATGTACTTCGTGATCTTGCGCTTCAGATCCGCGACCGTCGTGAAGATGCCGCGCGCGAGGATGTCGCGCTCGATCTTGGCGAACCAGAGCTCGACTTGATTCAGCCACGACGAGTACGTGGGCGTGAAGTGCAACTGCACACGGCGATGCTGGGCGAGGAACGCCCGCACGGCCTGCGTCTTGTGGGCCAAGAGATTGTCAAGAATGATGTGGATCTCGCGCCGCTGCGGCTGCGACGCGACGACGTCCGTGCGAATACAAGCGGCACGGCACCCTCGCTCTACGCCGCGCGGCACACGAGCGCCGACTTTCTGACGTTACTCATTTACAAATGTCTAGTACACGCCACTAGTATCGGAATTCCAGCCTGTCGCCGTGGCCCTTTTGTTCTTGTCGCCCCGCGCCTCTTATGGTGGCGGCGCAGAGCCTCCCGTTCTCGTAAGTTACTGCGAGCACTGTTTCTGTCATCCCTCCGTGTGATAGTACAAACATTCCTACCAAATGGCAGCGTTGGCTATTGTGAGAGTGCCAAGTGATCTGAGAAGGCAGGTTTGAAAATGCCAACGGGCGAAACTCTGACTATTTCAGCCGCGGCACACCTTTGCCCCATGTTTCCGGAGGAGCGAGTTCGCGTCGAATCGGGGGCGATGTTAGATCGCGCTCGTCTGAATTGAAGATCCGAGGTCCCTGCGAGATTAGATAATCGGCAGTTCTCGCCGCCAGTGCCTGGATCGTGAGGCCGGGGTTGGCCGAGCCTTGGGTGGGCATGATACTGCCATCACAGACGAAAAGGTTGGCGATGTCATGGGTGCGGCCGAACTTATCCACAACCGAAGTCCTCGGGTCCGATCCCATGCGCGCGGCACCGACAAGGTGTGCGTAGCGGGCCTCCTGCACAACCTCCGTGGCGCCGGCGGCGGCCATCACATCCATCGTTTTCTGTTTCGCAAATTTAATCAGCTTCTTGTCGTTTTCGTGCAGGTTGAAACTGACGTGAGCGACTGGCAGGCCGAAGCGATCTTTTTCTTGCGCAAGCGTCACACGATTTTCAGCCCAGGGAAGAATTTCGCCGAGAAGGCCGAACGCAGCCCAGTGGTTGTAATCCATCATTTCACGACGAAGGCCCCATCCCCACGCTTTTTTTGCGGCCAGCATTTGCTTAGCGAAAGCAATGGGTAAGGGGCCAACGCTTTGAATGGCGAAGCCGCGGGCGAAATCGCGCTTGGAATCAGTCTCGTAGAATTCTTCCGTCAAGGCATGCGCGGGAGGTGCTTTATACATCCGCACCGGCTGCTCAAAACGCCCCAGGACAACATTTCCCGCCTGCGCCATCAGATACCGTCCGACCGTGCCGCTCGAATTGGCGAGGCCGTTCTCGAAGCCAAGGCAAGCAGAGTTCAGCAATAATCTTGGCGTCTCGATGGCATAGCCACAAACGATCACCGCTTTTGATTTCTGAGAGTGTGCTGCCCCATCGTTGTCAAAATAATGCACGCCAGTCACGCGTCGTTGTGCGCCGAGCTCCAGTCGAGACACCATACATCGGTCTCGAATCTCGGCACCTTTTTTTAGAGCGTCGGGAACATGGGTAATCAGCGTGCTGGCCTTCGCTCCGACCTTGCAGCCTTGGATACAAAACCCGCGATAGATGCAGTGCGGTCGGTCTCCATGAGAACCGGAGAGAATGGCGACCGGGCCGCCTATCGAAACCGGAATGTTGAGCGCGGTACAACCACGAATGAGAGCGTTGCCGACACCGCCCATGGGATGAGGTCCATAGGCGTACCCGTGGGGATGTCCCCAAGGATAGTAGGCAGGGCCAGCGACAGGCATTTCTAATTCGAGTTGCTCGTAGTACGGAAGAATATCCTGATAGGTAATAGGCCAGTCGACGCCGACTCCGTCGCGGGTATAGATTTCGAAGTCTGATGGATGCAGCCGGGGAGTAAAGGCAGCCCAGTGAACGGAGCCCCCGCCTACGCCTTTGCCGCAGTTGTTTGCGCCGAGCGCCAACGGATCGGAGCCTCCAGTGACGCGCGGATCCTCCCAGTAAAGCTGATGCGATCCTGCTTCGTCGCTCACCCAGTCGCGTTCAGTATCCCAGAAGGGGCCAGCTTCGAGGCCGACGACATTGAATCCGGCGCGCGCCAGCCGTTGTAGAAGAACGCCGCCTGCTGCTCCGACGCCGACAATGACGTAGTCGACCTCGTCCTTCTCAGCGAACTTCCGCATCGGCGCATGCAAAAATTGCATAGAGCCCAGCATGTGCCTGCGGTTGCGCGACGGTTCAAATGCTCCCAAGATTGGCTCTTTACGCTTCATCATCCCTTCACAACTTATGCTGGTCCGCTTCGGTGTGGTGATGCGCGGCCGATTTCACTTCATCTGATACCGAATCCTCAGGGGCGAGCCAATCGTAGCGCCGCTCCTCTACCTCCCACGGCTCCGGCTCGCCGCGTTCCAAGCGGGTATAAGCACGCGGGTAGGCGGGGCCTCCGAATCCAATTTCGTCCCACGCCCACGGGTGGGCATAATACGCGTCGATTGCATCGCCCATGATCAACTGCCAGAAGCGATGCACCGACATGCTTTGCCAGATATCGGCAGCGGCCTCCGGCTTACCATCGTGAATTGCTTTAAGAACTACGTCTTGCTCGCGGTGAGGCAACGCGAGAAAACCGGCGCTATAGCGATGTTCGGCTTCCTTATTAACAGCCTCGAGCCCCATGCGGTAAGCCTCACGGTCCTGCGGCATGTTCTCGAAGCGATATCCCACGGTCTGATTGATGAACAACCGATGGTCAAGCGGACCGACGATGGGAATCTGGCGGTCAGGGGTTCGGTCGGTCTGTGGAATCAGGTGAGCAAAGACAGCCGTCCAGAAAGCCCATTCCTCCGCCGAGAAAAATTGCTGGGGAGGTGTCGAATCCACGCGATGGACGACGACCTGGCGAGTCGCGTCGTCCCAGAACGCGCTTTGAGACAGGGTGCTGAAGCCGGGATAATAGCCGGGGGTATCGCGCGGTTCAAGCGGAACGCCTTTGAGATCGCGAGGCAGTAAGGCGGAATGGACGTTAGCGACTGTTTTTTCCGGTGTTTCCTTCATGCGTGCTTTCTCCGCAGCAGACTGGCCAGCAGGCCGAGCATTCCCGCCGCACCGAATAACAGCGGCGCGAAGATCGGCGGCCCGTACATGATGTTGTACAGAAGATGCTTGCTGCCACCGGGCCGGCGAAGCACTCCACGGCTGTGGTAGTAGAATCCGACGGCCGCGTCGGCGGAAGCAAGCACCGACAGTGCCGGCAGCGCGGTTGTGGCGAGCCGGCGCCTTTTTACTGAAGCAAACGCGACAGCCGCGAGAGCGGGTGCAAGAATAATGGGCGTCCACTGGGCTGCGTAACGAAAATTATTTTTGTAGTGCGAATAGAAAGCCTCGAAGCCACTGAGCAGGGCGCTTACTCCAGTCACGATGGCTACCTGCCGCTGAAAACGGCCCTCGCGGATGTCCTGTTCCTCCGAAAGCAATTCCCGGCTTTCTTTCCGGGGCAAAAGTCTGGCGAGCGAGGTTTTTCGTCCTGATCGTTTGTCGCGCGAGGTTTCTCCCCGTTGAAGGAACGAAGCGACGAGCCCGAGATAGGCGCTAGTACCAAAAAGCAATGGGGCAAAAACCGGCGGTCCCATAATCATGTTGGTCATGGGAAGTCTCCATCCGCCAGGCTTGCGCTGGATGCCGCGCACATGGAAGTAAAAACCGACGGCGGCATCCGACAGCGTCAAGGCCGAAATCCAACGAAGAACAGTTCTGGCCGCGCGACCGCTGAGGAAGCCTGCGAAGCCGCCAATCGCCAGCAAGACACTCATGATCACGGGCGTGTACATGACGCGCCGGCTGTAGCTGCCGCGATAATGCTCGTAGGCGACTTCAAGACCACTTACGATGCTCGTTCCGGCAGTCAACAAAGAAAGGCTGCGCTGGAAGCGTCCTTCTCTGATTCGATTCGCAACCAGCTCCAAATCACGACGAGCATTACTGCGAGGAGTCTTGACGGAAGTCGTAGATCGTTTCCCCATCGCCTTAGATAACCTCGCGCACTTCGTCCAGAGCGATCGTCTTCAGAATCTTCATCGCATCCTTCTGTCCTCGCAGCAGCGCTTGGGCGAAATGCATTGCCTGTTCCGTTGTAGCTTTACCCGGCATCGGAGGCTCATTCGGATCAACCACCGCTTGGACTACGGACGGTCCCTTATGACTGAGTGCTTCGCGAAGAATCGACTCGGCTTCATCTGGATGTTCGATGGTGAACCCTCGAGCCCCGCAAGCTTCAGCTACTTTGGCAAAATCGATGGGTTGCAGTTCCACTCCGTATTCGGGATTTCCTTCGAGAATCATTTGCTCCCACTTAATTTGTCCCAGCACATTGTTCTTGATCACGATTACGGTTACTTGCAGGTTATATTTCACCAGCGTGGCGATCTCTCCCATGAGCATAGTTAAGCCGCCATCGCCGACCACGCAAACCACTTGCCTGCCGGGATAAGCGATAGCTGCACCGATGCTGTAGGGCAGGCCGTTGGCCATCGTCGCCAGCGAGCCAGAAAGTGAGAATTGCATGCTGCCTCGAATCTCCACGTAGCGCGCCGTCCAGGTCGCAATGGTTCCGCTATCCGAAGAAACGATAGCGTCGTCCTTCAGCAATTTATTAAGCGTATGGGTCACCACTTGCGGCTTCATCGGCATGTCTTTGCGTGTGCCGCGTTCCTCCATGAGGTCGTTCCAATCTTTCATGCGAGCCTGAGCCTTTTCCAGGAACTCATGCTTCTTCTGTTGCAGCAGAGGCAGCAGCGCGCTGAGAATCGTCTTCGCATCGCCAACCAAACCTACGTCTACCTGGTGCCGTAGTCCGATGCGACTGGGATCAATTTCGATCTGCACGCACTTCGCTTTACCGGGCTTGGGTAGGAATTCCATGTATGGATAACTCGTGCCGATCATGACCAAAGTGTCGCAGTCATTCATGGCATCCACCGATGGCGCGGTGCCAAGCAGGCCGATTCCGCCAGTGGTGTAGGGGCTTCGGTCGGGCAAAACAGCTTTTCCTAACAGCGCTTTCACAACAGGTCCACCCACAATCGTCGCAAGCTGTGTGACTTCTTCTCGGCAAGCGAGCGCGCCACGTCCCACAAAGATTGTGACTTTCGATCCGGCATTAATGATGTCGGCGGCTTGCTGTAACAGCGAGTCCGCTGGTTTCGCCGTGGAAGGCACGCTCCAATCTCCACTGTGGTGCGCGACATTCGCATTGCTGCGGTGCTTATCGGAGACTTCCCACTCCTGGATATCCTTGGGAATGCAGATATGAGAAACGCCGTGGCGAGCGTAGGCAGTTCGCACCGCCATGTCGACTACATTCACCGCATGCGCCGGCCCCATGACTCGCTCGTTAAAGACCGATACGTCCATATAAAGCTTGTCGAGATCGACGTCCTGCTGATAGTCCATGCCGATCAGATCGTGAAAAGTGTGTCCGGTAATCGCGAGTACGGGCTGCAGATCGCATTTCGCATCGTACAATCCATTCAGAAGATGCACGCCGCCCGGACCAGAGGTCGCGCAACAGACGCCGATGCGTCCCGTATATTTCGCGTAACCCACGGCTGCGAACGCTGCAGCCTCCTCGTGCCGGACCTGGATGAATCTCAACTTTTCTTTATGAGTTCGGAGCGCCTCGAAAAAACCGTCGACTCCGTCGCCGGGGAAACCGAAAATCGTATCCACTCCCCATTCAATCAAACGCTCAACAATAAGATCGGAAACCTGCTTCGCCATAAGCCGTCCCTTTCATAATTTGCTCTGTCAGTGCATTGTTCTTTTTTATCCAGCTAACTTTTCTGCCTCACAACTCAAATCCGATACGCTGCCGCATCTTTTTCCTTGAATTCGAGACCGTTCCCCGGACGAGTCAAATCCGGTTTCATAATCCCGTTTTGCGGTTCGCAGAAGCCGTCAAAAAACATTCTTTCGATGCGTGCATGATCGTGAAAAAACTCCATGTGAATTGCTCTCGGAACAGCGCAACAAACATGCAAATGCATGCTCGGCCCGCAGTGCGATGAGAGGGGTATATTTGCCGCCCAGCAAAGCGCAGCGACATCCAGGAACCCGCTCATGCCGCCGCAGCGGGTTGCGTCGGCCTGTAGGATCGTCACTGCTCCGGCATCGATCATCCTGCGGAAATACCAGGCAGTGTAGCCATACTCCCCGGCGGCAATGTCCATCCCAATGGGGGCGCGAGCACGCACTTCACTGAGCCCGGCGAGATTGTCGGAACTGACTGGCTCTTCCAGCCATCGTACTTTTTGCTCGGCGAAGTCGTGCGCGAGACGAAGGGCCTGCGTGACCGTATACGCTCCATTGGCGTCAACAAAGAGTTCGCATTGCTCGCCGATGGCATGTCTAGCTACGGCAACCCGCCGCGGATCATCTTCGGGGCTGCTTCCTACTTTCATCTTCACCATGGAAAATCCATGTCGCGCCCAACCTCCCAACTGATCTTGTAATTGCAAATCGTGATATGAGGTAAAGCCACCGCTTCCGTACACAGGGATTCCGGTCCGTACCATTCCAAACAATTTCACTAGAGGCACATCGAGCAGGCGCGCGCGAAGGTCCCACATCGCGTTGTCGATCGCGGCCGCCGCCATTCTGGTGATACCGGTTTCTCCAAGATTGCGAACGTGACGATACATATCCTGAAGGATCGCTGCCTGCGAGAAGACATCGCTACCTGCGACTACTTTTTGCAACAACGTGTGCGTCAGCTTAGCCGTCGAGCCATCCGCATACGTGTATCCGAAACCGGTCTTCCCACCTGCCTCAAGGTGAACCAGCACCATCGTGGTGCTGTCCCACGCGTAGGTGCCATCCGCCTCGGGCGCGTCCGTGGGCACGGTGAAAACTTCCACTTTGCTTCCCGTGATTTTCGTCTCTTTTTCTCCGAGCAAAGTAAGCCTCAGAAGTCGGTAATTACGGTTGCGCCGTCAGATGTCACGACGACAATGTCACAGTGCCGCATGCCGCCGTAGCCGTCGAAGTAAGCCGCCGGTTCCACGTTGAAAGTCATCCCCTCTTCAAGAACATCGGGAGAGTGCGGATGGATCCGAGGAAGCGCCTTCGCGTTGGCCGCGGCAAAACCCACCCCATGCCCGGTGGAATGCTTAAAGGCATCCCCAAAACCATGCTTGCTCATCACATCTCGTGCGGCACAATCCACTTCACGCGCCGCGACACCGGGACGAATCGCTAGTAGCGCTTCTTTTCTTGCTTCGAGAATTGCGGAACGCATCGCAGCTTGTCGATCGCTAGGCCTACCCGCTGTATAGGTGCGAGTGATGTCCGTCCAATAACCGTCAGCGCATGTGTTGGCATGAATCATCACCAGATCTCCGGCCTCGATCGTGCGTTGTCGCGTGCAGGCATAGGCGGCAGCGGCCCTGGCAGAGTTCGGCCCCGACATGCAGAAAAAGAAGCCGTAACTGCGTTCCACCGCCTGAGCTCTTGGCGAAGCCTGGAAAGTACCTTGCAAGCAAGCGGCGACTTCTGCCTCACGCTTCCCCACTTGTATGGTCTGGGCCGCGTGTTCAAATCCTGCAAAGGCAATATCTGACGCCCGTTGTATACCCTCTAGTTCTTTCGCAGTCTTGCAGGCTTCCATTTGTTTGAGATCGTTGTCGCAACTTCGGTAATTCGCCTTCGGGAGCAATCGCTGAAGCAAACCATAAAGAGAAGATCGAAAGTGATAGGACGAAGCGTAACTAGCGGTTTGCATTCCCTCACCACATTGAAGGCCGATCGTTGCGTTGCTCAGTCTTAGTTTTGCACTGAGCCCCCGCAATGGCTCCTCAATCGCGTCAATCGGAGAGGTCAGGGCCGCCAACGTTCCCGGCTGATAAGGAATTAAAGACGCGTCCGAAGTTCGCTGGGCAAGATCAACTTCGTCCTCCGGCAGAACCACGTGGACCTCGCCTTCTTTAGTGAACACGACAACGCTCGCTCCCATTACCGGCCAGTATCCGCTCAGAAGCAACACTGCACTCGCCGAATTGCAAATCATCGCATCCAAAAGTGACTCCCCAAGAGCTTCAGCCACTCGGGTTTTTCTTTCGGGATCAATCACATCAGCAGTCGGAGGCAAGATTCTGGGCGGGAGCCTTGCGAGCTATTGAGCGCGGATAATGAAAAGATAGCGATCTATGGAAGATAGCCGTCGTACGCTTTTCGAGGATGAACGCCATCTCGGGCCGAATATTTCGAAGTCCGTTGCTATGATTCTGGCAAAGCCACAGAGGTTTGCAACGGAATTGTTTTTATTAATCCCGCTGCGAAGCTGAATGGACTCATTGTTCATAATCCAGCATTCGCCGCTGAAGCGTTTGCAAACAACCTTCCTTGCTTGAACACCATCGTAGTTGTGCGCTTGGGTTCACGCGCTCGCACGTTTCTTCTCGCGGCCTCTTTAGTTGGTACTTTTGCCAGTCTCAGGCTCGACGTTTCATCAAATTTATGGTCAGGGATGGGCTCTTACGGCAGATGCTATGAAGAGCGAGAAAGCCGCTTGAACAAGACCGAAGGAATCGACAGCTATGCGCTGGTCGGCGACCTCCATACCGCCGCATTGATTAGCAAGTGCGGTTCGCTGAATTGGCTTTGCTGGCCCGACTTTGATTCGGAAGCTTGCTTTGCCCGGCTGTTGGGAAGCAGTTCGCATGGATTCTGGTCAATCTCTCCCACGACAACAAGAACGATCGAACGGCGCTATCTTCCTGGCACTCTGATCGTGGAGACTACGTATAGCGAGGCCACGGGCGCGGTTGCGTCGGTTACCGATTTCATGACCATCCGCGAGAAGCACTCCTGCTTAATTCGGGTCGTACGCGGAATTAAGGGGCGCAGTCGGATGACGACCTTGTTTTCGCCGCGCTTCGACTACGGGTCTGTGGCCCCGCGAATAACAGCCCAAGGGAAAGCTGCTTGGAACATAATTTCAGGGCCGCACAATCTCACCCTGCGAACGGATGTTCGTTTGCGCTGCGAAAAAGAAACCTTGGCCGCAGATTGGTCTTTGCACGCTGGCAAAAGTTATTACTTCACACTGCAATACAGCAATTCTTTTTCCGACAGAACTCCGAAACTCGTCCATGCTGAAAGCGCATTAGAAGAAACGGCCCGCTTCTGGAAGCGATGGACTACCCACAATCAATATCGCGGCCCCTATCGGGAGCAAGTGGAGCGGTCCCTGATTACGTTGAAGGCGCTCACTTATGCTCCTTCTGGCGGATTCGTGGCTGCGCCTACGGCGTCGCTTCCGGAGAAAATCGGAGGCATTCGAAATTGGGACTATCGCTTTTGCTGGCTGCGGGACACGACATTCAGCTTGCAGGGCCTGCTTGAATGCGGCTTCGAAGAGGAGGCCCGAGCTTGGCTAGGTTGGCTGAACCGTTCGATCATGGGAGATCCCAGTCAACTGAAAATCATGTACGGCATCAGCGGAAAGCGCGAGCACACGGAGTGGGTAGCGGACTGGCTACCAGGCTATGTGAAATCGGCGCCCGTCCATATTGGCAATAAGGCCTCTTCTCAACTCCAACTCGACAGCTACGGGGAGATGCTGGATTCCATTTACCGCTCCCGCCGCCACGGTATGTACCCGAATGAAGACAAAACTGGCGCAGCGGTCGAAGCTCCTCTACTCGAACATCTGGAACAAATCTGGGGTTTGCCGGACGAAGGATTATGGGAATTCCGCAGCGGCCCACATCAATTTACGCACTCGAAGGTGATGGCGTGGGTGGCCTTTGATCGCGGAATCCGGATGGTCGAGGAGTTCGGCATTAAAGGCCCAGTCGATCGTTGGCGAAAGATGCGCAGTAGAATTCACGCGGAAGTCTACACGAAAGGCTTTCATCGGAGGATGAACAGCTTTACCCAAAGTTACGGAAGCACACATCTGGATGCGAGTCTTCTGCTGATGCCGATCGTGGGCTTTCTGCCAGTGGAGGATGAGCGAGTTGCCGGAACCGTCCGCGCCATTGAAAAGCATTTAATGCGCGACGGTTTGCTGCTGCGTTACGACACCAAAAAAGTTAAAGACGGTTTACCGGCTGGAGAAGGAGCATTTCTGGCATGCAACTTCTGGTTAATTGACGTTTATCTGCTGCAAGGCCGATATGGGGAGGCCAAGAAGTTTTTCGAGCGCCTGCTCTCAATTTGTAATGACGTGGGCCTGCTGTCGGAAGAGTACGACGCAAAGCATGGATTAGTGGGAAACTTCCCGCAGGCCTTTTCTCATGTCGGGCTCATCAACGCTGCGATGAGCCTGCGGGCGGGTACCTCGCTACGACTGCGCGAGCTAAAAAAACTACAAAGGCAGGACGAACGAACCTGCTAATGACCGCATCAAAGCGCAGACGAAAGAAGATGTCATGCAGTTAGGAATCTGGCCCGAGTCCATTCTCATTTTCCAATCCCGGCATTCCCCTGCAACCTACCCCGTTTTTTCCCCACATTCGCCCTATGCGCGCAGCATCTCCGACCTGAGTTCGGGGGTTCTTTGGGCAATGCTTGGGATCTTCATTACCGTCACGGCGCTGGTCACGTATTGCATCCACAAATTCAGGGCGACGCCCGATCAGTCGACTCCTCAGCCAACCTACGGCAACACCAGACTTGAGGTGGGATACACGATCTCGTTTTTTCTTATTCTTGCTACCATCATGGTTTTCGCCATCCGCTCGATGAGCGCCTCCGACCCTGCAAGTTTTCAGCCGGATACGCTTGTGGTCGTCGCTCATCAATGGTGGTGGGAAGTTCGATATCCCGGTACCGGCATCGTCACGGCGAACGAGATTCATGTCCCGGTCGGAGTACCGCAACGCCTCCGCGTCCTTTCCGCTGACGTCATTCATGATTTCTGGGTGCCGGAGTTGGGACGAAAGATGGACATAATTCCGGGAGTAGAAAACCACGTATGGTTCTCAGCCGACACGCCCGGAACGTACTTCGGCACATGCGCCGAGTTTTGCGGAGTTGAACATGCATGGATGCGCATCCGTGTGATAGCGCAAACGCCTGCGGCATTTGCCCAATGGCAGGCGCAGCAGGAGGCGGTTCCCGGATCTCCTGCTTCTGGAGAAACCGCGCTGGGCGCGCAATATTTTCAGCAACTGAGCTGCGCCAACTGCCACGCCATTCGCGGCACCGCAGCAACGGCATCGATCGCTCCCGACCTCACGCATCTGGCGTCTAGAGAAACTTTGGCCGCGGGGCGGATGATGAACACTGCGGAAAATGTATCGAATTGGCTGAATGATCCGGCAACGATCAAGCCGGGGTGCAAAATGCCCAACCTTCATCTCACTGCCCAACAAAGAGGCGCGCTGGTTAATTATCTCGAGACATTGCGATGAGCGAAGTTTTGGTCACACCGCAATCCGTTGAGGAAATCGAGCGGTTCGAAAAGACTGCCGGCATGCTCTCCTGGCTTTCCTCGTGTGACCACAAGCAAATCGGCATACTTTACCTTCTTACCGCGCTCGGATTGTTTATTGTGGGAGGGTGCGAAGCTCTCCTGATGCGCCTCCAGCTCGCCTTCGCCAATTACCATCTTCTCGGCCCCGAAGCCTACGATCAGCTTTTCACCTTGCACGGAACGACCATGATCTTCCTCGTCGTCATGCCCACGCTGCTGGGACTTTCCGTTTATCTACTGCCCTTGATGATCGGGGCCAGAGACATGGCGTTCCCCCGCCTGAATGCGCTCTCTTACTGGCTGCTGCTGTTTGGCGGGATCTTCTTGTATACCAGTATTTTCTTCGGCAACGCCCCCGACATGGGTTGGTTCAGTTACGCGCCTCTTAGCGAAAAACCTTACTCGTCGCTTCCTGGAGTCGACTTCTGGGCGCTCGGCCTGCTCGCCATCGGCATTGGAACAGTGACCACCGGAATCAATCTGATTGTCACCACGTTCACCATGCGAGCACCCGGACTGAGCATGAAGCGGCTTCCGTTGTTTGCCTGGATGACGATGGTGAATTCATTTCTGATGGTCTTCGCTCTGCCGGTTCTGAACGCAGCACTGGTCATGCTCTTAATCGATCGCAACCTGCATGCTCGTTTCTTCACTCCAGACGCCGGTGGATCCCCTATTCTCTGGCAGCATTTTTTCTGGTCATTTGGCCATCCAGAGGTATACATCATGGTGCTGCCTGCCTTCGGCATTATTTCCGAAGTGATCCCGGTTTTCTCCCGCAAGCCGATCTTTGGTTACGGTTTCGTCGCCGCTTCTACGGTTGCCATCGCACTGCTGAGTTTTGCCGTCTGGGCTCACCACATGTTTGCCGTGGGACTGGGCCACTCATTCGATATGTTCTTTGCTTTTGGCAGCATGCTGATCGCAATCCCGACCGGCATCAAAGTTTTCAACTGGATTTTTACCATGTGGAAAGGGGCCATTCGTTTCACCACTTCCATGAAATTCGCCGTGGCCTTTCTGATTGAATTCACTGTTGGAGGCCTCAGTGGAGTGGTCTTCGCCACAGTACCCATGGATTGGCAACTGACCGATTCTTACGTAGTTGTCGCCCACATCCATTACGTTCTTTTCGGGGGCACAATGTTTGCGGTCTTTGCCGGTATCTATTATTGGTGGCCCAAAATGACGGGCCGGCTACTCTCTGAGCGGCTGGGAACGTGGCATTTCTGGTCGACGGTAATAGGGTTCAATGCGGCTTTCTTTGTGCAGCACATGCTCGGCATAGCGGGCATGCCACGCCGGGTATGGACCTATCCCGACTTGCCGCACTGGCAAATTCTTAACATGATCTCGACTGTTGGGGCGTTTGTTCTGGGAATCTCTACTTTGTTTCTCTTCTGTAATTTTCTGTGGAGTCGTAAGCACGGGGCAGCAGCGGGCGAAAATCCCTGGGATGCTTGGACTTTGGAATGGGCAACGTCGTCTCCGCCGCCTGTGTACAACTTCGCTCAGATTCCGCCAGTCCACGGCCCGCGTCCCCTTTGGGACCTCAAACATCCGGATCAACAGGATCGCGATTTAAACAGATAGCAAGGAATCGAGAGTACCCGATGCGCGGCACCGAGCAAGAAAGTAATCCGGAGGGAAAGAAAACGTTTTACGCCACGCTGCTCTTTCTCGGCTCGGAGGCGATTTTTTTCACGTGTCTCATCGCGGCGTACGTCTTCTACGCGGGCGCTTCACCAGATGGACCGAATGCGCATGGTGTGCTCGATCCCTGGAAAACTGGACTTTACACCTTATGTTTACTGAGCAGCAGCATTACCGTATATCTCGCTGAGCGAGCGCATCGCAAAGGCAGGTTCGGCGTCGGAATCTGGCTGGGCGTGACCATGGTTCTCGGCGTCATTTTTCTTTATGGCGAGATGCAGGAGTACCGCAAGCTTCTTCACGAAAACGTGACGGTGAGCCGGGATTTGTTCGGCAGTACGTACTTCACTTTGACTGGCTTTCACGCGCTCCATGTCACTGCTGGGATTATTCTCCTCGGCATCATGCTCGCGATCTCTATCTCCCGCTCGATCAGAAGACCTCAAAGTATAGCCCTGACTTGTATCTCTTATTACTGGCATTTTGTGGACGTGGTTTGGGTGGCGGTTTTTTCCGTCGTGTACTTATGGTCGGCACACTAAACGCTAATTCAATGACAACCACAAGGTTGCTTCTAACGGCATGGGATTTCGATTGGTCGGTGATTGTCGGCTGTGTGCTGTTCCTGATCGTTTACTTCCTCAAGGCGCGCAACTATCGGTGGCAGAGGATGTGCTTCGTTTCCGGAATTTGCATTCTGTTGTTGTCGCTGCAATCTCCTCTAGACGCGCTGAGCGATGTGTATTTGTTCAGCGCCCATATGGCGCAACACTTGTTGCTGATTCTTCTGGTGCCGCCGCTGCTTCTGTTAGGAATCGGTGAAAGTGAAGCGCGCTCATGGCTGAAGATCGCATGGATAGCCAGAACCGAACGCGTTCTAGGTAATCCCTACGCCGCCTGGTTTATTGGAATAGCCACAATGACGGCTTGGCACGTGCCCGCGCTTTATAACTTTGCGCTCGCTCACGAGCCGGCACACATATTTCAGCACCTCAGCTTTATTGCGACTGCGACCATTTTTTGGTGGCCGGTTCTCCACCCGCTGCCGGAGCGGCGCTTGCATATCGGAGCGGCGATAGCGTATTTGTTTGCCGCGGCTGCGGAGAACTCTATTCTCGGCATCATTTTGACCTTCATGCCGGTTGGTCATTATCCCGCCTATCTGCATCCTAACGACGACCTCGGCGCGCTCAATCTTATTCGCAATGGCTGGGGCATTTCCGCCGCGCAAGATCAAAGGCTTGGCGGATTGCTCATGTGGGTGCCGGGATGTTCTATTTATTTCGTGGCGATTCTTGCGGTTATCGGAGGCTGGTATGCGCAGCCGGATGCCGACGAGGATTTGGGTTCAATCACGATGGTGACAGAAAGAGGTCTGCGGTGAAAGCGGAGAAGGCGTCCAAGGCAAGCGTCTTCCTTACGTATTCGCTGGTCATCGGATCGATGCTGTGGAGCTTTCTCCGCAAAAGCCCCGCACGCGATTTGTCGCGGCGCAGGTCACCAGAATTCTCGGCCCGGAAGAGGTCGCAATCAGAATCCGTCGACCGGCCGCTGGAAAATCGTTCTGAAAGCTCGGACGGCGACGCCCCGCTCGACCATTTGTTCCACATCGCAGCGAAAGAAGAAGGCGGTTCAGAAGCTGCGAACTTGCAAGTTGTTGACGAGGGGCCGGCCGCGGCGCAAGGAAGCATTCTCGACACTGAGAACGAAGTACTCAAGCGACAATCTCTCACTAGCAAGCTGCTTCCGGGATGGCATCTGCCGGCGCCGGAGGGTTTGCCAGTACCTACCTTCGCGCCAGCCATCATGGCCATGGGAATCGTATTTTTCGTGATGGGAATCGTCACCACCTGGTACGTATGCGTCGTGGGAATCATGGTGTTTGCCGTGGCAACCTGGCTTTGGGTGGCGGAGCTACAGGGAAAATAGGTTTATAGAAGTGGAGGGCTTTCGGGTGACTCGAAGAACGTTACTGATGTTCCTTAGTGTCGGCGCCGGAGGCATGGCTGCCTTGGCAGCCGGCGTGCCCATCGTCGGATTTCTTATTTCCCCCATGCTGCGTAAGTTTCCTGCCCTGTGGCAAGACGTTGGACCGCTGGAGCAATTCAAAATCGGTGAGACGGTACAGGTGAATCTAGTGACCTCAGGTGTTCTGCCTTGGGACGGCCCGTCCGATCGGGTTGGGGCCTGGTTGCGGCGAAATAACCAAGAAGATTTCAGTGTTTACTCATCCAAATGCACCCATCTGGGCTGCCCGGTGCGATGGATGGCAAGCGCCGAACTTTTTATGTGTCCCTGTCACGGCGGAGTTTATTTCAAGGACGGCGACGTGGCAGCAGGTCCGCCTCCGGTGCCCCTACAGCAGTTTGCAGTCCGTGTGGCCAACGGGCAGGTGCAGGTGCAATGGAAGTCAGAACCAGTCAAATATGTGCGAGCCGTGAATCCGCTCGGGTGCAAAGATCGTCGCGAAAGCGAGGATGTGTAAGTGCTGCGGCTGATCCGTGACGCGGTAACGTGGTTCGAAAACCGTACCGATCTGATCGGAAAATTGAAGCCTCTTCTCGAGCACCCGGTTCCGAAAGGAAGCCGGTGGGCCTACGTTTTTGGTTCGGCGACGTTGTTCTCCTTTGTGCTGCAAGTGGTCACGGGCGTGGTTCTAGCTACGATGTTTGTCCCTTCCACGAACAGCGCCTTCCAGAGCCTCAGCCACATTCAAAACGACGCTCTATTTGGACACATTGTTCGCGGCATGCACTACTTCGGCGCATCGGCCATGTTCCTGTTCATCGGCATTCACATGCTCCGGGTCTTTCTTTATGCGTCCTATAAATATCCGCGGGAAGTCAACTGGCTTTCTGGGGTGGTGCTACTGATCTTGACGCTAGCCATGGGGTTCACCGGCCAGTTGATGCGATGGGACCAGAATGCCATCTGGTCGGTGAATATCGCGGCCAAGCAAGCAGCCCGCACGCCTTTTATCGGCGAATTTATGTCCCGGTTAATCTATGGTGGCGACCACTTGAGCGGCCTCACGCTTACCAGATTTTTTGATCTGCACGTTTTTGTTATACCGGCCTTGATTGTGGCGATCGTTGGCTTCCACTTGTATCTGATTCTTTACAACGGCATCTCGGAACCGCCTAAAGCCGGCGTTCCTGTCAACCCGGCAACTTATAAGGCGGAGTACAAACAGCTTCTTAGCCGAGACGGCGTACCTTTCTGGCCTGATGCAGCGTGGCGCGACGCGCTTTTTGGATCGTTGGTCATAGCCGCGTGTATCACCTTCGCCGTCATGATTGGGGCTCCGAAGCTTGTACCACCAGCAGACCCCAGTGTTCTGCAGGCAGACCCGCGTCCCGATTGGTATTTGCTGTGGTACTTCGCGGTGCTGGCGCTCAGCCCTCATGCGCTCGAGTCTTACATCATCGTCCTCGCTCCGCTACTCATCTTTGGCTCCATGTTTTTACTGCCGTTCTTTTTCAATAAGGGCGAGCGCAGTCCGCGACGACGCCCATGGGCCGTGGCTTGGGTGCTTGTGATTTGCCTTGGCGTTCTCGGGCTTTGGCGGGAAGGGAAAATCGCCCCATGGTCGCCGCGTTTCGATTCGCCGCCGTTGCCGAACTCGCTTCCAGTAACCGCTTCCAGTGCAGCCCTGCACGGGCAGGTGCTCTTCCATGACAAAGGATGTGAGTATTGCCATACAGTGAATGGCCTGGGCGGGTTGCGCGGACCCAATCTCTCGGATGTCGGCAATCGCCTTACCGAACAACAGATGATACTCCGCATCCTGAACGGGGGACGCAATATGCCGGCCTTTGCCGGCATTTTGCATCCGGAAGAAACCGCGGCCTTGGTCGAGTACTTGAAGACTCGGAAACTTCACAGCGGGCCTGATCTGACAGGAACTCGCTGAATACATGAGCAACCTCGAGAGCAGCAAATGGCTCTAAAAGACATCTTCTGCGATTGGTGCTTTCGGGCTCGTTGCGCTTCTGGGATGAAAGGTTGGAGTGCCTCACAAAAGCAGTAACCGAGAATCTAAACGAAAAGCTAAAACCGGCAAGAACACTCGCTCCAAGCCCTCCACCTTTAAACCCAAGGGCGCGCGCGGTCGGCCCACCAATATAGCCAACGCTATTGTCATTAAAGACGCAGACGTTTTCGTGCTGTGTCAGAACGATGCGGGCCTCCCCGTAGATGACGATCAGGGCTTTGGCCTGTACTACCACGACTGCCGGTTTCTAAAGGGCTACGACGTATCGATCGGGAAATCCCGGCTCAACGCACTGGGGAGCAGTGCCGCGCATGGGTATAAGGCCGAATTTGAACTCACCAACCGCGATCTGGGCTCTTCTGACAAGAATCGAATTAAGAAACAAAGCGTGGGCTTCAACTGGCAGAGAATCGTGCAGGGTTCGACACTTTCTCTTCATGATGTGATCACATGCTCGAACTACACGGTTGAACCGCTTGAATTCGTTCTGACCTTTGTGTTTCAAGCGGGCTTCGAGGATATTTTTGAAATCCGTGGGGCTAACCCTAGTAAGATCGGCAAGCAGCGAACACCGAAGTGGCACCGCGACACCCTGGCGTTCTCTTATGACGGAGCAGATGGACTGCGACGCACCGTGGCCATCAGCATTTCGCCCAATAGCATCAAGGTGCGACGCCGCAATGGAGCCGACGTCGCGGTCGGATTGAAAGCCAAGCAGAGCAAGGAAGTGAAAGTCAGCATTCGGTTAGCAGAGGCTCCCACGAACGAATCATCTTCCCTGAACTCTGCTCCGTCCCAGGATGCGAAGACCTTAAGCAAAGACTTGCAGCAGAACTCGGACGATTGGCTGCATGACCACTGCCAGCTGCAGAGCAGCAGTAATACTCTCAATCACTTATTCGAACGCTCCATCCGCGATCTCGGTGCGCTGCGCACCATTCTTCATGGCCAAGAATATTTTTCGGCGGGACTTCCCTGGTATGGAGCACTGTTCGGCCGCGACAGTATCATCTCGTCATTACAAAGCTTGGCGCTTCGTCCGGCCATAGCGGAGGATACTTTGCGCCTGTTGGCAAAGTATCAGGGAAAAGAGGTCAATGATTGGCGGGATGAGCAACCGGGAAAGATCATGCATGAGTTGCGCGTCGGCGAGATGGCGCACCTCAATGAGATTCCGCAGACTCCCTATTACGGTTCGGTCGATTCGACGCCCTTATTTTTGATTTTGGTGTCGCACCACGCGAATTGGACGGGAGATCTCTCGCTGTTTCGTGAACTAAAACCCGCGATTGATCGGGCTCTTGATTGGATCACCCGCTATGGAGATGAAACCGGCGACGGGTATCTGCAGTACAGCTCGAAGTCCAAGCACGGTCTGGGTAACCAGGGCTGGAAAGATTCTGGCGACTCGATCGTCAACTCTGACGGTACGCTCGCTGAACCTCCGATTGCTCTTGTCGAGGTGCAAGGCTACGTCTATCTCGCGAAAATCTCTTTGGCTGACATATATGAACGCGACGGTGATCGCAGCGCCGCGCAGCGACTGCGTGCCGAAGCCCGCGAGCTGCAAGCTCGTTTCGAACGCGACTTCTGGCTATCGGACAAAAATATTTATGCCTTGGCTTTGCAAGCCGACAAGAGGCCGGCCGCGGTAGTTTCCTCGAATGCGGGGCAGGCGCTTTGGTCGGGCATCGCCGGGCCGAATCGGGCGCGGCAGACGGTGAAGGAACTTATGTCAGAGAGCATGTTCAGCGGTTGGGGAGTTCGAACGCTCTCGGCCCGTGAACGCCGCTTCAATCCGGTTGGCTACCATCTGGGCACGGTATGGCCGCACGACAATTCAATCATCCTGGCTGGCATGCGGAAGTACGGCTGCGACGAAGAAGCCTGCGCGGTATTCAGCGGGATTGTCGACGCTGCGAAACATTTCGAGCACTTCCGGCTCCCTGAAGTCTTTGCCGGCTTTTCCCGGAAAGAATCCGCTATTCCTGTCCGCTATCCAATTGCTTGTCATCCCCAGGCGTGGGCGGCGGGCTCGGTGCCGTTCATGATCGAATCGCTGCTCGGTCTCGTGCCCAAAGCTTTCGAGAATCAGTTGCAAATCGTGAGGCCGACCCTGCCCGATTTTATCGATCGACTGGAACTGAAGAGGCTGCGGGTCGGGAAATCGTCGGTTGATCTCAAATTTGAACGCAAGGAAGACGGTTCAGTGGACACGCATGTCGTTCAAGTGCGAGGCGGGCTTGGGGTGGAAGTGGGCGGCGGCCAAAAACTTGCGGCAGCATAGATAGTGCTCGAAAAATAGATACGCTCGAAAAAAAGGCGATCACATTTTCGAGCTCGATGCGAACAATTCAAAAGCAGGAGATGATTCATGAAAAACGAAGTCGTGGTGGTTACAGGAGCTTCTGCCGGACTAGGTCGCGCTATCGCGCGTCATTTCGGTAAGCATGGAGCCAGTGTCGGCTTGCTGGCAAGGGGAGTCGATGGTCTTGAGGGCGCCAAGCGGGATATCGAAGCCAGTGGCGGCAAGGCTATAGTTCTGCCGACCGATGTAGCTGATCCGGACGCCATGGAACAGGCGGCCGCGGCTGTTGAGCGAGAGTTCGGTCCCATCGATATTTGGGTGAACAACGCGATGGCTTCGGTGTTCTCTTCCGTCAAGGAAATGGAGCCGAAAGAATACAAACGCGTCACGGAGGTGACCTATCTCGGAGTTGTCTACGGAACGCTCTGTGCTTTGAAGCGCATGATGCCACGCGACGAAGGGACGATTGTGCAAGTCGGTTCGGCGCTTGCCTATCGCAGCATTCCGTTGCAATCAGCTTACTGCGGCGCAAAACACGCAATTGCCGGATTCACTGATTCGCTGCGTTGCGAACTGATTCATGACCACAGCAACATTCGCCTAACCATGGTGCAGATGCCCGCATTGAATACCCCGCAATTCGGATGGGTGAAGAGCCGGCTCAAGCACAAAGCTCAACCCGTTCCTCCGATTTTTGAACCGGAAGTGGGCGCGCACGCCGTTTACTGGGCCGCCCACAATGATCGCAGGGAAGTCTACGTCGGTTCGCCGACCGTAGCCGCCATTGTCGGAAACAAGATTGCTCCAGGACTGCTGGACCATTATCTGGGGCGCACCGGGTTCAAGTCGCAGCAGACCAACGAACCGGAAGATCCCAACCGGCCCAACAATCTTTGGTCGCCGGTACCCGGCGATCACGGGGCTCGGGGTACGTTCACCAACCGCGCACACGGAACAAGTTATGAGCTTGACGCTTCACTAAACCGGCGCTGGGTCGTGGCAGTGATAGGCGGTATTATCGCTGCCGGCGGTTACTACCTAGCTTCGCGATCGCGAAAGATTCATGCCGCGAAAGTAAGTAATTCGGAACGTGTCTCGGCGAGCAGCGTAGAGAAACGCTGTGCAAACTGTCATTCGGCTTTGGCGAAGGGCGCCATTAATTGACGATACGAGAGACCGGTGGCGACCCCGTAAGTTAGGTGTGCCACGAGCGCCTCAGTCCGCATATCTGCCGTATAGTCTTCTCGTTTCAATACGCCAAGAGCGGGTAACAGCAACTCATCTCCCAGATACCAGACTCCGGCCCCGAAGCAAAGGCCAGCCAAGCCTGACAGGATTCTCGACTGCCCGATTGCCGTAGATCCATAAACCATTCCACCATACAGAGAACCCGCTACGGCTGCCGTTGCATGGTGGACGAGCGCTGCACCCCGCTTGAGTTCTTTCTGCGAGAGATCATGGCCCCTCACCCTGAGGGCCATCGAGTTTGCGATCCTGCTGGTGGCATCCCACTCTTGTGCACTGTAGGGGAGGGGGCGATCCGTTTCCCTCACACGATTTGCGACCAGACTTGTGAAACGATCCATGGCAAACACTCCACCAAGCCCCCCAGCGAAGCCGCATACCAGCGCCCTGAGAAGCGATTTCGTTTTTCTTTGGGAAGATGGAGGTAGCTTTTGCAATCTTGATCTTTTCATTCCATAGGTACGATGCGGTCGTGGGCCCTCGAGAATTACGAAATTCGATGCGCATGGGTGTGATGGATCTGAATCCGAACTCAACTAGCATTGCCGTAGTGGTCCAGCAAATAGAAGGTTGGTTAGCAGGGTCCGAATGAATGTGACCGCCGAATCGAAATTATCGCTCTCACGAATGCCGCAAAGGAAATTATTTTCCGGGTTTTCCGCAGATACCGTGCTCGTAAAAGCGTGTCTTCTTCAAACTCTCAGTTCCGAACTCTGAACAGAGAGTTGTCATAAATGGGAAAGCTTTTGAAACGAGCTGGAAAGGCTGCCCCAGCCTTGCATAAGAGCGCCTCAGACCTAGAATGGGCACAGTTGGACCGCATCATTCTTATCCAGCACTGGTCTTTAATGCTAAGCATTTCAGAGAGGGACCGTTTCCTCTACACTTTTTTATCTGTCCTCAGTGCTTAATACCTCACCAGCGACGCTTAGGCGAACATCGGCGCTGGTCACAAAATGGTCACAAATCGGCCATCTTGACGAATTAAGTTGTTGACTGAAAAAGGGTTTAGGCCCAAAGAATACAGCCCTGAAAAGGCTGGCGTCGGGGGTTCAACTCCCTCCCTGGCCACCAAAATAACTTGCCTTCAGTAGCTTACCAATCATTCTTAATCCGATACATCTCGGCGATATTCTACTCGTAATCCTCTATCTCTATTAAGGTTCGCGATTGGTAGAGCGCAGACCAGAAGGGCTGGCGTCTCCCATTTAACGAGAGTTAGCCCTACTCGATATCCTTTTTACTAGGGTTCCGAGACTGACTTTTTTGAATGACGGGAGTTGCTTACCGCACCACAGATTCTCAAAGAGGGTCCCATCGAGAAACTAAACATCCATCAGGAAAGACTCTTGCCTCGTACCGAATGGGTATGCGCTGCCCATTGCGAGCGATGAGCGTAAAGTATCCTGCCTGGGTGCCTTGCTTTGTGAATTGCTCGAACGTTTCGGGGACATCTTCATGCAATTCAGGAGCTGTAATTTCCTCAATTCTCATGCCGAGGAGTTTAGCGCGATCATGGCCCAGCAGCCTGCAGACACCGTCTGTAACCGCCAAGTACTGTCTATCGGTGTTTACAACTGCAACGTATTCACCTGAAAGTTCCGGATGTGTGTGGCTCGCAGCATCCAGAGCAGGAGTGGACAATTGTTTTCGAAGCACTGTTAGATTCCGCTCCGCGTCGGCGATGGCGCGCAGTTCCAGTGCTCCGTCGGACCGGCTGGCTAACGCCTGCTGGCGTGCGGCTATCGCCTTGTCCGCCTCCTCAATCCGTTCAGCGAGTCTCTGCGGATTCAGTTCAAGCAAAGCAGCATGGTAAAGAACCACCCACACGAGATCGTTCATTTGATCACCGGGAGAAATTGTGCTCGCGTCCACGCACGATAATGTAAGGGAAGAAATACTCTAACGGTGGTAATTTTGCAAGGCGCGTACATTGGTGGTTGATCGCTACCGTATTCTGCCAGCAGTTTAGCGGGAGCCTTGGGATGGAACGTCCGTGGTTACGCTTCAGAATAGCAGTTGTCCGATTTCACGACAGGACGCCCGGCAAACTTTCGCAACGCGGTTATCGCGGGTCTCTATACAAGCAATGGCATGACAGGAGCACATTCCCCTTATACTTGCGGGCCTGACCAGAGTTCCCGAAGATCGTCCCCGAATGAGAGCCAGATTGAGGCTACACTTGGCCCAACACAGAACCCTTTCAGTTTTTGTGCTTGCGCCTGCGACTGTCGCATTCCTCGCGCACCTTCTGGTACTTGTCGGCAATTTTCTGCAATTCATCGTCCGACAGATGCTCAATGTCGATCATCTCGTTTTGCGCCTCGTCGATGGACTTGATGATCTCGTCGAGCTTTAAATGAATGGCGCGAGCATCGCGATTTTGCGTGTTCTGGATCAGGAACACCACGAGGAAGGTGACAACGGTTGTTCCGGTGTTGATGATGAGCTGCCAAGTGTCGGAGTAATGGAAGTAAGGGCCCGATATCAGCCATAGCGCGATGACCAGCAGCGCCACCAGGAAGGCCCACTTCGTGCCGACCAGATTAGCGGCTTTGGTGGCGAAGACGTGAAAACCTTTCTCTGCATTGCTCCCATTCACGGCCATGGTTCAACTATAGGAGAGACCCACCCTGCGACAACAGGCCGGAACATGTGGGGCTATTAACGGGCAGAGAACAGGCGGGCTTCGCAGCGCTTAGATATTTCGCCCCTCCAATTGTCGGCGGCACGATCACCTCCACCATTCACGTGCGCAAAAGCAAATTGAGGAACAGAGGTTTGTTTGAACGAAGAGCAGACTCCCCGAGCACTCGTCAGAAAAGGAACGAGGCCGTTTAGATCGGGGTTCTGCGCGCCCCAAGCTGGCGCGGACAAGGGTTCGACGGGGGTTCGATAAGGCTGCCTAAACATGCTTTCCGGCTCTAATTGTTGCGATCCGTGCCTTAAGTTTCAATTACTTACGACTCGAAGTATCTCTTTCACGGCGGTAAAACACATCGCCAGCGGGATCAACTCCGGTGTCAGGCCGTCGCCATGCTCGAACCGGACTCGCTGTTTAGCCCAGACTTGCGTTCAACCCGCGGACTTCATAGCGTTCAGCATCGCTGCCGTCGCGGGATAGGCAGACACATGAACCAGCAATTGATCATGATCGTGCCGCGACTCCTGCAACATGGCCGCGATTTCTGTTTCCGGGAATGTCAACTGCTCGTGGAGAACGAAGTAGTTCACGGTTGCAGTATCGTTGCGGGGCGCGAAAGTTCCTTCCAGCGGAACCCCGTCGAGCATCCATTTGGTACCGCTGACCGTAATGAGAGGATTCGAGCTGCGTGGCGCTGGCCGGCCTTCTTGTATATCGCGGCCAGCGGGAGTTGTTCCCGGCATTCTGATCACACGCACCCGAATTGGAGTAGGCAATTTTTCCAGCAGCGCAACGCACCGTTCGGGGGCCAGATCATTCGACATGTCCTGGATGGTTGTGATCCCCCACTTGGCGGCCGCAGATAAGGTTTTGTGTAACTTTGCAAGAGCGTCCGCCTCGCTTGTCTGGTCGGAAAAGGCGCGCTCCACATTGAACACCGCATATTCACGAATGACCCCGGTGAGCCTGCCGTCAGGTGAACTTTCGTAGCGCCCGCCGGCCGGGTCCGGCTGGCTCTCTCGAATTCCAGCTCGCGCCAGCGCCGCACTATTCAGTATCCAAGCATGGTTGGTAAGGGTTTCCAGAATGACCGGGTTGTTGGGAGCTGCTTGGTCGAGGGTATCCCCATTTACAGCAGGATCGCGGAAAATCTTCCAAGCCATCTCGCCATAGATAGACGTCCCTTTCTGCGCCTTCAGAACGGCTGCGGCAATCGCAGCCTTCATTTCGGGCCAGGCCGGATCTGGGGTATTGAGTTCCAGGTCAATGCGATTGGGAGGAGAGATGGCGAGATGGTTGTGAGCGTCGTTGATTCCTGGAATTACGGTGCGCCCGCCGAGGTCGATCTCCTTCGTGTGCGGTCCCGCAAGGCTCTTGATTTTCGCCGACTCTCCGGTCGCCGTGATTCGCTTCCCATGGATTGCGAGAGCTTGCACATAGGGATGTGCGGCATCGCTGGTAAAGATCTTTCCGTTGAAACAGACCATCCAGATGCGTCACGCCCGCTATTTCAGCGAGTAGCCGGTGATGCACACCGCTATGGATTCGTCGCTCTCCAATTTGCGGACGACCTTGCGCTAGCGGAATTTGCGAACAAAACAAGGACCGGTTTGCAGGCCCACGTGGAGTTACGTGCTTTGCAGAAGTCAGCCAGTTCCAAAGGCTTCGGATTGATTGCGCGCAAGGCATCCCGAGAAGACTCAGTTCTGCGGCAGTCTGTGGGCGCGACGTGATCCGTGCAGAGCCAGTCACCTTTATTTCGCCAGTACGATTCAATCTCATGTTGCCGGTTCATACGAAGGCCGCTTAATCTCTACTATTCAGAATTCCTCGCTGACATTCGTGATACGTCGACCCCGCGGTGTTCGATCCGGCTCTCATGTCGGCCGGACCACACTACGGATTACGCTACGGTTCGGCTCCCGCTACCGGGAATTTCCAACGACTTAGAGGTCGTCCGCCTCTTGTAAGTCCTTTAAAGTCGTGTATGAGCCGTTCTTTCACGGCGGTAACACGCCTGTGGTGTGCTGTAAGAGGAGTTATCAATTTCTCGACAAAGTATTCGAGTACGGATGAGCGGTGCAACGGTTGCTCAAGTTTGACACGCGGACCAAATCAATAGCTTGACCTCATCTCGAGAGTTGGGGGTGCGGCCGATGCGCGGCAAAAAGCGCTCTACAATTCTGGGGACGTTAAGGGGACGAAAAGAAGTGGCGTGCGGCTCCGTTTTGTATCAAACAACCTCCGCCGACACCGTTTGATATCAGTCAGTTACATCTCGTTGTTGCCCTGTTCACTGCAAGGTTCTGGCGCACAATCGACTAGTCGACTGACTTTCGAGGCGGATCGTTTCAACCACTCACGCACCTCTCCGCGTCGGACAAGAAGGCAGCTTCTAGCAGCGAGCAACAGTAGTTCCTCGCTGCGCTCGGAATGACAAAACCAATGGCCAAAAGCTAACGACGATTCTTAAAGAACGTTTGCAGCAGCTCTGTGCTGCGGCCCGCTAAAACTCCGCCCAGGACTTCAGTCTTGTGGTTCAGTTGCGGATGATTCAAGACCTGCAAGACCGAACGCACCGCGCCTGCCTTGGGATCGTCTGAGCCGAATACCAATCGCTTGATGCGGGCATGGACCAGAGCGCCCGCACACATCGCGCAGGGTTCAATTGTAACAAAGAGTTCGCAGTCTCCAAGGCGGTGGTTACCAACGGTTTTACCAGCCTCGCGAAGAGCTGCGACTTCAGCATGTGCGGCGGGATCGGAGTCGATGATGTTGCGATTCCACCCACGACCGACGATCTTTCCATCTCGAACAACGACTGCGCCGACCGGAACCTCGCCGAGCTCGAGAGCGCGCTGAGCGCAGCGGAGCGCTTCCTCCATCCAGAGTTCATCCGAGGCGGAGGTTTGATTCGAGCCCTCATGATTGATTTCCTGGGCCGTGTCGTATGTCGTAGTTGGTCGTCGGCGGCGCAAGACAGCTCCACAGAGCATTCTACCGACTCCGGGTCGCAAATCAGAGTGGCAGGGTAGGGCTGAGAAGCGCCGGACCATAGGCGGGGCGTGAACGACCCTTAGATCACCTGGAGCAGTGTGCGAACAACTTCTGGCACAACGGCGTGGATTAGCGCTGGTACCACGATCCGGCCGACCGGGTACGCGAGTACCACCGCCGGCATGACCAGAAGAAGCCACCTTTTGGTGGGTAGATTATGGAAATAGGCCTTCATGGCATCCTCTGTAGAGGGTACGGGCGATGCTGGGAAAAAGTTCCGGGGGGATCCTCTTTGAGGGAATTCGCCGCTAAGTGGTATGCTTACCGCATTATGGGCATGCCGAGCTTGGTGCGCAAAGTGTTCCTCGTCGATCTGCTGCAGGGGCTGAAGGTCACCTTCCGTTATCAGGATCCGAAGGAGATCTACACCGAGCAATATCCGTTGGAGCGGCCGCAGGTGGCGGAGCGCTACCGTGGAGCGCCGCGGCTTAATGTGAATCCTGACACAGACGAGACCATGTGCATCGCATGCGACCTCTGCGCTCTGGCCTGCCCTGAACATCTGATAGTAGTTTCGAGCGAGCGCAACGAGAAGACTCGCCGTAAAGAACTCACCAACTTTACGTACGACCTGAGCCGCTGCATGTTTTGTGGGCTATGTGAGGACGCCTGTCCCACCGACGCGCTGGAACTGACGCAGGATTTTGAATTGGCTGCTTACACCCGTGAAGGGGCCATCTGGGATCGGGAAACGCTGGAAAAGGGTCCGCAACCGACGCAGTACCGCCGCTAGCTTATTTCCTCAATTTCTAAACCTGACAGCGAGTATTAAAACCGAAAGCGCATCTGTCCGTGCGTTCGTCGCGATGCCGGATTCGGCTGGGGCGCTACGGCATCCACCGGATTGGCGGAGCGTCTCCACAGTTTTCAAATTGAGGTCATTGGGTCTCGGCCAAGATCGGACTCGGATCAACACTTTGATTTGGGAGATTATTTATGTCCACACGAATCGCAATTTTATGCTGCATCGTGAGCTGCTGTTGTTGGGCTGCGGCGCAGAGCAGACCCGCTGCCCCTCCTCCAGTCCCGGCTGCTCCAGCAACTGTACCTTCTGCGGCTCCGCCGTCAGGCTCGACGATTGGTCCTCCGACGCCGATTACGACCAAGGCTGCGGGGCCAACACAGAGCCCGGCGCCGACGCCGAGCACTCCAGAAGCAAGTCCGTCTTCGCCGATACCGGGCAATGCACAGCCGGCTGCTCCTACAACGCAGAGCAATGCGCCTAATCAATCGACTGCATGCGTGCCACCGACCGCGGGAACGCCGTCGCCGAGCGGATCGACGGCCAATTCAGCCACTCAAAGTACATCCGGCGCGAACGCGGCGAATCCAAGTTCTCCAGCGAATCCACCGACGCAACCAGGAAATCCGCCAAATGCAACGCCGTCACAGCCGACAGGCAGTGGCTCGGGCGTGTGTCCAGCAGGAACAGTGCCGAGCGCACCGCCCCCCTCGCAATAAAATGTTTTCCTGTTTCTTTTTTGGCGGGCGGCACATGCCCGCCTTTTCATTTTCTCGAGCTACTCAGACGCTGTCGGGCGCGGAGAGCTTTTTCTCGGGCAGAAAGTACAGAGCTGGAATCAAGGCGAAAATCATGAAAGACAGGTAGACGGATTCATAGGCCAGCGGCACGGATGACAAGTACAGCAGCAAGGAAAGGGCGTTCTTGCGCTGGATACCGCGATGATATTCGATCATGTCGGAATGCTCGGGTTCCTGACGGATCAATTCGACTCGGAGCAAATAGAAAGCCGCCGAGCACAGCGTGAGATCAAGGCCGTAGAGCGCGACCGCCATCGGCTCGCGATAGTTGTTTCCTACAAATGCAGTCACGAACGGCACCAGAGACATCCAGAACAAGAGGTTCAGGTTCGACCAAAGGAGTCTGGCAGTCACGCGGCGCACGATGTGAATCATATGATGGTGGTTGACCCACATGATGGCAACGATCAAAAAACTGAGTCCGTAACTAATGAAGACAGGCGCAGTTTTGAGGAGCGCGGGCCAAGTTGGTTGAGCCGGTGGGCGCAATTCCAGCACCATGATGGTCACGATGATGGCGATCACGCCGTCGCTGAATGCTTCAAGACGGCTGGTGGTCATTTCGCCGTGGGGCATGCCGTGAATTTACCACGCAGACTCGCAGAAATAAGAAGCCACGAAAATCAGAAATCCGGGTCCGACCGTAAACCGCGTCTCCGGGAACGAGCTTTGTCGTCCGAAGGGTCTCGTTTCCGAGTTGAGCTTCTTAGGTCGATGTCGGTCTTGACATCTCTCAACTCATCGGCGACAACAGAATCAGCCTGCCATGTCCATCGCCAAGCAATTGCTCGTGCTCGAACTCGATTACACCATCTGGGCCAATCGAATTCTGCTCGACGCCTGTGCTGCCCTAACAGAAGAAGAATTGCGGCGTAATCTCGGCGCGTCCCACAGTAGCCTGATCCGTACCCTGCGCCACATCTATGACGCAGAACGCTCTTGGACTAACAATCTGATCTCAAACTCGATTCCATCTCTAGCCGAAATCGAAGCTGCAGGCTCCTCCGACCAATCCCGGCCTGACCCCACGTTTGAATCACTACAGCAACCGTGGCTGGAAGTCTGGAACGGCGCTCGGCAATGGATCGCTCCGCTTTCAGAGGCCGATCTCGCCAGCGAACTCGGCTTTCGCCAGCGGGACGGACGCGACATTCAACTTCCGCGATGGCAGGTTCTCGTGCATATGGTGAACCACTCCACGCTCCATCGCGGCCAGATTCTTACTATGCTCCGCGCCCTCGGAAAACGGCCGCCCAGCGTCGATCTCCTGACCTACTATCGAGTGGCCATTCCGAGCTGAAGGATTGCGCGAGGGCTGCATTCCGGCGGATACAGTGCCTTCTCTTTGCGTGCTAGAATCTTTGCATGTTGCCAAGTAGTTCTGCGCGATCTTCGCTGCCCGCGCTTCTGTTTCTGAGCCTATTGCTTTTGCCTGCCATCCCAGCAACGAGCCAGCAAAACGAATCGAAGCCTACGCAACCATCGCACGCTGATGCGCCCGTGCTTGTTGAGCTCTTCACGTCGGAAGGCTGCTCCAGTTGTCCTCCCGCCGATATCCTGATTCAGCGTCTCGACACGTATCAACCCATCCCCGGCGCTCACCTGATCGTACTCAGTGAGCACGTCACCTATTGGGATCATGATGGATGGAAGGACCCCAACTCCGCGCAGGTCTTTACCGACCGCCAGAGTTCCTATGAGACCTCCCTGGGTGAAAAAGAGTCCTTCACGCCTCAAATCATCGTAGACGGAACGCAGCAAGTGACTCTCAACAACACGCAGCAGATGGAAGAGATCCTCAACAAAGCGAAAGAAGTGCCCAAGATTCCCGTTCGAATTGGCGCAGTGACTGTCGATCCCGCAAATCCGACGGTCTTACGCGCGCATGTCGAGACCGATGCGAACGACGACAAACATAGCGCTGACGTCTTCCTGGCTCTAGCCCTCGATCACGTAGAATCTCAAGTCCTGCGGGGAGAAAATAAAGACCGCCATCTGGTCCACGTGGCAGTCGTGCAGCAGTTAACGAAGGTAGGGAAGCTCTCGAAAGGAAAAACGTTCGCCCAAGACGTGCAGCTAAAATTGAAGCCGGGCGACGATCCCAAAAATCTCCGTTTAGTCGCGTTCGTGCAGGAGTCCGGTCCCGGCAAAATGCTCGGTGCCGCCGTAACCAAAGCTGCCAACTAGGCTCCGACCGCAGGCCACCCTTGGCTCATTGCGCAGTTCCTGCCTGCTCCACTGCGGCATAGTATCCCGTGCGGGCATACACTTTCAGCGGGTGCCCATCCTTCTGCGCCTGAATTTGGATCTGGCGATACCTGCCGTCCCGATGAAACTTCGCGGGCTTATAAGACACGAAATACCGCCCCCGAATAACCTGTTGCAGATCCTTCAAGCTTCCGCTCAGTCGTCGAGCCGAGCCCGGGATAAACGTCGCACCGCCAGTCAACTCCGATAGATCCTTTAGCGCGTGGGCTCCCACGATTTCGCTTTCATCTTGATTAAAATCCTCTTTCGTGCTGACTGTATAAATAGCGACTTCACCGCGCTGGGCGCTGGCGATCGCCTGTTTCAAAGTCGACTTACTCGAATTATCCTCACCGTCGCTGATCACCACCAGGATCCGAGCCACTGGTTGCGATTCCGCCCGGCTTGCCAATTTTTGCGCACCGAACGAGATTGCATCCCACAACGCTGTGCCTCCGCCAGGCGCCAGTTGATTGACCGAGCGTGCCGTCAATGTTTGATCTCCCGTGAAATCCTGCACCAGAAGCACTGAATTATTCACTCCCAAAACAAAAGCTTCGTCTTCCTTGTTAGTGACCACCGTTTCCAGGAATTTAGCCGCCGCCTCTTGCTCGAACGAGAGCCTCCCTGTAACCGAGTCACTGATGTCGATGATCAATCCCAATCGGAGTGGGAGCTGTGCTTGATTTCGAAACGCATGAATTTTTTCCGGAAGCTGACTGTTATCTCGAAGTACGACTTGCTCCTGCGTCAGGTCGGTCACCGATTTTCCATGGTCCGTGGCAGAGAAGAAAATCGATACTTCGTCCACAGCAGCCCGAAAGACAGGGCCGTCAACCTTTGTGCCCGACCTTTTTACTGGTGCTGAGGAAGAGAACGCAGGAACCGATCCGCCGCCAACCGTTGGGGCAGGGCAGTTACCGCAACCGGAGTCCGTACCCGCCACTTCCGCTTCTGCAATTTCATTCTTTTCTTTCACATTCTGCAGCACTTGATTCGCTTGCCGGGTCGCCTCCTCCGAGGTAGGCTGGGCTGGATCGCTAAATGAGAATTTGACCGGTTCGACTGGATGCAGCTTGCTCTCGGCGGCCCTTGCTTCTTCGTCTTTGATCTCGGCGAGGGTTATACGGTACTGTTCTGCAGAGGGAGTCTTTGGATTCTCCTCTAGTAGAGTCTCGAGCTCCCGTTGCGCTTCCTCCAGTTTTCCTTGCGCTTCCCAAGCTCCAGCTGCGAAAAAATGAACCACCTCCGCGCCCTCATGCTTGCGCGCGTGTATCGTTTTTACTGTTTCGAGAACTGCCGGAAAGTCTTTGTTCGCGTATTCCCCATATGCCCGCGCCGTCTGTAATTGCAGATCAAGCGGGGCGATCGCCGACGCTTTTCGGAAAGATTCTTCCGCCCCTGGGAAATCCTTGAGCGCCAGTTGTGCACATCCCAAATTTAAATACGAATTCGGCAGGTGATCGTCAAGCTCCACCGCCTTCGCGAATTCAGTCCTCGCCTGCTCGTTCTGATTCAGATTCAGGTAAGCCGTGCCCAGAGCGTTATGGGCTGCAACAAACTTTGGATACAGCGTCAGCGATTGCCCTAGGTGCTGGACCGCCCCCTCGATATCCCCGCGCAACAGCATTTGGTACCCGGTGCCGTACTCGCGTTGTGCCTTCCCGGGCGCCTTCACGTCTAACTTCGAAACCGCCCCATTCGGCCCTTGTAAGGGCGTGGTCGACGGATTCTGGCTGTTGACCGTAAAGATGTTAAAGTCCATTTGCGCGCTCTGAATGGCATCCAAGCCCACGCTGTTTCCAACGGCGCTGCTAGTTGGGAAACTCAGCATTTGACCTGCAGCCAGACAGCACAGTGCGCCTACACTGATCGCACCGAAGGTTAGTCGTCGGTACATCCAAGAACCTCTGAGGAATAAACTAGGGAGCCCGCGCGGCGAGTGTATCCCCGTTTCTCCCAGCAATCAAGGGCGTTCGGATCACCTCACTCAACTTAGTCGAACAATCTACATATCAACCCACCATTTCGTCTCATTTGATCCATCCCTTAATCCCTAAATCTCAACAACATACGAATTTGGCAAACATCATGCCACCAATATTCATCGAAGAGAGGAGGCTCCCCCAATGCGAATCGCGCGCCGTTTTGCGTCGTCCTATCTTTGCGCTCTAGTCGTCGTCTTCGTCATCCTGTTCCCAACTCTCACTCATGCCGGCAACGAAGTCATGGGCGAACTCCAATTTGAGGGCAAATCCAAGGTCGAAAAAACTTCTGGTGTCTGGGTCGACGGCCAATACGTCGGATACCTAAAAGAACTCAAAGGAAGCAAGAAAGTGCTCCTTCTTCCCGGCGAGCACACGATCTCGGTTCGCCAGAACGGCTATCAGGATTTCACCCAAACCGTCGTTCTAAGGCCAGGCGAAAAGCGGGTTCTCCAGGTGGCGATGACGAAAGCCGCCAGCGGCCCAATGCCCGCAGCCTGGGCCAGCGTCAAGATTGCAGTGAATCCCAACCGGGCCGCCGTTTTCATGGACGGGCGCTTCGTCGGGCACGTTGGCGAGTTCAATGGCGTCGGTCGATCTTTGCTCGTCGCACCCGGCCAGCATTCCATCAAGATCGCTCTCCCAGGATTCAAGACTTTCGATACGCAAATCAATCCGACTGCGAATCAAAAAGTTGAAGTGAAAACTGACCTGGTCAAAAACGACGTTCCGGCCGACGATCCCTCCTTGAAGAGTGGTGCCAGCGCGACCGAAGACCACGCCCCGCCTCCGCCGCCGGAGCCAACCGGATCCCCGCAACGCTGATCTATTAGTTCGGTTTTAACCTGCTGATGCTGCTCGCCGGATGGCCCCTTTCTCGCGCGTTCGTTCGTGCGAGAAGGGGGCACATCGGTCGCGCCCGCGCTATCCCATTTCCAAGACCGGCTCTTGCTGCATCCTGTGCAACCGTGATAACTAACATGAGACTTCTGAATGCAACTCCACCGGCTATGGGCGATGCTTGCGGCGTTCCCCGGAGTTCGCACCCTGTGGCGGCGCTGGCCCTTCGGTTCCATTGAAACCCGTGTAGCCTACGATGTCTCTTCCCATGCGCCCTACGCCTTCGGGGTGCTTTCGGCCGCGCGTCTGGCCAAGGCTTTGGGCTTGCCTGGCATCTCGGTCATCGAATTCGGCGTCGCCGGAGGGCGCGGCCTCATCGCCCTCGAGCGCATCGCCCACGAGGTAAGCCAATCCGTTGACATTCGCATCGACGTGTTTGGCTTCGATAGTGGTGGAGGCATGCCCGAAGCCGCTGACTATCGCGACCTACCTCATGTTTGGGCGAAGGGCTTTTACCAAATGGACATCGCTGCCCTTAAGACGCGGCTGACTTCGGCGCAGTTGATCATCGGCGATGTGGCGCAAACCGTGCCCGAGTGGATCAGCCGGAAGGATTTTCTGCCTCTGGGCTTCGTCGCTTTCGATCTCGATTACTACAGCTCAACGATGCACGCCTTTCGCATCTTCGAAGGTACAGCTGAGAATCATCTTCCTCGTGTGTACTGCTACTTCGACGACATCATTTATCCAGCTCATGCTTGCCACAACGAATTCGTCGGAGAGCTGCTGGCAATCAAGGAATTCAACTTCGGTCATGAACGTCGCAAGATTTCAGCAATCCATCTGCTCCGGCATATGCGCCCGATCCCTGCCGCCTGGAACGATCAGATTTACATAATGCACGACTTCGCACACCCGCTTTACTGCGTCAACGTCACTCCCCAAAATGCTGCGCACACGCAACAACCTCTCTGAAGCCACGGGGGGCTTCGCGTTTAAGTGCTGGATTCGCGAAAACTTTCCGTACGTGGCGCCTCACAGCATCGCTAATCCATTAAAATCAAGTCGCAGCGCATTTGCCAACGACCAACGACAAGCGACCAACGACCAAAATGACTATCGGAGTTCTCGCCTTGCAGGGCGATTTCGACGCTCACCGCCGACGGCTCGAAGAGCTTGGCGCCAAGGTTGTGCTCGTCAAGAAGCCCGAGCAACTCGATCAGATCGATGGGCTGATCATCCCCGGAGGCGAATCCGGAACCTTCCTCAAACTCCTCGGCGAAGCCGGTTTCGAAAAGCTGAAGCAGTTTGTCAAAGCTAAACCCACCTTTGGCACCTGTGCGGGCGCGATCCTGCTGGCCGACGAAGTCGAGAATCCGGCCCAAGCCGGACTCGGCGCGCTGAACATCCGCATCATCCGCAATGCCTATGGACGCCAGATCGACAGCTCAATTCGCGAAGGAAAACTCCTTCGCGATCCCGAGGGCCATCCTGCCGAATCCCCACTCGAAATGGTCTTCATCCGCGCACCTAAGATTTCCCACGTTGGAGAAGATGTCGATATCCTGGCGACCGAAGGCACCGACCCGGTCGCAGTTCGGCAGGGAAGGGCGATGGCCGCCACCTTCCATCCTGAACTCTCCGACGACACCCGAGTCCACCAAGCTTTCCTGAACCTCATCCGAAATCTCAAGTAAGAAACAGGGTGCCTAAAAATACGCTTGTCATTCCGAGCGAAGGCGAGGAAGCTGCTGTCCCCTCCGCCAGCACAAAAGCAAAGTGCCCCACTCGCGCCGAACTAAAAAATAATGGGAAGTAAATTTGGAGTTCGACGCCGATAGTCTTCGAACTCGCCCCCGAAATGGGCGGCCAGCAGATGATCCTCCTTTCGGATGCGATCCACCACGAAGACCACAGACACAACGAAGATCGGTAGCGCAAGCCTGCTGGAGAACACCAGCGCTATCCCAGCGGGAATCAGGAGGAGGCTTAGGTACAGAGGATGTCGCACATAACGATAAATCCCTTCCCGGATCAGCCGATGGTTTGATTGCAGCGTGACATATGCGCTGAATTGCGCCCCCAGCGCTTTTATCGCGAACAGTCGCACCGCAACTCCAACACTGCAAAGCAGAAGTCCTGCATAACGCCATGCGCCCGAGGAGAGAGTCAGTACTCCTCTCCGGTCGGCAAAAGGCAGAAACCACAACAGCGCTAATGACAAAACCCACAAAACCGCCAGCTCAACTCGCTGCTTTGCGAGGGAAGCATGTCCTTGGCGCAGCGGATGAAGTTCCAAATGAAGAATCGCAGCGGCAATCGCTCCAACCACCGCAAGTATGAGCAGCCCCAGCCGGGCTCTACTGGAAAGGAACGCCGGCAGTTGGCCGAAGCCCCAGCCCCACGCCATCAGCAAAAGGCACGGCAACGTTTGGCCCGATACCAGACAGGTAATGCGAAACATGGGAGAGCGCTCCGAAGCTCTGTCCGCCGAATACATGTGATAAGTTGAAATCAGTTATGCTGGAGCTTGAACGTCCGCCGCAGAAAATCAGTTCGCCTCCCATCCCACTCGGCTGCCTGACGACGCTTGTGCTGCTTCCTATCCGCGTGTTCATTCTCCCGTTCGCCTGGATCGCTGCACGCCTCAGACGATTCGCGACCAGCCGCTTGCAATCCTAACGACAGATTGACTCCTGAAAGAGTAGCAGCCTTAAACGATCCCTCCTTCGAAAACAAATGCTTGTCATTCCGAGCGAAGTGAGGAATCCGCTTTTCCCCGCCTTAACACGAAAGCCGGACGCCTATCTTCGTCGCGTCCCATTGTCAATCCTCGAAAACGACGTTCGCAAGAAATCCACAGCTTCGACCAAGAGCATGTAACATCTGACCTTGCGCTGCTCATACGGGAGGTAGATTATGGCCGAGGCAAAGGCGGTACGCACTGAAGTCACGAAAAGTCTCGCAACTGCTTTGTTCTCAAGATTTTGACCTCTAACCCTTAGGCGCTCAAGATTTTGCAGGCCTTTTTTGCAGAACCCGCGCCAGACAAGGCTTTCAGAAGGGGTGGGGGGAGGGGGGTACCCACGGCCCCCACCGTTTTCCCAAAATGAACCTGCCCTACAAGCGCGGCAAACGACGATTCCGAGAAATATTTCTCTATTTCTTTTCCACAGCGGATGCAGAGCTCTCCACGAATGCTTCCAGCCATCCGAGGACGCGCTTCCATCCTTCTCCATGGTCTTTCGCGGACTGCAGATTTCCGGCGAATCCATGCTGCTTAACGCGGACGAGCGTCCCCGTTCCGGATTTCTTTGGACCGCTCGGATGCAGCGCATTCACGGTTTGAGGTGTCAACTCCCAGCGCACAGTCGTTCGCGTCGAGTCATAACTTCCAACCCATGTATGCACGAGAAGCCGTGGAGGATCGACTTCAAGATATTCGCCTTCGACGTGAAAAGCTTTGCCATCGGCGCCAACTCCGTCGCTGCGCCACTTGCCTCCCGGACGCACGTCCATGGTGGACTTCGTCACATGGTAGAGACCATCTTGTCCCCACCACTTGGGAAGTTGAGCGGGATCGCTGATCGCCTGGAACACACGCGCAGGAGGCGCAGCGATGAAGATCTCGGCAATGACAGCATTCTGGTCAGGCGTAATCGTTGCGGTTGCCATTTGTAATCTCCTCGAATCTGTATTCAGGAGCCAGTGAATAGTGATTAGTGAATAGCAAACCGACCCTACTAATCACTAGACACTAGGCACTTGCCACTGTTCACTCTTATTTCTCGACGAACTTCTTCAGCTTCTCGACGACGCCGATCCATCCGCCTGAATAATCTTTGCGAGCGCCGGGCATTGAAGCCAGACCGCTGTGCGTGACTTTCACGTGTGTTCCGCCTCGTTTCGCGGTCAGCTCCCATCGCACGACAGTGCTCCGTGCCGTGTCGTCGTGCCAATTCGCGATCCAGGTATAAACCAGGATGCGCGGCGGATCGCATTCGAGAATCTCGCCATGGCATTCAAACGCTCTCACGCCGTTTACTGCAATGGAGCCCTTTTGGCTGGAGTAGCTGTAATGTCCCCCGACATGAGCATCCATCTGCCAGCTCTTCGTGGGATATTCTGAACTTCCGAACCAGCGAGCGAGCTCTTCAGCATGAGAAAGCGCTTTGAAGACTCGCTCAGGCGGAGCGGCAATCTCAATCTCGCTAACGACTGCATCCTGATCGGGTGTAACGATGATGGTAGCCATGATGTTCCTTCGTATTCTGATGGCGCCACTTCTACGAGCAGGGAAGTGGCGCATCCTCTCAGGGGACGAATGCGCCCGCTAGGCAGTGATTAACTTTTGCGGCGGAGGTCGAACAACTGCTTCAACTCCTTGCCGTGATCAACGAAGGTCCATTCTTCGGTGTGATGATTCTCGTCCAGAAGTGTGAGTACCATCGTCTGCATGTGCCCCGCATCCGGCGTCGCAAGGTTCGTGGCGTCGACGTAGGTGAAGGTAATGGTCTTGCCGTCTGGCGATACACTGGCCTGCATGCGCGGCTGATTTCCCATCGCGCAATAATGCGTGAGAAGCAGACGGTTGGGCCCGTCGAGGTTGAACATCGAGATCATGTCCTCCTTGCCGACGATCTCGCTCATGATGGCCGAGCCTCCGGAAGTGACCTTAAAGTTGACTTGGACAGGACCCATCTCGCTCTTTCCTTCCCAAGTTCCGGGCATGCTCTTAAGAGCGGTGAACGCTTTCTGCGCATCGGTCTGCGCGAAAGAGGCGGTTGCGGCGAGAGTGAGAGCAGCAGCGATCAGTACATGAAGCGAGCACTTCATTGTGGTGGTCATGGCGTTTCCTTTCATTGACGGAGTCCGTCGTAAATCATTACTTGTGTTTAGGCGGCGAGGATTGTTCGTCGCGGGTTTCTTTTTCGTACTCGGATTCAACAAATGCTTTCAAACTGTTCAGGTTCGCGGTCCAGAAGACACGGTACTGCTCGATCCAGGAGTCCACGGCGCGAAGCGGTTCTGGATTGAGCTGGTACACGCGGTTGCGGCCTTCTCGATGCTCACGGACGAGATGAGCCCGCCGAAGAAGCCGAAGGTGTTTGGAAATAGCCGGGCGCGAGACCGGAAAAGCGCTGGCGATCTGCCCGGCTGGCTGGCTGCCGCGACGGAGGAGATCAAGGACCGCCCTCCGGGTGGGGTCGGCGAGGGCTTGAAATGTGGCTTCATTCCTCGCCGTTGAATGTGTAACCGATCGGTTCCGCATAATGCGTAACCTTAGCGTTACATATATCGAATGTCAAGAGGAATTTTTTGGATGGTCGTTGCGCACTCTTAGAAAGTTCCGCATCGCGAAGCTGGTTAGGCCCTCCGCGTTATACTTTCCGTATATGTCTGGGGTTCCACAGAATTTCGCAGAAACGCCGCAGAAGACGTTTTATCTTGAGACGTTCGGGTGCCAGATGAATGTTCACGACTCGGAAAAGGTCGTGGGAACACTGCTCAAGGAAGGCTATCGACAGGTCGAGACCGTCGAGGCGGCCGATCTGATCCTTTACAACACGTGCTCGATTCGCGATAAAGCCGAGCAGAAAGTATTTAACCGGCTCTCGGATTACAAGAAATACACGGCGCAGGGTAAGACTTTTGGAGTTCTCGGATGCGTTGCTCAACAAGAAGGGGAAAAGATATTCGAGCGCGCGCCTTACGTTTCGCTGGTTTGCGGGTCTGCGTCATACCGCAATTTGCCTAGCATGCTGGCTCAACTCGAGATAGGGAAGTCGGCTCCCCGAAAACCAGAAGCGCCAAGCCTGGTGCGCATTACCGGCCTGGACGATCGTCAGACGGACGAGTGCTTCGAGACCGAATTCACGGCCCGTACCAATCCTCATCGCGGGTATATCACCATCATTGAAGGCTGCGACAAGTTCTGCGCCTATTGCGTAGTTCCTTTTACTCGGGGCAAGGAACGCAGCCGCACTTCGGAATCCGTGCTGTCGGAAGCTCGCCAGATGGCGGATTTCGGCTACACAGAGATCCAATTGCTCGGGCAAAACGTGAATTCTTACCTCGATCCAACTGGAAAGAAGTCGTTTGCAGAGTTACTGACCGCGGTTGGGGAAGTCGAGGGTATTAAGCGCGTACGATTCACGACCTCGCATCCCCGCGATTTCGGGCGAGACATTATCGAAGCTATCGATGCCGCGCCTACGCTCTGTGACCATGTTCATCTCCCCGTCCAGAGTGGGTCCACGCGGGTGCTCGACGCGATGCAGCGCCTTTATACGCGCGAACAATATCTAGAACGTATTGAATGGATGAAAGCCGCAAAGCGTGAAATCAGCATCACAACGGACGTGATTGTGGGATTCCCGGGAGAGACGGAAGCTGATTTCGGCGAAACCTTGAGTTTGCTCGATGAAGTGAGGTATGACGCAGTTTTTTCCTTCAAGTATTCCGCGAGGCCGAACACTCCGTCGCTCAGCCTGGAGGATGCGCTCCCGGAAGAAGAGAAATCCCGCAGGTTGGAAGCTCTGATGGCCAGGCAGCGTGAGATCCAGGTCGAAAGTTACCAGCGATATATCGGGTCAATAGCTGAAGTAATGGTTGAAGGTCACAATGACGCTCGGGGCCAGTGGATCGGCCGCACATCGCACAATAAAACCTTGAACTTTGCCGCTCCGAAGAGCGAACCGCTCAAAACCGGATCGTACGTGCCAGTCATGGTGACACGCAGTTTCCCGAACAGCCTGGTCGGCGAACTGGCCGTCTCAGACGCGCAATCGGTGGTATAAGGAAGTTTTGGAGAGCTCATGGAAGTAGAAATGACAATCCGCGGCCTGATGATGGATCCGGTGAGCAATATGCCGATCGTGATCTTGAAGGATGTCGGCGGAGAAACGGTATTGCCGATCTGGGTGGGCGTCTACGAAGCGAATGCGATCGCGCTGGAGATGGAGAAAGTGTCGACGCCGCGTCCGATGACGCACGACCTGATTAAAAACGTACTGATGGGCCTGGAGACGCAGGTACACAAAGTCGTCGTCACTGAACTGAAGGAAGATACTTTTTACGCCGTTATCTGGCTAGAGCGCGGCGGCGAGGTCATCAGTATTGATTCGCGCCCGTCGGATGCGCTGGCGCTGGCGCTGCGAGTGGATTGTCCGATCTTCGTCGAGGAAATCGTACTGAAGACGTCGAAGTTGGCGGCGAACATGTCCGATCGGGTGACGAGCGACGAATTGAGGAAATGGCTCGAAGGCCTGAATGACGATGATTTGGGGAAGTACAAGATGTAGATGCATGGACTAGGGCCCACAGGTTAGCTAGCGGTAAGTTGTGTGGGCACTGGTTTACATAATACCTGTTATCGGACATTGCATATTCCGCCCTGTCAGACCTTGGGGCCAAACACCTCCTAACCTTAACAGACCTAACCACTTTGGCGGCACGCCGCGAGGCTGGGGTCCTGCCGGTCTTGTCGATCTCCGTCTCCACTCACGGCTGCCGGACCAGAGTGTCTGCTCCACATAAAACGATCTTGGCGTGGAACAGAGTGCCGGCGACTCGGGTAGCCACGGCGATCAGATCGCGCTGGCCGGAAAAAACTTTAACTTGGCGAGCGCGGGAAAGTTCCGGGAGATTGACCGGGCGTCCAGCGCGAATGCGAGCAACGGTCTGTTCATCGGCGGTAACGGACGGGAAGTGAGGCAGGAGTTTTCGCGGGTGAACGAAGCAATCGTCCAAAGAGCGGGAAGCCGCGGGAACAGCAGATTCCCCTTCTTCGCTTCCCTTTTCATGTGGAAAAGCGAGGTTTCGGTGGGAATGGCAACCCTCATTGTTCACTTTAAGTGTTATTTCGCCGATGGACTCGAAGGTGTGGGCATCGGCCAAGGTGAATTCCGATACCGCGGTACGCCGAAGAGATTCGAGATGGGCGCCACAAGCGAGAATCTTTCCCATTTCGTGCGCAATCGATCGCACATAAGTTCCGGAGGCGACGTGGGCGCGAAAGTGGACGCGGTCCCTCGCCACGGAAAGAATCTCTAGGGCCTTGATCTCTACTTGAACCGGCTTGAGGGTCACTTGCTGGTGCTTGCGCGCCAGTTTGTACGCTGGCACGCCCTTGATCTTCTTCGCTGAGAACGGCGGCGGAACTTGCTCGATGACTCCGCGAAATTTCGCGGCCAACACTTCCACCTGTTCAGGAACTAGTGTGACATCGGTCGAATCGCTGGTGGGCTCGCCTTCGGCATCGTAAGTGTCTGTGGAGAACCCGAAGCGAATAGTGCCTTCGTAAACCTTTTCCGAGGCTAGATAGAACTGCGCGAGACGCGTGAAGTTTCCAATTACAAGCGGCAGGACACCGGTGGCCATGGGGTCGAGAGTGCCGAGATGCCCCACGGAGCGTTCGCCTAATATCCGGCGGGCACGATTCACGACATCGTGCGAAGTGAGGCCGGTGGGTTTGTCGATGATGAGGACGCCATTCATGGAGGATTGGGTAATTTCGTATTTTGGTAATTGAGTAATTTATGATTGAGTCGTGCCGGGGAATCGGCGACTGGGTCGGCAACGGCAGGTCGCTGAGTTTAGCTCCCAAATTCCTCCACACTAACTTACCAAACCTTTCATGTTTCCGATAAAAGACGACCAGCCGCGCTACAGCACGCCATATGTGAACTGGTTTTTGATCGGGATCAATATCCTGATCTACCTGTTTCAGTGGCTTCAAATCTCGACCGATCCCAAGGGAGCCGAGATATTCGTTCGGCAGTTTGGCGAGGTGCCCGCGCATCTGGCGGCGTTTCTCTCAGGCTCACCCCGCTACTCACTGCCGCAGGTCGTAGTTCCCTTCTTCACGTCGATGTTTCTGCACGCCAGCTGGGTCCACGTGCTTGGAAATATGTGGTTCCTGTTTATTTTCGGAGACAACGTTGAAGATTATCTTGGACACTTCAAGTATCTGATCTTTTATTTGCTGTCGGGACTCTGCGCAATGGCGACGCAGGTTGCGATCTATCCGCACTCGAATATTCCGACCGTCGGTGCTAGCGGGGCAATCGCGGGAGTGCTCGGAGCCTATTTTCTTCTTTATCCACGGGCCCGCGTACTGACGTGGTTTTTTGTCTTTGTGCTCTATCTGCCAGCATGGATCGTGCTGGGCGAGTGGTTTGTCCTCCAGTTTTTCGCGGGAGCCGCTTCTCTGTCGCTGGCCCAATCTGGACGCGATGTGGGCGGGGTCGCGGTATGGGCGCACGTCGGAGGATTTCTAGCGGGATTGGTAATGATCAAGTTGTTTCCAGAGCGGGCGCGGCGATATCCGTACGCTTATCGGTAGCGGGAAGAATGGGAACTGTTCTCGCCCGACAGCCGATTTGAGGCTGCCGCCACACGGTTTCCTCTAGATGGAACGACGATCAAAATCCCACCTTCTTTCGCAAACAGCGCGAAAGAAGAGTGGGGCACTCTTGTTCTTACTTCTTCTCCTACTTTTTGGGCCGAGATTCTGGTGGAACCAGGCCTGACAGCCGGTAGTAGACGACTAGCTGGCCATAGTGTTCTCCGGAGTGCTCGATAAAGCCGTAAGCCATATCGGAGACGCGGACCTGCTGGTTGGCGAAAGGATCAACGATCAGATCGTTCATCCCCTTGTCACCTTTTGCCTGGATCGCAGCGGCGCCATCAGCAAAGGCCTTTTTCACGTAGGCCACCACTTCAGCCTTGGTCTTGTAGTCGGCGCGCTTCACATTCTCTTCGGTGGGAGCTTTCTTCCCCATGAGCGGATTCGTAAGGAAGTAATTGGCTGAGGCAGCGTGAAGCAGTTGCTCGGCGAAGCTGCGTTGTGCTGGTGTGGGCTTAAAGTCGTACTTGTCTTCGGGAAAATCTTCGGCCATCGCGGTGAGTTTGCGGCCAATTTCATTCCACGCGTCGAGGACCACCTTGGACGGACTGTCGGCAGGCTTGGGCGCGGCATCCTTCTTCATTGCGTCTTGTGCGCGAACGGAAAATGTGAGAGTGGACGCGACGAGGATAGTCGCGGCGAGGAACGGAGCAATTTTCATTTGTACTTCCTCCACGGGTGAGTTGAGCGGAGACATTGTAGTTGGAGAGTGCGTCGGAAAGAAAGTACGCGAGTCGCGCCTGCACTACCGTTCTCTAAAGCGTACCGGCTGAGGGAAGAATTTCCAGAGTCTCGACAGTCGCGTTGGACGGAAGAAGAATAGCTTCGACGACCGCTTTCGCCACGGTTTCTGGAGACATCATTTTGATGCGAGGGGCGTCTGGCCACAGCGTGTTCCAGATATCGGTGTCGGTGGCTCCGGGGAGAAGTCCGATAACGCGGATTCCGCGGGAGCGAAGTTCCTCGCGCAACGTGTTCGTGAGGCCAAGAGCGGCGTGCTTAGAAGCGTTGTAGGCGGCAGATCCGGCAAAGACCCGCGTGGCAGCGATCGACAGGTTGTTGACGATCGTTCCGCCGCGCTTCATCACTGCTAGTGCGGCTTGCGTCACGAGAAACGTGCCGTCGAGATTGGTGGCAAGGACATCTTTCCACACTGGGTAAGGCAGTTTGTCGATTGTCAGATTCGCGTGCGCAATGCCGGCATTGTTGATGAGGATATCGACTTTGCGGAACTTTCGGAGAGCGGCACGGAAGAGATCATCGACGGAATGAGGATCGCGGACATCACAAGGACGGGCGAGGATCTGCATTTTCCTCTTCGCCAGTTCTTTGCTGATTTTCTTCAGGGCGGGTTCGTTGCGGCTAGCCAAGATGAGATTGCAACCCTCGGATGCAAGGGCCTTCGCGAGGGCACGGCCGATGCCGCCGCTGGCGCCGGTGACGAGGGCGACTTGGCCTTGTAGGCGAGCGGATTTTGGCGTGCGCTTCACGGAATAAGGTTTCTTGCGTCTCTAAGCGATGACTTGATACTCGGTCTTTACCAAACCGCTCGCGTAATGTTGCGTTTCGACGTGCTTCAGGCAGATATCTTTGGGGATCGCTCCGAAGAGCGGAATGCCTTCTCCAATTAGGACTGGCACGCGAGTGATCATGAGGCGCTGAATCAGTCCTGCCCGGAGAAATTGCTGGATCGTGATGCCTCCATCGATATAGGCGTGCTGGAAGCCCCGTGCAGCGAGGTTGGAGACGATCTCAGCGGGACTTCCAGACATCTGTTCGACCAGTCCACCGCTGAGAGCGGAAAACTCAAGATTGCGCGTGCTCAGAACAACGACTTGTTTGTCGCCATAGGGCCATTCTGGAAAGGCCAGAACGATCTCGTACGTTCTGCGGCCGATGACGAGGACATCGACGCTGGCGATGAACTCGTTGTAGCCATGAGGCTCGCCTCCGTTAGCAGGCAGGAAATCGAGGGCGTCGTTGCGGCGTGCGATGAAGCCGTCGACGCTGGTGCCGATGAAGACAGAGGTGAGCATGGCACGGGTCATCTTATCTGGAACGTAAGGCATTCAGAAACGGAAAATCCAGAGCGAAGAGCTTGGTGCCGAAAATCAAAATCCCCATTCTCCTTCGCTTAGAACGCGAAAAAAGAATGGGGCGCACTCTCGAGAGCGCTCAAATACCGTTGGGGCGCTGGCGGATTAACGAGAGGAATTCGGAGCGCGTCTCTTCGGAATCACGGAAGCATCCGAGCATCGAAGATGTAACCGCGGCTGAGTGCTGCTTTTCGACGCCACGCATCATCATGCAGAGGTGACGGGCTTCGATGACTACGCCGACACCCTGCGGCTGAATGACTTTCTGGATGGTCTCGGCGACTTGTGTAGTAAGGCGCTCCTGGATTTGAAGCCGACGCGAGAATAGTTCAATTAGGCGCGGAATTTTACTGAGTCCGATGACTTTGCCGTTCGGAATGTAGGCAACATGCACCTTGCCGAAAAACGGCAACATGTGGTGTTCGCAGAGACTGAACATCTCGATGTCTTTGACGATAACCATCTCGTCGTAGCTGACCGTAAATAGTGCGCCCTTGAGTAGACCTTCGGGATCTTCCTGATATCCCTTGGTCAGGAACTTCATGGCTTTTGCGACGCGCTCGGGGGTTGCGGCCAGGCCTTCGCGGGTCGGATCTTCTCCGAGGCGGACGATCGTTTCGCGGACTAGATCTTCAAAAGTCGCGCTGGTCAGAGTTGGTGTTTCTTTCGCGTGTTCGAGCGGGGCTGGTTTCATAGGGATTTGGTAATTGCGAAATTGGGAAATCTGGTAATTTGCCTGCGCTTCATGATGAGATCCGCCGCTGTGCGCTGCCGTCTCCAATTCCTTGATATTCGAAGGAATTCATCATGGTTTCTTCCATTCTCACTTTATCCAGATGCGCGCAGTGGAAGGTCCGCTGCAATATTTCGAAAATTTCGATGCAGAGATTTTCCGTAGTGGGTACGGTTTGCGCAAATTCTTGCAGCGTATTCAAATTCTCTAAGTTGTAACGGGAGAGGACTTCCCTTTCGACGGTTTGGTCAAGGTCGACGAGGTTGCAGACCATGCCGGTGCTGGGATCGACCTGGCCGCTGACTGTAACTTCTAAGGCGTAATTGTGTCCGTGACCGTGCGGGTTATTGCACTTGCCGTAAGTCGAGAGATTTTCCTCGGCAGACATCTCCGCGCTGTGGAGACGGTGGGATGCTGAGAAGAGGTAACGGCGGGTGAGATGGGCCTTCATAGTTTAGCTATTAGCTAGCGGCTGCAAACCGTCTAATCCTCTCCGTAAAAATCGACGAAAAGATCGGGCGTTTCGTAGACGCGGACTCGGTGCAGGCTGGCGTTCTTGAGTTTCGGTCGCAAGCGCTGCCATACGGCGATCGCGAGATTCTCCGTGGTCGGAATCTGGGTGAGGAACTCAGGAACTTCTTTGTTGAGGAACCGGTGGTCCATCGCGTCCAGAACCTCGCGGTTCATCACTTCCTTCAACTGCTTCAGGTCGACAACGAAACCCGAGCGCGGGTCGACTTCGCCTTTTACCGTGACTTCGAGCGTGTAGTTGTGGCCGTGTCCGTTGGGGTTGTTGCACTTGCCAAAGAGACGGAGATTTTCTTCCGGCGTGAAATCCGGATTGTGATAGTAGTGCGAGGCGGAAAATTCGGCTTTGCGGGTGAGATAAACCATAGTTATTTAAAACCGAACATCTACATATCACTACAAATGACTCGTTCGCGCCTAACTACGATTCAGGACTCAGTTCGATAGGCGGTTCGATGGCATACGGACGAATTGACTGCCATTTATTAGAGTTCGTTTTTTCCTGTTCCGGGCAGAATTCTTTGTTGGGCTCGAAGATCACAGTCTTGTAAACGTAACGCTTGCGGTGCGAAGGATCGTAGGCGAAAACAAAGGCGATTCCCTTCTTCTTGTCGATCCAGAAGACGAGCGGACGATCGCCGAGAGCAGCTGTCGGTGGCGTCAGCAAAACAAAAGCCCGCATGTCTTTGTAGGCGCTGGCGACCTTGTCCGGTGAGTCGAAGGTAGTTATGTCCTCGGCGGTATGAAACCGTGTGGTCGCTGATTCAATCTGGAAAATCTTGCCCTTTTTGAGCCGGATGTAAACGTCGCCGCGCCCCATGGGGTTGGCGGTATCGACCCAGTCAAGCGTAGTCCCGCAGGAATCTTCCCACTCCTGGTCTTCGTCTTTCTTGGGAAAGAGTTCTAGAGCGCGGTCTTTGGTGTCGCCAAGTTTGATCGGTCCAACCCGAACTCCAGGCTCGATCATCGTGTTGAGGAACGTCGGACTATCGCTGGCGGCGCTGGCGAGGCGGGTCGTCGCATGCAGATGGGAATCGGCAACCCACAAAGCAGTCAAAAGAATCGGCAGAATAAGAACAGTGGGTCGGTTCATGCGGTTTTTCCGGCGGTAACAGAGGTTCGTTCTACGAGGTTCGACACAGGCGCCTCTTCTCCTTTGTAGGTGCGTCCTTTCCAAGATACATTGCCTTTCGCGTGGGCGCGCTTCGATCGGAGCAGAAGATAGGCGAACATGGGCATGCCGAAGAAAACGCCAAGAAGATTTCTATCCCATGTGAAATTGGAGCGCTGCAGCCGCATGTAGAGAATTACAAAGACTGCCACGTCCGCTCCATTCCACCAGCGATTCCCGATATTTGCAGCCCAGACGACAACCCACAAGCTCGCCCATAACGAAAGGGTTCCGAGGGCGAGCCAGCCTGGTCTCGGAAAGAGCAGAGCCAAATTCTTCGTCCAGCCTTCCCGGAGCTGGTGGAAATTGCGATACATACGGGTGTGGACTGAATCGGCCGCATAGCGGAAGCGAATTTTGCGGCCTGAAGCTTTGATGGCTCGGGCGAGGGCAACGTCTTCGAGGATGGCGCAGGCTACCGCGGCATGGCCGCCTACCGCTTCATAGGCATCGCGCTTCACGAGAATGTATTGGCCGTTGGCGGCGGCCTCCGGGCACTTGGGATCGCTGACCTTCGACGGCGGATATTGGCGAGCAAGTTCGGCAAAGACGACGGGCAGGACGGCCTTTTCCCAGAAGGTGACGGCAATCTGCTCCGGCGAATAAGAGAGCAAATCGGCGCCGTTCTCCCGAGCTTCGCGCAAGGCTCGTGGCAGCGATCCGGGCAAATGGATCGTGTCGGCGTCGGTGAACAGGAACCAGTTGGTGCGGGCGGCCCGGGCTCCGGTGGCAACGGCATTGTTTTTGCCCGTCCAGCCCTCGGGCAAAGGATCGGCATCGATCACCTGCACGCCTGGGAACGACTGCGCAATTTCTTTGGTGCGATCGGTCGAGTGGTCATTGACGACAATGATCTCGAAAGACAGTTGGTCCTGATCCATCAGAGATTCGAGGCAGGTCCCGAGGTTGGCCTCTTCGTTGCGCGCGGGGATGATCACCGAAACTTGCGGCGCCATGACGCGTGCTTCCGAGATAGCCATAGGACGAATCGTTCTCCGAGTGCGCCATGCGGGGCGGGGCGCCGCCGGGAATGGAGTCTATTATTATATCTGCGTGCGACGCTTCGCCTATTCCGCCTGCCTGTCGCTGGTTCTCGCTGCATTGATTGGACTTTGCGCTTGCCACAGCGGGACGCGCCCACCGCGGATCGGCAGTAAGGCTCCGGATTTCACGATTCAGGATCCCGATCGTACGGTCGCCCTCAGCCAGTTGCATGGACAAGTGGTGGTACTGAATTTCTGGGCTACATGGTGCCCGCCGTGTGTCGAAGAAATGCCATCACTCGTGGAAATGCAGCGACGCATGAAAGCTCACGGCATCACTGTGTTGGCAGTGAGCGTCGACGTAGATCAGCATGCGTACGATCAATTCCTGAAAAACCACGGCGTGAACCTGTTGACTGTGCGCGATCCGTTGCAGAAGACGACCAATCTTTACGGCACATTCAAGTTTCCGGAAACCTATGTCATTGATCGCAATGGAGTGATGCGGCGGAAATTCCTTGGAGCGGTCGACTGGACCGAACCCCAAATCATAGATTTCCTAGGCAAGCTGTAACCGAACTTCGAGTTCAGGGTGCTTTCCATTCCCGATGTCGGTCGTCTGAATTGAAGACGCCTTGAATTTCAGCCTTGTCCATTTCAACTTTCGCGATCACTAGAAAGGATCTGCCAATGCGAGTACCGATTCGTCGATTTGCTCTTGCCTGGTTACTTCCAATCTGTTTGCTGAGCGTCACCTATTTTTCGGCAACGGCCGCGGGGCAGGGAAAAAGTGGCAAGCTCGAACGCGTGGAGAAGGTGACCGCAGTGGTGCAAGGAACGGCCGGTACAGCGCCGACCCAATTGAGCCTTGCAGAACTGATGAAGCTCTACAACATCCCAGGGTTGAGCGTCGCAATCATCGAGAATTACAAGATTGTCGAAGCGAAGGGCTACGGGGTAACCGAAGTTGGATCGAGCACGCCGGTGTCGACGCATACGCTGTATCAGGCGGGATCGATTAGCAAGCCGGTCGCGGCGACCGGTGCGTTGTCGCTGGTCGAGAAAGACAAACTGTCGCTCGATGAAGACGTGAATGTGAAGTTGAAGACGTGGAAAGTTCCGGAAAACGACTTTACGAAGACGGAGAAGGTGACGCTGCGGCGAATCATGTCGCACACGGCTGGTCTCACCGTGCATGGATTTCCCGGCTATGACGTAGATGATCCGCGGCCCACGCTGGTGGAGGTGCTCGATGGAGAGAAGCCGGCGAATACCGCTGCGATACGCGTTGATACCACACCCGGAACGCTGTGGCGATACTCAGGCGGCGGAGTGACGATCGAGCAATTGCTGATGATGGACGTAACCGGGAAGCAGTTCCCTGCCCTGATGCGCGAGTTGGTCCTCGACAAAATCGGGATGAACGACAGCAGCTATGAACAGCCCCTTCCTGCAACGCGGGCTGCCATGACGGCGGGAGGAACGGCTCCTGATGGAACGAAAATACATGGGAAATGGCATATCTATCCAGAGATGGCTGCCGCAGGATTGTGGACCACGCCCACCGATCTAGCAAAATTTGCAATTGAAATTGCGCTGTCGAAGCAGGGGAAATCGAATCGCATTTTGTCGCAGAAAATGACCAGAGAGATGTTGACGCCGGTAATGAATGACATTGGGCTGGGATTTTTCCTGGACAAGGACAATCCGGGGCAGTTTGGTCACGGCGGCGATGACGATGGATTCGAGGCCTTGCTCACGATGAATGCGGATACCGGTAACGGAATCGCAGTCATGGCGAATTCGAATAATGGCAACGCATTGGCAAACCACATTGTTGAAGGAGTAGTGAAGGAATATGGGTGGAGTTATAAACCACAGCCTGCGGCTCCGTGGGATGAGCTCTTCCTGCTAGCCAAGCTGAAAGGCGCAGATGCCGCACTCAAACGGGATGACGAGTTGAAGTCGAAGGCTGGCTTGGATAATGAGCAAACACTGAATATTCTTGGGTACATGTTGTTGTATGGCGGAAGAGAAGCGGACGGACTGCGAGTGTTCCAGAAGAATGTAGAGGAATATCCGAAATCTTCGAACGTCTATGACAGCCTGGGCGAAGCGTATATGAAGATGGGGCAAAAAGATCAAGCGATCCAGAATTACGAGAAGTCGCTCGAGTTGAATCCGAAAAACGAGAATGCGGTGAAGCAGTTGCAAAAGCTGAAAGAGGGTGGAATGGGCGCGAAAGTGATCGAGCGCGATGGATTCACTGTGATCGGGATTGCGGCGCGTACGAACAATGCAAAAGAGATGACTGCGGACGGGGTTATCGGAAAACAGTGGGGTCGGCTCATGCAGGAGGGACTGCTAGCCAAGATTCCGAACAAGGCGGATCAGTCGATCGTCGCGGTGTATACCGACTATGCGAGCGATCACAACGGGGATTACACATTTCTGCTGGGCGCGCGGGTGAAGTCGGATTCCGATGTGCCGTCGGGGATGGTGGCCAAGAAGATTCCGCCAGGTAAATTTGCGGTGTTTACTACGGAAAAAGGTCCCGCGCAAAAAGTTGTGCCCAAGACTTGGATGACGATCAATTCCCTTCCGAAGACGGATGTTGGTGGAGATCGTGTGTATCGGGCGGATTATGAGCTCTACGACGAGCGGGCGGCAGATCCGCAAGATATGGTCGCGGACGTGTATGTGGGGATCCGCTAAGTCGTCAAACTCGGCTACCCGCCGCCTGAGGAAACCGGATGGGATACGCGATCAGTTGGCTGGCGGTACGCAACAGGGCCCAGGAATCCGTGCTCGCTTCTATTGGGCTTGTGAAGACTGGGCAGACCGAGGAGATTCCCGAAAGCGACTGGTGTAGCAAGCAAGTCGGAGAATGGACCTTAGTCTGGTCCAATTCGTTCCAACCTTCCAAATTCCGCAACGCAGCAGCGAAAATTAAGGGCGAAGTGGTGGTCTTCGATATCGAAGAGCACGTGATGTTCGCGTCTGTGTCCGCCTTTCATGACGGGCATCTCAGTTGGCGCATTGAGCACGATGCCCAGGAATCTGCAGATCATCTCAGCGTGGAAGGCAATCCGCCGGAGTTTTTGCATCGGATTCGGGCGGAGCAATTCGCGCGAGTGCCTGAAGACCCAGAGGTGGATTTTGTAATCGATATTCCAGTCCGCATTGCACAAGAAGCTGTTGGATTCCGGTATGACGAGGCATTGAACGCAACATTCGATGTCTGCTCCGAAACAAAGTCGAAGTGGAACTTCTGGTAGGCGTGCTTGCTTACTCGAACCCGGACCATGCTCTCGCCACACTTAACATCTAATTAGAGTTTCGCGTGTCTTAGACGGAGGGCGTTCGTGATCACGCTGACCGAACTGAAGCTCATCGCCGCGGCGGCGAAGATGGGGCTTAGCAGGATGCCGAAAAATGGGTAGAGGACACCGGCGGCGATGGGAACTCCGATCGCGTTGTAGATGAAGGCGAAGAAAAGATTCTGCCGAATGTTACGCAGCGTCGCCTGGCTTAGCTTGCGCGCTCGGAGAATTCCGGTGAGGTCTCCTTTGACGAGAGTGATGCCGCCGCTTTCCATGGCGACGTCGGTTCCGGTACCCATGGCGATGCCAACGTTGGCTTGCGCGAGCGCGGGGGCATCGTTGATGCCGTCTCCGGCCATGGCGACGACTCTTCCCTGCTGCTGAAGTCTGCGGATGACTTCAAGCTTGCCTTCGGGAAGAACTTCGGCTTCGAATTCTGTGATGCCGAGTCTCTTTGAAATCTCGGCTGCGACGATTTTGTTGTCTCCGGTGAGCATGACGACGCGGAGGCCTTGGGCTTTGAGTTGACACAGAGTGGCTGGAGCCGATTGTTTGGGAGGATCGGCAACGTTGATGTTGCCGAGATATTTGCCATCCACAGCGATACAGAGGATTGTTCCCTCGATCGGCCCGAGTGTCGAAAAGGCGGCCGGGCTTTGCATCGCTCCAACTGCGACCATAAGAGCAGGGCTGCCGACTGCAACCTTGTGACCGTCGACTACACCTACAATTCCCCTCCCTGTGATGGATTGGAATTCTTGAACCATTGAAAGTTTTAGATTCCGCTCTCTTGCAGCCTGCAGAACTGCTGTGGCAAGCGGGTGCTCACTGGCCTGTTCGAGGCTCGCTGCGACGCGAAGCAGTTCGTTCCCTACCGCTGGTGGCTGCGCGACGACGCCGAAAACTCGCGGCTTACCTTCCGTCAGCGTGCCGGTTTTGTCGACGACCAGCGTGTCGACCTTTTCCATGGTCTCGAGGGCTTCGGCGTTCTTGATCAGGACGCCGGCTTGGGCGCCGCGGCCGGTGCCGACCATGATGGCCATTGGGGTAGCGAGGCCCAGGGCGCAGGGGCAAGCGATGATCAGAACGGCGACCGCATTTACTAAAGCATTCGCCAGGCGCGGCTGGGGGCCGAAGAAGAACCACACGATGAATGTAATGGCCGCGATCGCTACAACTGAGGGAACGAACCAGGCAGCAACGCGATCGGCGATCCGCTGAATTGGGGCACGGCTGCGTTGAGCTTGTCCCACGAGTTGGACGATGCGGGCGAGCAGCGTTTCCGAGCCGACGCGCTCGGCTTGCATGATGAATGATCCGGTTGAGTTGATTGTGGCGCCGATCACTTTGCTGCCGGGAACTTTCTCGACAGGAATCGATTCGCCGGTAATCATCGACTCATCGATGGAGCTGCGGCCTTCGAGCACGACGCCGTCGACAGGAATTCTTTCTCCGGGGCGAACGCGGAGTTTGTCTCCCGGTTTTAGGAGTTCGAGACGAATGTCTTTCTCTTCTCCGTTCGCCTCGATCAAGCGTGCGGTCTTCGGGCTGAGATCCAGCAACGCACGGATGGCTGCGCTGGTGCGGCTGCGCGCGCGGAGTTCCATCACCTGTCCGAGGAGGACGAGAGTACTGATCGCGGCCGCGGCCTCGAAGTAGACATCGGGATATCCGCCCATTTTCCGGAGCGATTCGGGAAAAATCCGTGGTGCGATGGTTGCGACCACGCTGTAGGCGTAGGCGACGCCGGTGCCCAGCCCAATCAGCGTGAACATGTTCGGGCTGCGGTTCACAAGAGACGTCCAGAAGCGCTGGAAAAATGGCAGGCCACACCAGAGTACGACGGGGGTTGCCAGCACGAACTCAAGCCACGGAAGGCGCGCTCCCTCGAGACTGCGCATGAATACATGCGGCCAGAGCATGCTACCCATTGCGATCGCCAGCAGAGGAGCAGTCAAGGCGACGCCGATCCAGAAGCGGCGCGTCATGTCACGGAGTTCGGGATTTTCTTCTTGCGCAGCGGTGACGGTGCGAGGCTCAAGCGCCATCCCGCAAATCGGGCACGAACCGGGCTCGGCGCGCACGATTTCCGGATGCATCGGGCAGGTATATTCCGTGCGTGTCGAGGCGATTGGGGTTTCTGGTTCAAGCGCCATGCCGCACGATGGGCACGGGACGGGCCTTGTCTCGCGCACTTCGGGGCACATCGGGCAGACATATACGGTAGCTGACGTCGGTTTCGGAGGTCGCGGAATGGAGCGGGCAATGCCTGCCGTTGCGACCGATTTCGCGGCAGCCGGCATTCCAAGCGTTACTAGCCCGGAGGATTGTGGGGCGGGCTTGCCGAGATATCCCTGGGGGTTGGCCTTGAATTTTTCGACACAGCCGGCGCAGCAGAAGTAGAACTTTTTTCCATCGTGTTCGTGAATATGCTTGGACGTTGCGGTATTCACGTTCATCCCGCAGACCGGATCGCGAGCTAAATCAGTTTTCGAGTTGCCAGTCGAAGCGTGTTGGTTCTCTTGCAATTGCGTGTCGTCTTTCTAGCTAGTATCTAGCTTCGCGATATCCGCCTATGACGCTATGCGTCGAAGAACGCATGCCATCCTGCGAAGTTCGATTTCTATGAGCCTGTGCTGTTGGATCGCGAATGCTCTATATTGGATTCACCCGACGTATCTCGGGATTTCCACTGATCATACAGAAGGGCTTGAACGAATGACCTATCTGGACGTGGCTTTCAACTACGAGACCCAGCCCGGCGAGAGTGAGTTGCGGGCAATCGACAGCATGCGCGAGGTCTATGGCATCCGGCGCGTGGTGTTCAACGAGAAGGATCGGACTGTGCGGGTGGAATTTGATGCTTCGCGAATGAAGCAGGACGCGGTAGCGAAGTTGTTGCGGCAGGCCGGAATCAGTGTGCGGGAGCCGATGGCGCTGGCTTAGTCTGAACGCCCGAGCCCAGCCGGATAAGGCAATTTTGGCGGCCTTTCTTGTCTGCTTGTTTTTTCTGCGGTTTCGGCTCGTTTACTTCTACCCGATCACTCACTGATTCGCTGCGGGTTGAGATCTTTCCCGGCTTCTCGGGATTGCGTTTTGCGCTTGAGACCTGGATTTGCGAATGCTCGCCCCGCTAATTAGGAAAACCCTTGATTTAATGATTTGGTGAAGAGCCCTGTGCGGATAGGGTTTCCGACGGTTCGACCTGGGAGAAACGAGGGTGGGGAGGGCTGACTTGGGGGAGTCTAAGCAAGGGGTGCTCACAGAAAACCTCTGGCCGAAGTTATTCTCTGAAGCACCCCGTTGCGCGCCACTTCGTCTGTTCTCTACTAAAGCAAGCAGCGTGCCGTCCTTAAGTCATTGAAAATAAATAAGAGGAGCAAGCCGTCCCTTGTAGGATTTGCCAAGCACGGAGAAAGAATTACTTCGAGCCGTCGACGCAACAGACGGGCCAAGCGGCTGTTGAAAACCACCGGAGCGGCCATGTGAGTGGGCTTTGGCCCCCACGTGCATTTCGGCCGCGCGGACTTCGCAGGTCCTGGGCTGACGCTGCTAGCTCGAATGGCAACCTTGGCACGACGTACCGGAACGCCATGAATGGCGACACGATAGATAAATGGCGATGAAGGATCGTGACTCGCGCTGACAACCGTCTTCTCTATGCATCCCGTTTCCAGCGAAAGAATTCTCCGCTATAATCGGGATTCAACTTTTCGTTTCATCCTGCCAAACAAGTCCGCGCCCTTAGCTCAGTTGGATAGAGCGTCTGGCTACGAACCAGAAGGTCGGGAGTTCGAATCTCTCAGGGCGCACCATCTTTCTTCTCTCTTTTTACTCACCGCTATAACGATCTAGTGCAGATTTTTGCACTAGCGTGCCCAGTCAAGCGGCCGGGAATAGGGAATCTTCTTTAAGTTCATTTCCGCATTATTTTTCTAAGAATCGTTACGACCAGACGCGACGCCACTCCGAAGGCCGCTCGGCAAAAACGGGTTGTTGACGGTTCTTCCCTCTTCACCATTCCCTGCGCATCTCTGAATCTTTTTTACAGTTCTTGAAATCTATTCACGAACAATCGCTTTTTCGTCTGATTGTTGCCCAGACAACACACCGCTGTTTCTTGTTACGAACTTGGAGAATGTATGGCGAAACGGATGATTTTGATGTTGGTCGTATTGGTCGCGATCTTGGGCGGCCTCGGATTTGCAAAATTCCGGCAGGTAGAAGCTGCCATCGCCATGGGGGCAAGTTTCCAGCCCCCTCCGACCGCTGTCACAACCGTGGTGGTGAAGAAAGAAACCTGGCCTTCGACGCTGTCCGTGATCGGTACGGCCGCCGCGATCCAGGGCGTCACGGTGAGCGCCGACCTGCCCGGCACAATCGACAAGATTCACTTTGAGTCGGGCCAGTGGGTGAAAGAAGGAGACATTCTGGTCGAGCTCGATACCCGGCAGGAGCGCGCCCAGCTTGCCAGCCTTGAGGCGCAGCGCGATCTTGCCAAGGTGAATTACGACCGCGCCCAAGAACTAGTCAAGGCCGGCGTGATCTCGCGCTCGGACTACGACACCGCTACCGCGCAGCAAAAGGCGACCGAGGCACAAGTGGGAGACACCCGCGCCGCGATTGCTCGCAAGACGATTCACGCTCCTTTCTCTGGCGTCCTTGGGATCCGCCAAGTCAGCCTTGGTCAATATCTGGCCGCAGGGCAGGCGATCGTTTCCTTGCAATCCCTGAGCCCGATCTACGTGAACTTTGGCGTGCCGCAACAGGAAACATCGAAAGTAATCCCGGGCCACGTGATTCGTCTGACTAACAACGATCTGCCGGGGATGACCTTCACCGGGCGCATTACGGCGCTGGATTCGGTCATCAGTGAGCAGACGCGAAACATTCAAGTGCAGTCGATTGTCACGAATAAAGACAACAAACTGCGTCCCGGAATGTTTGTGCAAGTCGAGTTGCCTGTGGGCCATCCGCGCGAAGTGGTGCCGCTCCCAGCCTCGGCGATCAACTATGCGCCCTACGGCGACTCTGTGTTTGTGGTGACCGACATGAAGGACCCGAAGGGGAATTCGTATCGCGGCGTGCGCCAGCAGGTGGTGAAGATCGAAGGATCGCGCGGCGATCAGGTCGCCATTACTTCTGGACTCAATCCCGGCGACGAGGTTGTGAGTTCCGGAGTGTTCCGGCTCCGCAACGGCGCACCCATTCAGATCAACAATTCGGTTAAGCCTGAAAACAGCGCCAGCCCCAAACCAGAAGACAGCTAGACCCGGCGGGATCTCGAAGGAGCGAGCATGAAGTTCACAGACTTATTCGTCAAGCGACCGGTTCTGGCGATCGTCGTCAACCTGGTGATTCTGATCGCAGGCCTGCAGGCGATTCGTTCGCTGAGCGTGCGGCAGTATCCACGCAGCGACATCGCGGTGATCCAGGTGACGACGGTCTACGTTGGTGCCAACGCGGACCTGGTTCGCGGATTCATAACAACGCCGATCGAACGCGTGATTGCTAGCGCCGACGGAATCGACTACATGGAGTCGACGAGCGCCCAGGGACTTAGCACAATCCTGGTGCACCTCAAGATCAACTACGACACGACCGCGGCGCTAACTCAGATTCAGGCCAAGGTGCAGCAGGTACGAAATGATCTGCCTCCGGAAGCCCAGATTCCGGTTATCGACCTGCAGACGGCCGATAACCAGTTCGCGGCGGTATATCTCGGCTTCTCTTCCGCGGATTTGGATCAGAACCAGATCACCGATTACCTCACTCGCGTAGTGCAGCCGAAACTCAGCGCCATTAGCGGCGTGCAGCGCGCGGACATTCTCGGCGATCGAACTTTTGCCATGCGCATCTGGCTAAAGCCGGAGCAGATGGCCGCGCGGGGCGTCTCTCCTTCAGACGTGCGCGACGCGCTCTCGAAGAACAATTATCTGTCCGCGTTGGGAAGCACCAAGGGTTCGATGGTGTCGGTCAACCTCATCGCGAACACCGATCTGCGGACGCCCGACGAATTCAAGCAGATGGTGGTGAAGCAAGAAAATGGCGTGGTCGTAAGGCTGGGGGAGATTTCCGATATCGCTCTCGGCGCCGAGAACTACGATCAGGATGTTCGTTTCAACGGCGAAACAGCGACATTCATGGGTATCTGGGTGCTGCCAACTGCGAACTCGCTGGACGTAATTAAAAGCGTTCGGCAGGCACTGCCCGCGATCGAAGCGCAACTGCCCGCTGGGATGAAGCTTGGCATTCCGTACGATTCAACGGAATACATTCAAGATGCGATTAACGAAGTTCTCCACACGTTGGTGGAGACGCTCATCATCGTCATCGTGGTCATCTTCCTCTTCCTGGGGTCGTTCCGATCCGTGCTGATTCCGGTCGTAGCGATTCCTATCTCGCTCATCGGTGCCGTCTTCCTCATGCTGCTGGCGGGTTTCACGATCAACCTTTTGACGCTGCTGGCGATTGTGCTTTCCGTGGGACTCGTCGTCGACGACGCCATCGTCATGGTAGAGAACGTCGAGCGCCATTTGCACATGGGCAAGTCATCGTTCCAGGCGGCGAAGGACGCCGCTCGCGAACTGGTCGGGCCGATCATCGCTATGACGATCACGCTGGCTGCCGTGTACGCGCCGATCGGAATTCAGGGCGGGCTGACCGGAGCTCTTTTCCGCGAGTTTGCATTCACGCTGGCAGGCGCAGTGGTCGTGTCTGGCGCGGTGGCGCTGACGCTCTCGCCGATGATGGGATCGAAGCTGCTACGCGCAGGCGATACGGAGAAGGGCTTCCCCGGCATCGTTAACCGCAGGTTCGAAAGCGTGCGCAATCTGTACACGCGACTGCTGGAGGGAACGCTGCAGTATCGCCCGGTCGTGCTGACATTGTGGGCGGTCGTGGCCCTGCTGATGATTCCGTTTTATATGTTTTCGCAGCGCGAGCTCGCTCCGGCCGAGGATCAGGGAGTCGTGTTCGGCGTGATTCAATCGTCTGCCAACTCGACCATCGAGCAAACGAATCTGTTCACTGACCAGGTGTACAACGTTTATCACTCGTTCCCGGAAAGCGCGAGCGTCTTTCAGATCACCAACCCGAGCGGTGGCTTCGGTGGCATGGTCACGAAGCCATGGAGTCAACGCACAAAAACCACGCAACAGCTGCTGCTCGAATCCACGGGCCCTCTGTCGAAGATTGCCGGAATTCGCGTGATTCCTTTGACGCCGCCGCCGCTTCCTGGAGGCGGCAACTTCCCCGTTGACTTTGTGATCGCTTCGGCGGCAGAGCCGCAGCAGGTCAGTCAACTCGCCGAGGACATCGTGAAAAAGGCGATGGCCAGCGGATTGTTTATCTTCGCCGATACGGACGTGAAGTTTGACCAGCCGCAGACGGAAGTGGTCTTCGACCGTGACAAGCTGCGCTCTCAGGGAGTGGACTTGAGCCAAGCGGGCGTCGATCTTTCAACGATGCTCGGAGGAAACTACGTCAACCGCTTCAGCATTCAGGGGCGCAGTTACAAGGTGATCCCACAGGTAAAACGCGTGGAGCGCCTCACCCCGGATCAACTGTCGCAGATCTACGTCAAGGGTTCGGCGGATAAGCTGGTGCCGCTCTCGACCTTCGCGACGCTTCGCACGACGACTGAGCCGCGTTCCTTGAATAAATTCCAGCAGCTGAATGCGGTGCGAATTCAGGGAGTCATTCCGCCGAATGTGCCTCTCGATAAGGCGCTCACGTTCCTGGAAGAGCAGGCGAAACAAGTTTTGCCGCAGGGATTCACGGTGGACTACGCCGGTGAATCTCGACAGCTCCGCGTCGAGGGCAGCAAGTTTCTAGGAACGTTCCTGCTGTCGGCGATTCTGATCTATCTCGTTCTGGCAGCCCAGTTCGAAAGCTTCCGCGATCCGTTCATCATTCTGGCAGGATCGGTGCCACTGGCGATCTCGGGAGCTTTGGTGTTCTCGTTTATGGGGTTCACAACGCTGAACATCTATAGCGAAGTTGGTCTGATTACGCTCGTCGGACTGATCGCGAAGAACGGAATTCTGATCGTGGAATTTGCGAATCACTTGCAGGAGACTGGCCTCACCAAGCTTCGGGCCATCACTGAAGCTGCGAGTACCCGGCTTCGGCCAATTCTGATGACGACGGCAGCAACCGTCTTCGGCCACTTCCCTCTCGTTCTGGCAAAGGGACCAGGCGCCGGAGCACGAAACAGCATCGGCATCATGTTGGTCAGCGGCATGATCATCGGTACAGCGTTCACTTTATTCGTGGTGCCGTCTATTTATATGCTCGTGGCAAAAACCCACGCTGTCATTACTGAGGACGAAAAGGAAGAAATGGGGATCGGGGAGCCGGCCACGGTGGCTTAAGCCGGTCTTCGAACCCGAATTTGTGGAGCAGCAGTTTCCTGGATGACTGTGCCCCGCTTCGTTTTCGCATTCCACGCGAAAGGGAGCGGGGTTTTTTAGTGCGGCTAGCAATGAGTTGCGGATAAGACTTGTTCAACCAAGCGCGTAGATGCGGAGTTCTTTTCTACCGGAAGGATTATTCAGTCGCTTGAGAGTTCGCCATGCCTTTTGTTCAGTAGGGCGCGGCTGCGTGCGATCCCATGCGTTATAGCATTCGATATGGATTTCGTCGCCGTTGTCGAGTGTGATCGACGGACGCTGTTCCGGCGTGATGGCAAGCTTGCAGAACACACAAACGGATGGGTCTTGAGTCTCATCCCGCACGAGGGGACTCCTTGGCCTGAACGGTGAACTTCTTATACCATTCCCAGTCTGCTGCGCGCGTTACAGAGCAGGTTCGCCGACAAAAATTCATAAATCAGACGAACGAATTATTTCGTTTGCCGAGTGGGGTATCCAAAGAAGTACGGCCGTGATCCAAAAACGGATTTTCTGCTAATCTCGCACCAGCCCTGTTGTTTCTGTCAACTTAGCCGGAGTTTCTCCCGGACATCGAGCCCAGCGCGCCATGTCGAAAGCGAATCAGCAAGAGCATGTCTCTCTGTTGTCGTCTGCCAAGAACGGACTGATCTATCTGACCGCGAACGACTGGGCGCTAATTGTGGATAAAGCGTCCATCCGCCAGTTCAAAAAGGGTGAACGACTAGTAGAACGCGACAAACTGCCCCAAGGCGTGTTTCTGCTGGTCAAGGGTACCGCTTCCGTAGAAATTGCCGGACAGGGGAAGGCCAGAAGCCTTGGCCCGGGTGAGATTTGCGGCGAGATATCGTTTCTGGATGAACTCCCGACGACTGCCGATGTGGTCGCAAGCGGCACGGTGGACGCTTATTTCCTTGACCGCGCGACCTTACAGTCGATGTTTGAGCTCTTCCCGCATCTGGGTTCCCGGTTTTACCGGTCTTTGGCGACGATCCTGTCCCGAAGGATGCGGGGAATGATCGGCTCTCAGGTTTCAGCAAAAGAGGCTGCGGCAGGCCCTCTGTCGTCGAAGACTGCACCCGCGAAGTAGAGGTGCACGGCTTCCTCGTCAGGCGCGGCAACTGTGCTAGCCTACAAGTCCGGTTGATGCGCTCCTCGCGCAAAGGCTGTGCTGGCGACGACGTCTCCGCATGATCGATCCCGTCAATCTGCGTTTAGCCCTGATTTCGGCCGCCGGGCTTGGATTCCGGCACGGATTCGATTACGACCATATCGCAGCAATCACCGACATCAGCAGCGTTCAGTCCAAAGCGCGGGATGCAATGCGCTACGGCCTCCTGTACGTGGCAGGGCATGCCACTACAGTTGCGCTGCTGGGTGCGGCTGCCATTGTCTTCCGCGTCGCATTGCCTGCTGCAAGTGACCGCTGGGCGGAGCGGTTGGTAGGGGTCACGCTCGTGGTGCTGGGGCTATATGTGTTGGGAACGTTCTTTCGCCCGAGGTCGCATTCGCATGCCCCGCGCACGCGGATTACGTTGCTCATCAATGGACTGCTTTGGTTGTACTGGCGGCTGAGCCGGATTTTCGGTGGCACGCGCGTTGAGGCTCCGCAGGTTTTCAAGAACGGATACGGAAGCAGTTCCACCTTTCTGGTTGGAGTGATCCACGGACTGGGGGCGGAAACGCCTACACAGATTTTGCTCTTCCTAATGGTCGCCAACCTTGGCGGAACAGTGGATGGGTTATTAGGCTTACTGATGTTCATTATCGGCCTGGTCGTTATGAATACTCTGATGTGCGCCTCGGCGGCAGGAATTTTCTCAGCGGTGCTGGCGCGGCCGAACGCGTTGCGGGCGGTTACGCTGATGACTTCGGCTTATAGCATCGTGGTGGGAACCATCTTTTTATTGGGGTCTGCTGGGCGATTGCCGTCGTTGACCGGGTAATCAACTCCAATTCTTTCAATGATTAACGGCTCGCAGAATTCTCTTTAGCGGCACCTTCAAGGCGTGAAAAGCCGCGTTGCACGCTGGTTTCGATTTGGGCATAGCCTTTCGATTCCATTACCCCAGTAATCAGACTGGGGGGATTACCGTTGACCCATCGCGCACCCCTCCTTAAATTGCCAACAGGGGGTTGTATGAAAGATATCCATGAGGTCCTGCGGCAAAAGCAGGCGAAATACGCCCAACTTGGCAAACAGATTGAGATGCTACAGCAGGCTGCTGAAAAGCTGCGTGAAGTAGCTCCTCTGCTGGCTGAGAGCGACGAAGAAGATAACGTCGTATTGGCAGAGGTTGACGACATCACCGCGGGAGCGGACTCGATGGCGGCGAAAGCCGGTGCGGGTGCCGGAAGCAGCGCTTCTTCGAAAGCAGCCCGTCCCACAGCGCCTCGCTGGCCGTAAGGATACGGTCGGCAGGCCATTTACCTTCTTGATCATCGATCTATGAACGTTCAAGCACTGCTGGTATCGAGCGACGACTCCGCGGCGGATGTGTTGGGCAAAGTTCTGCCCAGCTTCGGCATTGCCCTGGACCGTTCGAGCGACCTGGAGACGACACTGGCTCGAATCCAGCAGCAGAAGTTTGACGCGTTGATCGTTGACTTTGACGATCCAACGGCTGCGGAAGAAGTTCTGCAGCAGGCACAGAAACTGGGCGCAAGCCCGCTGAATATAGCGCTGGTGGCAGACTCCGGCCAGGTGCGCGGCATCCTCAACGGTGGCGCGCATTTCGTGCTGTATAAGCCCGTCACCGAAGAAGCAGCGAAGGCCGGATTGAAGGCCGCTGCCGCCTTGTTAAGCCGGGAGCGCCGCAGGGCGTTCCGGGTTCCGGTGCAGGCTCCAGTTGAGATTACGCTGCCCGATACAAGAAAACTCGACGGCATTCTGCTCGATCTTTCCGAAACTGGAATGGATGTATTGACCGCCGAACCGCAGCTTGCAGGATCTCTGCTAGCCTGCCGCTTCCAATTGCCCGATGGAACTTTAGAAGTGGAAGCGCACGGGCAGGTAGCGTGGGCGAATCCAAACGGGCAGACCGGCGTTCACTTTCTCGATCTGCCGGAAAATACCCTGAACGAACTCAAGAACTGGCTCAAGACTGCGGCCACGACCGCAGGCACGGTTCCGGATGAAACGGTTCCGCACTGCAAGTTGACCGATCTCAGCTTAGGCGGCTGCTACGTGCAGACGGAAGCTCCGTTTCCTGAACGCGCTCTGGTTGATTTGTGCCTGAAGACGAATGAAATGGAAGTTCATACCGAGGGCATGGTTAAAGTTGCTCATCCGGGGCACGGCATGGGCGTGGAGTTTCCATCGCGCACGGCAGAACAGCGCGCGCAGGTGGGAAATCTGATCAGCTTCCTGCAAAATAGCCCTGAAGCGACGCCCGAGTTAAGCATCTCTCCGAAAGCTTTGCTGGCCGATGTCACCCAGTTCCAATCAGATCACAAGAATTCTCAAGAATCTTCTGAGGAACTTGCAGATCCGCTGCTTGAGCTTTTGCGACGCGGCAGTTCCCTGCAGCAAGAAGAGTTCCTCGCCGAACTGGAACAGCAACGCAATCCGCAAGACGTAGCTCCCGCGTAAATCTCGCCGTTTGATTTTCTCCTCTTCATCAATTTTCCCGAGTTTCGCAGCTCCCTCAACTTCGAATAGTCGGCCGAACAAAAGCCTCCCGGGCAGGTTGTCTACGGAGAGTACTGGCAGATTTGCTCGGCAGTAAGACGAGAACAGCTGAGGAATCGAGAGGCTTCGTGGGCGGATTCTGCCGGGGAGTCGAGAAGCCCGAACCCCGTCTCTGGCGCGGGCTTCTCAATTCCTCGTGGTCTGTTCCACCCCAATGACGAGCAAGGTAGCAAATCCCCGTCGAACGATGGTTTCACGCATGTGAATTCTGGGTTAAATAAATTTCCCTTGCATTAGACTGTGAAAGCTTCATTCGTAGAGCTCACTTCGCTATTACGAGAGGGAATGTCTGGGTAAGCCTCTGTCACGAGAATTCCGCGCAGAACACACTGCTTTGGGCGCCATTGTTGGCAATCGCAGCAGCCGCGTTCGCCGTCGAAATCCCCTTCTTTTTTCTCGGAACACCATCCGGACACGATGTTGAATTCCATCTGTACTCGTGGCTGGAGGTGATGGCGCAGTGGAAGCATGGAATTTTTTATCCGCGATGGGCAGCTCTGGCGCATTTCGGATACGGAGAGCCGCGGTTCGTGTTTTATCCCGCCGGCCTCGTGGATGCTGGGAGCAACGCTCAGCAAAATCTTCCCGTGGACCATAACTTCCTGCGTCTACATCTGGGTCGCGCTGGTAGCGGCTGGTTCGTCGATGTTTGCGCTGGCTCGGCGCTGGCTCGATCGGCGCGATGCCATGTTTGCCGCGGTGCTGTACGCGGTGAATCCCTACCATCTCGTCATTGTTTACTGGCGCAGTGCCTTCGCGGAACTGCTCGCTGCGTCTCTGGTGCCATTGTTGCTACTGTTCGTTTTGAAGGCGGTCGATGGGGAGAGGCGAATTGTGATTCCCCTCGGTCTGGTGCTGGCAGGGGCTTGGCTCACGAATGCTCCCGCGGCGGTGATGATTCATTACTCTCTGGCGCTATTGATCGTCTTCTTCGCGTGGAAGCATCGATCGCCGCGGGTCTTGCTGGTGGGCGCTGGGGCGATTGCGATCGGAGCGTGCGTGGCAGCTTTCTACTTGTTGCCGGCCGTTTACGAACAACGATGGGTCAATATCGGAGAGGCGGTGTCGCAGGGATCGCGTCCGCAGGATAATTTTCTCTTCATGCATACGACAGATCCCGATCATGATGCTTTCAATCACATCATTTCGTGGGTCGCCGTTCTGGAAATGGTCGTGATCGCTGGCGCGGCATTTTCCGCAAGAGCTTGGCAGGAGAACAAGCGGGCACTGGCTCAAGGATTCTCGCGTGGGCCGGCGCCTGCAGTCTTCTGATGTTTCCGGTCACACTTGTGCTGTGGAAGATCCTGCCGAAGATGCAATTCATGCAGTTCCCCTGGCGCTGGCTTCTATGCCTGAGCCTGATCTTTACCACCTTTGTTGCTCTCGGATTGCGGCGCTGGTACTGGCGGGCCGCTGTGTGCATGCTATCGATCGCTGTCATAGTTGTTGCGTGGCACCGCGTGCAAGCACCATGGTGGGACAATGCCTCCGACCTGCGCGAGATGCAGGACAACATGGCAACCGGCGCTGGCTATGAAGGCACAGACGAATACACGCCCGCAGGAGCGCAGCCGTCCGCGATCGACAAGGAAGCGCGCTCCGTGACTGTCGTTGGACCGGCACGGGCGGCGATTCACGTTCAGCGTTGGGACTGCGGAATCGAAGGAATTCACCGTGGACGCGTCGGCTGCCGATCATGTAGCGCTGCGATTGTTTCCCTATCCGGCGTGGAAGGTATTGGTGAATGGACAGGCAGTCGAGACATCCGCTCGCGCGGGCACCGGCCAGATGCTGGTTCCAGTTGCCGCCGGAATGAATCGAGTGGAGATTACATTTGTTCGAACTTGGGATCGGACAGCAGGCGGGTGGATCTCTGTTGCCGCCGGGCTTTGGCTTCTGGGATGGAGATTCGCATCGAGGCGGGTTGTTGACGGCATCCTGAATAGAAGTTCCTGCCCATAAAAGGCAAAGGGACCACAAGGTATGCGGCGAATTCTAATTGCGACCTCCAACCCGGGAAAGCTCCGAGATTTTGATGGAGCCGCGCGTCCGCACGGAATTGAGATCGCCGGTATCCCCGGGTTCTCTTCCCTTCCAACTGTTGTGGAAGATGGAAAAACCTTCGAAGAGAATGCGCGCAAGAAAGCGGAGGAATATAGCCTGGCGGTACCAGGACAGATTGTTGTCGCCGACGATTCTGGATTGGAAGTGGATGCCTTGAAGGGAGCGCCCGGAGTGCACTCCGCTCGTTATGCCGCCGACCAACCCCATCTGGCGGATGAGAATACCGATGATGAATCGAACAACGCACGTGTTCTTCGAGAGCTGAGGAAGGTTCCGGCTGAGCACCGCACCGGTCGATTCGTGTGTGTGCTCGCGGCCGCGCGGGATGGAAAAACTCTGGCGACGTTTCGTGGGACAGCCGAAGGAACAATCCTCGATCCTTCCCCGCGGTACGAACGGATTTGGATACGATCCGCTATTCTATTTTCCGCAGATTGATAAGACGTTCGCTGAGCTCAGTGCCGAAGAAAAAGCGCAATATAGCCATCGTGGTTCGGCCTTCCGGCAATTTCTGGATTGGTGCTCGAAGCAAATCTCCTGACCCACACATCTAATTTAATGTGAATTTCCGAACAGTGACTTCTCGACCTGATCTTTCTCGATCATTTAAACCTCCGATTGCTTTGATCTTCGATATGGACGGAGTGCTGGTTGACTCCGAACCTTTGCACAAACGCGCGAAAGAACGTGCCTTCGGCGAATTCGGAATTGTGCTGTCGGAATCGGTTTACGACAGCTACAAGGGCCGGCCCGACGCGACGATGATGCCGGAGATTCTGAAGGCGCGAGGCTGGCCGGCGGACAAAATCCAGACTCTTGCGCGGCGCAAGAATGAAATCTTTGACGAGATCAAACACGAACTGGAAGCGGTTCCCGGAGCTGTCGATTTCGTCCTGTGGGCAGAAACTCGATACAAAATCGCACTCGCTACTTCGGCATCCCCGAGGAATCGCGAGGCAGCCTTTGCGGTACTGGGAATTGGAGAGCGCTTCCCGGTGATGATCGATAGCACAGGCCACACGCGTCCGAAGCCTGATCCCGAAGTGTTTCTGCTTGCGATGAAGCGACTTAATCTAAAACCGGACGAGTGCTGGATCATCGAGGACTCGGTAAACGGACTACGAGCTGCGAAGGCTGCCGGGTCGTTGGCAGTCGCTATTACGACGACCTTTGATCGCGAAACACTTTCCGCCGCAGGGGCGGATCTAGTCGTCGAATCGTTCGCCGAAGTGCAGGCGAGGTTGGAGTCGCTTTAAGCCATGTAGGTGAGATTTAGCCTCCGAATAGGCGTTCCCACGCCTGTGATTTCGGTCATATCCCTCTAAAGGAATCGGCGTGACAATTGGGGTTATAGGGATACTTATGGAACAACAAATGAGGAAGCAGTACGAACCAGAGTGCCCGTTAGCCCACAATTTAATCAATAAGCTATCTGTCATTGTCGGTAACTGCGACCTTCTAGTCGAGAGAATCCCCGAGACGTCGCCTCTGTGGGATCGCATGCTGCTTGTAAGGGATATGGCGAAATCGGTGGCTCAAGAGCTCGGCCAACTCGAATGTGATCTTCTGCGCTTGCGAACGGCGAACGATCATAAAAGCTCGAAAGCATCTCTGGTATAGATCGGAGAATGAACTGGCAGTCGATTGATTCCGCAAGTCCTTCTGGATGCTCGGCGTTCTGACGCAGTTGCGCGCCTTCCTTGACTTCACTTCTCTCGCCGCAAGATAATAAAAGGTTCTTTTCTCATTGCTGATCTAATAAGGAGCGTTTCGTGGCGTCAGCCAGTTCTTCTGCTCCCGGGGTAACGAAGTATGTCGGGGTCGCGCCCTTGCGGGCGGGTCAGGGATTCTCGTTTGTACTGCGGCGCCTGCATTCTCTGAGCGGGATCGTCCCGGTCGGAGCATTCCTCTTCGAACACATCTTGATCTCGAACTCGACTGCGATCGGCCAGAATGGCCCGGCGGCTTATGCGCGCCAGGTCAGCTTTCTAGCGAATCTCCCGCTGGTCTTCTTCCTCGAGTTATTTGGAATTTGGTTGCCGATCGCCTTCCACGCGCTTTACGGCTTCTACATCTGGTATCGAGGCGACGGGAACACGATTGCATACCCGTGGACCGGCAATTGGATGTACACCTTGCAGCGCTGGACCGGCGGAATCGCATTTGTCTACATCCTCTGGCATACCTACACAATGAGATTTACGGGCGTCGATCTGCACGACAACCCGATGGCGTCGTTCGGAAAAGTACAAGCCGAAGTCTTACACGCTCCATTGTTTCTCTTTTACGTAGTGGGGCTCATCGCGGCGTCGTGGCACTTTGCGTACGGTATCTGGTTGTTCTCGGCGAAGTGGGGAATCATTTCCGGAGAGAAAGCGCAAAAGCGCTTCCTGGCAATTTGCCTGGCATTCTTCCTTGTCCTGTCCGGAGCCGGTCTGGCAAGTCTCACTTCATTCCGGACCCACCCGCAGCAACCGCTTGACTCCAGTTCCACCAACGACCGCAATATTACGCAGTCTCGATAAAGGAAATCATGGCAGCAGCTCCGAAAATCATAGTCGTAGGCGGTGGACTCGCCGGCTTGTCGGCAGTCATCAAGATCGCCGAGATGGGCGGCAGCGTCGACCTGTTTTCGATTGTGCCTGTGAAGCGCTCCCACTCGGTATGCGCGCAAGGAGGCATTAACGCCGCAAAGAATCTCAAGGGCGAAGGCGACTCCACTTACAAGCATTTCGATGACACCATCTACGGCGGGGACTTTCTGGCAAATCAGCCGCCGGTGAAGGACATGTGCGACGCGGCACCCGGAATCATCGATTTACTCGACCGCATGGGTGTCCCGTTCAACCGCACGCCAGAAGGGCTGCTCGACTTCCGCCGCTTTGGTGGAACTTTGTACAACCGTACCGCCTTTGCCGGAGCGACTACTGGACAGCAGTTACTGTACGCCTTGGACGAGCAGGTCCGGCGCTATGAGTCTGAAGGTAAAGTTAAGAAATACGAGCACTGGGAGTTCTTGTCGGCGGTGCTCGACGGCAATCGTGTGTGCCGCGGAATCTGTGCCATGGATCTCCGCACAATGGAAGTGCGCACCTTCCCTGCCGACGCCATCATTATTGCGACTGGGGGCAACGGAGCAATTTTCGGAAAGTCGACGAACTCGGTGGTATGCACCGGATCGGCGCAGTCAGCTCTCTACCAGCAAGGCTGTTTTTACGCCAACGGCGAATTCATCCAAGTGCATCCGACGTGCATTCCTGGAGAGGACAAACTGCGGTTAATGTCAGAGTCGGCGCGCGGCGAAGGTGGCCGCGTTTGGGTTCCGAAAACTGCCGGGGACAAGCGTGACCCGAAGTCGATTCCACAAAGCGAGCGCTGGTACTTCCTCGAAGAGTGGTATCCGAAGTATGGCAATCTCGTGCCCCGCGACGTGGCGACTCGCGCGATTTTCAAGGTGGTCTTCGAGTACAACCTCGGTATCGACGGCAAGCCGATGGTCTATCTCGACCTGACGCACATTGATCGCAAGATCCTTGACCGCAAACTGGAAGGCATCCTCGAAATCTATGAGAAGTTCGTGGGCGACGATCCGCGCGACACGCCGATGAAGATTTTTCCTGGCATGCACTACACCATGGGAGGCCTGTGGGTCGACTACAAGCAAATGACCAACATTGCAGGTATCTTCGCCGCGGGCGAGTGTGAATATCAGTACCACGGCGCGAACCGGCTGGGCGCGAATTCGCTGATGTCCTGCATCTATGGCGGTGGTATCGCCGGACCAAATGCTGTGGCGTACGCCCGCGGCCTGCAAGGCTCGACGGACGGCAATGGGCACTTCGAGGCGGAAAAGAAGCGGCAGGAAGAGAGCAATTCCCTGCTCATGAACAATGAAGGCACGGAGAATCCGGTCAAGCTCTGGCGCGAACTGGGCGAGTTGATGACCAAGGATTGCACGGTCATCCGCTACAACAAGAATCTTGTGCAGACGGATGCCAAACTGGTCGAATTGTTGGAGCGGTATCGCAAGATCAACCTGAGCGACAAGACGCTGTGGGCGAACACAACCGTCGTCTTTGCCCGGCAGCTCTATAACATGCTGCAGTTGGCGCGGGTTATCGCTCAAGGAGCGCGCATGCGGGACGAATCGCGTGGCGCGCACTACAAGCCAGACTTCCCCGAGCGCGACGACAAGAACTGGCTGAAGACAACGAAGGCGTATTTCGCTCCGGACGCGGATGAGCCAAAGTTTGAGTTCGAGCCGGTGGATGCCTCGTTGATTCCACCGAGACCGAGGAAATATTGATGTGGCGGTTGTTGGGAATAGCACTCTGTCTCGGTTCGTTAGTTGCAGCGTTCGGGCAAAACGATCCTTGTACAAAGCACGAGGCAGAGCACGCCGATGAAGCCGTTGACACAATGAAGTCTTGGGATCTGGTGCATGACTGGTACGCGCGTTACGAACATTGTGACGATGGTGGACCCTCAGAGAGAGTCAGTGAGGCAGTAGCACGAAACCTAGTGGATCGATGGGAAACATTGCCACGACTCGGAGAACTGGCTAAGGATGCAGCATTCCGGAGTTTCGTTCTCAAACATGTTGACGAGACCCTAAGTCGCGATGATCTGAAGAAGATCAGTGCAAACGCTGCAAAGCGATGTCCGACGAGCTTAGTATCACTTTGCCGCGATCTGAAGAAGCAAGCGGATGCGCCCTAAGGAACTCAGAATTGATCGGTTCGGCGCTCCCCTTAGAATCAAACTGCTGTTGCTAAAGGCTAATAGCTAAATGGCTGATAAATCCGTCATCATCAAGATCAAGCGTCAAGCGACTCCGACCTCCAAGTCCCACTGGGAGGAGTTTTCTGTTCCCTACCGGCCGAACATGAACGTCATTTCGGCGCTCATGGACATTGCCGCCGACCCGGTCACGCGCGACGGCAAAGCGACGACGCCGATTACCTACGACTCGAATTGCCTCGAAGAAGTCTGTGGATCGTGCGCCATGCTGATCAATGGCAAGGCACGGATGGCTTGCTCGGCGTTGATCGACAATTTGGAGCAGCCGATCCGCTTGGAGCCGTTCTCCAAGTTCCCAGTCGTGCGCGATCTGGCAACCGACCGCAGCGTAATCTTCGAGAATCTTAAGGCGGTTAAAGCGTGGGTTCCGATCGATGGCACCTACGATCTTGGCTCTGGCCCTCGCATGACAGCTGAGGACCAAGAAGCGGCATATCCCTTGTCGCGCTGCATTTCCTGCTGCTGCTGCATGGAGGCTTGCCCACAATTCAACGAGGACACGAACTTTGTGGGCGCGGCTACGATCTCGCAGGTACGTCTGTTCAATACGCATCCGACGGGCAAGGCGCTGCAGCGCGAGCGGTTGACGGCACTGATGGGCGATGGTGGCATCCAGGAATGCGGCTATGCCCAGAATTGCGTCGAGGTTTGCCCCAAGGACATTCCGCTGACCAAGTCCATCTCGGAAGTCGGCGGGCAGGTCATGAAACAGGCGCTGGGTGACCTTTTGCGGCGCTGATTTTTGTCAATGATTACAACGCTATAGTTGATCTTCCAATCCCGTTTCGGCCAACTCACAGGCGCGGCACGACATACGTATGAACAGCGGCAGCTTAAAGATTGGCCCCTAATCTGCCGATTACTATCACAGCTCTCTGGGTGAAGCAGGGTTGTGGTAATGGCACAGTAACCACACGGAAGCCCAGTAATATGGCACCCAAGTAATGAATCGCTGTCAGTGTTCCGTTGGTAGGCTTGACAGCATGGCTTAGAATAGCCGCTACCTCAGAGAAGCACTGGCCGGACTGAGGGTTCGGGGCACGGAAGAACGAACGTGAGACGCTTCGTCAAATTCCAATTCGCAGCTCTGGTCGTGCTGGCGGTGTGCGCCGGTTTGCCGGGAAAAGCTTTTGCCGTGCACCACGCCACCCTGCAGCACTCGCACCGCAGACATTTCCGCTGGCTGCATTGGAATCCGATGTTCCGGCCGTCGCACGAATCCCTGATCTTGCAGAATGCAGAAGTGGACCGGCTGAATCTGCCGCGCATCCAGGACGAAACCGAATTAGAAGCGCTCAAGGCCGACGGCTCCTTGCGGGAGATCGTCACGGGAGAAAGCCTCAGGATCGATCCGCGGCTCGATCCTTCGCGGCGCTACTGCCGCCCGTGGACGCTCGATTTTGTCGACGATCTGAGCCAGGCGTATTTCAACCGCTTCCACCAGCAGATTCAGGTGAACTCAGCGGTCCGCACGGTGAAGGTGCAGAAAAAACTTCGCCGACACAACCGTAACGCGGCGCCCTACGAAGGTGACACGGCTTCGTCGCACTTGGCCGGCGTGACCGTCGACTTGCAGCGTCGCGGGATGAGCAAAGATCAGATTCGCTGGATGGAACACTACCTCTTCTATATGAAGGCGCTCGGTCTGGTCGAGCCCGAAGAAGAGCGCCACCAGTGGGTGTTCCACATCATGGTGAGCGGGCATTACGACGAGTGGCGCGAGACACAGACCATTGTTCCCGTCGAGCATCCCGAGCAGGAGAAACCGGAGACAGAAGTCGCTCTCGGCACCGGCACAAAATAGTTTCCTTTCAATTCTCGGCATTCCAATTTTTCCCAGTAGCTTCCTCTTCATCCTTTCCTCTACTCTTCATTTCTTATGATTGTCCTGATGGCGGGATTACCCGGCACCGGTAAAACGACCCTCGCCCGCGAACTGGCTCGGCGAACTTCGGGGCGCGTACTGAGCAAGGACGAGTTTCGGCACGCAATCTTTGCGGCGGACGAGATTGAATACTCGTCGCGGCAGGACGATTTCTGCCTTCAATTGATGATGGAGACGGCGGGATACTTGCTCTCACAGAATCCGAAGCGCACGGTTTTCCTAGACGGGCGGCCCTTTTCGCGTCGGTATCAGATCGGGAATGCGATCGCGGCCGCGGAGTCGCTTCACCAGCCTTGGCGCATTCTCGAATGCGTCAGCTCCGAGGAGGTCGCCCGCAAGCGACTCGACGCGGATTCGGACACAGCGAGCCATCCCGCGGGAAATCGCGATTTTTCGCTTTATCTTGCAGTGAAAGCTCGGTTCGAGGCGATTACTTTTCCCAAAACCGTGATCGACACCGGTCAAGAACTGGAAGCCTGCGTTCAACTGGCAATGGAAAATCTTTAACCACAGGGGACACAGAGGCTCACAGTGGAACTTTCGGAGGCCTCTTTGATGCTCCGCCCATTTTGTGCTGAAACACGGCTGCCGATTACAATCGAACTCCTGCCCGTCGTCTCTTCCGGGCGATCACTTATGAAAATCAGATTTCTCCTCTCCTTCGCTCTGGCCTGCTCGCTAGCCGCGGCACAAGCTCCCGAAACATCCGTCAAAAGGGCCGGACATGGTGATCAGCGCCCGCGCGCTGCAGATTCACAATTCGGCGCTCATTGTCGACACGCACGCCGACACGCCGCAGCGGTTTCTCGACGAAGGATTCGACATTGGCTCGACCGACCCGAAAGACCTCGGCCATATCAGCCTCGACAAGGCACGGCGAGGAAATCTCAGCGCTGAGTTCTTCTCGATCTGGGTTGAGCCTGAAACAAACCAAGGCCACTTTGCGCAGCACACGTTCGACCTGATTGATGCGGTGTATGAGCAAGCGGCTCACCATCCCGATCGCATGATGATGGCGTTCTCGCCCAGCGACATCGACCGCGCTCACAAAGAGCATAAACTCGCGGCGCTGATGGGTATCGAAGGCGGACACTCGATCGAGAACGATATTCACCTGCTGCGCGACTACTATCGGCTTGGAGTTCGGTACATGACGCTGTCGTGGTCGAACACGAATGAATGGGCTGACTCCTCTGGCGACATCGACGATCCCAAGGTGCAGCATCATAACGGTCTCACTGATTTCGGTAAGCAAGTCGTGCTGGAAATGAACCGGCTCGGCATGATGGTCGACATCTCGCATGTGGCTGACAAGACCTTTTGGGACGCGATTGCCGTAACGAAAGCTCCGGTGATCGCGTCGCACTCGTCAGCGCGGGCCCTGGTGGACGCACCTCGGAACATGACGGACGACATGCTGCGCGCTGTGACGAAGAATCGCGGCGTGGTACAGGTGAACTTCTATAGCGGCTTCGACGACGAAGATTTTCGCAAAGCCATGCTGGCGCAGGCGAAGGACCAGGAGGCGGCCGTGAAGCAATATATGGATCAGCTGAAGGCCGAAGGCAAACCCGTCAACTATCTCGAACTCGACCGCATCGAGCGGGAGTGGATGGCGAAGATCCCGCGCCCTCCGCTGAAGTCCCTGATCGACCAGATCGATCACATCGCGAAGATAGCCGGAATTGATCATGTGGGCCTTGGTTCGGATTTTGATGGTGTCTCCGGCGCGACTCCGCAGGGGATCGACTCGGCCGCCGATCTGCCGAAAATAACGCAAGCGCTGCTCGATCGCGGCTACAACGCAGAGGACATACACAAAATTCTTGGCGGCAATCTGATGCGAGTGTTTCGCGAGGTGGAGGGCGTGCGTAACGCCATGCAAGCTTCGGCTCCGGCCAAGTAATTTCGAGGGATCAACTTCCCTACTCCGCGACGATGAACCGCCCCCCTCGGCTGTCGTACAATGCAACGTTGCGCTCTCTTTAAAGGGCAGCATTTTCAGAACAAGGAACACACATGCGTAAGGCACTTTTGATGGTAGGAACGATTCTGCTCGCAGGAACGGCAGGGCTCGCGCAGACTGGGATGATCGGTCAATCCTCGCCTGCGAAGTCCGGGACCGCCGCCAAACCCGGTACAGCAACGCATACAGCCGCAAAGCCAGTCGCCATCATCAACACGACGGTGGGAACGATGACGTGCACGCTCTTTCCTGACAAAGCGCCGGTTGGAGTCGCCAATTTTATTGGACTCGCGACCGGGACGAAGGACTGGAAAAATCCCGCCAGCGGTGCCAACAAGCACGGAGTTCCGCTGTACGACGGAACCATTTTTCATCGTGTGATTCCTGGCTTCATGATTCAGGGAGGCGATCCGGCCGGCAACGGGACAGGCGATCCCGGCTACCAATTTAAAAATGAGACGTCGCCTGATCTGCTCTTTGATAAACCCGGGCGGCTGGCATACGCCAACTCTGGTCCGAACACGAACGGATCGCAGTTCTTTATTACCGAGGTTGCTACGCCACACTTGAACGGCGGCTACACCATCTTCGGTCAATGTGATGAAGCAACTGTCGCCCTGGTGAAGAAGATTGCCCTTATGGCGCGAGATCCTACCAACGACAAGCCCTTTCGGCCGGTAAAGATCACGCATGTAGTTATTGCCAAGAACGGAATTCCACCGAAACCGGCGGGAACGACGACCCCAACAAAGAAACCGGCCACGGCAACCCCTAAGGCACCCGCGAATCCTAACTAAAGAGCGGCACCAGAGACGATCAACTTAGCGTTCGTCGGCAACGGCCTGAATAGAAGCGTAGTCGCCGCAAGCGCGCTCGATCCAACAATCATCGACTAACGACCAACAACACATTTTTCGAAAGGACATCATGACTCGCCAACCTGGAATGTACGCCACGTTTGAAACCTCTGAAGGAACAATCGTGTGTAAGCTTTTCGATAAGGATGCACCCAAGACCGTCGCCAACTTTACCGACCTCGCCGAAGGTAAGCGCGAGTGGAAGCATCCGTCGACCGGGAAGAAATCCAATGACAGGCTTTATGACGGAACGATTTTTCATCGTGTGATTCCCGATTTCATGCTGCAGGGTGGAGACCCACAAGGCACCGGCACAGGAGGTCCTGGATATCAATTCGAAGACGAGACCAAGGGATCTCCGCACAAGTTTGACAAGCCGGGCAAACTGGCGATGGCGAATGCCGGACCGAACACGAACGGATCTCAGTTCTTCATCACTACCGTACCGACAACGTGGCTGACCGGAAAGCACACGATCTTCGGCGAAGTGATCGAGGGACAGGATATCGTCAACAAGATCACGAATGCTCCCCGCGGCCGTAATGATCGCCCGAACAAAGATATAGTTCTGAAGAAGGTGACGATCGAGCGTATATGAGCGGCCTAATGGCCGTTTCATCGACTTGCACTATCCGCGAACGTAGGATTCTCGTCCAGTGATCGGGCAAATAATCTCTCACTACCGCACCGTCGAGAAGCTCGGCGGCGGCGGTATGGGCGTGGTCTACAAGGCGGAGGATCTCAAACTCCGGCGCTTTGTAGCTCTGAAATTCTTGCCCGACGATGTCGCCAAAGATCCCGCGGCTCTCGCTCGCTTTCAGCGCGAGGCCCAGGCTGCTTCCGCGCTGAACCATCCCAACATCTGCACGATCTATGAAATTGATGAGCACGAGAGCCAGGCGTTCATCGCCATGGAATTCCTCGATGGCATGACGCTGAAACACGCCATCGGCTCGCGCCCGCTGGAAAACGACACGCTGATCAATCTTGCGATTGAGATTGCCGATGCGCTCGATGCCGCCCACGCGGAAGGCATAGTCCATCGCGATATCAAGCCGGCAAATATCTTCGTCACGAAACGGGGCCATGCGAAGATCCTCGACTTTGGCCTGGCCAAGGTGGCCGCAGCCCGAGGGACGCAAAACAGCGCGGCCGATAACACGCGCACGCTGGACGAAGCGCACCTCACCAGTCCCGGAACGATGCTGGGAACCGTAGCCTATATGTCGCCGGAACAGGTGCGCGGCCGCGAACTGGACGGACGCAGCGATTTGTTTTCATTCGGGGCAGTCCTCTACGAGATGGCAACTGGTGACACTCCGTTTCACGGCGAGAGTTCCGCTGTCATCTGCGAAGCCATCATGAACCGCGCCCCTGTGCCTGCGGTGCGGCTGAATCATTCGCTGCCAGTGCGGCTGGAAGACATCATCAACAAAGCACTCGAAAAAGATGTCAGCTTGCGCTACCAGCACGCCTCTGAGATGCGCAGCGATCTGCAGCGCCTGAAACGAGACACGGATTCGGGACGCAGTTTGTTGCCGGAGGTTCCAGCGAGATCTGAGAGTGGCACCGCATCGGCAAGTTCCGTTCAGCGTAGCGCCGTGAGCGGGAGCAGAGCTGCGGCGAACACGCCGGCTAAGACGTCTTATCTCAAGATCGGTGTGGCAGTTACTGTATTCGTGATTGCGGTGATGGCTGCTCTTTTCTGGCAAACTCGACGGCCCGTAAAGTCTGCTGCGACCTCTGCTGCTCCCCGAACCGTCGCGGTCCTTCCGTTGCAAAACATGGGAGCGGACAAGGATCTGGATTTCCTACGGCTTGGCCTGGCGGACGAAATTGCAACTTCGCTCAGCTACGTGCGGTCGCTTACCATCCGGCCATTTGCCACGACGAGCAGATATGATTCTCCGACCCTCGACATCCAGGAAGCCGGACACGCCATGCACGTGACGGACGTAGTCACGGGGCACTTTCTGAAAGAAGGTTCCCAACTGCAAATTACCTTGGAGGCAATCGATGTCGAAAACAATCGCACAGAATGGCGCGACACGATGACTGTCGCTGCGCCCGACATGATTGCCATGCGCAGCGAGATCACGACGAAGGTGCGGCAAGGCCTTGTCCCCGCGCTGGGCGCAGGAACGAATTCTGCAGAGGGAACGACTCGACCGAAGAACGAAGAGGCTTACGACTTATATCTTCGTAGCATTGCGGTGCCGCACGACCCCACGCCGAATAAAGATGCCATCGTCATGCTGGAGCGTGCAGTGGGTTTAGACCCGACGTATGCTCCTGCCTGGAACGCTCTCGGGCGCCGCTACCACTATGATTCGGCCTACTCGAACGGCGGTCAGCCCGCGTTTGAACGCGCGAATGCTGCATTTGAGCGAGCGATCGCGCTCGACCCGAACTTCATCAATCCCGCCGGAGAGTTGACTGGGGCCGAGGTGGAACGGGGGCAGGTGGTCAAGGCCTATCAGGATGCGAAAGCGATCGTGGATCACCATCCAGAAAGCGCGATGGCTCACTTCGCCCTCTCGTACGTTCTCCGCTATGGCGGAGCCGTTGGAGAATCCGCGCACGAGTGTGACACCGCGTTGGCGCTCGATCCGGGTAATTATGCCTTTCGCTCTTGTGTGTTTTCGTTCGAACAACTGGGTAATTACGCGCGAGCGAAGCAATTCTTGGAACTGGATTCGGGATCGGATTGGGCGAACAGCAATATGATCCGCCTATACATTCGTGACGGAAATATGGCGGCAGTGCGGGATCTTGCGGGAAAGTCTGATGCCACCCGATGGGGACCAGTAATTCTTGCGTGTGTCGATCATCCCGGCTCCGAGAGCGCGACGAGACTTGCGCAGCAGGAGGCATCTGACGTTCTTGCGGACCCGGATCCCGAAGTTCACTACGTGGTTGCCAGCGACATTGTCTTCTGCGGGCAGAAGGAACTCGCGCTGCGCATGATCAAGTCATCCATCGAGGGGCATTTTTGTCCCTATGAGGGACTGGAAAACGATTCGATCTGGGCCCAGCTACGCGGCGTCCCCGAGTGGAGTGGACTGCTCTCAGCTGCCAAGAAATGTCAGGATGATTTCATGGCACAGAGATCATCCTTACCGGTACGTTAAGAGCAAGAAAAAAGTCTCGCCGGTAAAGCGGGACTCAAATGAGTAAAGACTGCACAAAATTTAGACGCCGATCACTCCGCACAACTCCTTCACCGCCGCAGCGCTCTTGTCGAGACCTGCTTTTTCGTCGGCCGTCAGCTTAATCTCCACGATCTGCTCGATTCCCTTTGCACCGAGCTTCACCGGAACTCCGACGTAAAGACCGTTGATGCCATATTCCCCTTGCAGAAACGCAGCGCAGGGCAGGATCTTCTTTTTGTCCTTCAGGATTGCCTCGACCATTTCCGTGGCGGCGGCCGACGGCGCGTAATAAGCCGACCCAGTCTTCAGATACTTCACAATTTCAGCGCCGCCATCGCGCGTGCGCTGGACCAAGGCTTCGAGCTTCGTCTTCTCGATAAGCTCCGTGATCGGAATACCTGCCACGGTCGAATAGCGCGGCAGCGGAACCATCGTGTCGCCGTGGCCGCCCAGTACAAAAGCGGTGACGTTTTCAACGCTGACTTTCAGTTCGTCCGCAATGAATGCACGGAATCGGGCCGAGTCGAGTACTCCGGCCATGCCGATCACGCGCTCCCGTGGGAACCCGCTGAGCTTGTAAGCGGCTTGCGCCATCGCGTCCAAAGGATTCGACACGATGATCAAGATGCAGTTGGGTGAGTTTTTCACCACTTCGCCAACCACCGCCTTCATGATGTTGTAGTTCGTATTCAGAAGGTCATCGCGGCTCATGCCTGGTTTGCGAGGAATGCCGGCGGTGATGACCACAATGTCGGAATTGGCGGTGTCTTTGTAATCGTTGGTTCCGCTGACGTAAGAATCACGTTTCTCGATCGGCATCGCCTCGAGCAAGTCGAGCCCCTTACCTTGCGGAACACCTTCGATGATGTCGATCAGAACGACATCCGCGAGTTCTTTCGAGGCGATCCAGTGAGCCGCAGTCGCGCCTACATTCCCTGATCCTACAATCGTTACTTTCTTTCGCATGAGTTCCTCTTTGTAGAAATGAATAAGGCTTCACCACCGGCGGTACAGCGGAACACAGGGTTACCCTGTGAGCTTCTGTGCCCTCTGTGGTGAAGGTTTATCTTGCCCCTGCCAGCACGCCCGCATCCATGTTCTCGATCATGTATCCGGCGAATTCACTCGTCTTTACTTTCGTCGCTCCAGGCATGAGACGTTCGAAGTCGTACGTGACCTTCTTCTGTTCGATGGTGCGTTCCATGCTCTGCTCGATCAGATCAGCGGCCTCGTTCCAACCGAGATGTCGGAACATCATGACGCCCGACAGAATCACCGAGCCGGGATTGATGACATCCTTGTCGGCATACTTCGGCGCGGTGCCGTGTGTGGCTTCAAAGATGGCATAGCCGTCGCCGATGTTCGCGCCGGGAGCGATGCCGAGCCCACCGACCTGCGCAGCGCAAGCATCCGAAATGTAGTCGCCGTTGAGATTCGGGCAAGCCAACACCGCGTACTCATCCGCGCGAGTCACCACTTGTTGGAAGATCGAGTCAGCGATGCGATCGTTGATCATGATCTTCTTCTTCCACGTGCCATTCCCATGCGTCGCGTATATCGCATCGAGAATCGCCTTTACTTCTTTCTCCACCGACTGGCGGAATGCCGGAGGGGCGAACTCCATCCCCGGTTCGATCATTTCCGCATTCTGCGCAACGGTCAGATTCGAATTCTTATCCTTATTGTCGACAATCCAGCTCTCTCGTTCGGTGATGACTTTGTCGCGGAATTCCTCGGTGGCAACTTCGTATCCCCACTGCCGGAATGCACCTTCCGTAAATTTCTGAATGTTGCCCTTGTGCACCAGCGTCACGGTCTTCAGGCCATTCTCGATCGCGTGCTGAATTGCCATGCGGACCAGGCGCTTGGTTCCGGTGATAGAGATAGGCTTGATGCCAACTCCCGAGTCCAAGCGAATCTGTTTCTTGCCACCTTTCAGCATGTCCTTGTTGAGGAACTCAATCAACTTCGCACACTCGGCTGTTCCCTGTTCCCACTCGACGCCCGCGTAAACGTCCTCTGTGTTTTCGCGAAAGATAACGACGTTCATGCGCTCTGGGTGTTTCACCGGAGAAGGCACGCCTTTGTAATATTTCACGGGCCTCACGCAAGAATAGAGATCGAGGATTTGCCGGAGCGCGACGTTCAAGGAACGAATGCCGCCACCGACGGGCGTCGTCAGCGGGCCTTTGATAGCGACGCGAAATTGGCGAATGGCGTCGACGGTATCATCAGGGAGCCAAGTATCAAATTTCGCTTTGGCTTTTTCTCCTGCAAAGACCTCGTACCAGGCCACGCGGCGCTTGCCCTTGTACGCCTTTTCGACGGCGGCGTTGAAGACCCGCAGCGAGGCCTTCCAGATGTCGCGTCCCGTGCCATCGCCCTCGATGAACGGAATGATCGGATTGTCCGGAATGTCGTACGTGCCGTTGGTATAGCCGATCTTTTTTCCGTCCGAGGGAACCGCAACGCCGTTATAAGCGCCTGCCATGCACAGCCTCCAGATATGAGGAATTGACAATCCGATTGTAAAAAACCAATCATTATACGCGCCCGTGCTCTTAGCTGATTATTGCCGTCACCTGTGCCATAATTCCCCTACCTCTTTCGAGCAGTCGTCTTGTGGGCCGGAGGCTTCCATGAGTTCGCGCATCCTCGTGATTATTCAGGTGTCGATCGTCTTATTGTTCGTAGTGTTGTCTACCGCGGCTTTCGCTGACGGCTCCCACGATCGCACCCAATTCGGGCACGACATAACTGTCGGCCCAGATGATCAGGTCTCCGATGTGACATGCTTTGGCTGTAGCGTGCGGGTGCGCGGCCGTGTCTCCAGCGACGTGACCACTTTTGGAGGCAGCATCATTCTTGAGGACAAGGCCCAAGTCAACGGGGATGCGACCGCCTTTGGCGGAAACATTCACATGGATGACGGAGTCAAAGTCGGCGGCGATGTCACGTTATTCGGCGGACGCCTGCGGCGGGACCCTACTGCCACCGTTGGGGGCGACGTCACCGCCTTCACGGGCGGACTCTGGATGCTCTTGATCTTCGGACTCCCTCTCCTCTTCTTAGGCGCTTTTGTCGCCCTAATCGTATGGCTCGTGCGGCTCGTCACACGCCATTCTGTGCCAGTTGCGGCCTGACGAGCAGCCCAATCCCGGAGCCAACCGCTGCATCACCAGCGGCGCGTGCCGAACGTCTTGCGAACCCCGAGGCTCATGTAGCGGCCCCAGGGACCGTTATTCCCCAGATCCGCCACTCCCAGATTGCGATCCCGCGCCCCGAGCCGGTCGAACAGGAAATGCTGGGTCACTCGGAATTCAAATCCCTTATTCAAATAAATTCCGGCACCCCAGGAGTGCTCGATACCAATCGCATCCGGCGACCAGGTATAGAGCGTCTTCGGAACGTTCTTGCCGAACAGAAACGTCGGAGCTCCGAACACCATAAACCGGCGCAGCGGTCCACGCCCGAACGGCCGAACCTCCAGTATCCCCGAGAGCATATATCGTGCGAACATATTGCACGGCGCGTTGGTTCCTCCGTACTGATAGGAGTTCCCGGCACAGAGATTGGGATCGATCTCATTGTGGGGTGGCGCCAAATCAGCCTGCGCCCATCCCCAGAACATATCCCGGGGAAAGAACATCCGCTCGCCGGCGTCGGCCTCGTGCCAGGTGCCCTGAGAACTGGCTTGAGGCTCGGTCGCTTGGGTATTCAGGGACTGGGAAACCTGCGCTCCCGCCAACGAGATCAGTATTGGAACAGACAGCACCCACACCCACAGTTTCATTTCGCCTCCGAGATTGATGGGAACCACAGAAAAATCGACCTCGCCTTTGGACGCATAAAACGGCGAAGACCGGACCAAACACACGCTGGATGGAGCGTCACATTGTAACCCGCATTGGCCCAGTAGCGTCCGGGACTGACCAGATAGACACGAAGCCGTTATGCCAAGAGGAGGCAGGGCTTAAACCTCAGAAAGAAAAGGAGCAAAGTCTAGCAAGAAGCTTCCTTCCAGAATTCATATCCCATACCATATTTCTTCCATTCATAGTACGTTCACGTTAGTGCAAAACCTGCTAAAGTGCGCCATAACATAGGCCTAGGGGTTTGGTTCGCCGATTGCACTTACCTGTTGTACAAGGCAACCCAGGAACCCTATGCCACAAGAGATTTCCGTGTCCTACCAAGCGATCAAGAGCAAGGTCTACCGCCTGATCGATGCCCTCGTGGTCGGTGAAAAGAGCGAAGCGGAAGTGCAGGAGTCGGTTCGACGGTGGTGGGCACTGATCCATCCGGCGGACCGCCCGATCGCTCAAAAGTATCTGTTGATGGTTCTGGGGCGATCCAATTCCGCACTCGACGCGATGGGGAAGGAATTGCTAACTGTGAGTGGCTGCGAACCCGTTGCATCTCACATCTCTGACGCGGCCCTTCCTGCAAAACGCATGCGGCTGATGGAGCGCATGATGAAAGAAACCTCCGTTCGAACCGCAATGTAGTCGCTGCAAGATCGGCCAGACAATAAATTTACATTTCCCAGGTTGCGTCTTTCCTTCCTCGACCGCTATCTTCGGTAAGTCGTCTGTTAACGTAAGCCTTCGCGGTAAATCGTCCCATTCTGGAGCACACAAGTGAATTTATTCAAATATCCTCTAATCGGAGCACTACTGATTATGGCTACTTCGTTGTTTGCAGGGTCGGGCCTATACAGCTTTACTTTGAACTCCATTGACGGTAAGCCCGCGCCACTCGCCGAGTACAAGGGTAAAGTCGTCCTGATCGTCAACGTGGCAAGCCAGTGCGGTTATACACCTCAGTACAGCGCGCTTGAGGCCATTTACGAGAAGTACAAAGATCAGGGATTCGTGATTCTCGGCTTCCCCGCCAACAATTTCGGCGCCCAGGAACCCGGCACGAACGAGGAGATCAAGACGTTCTGCTCGCGAAAATACAGCGTGAAGTTCCCCATGTACGCGAAGATCTCGGTCAAAGGAGACGATCAGGCTCCCCTTTACGGCTATCTCACCAAAGAGACCGGACCAGGCATCGCAGGCGACATCAAGTGGAACTTCACCAAATTCCTGGTGGATAAAAACGGAACTGTGGTACAGCGGTTCGAACCGGCGGTAACGCCAGATTCGAAGGAAGTGACAACGGCGATTGAGAAGCAGTTGAAATAGCAAGCGGACCGGAATCCGGGTGACGGCATCAATGTCGCCGTCGGCCTTTTACTCGGCAGCCAACTTTTTCAGAGCTTCCACTCCATTTTCGTTCTTGGGATTCAGCTCGACGGATTTCTGATAGTTCTTAGTCGCCAGTTCCTTGTTGCCCTCCTTCAGATAGCCCTCTCCCAGACTGTCATAGGCATTCCACGAATCAGGATGAAGCTCAACGTTCTTCCGCAAGACGAGAATGGCGTCTTCCATCTGCTTGTTTCCCATCAAGCTATATCCGACCTGATTCAACGTGCTCTCTGAAATGGCTCCGCTGGCGATTTCCTTGGAGAATTGCGCCAGCGCGGCCGCAGCGCCCTTCTTTCGAGCCGTGCGAGTGAACGACAGGCCCGGCGAATCGTAGTTGTCGTACTTGAGCCAGTCAAACGCCGGCTGCTCGCCACCCAGCGTCTCGGCCAATATCTGCCGCCCGATTGAGAGGCCATTCTCGCTGTTCGTCATGTAGACGACGCCGGACTTGCTAGCTGGTCGGACAACGAAGAACGCTTTGAATACACCATTGTCGCCCCAGTGCCAGAGCGACTCGCCTTCCGCCGTCTTCTCGATGCCGAATCCGAGTCCCCAGTAGATCGACGTCGACAACTTACCCGACGGCGTGCTGTCGATGCAGTTGGCGCACGCAGGATCCACCGCGACCTGGGCCCTCTCCATCTCGCCTATCGTGGCCGGTGCTAGTCCTTCGCCCTGCAGAATCGCATCCAGAAACCTTGCATAATCCTCCGCTGTGGTTTCGAGGCTGGCAGCGGCATTGGCGTGATCCGCTTTAAACAGATCCACGGGAACACCGGCAATATCGTGACCGATGGCAACATCGCTCTCGAACGCAGGATTCCACACATAACTGCTGTGCTTCATGCCGAGAGGTTCGAATACGGCTTCGCGAAGGTAGTCGTTCAATGCTTTGCCACTGATTTTCTCTACCGCCTTCTGCAGAAATACCATGCCGGAACCGGAATAACTGAACCGCTCTCCCGGCGTGAAGTGGATCGTCAGCGGCTTGCCGTCTCCCGGCCAATTCGGAAATCCCGTGCGATGGCTCAGGACAAGGCGCGCCGTGATCTGCTGGAAGCGCGGATCGCCCTCGGTCATTTCCTTCGGAAGGTATGGCGCCAGAGGCTCGTCGAGTTTCAACTTGCCCGCGTCCACTAGTTTGAGCACGCCATAGGCAAAGACGGGCTTGCTCAGTGAACCGACGTTGAAATAAGTATCCTTCGTCACCGGTTTCTTCGTCTCTTCACTTCGGACGCCGAAGCTGTCTGACCATACCGTCCTGCCGTCTCGGATTACGGCAATCGAAAGTCCGGGCACGCCGGCCTTTTCCATCAGAGCCGGAATGTCAGTCTGCAAGTGCGCTTCGGTCGCGGCATTCATTGAAGCCGGCAGCGTTGAACTGTGGGCGGCGGACATTGCGCCGCACAACAGGAATGTAGTCACAATTGGACGAAAGCTCACCATTAGGCGTTCCTCGGGCATTAAGAGTTGCTGTTTTTAGACTCGCAATCGCACCAATCGTGAGCTTCGGGAGGGTCGCTTAAATGTCATAGTAGAGCGCGAACTCGTAGGGATGCGGGCGTTGCCGAATGGCAGCGACCTCTTTCGTGCGTTTGTAATCGACGTACGTTCGCAATAATTCCTCGGTAAACACGTCGCCTTTTAGAAGAAAAGCGTGGTCGCGTTCGAGCGCATCGAGTGCATCCTCAAGCGAGCCTGGGACAGACGGCACGCTCGACAGTTCCTCCGGATCCATCTCGTAAATATCTTTATCGAGCGGTTGTCCCGGGTCCATCTTGTTCTCGATGCCGTCGAGGCCCGCCATCAGCATCGCAGCGAATGCCATATACGGATTGCAACTGGGATCGGGCGGGCGAAACTCCACGCGCTTCGCCTTCGGAGAAGCCGAATACATCGGAATGCGGCACGCAGCCGAGCGATTGCGGCGCGAATACGCGAGGTTGACCGGCGCTTCGAACCCCGGGATCAACCGCTTATAGGAATTCGTAGTCGGAGCGATGATCGCCGACAACGCCGGTCCATGCTTGATCAATCCCCCGACATACCAAAGAGCAATTTGCGAAAGCGCAGCGTATCCGTCGCCGGAGAATAGCGGCTCATCCTCCTTCCATAGGGACTGGTGGGTGTGCATTCCGTTCCCGTTGTCACCGAAAATGGGCTTGGGCATGAACGTGACTGTCCTGCCGTTACGGTTCGCCACATTCTTCACGATATATTTGAACAACAGCATCTTGTCGGCCGAGCGCACCAAGGAGTCGAATTTCAAATCTATTTCCGTCTGGCCGCCGCTGGCCACTTCATGGTGGTGGCATTCCACGTCGAGGCCGCAACTCTGCATGATCAGAACCATTTCAGAGCGCAGGTCCTGATAGTGATCCGTCGGCGAGACCGGAAAATATCCTTCTTTGTAGCGCGGACGATAGCCGAGATTGTTCAGTTCCCTACCGGAGTTCCATCGCCCCTCCTCGGCGTCGATATAGTAAAAGCCATACTGCTCACGCTGATCAAAGCGAACGTTGTCGAAGATAAAGAATTCGGCCTCTGCGCCGAAATAAGCCTTGTCCGCGATGCCGGTAGAAGCGAGATACATTTCCGCTTTGCGCGCGATGAATCGTGGATCGCGGTCGTAGCTCTGCTTGGTTACTGGATCGACCACGTCGCACACAAGCACAAGCGTGGGAACTTCAGTGAACGGATCGAGCAAGTGAAAGTTGGCGTCTGGTTTGAGGAGCATGTCGCTCTCATGAATGCCTGCCCATGCGCGAATCGATGAGCCATCGATACCGAACCCGTGTTCAAAAGACTCTTCCGTCAACTGTCCGATCGGATAAGACACGTGGTGCCATAGGCCGGGGATATCGGTAAAGCGCAGATCGAGAATCTTGGCATCATGCTTCTTGGCGAATTCCAGTACCGTCTTGGCGTCAGCCATAACAACTCCTTCGCGAGAGGCGAGCGATCAGCGCTGATCTGCGAAAAAACGTCGCTGGTCCATCGTCGTTCGTCGTTGGCAATCCGCAGGCTCGGAACTCGTCAACGACTAACGGCCGACGTCCAACGACGGGTTTCGTCCAGGCTGCTACAATCGGTCGCGTTGTGCAGGACCGAAGAGTTTAATGCCCATCGTCACCAGTCGCAATTCGATTGTTCTTATAGCCGAGATAAAACCGACTTTATACTTAAGCCGTCAGCGTTCAGCCGTCAGCTTCCAGCCAGGCCGGACACAAATTGGCAATGTAGCTCAGTCCCGTTCAACCTGACAGCTCAGAGCTGATAGCTGAACGTTTTGCTTATGGACTTTGATCAGCTCGAAACATTCCTCGAAGTGGCACGCCACGCCTCGTTTTCTCGGGCGGCGGAGAAACGTTTCCGCACGCAGCCCGCGATTTCGTCGCAGATTCGCGGCGTGGAGGAGGAAGTAGGCGCCAAGCTATTTGATCGATCGGGAGGAAAAGTTTCCCTGACCGCTGCGGGCAAAGCGTTCCTTAAATATGTTGAGGAAACACTAGACGCCCGCAAAGCCATGATGGTTGCTATCGCCGAAATGGAGCGCGTACCTCGCGGCGAGATCATCGTTGGAGCCAATGAAGGAACCTGTCTGCACATCCTTCCCTATGTCTTTGCCGACTTTAAGAAGCAGTACCCCGATGTATCGGTAAACATCAAGCGCTCCGATTACGCCAAAATCCTCGAATCCATCATCGACAATTCTGTCGACTTTGGGGTCATTTCTCTTCCGGTCACTGACACCCGACTGACAGTCGTCCCCATCCATCGCGACGAATTGATCCTGATTGCGCCGCCACATCATCCGCTGGGAAAAATGAAGTCCGCCACCGTTGCCGATGCAAGCAAGTTCCCTCTGATCGTTCCGAAAGCAGGGCACACTCGCGATGCCATCGAGCAAATGTTTCACGAACGCCGCCTGAAGGCGAACTTCACCATGGAACTTGATTCGAGCGAATTGTTGAAGCGGTTCGTCGCTGCCGATGTCGGCATCGGATTTATCGCACGCTCCAACGTCGAGGAAGACGTTCGTGCCAAGGTTCTCGCTGCCATTCCCATCTCGGATGTCCAGGTTCGACGCGATCTGGCACTCGTCTTCCGCAAAGATAAAGCCCTCAGCCGGGCCGCTCTCGCCTTTATCGACATTGCGGTGAAGCACAAATCTACGCAAGAATTGGCACATACCCCCAGTCGATGACTAGGACGCTGACCAGTTTGTTCCTCGCGATACTTCTTCAATTCTGCCAACTCGGCTTCGGCCAGGGAGCGCAAAAGCCGCTGGATCAAATGCCGGCCTCGGCGCGGCACCTGATCGCCATCAAAGTGAAAGGAAGTAAACGGTTCTCCGAGACTGACATAGCCGCCGCCAGCGGTTTGCAGCTTGGGGCCCCCGTCAACGAAGAAGACTTCAAGAAAGCCGCGCGACGCCTCGGTGATACCGGCGTATTCACTGACGTCGGGTATTCCTTCTCTTACACGTTCGCGGGCACAAAAGTGGAATTTCAGGTGACGGATGTGGCGAAGTTCGTGCCTGTCCGATTCGAAGACTTTGTGTGGTTCCCCGAAGCCGAATTGCGGCGCCGCATCAAAGCATACGCACCGTTGTTCGACGGAGAACTACCGCTCTCGGGAAAGCTCGCGGATGAAGTGTCCGATGTGCTGCAAGCCATGCTGGTCGAGAAAGCGATCCCTGGGCATGTTGAATACGTGCGATCCGCAAAGCAGGATGGTCCCGTCGACTCCATCGTCTATCAAGTGTCGGATGTCCTGATCCAGATTCGCAACATCGAGTTCACCGGCGCGGGTTCGGCCGAACTGGCAGCACTAAAGACAGCTTCGCAAAGAGTGACCGAACGCGAGTATTCGCGGGCTACGCTCAGTGCGCTTGTACAGCGCCAGCTTCTTCCTGTTTATCAGGCTCGTGGATATCTGAAAGCTACTTTCGGGCCGCCGGAGCCAAAGGTAGTGAGGCTGCCTTCGGAAGAGAGTGACGAGGGCCCACGTCACATGACAATTGTCGACGTAACCTTCGCTGTCACTCCGGGACAACAATACAAACTAAAAAGTATGGAGTGGTCTGGCAATCACGCATTCCCAACTGAAGAACTGCAAAAGATGGTTCGCGGACAGCCCGGCGAACCTGCCAACATCGTACGAATTCACGACAATTTGAAAGACGTCCAAAAACTCTACGGAAGCAAAGGGTACGTTACCGCCTCCCTGCGAGCCGATGCCGAGTTCGACGATGCCTCTGGCACAGTTGTGATTCGCCTATCCGTGAATGAGGGCTTTCAATATCACATGGGCGAACTCGAATTCCGAGGTCTGGATAACGGGCTGATAGCGAAGCTTCGCGAGGCTTGGAAGCTCCGCGCCGGTGATGTATATGACGCCACATACTTGGAAGAATACTTACCAGCTGCGCATAAACTTCTGCCACCAAGCTTGGATTGGGAGGTCGCTCCGCACACCACGGCAAATCTACGCGACAAGACGGTGGATGTCGATTTGATCTACTCAGTGAAAGCCCCAAAGTAAGGTGTTTGCCCGACCTTCACCTTTGTTCGGATTTTGGAACAACTCGCGCTGGACCTTCACAGAAGTGAGAGTTCTTGGTACTCTACCTGCCTTTGCGGACCGACCCGGTGACAAAAACAATTTGGCAATTCGGCACAAATCAGTATACTGGCGCGCAAGCTTCGGCAGGATCATCCTCCGAGTCAGTTCCATCTTTACGGAGCAGGGATATTAATGAGCAGTAAGCGCGCGATTCTCATTACAGTATTTGCGATTTCAGGATTTCTCTTCATTTCAAGTTTGGCTCGTGCAACCGACAAGCAGACGTTGACGGGTGCGGTCAGCGATTCCATGTGCGGCGCGCAGCATATGGCTGGTTCGCCCGTCGAGTGCACTCACACCTGCGTCGGACATGGAGCCAAGTACATGCTGGTCGTCGGAGACAAGGTTTACGCGCTGAACACCACGGATAAAACCGTGCTCGCGGTGCTCGACCAGCAAGCCGGAAAGAACGCCACGGTTACAGGCAATGTAAACGGCGTCGGAATTGAAGTCAGTTCAGCAGTTGCAGCGAAGTAGGCTGCTTCGAAATAGCAAGCTTGCCCGGGCCCTCCCCCTAATGTGATCCGGGCACCCTGTGGGGATGCGCTCCTGCGCGTCCCCACATTTTCTTGCCTCGATAGTTCAGCCGGCCTTGTAACTTCCCGCTCGAAGGCGCATCTTGTCCAAAAGGGGCTGCGCGACCGCAGTGGCTCGGATGCAAGCCTCAAGCTCAACAAGGAGAATCACGGATGAACGCTCGAAGTCAGAAAATTGGATTTTTGGTTTTGAACGCAATTTTGCTGGTCGGCTTGATGGTCTCGTCTGCGTTCGCCGCAGGCAAAAGCTTCACGGGAACCGTCAGCGACGCCATGTGCGGCGCCAAGCACGCTATGCCGGGCGATGCTGCTGCCTGCACTCGCGGGTGCGTTGCGAAAGGCTCGAAGTACGCCCTCGTTGTCGGTGACAAGGTTTACACCCTTGAGACCAGCGACAAAACTGCGCTGGCGACGCTCGACAAACAGGCCGGCGAAAAAGCCACCGTCATGGGAACGGAGAAGGACAACACCATCACTGTCAGTTCCGTAAAAGCGGCTCAGTAAGAAATCCACCAGATCTCGGCAGGAGGCTCTAGATCGGCCTCCTGCCACTCGCAAATCATCCAGACTCGAATGTGTTCCCTCCTCTGTTTTAGAGTGTGATACCACCCGAGAATTTTTCGCACCCGGGCCGGAAATTCATATTTCCTTTACAAAGCATTGTGTTAGATTGTGCATTCTCACATTCAACTTTTCATTTTGGAGGATCAGGAATTGGGCAAAGACATGGTTCCGAAGCGGATTTTCTTCACTAAGGGAGTGGGGAAACACCGTGAGCGGCTCACTTCATTCGAATTGGCGCTGCGGGACGCCGGAATCGCTGCCCAGAACCTGGTGCGCGTCTCCTCCATCTTCCCACCGAACTGCAAGCTTCTAGCGCGCAAAGAGGGCGTGAAATATCTTCATCCCGGTGAAGTGGTCTTCGCCGTTGTCGCGGAAAACTCCACGCGCGAACCGCACCGTCTACTGGCCTCCTCCATCGGCGTTGCTATTCCCGCCGATCGCAACACCTACGGCTATCTGAGCGAACATCACTCCTTCGGCGAGACCGAAGACGCCGCTGGCGAATACGCCGAGGAACTCGCCGCCGAAATGCTCGCTACGACCCTCAACGTTGAGTTCGATCCCGACCGCTCCTGGGACGAAAAGAAACAGATCTACCGCCTGTCGAACAAAATCGTGCGTACCGCGAATGTCACGCAATCGGCGGTGGGAGATAAGCGCGCCTTGTGGACGACTGTAATTGCCTCGGCGGTATTGATCTTCGACTAGCGGCTCGCCGCGCCTCCGGCGCGCAAAACCTGCTTGTCAGATCGCAATTGTTCTGCGAGTCTAGCAGCCATGCCAAATCGCGCATGGCTGCTTTTCATTGCATCTCTTCCCTTTGTTCTCGCCCCAATCGTCGCAGTCGCTGTGGACGCACCGGTTCGCTCGTGTGCCAGCCTTATGCAGCTGAATCTGCCCAATGCGACAATCACGTCCGCTGGGCCAGTGGCCGCGAGTGCGTTTGTGCCTCCCGATCTAAAGCCCGATGAAAAGATCCCTCCTGTTGTTACATCCGCGCCAGCCTTCTGCCGCGTTGCTGTCACGCTGAAACCCACACCCGATTCCGACATTAAGGTCGAGGTATGGATGCCCGCGAGCCATTGGAACGGAAGGTTTCGAGGCATCGGCAATGGCGGCTTCGCCGGATACGTTTCCTACGATGGCCTCGCCGCTGCGGTCAGCCAAGGCTACGCTGCTGCCAGCACCGACACTGGCCATTCCACACAGGGCGCGGAATGGGCGCTCGGGCATCCGGAGAAAATCGTCGACTACGGATACCGCGGAGTCCACGAGATGACTGTCAGCTCTAAGATTGTCGTAAAAGCCTTTTACGGTGCCGACGCCAAGCCGACGTATTTCGCCAGTTGCTCCAACGGAGGACGGCAGGCTTTGATGGAGGCGCAGCGCTTCCCAGACGACTACGATGGAATCATCGCTGGCGCTCCCGCAAACGCTTGGGTGCCCATGGTGAGCAGAGGCCTGAAAGAGTTGAAAGCGCTCTCTGGAACAGGCTACATTCCGGCGAGTAAGGTTCCGGCCATCGACCATGCAGTGTTAGCCGCGTGCGACGCTCAAGACGGCTTGAAAGACGGCGTAATCAGTGATCCTCGGCAATGCCATTTCGATCCCGCTGTGTTGCTGTGCAAAGACAAGGAATCGGACGCTTGCTTGACATCGCATCAGATCGATTCGCTCAAAACGATTTATGCCGACGCCAACGACCTCCGAGGAAGTTCTGATTTTCCGGGATTACTTCCTGGAGCCGAAGGCGGTGAGGGCGGCTGGGCTGTTTGGGTCACAGGATCCGAAGAGGGCAAAAGCCTGGGCACATTCTTTGTGAACGGCTACTTCGCCGACATGGTCTATAGCAAGAAAGACTGGGATTTCAGAACCGCCGACCTCGCCGCGGCCGAGAAACTTGCTCAGGAGAAAACGGGCAGTTCCTTAAATGCCATGGAACCCGACCTGAAGCCGTTCCTTGCTCATGGCGGTAAACTGATCTTGTACCACGGCTGGAACGATCCGGCAATTTCGGCATTGAACACCATCCGCTACTACAACGGCGCAGTCGCGGCGGTAGGATCCAAGGCCGCAAACCAGTCGTTACGGCTCTACATGATCCCCGGGATGCAGCATTGTGGCGGAGGCCCCGGCGCGACCATCTTCGGCCAGTTTGACGAGCAACCCCGAGCCAACCCAGAGCGCGACATTTTCTCTTCCCTCGTGCAATGGGTCGAGAATGGCAAGGCCCCGGAAACGATCATCGCAGCCAAATACTCAGGCCCGGGCGCAAGAGCGCCTCAAATGACCCGCCCAATCTGCCCCTATCCACAAGTCCCACAATATAAAGGCACAGGTGACCCCAACCGGGCAGATTCTTTCGCTTGTGCCCTGGGTAAGCCAACAAGCGAATAAGTGCGGGTTGCTCTCGTAATTTAGCGATCTCTCTGAGTCGTCCATCCGTCGGTAAGTATCTAATATTTAACGGTTTAGGATGACTTCCGCTTGGGCAAAGGCTTAGCACTTTGGTAACCCTTTAACCCGATGTAATCTTCCGTTAACAGTTCTGGGTTATCATAGAAGTGGAAGAAAAGACACGGATCGAAATAGGATCGAGGATCGCGTTGGATATCGAAACACGTAGAAAAAAGCAACAGGACCTGATGGTTCGGCTGGTCGAGCGAAAAGTCCGCTCCCGGGCCAAACAGCTGTACGAATCCCGAGGTCAAGCTGAGGGACAAGAGTTGCAGGACTGGTTTCAAGCAGAGTCGGAAATTATTGCTAATAAGACGCTTGCCAGGTTATATCGCCGCCTTCTGACTACTCGTAACAGCTCCGAACAGTCCGCCAAAGGTGAGAATGAAACGGCGGCCGAACCTACTCCTGCCTACGAAACCGGCGCATAACCGGCATTCGAGAGACCCTGTGTCCTCGTCCGGTGACGGAGCTCAGCTTACCTCTTAGAAACGGCCTTCCCGCCCTTGCGCGCACTACCCTTCTTAGACTTTTCCAAGCGCTCGATCACAGCAGCCACGATAATCGGCAATCCAACCGTTGCATCTACGAAGACTTCCCCGAACCTTCCGCCCTCGGATGGCGGCACGAACTTGCCCCACGAAATCGCCTCACTGTAAGGACTACCCGACAATCCACCCCAATACACAGGCTCCGGGCAAATTCTCAGTCCATAGTGATAGCGCTTGAGCGGCACGTTCTCGCCCAGCCGGCGATGCCGGAGCTCGATGAATGGTCCGAATTGCTGCGACCAGTTGCGCGGTACTCCGCCTCCGATTGTGAAAATCCCCAATTTTTTCTGGCGCAGCAAAGTCGCCGCAAAATGCTCTAGATCTTCGAACGGGTCATATCGGATTTTGTGTCGACCAGTCGATTCCCGGAGGCGGTTATTAAGAGCCGTGTCCAGTCCCATCTCTGAATCGCTGAACGCCGGCACAAACACGGGCACACCTTTCTCATATGCCGACTTCAAAATTCCGCGCTGCCCCTCGGCGTTCTTGGCCAGATATGCTCCGATCGCGTGGTTCAGTTTGTACGAGCACATCACTTCGTTGTGGTCCCAGGCTTCCAACACGGCCGACATCACTTCTTCGACGTCGTCCAGATTCTGCTCGGGCTCCAGGGTGTCGTACACACGGTTGTAGCCCTGCTCATACAACTCCTCATCCGAGACCTCAGGATTCGCTCGGAAGTGCGCTCGCCCGGTCGCTTCAACCAGCCCGTGCGCCATCAATGCACCTGTGGAAACAATCGCATTCACAATTCCGCGATCGATGAGTTCGGTCACAATGAGGCCTTGTTTTGCAACCGTCATTGCTCCAGCCAGCGTCATCACAATAAAAGCATCTTCGTCGAGCGCCATAGCCTCGAGCACATCCGCGGCTTCACCCAGTTGCCTCCCAGTAAAGGCTGTCTTGGCCATCGCGCGTACCAAGCCATCGATTGAAGTAACCTTCGCGAGATCGAGCGGCTCCAACGGAACCAACCGGTCCTCGATAGGGTTGTGCAGATGGCGGTCTTTGCCTTCCCCGCCTCCGGGTCCCTTTGCGTCATGTGAATTCGTATGATTGCTGTGTTTCAACGCAGGCCTCCAAGCGATTCCAGTTTTGCTCGACTGAATACTTTACAGGAAGCATGTGAAATGACGCTACGCATCACCCAAGCAACGGGTGATGCAACGTTGGGCCTCGAACCGCAAAAAAAGCCCGGACCATATAGGTCCGGGCCCCTGATCTGTGCCTGCTCCGAAGGAGCAAGCCTGACACGTCCCACTAGTTGATCGTGAGACTGGTCGTTGTGGTCTTGGTCACGCCACCGCCAGTTCCGGTGATCGTGATCGTCGAAGTTCCGGCTTGCGCAGTCTTGCCAACGCTGATCTGCATCGCTGCAATTCCCGAGCCCGGAGCCGCGATGGACGAGGGCTTGAAGAGCACCTTCACGCCGCTCGGCAGTCCGCTAGCGGACAAAGCAACCGCTGAGTCGAAACCACCGGAAACTGTGGTAGTGATCTTCACATGTCCCTGTGCTCCAGGAGCGATCGTCACCTTTCCAGGTGCCGCAGCGATTGTGAAGGTGCCTCCGCCACTGGTAGTCACCGTCAATGTGACCGTGGTCGTCTCCGTGGTGGCGCCAGCCGTTCCCGTAACCGTGATCGGATACGATCCCGCCGCTACTGTGGAGCCAACTGTGATCGTCATGCTCGAGGTTCCGGTTCCGGTGATCGACGTCGGGCTAAAGCCAACCGTTACGCCAGAAGGCTGTCCGGATGCCGACAACACAACCGCGGTGTTGAATCCGCCAGTCGTGGTGCTAGTGATGGTTGAATTTCCCGTGCCTCCCTGAAGAACCGATACTGCGTTCGGCGAAGCAGAAAGGCTGAAGCCGCTCGTAGAGCCGCTTCCGACCAGAGCAGTCAACAAGGCTGGTCCGATCGGGGAGCCGATGCCGGTGGTCAAGTCGTAGCCGACAGCCGTACCGAGGCTGTTGCCTCCGCTGGTGATGTCATGGAAATCAGCGGCATAGCCCGAGCCGGAGTAAATGTCGTACAGCGACGGATTGATGAAGCCCAGAACTGGACTTCCGTTTAACAGCGCCTGTTGATTGACAAGGGCCATGAAGCCGGCCCACATTGGGGCGGCAAAGCTTGTGCCACCGTACAGATTGGCAGAGCAAGCCGTTTGATCGGCGCAAACGTAAAACGTGAAATCTGCGTTGGCCGAAATATCCGGACCATTGCGGACAGTCTGCGAGCATTTGCTGCAACCCGCGGCCGCAGTCACCTGCCAAGAGGGAATCGGGAATTTATTTGGTGAAAGTCCGCCACCACCATCAACCCAGCCGGTTTCCGAACTCCACGCACCGCCTGCACTGACAGTCTTGAGAGACGTCCCGCCGACAGACGTGACGTACGGATCGTCTGCAGGCCAGACGAACGGAGCCGATGCCCAGTTGCCGCTGTCGCCCGAGGCAGTAAAGAAATTTTGCCCCTGAGCCGAGAACTCCTGGAAGAACGGATCATCCGTGGTGTTGTCCGCTGGCTTCCACGCCCACGAGCAGCTAAGCTGATTATTCAGCGGCTTCGCAGTCGCCATGCCGTTCAGGATGCCCGGATCGTCGAGCGTCTGACCAGACAAGCCACCAGTTCCGATGTACATCACGAGGCTCGACATTCCCGGCGCCATGCTAATTGCCTGCGTCATGTCGAGAGTTTGTTCCGTATCGTCGCAACCTGCTTTTTCGGTACAGCTCGTGCTCTGAGTGTCGACGGAGAGGAGCGTGACCGGAACGTTGTCCGTTTGTCCAACATTGGTGAAGTAAGTGGTCAAGTCGACCAGGTCGGTGCCGAGGAATTCAAACAATCCTACCGACTGACCAGTTCCAGTAAGGGTTCCTCCACCGGCAGAGTAATATGCAGCACGCATATCGCTGCCGCAGAATGATTTCGAAGGGCAGGATCCGGTGGTGGCGTTGTTGATCACGCTATCGTCTTGCGTGGCGCTGGGGTCACGCTTGACCAGCATGCGTTGCGGAGTCGAAAAGTTATCGAGTCCACCGATGCTCCACAGCCGAACGGTGGTGTCAGGCGTGGGCTCGCGGTCCGGAGCAAAGAAAGTGCGGGCTTCCGTTGGGTGTTGATAGAGCCCCATGGTCACGTGCAGGGCTTTCTCGATTTGGTCGACAGTGCCGCTAACCGGCACGATCATGCGGTTCCGCGATGTGCCTTTAATTTGGAGGCCATTCTGACGAGCCCAATCCTTCACGGCTTCATAGTCCGAGCGGCTGGGGCCGAATCTTTCGGTGAACTGTTCTACCGTCAAGAAGTGGCGATAGATGGGATTGGAGGGGTCGTAGACATCCTTCAGAAACTGATCCAACTCGGGCTGGTTGCGATGGGGCAGAACGAGGACAAGACGTAGGTTCTGCGTTGCGGACAGATGTCCCACGAGCGGAGCTACCTTCCCGGTAACTTCTTCCCGTGTATGGCGCGTCATTAGCGTCTGCGATTGAGCGAGGCCGACTGCGCTCATCACCGACACAAATGCTGCGATTGTCAGCAGAAATGTACTGAGTCTTCGTATCACAGTTTCTCCTTTGGATTGGGCAGTGCCGTAGTTTCTTTGTTCTTGACGGGTGGCGTTTGTCCCTACATTTTTTCCGGATACATCTGGAAAGGGGAGCGATTGTACAACGATTCCGCCTGGGCACTCGTCTGCTGAAACAATTTATTTGTATTAGCTCATCAGATTGTCTGCAGTGTTGCAGAAACTTGCACAAAAACTCACATCGCTTGCGAATATCAAGCCCAGCAGGGCTTTTCGGGCGATCGATCAAAAAAACTGCACGCACAAATCGCTAACAAAACTGAAGTGCTGACGATCATTTCGTAGGGCACAAAGTATTCGCGTCGCCCGTTACACCAAACACTTGGGTGCCAAAGAAACGAATTTTCTTCCGGTGCTATATTGAATCGCGGAGGTTGGAAGGCGTGCCCCCTGAGAAATTTCGCGTGGCGTTAGTGCAGATGTCGTGCGGACCGGAACCGGAACAAAACCTCGAAAAGGCAATCGGCCGGGTCGCCGATGCCGCCGGGCGAGGAGCACAGGTCGTCTGTCTGCCTGAGCTTTTTCAGACGCAATATTTTTGCCAGCGCGAAGATCACGCGCTCTTCGATCTCGCCGAGTCAATTCCCGGCCCCAGTAGCGAAAAGCTGGCTGCCGCCGCTCGCGCCAATGGGGTCGTGCTGATCGCATCGCTCTTTGAGAAACGTGCTTTGGGCGTTTATCACAATACTGCAGCGATCTTCGACCGCGATGGATCCCTCCGCGGTCTCTACCGCAAGATGCACATTCCCGACGACCCGCTTTATTACGAGAAGTTTTACTTCACTCCGGGCGATCTCGGATTCCGCGCTCTCGATACCAGCGTTGGACGCCTTGGTACACTCGTCTGCTGGGATCAGTGGTATCCGGAGGGCGCGCGGCTTACAGCGCTGCAGGGCGCGAACGTGCTTTTCTATCCGACCGCGATCGGATGGCATCCGGCCGAAAAAGCGGAGTTCGGCGTGGCCCAGCACGATGCGTGGCGCACCATTCAGCGCGCTCACGCCATCGCGAATGGAGTCTATGTTGCGGTCGTGAACCGGGTTGGCTTCGAGACGGGAAACATCCGCGGCAAGTCCGCTCCCGGACAGGGCCTCGAATTCTGGGGCGGATCATTTTTCTGCGATCCCTTCGGGCGCGTTCTCGCCGAAGGGTCGCACGACCGGGAAGGGATTCTCATCGGCGATGTGGATCTGAAAGCGCTCGAAGATATCCGCCGCAACTGGCCGTTCCTGCGTGACCGCAGAATCGATGCTTACGCTCCCATTACCAGCCGCCTGTTAGATTAGGTTCAGACTCGTGGCCAGACTCTCGTCGCCATCTTCAGGAAGCACTTCAGGCGCACTTCCCGCCTCGCTCGGGTTTCGCATGCCAGCAGAATGGGAGCCGCACGCCGCAACGTGGCTCGCGTGGCCTCACTATCACGGAGACTGGCCTGGGAAATTTGAGCCCATCCCGTGGGTCTATGCCGAGATCATCCGGAACATCGCGCAGCACGAGCGCGTGGAGTTGATCGTCAACAATGCGGCCGCAGCCCGGCAAGCTCGACGCGTCTTGAAACGCGCCGACGCGCTGTCCTCCAATATTCGCTTTCACAACTGGCCCACAAACCGCATATGGCTGCGCGATTCCGGCTGCATCTTTCTCAGACAAACAAATCATGTGGGTCTCAGACCCAGACAAGTCGAGCAAGGCTCAGCGACTCTGGCCGCGAAATTCCGCTTCAACGCCTGGGCCAAGTATTCCAACTGGCGCTACGACGAAAAAATTGGCAGCCTCATGACGAAGTCTGCGCACGCTCAAGAAATCCGTCCGCTCTCTGCCGAAAAACGCATCGTGCTCGAAGGCGGCTCCATCGACGTCAACGGCGCCGGCACGATTCTTACCACGGAAGAATGCCTGCTCAGCAAGGTGCAAGAACGCAATCCGCACATGAGCCGCGTTCACTACGAAAAAGCTTTCGCGGATTATCTCGGTGCGCCGCACACGATCTGGCTTGGACGCGGCATCTTCGGCGACGACACTCATGGACACATCGACGACCTCACTCGCTTCGTCGCCAAAAACACGGTCGTCACCATGGTTGAACCGAACTCAAAAGATGTAAACCACGAGCCCTTGCGTGCGAACCTCCGCCGCCTGCAGGCTGCTCGTGACCAGGATGGTCGCCAACTGACGATCGTTGAACTCCCCATGCCGCAACCCGTCGTCTTCGAAGGCCGCCGTCTGCCTGCCAGCTATGCGAATTTCTACATTGCCAACGGAATTGTTCTCGCCCCAGTTTTCAATCGTTCAAATGACCGCATTGCCCTCAACACGCTCGCCGAACTCTTCCCTTCGCGTCAGGTCGTCCCCATCTACTCGGGAGATTTCATCTGGGGACTTGGAGCAATGCACTGCATGACGCAGCAGCAGCCAGCCTGATCCTTCTTTTTGGATGGACGAACATCTCGCATATTTCTGTGTTTCGGTGGTAGATTCACCGAAACTTACCAGCCGCGGGTTTGGAGCATGTGGGCTTCATCCAGGCCAGCGATTGCTAGGCCCTTCATGGCACCTTGGAGGTCTTCGCTGACTTCAAGTAGCACTTTAGGATCTTGATAGTGCGTGGCGGCGAGCACGATTGCCTTGGCACGCTTTTCCGCCTCAGCGGGGTCGGCGAAGGTCGTCGAGTCTTTCATGAAGATGCCGCTGCCTACGAAGACGGCTTCGGCTCCGAGTTGCATGACCAGGCTGGCGTCTGCGGGAGTGGCAATGCCTCCGGCTGAGAAATTCGGGACGGGTAGCTTCCCTGCTTTTGCGACCATCTTGATCAGTTCGTACGGGGCCTGGTGCTCTTTGGCTTTGGCGTACAGTTCTTCTTCGCTCAGTACGGTCAGAATTCTCATTTCCTGAACAATCTGGCGGATGTGCTTCACGGCGTGGACAACGTCGCCAGTGCCGGCTTCTCCCTTGGTACGGATCATGGCAGCGCCTTCGGCAATGCGGCGGAGAGCCTCACCGAGATTGCGCGCTCCGCAGACGAAGGGCGTCTTGAAGGCGTGCTTGTCGACGTGGTGAGCCTCGTCGGCAGGGGTGAGAACTTCGGATTCGTCAATGTAGTCGACGCCCAGTTCCTGGAGAATCTGGGCTTCGGCGAAGTGTCCTATGCGGCACTTGGCCATGACCGGGATCGAAACGGCGGCCATGATCTCGCGAATCTTCTTGGGGCTCGCCATGCGGGCAACACCACCTTCGGCGCGGATTTGCGCGGGCACGCGCTCGAGGGCCATCACGGAGACGGCCCCGGCTTTTTCGGCGATGACGGCCTGCTCGGCGTTGGTAACGTCCATGATGACGCCGCCCTTTAGCATCTCGGCGAGGCCGGTCTTGAGGCGGAGGCTGGTGTTGTTGGAACCGTTGTTCTGGGACATGTCGTTGAACCCGTGGATACCTTTTCGCAAGCGCGAAGAATGGGCGCGTGGCGCCTAAATATCTATTCTACAACGTAGATGGGCGGTTTTTCGCCCGGCGTTTCAGCCGAGGCGAACACTTGAGGGAATGCTGCACTTATAGGCGGCAACGATCCCCCTCGAGGACGCATCGTATCGGGCGAGTAGGAGTGCGCGTAGATGGCTACCATGCAAAAGACCTGCCACGAACCGAACCAGTTAGACGTAACCAAAACTTGGGAGGCGACCGTGACTGAGGAAAAAACTCTGAACATTACGCGGATCGTTCATAGCTGCGTACTGATCGATCTCGGCGGACGGCAGGTGCTGACGGATCCATGGTTCTCCGAGAAGATGGGCTACCATTTTGGAGAAGAGCTTGCCATGTCGGTGGAGAGCCTGCCGCCCCTCTCTGGGGTTGTGATTTCTCACGACCATCACGATCACAATGACATGAAGTCGTTCCGTCGATACGCCGACAATCGCGTGCCACTTATCTGCGAAGGCAAGGCTGCTGCGAGAGCAAAACGCGCAGGGTTTATGAACGTTACGGTGCTGGACACCTGGGAAGAAGCTTCGATTGGGCCGGTCAATGTAACGGCGGTTCCAGCGCTCCACGGTGTGCCGGAAGTCGGCTATGTGATTGAGGCGTCCGGGTTCACAGTTTATTTTGCTGGAGACACACTGCTAATTCCGGAGTTGTCGGATATCTCGGATCGCTTCCCGAACATCGACGTGGCGCTCTTGCCGATCAACGGTCTGAAGACATTTGGCGACCAGGTCGTGATGAACCCAATCGAGGCGGCGCAACTGTGCGAAGTGCTTCAGCCACGGGTCGCGATTCCGACGCACTATGCGTTCCATGGCGGAGGTTTGGCAGATCGCCTGTTCCTGAAATATTTTGACCGGCAAGAGCGGCTGCCGCACATTTTTCAGGATGCGATGAGGAGGTATGCTCCCCAAACCCGGGTAGAAGTGCTCGAACCGGGGCAGCGGATGAGCGTGAATGGGCAACTCCACGCTCCGCGCCAGATTGCATAGGACCGGCACTAGCAATGGTTGCGTGCCACCGAGTTAAATAAGATAAAGTCCAGCAGAGCAGATTCCAAGCAACGGCGATGGACGGACGTGTCTCTCTCCCCGGGGGTTCGGTGCCCGCTACCGCTCGACGAATTTCCCAAACATTTTTTCCGGGTCGATGGCGATGAAGGTCCCTCGGCTTCTTGCCAGGACTTCGTTCTTCTCATTCAGAATCTCGGCGGCGTTGACGTGCTGACGGCCGTGAACGCTCACCTCCCTGCCCTCGACGTGAAGCGGTTGGTTTAGCGGGACGGGTTTGAGATATTCGACGGTCATCTCTTTCGTCAACGCAATGACGTGGTGCAGTTTATTTACTTTGCCCATGGCATCGTCGAGGATCGTGGCAATGATACCGCCATGACAATGGCCGGGCGGTCCGGTGTAGCGCTTGCCCAGTTTGAAACGGCAGACAAATGTTTGGCGCTCGTCGTCCAGGGTGAATTTCAGGCGCATGCCGTCGGGATTATTTTGTCCGCAGGCGAAGCAGTAATTCTTCTGCAATTTGACGTAGTCGGTTTCGTGGCCATGGATCTTGCGGGGCATGCGGAATTCTATCGCGGAACATCCTCACCACAGGAGCGCAGAGGAGATTGGGCTTTCAATTGTCTCAGGTGCAGCGGCAGAAGCCGAAATTGATTTTGCTGCGTTTATGGCATCGCTAAAGCGATATGTTGATACGAACCTTCCATCTGCTGAGAGGCCGCTTTTTAGTTGGGCGCAATTGCTGTATACATATCCGTTTCCGAAATCTTGGTCGCGATGTTGGATTGGAGCCCATCTATGAAGCGAGTAGCCACGCTTATTCTTCTGCTGACTTTCATCCCTTCTGTCCTGCTTGGACAAAAACAAGAATCCAAATCGCAGGATAAAGACGCGGATAAAAGGCAGGCGGTCGCGGCGGCAGCGGCCGGAAAAAAAGATCAGAAGAAGGCGGCGAAGGACGAAAAGAAAGAAGAGCCTGAGAAAAAAGGTGGAATGACTGCTGACACTTTCTCCGGCCTGAAGTTCCGCCTGATTGGGCCCGCAGTGGCTTCAGGGCGGGTGATGTCGATCGCGGTAAATCCCAAGAACAAGTTCGAGTATTACGTTGGAGTCGCGTCCGGCGGCGTGTGGAAGACGGTGAATGACGGGACTACGTGGAGTCCAGTGTTCGACGGCGAGGGTTCGTATTCGATCGGGTGGGTGACACTCGATCCGAACAATCCGTCGGTGGTGTGGGTGGGATCTGGCGAAAGCAATTCGCAGCGCAGCGTGGCGTGGGGCGATGGGATTTATCGGTCGGAGGATGGCGGGAAAAGCTGGAACAATTTGGGTCTGAAGAAGTCGGAGCACATCGGGCGGGTGGTGATCGATCCACGCGATTCGAAAGTCGTTTACGTTGCAGCGGAAGGGCCGCTGTGGGGACCGGGCGGAGATCGCGGATTGTACAAGACGACCGACAGCGGAAAGAACTGGAAGGCTGTCCTGACAATCAGCGAGAACACGGGGGTTAATGACGTGGCGATGGACCCGTCGAACCCCGACATTTTGTATGCGTCGGCATACCAGCGGCGGCGGCATGTGTTCACGCTGATTGATGGCGGCCCGGAAAGCGCGATCTATAAGTCGACCGATGCGGGAGCGACATGGAACAAGATCAGTTCTGGTCTGCCTTCGGTGGATATGGGGCGCATCGGACTAGCCGTCTCGCCAGCGGATCCGAATGTTGTTTACGCCGCAGTCGAAGCGGCGGATCGCAAGGGAGGAATTTTTCGATCGGAAGACAGGGGCGCAACGTGGGAGCGGCGGAACGATTTCGATGCCGGAGCGATGTATTACGCGCGAATCGTGCCGGATCCGAAAAATATCGACCGGATTTTTGTGATGAACGTTGAGCTGCGCGAGTCGCTCGATGGAGGCAAAACTCTGCATAAAGTCAGCGAAGTGAATCATCACGGAGATAATCACGCGATCTGGATCGATCCGGATGACACGAAGCACTGGCTGCTGGGCTCCGACGGTGGGATCTATGAGACGTGGGACGACGCGAAGTCTTGGGAGTTCAAGGCTAATCTGCCGACGGTGCAGTTTTACGACGTTGCGGTCGATAACGCGCTTCCCTTTTACAACGTGTGCGGCGGAACGCAGGACAACTTTTCGTGGTGCGGACCTTCTCGCACGCGGAATCTGAACGGGATCGTGAATTCAGATTGGTATGTCACGACAGGCGGAGATGGATTCCGGTCGCAGGTCGATCCGGCGGATCCGAACACGGTTTATTCAGAGTCGCAGTACGGCGTGCTGGTTCGGTATGACAAGCCGACGGGGCAAGAGCTCGTGCTGCAACCTCTCGAGGGCAAGGGTGAGCCACCGCTGCGATGGAATTGGGATTCTCCGGTAATCATCAGCCCGCACTCGCATACACGGCTATATTTTGCGGCGAATAAATTATTTCGAAGCGATGATCGCGGAGATACATGGAAGGCGATTTCGGGGGATTTGACGCGACAGATCGATCGCAACAAGTTGCCGGTGATGGGAAAAGTGTGGGGCCCAGACGCCGTGGCGAAGAACGCTTCGACGTCGTTCTACGGGAACATCGTTGCCCTCTCAGAATCCCCGAAGAAAGACGGGCTGTTGTATGTCGGAACTGACGATGGGTTGATTCAGGTTTCAAGCGATGCGGGCGGAAGTTGGACGAAGTACGAAAACTTCCTTGGCGTGCCGGATATGACGTATGTGAGCCGATTGGCCGCTTCTTCGCATGATACGAGCACAGTCTACGCGGCGTTTGACAATCATAAGAACGAAGACTTCAAGCCGTATCTGCTGAAGTCGACTGACGCGGGAAAGAGCTGGAGTTCGATTGCGGGCGATCTGCCGGAGAACGTTCCGGTGCTGGCGTTTGCGGAAGATCCAGTGAATGCGAACTTGCTGTTTGCGGGAACCGAGTTTGGAGCGTTCTTCACGATTGATGGCGGAGCGCATTGGGTGAAGCTGAAGGGTGGACTGCCAACGATCGCGGTGCGCGATATGGTGATCCAGTCGCGCGAAGGCGATCTAGTCATTGCAACATTTGGGCGTGGGTTCTATGTGCTGGACGACATTACACCCTTGCGACAGGCAAAGGAGGAGGCAACGGAGCAGACCGCGGCACTTTATCCAGTGAAGGATGCGCTGCTCTACATCGAGCGCCATCCGCTGGGCGGCCCGAAGAAAGGTTTTCAGGGCGATGCTTTTTACGCGGCCGAGAACCCTCCATATGGCGCGGTGTTCACGGCTTACATGAAGGAAAAGATCAAGACGCTGAAGGAGAAGAGACAAGAGGCGGAGAAAGAAGCAGCGAAGAAGAATCAGACGCTTCCCTACCCTTCGCACGACGAATTGAGGGCTGAGGCTGAAGAGGCGAAGCCGGAAGTTTATTTCATGGTCTATGACGAGAGCGGAGCGCCGATCCGACACGTGGATGGGAATACGGATGCGGGATTTCAGCGGGCAGCGTGGGATTTGAGGTATCCCGCGGGCCAGGTGCCGAAAAAATCCGGCGAAGAGGAGTTCTTCCCGGATGCCGCGGATCAGGGGCCGTTGGTGTTGGCGGGAAATTATTCGGTCCGGATGTTTGAGAAGGTGAATGGAGCTGTGACCGAAGTGGCCGGGCCAGTGTCGTTCAAGGTTGCAACGGAGGGTTCGGCGTCGATGAACGCGGCGGATCGCGCAGCGCAGGAAGACTTCTTGCGGAACGTGACCCGGCTTTATCGGGCGGTGTCCGGGGCGTTGCATACCGCCGAAGATGTCGAGTCGCGGCTGAAGTCGATTCGTGAGGCGTTGCGCGAGACTCCTGCGGCAGAGCAGAAATTGGCGTCGGTCGCGGATGGGCTCGAAGCGCGAGACCGGGAAATTCTGCGGGCGCTGCGCGGAGACGTGGAGATGGCGAAGCGAAATGAGGCGGTGCCGTCGTCAATCAACGACCGGGTGAATTCGATTATGGAAGGTGAGCGCTTCTCGCTGGAGAAGCCGACGCAATCGAATATTGATTCGTACAACATTGCGTCGGCCGAGTTCGGAGACGTACTCACGAAGCTCCACGCATTGGTGGAAGTAGATCTGGTGAAGCTCGAAAAGGATATGGAAACCGCTGGGGCGCCTTGGACTCCGGGACGAGTGCCGGAGTGGTCAGAGAAATAAACCAAGTCCTTTACCATCGGGGGTACTGAGGGTTACGGAGGAAACTGTGTGTCCCTCGTGCGCGATTAGATTCCGCGCGATGTGACCATTGATTTTTTCAACATTGTCTCGGAACATCGATTTTTTCTGAGCAAGGCCCTTGCTTTTTCGTCGCGCGGCTGTGGTACACTCGCCGCCGACTGTTGCTTGCGTTGTGGGACGCAGCACGGCCGTGGGGAAATCCTTGTTGTCCGCCTTCGGGATCGGGGGTATTGGGGAATGGGCCTCGCGTTAATGCTTTTGATATGGCTGATCACTCTGGTCAGCACATATTTTTTTGTCGCCAAAACCTGGTGGCTGCCCGCCGGCGCCTCTGCCGCAGCGGGATGGATCGATCATCAATTTGCGCTCACATTTGTGATCATGGGGATCGTATTCCTCGCGGCCCAACTTGGATTGGGCTACATTGTCTGGCGCTATCGCGAGACCCCATCGTCACCGCCCGTGGCGTATTCGCATGGAAACACGCGGCTGGAAATCATCTGGACCATCCTGACAGCCGTGTTGTTCATCGGTCTGAACCTGATGGGTAGCAGCGTGTGGGCGAGCCAGCGATTTGACGCTGCGGAACCGGGAGCGGTGCAGGTGGAAGTCACGGGGATGCAGTTTGCCTGGTACTTCCGCTATCCAGGACCGGATGGAAAGTACGGCCCGACCAGCGTGAAACTCATGGATCCGTCGTCAGGTGGCGAGGCCGCCGTGGGTCTGAATACTTCAGACCCGGCAGCGAAAGATGATGTGGTCACGGGAACGATGTATTTGCCGGTGGACCGCGAGGTCGATGTCAGCCTGCGATCGGTGGATGTGATTCACAGCTTCTTTGTGCCGAATCTGCGCTTCAAGCAGGACGCAGTACCCGGATTGAATATTCATATGCATTTTAAGCCGACAGTGATCGGCGAATACGAGATTGCCTGCGCCGAATTGTGCGGGCTGGGACATTACAAGATGCACGGAATGGTCCACGTCGTCAGCCAGGAGGATTTTGACAAGTGGCTGGCGGCCCGGGAGGCGGAGAAACAATAAAATGGCGACCGCGGCTACGGTTCATTCGCACGCTCCTCAGGGTTTCATTCGGAAATACATTTTCAGCCTCGATCACAAAGTCATCGGCATTCAGTATTTTTTCCTGGCGCTTACAGCAGTTTTTGTCGGCATGTTCCTCTCGCTGCTGATGCGCATTCACATGATCTGGCCCCAGGCGGTATTGCCCTTGGTCGGCGAGATCAAGCCGGAGACATATCTCAGCCTGCTCACGATGCATGGCACGATCATGGTGTTCTTCGTGCTGACAACGGCGCCCCAGGGCGGCTTCGGGAATTACTTCCTGCCCATTCAGATTGGCGCCCCCGACATGGCGTTCCCCGTCTTGAACATGCTGTCGTTCTGGACGACGTTTGTGGGATTCGTCGTTATCATCGCAGCATTCTTTGTGACCGGCGGAGCTCCGCTACACGGATGGACAGGATATCCGCCGCTGAGTGCTCTGCAATCGAGCGGCCCCGGTGAGCAACTGGGGGCGGATTTGTGGATCACGAGCATTGCGATCTTTTGTATCGCTTCGTTGATGGGCGCGCTGAACTTCATCACGACGACGCTCGATCTGCGGGCCAAGGGCATGACGATGATGCGTATGCCGCTGACGGTCTGGTCGTGGTTCATCACGGCAATCCTGGGACTGCTGGCGTTCGGCGTACTGCTCTCGGCGGGAATTCTGCTGCTGATGGATCGCAACCTGGGAACTAGCTTTTACGTTCCGCTCGTAGTGGTGAATGGCGTAGTGATGGGTCACAAAGGCGGATCGCCTTTGCTGTGGCAGCATCTGTTCTGGTTTTTCGGACACCCCGAGGTGTACATCGCGATCCTGCCGGGCATGGGCGTGGCGTCGCAGGTTCTGTCGACGTTCTCGCGGAAGCCGATTTTCGGCTATAAGGCCATGGTTTACGCCATGCTTTCGATTGGTTTCTTCGGCTTCATGGTGTGGGGCCACCACATGTTTATGAGTGGCATGAGTCCCTACTCGGCCTTTGCGTTTTCGATTTTGACGATGTGCATTGGAGTGCCGTCGGCGATCAAGACATTTAACTGGCTGGGTACGATGTGGAAGGGACACATACGATTTCAAACGCCGATGCTTTATGCCATCGGCTTTGTGTCCCTCTTCGTTTCTGGCGGGTTGAGCGGACCATTCCTGGCGCAACCAGTGCTCGACATTCAGTTGCATGACACGTATTTCGTAGTCGGACACTTCCACCTGATCATGGGTGTCGCGGCGATCTTCGGAATCTTCGCGGCGACCTACTATTGGTTCCCGAAAATGTTCGGGAGGATGATGAACGAGTCATTGGGCAAGCTGCACTTCTTCATCACTCTGGCGGGAACATATGCGATTTTCATGCCGATGCACTACCTGGGCATGGCTGGCCAGACACGGCGTTACTCGCAGTTCACTGAAGTTGCATACCAGGCTAAATTGCTGCCGCTGCAGACGTTCATGACCTATGCAGCGATTATCACGATTGCGGCGCAGTTCATTTTCGTGATCAATCTGTTCTGGAGCATGTTCAAAGGACCGAGGGCCAGCGACAATCCGTGGGAAGCGACGACCCTGGAGTGGACAACAGCGACTCCACCGCCGCACGACAATTTCGGCGGCGTGACGCCAGTCGTACATCACGGGCCGTATGAGTACGGCGTGCCGGGAGCGCCGAAGGATTTCGTGATGCAGACGGATCCGGCCACCGTGGCTTCGCATTGAAGTCGAGATTCCCACCCTCTTGCCAAGATCGCGAGGGAGCACCCTGACCGGCAACCTGTTCGACGCGGTGACGCACTAAGTAGTTATGGCGACCTACACTCCTAGCACTCGACTTGACGATATCGGGCATAAACCACCAGAGCCTCCTGCGCGAGGCGGCGGCGATGATGGGCGCAGCGGCGATGTTCCGGATTATGGGGCGCGTCTGCGGCGCGCGCGTCTTGGGCTGATCTTTGGGATTGCGACGGTCTGCATGGTGTTCATCTCGCTGACCAGCGCGTATATATTCCGGCGTGGATTACCTTCGTTCGACGGTGGGTCCAATAGCTACGTGCGTGATTGGGGCAACGTCGACCTGCCGTGGGCACTATTGGTGATTAATACGGCGATCCTGCTCGCGAGCAGCGTGACAATGGAGTTCGCGCGGCGACAAGCAACTCGGTTGGCTGCGCTGGCTCCAGTGAAGTCGATCCCTGGAGTCTCTCTGGGCGAGGAGAAAGACTTTCCTTGGCTGGGACTCACTGTGATTCTGGGTCTTTGTTTTCTAGTCGGGCAATGGATGGCGTGGGGTGCGCTGAACAATAGCGGGTTCTACGTCAGCACGAATCCAAGCAGTTCGTTCGTATTTTTGTTGACCGTGACGCATGCGATTCACTTGACCGGGGGAATGATTGCGCTGATCTGGGCGGCGAGCGCTTCCCTCTTGCACAAACCGCTGGAGTCGCGGCGGATCGTGGTCGACATCACCGCATGGTATTGGCACTTCATGGCCGCGTTGTGGATTTATGTTTTCGCATTGCTGGGACTGGTGAGGTAGCGAGGCAAGATCTTTAGCGGTAAAGGTCGCGAAGGGTGCATAGATCCTCGGCGAATAAAACTTCCGCTGCAGGATGAGGCTAACGAAAGGGGAACTTTAGGAATGGCTGACGCCACGCTGCAACACGACGCAGTCGGACATGGCTTGCCCGGAGAATACGAGGCCCCGCTATTTGGCGCGTATTCGAAGAAAGTGGGGATGTGGCTGTTTCTGGCCTCGGATTCCCTGACCTTCGGCGCCCTGCTGTTTGCGTTCAGCTATAACCGGATCTATACGAATCCGTGGCCGACGCCATTCCACGTTGCCAGCATTACGAACGCTACGATCATGACGGCTTGCCTGCTGTCGAGTTCGCTGACGATGGTTCTGGGCGTGTTCGCGGCGCAGCGCGGAGATCGCGCGTGGATGCGGAACTGGCTGCTGGCGACGATGTTTTTTGGGACTGCCTTCATCGTGTTGCACGGGATGGAGTGGACGAAGCTGATCGGCGAAGGGTTGACGCTACCGGGATTTCCCAAGCCGGCATCCGCGGCCACAGGGGAGTTGGCCGATGTCTCGAAAGCTGTGCCGCAGTTCGCGGCGACTTTCTTTGGGCTGACGGCGATGCACATGCTTCACGTGACCATCGGCGTGATCTACCTCGGAGTGGTAGCACTCCGAAAGCTATTCCTGCCGATTCTGGGAGCGTTGTGGCTCGCGGGGTGGTTGCTGATTCCTTCGGACAACGTTTTTCACTACGGAATCCATGCCCTCCTGATAGGGCTGATCGTTTCGGCGATTATCTTGTTCCTGAAGCCGAAAGTTTATGACGCGCACGATGTGGAAGTTTCGGGCTTGTACTGGCACTTCGTGGATCTGGTGTGGATGTTCATCTTCCCGCTGGTGTATTTGATGTCGACTAGGATTTCTTAAGACCTTTCACCACAGAGGAAACCAATTATGCACGATGCCGCGACGCATGATGACAGCAAGGGGCAGTATTTCTGGGTGTGGGGCGCGCTGCTGGTTCTGACTGCTATTGAAGTGGTCCTGGCCTATAAGCAGGTGTTCGAAGCGGTCCGTATGCTGGAGATCCTGCTGATACTGTCGGTGATCAAATCGGCGCTGATTATCGGATACTTCATGCACTTGAAGTTTGAGACGGCGATCATGCGGTGGATGATCACGTTTTCGGTCGTGGCTTGTTTCATCATCATGTACTTCTTTTTCTTTCCTGATGCGGATCGGATTATCAGACTGGGAGTGAAGTGAGGATTCTGCGCCATTCCGGCTGGGCGGCGATTTTGTTGGCGATCGCGCTTTGGAGCGCGCCTGCGCTCGCTCAGGGATGTGCGATGTGCCGCGCCAACGCAAAGGCTACTCCGAAAGAAGGCCAGCGGGCGATTGACCGAGCCATTCTTCTGATGATTCTGCCTCCAGTGGGCATGGCGACGTTTGGAGCGGGATTTATTATGCGATGTGTGCGGCGAAGAGATCGGGAGAACGAGGAACCTTCCTGATCCGAATTCAGGCTGCCGTGCTTACGAATGTGGGCTCCAGCGTAAACTGATTCCCTTCGCAGCAGATCCACTGCTCCACCTCACCGCCGAAAATCCCTTATAATAAAAAGATTCAGTGAGCCCTCCGGAGGCGTCTGTGCCCTTGCACTCTGCCAGGAGCGCTGATTCGGCCCTTATCGATGTCCTCTTCTACGCAGACGGAAAGCATAGTTGTTCGCGGCGCCCGGGTTCATAACCTCAAAAACATTGACTTTGAGGTCCCGCACAATTCTTTGACAGTGGTGACCGGGGTGTCCGGCTCCGGCAAGTCGTCGCTCGCCTTCGACACAATCTATGCCGAAGGGCAGCGTCGGTATGTCGAGTCGCTGTCGGCCTATGCCCGGCAGTTTTTGGAGCGAATCGAGAAACCGGATGTGGATCTGATTGACGGGATCGCTCCGGCGGTCGCAATCAAGCAGAAGAATACGACGCGGAATCCGCGGTCGACGGTGGCGACTGCAACTGAGATCTTCGATTATCTGCGGCTGCTATTTGCACGGGTTGGACGGACGTATTGCGCGAACTGCGGGCGCGAGGTCAAGAAGGACACGGTCGACGAGGTCGCGGACGTCATCTTGGCTCTGGAACCGGGGACGCGGATGCAGGTACTGTTCCCCCTGCAGCGCGTGGGGACGTTGACGGATGAATCGGCCGCGAAGTTGAAAACAAAAGGGCCAGGATCGAAATCCCCAGCCTCTCGCGAAAAGCGCGAGAAAGGTAGGGCACCCGCGCTGACGGACGCATTGAAGACTCGGTTGTTTGATCTGCGGAAGTCCGGGTTTAATCGCCTTTATCAGGGCGGCGAGATTTTTGAGTTCTCTTCTCCGGAGTCTTTGCTGGATCTCGATTTTTCCGAGCCGGTGTTTGTGCTGGTAGACCGGCTCATCGCTTCGCCTGACGGGCGAACGCGGGTAGTAGACGCAGTGGAGACGGCGTATCGGGAATCAGGCGAAGTTATCTTTGAGCTGCCTGCGAGCGGAGACGAAAGATCTTTGGCGGAGGGTGGCGTTCGCGCGAACAATCGTCCGACGCTGCGCTTCGCGCAAAGGTTTGAGTGCAAGCAGTGCAATCTGCGTTACGAGGAGCCCGAACCGCGCCTGTTCTCGTTCAACAACCCTTATGGCGCATGCCCGCGATGTCAGGGATTTGGGAATACCATCGATTTCGATCTTGATCTCGTCATTCCTGACAAGCTCAAGACTCTGGCGGAGGGAGCGATCGAGCCGTGGACTAAGCCGAAGTATCGTCCGCTGCTTACGGATTTGAAGCGCTATGCCAAGTCCGCGGGGATTCCGCTCGATGTGCCATGGATTGATCTGGAAGAAGAACAGCGCAACCTGGTAATGAACGGAGAGGGTAAGTTCCTGGGCGTGCGCGGATTCTTTGCTCATCTGGAGCGGAAGAAATACAAGCTGCACGTTCGGGTGTTTCTCAGCCGATATCGCGGGTATTCGCTTTGCCCGGATTGTGCCGGTTCGCGCCTGCGAATGGAAGCCAGACAGGTCAAGATTCGCGGAAAGAACATTTGCGAGATCTGCGCTCTGACAGTCGAAGAGGCGCTGAAATTCTTCGAACAGATGGAACTCAGCCCGCAGGAAACTGAGATCGCCGAGAAACTGCTGCAGGAAATTCAAGAGCGACTGCGATTTCTGAATGACGTTGGGCTGGAATATCTGACGCTCGACCGGCTGTCGTCGACGCTTTCGGGTGGAGAGGCACAACGGATTCAACTGGCGACGTCTCTTGGGTCGCGCCTGGTCGGGACGCTTTATGTGCTGGATGAGCCGTCCATCGGGTTGCACCCGCGTGACACACACCGGCTCGTCAAAATTTTGCACGACCTGCGCGACCTCGGAAACACGATTCTAGTGGTCGAGCACGATCCCGACATCATGCGAGCTGCGGATTGCATTCTTGATCTGGGGCCCGGCGCGGGTGAAAACGGTGGAAAGTTAATTGCCGAGGGCACCTTCGACGAGATCCTGCACAATTCTGCTTCTCTGACGGGGCGGTATCTGTCGGAAGACTTGAGGATCCAATCTCCGCTCACGCGAAGAAAACCCGGGACACAGCAGATCAAATTGAAAGGCGTGCGCGCCAATAACCTGAAGAACGTCGACATCAATATTCCTCTGGGAATGCTCGTCGCGATTACCGGTGTTTCTGGATCAGGCAAGTCGACGTTGTTGCATCAGGTTTTGTACCGAGCGCTGGCGCAAGCAAAACAGCAATCGAGTAGCGGAAGCGGGACCACAACCGCGGCAACTTGGGAAAGCATGGTCGGGGACCAGTTCATCGAGGAAGTTGTCTTGGTGGATCAGTCGCCGATTGGCAGGACTCCGCGTTCGAATCCTGTGACTTATATCAAGGCATTTGACGCAATCCGCGAGTTGTTTGCTTCCCTTCCCGAGGCGAAGAAGCGCGGGTTCACCGCTGGACATTTCTCCTTCAATATCCCCGGGGGTCGCTGCGAGACGTGCCAAGGTGACGGAACAGTGACGGTCGAAATGCAGTTTCTTGCCGACGTGGAACTCATTTGCGAGGAATGCAAGGGGACCCGCTACAAGCCGACGGTACTCGATGTGAGGTACCGCGGGAAGAACGTGCATGAGGTTCTGAATCTCACCGTGAAAGAGGCGCTGAAGTTCTTTGCCGAAGCGCCAAAGATTACAGAAAAACTGAGGCCGCTGGAAGAGGTTGGGCTGGGATATCTGCGGCTTGGGCAATCGGCGACGACTCTTTCAGGAGGAGAAGCGCAGCGCATGAAGCTGGCCGCGCATCTGCAACCGGCATCGAAAGAGATGGGACGAGCACCGAACGGCACCAAACTCAAGCGGCGTTTGTTGTACATCTTTGACGAGCCGACGACCGGGCTGCATTTTGACGACGTCAGCAAACTCCTGGCGGCCTTTCGCCGTCTCATTGATGTAGGGGGATCGATTGTCGTCATTGAACACAATCTGGAAGTCATCAAGACGGCGGACTGGGTAATCGATCTGGGGCCCGAAGGTGGAACGCGCGGTGGAAAGATTGTCGGAGTAGGGCCGCCGGAGGCAATCGCCAAGTTGGCCGGCTCATACACAGGGAAATATCTGGCCCCTATCCTCAACAGCAATGGAGCATCGCGATCCAATGGTCGCTCGTAAGAAAGTTGTTGCGTTCTTGGTCCCACTGGCGATGGGATTGCTGGTATGTGTTTCAGCAGCTTCTGGCTCAGGTGCTCTGAGCCTCGTCACGGCAGACTCTCAGGAGGGCACCAAGAGTTCAGGATCTTCCGGGCAGTCGTCGCCTTCATCGTCAAATCCTAAAGTTCAGAGGCATCACGTAACTGTAGCCGAGGAGGTTGGTCCCGATCCAGATGTAACGAAGGCCGAAGGATTCATCCAAAAGAAGGATTTCACCCAAGCTGAACTTCTTTTGCAGAAGAAAGTAGAGAGCGATCCGGCGAACTATGTAGCCTGGTTTGATCTGGGATTCGTTGAGAACGCACTTGGCAAGCGCGGCGAGTCCATTGCCGCGTATAGAAAATCGGTTATTGCCAAGCCGGATGTATTCGAGTCGAACCTAAATCTGGGCCTGCAACTCGCCAAGAGCGGGCAAACTGAGGCGGAGCAATTCCTCGAGGCGGCGACAACGCTCACGCCGACCAGCCGTGCAGCGGAGGGCAAGGCTCGAGCCTGGCTGTCGCTGGCGCATTTATTGGAGTCGAAGAAGCCAGAGGAAGCGATCGCGGCTTATCTGCAGGCGGCGACATTGCAACCGAAGGATCCGGAGCCACATTTGGCGGCTGGACTTGTTTTCGAGAAACAGAATCAGTTTGCCGATGCCGAGCGGGAATATAAGAAAGCTCTGGAACTGGATCCCGAATCAGCGGATGCGGCGACTGAGTTAGCAAACATCTACATGCGAGGGCGGCGATTTCCGGAGGCGGAAACGGCGTTACGAAAAGGAGTTGCGGCACATCCCGAATCGGCTGCTGCACACATTGAGTTGGGAAGAGTTCTTGCTGCCGAAGGTAAGAACAACGATGCTATCGCAGAACTGCAGTCCGGGCAAAAGCTGGCGCCTGACGATGTTTCGTTGCAGCGCGATCTAGCGGACCTTTACACGACCGCAGGGAAAAACGACCGGGCAGAAGTGGTTTACCGGGCTATGATCGCGGGGAATCCAAACGATGCCGAATTGCATCATGGCCTGGGACAGAGCCTGTTGCGGCAGAAGAAATTTGTCGCCGCGCAACAGGAATTCATCACCACGCTGAACTTGAAACCTGATCTGGGTGAAGCTTATGGCGACCTGGCTTTTGCCGCGAGTGAAAATAAAGATTACGTACTGGTCATCAAGGCTTTGGATGCGCGAACGAAGTTGTTGCCGGAGATGCCGATTACGTACTTTCTCCGTGCGTCCGCTTACGACAATTTGAAGGACGTTAAAAAAGCGGTTGCCAACTACCGCCTCTTCCTGAACACGGCCAGCGGGAAGTATCCTGAACAGGAGTGGCAGGCGAAGCACCGGTTGATCGCGCTGGAACCAAAGAAGTGAGGCGCATGCCATAGGGTTCGACTTGGGGAGAAGACGTGAGCAGGCTTAGTCGCGCGCGGGGCGAGAATTTACGCGTTTCCTTCGGCAGTGCCGTGGCCGCACAAGGTCGCGGTGATGAGTTCCAACGCATACCTGGATCTCTTTCGATCGACGCGCTGGTTTGCCTAGCTTGCCTGATGTTTCTAGTGCTGGCCGGAACCGCATTCTCTTTTCCTCGCGATGAACCCACGGTCGAAGAATTAAAGACGCGCATCGCTTCAACGGGGGTGGGTGACCGTCCTCACTTATGCGTACAAGTGGCCCAAAAGCAACTTGAAGAATTTGACAGGCTTTATCCGGGCGTCGACGAGCAGAAAGCGCGAGCCGCGCTGACGGACGTGGTTGCATATTCGGAACTGGCTCGGGACTATGCCATTCAATCGCACAAATACGAAAAGCAATCCGAGATTGCCGTAAGAGAAATCTCACGCAGGCTGACGAACCTGCTGCACGTTCTTGGGCGAGAGGATCAGAAACCGGTCAAAGAGGCCGTGACGCGTCTGGAGCGCGTGCGCGACGACCTGCTGTCGGCGATGTTTAAAAAGGCTGGGAAATGAAAAACTCAGGTCTGTGGACGGTTGTCCTGTTGCTGGCTCTGGCGTCCTCGGCAATGGCGCAGCGTCGCCGGGACCCGCTGACTCAATCAGAGATTGAACAGATCCGCGATACAAGCTGGGAGCCCAAGCTGCGGCTACCGCTCTATGTACAATTTGCGCGAACGCGCCTGGTTAAGCTAGAGCAGGTGCGGAGCGATCCGAAAGTGAAGGACCGGGCGAAACAGACGCATGATCTGCTCGACGATTTTCAGCGCCTCTATGATGAACTGAACGACAATGTCGACACCTATGTCGACCGGCGTGACGATATCCGGAAGCCGTTGAAAACCATCATCGACGCAGACACTGAGTTTCAGGCCAAACTACGCGCTCTCAAGGATGCTGCCGATGTGCCACCGGCAGAGACAGCGCAGTATGAATTTGTCCTGACCAACGCGATCGATACGGTAGATACTGCCACTGAAGACCACCGGAAGCTGCTCGCGGACCAGGAAGATGCGGCGAAGCATAAGAAATTGAATAGGAATCCATCTGTAGGAACCGGAGTAAGCCCCGAGTAGGACCAAGCCCTCCACATTCCTCCTCGTGCTAACCTAACCGCATTGTGCGCGAAGGGTTGCTCGAAATCTTCCATGAAACCTTCAGTGAGCTGAGACCGGGCGCTTCGCTGCCCGAGTTGAAAATCGAATTCTTCGCTTTCGCCAACATCAACAATACGATCCGGCTTCGTAACGGAAGACTATTGGTGCGGCTGTCCGATCTGCTGGAAGGCGCGCCCCAGTCAGTGCTACGAGCGATCGCTCATATTTTGTTGGCAAAGATGTACCGGCACCCTATTGACCGGGGGCAATCTGCGCGTTATCGCAAGTATGTCGCGAGTCACGAAATTGTGCGGAAGGCGCACCTTGTCCGCCAGATGCGCGGACGGAAGCGGCTGCGTTCCGCTCGCGGACACTTCTATGACCTGGATACAGTATTCGAGGACTTAAACACCCGGTTCTTTCACGGGCTGATGGCGCGGCCGCGTATGAGTTGGAGCCAAACAAAGACCAGGCGCATCCTGGGGCACTACGATCCGGCTCACAATGCGATCATCATCAGTCGGGTGTTCGATCATTTCGCCATGCCACGGTTCGTGCTGGAGTACATCGTTTATCACGAGATGCTACACCTGAAGCATCCGGTGAAATTGCGAGGGAGCCGGCGCTGCGTACACTCTGCAGAGTTTCAGGCAGAGGAACGATTATTTCCACAAATAAACGAGGCGAACGCATTCCTAAAGCGGCTATAAACGATTTCCCCTCAGCCGCTGCCGTCTCGGAATTGAGCACTGCTATTTCGCGGGGACGTAAACTTTCTCGGCTGCCACCAACTGGGCATGCGGTACATCAGTATGAACCTTGACTGATTGCATACCAGCTTTCTTCCCCGGCTGCACTAAAAAGCTAACCAAATATTGGCGATTCAGGCGGCGGGTGGAATCTTCCAGATAAGGTGCGAACGAAGTGGGTGCGGCGGAACGATAGTCGTAGAGCTGACCGCCGGTTTCTTCAGCGATGCGAGACAGGTATAGATTACCCGGGAAGTTGCGCTCGTCCCGCCCGATGTCCTCTCCCGACCGACTCTCAGCTACGGCATTCGTGGATGTGACAATTGTGAAGACGACGACCCCGGCACGCTGAGCTTTTTCGATGGCGGAGTCAACGTATGGGTCGTTTTGTGCGACAGGGTTACCTGTGTAGACCTGGTCGATGCCCTTTGAGATCATCAGGACTTCTCGGCGATCGCTGCCTTCCGGCCATTTGGCAATGAGGTCGGCCAGCGATTCGAAGGGATTTGCGCCATTGGCGAGGCCCGCCAAAGAGGGCCGCAGTGCGCTCGCTGCCAAAGAGTGGTCGGAGGTCAGGCCCTGAACAATCTTGGGACCGCCCATCTGCATGTAGGCGACGCCTATTTTTGTGGCCGTGGGCTGAGCGGTTATGAAGTGGCGAAGGTCTTCGAGCTGATTTCCGTAGCTGCTGCCATGGGAATCGTCGAGCAGGATGAAGAGTTCAAGGCCAGAGCGATCCCCTTGTAAAGGAATCCAATCGGTGACCTTCGCGCGGGTCCGATTCTGAAAAACCTGAACGTCCTTAGTGCGAATCGCGGGAGAATCCGAGCCGTGGTGCGCCTGTACCGTGACAATCATGCTTACGGGAATAGCGTCGGAATCGGGAGAAGCCTGGGCGGCGGCGAGGCCCGCGGCGAAAGCAACGACCAATGGGAGCACAAAACGACTTTGTTGCATATGACCTCCTTGTCGCTTAGAGATTGCCCTACCACAGTTTACGCGCAATGAGTTGTGCGACAAACATGTGGCGAGGAGACGACTGGGCGCCTGCATTGTGGGATCGATTCTGAATGCGCTCACTGCTTTCTAGAGCGGCTCAGTAGCTGAAATCGACCGTGTGATCCCAATCACGGGCGGTTGTGAGTCGGCGGATTGACGGGCTTGGCGGCGGGAGAATATCCTTAAAGTTGAAATTGAAATTCATTTTCAAAATCATAAGGCTTCCCTAGATGCTTCAGGCTTTCATTATTACGCTTCGCGAAGGGGTCGAGGCGGCGCTCATCGTCGGCATCACCTTGGCGTACCTGACCAAAATCGGGCGCGCTGAACTTCGCAAGACCGTCTATGCCGCTCTGACCGCAGGCTTCCTGGGCAGCATTGGCGTCGCCATTGTTATCTCCCGCACCCACCTGAATGAAGATGTGTTCGAAGGCTGGATCATGCTGGTCGCCGCCTTCTTCGTCGTCACCATGGTGGTTTTCATGATGAAGACGGGACGAAAGATGAAGGGCGAGATCGAGGGCAAGGTCGGGCTGCTGGCAGGCAACGATGCGTGGTTTGGGCTGTTCATTTTCATTTTTCTGATGGTGCTGCGCGAGGGCGCGGAGACGGTTCTGATCCTTTCGGCGGTCTCGTTGAACTCGACCGAACTGCTGAGTTTCCTCGGAACGCTTCTCGGCCTGTTGGCGGCAATTGCGTTTGGCGTGATGTTCGTCAAAGGCAGCGTGCGGATCAACCTGCAGAAGTTCTTTAAAGTGACAACCGCGATCATGTTTTTGGTCGCCGCGCAGTTGCTGATTTCCGGGCTGCATGAGCTTTCCGAGAGTGGAGTGATTGCCTCGTCAAAGCGGGAGATGGCGATCATCGGGCCGATCGTCAGCAACGACTGGTTTTTCTTCGTCACGATCTTTGCCATGGCGGCGCTGATGGTGCTGTTCGAGGCGAAGCGTCGAGTTCCTGTCGTGGCCACATCGGCTTCCCCCGCGGAGCGCCGAAAAGCGGCATGGAGCGCCCGCCGCGAGCGATTATGGATGGGATCAGTTTATACATTCTCATTTCTTTTCATTGCGATGGTTACGGCTGAGTTTGTTTACACCAAAAATGTGAGCGCGCTGTCTCCAGCGACCGAAGTGACATTTACCAACGGAAAATTAAGCATCCCGCTGACGCAGGTTGCCGACGGCGATCTGCATCGCTACGAAGCGAAAGAGAACGGCACGGAAGTTCGGTTCTGGCTCTACAAAAAGCCAGATGGAAAGATCGCGACGGTCTTTGATGCTTGCGAGATTTGCGGAGCGGTCGGTTTTTACAAGAGCGGAAACGGCGTGGTCTGCAAAAACTGCGCCGCTCCCATCAATCCGCAATCAGTGGGAACGGCGGGTGGATGCAATCCAGTCCCGCTGAAGGCGACGCAGACTGCCGATGCCGTGATCATCGAGGAGGCGGACATTGCAGGCGGAAGCCGCATGTTCGGAAAGTAGCCGATGTTCGTGCGGCTAGTCTACGAATCTTTCCGGCGTCAGAAGCGGCGCAAACTGCTGGCGGGTGCGGCGATTGTCCTCGGCGTGACGGTGGCAACCGCGATGATCGCAGTCGCGACCGACATTGGAGACAAGATTAACCGCGAACTGCGAACCATCGGCGCTAACCTCGTAGTGACTCCACAGGAAGACTCGCTTGATCTGGAAATCGGCGGAGTGAATCTCAAGCCTCCCACCGACGGAGCATTCCTCAGTGAGGCCGACCTGCCCAAAATCAAAGGAATCTTCTGGCACAACAACATCACTGGGTTCGCACCCATGCTTCCGGTAAGCGTAGCCGTCCAACATCAAGGGAAACGGCAGGATGTCACGCTGCTCGGAACCTATTTCGCAAAGAAGATCTCGTACGGGACCGAGGAGTTCACCACTGGGGTGAGGAGCACGCATCCGTGGTGGAAGGTATCGGGAGCATGGCCACAGGATGATTCCTGGGATGTTCTCGTGGGCGAACGCCTCGCAGATCGGCTTCAGGAAAGCGCAGGAGGCGTGATCACGATTGCGGGACGCCAACTGCATGTGAGCGGAGTGTTGTCGACCGGGGGAGTAGAGGACGATCAAATCGTCGCGCCACTTGCGCTAGCACAGGAAGTTTTGGGTAAGCCAGGAGCCGTCAAGCGTGTCTATGTGAGTGCGTTGACCAAGCCGGAAGATGCGTTTGGGCGGCGGGATCCGAAGAGCATGTCGGGGGCTGTCTACGATCGCTGGTATTGCACGCCGTATCCGCAAGCGATCGCACTGCAGTTGACGGAGGCGATGTCGCATTCGCACGCGGAGCAGATCCGGCAGGTAGCGCAGAACGAAGGCGCGGTGCTCACGCGGATCGAAGGACTTATTTTTTTGATCACCCTGGCAGCTCTATTTGCCTCGGCACTGGCGGTTTCGGCCGCGATGGCGACGACTATCTTTGAGCGTCGTTCCGAGGTCGGGTTGATGAAGGCCTTGGGCGCAGGAAAGCTGGCAGTGGCGACGATATTCTTTGCCGAAGCCGCGTTGCTGGCGTTAATTGGAGGAGCGATAGGATTCGCGCTGGGCGGCGTCCTGGCGCACCAGATTGGTCGGTCGATTTTCAGTTCAGATATTTCGATTCCGCCAGTGCTGCTGCCGGTCATTCTGGTGATCGCCGTGATGGTTACATTTGCCGGCAGCGCAGCGGCGATCCGGCGGGCCGTGAGTCTCGATCCCGTATTCGCGTTGAGGGGTGAGCTGTGATCGCCCCCATGTCTCATCAGGCGAAGGATCTCGCGGCCAGCCGAGCGCGTGTGCCCCACACTTCGATGTTCCTGCGAATGCTTTTGCGAGCGGCGGTATTGCGGCGAGGCCGGGCGGCTTCTGCTCTATTTGCGATGGTGGTTGCCGCCGCTGTAGCTACGGCGATGCTGAATCTCTATGTTGACGTGCAGGCCAAGCTGCGCCGGGAATTTCGCAATTATGGAGCAAACATCATCCTGGTTGCGAAGGATGGCGCTTCCCTTCCCGCCAACGCGCTTTCTCATGTCGATGCTTTATTGGCGGGACGTGGGATTGCCGCTCCGTTTGGCTTGGTGGTTGCCCGCACGAGCGATGGGCAGCCGATTGTGGTGGCTGGGACGGATTTTGATCGAGTGCAAAAGTTGGATAAATGGTGGTCGGTCAGCAAATGGCCGGAGAATTCGATCCCGACTGAAAGTCAAAGTCCCCTACCTGTCGCGGAAAACGCTACAAGTGTGGAGCAGTCATCGTCCGAAGGGTTGGTGGGGGTGCGGGCATTGCCGGTCGTGTCACCCAAAGGACAAGAGTTCTCTCTGAGTTTTCAAGGAAAGACTCTGAGGGTAACGCCGGCGGGAACGATTCAGACTGGAGCGGCCGAGGACAGCCGCGTTTATGTTTCGCTCGCTGATTTCGTGGCGTGGTCCGGCGTGCAGCCGTCCACGATTGAGGTCGGTGCGAACGGCTCGGCGGAGGAAGTCGCGGCAATCATGAACCAGCTGGTGCAAGCGATTCCGGCTGCCGATGTGAGGCCAGTTCGGCAAATTATGGAAGGCGAGGCGCGAGTGCTTGGCAAGACGCGCGCGACTCTGCTCGCTGCGGCGGCATTGATCATTCTCACCGCAGCTTTGTGCGTGCTTTCCACGTTAATGGGCTGGGTCTTTGACCGTCGCCGGGACTTTGCCATCATGAAAGCTCTAGGAGCATCGGGGCGGCTATTGAATGGATTTTTTGCTGCTGAGGCCGCGGCATTGGGAGCTACGGGCGCCGTGATTGGATTCCTGTTGGGTATCGGCATCGCGGCATGGATCGGGAGAGTAAACTTCCACGCTGCCGTGGTTCCGCGGTTCAGCGTACTTCCCATTGTGCTGGCTGGTAGCATGGTTGTGACGCTGTTGTCATCGATCCTTCCGATCTCGCTGCTGCGGAAAGTGCAGCCGGCGGTGATTCTGAGGGGGGAGTGAAATGATTCAGATCAAGAACGTGACGAAGCTCTACCCGGCGAAGGCGGCGGGCAATGGGACCGGCAAGGATAACGGCGCCAGCTCCATCCATGCGCTCGACCACATCTCACTGCACGTGACACCCGGTGAATGGCTGTCAATCATGGGACCGTCGGGCTCGGGCAAATCGACCTTGGTCAACCTGATCGGATGTCTCGACCAGCCGTCATCCGGAGAGATCTGGCTCGATGGACAAAATGTTGCGGGAATTTCATCCTCCGAATTGAATCGTGTTCGCGCGGAGAAGATCGGATTTGTCTTCCAGCAATTTCATCTGATCCCGTTTCTGACTGCGGTCGAAAACATCATGCTGGCGCAGTATTTTCACAGCATGACCGATGAGAAAGAGGCTGTTGAAGCGCTCGCCCGTGTGGGACTGGGCGACCGCGCGCATCATCTTCCGTCGCAGCTTTCAGGCGGAGAGCAGCAGCGGGTGTGCATTGCGAGAGCGCTAATCAATGATCCCCGGATCATCCTGGCGGACGAGCCGACTGGAAACCTGGATGCACAGAACGAGGAGATTGTGCTGCGACTGCTGCGCGAGTTTCACCAGCAGGGGCGGACGATTGTGATGGTCACCCACGATCCTGTCGTGGCACGGCTGGCGGATCGTCGCATCGAGTTGCATCACGGCAAGATTGCATCGCAGGAAATTTTCTCTCTGGCCGACGAAGAGCAGTTGGACGAAGTGCTGGAAGAATTATGGGTTCTCGCCGAGCACGGAGAGATCGCCGAAGTCGAGCGCATGGAAGTGCATGGTGCGCTGCCCGTGAGCCTGGCGATCGAAAAGATGATTGAGATGGAACTGGTAGTGTCGGTGCCGCATCCCCCGGAGGCGCATGATCACAAGCCGTTCGTGAATCCGTGCCATGACGCGCTGAAACCGGTTTCCGCGTCAGTGGGTGACGGAACAGCGATCGTTGAATTAACGCCGCGGGGGCGCCTGCGTGCTGGCAGCATTATTCGGCGGCACCGGCTGGCGGAGCGGCTGTTTACCGACAGCCTCGCGATGGACAGCGAGAGCGAGATCGAACAACAGGCCTGCAAGTTCGAGCACATCTTGTCGCCGGAAGCGACGGATAAGATCTGCACCTTCCTGGGACATCCGCAGACGTGCCCTCATGGAGCGCCAATTCCCCCGGGGCCGTGCTGCGGACGATCTGCTGAAGTCGCGATCGGAGCGAGCGTACGGCAGACGGCGCACTCGAAATAGCAGTCGGGTGCAATCGCTCGGGAAAGAGCTTTACCACGAAGGACACGAAGTAAGAAACTGAACACCTCTGGTCACTCGGGTCCCGCCTCGCCAGCATTTATCATCAATGCAAATCATGCGGCGTCCTATCATCGGCGTGTTTGACTCAGGCGTCGGAGGCCTGACCGTCCTTAAAGCGTTACTTGAGCTTATTCCGGGCGCTGATTATGTTTATTTCGGCGATACAGCACGCCTTCCCTACGGATCGAAGTCTGCTGAAACCGTGACTCGGTATGCGGTCGAGGCGGCGCATTTCCTGCAATCGCAGGGGGCTCAGTTACTGGTGATCGCCTGCAATACCGCGACGGCCCTATCCCTTGGCAGCATCACCGCGGCGGCTAAAGTCCCCGTTATCGGAGTGGTGGAACCGGGCGCAGAAGCTGCCGCTTCGGCTACCCGAAATCAGAAGATCGTGGTGATTGGAACTGAGGCCACCGTCAGTAGCCACGCCTATCGCAAGGCGCTCGAGGCTCGCGCCCTGCAGGCGCGCGAAAAGGCTTGCCCGCTGCTCGTGCCTCTCGTGGAAGAGGGATGGGTGGAGCATCCGGTCACCGAACAGGTAGCCTCTATTTACCTGGCGGAAGCGTTTGCCGATGGCTTTCATGATGCGGACGCGCTGGTTTTGGGATGCACGCACTATCCGCTGCTCAAGCCCCTCCTGCAGCGCGTGACGCCTGGGCATGTGCGGATCGTTGATTCAGCGGAATCGACGGCACAGGCTGTGGCCTCTCGTCTGCAGCAACTGGTACCACCTCCAGCGACAGCGGACGAAGAACGTCGTGGAGTGCCACGGCTGAAATTCTTTGCCACTGACTCGACCGAGAAATTCAAGCGACTCGGACAGCGGTTTCTGGGGCTTCCGATCGACAACGTGCAGCATGTGGACTTGAAGGAATAAACACGCATCCCATGAGAAATCTCCTTGTTCGCGGAATCAGTTCCTTCAGCCCTCGGCTTCGCCATTGCGTGACGGCCGATGCGGCCGTCACTGCATAACAAATTATTGATCGCAAGAATCGGATAGCGTTGCTCCGGCGCTGCGAATTACTGTGTCTTTCGAGATGGACTTCGATCTAACCAGACGGAGTCCTTCAAGCCATGCACCCACTCGACAATGTAATCTGGACGGCCCTGACGACGCGGCAGACTCAGTTCGCCGAGGGCTCCGGCGTTGCGCGCAGATTCGTCAAAGAAGTCACATTGCTGAGCGGGTTCGAAAGGCCTGATGACGATGGATATGCAGCACTGGGACAGGTGGTGGGGGTCGGTGGGACCGCTGCGGTATTTCTGGATGAGCCATACGCCTCCCGCGCGGGATGGGAGTGGATCGCAGGCGCCCCGCTGCTGCAGATGGTATGCGACAACGGCAACTTGGATCGTGCGATTCGCCTGAATTCCTCAAGCCTCATCCCTGAGATCGTCCCGCTTGGATTGAGGGATTCTCCGGAGATGATCGATCTAACGACTCTGACCAAGCCCGGACCTTTCGGTTCGCGAACCCACGAGTTGGGAACTTACGTCGGAATCCGCGATGGAACAAGGCTCACAGCAATGGCGGGAGAGCGACTTAAAGTCGAAGGCTTCACGGAAGTCAGCGCCGTCTGTACACACCCGGATTATCTCGGGCGAGGCTACGCAGGCATACTAATGACCGAGGTTGTTCATGGCATCCGACAACGTGGAGAAACAGCGTTCCTGCACGTCCGGGGAGACAATACGCGAGCCATCGCGTTATACGAGCGACTGGGTTTCAGAATCCGTCACAGTGGTCATTTCGCAGTCCTACGAAAAGTTGCCAGCGGGCAGTGAGCGCACAGAGACCCGAGATTCTAAAAGCCTGTTTGTGAATGCAAACACTGCAAGCAACGCCTGTACGAACGAAAGTGGAAGAACCTTCAGCGAAACTCAGTAGAGGTGGAAATCGACTTCGACGGCGATTTCCACGCGCACGGGATGGCCGTCGCGCATGGCGGGTTCGAACTTCCAGTTCTTGACGGCTTCGATAGCCTTTTCATCGAGTCCCATTCCCAGGCTGCTCAAGACGTGAATATTGCTCGGACGGCCGTCGGTTCCGACGATTAAGCCCAGGGTGCAGACTCCCTGGTACTTCGCCTTGCGCGCTTCTTCTGAGAATTCGGGCTCTGGAGAATAGATCGGACGGGGCGCGCTGGTGCCTCCGCCGACGTGGAAGATGCCGCCGCCAACGCCTCCACCCTCACCGGGGCCAAATCCAGGCCCTTTGCCCGATCCAATGCCGCCACCACTACCGGAGCCAATACCACCGCCCGCACCTGTACCGTTGGAGGGTAGGACTGCATGAGCCATGGGGTCGCCCAGGTTGGGCATGTTGTTCGACGCCAACTGGACCTGCGGAGGAATCACGATCGTGGGCTCCACTGCGAGCTTCGGATGTTCATTGCGCACGACTACGACCGGAGGCGTAATCTGCTCCATCGAGAGCTTTGGCAGCTTACCTTTGCTCGCCTGCAGTACGTCACGGTCTCCGCCGCCACCACCACCGCCAACCTGAGTCTTGGAAGGCTTCATCACCGGAATTGGGCCTGGATCGACCAGCGTCACGGTAACCTTCTGCGCCGCAACGGGAGTAACGATGTGTTTGCCGATGATGTATCCCGCTGCAATGATCCCGATGATCAGAAGGTGCACTCCGGTAGACCCGAGGGCGCCGTTCTTCTTGTTGTCGTAGAAGCCCCAAATATCTTTAACTGGCTCGGGCTTGGATTCGAGCTTGAGCGGTGGCAGCTTCTTGGGGAAGAAGAATTCGTCAAGTCCGCGGAAGAGCGATTTATACAACGGCTCTTCGAGGGTCTGATTTGTCAGGAGCAGGTGCAGTTCCGGCTCGCCGCCGGGACCATTCGGATTGATTTGTTCGGATCCCATAATTCCCGTCTGGATGTGTTTGCTGCCTGTCCGGAAGACTTAAATACCTTAAAACCCGCTTCTTACACAGATGAGCGCGGTCCCTCTCAAGTTGCTCGCATTACCGCGCGATTTTTTGTCAAATCGGGTGCCGACCACCCCACGCCAACTTGGGTCAGCTGCCCTTGCTTCTTGAAATTGTAACTCTACTTTCACGGTTTCGACAGTGCATTTCGCAGCGCCGGGCTGCCGACTGAGACACTCTCTGCACGTGCTTCGGCGCAGCGCATAGACGTTCCCGACGGCGCTCCCTATAATGAAAAGATTCAATCATTTGGAGAACTGACCGAGTGTCGTTCGACGACCTGAAAAAGACTGTCAACCTGCCGAAGACCGCCTTCCCGATGAAGGCGAACCTGCCCCAGAACGAGCCAAAAATGCTGGAACGCTGGGAGCAGATGGGGATCTACGAGCGCATCCGCAAGGCTCGAAAAGGGGCGCCGCGCTACATCCTGCACGACGGGCCTCCCTACACCAGCGGGCCGATCCACATGGGAACGGCGATGAATAAGTGTCTCAAGGACTTCATCGCGAAATCCAAGACCATGGCGGGATTCGACGCTCCTTACGTCCCAGGCTGGGATTGCCACGGCCTGCCGATTGAGATCAAAGTCGACAAAGAATTGGGCGGCAAGAAGTTGCAGATGGCGCCGACCTCGGTGAGAGCCGCCTGCCGGAAGTACGCGCAGAAATACCTGGATCTGCAGCGCACGCAGTTCAAGCGCATCGGGGTATTCGGGCGATTCGATCGGCCCTATGCGACAATGACGCCGCAGTACGAGTCAGTGGTGCTGTCGACGTTCTTTTCATTTTACGAGAATGGATTCGTATACAAAGGGCTGCGCGCCGTTTACTGGTGCATGCACGATGAGACCGCGCTGGCCGAGGCCGAAGTCGAGTATGAGAACCACACCAGCAGCACGGTGTGGGTAAAGTATCGGTTGCTCGATGATCCTTCCGCGATCGATCCCGCACTCGTTGGTAAGCAGGTTTCCACAATCATCTGGACGACAACTCCATGGACGCTACCCGCTTCGATGGCGGTGGCGTTTCATCCGGATGAGGAGTATGTCGCGCTCGAATCGGGCGGCGAAGTTTACATCGTCGCTTCAAAGCTGGCGAACGAAGTCGCCGGAAAATGCAATCTTGCGGATCCCAAGCCGCTTGCGTATTTCCCTGGCCGCAAGCTCGAGCGGTTGAACTTTCAACATCCGTTTCTCGATCGCAAGATTCTTGGAGTGCTCGCGGATTACGTCACGATGGATACCGGAACTGGCGTCGTTCATACCGCTCCATCGCATGGCGCCGAGGACTTCATCACCGGCGTGAAGTATGGACTGGATGCGACCAGCAACGTCGACGAAAAAGGAATTCTGCGCAACGGGCTCCCTGAGTACACCGGCAAGCGTGTGTGGGATGCGAACCAACCGATCATCGATCTGGTGCAGTCCCGCGGCGCGCTGTTGCACTCGGAAAAGACGGAGCATTCTTATCCGCATTGCTGGCGCTGCCACAATCCGGTGATCTTTCGCGCGACCGAGCAATGGTTCATCTCGATGGAAACGCCGATGCCAGGCGGTGCCGGCAAAAGCGACACACTGCGTACGCGGACGCTATCGGAAATCAAGAAAGTAAAGTGGGATCCTTCGTGGGGCGAAGAGCGGCTCTCGAACATGATCCAAACGAGGCCCGATTGGTGCATCTCGCGCCAGCGCGTCTGGGGCGTGCCGATCGCGGTATTTTTGTGTGAAGGTTGCGGCAAACCGCTCAATGATAAAGCCGTCAACGCCAAAGTGGTCGAACTCTTCAAGAAATCTGGGGCCGATGCCTGGTTCACACCCGAGTCGGACACGATTCTTCCGGCGGGAACGAAGTGTCCGCATTGCGGTGGAACGAAGTTTGAAAAAGAGACGGACATCTTCGATGTATGGTTGGAATCGGGTGCAAGTTATCTCGCGCTGATCGATGACGAGCCCGATTATCCGTGGCCTTCAGATCTGTATCTTGAGGGCGGCGACCAGTATCGCGGATGGTTTCAGTCTTCCCTGCTCTGCGCGATGGGCACGCACCAGACTCCGCCATACAAGGGCGTGGTGACGCCGGGCTGGACATTAGACGAAAAAGGCCAGGCGATGTCGAAGTCGCGAGGGAACGACGTCGATCCCGTGGATATCTCGAGCCGACTTGGTGGAGAAGTTGTGCGCTTGTGGGTCGCATCGGTCGACTTCCGCGAGGACGTTGTTGGTTCGGAAGCACTGATGCAGCGCGTGGGTGAGAACTATAAAAAGATCCGCAACACTTTCCGTTACATTCTGGGAAACCTGGAAGGCTTCAATCCAGAGACGGACGCGGTTCCCTTCGACCAGATGGAAGCGCTCGACCAGTACATGCTTCGCCAGACCTGCGCTTTCGCCGATGATGTGCGCCATGCCTACGAAGAGTTCGCGTTTCACAAGATTTACCATCGACTCAATCACTTCTCGATCGTCGACCTGAGCGCATTCTATTTCGATGTACTCAAGGACCGGCTGTACATTCTTGCCCCAAAGTCGCAAGCTCGCCGGAGCGCGCAGACGGCGATCTGGCGCATCGGCGAAGCTCTCACGCGATTGCTCGCGCCGATCATGAGCTTCACCTGCGAAGAACTGTGGCAGTATTTGCCGAAGCTTGAATCGCGCTATGACAGCGTGCACGTCGCCCTGTTTCCGACGACGGCCGATATTCTCGGCAGCGCTGCGGTTCCAGTTTCTGACGCGAAGTCGGACGAGGAGTGGAAGATCCTGCGAGCAGTTCGCGATGAAGTGCTGAAAGCTTTGGAAGCGGCGCGCAACAATAAGCTGATCGGAACCGGCCTCGAGGCCCAGGTGGCGATCACAGCGTCGGATCCCGCGTATGCGGTGCTCCAGCGTTACGCCGAGCAGCTTCGTTACTTGTTTATCGTCTCGGCGGTAACTCTCTCGCAGGGCAGCGGCAATGGTACGAGCGGCGTTCACGTCGACGTGAAAAAGGCTGACGGCGCAAAATGCGACCGCTGCTGGAATTACTCGACGCATGTTGGCGAGGACAAGACTTATCCCACGATCTGCGAGCGGTGCAGCGCCGTGCTGAAAGAACTGGAAGCGCAGCATTCCTAGATGAAGACGAACTCCGCCCGCGCCATTCATCTGCTGCTGGCTTTGCTGATTGTCGCACTCGACCGCTGGACGAAGATGCTGGTTGCTGCCCGGATCCCCATGTACACGCACATTCAGGTCATCCCAGGGTTTTTTCGACTTACGCACACGGAGAACACTGGTGCGGCTTTCAGTTTGTTCGCCGACTCACCGTCCCACTGGCGGACGGCACTGCTGATTGGCTTCTCGGTGGTCGCGATGGTCGTCGTGCTGGCTTTGTTGTGGAAGCAAACGAGGGCCCTGACGATCACAGGCATTGCTTTGTCGCTGATTCTTGGCGGTGCGGTGGGGAATCTTTGGGATCGCGTAGCGCGGGGACGCGTTGTCGATTTCTTGCTTGTATATGTGAAGCAGTATCAATGGCCGGTATTCAATCTTGCCGACAGCGCGATCGTAGTTGGGGCATGCCTGCTGGTAATTGAGATCCTCTTCACCCGGCCGAAAAACTCCGCTTTCTAGCATTCAACGAAGCTCGATCTGTCCCGCGCCGACGTGCGCGTGTACTCGGTACTTACCGGGGCCGCTACGATCGAACGACCGGAACAATCCCCCCTTCGAAACATCAAACGCCGAAGCCTCAAGATCTCCCGAGAGTACGGACGCGTCAACGTGGGCATAGTCCTCGGGTTTTCCGAGTTCCATCGTGAGCTGGCCGGCATGGAGCTCGACATCCTTGTCGCCGCTAATGCCGTTGACGTTCATTTCTCCGGCGAACATCCGCACATACAAATTCGAGGATTTGGGAACCTCAACAGTCAGCTGAAAATTGTTGTGTGGGCAGCCGGTGACCCTGATTCCGGCTTCTTCTCCGGAAACCTGAACGCGGACGTGGACGTCCTCATCCCCTCCGCTATGGGTTTGATAGGAGACACGGAGCAGGCTGTCATCCCGTCCAACGAGATGAACCGAACCCGGGCACAACGACATTCGAATGTGGCCTTGCGGCAGGAATCGCGCTTCAACGGGATTCTTGCCCCTCACTTCAATGTTTTCAGTCTGCGCGACGGTGTTTCGCACGAGAAGCAACGCTGCCCCGAAACCCAGTACGAGCAAAAGAGCTAATCGCATAGGCGCACCTCCGGTGTCCTGCCTTGAGATACGGCGATCCTGGGGGAAAGTTCCGGAAAAAGTTGAAAGGGTTAAGGCGTGCCGTACAGTTGCCGATAGACGCTGGCGTTGCGCATGATCGCCTGGACGTATTCGCGGGTTTCGGTGAAAGGGATGGACTCGACGAATTCGGGAGAGTCGCGGTACGGACCCTGCCCCATCCACTCCTCGACCCGATCCGAGCCCGCATTGTAGGCGGCGAGAGCGTGCTCAAACGATCCGCCAAATTGATCGACCATGCCGCGGAAGTAGCGCGTGCCCAACTCGAGGTTGACCGTGGGCGTATAAAGCTGGCTCGGGCTGTAATGCCTTAGCGATTCCTGCCGCGCAACAAGCTTGCCAGTCTTGGGAAGTAATTGCATCAGCCCGACGGCATTGGCGCGCGAAACTGCAACAGGATTGAATTCAGATTCCTGGCGAATGAGTGATGCAACCAGGTAGGGATCCAAGTTATTCGCAGTGGAGAACTTCTTCAGATCAGTCCAGTACGGGCGCGGAAATAGAGCTTCCCAATACTCGCGCGGCAGCATCGGGATATCGACCGCGAAGTAGCTCGGCACTGAATGCTTCATCACTTCGATCGCGCGATCATAGTGGCCAGTGTCAGTGTATATTTGTGCAGTCTCAGCGATTTCCCAATTTCCTTTGTCGTCCCGAGCCGCAGCTTGAAGTTCCTGCACTGCGAAATCCACCAGGCCGCCGTTTCCGAGAAGCTTCGCCTTCTGAAGATGTAGATCTTCGGCCGGAGGATCTTCCAACGTGACCCTCTCGGCGTGATCGAGCGGAGGAATGCGGTCCAAAAGTGGATATTGTCCCGGTTGGTCTGAGCTCTCAGGAAGCTTCTTCAGTCGCTCGCGGCCCAGCGCAGCGTAGTAGTAGTTGCGATAGCGGTCCGAGAGTTTCTGATAAAAAGCACGAGCCATCGCCGGTTGGTTTTCTTCCTCCGCGAGCCGTGCACGCCAATACAGCGCATTCGAAGTCTCGTTCCCGTTGGGATAAATGGCAATTTGCTCTTCAAATTCCTTCTTCGCCTCTTCCTTGCGCCCGAGACGCATGGTCAGCCATGCAGCCTTCCAGTGCGCATAAGAAGCCTTGGTCCCATTCGGAAAGCGCTGCTGCAATTCGCGGAATGCGTCGAGTGCCTGATCGGCTTCGTGATGCACCAGGTGCAAATTCGCGACCAACAACAGAGCTTGCTCGAGCCATGGGCTCGTCGGAGAGGCCTGTCGCAACTCATCGACTGTTCGGTAGAAATTATCGTTTTCGTCGGACGACCACGCCGCCGAAGCCAGTATGTATAAGCGCTGCGCATTCTGCTCCGGCGTTGCGCCGGGCAAATTCGTGACTTCGGCTTTTGCTTCACGATTGCGGCCACTGCGATGCAACGCGTCGGCGAGGGCGAGTTCCGCCGCTGGACGGGTTTCCGGCGTGGCGTGAGCGGCTAAATCGCGATACTCCTCCACGGCGTCGTTGAAGCGTTTCGACTTCATCAGCAATTCTGCACGAGTTTTGCGTTGAGCAGGAGTTGCCTCGCGCGAAATTGGGAGCTTCTTGAGTTCATCGTTGGCCGCCTCGGCTTCCGCTGAGATCGGCATGTTGAAATAGATGTTCGAAAAAGCTTCCGATGCCTTGGGATAGTCCTTTAATGCCGCATAAGCCTTTCCGACAGCGAATTCGATGTCCGAACGCGACGGCAGGCGATCCTTCGCAAGGATTTCCGCAGCTTCCGAAGCTCGGCCTTCCGCCAGCAGCGCATTCGCATAAGTCAGGTGCGCGTCACGGACCAGCAAAGAGTCTGGATAAGTCGTGGAAAAGTTCGCGAGCGCGGCGAGCCCTTCGGCTTGGCGTCCGGTCTGGAGATAGCAGGTTCCAAGGTAGAAAGTTACGTAGTCACCGAGGTCTCCCGCCAGCGGCTTGGCGCGGTTGAGCGGTTCAATGGCCTTGGCGAATTCGCGGTCGAGCACGTGCGCGTATCCGACAACAAGCCAGGCCAGTGCGCCTGCATCCTCTTTGGAGTGCGCCCGGGCATAGCTTTCGACTCCGGAGTACGCCGCAGGAGTGCGATCCTGGATCAATTGTTGCGCCATCGGCCGCAAGCTGGCAGACGCGACGAATGCTTCTCGGATCCTGCGCACGCGCGGAGACATCGGGCGGCGTTTTCGTTTCGCCGGCGCCGGGTGCGCCGCCTTCTTTGCGGCGGTCCCGTGAGTGCTGACGGTGCTCGGCTTGCCATGTGATTTCTTCGTTGCGGATTTCGCCGGCGAGGACGGCGCGGAAGCCGCAGGCGCTTGGGCCGGGCTATCTGCTGAAGCTTGCTTTTCCTGCGCGCTGGGGCTAGCCGGAGCGTCTTGAGAAAATGCCAATGCGAGCGGAGACGCGCTGCTCAAAAGCCCTAACAGCCCGGCCAGAGCCAGCACGCGACAACTTTTGAGACCCAATTGAAACACCTTTTTGTTCTTCGCGCGGAGACGCGAATGCCAGAACCTGTTTTGCCGTTCGGGAGCTAACGCCCCTACACTTTAAGATGCTGCGCGGCCTTTAAGGGCCGCATTTCCAACCTACTTCTTGAAGTTCGCACCCATGACCGAAAGATCGTCCTCGGCCAGGCTGCGAACGACTTCTTTTTGAAAGTAATCCCCGGTCGCAGCCGCCGTGGCGCCATACCGCTTCTGGAAAGTCGCGCGGCTCTTATCGATATCCTCTTTCAGGCGGTCGTAAAGATCTTTATTTCGGCGGCCTTCCGCAACTTTCGCCTGATTGTAGAGCTTGATCTCATCGACCAGTAGACGCGCAAAGCGCTGCGCCTTGCGATGTGTGTCCGCGTCTTCGGCGGACAATCCCGCAAACGGATCGGCGGCTGCCGCAGGAGCCGATGCAGCCGCACTGGCGGATGCTGCGTGTGCGACTTCGACTACTTCCGCAGGCTCCGGCTCCGGAGCAGACTTCGGTGCTATGTGTTTCGGTGCATGCGATGCGAATGGATCAGAGAAGGAACTGACCGCTTGAACCGGCGCCGCTACCGGAGTGCGCTCGATGCTAGGCGCGGCAACTTCGCTGGAGTCTTTCTGAACCTGTTTACGAAGCGATGTTACTTCGAGCCACGAACTCGTCGCCATCACCAGCACTTCGAGAGACGCAGCATCAAGCACGCCGTCGCTTCCGCCGTCTGCATAAAGCAAGGCGGCGACTTTTTCTTTAAGAACTAGCGGCAGAACCAGAATCTGTTCGTTCTCCGGTCCGCCAAACTGGCCTATGAAGCGCTGATCCATTTCCGCGATATTCGCTGGAGCCACTACTCGATTCTGATACGCATGGGATACTGGACCCGCGTTCATGTCGAGAGCGAAATCCTTCACTGTGTCATCGTTTCCAAAGCCACGTCCCTGCCAGCCGCTGGCGGTTCCAGCTTTCATCACGAAGAGAGCGACGCGCGACGCATACGAACTGCCGGCATCGAGAAGTGCTCTCAAAATCTCTTTTTGCGTGGACCCTGCATGAATGCTGGAGACAGCTTGCGTGATAGAACTCGGCGCGGCGCTCGCCGCTGCGGCCTCCGCAGCCGGCGCATGAGCCGATAATTCCGCCAACACGCGCTCCACCAGTTCGGCCTGCAACTTGGGAAGTTGGCGCTCGAAAACCCCCGCCACTGCGCGCTCAACGATTTGCTGGAGATCCTTGCTGTCCGCCATTCTCAGAGAACCATTTCCAAGACCCAAGTCTTCCGCACGTATAACTACTGACACTACTCTAACTGCTGATTATATGGAACTTGTAGGTTGCGGATCATGAGTACTTCGGTACCTGCTCCACCGCGTCCACCCCCGTTCCTGTGCCGTCATCCAGAGTTTAATCGCCCTCACGGCAAAGCCGTTGGGCAAATCGGTCGGTTACCAAGTAGAATAACAGTTCCGATTTCGTGGCTTCGCTGCAGCTGTTCAATTGCTGCTGAATGATGGTCACAAAGACGGGAAAATACTGCATCGTCGAGACCATGGGAGCCATCCAAAACAAACTAGCAGGGCCTGTTAGCGAAGAGCTGGCGCTGGTGCAGGCGGCCAAGAAGGGCGACGACTCAGCCTTCGAAGAATTGGTCCGCCGGTACGATCGTAACGTTTTCCGGATTGCGCAGCATATAACACAGAACCGCGAAGATGCGGAAGACGTGGTACAGGAAGCGTTCCTGAAGGCGTACGGCAACCTGGCGAAGTTTCAGGAGCAGTCGAAGTTCTATACCTGGCTGGTCCGGATCGCCGTCAACGAAGCGTTAATGAAGTTGCGCCGGCGCAAGCCTGAGCGGACCGTTTCGCTGGACGAAGATATCAAGACGGAAGATGACTCCCTACCCCGAGAGATCGCGGATTGGAGTCCGAATCCGGAGCAGCAGTATACGCAAGCGGAATTGCGCGAGATTTTGAGCAAGACTATTCAGGGCTTGCCTCCAGGATTCCGAACGGTGTTCGTTCTGAGGGACGTGGAAGGCTTGTCCACGGAGGAAACTGCGGCCGCGCTCGAGTTGAGCGTGCCGGCTGTGAAATCGCGGCTGTTGCGGGCCCGCCTGCAACTTCGAGAGCGACTGGGACGCTACTTCCAGAGACGCGAGGGTGACAATGGCAAAGGTGGAGAGGTTAAAACTGATGTGGCGAGCGGAGATGGCGACCTGTGAAATGCTCTGAGTTCCTTCACGAGCTGACCAGTTATCTGGACGGCGTACTCGACGAGAAGACAAAAGTCGAGTTAGAAAATCATCTTTCCTGGTGCCACAACTGTTACGTTGTCTGCGACACTACCAAGAAAACCATCGAGATTTATCGCGACTCGCAGCTCTACGAATTGCCCGACGATCTCCGCACCCGGCTGCGCTCCGCTATCATGACCAAGTGTCAGCAGCAAAAGAAGCGCGGTCCGCAAAGCGTATAGATCTCGGAATTTGAGAGTAAGAATAGTTCGACACGAGAAAGAAAGGCCGCCAGTTTCAAGAAAGTCCCCCGATCGGGTGTAAGACCTTCTTCTCATTCCCCACCGTAACTATTTCTGATGCAATGGGTTCAAGGAATCGGTGCATGCAAAACGGCATGTCGCCGAAAACCGAAACCCTTTTGGCAATCGGTGAATCTAAGTATTTAAGAGTTCGGGCGCACCGTAAACAGCGAGGGGCGCAACGGCTCTGAAGAACCCAGGACTGGCATACGCGCTCAGGTATGGAAGGTGGGGTCATGATTGAAAAATTGGTTAATACTTTGTTCGGTTGCAGGCACGCTCACTACAGCTTCCCCGTAACCATGCGTCGGGCAACGCGCCGCCCCCAGGCTGCTGCTTTGACGGGAACGTATGTCGTCTGCCTCGATTGCGGAAAAGAATTCGCGTACGACTGGCAGGAGATGAAGGTGATCACTTCCCCTGAAGAACACCGAGCGCATTTGGCGGAACTGGCGAAGCACGCCGCATAAATAATTAAACTGGCGAGCTTTCAAGCCTCGCCACGAAATATCGAGCTACGATTCAGTGTCTGCCCCGAAATGCTCCTTAAAGAAGAATGCCCCGCGTATAGCGGGGCATTTTTCTTTTCCGATACGGAGCTAGCGAGTGGGATACTCGGCCGGGATCGGCACTGCGACACGCTTATCGATAGGTACGAATTCCCTTTCCATGTGCCCGGTGTAGATTTGACGCGGCCGGGTGATCTTCTGCTCAGGATCGCTCATCAGTTCCTGCCACTGGGCGAGCCATCCGGCTGTGCGCGGAATCGCGAACAGCACCGTGAACATCTCGGGCCGGAATCCCATGGCTTGGTACATGATCCCGGAGTAGAAATCCACATTCGGATACAGCTTGCGCTTGATGAAGTATTCATCTTCCAGCGCGATGCGCTCGAGTTCCAACGCAATGTCGAGCTTGGGATTTCTGCCGGTCACTTCAAACACTTGCTCGGCGCTCCATCGGATGATTTTGGCGCGGGGATCGTAATTCTTGTAGATCCGGTGCCCGAAGCCCATCAGCTTGAAATGGCCATCCTTCACCCGCTTGATGTAGGCCGGAACATTGTCTTTAGTGCCGATCTCATCAAGCATCTTCAGGACTTCTTCATTAGCACCGCCGTGAAGTGAGCCCGCCAGCGCCGATGCAGCCGATGCTACCGCGAGATAAGGATCCGTCTCAGAACTCCCGACCGAACGCATGGCGGCGGTGCTGCAATTCTGCTCATGATCCGCATGCAAGATGAAAAGGATATCTAGAGCGCGGGCAATCGCAGGATGCGCGACGTATTTCGGCTCGACCATCTTCCACAACATGTTCATGAAGTTCTCGGTGTAGCTCAGATCATTGTCAGGATAAACGTAAGGGAAACCTACGTTGTGCCTGTAGGACATGGCTGCGATCGAGGGAACTTTGCCGATCACCCGAACGATCTGGTGCATTCGATCTTTTGGACTGCGCACGAGCTTGGCGTCGGGATACACGCTGGAGAGCGCCGCAATCGTGCTGACGAACATCGACATCGGATGCGCCGAGTAGCGGAATCCTTCCATGAATTTCTTCGTGGTCTCGTGCAGCATGGTGTGGTGCGTGATATCGAAGACCCACTGCTTCAACTCTTTTTCAGTGGGAAGATCACCAAACATCAGCAGGTACGCCACTTCCAGAAATGTGCAACGCTCCGCGAGCACTTCGATGGGATAACCGCGATAGCGAAGAATTCCCTTGTCGCCGTCGATGTAGGTGATGGCACTCTTGCACGCCGCAGTATTCATGTATGCGGGATCGTAGGTCATCAGGCCAAAATCTTCAGGGCCGGTCTTGATCTGCCGCAGGTCCATCGCGCGGATCGTGCCGTTCTCGACGGGAACGGTATATGTCTTACTTGTGCGATTGTCTGTGATGGTCAGTGTATTTTCTGGCATGAGTTCTCCGCCTTTGTGCGCGCTCTCTTACAAGCATAGCCGAGCCTATGTCTCTTCCCCAAATCGAATCTGTGATTAAGATCACAAGGAATTGTGATGAGGTGTCTTTGGTAACCAGGATTCTGAGCGTTGTACAGAAAGAAAGCCGGCGTTGGAGCCGCCGGCTTGTTGATGTGCGTTCTTCAAAACCTAATTACGGTTCGGCCCTGCTTCGCTGAGGCAAGACAGCCAAGACGCTGTCTCCACATCAGTCACATTTAGTTCGACGAATCGTCGCGGCGCTTCAAGGTCGGACGATCGTCGTCTGACTTACCGTCACTCGATTTGTCACTGGTATTTGAGGTGCGCCGCAAGCTGGGCTTGTTCGCATCCTTCTCGTCCAGAAGTTTGTGTTTGTTCTCGATGGAAGCCAGACGCGCTTTGACTTCGTCGAACTCCGACGTGGTCACGATGTACTGGGCCTTGGCGGGAAGAATTCTACGAATCTCGTCCTGAGACTTCTCGATGCGATCAGGAGTCTGGGGATGCGTGTCGAAGGCTTTCGATAGCGTGCCTGGCTTCTTCTTCTCCATTGCCTGAATCTTTTCAAAGAAGGAAACAAAGGCCGAAGGATCGTAGCCCGCTCGGTACATGTACTCGATGCCGAGATAATCCGCTTCTGCCTCAAACCCGCGGGAGAAGTGAAGGAAGGTCAGCGGAATGCCAAGTCCCATGCCTTCGTAGATGCCATATCCGAGCGCTCCGCCCATAAAGATCGCGGGCAGCGAAGCCATCTGTAGGAGGTTCATGCGGGTCATTTCGCGGCCGTAATGGCAGGCGGCAACATGGGCGATCTCGTGCGCCATCACTCCGGCCATTTCTGCTTCTTCGTCAGCGGCCAGAATCAGGCCAGAGTTGACATAAAAGAATCCACCGGGCAATGCCATCGCATTGACGACGTCGGAATCGATGACCTTGATGGTGAAAGGTACTTGCGCGTCGGAGTTGCGAACCAGATTTTGACCGATGCGGTTCACATATTCGGTGATGACTGGATCGTTGATCAGCTTGATCTGGGACTCAATTTGCTGCGCATACACGCGTCCGCGAGCAACTTGGCCCTCGACGGTGTACCAGTTCCCTACGCCGCGTCCGCACCCCACGTTGCGATTGCCCACGGCGTCGACGTCGGTCTTACCGCCATCGTGCTTGATCGAACTGTCATCCTGCGTGGGCAGCGCGGCGGGTGCTTGCTTGGGAGCGTTCTGGACATCGCCGGCTTTCGGCTGGCCCTGATCCGGATCGCTGGTCGGAGTCTGCGTCCGAGGCTGATTCTGCGGGGGCGTCTGAGCCGGAGGCGCAGTCTGCGTCGGATTCTGGTTTGGATCCTGACTTTGCGCTAACGTCCAGGGTACTGCGCTGAACGCCGCCAATCCGATCGCGATTGCCAGCCATCTGAATTTCATAGGGGTACTCCTTGAGCCTGATTATACGCCCGGTCGGAAGGACACCAAGTCCCAAATCCTGATCGGTAATTAGACGCGGGCGACAGGTCGAGGGGTTATCCAGGAATGGAACGAAAGCAAGATTCTCATTGCTTTTCTGGCGCTCCGGGCCTAACATTCGGCGCGACTGGAGGGCCCGTCCATGAAGACGCCCGGCCCGTTTGGCGCGCATTTCCTGCAAGTCGCTGCCTTTGTTTTTGTTGCCACTGTTGCCTATTCCCAAGCTGTCCCTAAATACGACGCCAGCACGGAAACCACCTTCAAAGGTATCGTCGGGGAGTTGAGATTCGTCCCTCCTTCGGGCCCGAAACCTGTCGCATACGTGACGACGAAGACCGACAAGGACTCCATTCAGGTCTTTCTCTGCCCGAAGAAATTTCTCGATGACATGGGGATTACCTTCAAAGCTGACGATTCGATTCAGGTCACGGGATCGAAGGTTAAGCAGGACGGAGCGGATCTGATTCTGGCGCGGGAGGTGGTGAAGGGTGGAGAGACACTAACTCTGCGCTTTCAGGATGGGAAGCCTGCCTGGTGATCCGTTCGTCGATTCCGGAAATTCAAAATCTCCGAACCACTTCTGAACCACTAAGGGCACGAAGGTTCACGAAGGAAATCTTCTTTCCACTCGGGCGTCTCGTTTGTCGAAGGGTACCCCCTCCCTCCCCCCGGTGGTCTCTTGGGGTCATCGGGTTAGCGGAAAATCCTCGAAAAATCTATGGGGCTCAATCACTTGCGGGCAAAATATTGATATCAAAGAGCTTAAGTGCTTGAAACCTGGAACGCGGTTCCATTAGGGAACTCACACCGCTTTGTTTAGCGGTCTCTCGGTTCCTGAATCATGATCTCTAATTTCGACGCTCGGAGGCAAGGTTAGATGTCACAGCATTGGGCTGTGAAAAAGTAAGCAGGCGTGGGCAGCCTTAGATTGACTGGCCCCCGCCCGCGATACTGCGGCTCCCTCAGTCGTAATACTCCAGGCCGAGATGCGTAATCAGCTCTTCGCCCTTGAGATGGCGCAGGGTGTTTTTCAACTTCATCAGCTGGATGAAGAGGTCATGCTCCGGATACAGACCGGGGACCGTCATCGGAGACTTGAAGTAGAAGCTGAGCCACTCCTGGATGCCCAGGCCCCGCAGTTCGGTGCAACGCTTGGCCAAGTCGAGGAATAAGACGAGGTCGAGCACGATGGGCGCTGCGAGGATGGAATCGCGGCATAGGAAATCGACTTTGATCTGCATCGGGTAGCCGAGCCATCCGAAGATGTCGATATTGTCCCAGCCCTCTTTGTTGTCACCCCGAGGAGGATAGTAGTTGATTCTCACCTTGTGATACATGTTCCCGTAGAGTTCGGGATAGAGGCCCGGCTGGAGGATGTGTTCGAGGACGCCCAGCTTGGACTCCTCCTTCGTTTTGAAGGACCCAGGGTCGTCGAGGACCTCGCCGTCGCGGTTACCGAGGATGTTGGTGGAATACCAGCCACTGAGTCCGAGCAGGCGGGCCTTAAAGGCGGGCGCGAGGACGGTCTTCATCAGCGTTTGACCAGTCTTGAAGTCCTTGCCGCAAATGGGCGCTTCGTTCTTACGGGAGAGTTCGAGCATGACCGGAAGATCAACGGTCAGGTTCGGAGCGCCGTTGGCGAACGGGACCCCTTCCATCAGCGAGGCGTAGGCGTAGATCATTGAGGGGGCGATCATCTCGTCGTTCTCTTTCAACGCCTTCTCGAACGCCTTCACGGATTGATGAGCTTCGGTGGGCTCAATGTAGGACTCGGTTGAGCCGCACCACATGGTGATGAGGCGGCTGGCGCCACTGGTCTTCTTGAAGTCGCGGATGTCATCGCGCAATTGCTGCGCGAGATCCATCTTGTTCTTGCCCTTCTTAACATTGGGACCGTCGATCTTTTTAACGTAATTGTGATCGAACACGGCAGCGCGCGGCGTGATGGTCGACAGGAAGGGCTTCAATTGCTCGAGAAGACGGTAGTCGAGCACCCCTGCATTGGAAGCAGCCTCGTACATGTTGTCTTCGAAAATGTCCCATCCGGTGAAGACGAGATCGTCGAGGCCGGCCAGGGGAACAAACTCTTTCACTTTCGGGGATCGGGCGTCGGTACGCTTGCCGAGACGGATGGTCCCCATTTGAGTGAGGGAGCCAATCGGCTTGGCGAGGCCTTTACGGATGGCCTCGACGCCGGCGACAAAGGTCGTGGCGACAGCTCCCATCCCTGGGATCATGACTCCGAGTTTGCCCTTCGCGGATTCGATGGTGCCACTTTCCGTCTTTGGTGACGATCGTTTTGTGCCACTGGTTCGGGCTACTTTCTTCATCTCGCGGGTAGCGCGCATGGCGTGCGCCAAGGCAGTCTCGCGATGCTCATGCTCACGTGCTGCTGCCGCCGTAGCGAACTGTTTCCGATGGCGACGGCCATCGGCGTCCCACCAATCGGCCATGAAGACTCCAGCTTTCTTTTGGTACAAGTGCCCTCCTATGGTGACGGTTTACCGACACCTGAATGAACTGGTGATGGTCTCACGATAGCGGGGTCCTTGGCAAACGAGAGAGAGGTGGAAGGCAAAAAATGAGGACTCAACTTAGGAGAAAGGGGGTTGAATGAAAGGCGCAAGGCCCGCGAGTTAATGTCCCGGCATGCCGATAGTCATTTCGCGAGCCCAGATTAAGGCCTCGTTGTAAGCGCGGTTGACACAGGGCAAGGACAAATTCAGTTTTTTGGCAGACGCGGTGACGTCCTCCCAGTCGCCGTTCTCGCGCGCCAGCATGAGGCGATACACGGGAGTGAGAGTTGTGTCACGCCCGATCTTCGCGCCCAGCAGTTCGGTTTTCATGTCCGGGTCGAGAGGAAGGCCTTCAACGACGACTCCCATGGGAAGGTCAAGGATTGCGTCCATCACGGACAGTAGCCCCATCAAGAAAAGATCAGGCGCAGCGTTTTCAAGTTTTGGGCCGATCAATTCGCAGAAGCGGGCGCGGACGAGAGAGGACGAGATGAGGTCCGAACACTTTTCCTGACCCATGACGAGGGTGGTGGCCATGCGAATCCAGCGGACAAGTTCGCGCTCACCCAGGAGCGCGATTCCGTGGCGAATGGATTGAACGGGGGACGACAGGCCGAGCAGCGGGGAGTTGAGATAGCGCAACAGGCGATAGCAGAGGGAGGCATTGTGCTTGATGAGGGACTCGATCGCAGGAAGGTCAATTACCGGTCCAGCGACGGCTTTCAGCAACCGCAGAGAGTCGGCCTGATTGGTGGGAATGTGGCGGGCTCGCATATGCTCAGGACGGCGGAAAAAATATCCCTGAAACAACGAGAAGCCGTGACTGGCAGCGGTAAGCATCTGCACCCGGGTTTCGACTCTTTGCGCCAACAGGCGACAGTCCTTACAAGCGAACTTCCTGGCGAAGGCTGCATTTTCTTCGAGCCGAAACTTGCGGATGTCAACCTTGATGAAATTGACGTAAGAAGCGAGCGATTCACGGGGATCGGACGGGGTGAAGTTGTCGAGGGCGAGACTGAAGCGTTTTTGCCGAAGTCGCTGACAAGCGGAGTGTACGATTTCGTCGGCGGGAATCGTCTCTTGAATCTCGATGACGACCTTGTCGGGCGGCAGGAGCAGAAAGTAATCCTTCAGCAACATCTGATGAGTGCAGTTGATGAAGGCGAGGCCCCCGTCGCAAACGGCGTCGAGACCGGTGACATTCAAGCTGTCGATGGTGCTAGAGGTTGCGTTCTCGGCATCGGAACGAAAGTGGAGATCTTCCGCAGTCTCGCGAAAAAGGAGTTCGTAGCCGACGAGTTTTTCTTCGCTGGTGACGATGGGCTGACGAGCGAGCCAGGGATTTGGCCTTTCTGCCGAAGCTTGTCCTGTAGTGTTCATGATCTGAGGGATACATCGGCAAATAGAGAGAACGATTAGCGGCCCGATTTCCGCGCAACCAATGAGGGAGTGTCGAGGTGCAAGTTAAGCCGAATGTCTACTTAATCGCTTCCATAAATTCTTTGAATTGGACTCTGCACTGAAGTTGCTGCATAGTGGAATCACTTCGCACACCAGCTCAGTTCGCCGGCCCCGCGGAGTCGCTGATTGCGTGCCAGCTGTGTTAGCGGCATCGACAATCTCCTGACCTTGTCGTTCTCCACTACAGCCTGAGCCCATGCGATCCGGATCATGCGGACAGCGTGCTCGTCAGACTTGCGCCGTCGTGTCCCTCGGCAGGCGCAGAAATGGAGATCCTATGACTTCGATTCGCAAGTTCGTTTATGCCACTCTGCTGGCTGCAACCACGATCAGTTTCGCTCCGACCCTGGCTTCTGCGCAGTCTCCGGCACACGGTAAATTTACGCTGTCCCACGATGTGCTCTGGGGGAATGCAAAAGTTCCTGCAGGGGAATACAAATTCTCTTTTAACTCTTCGGGGATTGCTTTGCTCACATTGAGCAAGATCAGCGGGGCGCCGGGTGGATACATGATGCTGGTTCCGGTGACGGAAGAGACGACAGACGCATCGATGAGTCGGTTAGTGCTGGAAACAACGGCCGACGGCAGCTACGTGAGCGCGATGCAATTGCCGGAGTTTGGCATGACACTACGCTTCAATGTGCCGGCACATGCGACGGAGAAGCAGATCGCCCGGGCTGCAACCACGGCTTCAGCATCAGGGCAGTAAGTCTCTGGGTTGTTTTGAAGAGGAAAGGGCGGATACTCAACCAGGTATCCGCCCTTTTTTTGTGGTGACGGATCGGCGTCAATGGGCCTCTGCGGCTGAAGCTGTGGCCCGATACGGACCTTCCCCAATTTTCTTCTTGGCTCTCGACGACTTCAAAGTCAAAAGCCCCACTTCCGGCAAAACCGGCCGGAAATGGGGCACCCCACATGAACCATGGAGACGAGTCGGTTTTATGTGGCCTGAAGTTGCGAGTTGCCACGGACGTCATCGCTGAGAACGATTGCCTCGGCGATTTCCTTCATCGGCTTGCGCTTCTGCCGGCTTTGGCGCTGGAGAGCGAGATAGGCCTGCTCCTCGTTCAGTCCCAGGTCGCGTTGCAGGATACCTTTCGCGCGCTCGACGATTTTGCGAGTCTGCAATTGTTCGGCGAGCGTGGAGTTAGCGTCTTCGAGCCGAGCCATTTCAATTTCGGCTCCGACGAGAAAACCGATGGTGGAGATCATGCGAATCTCGCGTCTGCGGTAGACATGATGCTGCCGGTGCTGGAGGTTGATGACGCCGACGACGCGTCCGCGGCACATGATCGGAACGGAGAGAAATGCTTCGTAGCTGTCTTCCGGAAGCTCGTGGAAGAACTGGAAGCGGGGGTCATGCGCTGCTTTTTCTGGAATCGCGACGGGCTCAAGATGCTCCGCAACCCATCCGGTAATTCCCTGCCCCACGCGGAGCTTCAGCCCATCGACAACATCGGGGTGGGGATTTTTGGAAGCGCGGAGAACCAGGTCATCCCCTTCAAGAACGTAAATCAGGCATGAATCGCACTTGACGAGAGCGGAAGCAAAATCGACGACGCGGGTAAGAACGTCGTGAAATCCGTCGGCGGTGTTAAGACGAACGCTGATTTCATGAAGAACATCTACGTGTGAATCCTCGACAGATATGAACGTGTCCATGTCGTACATTATCGATCTTGTAGGGATTATGTCTAATTCCAAATTTTGATGGCGGCGATAAAGGAATTCCTTCGAGATTGTCATGAATCTTTAACATCTTTTGCGGATCGGGAGCATCGGCGCACCTCGAGAAGAGTGTGCAATTATTTGCGAGTGGAGGAAGTCGGGTGGAGAACCTTTTCACCACAGAGGAACGAGCTTCACGGGGGAAGACGGTCGGCCTCTGTGTCCGTTCACTGCTTATGGCTTAGCTTCTAGATCCATCTTTTTGATGGGGAGATCCCAGTGGGAGTCGAGGATTTCGAAACGGCGATGCTCCTCCCGCTGGAATGTTTCTTGATCCGGAAAGAGTTGCTTTTGTAGGGCGGCTTCGTCGAATGGTTCGTTGGCGACTGTTGCGTTCTTGAAGACGATGGTGACGCGGAAATCCCAGCGGCCATCTTCGGTGGTGTGATAGCGCGGTTGGTCCATCCAAACTTTGAGCAGGCGCCCCATCTCGATCTCCTTCTTCAGCATCGGGTAATGATTTTTCTTGAAGAGCTTGAGGAATTCGTCGGCGTGTCCCCACTTGGTTTTGTAGTAATACTCAACGACGAAGGGTTTGTCGGAGGCTGTGGATTGGGCAGGCGCCGCGATCGGGAAGATGGTGGTCAAGAATAGTAAGGCCGCTAGAACGGGGCGCATGAGATTCTCCTTGAGGTGCCATTGCTTTTACACCAATGCGCGGCTCGGGGCAACAGGCAGTGGCGGAGGAACAAATCATTGGGCGACGTACAGGAAATACTTCGGCTTTTTGAGGATGGGGACCGGGCCCTGATGTCCGCGAGCGTCGCGGAGTTGGAGCGCATCTATGCCGAGGATTATGTGCAATATGACGAATCGGGGAAGGCTACGACACGTCGGGATCTGATCCGGAATCTGACTTCGGGGGCGATTCGATTTATCGCGATGAAATGTACCAGGAGAAGTGTTCGATTCGTGCGTGAGGATGTAGCGATCGTACACGGGTCGGAAATCGATGAAGTGGAGCGAGAGGGCGCGCGCTCGTCGGTTGGATACGTTTACATGGATGTTGTAGAGAAGCGCGACGGGCGCTGGCAGATTGTCGCGTCGCAGCTGGCGAAAGTTTCGTAGGGGCTATGAGGCAGTGCGGAGGCGGTTCTGCCAATGGCTCCAGATGAACCAAGCCAATGCAATCAGCAACGTCACGCCGATGACGGCGTCAAATCTGTGGAAGTACTTGCCGAGTTCTCGCCAGTTTTCTCCAAGCTTCATGCCGAAATAGGCCAGAGCCAGGCACCATGGCCATGATCCGAGAAAGGTGTAGATGTGGAAGCGGGCGCGTGGCATGCGGGAGATGCCGGCCGGGAGCGCGATGAAGGTGCGGACCACGGGCAGGAGGCGTCCGATGAAGACGGCGAGGTATCCCCAGCGGGCGAAGAAGCGGTCGGCCCAGTCGAGCTCGCGGTGTCCCATGAGGATCCAGCGTCCATAGCGCTCGACGAGGGGACGTCCGCCGTAGCAGCCGATTTCGTAAGCGACGAGCGAGCCGAGGTTGCATCCGATCGCACCGGCGGTGGCCGCCCAGAAGAGCTTGAACGTGCCTTGGAAGACGAGATAGCCCGCAAAGGGCATGATGAGTTCGGACGGCAGCGGGATACAGGCGGACTCGATGGCCATCAGGATTGCGATCCCCGCGTAGCCGGTGACGGCGATGATCTTGCTGATAAAGATGAAGAGGATGGCGAGGATGCGTTCAGTCATAGAGACAGTTCAGTCGGCAGTTCTCAGTTCTCAGTTAAAGCCAGGAAACATTGGGATTTTGCTGAGAACTGCGAAATGAGAACTTCCATTCAGTGTATCGGAAATTCGAGCGCGATCGGTGATGGCTAGAACGAGCCTTCTTGGGTAAAGGTGTAGCCGGGAAGGGTGGCGCCTTGCGGGCCTTTGACGACCTTGATGCGCACTGTGGGGGCGTCGGGCGCCGTGATTCCTGCGGGGCGCAACATCGCGAACTGCGAGAAAACTTCGTTGTAGACCTTGGTGACGAGATAATCCTGGCCATCCGCTTCACTGCGCCAGACTTGCCCGAGTTGGATCGAATTTACGGCCATGAGTGCTTCCCTGATTTCGATGGAATGATTCCAGAGTACCGGGCAAGGTAAGGGGCGTCAATTCCCGGCGAGGTTACCGAGGGACAGGGCACTTGATTGGGACGGCAGGTGTTAGGGACGGTGGCAATGGGCGAGTATCCGTTGCTATGATGAGCGGCATTCGAGGAAGAGGAAAGGATTTTCATGCCGCGAGGAGTCAGTCCGCGCCAGCCAGCTCGAACCGGGCGTCAGGACCGGGCGAATAAAGTTCGAGTGCCGGGAGTTTCTGCCCGCACGGCGAAGAATTCTAAGCCGGATGGAAAAGCGCGCGTTGCGAAGGCTTCCTCTGCACCGTCGGGGGCGAAGAGCAAGGGCTACAATCCGGTCGCGCCGGAGCGGGTAGCGGAGATTCTGAAGCGGTTGAACGATCTGTATCCAGAGGTGACGTGCGCTTTGACTCATGCCAGCGCTTGGGAACTTTTGGTAGCGACGATTCTTTCCGCGCAGTCGACGGATGTGAACGTCAATCGCGTTACGCCGGTGATTTTTCGAAAGTATCCGACACTCGAGGCTTTTGCAGCGTTGACGCCGGAACAGTTGGAGCCGGATGTAAGATCCACGGGATTTTTTCGGAATAAATCGAAGTCCGTGGTGGGGGCGGCGAAGAAGTTGGTGGCGGAGTTTGGCGGGCAGGTTCCGGACGACATCGACAAGCTACTAACCCTCCCGGGGGTGGCGAGGAAAACGGCGAACGTCGTGCTGGGAACGTGGTTCAAAAAAGCCGTGGGCGTGGTCGTGGACACGCATGTACACCGTATATCGAGGCGGCTGGAACTGACGACACAGGACGATCCGCAAAAGATCGAGCAGGATTTGATGAAGATCATTCCGCGCGACCGTTGGATTTTATTTTCACATCAGATTATCTGGCACGGGCGGAAGCTGTGCATAGCTCGCAAGCCGAAGTGCGCCGAGTGCTCGCTGGAGAATATCTGCCACGCCGGGGATAAGACCTGGAGCACCGTGGATATGCACAAGGACGCGAAAGCGTAGAAAAACCATTCACCACAGAGGACACAGAGTGCGCACAGAGAATTCCTGGCCTGTCCTCTTCCGCTTCAACTCCAACTATTCAGTTCCCAATTCATTCAGAACTGGAGCGCCGAGAGTGCGGATACGTCGACTCTTCGGCTTGTCTTGCGCGAAAACGACAATCTCGTTTGTTCCTTTTAGGAGCCAGGGAGCGGGGACGTAAAGCGTCTGCTGAGGTCCGAGATTCCAAAAGCGGCCAAGGGCGTGACCGTTGATCCAAACGGCTCCCTTGCTCCAACCGCGAGTGTCGAGGAAGGTGTCGCCTGTGTTTTGCAGATCGAAACGACCGCGATAGAACAAGGGCGCATTTGGAGAGCCGACCCGTTTCGAGAATTGCAAATGCGAGAGATCGTCCATGGGCAGCGGGAACACCTCCCAGTCGGTCAGTTCGTTTTCGGCGAAAGTTACTGGGCCGCCGATTCCCTGCCGTTCATTTCGGAGTTCGGTGGTGAAATTGATGCGGCCGGTGCCTTCGACGAGGATGTCGATCGTTGTCTCTCCGCCGGCGGTGATGGACAGGTGATCCTGCTTCTTGCGGCGGTCGAGAGTGCCCGCGAGTTTGCCGTTCACATAGACGCGAGCGTAGCTCCGAAGCTCGTTGATCTTGAGCTCACCTGAGAGCGGGGCTTTAACTTTTGTGCGGTACAGGATGTATCCGTACGACTGGCCTAACATTTCCATGGGACGCGGCTTGTCGACGCTAACCGGAGCCGGAAGGTTCGACCATAGCGGCGCAGTTTCGGACAACTCGAATTCCGGAATTTCAATCACAGGCAACGCAGAAGGCGGGTCGGGAAACTTCTCGCCAGGGCGATGCTTTGCGATGACATCGCGGAAAGCGAAGAACTTCTTGGTGAGCGCCCCCGACTCGCTGACGGGGGAATCGTAATCATAGCTGGTGACGTCGGGCTCGTAGCGCTTTTCCCAGTTTGCTCCATTCATAAATCCAAAGCTCGTGCCACCATGAAACATGTAGAGGTTGATCGAGTATCCCTGCGAGAGAATCCAATCTAGTTCTTGGGCCTGCTGGGCGACGTTGGTGGTCTGATGCTTTTCACCCCAATGATCGAACCAGCCGTCCCAATATTCGCCGCTCATCATCGGCTCGCCGGGACGAAACTTCTGCAGCTTGGCGAATTCTGCTTTCGCCTCACCGGGGCCGAAGTTGACGACGGCGTGGATGCCCGGAAGAGTTCCGGCGGGAAGTTCGTCCCCTCCGTCGGCTGTGTAAAGGAGAACTTCTCCGAGGCCGGCATTCTTGAGCGCGGCGAGAACGCGGTTCATGTAATTCTTGTCGTTGCCGAAGGAGCCGTACTCGTTTTCAACTTGAACGGCGATGATGGGACCACCGTGTGTGAGCTGGAGGGGCGCCAGTTCCCTGCCGAGGCGGTTGAGCCAGCGCTCGGCTGGACCCATGAACTTTTCGTCAGCGCTGCGCAAGACGATGGTGGGATCGGCGAGAAGCCAAGCCGGCAGGCCTCCGAGATCCCACTCAGCGCAGGCGTAGGGTCCGGGTCGCAGGATGACGTGCAGGCCTTCTTCCTGCGCGATCCGAATGAACGCAGCCACATCGAGCGATCCGCTGAAATCGTAGACACCAGGTTTCGGCTCGTGCACGTTCCAGAACACATACGTTGAAATTGTGTTGAGTCCCATGGCGCGCGCTTTCTGTAAACGGTCGCGCCAATATTCCCGCGGGATGCGTTCGTAGTGAAGTTCACCGGAGATGATCTGCAGGGGCTTTCCGTCGAAGACGAAGTGGTCGCCTTTGATGCCGATGTGGTGCTGAGCATTCTGTGCGTTTGCGCCTGCGATCGGGAATGCAAGCATCCCCGAGAGGAGTAAGGAGGAAGCGATGCGGCGAAACGTTGCGATGTTCATAAGATTGTGCGACCTGAGAAATATTCGAGTGCGGGCCGAGCGGAATGCGCTCTGCTAGACTCTCTTTTTTACCTTACCTTGAGGATCCGCGCCATGCGGCTGTGTCCGCTGTTGGTTATTGTCATGCTTACGAGTAGCGTTGTCGTCGACAGTGCTGCGCAAACCTTGCCGGTTCCCCAGGCAATCACCGATCCGAAAAAAGTGTCATCGAAGCCGAACGCGCAGGTTGAGCCGCGCGGATTGACCATTGAAAAGCTTTATATGACGCGGCAGATCGGGCGGGCGACGTGGTCTCCCGATGGCAAGAGCATCGCGTTCGTTTCGAATATGAGCGGGCGGAATAATTTGTGGATTGTGCCCTCTGAGGGCGGATTTCCGGTGCAGATGACGGTTAGCGATCAGCGGCAGACCAATCCGGCGTGGTCACCGGATGGAAAATGGATCGCGTATCAGTCCGACTTCGACGGCGATGAAGTGTGGGACATTTTCCTGGTATCGCCGAAGACTGGGAAAGTCGTCAACCTCACGCAAACCAGCGAGATTGCGGAATTGAATCCGACGTGGTCGCCGGATGGACGTTATCTTGCGTATGAAGTGAAGCCGAAGACTTCGGCCGCCTATGAGATTGACGTGTACGACATGATCATGCGCGAGGTGAAGCACATCACCTCGAACACGCCGCAGGACAAGCAAAACTTGAATCCCATCTGGTCGAAGGACGGGAAGCATATCGTGTATACGCAGGAACAAGCGAAGGGCACGGATTCCAATGTCTTCATCGCAGAGCTTGCGAGCGGGCAGAGCACGCTGCTTACACCACACGACGGCGAGCAACTCTTTTCGGCCAGTGCGATTGCACCGGATGGCAAGCGCGTGCTGCTGAGTTCGAACACAGCGAATGGCTACGAGAACGTCGGACTGCTGGATGTAACGAGCAAGAAGACCCGTTGGATTACTAAGGATAGATGGGAGATTCACTCTGGTGAGTTTTCTCCGGACGGAAAGCGTCTGACGTTTAGCGCCAATGTGGACGGAAACGAAGACATCTATCTGCACGATGTAGCGACGGGCAAGTCGACCGCGCTGGCAATTCCCAACGGCGTGAATGAACCTGCCGGCGGGCATTCGGCGTTCAGCGCGAATGGGTCGCTGCTGCTCTACTTTCACAACGGGCCGACGGCTCCGAGCGATCTTTGGGTGTACCACCTCGCGACCGGGAAATCGCAACAGATTACGCATTCGCTGGTGGCAGGGATTCAATCGGAAGATCTGGTTGAGCCGTATTTGATTCACTATCCCAGCCGCGACGGAAAGTGGACGATCTCGGCGTTTCTCTACGTGCCGTTCAACATGGCACGGAACGGGCAGAACGCGGCGATCGTGTATATCCACGGCGGGCCGACATCGCAGACCATGAATTCGTTCAACCGCTTTGTGCAGTTCGCCGCGAATCAGGGATACATGGTGCTGGCGCCGAACTATCGCGGGTCGACTGGTTATGGAAAAGAATTCCAGCAGGCGAACCTGTTCGACATGGGCGGCGGCGATTTGCAGGATGTGCTCGCCGGAGTGGATTGGATCAAGCAGACCGGGCATCTCGATCCGAAAAAGATCGCGGTCATGGGCGGTAGCTACGGCGGGTATCTGAGCATGATGGCGGTGACGAAGGCCCCGGAAGTCTGGGCGGCGGGCGTGCCGATTGTGCCGTTCGTGAACTGGTTCACGGAAATCGAGAATGAGGACCCGGTGCTGCAGCAGTCGGATCTGGCGACGATGGGCGATCCGGTAAAAAACAAGGCGCTCTATAAAGAGCGCTCGCCGATCAACTTCATCGATCAGATCAAGGCGCCGTTACTGCTGCTCGCGGGCGGACATGATCCGCGGTGTCCGAAGTCGGAGACGCAGCAGGTAGTAGACGCGATCAAGAAGCGCGGCGGGACGGTAGATTACAAGATCTACGAGAACGAGGGACACGGATTCGCGCGCGTCGAGAATCAAATTGATGCTTACAAGCGCGTGGCGGATTTTCTGCTGGCCCATGTCGTGCCCGCGGATTGCAGTTGCTCGCTGAACGAGTAGAACGGTCACACAGAGGCTGAAGCCCGAGTGTTTTCGGCATCGATGACGCAGCCCTTGAAGGGACGCCGCTCCGCGGTCTTACCGTCGACCATGCGCTTACTGTTGCTGCTGTTGTTGCTGTTGTTGCTCTTGGTCGGTTCTTATCGATGGACCGCGCACCAGCGGGGGGCGCGTGCGAACTACGAAGGCCGGGGCTGCGGGTTCCGGTGATTCGGCGTCCGCGGGGTTTACGGTTACGGCTACACTCAATTCGCTTTCGGCATCGCCTTTATAGACGCCGCGGGTTGGAGGGACATCTGCATAGTCACGTCCAATGGCGACCCGAATGTGACGATCGCCGCCCACGAGATTGTTCGTCGGATCGAAGGCCACCCACCCCAGGCGCGGGACCAACGCTTCCACCCAGGCGTGCGACGCGCCTTCCTGCGAGCGATCTTTCCTTTTTTCCTCCCGATGAAACATGTAACCGCTGACATAGCGGCACGGGATTTCCAGCCGACGTACCAAGGCGATCATGATATGAGCAAAGTCCTGGCAGACGCCCTGACGGCTTTGAAGCGCGTCCTCGATCGGGGAGTCAACCTTGGTGCTGTTGGGCACATACGAGAACTGGGTGTAAATGGCCTCGTTGAACTCGGTCAACAACTCGAGAGGATTTCCGCGGCGCTCACACTTCAATTCTTTCGCCAGGGCATCCAAGGGCTCGCTGGAGTGCGCGAAGTGGCTGGGAAGAAGCATCTCCCAATGATCATCGCTCGCGACCAGCGCATCGAGATCGGGCCAGTCTCCACAATCGGCTGCCCGCGGCGGCGTGATGGACTGAACTTCGACCGTCGACTCCGCTATAACTTTGACCTGCGAATGACTGCCGGCGATGTCGAAGTGATGGACAGTGTTCCCTGTGAAATCGTGGTATTGCATCACGTTGGCTGCGGGGTCGACGTTGAGAGTGAAGTTAAGGCAGCGTTGATCTCCGTCGCTGCGAGGCTGGAGACGGACTTCCATAATGCTCTCGCGGACCGCAGGTTGGTAGCGGAAGGTCGTAGTATGGCGGACGGAATAGATCATTGGATTATTCAGCCGTTGAACGATCGAGCCATTTAGTCATTAAAGGACAAAAACAACATTCATTTACGCCACCAGCGCTGATTCGACCGAATAATCGAAGTAGACCTGATGGATTGCAGTGTGGGCATTGGCGCACTGCCAGCGGATGCTGCTGACGTATCCAGTTGCGCCGGACGCCATGATTTCCTCGATCTGACTGAAACTGAGAGTGGCTTGCAGTCTACCGGCGAGACGAACCGGTTGCTCGGCTTTGCGCTCGGTCATATTGCCGATGGCGGTGAGCGCGGCGTGAACCATGTCCACTGAGAAACGGACAGAATGTGGGAATTCGGGATTCAGCAGCAAGAACTCTGCCACCCGCAAAGGGCGAAGTTCTGCCGTGTACGTTTTGCAATAGGCCTCAAATGCGGCGCAGGATTTCAGAAGTCCCACCCACTCGATGTAATCCTCGCTCTCGACGGCTTGATCGAGGGGATGCGAGAGACTTCCAAAATGAGTGCCGATGAGGCGAGCGAGAGCGTCGGTGCGCTCGACGAATCGTCCGAGCTGGATGTATTGCCAGCCCTCGCCGTGGGACATGGTGGAATCGGTGACACCCTGGAAAAGATGGGCTCCATCTTGCACGGCCCGAAAGAAAATATGCGAATGCAGCAGCCAAGCCTCACTGGAGGTGGTGCTGTTGACCTGCAGGTAAAGGCGGTTGAGTTGTTCCCACATCTCCGTGCTGCACTGTTCACGGACCTGCCGCAGGTTTTCGCGGGCGTTGGCCACGCAAGACAAAATGGATGACTCGTTCGTGCGATCGAGCGTGAGGATGTGAGTGAGTGCGGTCGAGCCGATCTTGCCATTTTCCGGCGGAGGAACTTGACAAGCCTCAAGCAATCGAAGCCATCGTCCGGCGCCGGCTTCCGGCGATTGATCCAGGCGAAGCTGGAGATTAACGTCGATCAGGCGCGCCGTATGTTCGGCACGCTCAAGGTAGCGGCTCATCCAGTACAAACTGTCCGCGACCCGGGATAACATGGCCGTTCTCCTTCGGTCTCCGTTCCTCATGCGCGCAGGACCCAGGTATCCTTGCTACCGCCGCCCTGTGAAGAATTCACCACTAACGATCCGCGACGCAGTGCAACTCGCGTCAGGCCTCCGGGAACCAGCGTGACATTTTCGCCATACAAAATGTAAGGGCGAAGATCCACGTGCCGGGCCTGGACTTCGCCTTCGAGGAAGCACGGCGCCCGCGACAAGCTCAGCGTCGGCTGCGCGATGTAGTTTCGTGGCTCAGCTTCGATGCGACGGCGAAAATCTTCCCTGTCCTCTTCCGAGCTATGCGGGCCGATCAGCATGCCGTATCCTCCGGACTCACCGACGGCCTTCACGACCAGTTCGTCTAGATGCTCTAATACGTAATTTCGTTGGGAACGGTCGTTGAGTAGATACGTCTGGATGTTAGCAAGGATGGGATCTTCGCCGAGATAGTAACGAATGATAGCCGGAACATAGGCGTAGATCGCCTTGTCGTCAGCGACGCCGGTTCCAATGGCATTGGCCAGGATGATGTTGCCGGCGCGGTACGCATTGAACAGGCCCGGGACACCCAGATTCGAGTCGCGACGGAAACAGAGCGGGTCGAGGAAGTCGTCGTCGACGCGGCGATAGATGACGTCGACGCGCTGCAATCCCGCCGTGGTGCGCATGTAGACGATATTGTCGTGGACGAGCAGATCGCGTCCTTCGACGAGTTCGATGCCCATCTGCTGGGCAAGAAAGGTGTGCTCGAAATAAGCGGAGTTGAAAACACCGGGCGTGAGCAATACGACTTTGGGCTCATGGCGGGACGTTGTGTGTGGAGGAGCGAGCGCGCGCAATGTCGAGAGGAGCGCCTGCGCATAGTGATCGACCGGGGAGACTCCGTAGTCACGAAAGAGGGTTGGAAAAACCTTCTTCAGGACCTTGCGGTTGGCCAGCATGTAAGAAACGCCACTGGGAACTCGAAGATTGTCTTCGAGGACGGCAAAGCTTCCGTCGGGCAGGCGAACCAGATCGGTTCCACAGATGCTGACATAGATTCCATGCGGGACGGAGAGTCCGCGCATCTCCCGGCGGAAGTGGCGACAGCTATAAACAAGCTCGCGCGGGACGATGCCGTCGGCGAGGATCCGTCCCCCATGATAGATGTCTTCGAGGAAAAGGTTGAGAGCGGCGATGCGCTGGGTGAGTCCGCTTTCGATCTTCCGCCATTCGTCGAAAGGGATGATGCGAGGCAGAAGATCGTTGGGGAAGACGCGCTCAGTTCCCTCGTCGTTGCCGTAAACAGTAAAAGTGATGCCCTGATGGAGAAACGACAGGTCAGCGGCCTGCTGGCTTTTGCGGAGTTCTTCCGGAGGAAGTTCCAAAAGACGTTGGAACAGGGCTTTGTAGTGAGCCCGAGGCGTACCCGGGGAGGCGAACATCTCATCGTAGGCCGAATCGAATTGGTAGTTTCGAAACGGCGGACGAAACAAACTGAGAGGCGCGTCGGGCGGGTTCATCCGGCGCACAAGTCCGCGAGTTCGGGTACGGCTCGGCTGCACCCTTGAGACTCTAGGTTCCGATTTGGCGGGAGTCCAATCAAATTTGTTTATGGGAGGGATTTGGAAATCAGAGAGCAGCGGGTCAGAGATCAGTGACTAGTGGCTTGGGGTCAGCAACCCGAGATTCCTCGCTTCGCTCGGAATGACAAACTTTGAGTAGCGCTCAGTCTCCGCGCTGACGCCTATTTCACTTGCCACTACCCACTTCGCACTGAACTCTGTTCCCTGATCTACTCCTTCTGCCCGGAGGCGAAGACTGTCCAAGGTCCCGCCTTCATGTCTTTCAGGAGCGGCTTCTGCCAGGAATACTCCGGATGGTGCTCGAGGAAGTCTGCCGCGAGGAAATCGGCACCGCAGGGGTGTCCGGCGCGAGCGACGAAGCTCATTTTGGCGGCCATGGCGCTGTCGGTGGCCTTGCCTTGGACAGCACCACCCGGGTTATAGGCCTCCCAATCCCATTCCTTAACTCCGCGAGGCGAAACGTCGACATGGCCGCAGAGCACTCGTTCGTTGGCCTGCTCTTTCTTCTCGAAGCTATCAACGTGGTCGGAGAGGAACTGCTCCGCCATGTTGACATCGATTTTTCCCCTAGATTGCTGCATGATTTCTTCCCAGCGCGCCCGCCGAGCGTTGGGTGAAGACGAAGCATCATTGGGATCAAAAGTAGTTTCTTCTTTAAGGACCTTCGGATCGCGGGCAAAATTCGAGCTTACGAAGTAGCCGTCTTTCGTGCGCCAAAGGGGAGTATTCTTCAAGCCAAGCTCGAGGTATGCGATTTCTCCCGATTTGCGATCGCCAATCAACCAGTCGTTCGCGTATCCGCCGTTGTTTCCCTCTTTGATAATCCGCACATAGTCGTCGATCGTATTGGCGTACTGCAAGGCCTTGCGTGAGCGCATGAATTCCGGCTTGCCGTTCGGATCCCATCCTTCGAATTGGGTGATGGTGGTTTCGGTGATCATCATGCCAGCGGAATTGACGCCGAAGTCGTCGTCGCTGGTGATGACTCCCGGGAAACCGTCCATGAGAATGCGGTTACCGTGCTTGGGCTGAATGTCGAAGACGATGACCCAACGCTCGCCCGCGAGATAGCTGGTCCAATTGTTGTGGGCAATGACGATCTGGTGGTCCTTTGTCATGCTGCCGGTCGCGATGAAGGCGCTGCAGTTTCCGGGAGCGGCGAGTTTGGGATTCTTCGCAGACTTCTGCTGCTTATTGAGCCATGGGACGTAGTAGTCGGGGACTTCCTCGAAACCATTGAGGGCGACGATGTCATAGACGTCTAAATCGACGCCATGAGCTTTCACTCCGTCGGCTATACCTTGCAACTCCTGCTGGTACTCGGCGTCAATGTGCGGCCATAGTATTTGGCGGGCGGTGTTGCGGTAAAACTCCCAGTCGCGCTGGCTCTGATGGGTATCGAAGAGCTTGATCGCTTCGAAGGCGTCCGAGATTTCGGGAGCGAGCAAGTACCCATGCTGAAAACCAATGTCGGAGGGAGAGCCTTCGAGGTGAACGTACGTCCAGCCTCCCTGTTGGAAGCGGTAGGCTTTTGGGAGACGAGGATCCGCGGAACCTTGACTTCCCGCTGTTGCAATGGAAGCAAGGGTCAGGAGCAGTCCGGCCAAGCAGGAAATTCGCACAGTCTGTTTGTTCATGGGTTCCTCGTTCGATCCGCGATCGGAATCGAAACATTCTAGCCTATTGCTGAACGGGCGCTTGGATAGTGAGCTACCGCGGGCCGGCCTTTCGACGCGCGCGATCGTCGAAATGCGCAGGACAGCAGGTTCCTCACGGTTTCGCCTTCGGAATGACAAACTGTCGGGATGATCGGAAAGGCTAAATGTTCGTGCGCTGGTCCGGATGACGGGTGAGATACCAGCATGGCAACGATCCGGCGTGCGGGAAGAGAGCATTGACGCAGGTCTCTGACTGCGGGGGATCGAAGATCAGCTGAGTTTTTCCGTTTTTTTGAAGGACAGCATAGTAGTGGTTCACTGTGACCGAACCATATGCATTTCGGTTGGTGGCAATGCGGACGCGAAAAACGGCGAAGTCGATTCCGAATGTGAGAAGGGCCACACCCAGGAGGAATAGAAGGATCCCGAGGAAGATTCGACGGAGGCGTTCCCGAAGTTCATGGGCCGAGATCGGTGTCACGAGGCGGATTATATTCCTGAGGGCAAATTTTCAGGCTTTCGAATGAGCCCGGTCTCAAATGTAGCGGCTTGGCATCCATCCAGGGATCGCCAGCGTCCCCGTCCCGGAGCGGCTGTCGCAAAGTGCTCTTTCGGGTCCGTCGTTGACAATGTGGGCATCCGACAGGCAAACTACCGCATTCGCCGGGAAAGGCATCTGGCGAGCGTCCGTGGACGGGTTGCGGCATTTTGCCCTTCCAGGCCGTATACTCAATCTTCGCTTCGTCCATGGCCATGACCGAGCAACGCGTCTCGTATACGCTGGACTCCTCGCTGGAGACGATTGATAGCGCTGAAGAGAAGGCCACCCGTATTGCTACGGAACTCGGCTTTGGCGATGACGAGGTGATGCAGATTTCGATGGCCGTCCGAGAGGGCGCTGTAAATGCCGTTTTGCACGGCAATGGTTATGCCCCGGACAAGAAAGTCACACTCGCCTTTGAGCGCACCAGCCAGGACCTGATCATTACGATCCGCGATCAGGGACCGGGAATGGATCTGAGCAAGATCCCGAACCCGCTGGCCCCGGAAAATCTACTCAAGACCTCGGGGCGAGGAATTTTTTTAATGCGCTCGTTTATGGATGTGGTGGAGATTCGCCCATCCGCAACGGGCACTGAACTTAAATTGATCAAGCGCGTCCACGGGCCAACCGCGGGCGGCAAGGAGGCTTCCCAGTGAGCATGAAGGTTGGTACTCGGCAGGTGGATGGAGTCACGATTGTGGACTGCAGCGGCCGCATCACCCTGGGCGAAGGCAGCGTAGTCCTTCGCGACACGGTGCGCGACCTGCTCAGCAAGGGCAACAAAAAGATTGTGCTCAATCTGAACGATGTGAACTACATCGACAGCTCAGGCATCGGTGAACTGGTCAGCGCATTCACAACGACCAAGAATCAGGGCGGCGAACTTAAACTGCTGAACCTGACCAAGAAGGTCAACGATCTCTTGCAGATCACGAAGCTTTATACAGTTTTCGACGTGAAAGACGACGAAGCGTCTGCCGTCAAATCCTTTAAGTAACAATCTCTTCTTTCGGGCGCCCCATTTCTCGCTGCCGCGGGAAATGGGGAATCTGCCCAGTTTCATTCTGGAACGCTGCCTTCGGATTTTCTCCTGACATCACCGACTTTTATTTTGCGTGATCGCAGAATCGATGCATGTTGCGATTGCTAGACCGCGTCTCAATCGTCTGTGCTGCGCTACTCGTCTTCCCCGCCGCAAAGCCTGTCTTTGGGTCCGATTGCATTCCAATTCACGAAGCTCGGCTGCATGTCGGGGAAACTAAGTGTGTCACGGGAAAGGTTGCGGGAGTTAACGTGGGAGCCAAAGGTGTGCATTTCGTCGACTTTTGCGAAGAACACCTGGCGTGCCCATTCACCGTGGTGGTGTTCTCGCAAGATCTGAAAGACGTTGGGGATGTGCGTCGACTCGTGGGACGAACGATTGAGATTCAAGGCGCGGTGAAACTATACGACGATCGGGCGGAAATTATTCTGAAGAGGATCGGTCAGATTACCGGGGGAGCGGCGATGATTCCACCGCTACCGAAGAACTACGACGTCGAAAACCGCGGCCACTACAGCGCGGGGCATATGCGCCCCACCAAGAAGTCGGCGAAGACCAAGGCTGTGCCGAATTCCACAATTATTTATGGAGAGGCCGACAGCGCGGAGTCTCCGGAATAATTCCCCTTGTTATTGCCCTCAGGAAATCTTCCGCTGTCGGTATACTGCCACTCTTACCACCGGGGAGGCAGTCATGAGGGGTACATCGGAAGGCGGGGGCATTACGCGCAGGAGTGCACTAGCGGTATTTACTGCGGCCGGGCTGGGATTGGCGGTCAGTGGTCTGCCGATGCTGGAAACAGAATCGACCACCGATGTATTGGCCCAGCGATTGCCGAAGTTCAGCGAGAAGTCGCGCGCGCTGTTGCGCGAATTGCTGAAGACTTCGAGTTATAGCGGTCAAATTCCCGCAGACGCGGCTGCGACGCTGGCGAAGAATGAGAATCTATCCGTAGACCGATTGATGGTCGAACTGTTGCCGTTCGCGCAGAGCTACTCGCGGGCGCCGATTTCTAATTTCTTCGTCGGGGTAGTTGTGCGCGGGGCGAGCGGAAGCTTGTATACCGGAGCAAATATTGAAATTCCGGGGCAGTGTCTCGGATTTGCCGTACATGCGGAGCAATCTGCGCTTTCAAATGCATATATGCACGGTGAGCAATCCGTGGCCGCTTTGGCAGTTGGTGGCGCACCTTGCGGGCACTGTCGTCAGTTCATCGACGAGATGTCGCCCGACGGCGAGATGCTGATTTTCACACCGAGCCGTGATCCTCTAAAGCTTTCGACTATTCTGCCTTCCGCATTCGGTCCTGCGGCGCTCGGCATGACACATGGAGCGTTTCCGGTGGAAGAGAAGAAACTCACCCTGGCTACGGATTCGGCAGACCCACTCGCATTGGCCGCGCTCGACGCTGCCCGGAAATCCTATGCTCCCTACAGCAAATCTCCGGCGGGAGTTGCCGTGCGCGGGAGCCACGGACGCATTTATCGAGGCTCTTATATCGAGAATGTTGCGTTCAATCCCAGCCTCTCCCCGTTGCAAACCGCGTTAGCTGCGATGATCGCGGCGGGTGAGCCTTACTCTGCCATCTCTGCGGTCACTCTGGTCGAACTAGAAGGATCCAAAATCAGTCAAAAAACGGTCACGGAGGCAGTGATGGGCGCGATCGCTCCTGGACTTAAACTGGAAGTGATCTCTGCTCGGAGTTAGGGCACTCGCATCATGTCTCGCAAACAACATGACTACGACCCTAGAGGATTTTCTATGAAGCGTTTGGCCCCGGCGATTGGATTGTTCTTTCTCGCTCCTCTGGTGGCGGAATTTCTGCTTGGCGATCTGCCCATCAAGATGCTCGGAACGTTGGTGATTCTGGCGCCGATGTACGGCGGGGGCGCCTTGCTGATTCGCGAATTTGCCCGCAGAACAGGAAAGGGATGGCCAACGATCTTCGTGCTGGCGTTCGCTTATGCGGTGTTCGAAGAAGCCTTCACGACGCAGACGCTATTCAATCCGAATTACCTGCACTTGAATTTGCATTTGCTGGAACCGGCATATATTCCAGCTCTGGGGATCGGCGCCTGGTGGACAATCTTCGTGCTGACGCTTCATACCGTGTGGAGTATCTCCACTTCCATTGCGCTGGTGGAGGCGCTGGTGCCTGAGCGCGCGACGAAGCCTTGGCTCGGGACGCTCGGTTTGAGTGTGGTCGGAGTCTTGTTTATCTTGGCGGCCATTGCATCCACACGCTTTGAAATCAAACAGGACCATTTTGTGGCATCAAAAGCGCAATTCGTATGGGCCTCTGTTCTCTGCGTGCTGGCAATTGCCGTCGCCTACTTACTGCCGGCACGTTCGACTCCGACGGAGGCCGGATTGGTCCCCAATCCTTGGATTGTGGGTTTCGCCGCGCTGGTCGCTGGTTCGATCTTCTTGATGGTTCCGAAAACATGGGGATGGTTCGCGGTTGGGATCTACGTTGTTCTCGATCTCGTGATCATTGCCTCGATTTTGGTGATGTCGCGTCGATCAGGATGGGATAGCCGACACCGCCTAGGCCTGGCTGCAGGTGCAGCACTCACTTACGCATGGCATTCCTTTACTGTGTCGCCCGTTGTGGGCAGGGCGGGGGCGGGATTTCGAATCGGCAATGTCATCTTCGCAGCTGGATTGTTGATGCTTTTGTTTTTTGGAGCGAGGCGTACGTCTGCCTATGAATCAGGCCGCGTCTCTTCCGTTGCCTAAACCATCCCTTTGCGCAATTCGTCGAGAGGATACTTGGTGCCCCGCCACTCGATGCCGTCATTCCAAAGTGTCAGGAAGGTCGAGCGCAGCAGCGTGTAGATAAACAGCGCGGCACTCACCGGATGCAGCAGGAAGTAGTAGGGCGGGACAGAAGAGCGCCAAGACATTCCGATATAGATAGCAAACAGCGAACCCAGAGAGATGGCATAGGGGAGGCGCGCCCATCCATGCGCGAGGAATATACCCAGGAAGGGACCGAAATTCAAGAATGCCAGGCCGAAGGCAGAAAGCAGCGTTCGCCACCACTGGAACGAGAGGACTGCAAAGAAATTTTTGGTCAGATTGTTGACGATCCCCGTCGCGCCTCGGGCCCATCGAATTGAAATCAGATCTCCGCCGAAAACATTTCTTTGCGCGAAGCCGGATTTCTTGACGACCTTGCCCAGTTTCATATCGTCGAGTACTTCCATCCGCAGAGCGTGGTAAGTTCCAACTGCGTCGTACACGTGGCGCCTCACCAGATTGAAAGCCCCCACTCCCATGTGATCGTCGGTGCTGGGATCGGCCACTTTCCATGGCCGGTGGCCGAACATGAACATAGTTTGAAAGAAGGCGATCATCATGTACTCGCCCGGGCGCTTCATAATCATGCGCGGAAACAAAACGAGATGATCGGCAGGTTCGGATACGACGTAGGCTAAGGCTCGGCGGAGAGATTCCGGCTTGAAGATCACATCTGCGTCGGTAAAGAGCAGCCAATCACCGTTCGCCTGATTTGCGGCGGTCCACATTGCGTGGGTTTTGCCCAACCAGCCAGCGGGGAGTTCGTTGTGGTGGACCACTTTCAGGCGGGCATTGCTTCGATCCGTCGAATATCCCGAAGGGTTGGGCAGCCTTTGGTCAGCTAAATTCGCGAGTTCGTCCAGAATTTCGCCAGTACGATCGGTCGAACGGTCGTTCACGGCGATCACTTCGTAGTTGTCGTAGTCCAGGGCGAGAAGGCTTTTCAGCGCCTGCTCGATGGTCTCTTCTTCGTTGCGCGCGGGAACGATGATGGAAACGCGTGGATTGCCGGAAGGGGAAACTGGATTTCGATTCCACTCGGGTCTGGAAACATCGGCAACACTGGGCATGCCAAGGGCGGCATCCAAGATGCGGGAAAACCACGCTAGAGCAAGAATCGTTCCCGCGATCCAATAAAAGTAGACCATCCCGGTTACGTCTTCCCTGCCTCGAGAGCCGCAGCCTCAACCGCAACCGGCGGCGCGAATTTCATACCATAAAAGAGTATGGCAGCGGAGACACCCATCGCGATCACTGGCAGAATAAACGCCGTTTGTAGAGAGTGCTTATCGGCGACCCATCCCATCATAGTCGGCGAGGGCACATCGCCGAGAATGTGGATGATGAATATGTTCACGGCGAGAGCGGTGGCGCGAATGTGTGCACCAACGGAATTGATAACGGCTGCGTTGAGCGGGGCCGTGTTGAGAAGAAGAAAGAAGGCGGCAACCGCGATGGCAGGTATCATAAGCGGCCCTTTCGAGAACAGGGCAACGATCATGACCGGGATTCCGAGCAACATGCTTGCAGCGGAGACGAGATAGTACGAACTCTTCATCCGTTTGAGGAGATAATCTCCCAGCCACCCACCCGCAAGTGCGGCGACGATACCGTCGATTACGATGATAATGCCGAAAGCAAAGTTCGCCGCTTCGAGCGTGTAGTGGCGTTCGCTATATAGAAACTTGGGCATCCACACTTGGATGCCACCCAGCGAAAAGGTCATGGCCGCCATGCCGAGCGTGGAAGTCAGAAAAGCGGGGTTGCGGGCAAGGCCGAAAATTGTGCCGCGCTCTGGAGTTTCTTTGACTGAATCGAACTGACCGCGCTCCGGTTCTTTGAGAAACATCACTGTCAGCGCCAACAAAAATCCTGGGGCGGCAGCAATATAGAAAGGAAATCGCCATCCGTGGTGCGGGGCGAGATTTCCTCCTAACAAATATCCGGCGGCTGATCCAACCGGAATCGCTAGATAAAACACGCCGAGGATTCGCCCGCGTTTCTCTTCTGAAAAGAGGTCCGCAACAAAAGTAGGGGCAATCGTGACGAACGTTGCTTCACCGACGCCGACGAGGGTGTGGCGGATCAGCAGCTCGGTATAGGTGTGGGTGATGGCGGTCATCAGCGTAAGGCCGCTCCAGAAAAGAGCACCGAGCACGATGATGAGTTTCCGCGAATACCGATCCGCGAGCGGACCCACGAACGGCGCGGCGACCATGTAAAAGCCAAGGAAGGCGCTAGTCAGATAGCCAATCTGGGCGTTGGTAAGGTGGAATTCGTCCTGCACCAGCGGTTGGACGGCGAACAGCACGTTGCGGTCTGCGTAGTTGAGCAGATTCAGCGCAGTGAGGACAATCAGCGCAGTGCGTGGTTGGAGATCGGACTGTGCCACGTGTCGAGCGAATATATCACGCCACCCCGGGCGGCCTTGGTAACTCTACCGGCTATGGAAGATTTGATTTTGTTCCGGGACGTGGCCATCGCGCGACGATCGTTGTCGATATGCCGCCGCGCGGACGGAATTCTCCGGTGATCTCAGCCCAAACCGGCTTAGCCCATTTCACGATATCCTCGAGAACCTGGTTGACAACGTTTTCCTGAAAGATTCCGAGATTTCGATACGACTGCAGATACTCTTTCAGCGACTTTAGTTCGAGGCAGTGCATGTCGGGCATGTATCGAATTTTGAGAGCGCCGAAATCGGGCAGGCCAGTTTTCGGGCAGACCGAAGTGAACTCGGGGTCGTCAACGACGATTTCGTATCCAGGGAACTGGTTGGGCCAGGTTTCGATTGCGGGAAACTTGGCGTCGAGGCCGGCTGCGGCGTGCTCGGGAGTGTAACGCGAGGATTTCGGCATAAAAAGTATTGTAGCGGGTCGATGGCTTGCGGAACGCAGATGCCAGCAGGCTGGAATGGAGACGAGAGGTAGTAGAAATGCAGCCGAAGGGGAACGGCCAGCATCCAATAAGACACCGTACAGGGGCGGCTTGCGGGTGTTCGACCGTCTCCAGAATGGTAAATTAGTGCTTACAGTAATTCCTGCCGGACCCTGAAAGACCATCAGTTGGCATTGACGAACAATTCGCACCCACCGTCGCGACGGCGGTGGATTTGGGGCGCTTGCGCGCTGATTTTGGTATTGGTCCTTTATTCGTATTTGCATCAGACTCCACTGAAAGTGCGAGCCACTACGGTTCAACGCGGACCGATTCGCAGCCTGGTTTCCACGAACGGCAAAGTCGAACCCATCCAGAACTTCGAGGCGCACGCTCCGATTGCGACGACCGTGAAGCGCCTGCTGGTAAAGGAAGGCGACCATGTGCGCAAAGGCCAGCTGCTTTTGGAACTAGATGACGCTGATATACGAACGCAGGCAGCCCGGGCACAAGCTCAAATCAAGTCGGCCGCGGCGGATCAAGCAGCTCTCAAAGTCGGCGGCACCCAGGAAGAGGTCCTCACCCTGAACTCGCAACTGGTTAAGGCCCGCAGCGCCCGGGAAGGGGCGCAGCGCAATCTCGACTCGCTGCGCCGGTTACAACAGCAGGGGGCAGCCTCGCCGGGTGAAGTGCGGCAGGCGGAAGATTCGCTGCAGCGCGCGCAGGCGGACGTCAATCTTCTCGAGCAGAAGCAAAAGGAACGATATTCGTCCCCGGAAGTCGCTCGCATCGAATCACAAGGCAGTGAGGCGCAGGCGGCCTACCAGGGCGCTGAAGATGCGTTGCGAAAGTCAAGCGCCCGCGCTCCGTTTGACGGAGTTGTCTATTCCGTGCCGGTGAAGGAGGGAGCATTCGTCCAGACCGGCGATCTTCTGCTGCAAGAGGCAGATCTCTCCCGCGTTCTGGTGCGGGCCTTCGTTGACGAACCGGATGTGGGGCGTCTGCAAGTGGGACAGAAAGTCGAAGTCACATGGGACGCGGTTCAAGGGCGGGTCTGGAACGGGACCGTGAATACGGTTCCTTCGACAGTCAAGTTGCGAGGCAACCGAAATGTTGGAGAAGCAACTTGCGTGATCGATAACCAAGACCTGCGCTTGCTTCCGAACATCAATGTCGGAGTGACGATCGTAGTCGCCGAACACAGTAACGTACTCACCCTACAACGGGACGCCCTCCGGATGGATGACACGAAGCCGTATGTATTTCGAATCGTCGGAAACCGCCTGAAGACCCAACCAGTGGAGTTTTCGCTTCAGAATCTCACGCGCGTTGAAATCGTTTCGGGGCTCTCGGAGGGAGATACTGTGGCCCTTCCCGCCGAGGAACAGAAGCCTCTCGTCGACGGAGCAACTGTTAAGGTCGTGCCGTAATTCCCCTCCTACGAATGAAGCCCCAACGGTTAATTTTGTTTCTGTTATTTTTTCTCCTCCTGAAGCCGACATTTGCAGCGGAGACTCCGAAACAACTTCTCGCTTCGGGTCATGTAGATGAAGCCATCCTCAGACTTGAACAAGAGATAAAGCACAATCCTGCCGACGCTGAGTCACAAAACCTGCTGTGCCGAGCCTATTTCATGCTCGACGAATGGGACCACGCGATCGCAGCCTGCGAACGAGCCGCAAATATGGCGCCGCAGCAAAGCGTTTACTATCTCTGGCTGGGAAGAGCGTATGGCGAGAAAGCCGACAGCGCGGGAGTTTTATCGGCAGCAGGGCTTGCCAAGAAAGTAAGAGTGTCGTTCGAACGGGCGGTGGAATTAGATCCTAAAAGCTCTGAGGCGCGCACCGATCTCGGAGAGTTCTACACTGAAGCGCCGGGCATAGTCGGTGGCGGAAAAGATAAGGCGCGCGCGCAGGCGGATGCGCTCATGGTGTTCGATCCCGCACGGGGACACTGGTTGTTGGCGCGGATTGACGAAAAAAACAAGGACTCAGCCGCCGCCGAAAGAGAGTATCGGGCCGCGATTGCGACCAGCCACTCCGGAGCCAGAGCGTGGCTGGATCTGGCGAATTTCTACTTCTATGCGCACCGGCTCGACGACATGGAGCAAGCAATTCATACGCTTGAGTCCAGCCCGGTCGACCATCCTGAGGCCCTCATGCATGCTGGCGGGGTTTTGGCGCGGGCTGGCCGAGACCATGCCACAGCAATTCGTCTATTGAGGAGATACCTGACTTCTCCTGTGGAAGAGGGTCCGGCATTCAAGGCCCACGACCAACTCGGGCAACTGCTCGAGAAGCAAGGAGACCGAAAGGCTGCAGCTGAGGAGTTTCTGGCAGCCTTGGCGCTGGCGCATAGTTACAAACGTGCGCAGGAAGACCTGCAGCGAGTGAGTCACTGAATATCCTGGTGGCGGTTAGTATTCGTTCGTGCGCCCGGGGCTGCACAAAGTCGCTCTACTGCGACTGACGGACATTTAGAATTCTCGCTTGCTTCCAAAGTGATTGCTACGAGCACTCGCACATTCCTTGGGAAAGGGACGCAATGAAGATCCAGTGTCGCAATGCGCTCACCTTGAAATCGATCCTCTCAGTTATTTTGCTTCCCGCATCTTTGCTGGCCGAACCGGTCCCACTTAAGCGGGTTGTCGAACTGGCATTGGCCCACGCTACTGGAGCGGGAATTGCGGCGGCGGACGAACAGCACTCGGTTGCCGGATACCGAGAACTGAGAGACAATTACATTCCGCAGCTTTCGACCGGTGCCGGTCTGGGATATTCATACGGCTTCCCTCTCGCCTTGGAAGGTTCGGCTCCAGCACTATTCAACATCACAGCTCAATCGGCTTTGCTTAATCCAGCGCTGAGGGATTTCATCCACGCTTCAAAGATCGATACCGGCGTAGCCTCGCTCAGGAGCAAAGATCAGCGAAACCAGATTATCCAGGATGCGGCCCAGAGCTATGCAGAACTTGCCAAATGGGAACAGCGGTTGACAATGCTTCACGAGACGGAAGTCGACGCAAACAAGTTTCAGGCTGCGGTCGCGGAACGGGCGAAAGAAGGAGTGGATAGCGAACTAGACGAAACTAAGGCGCGATTGTCGGCTGCTCGAGTGCGGTTACGGATTGCTGAAGCGCAAGGCTCGGCGGACGTTTTGCGTGAGCACCTCTCGAAGATGACCGGACTTGTTTCTTCCGCCATTCAGACGGATCCGGATTCGATACCCGCAGCGCCGTCTGCTCCTGCTGAGGAAACAACGCAAGACGCTGCTGCTTCGAATCCTTCGGTGGAAGCTGCGATGGAGCATGCTCGCGCACAGTATCTTCGGGCGCAAGGAGAACACCGGTCACTCTGGCCTAGCATCGATTTCGCTGCACAGTATGCGTTACTTTCAAAATTCAACAACTTCCAGAACTATTACATCCCTTCGAAACCGTGCGTGACGTCGCTGGGTGAATTCTTGTGCGTAACCAATAGCTTTCAACAGAACAACGCAACGGTAGGCGTGAGCATCCGTTTTCCACTCTTTAATGCGTCGCAACGTTCGAAGGCCGAGGGTGCGGATGCAGACGCTCTCAAGGCGAAGAAGCAGGCGGAAGCGGCCAAGAATCAAGTCTCTGAGGAAACTCTCCGTTTGCAGCGCTCGGTGGCGCAGATGCAGGCAGCGCGAGATGTTGCGCAACTCGAATACGAAATTGCTGAGAAAACGCTGACCTCGACAAAAACTCGCCTGGATGCAGGAACGGCCAACCTGCACGATCTGGATGATGCACGTGCCCAAGCCAGCGAGCGATTCATCACGCTGCAAGACGTTAACTTCGAACTTGAGAGGGCGCAGTTGGGCTTGCTGAGGGCGACGGGTGATCTGGAGAAGTGGGCGCTGGGAACGCGCTGAGATTTTGTCCGGCTTAAGCCGCGCTATAACTTTCCGCGCAGCGTCTTCACTACCTGACGAATTGCTTTTTCATTCCTGCGATACCACCGCCATTGTCCTTGCTTGTTTGCCTCGACCAATCCCGCCCTGGTCAGGATTGCCATATGATGCGAGATCGTTGGCTGGGAGAGATGGATGCGATCTTCGATTTCTCCCCCACAGAGACACGGGCCGGAGACACCTTTTGAATTCGTAGATTTCGAGTCGGCAGCCGCTTCCTTGAGGGTTCGAAGAATACGCCGCCGGGTGGGATCGGCAATCGCGTGAAGCGCGCGGTCGAGGGATGAATCATCGGACATGCAGGTTTAGAGATACCGTGGAAATTGACGGATGTCAATGTAAGACGACCCCACGAGGTCGCCCTTCTTCAATAGGGGGAGATGCCTTACTTCTTCAGAATTGGGCTGTACCCATCGGCGACCAGCTTGCTGCGCATGGATTCGGCATCTTTGATGTCGGAGAACGGTCCAACCTGCACTCGATAGAGTTTGTCGACTGCGGTGACCGGCGCGACGAATGCGGAATACTCCTTCTTCTTTAGAGCATCGACAAGAGCATCGGCATCTTCTTGCTTGCTCACGGCTGCCACTTGCACGAAGTAGCTCGAACTGGGAAGAGTAGTGGCGGGATCCACGCCGTTCGAAGCCGGTGCCTGCGCAGGAGCAGAGCTAGCCGTTTCGCCTTTTGTCTCGGCAGGCGGAGTGAGCTCTGGGTTGGCGTTCTTCTGCTCGACAGCCTTGTAGAAAGTCATCGGAGCAGACGCTGCGGCGCCGTTTGCCTTACTCGTATTGGGCGATACCTGAGGTGGAACCGCCGCGCTGGCCGCGGCTACAGTCGGCTCCGACTTTCGGCCGAGAGAGTACCCGAGCGCGAAGAAGAGCGCGCAAAGCCCCACGAGCCCGAAAAATAGCACCAGCAGCTTGCCAGTACCTAATGTGATTTCTGTGTCCTGTGACGACGCCATTGTTCTACTCCAGTCGCCTAACGCTATGCTGTCTTTTTGGGTGCCGCTTCCCCGTTACTTCCCAGCAACTTCTGAATTCCCGAGAAAAAATCCACTGGGACCGGGAACACGACAGTCGTATTTTTTTCGACGCCAATCTCGGTTAGCGTCTGCAAGTAACGTAACTGGACGCTGACCGGTTCACTGGACAAAAGGTGCGCGGCGTCGACCAAGCGCTGTGCCGCTGAGAATTCACCCTCCGCGTGAATGATTTTGGAACGTTTTTCGCGCTCCGCCTCAGCTTGCTTGGCCATGGCGCGTAGCATTGATTCGGGCATGTCTACCTGCTTGACCTCAACATTCGTGACTTTCACACCCCAAGGCGAGGTATGAGTATCGAGAATGCTCTGCAACCGCAGATTGATTTTTTCGCGATGCGCCAGCAGTTCGTCGAGTTCCTGTTCACCGAGCACGGAGCGAAGAGTGGTCTGTGCGAATTGAGATGTTTGATAGACGTAATTCGAAACTTCCACGACCGCCTTCCGAGGCTCGATCACGCGTAGAAAAATTACCGCGTTGACTTTTAGAGTGACGTTATCGCGGGTGATAATGTCCTGTGGCAGTACTTCCAGGGCTTCCTGGCGCAACGAAACGCGAACAATTCGGTCGATCGGCGCGAATACAAAAATAACTCCAGGCCCCTTAGCTGTCGGAAGCAAGCGTCCCAGTCGGAAGATGACGCCGCGTTCATACTCAGCCAGGATTTTGATGGAACTGAGGAAATAGATAACGACAACGACGATAAGTATTCCAAGAAATCCAAACGGCAATTCCACAAATGCCTCCACGATAGGAGCGCGGAACACTCCTAGGGCGGATTGTATAGCAGTGAGAAGAAAGCGGACGCCAAATCGCGCGGCAAAGGTTGCTAGCCTTGATGCGCGGGAGCATCAAGTTTGCAAAGTTCCTCGCGTGCGGAACGAACTACGAACCGGATTTCGCCAACTGGATGCGGCTCGCATCGATGGGCACGTCGCGCTGAATTTCCATCTCGATCGAGGTCCCAACTTCGAGTTTCACATCAGGGCCATGTTTGAGCAAAGCCCAAGCTACGCCGCCGGCGATTCCGGCTAGACCTCCATAACGGGCACCATTCAGCCCGCCGGCGGCGGCCCCGCCGATGCTGCCCACAGTTCCTCCGACAGCTGCGCCTTTGGCGGCGTCCTCGAGGCGCTTACCGGTGTCTTTATCGGCCTGAATGGTTCCTTCGGAGTCCTTAACACCATTGCTGTCCGCACCCGGAGTGTTCTCTACGGAGCCCGGCAGCATGACTGTGTAGCCGGTGGGATAGATCATTGAGGTGAAGTGAATCAGGATCTCGGCGCGTTTCTTCGATCGTCCCGGGTGCTCCGTGTGCATGATCTTGCCCTGAATGTAGGTGCCTGCGGGGATCAGAATTCGCTCGTTCAACACAAACGGGAACGCGGTTTCGGCGTAAACTGCATCGCCCTCACGCGCGTTCTTAGTGGAGATGGCCTGCTTAAGGGTTAGAGGAATTTTTGAACCTGCTGGAATGACGGTTGCACTGGGATCTTTCGTGGTATGGGAAGTATCGGACGAGAGCGCGGGAGGCGACGTAGGAGTCTGGGGCGGCGCTGGTTTCGTCGTTTCGGCTCCCTGCGCCATAGACATCCCCGAAACTAAGAGAATCGTTAAAGCTACTCGCATTGCTTACCTCCCAAGCAAGGCCTTTGCCGAATCAACCCGAGATTATCACGGCCTCGGCGGTAGGATGCACGTAGGATTCTGCCAGCTGCCCGAGGCCTCCCAATCTTGATCACCTGCATCCAACGGCCTATCATTTGCCGTCAGATGAAGCTTCCAATGCCTTATGAGCACATCCAGCATCTTTAGTCTTGCCGGGTTGTTGGTATTGAGCCTGGAGATTTGCGTCGCGGCTAGTCTCAGCGCGCAAGATAGACTACCGGCCACGAATGATCCGTCCCTACACGGTATTAACGTTGAGCGGGAATATCAGAAGTGGCTGAACGAGGACGTGCGCTACATAATTAGCGATGAGGAGCGTACGAAATTCAAGAAGCTTGCTACGGTCCAGCAGCGTGATGAGTTCGTAGTTGAGTTCTGGGGAAGCCGCAATCCAAATCCTGGTTCGAGTCGGAATCTTTACAAAGAGGAACACTATCGCAGGCTGGCTTATTCGAACACGCATTTCGCCGCCGGTAGCGCGGGATATACAACCGACCGCGGACGCTTCTACATCACGTACGGACCGCCGGATTCTGTGGTATCGAGCCCTGGTTTCTCACCGCCAGCGGAGACGTGGAGTTATCAGCTTGTCGAAGGGTTAGGGCGGCACGTAACTGTAACCTGTACGGATGAATGCCGCTGCGGGAAATATTCGTTATCGAAGATGGATTCCGACTCTCCGAGACCTGGGATTCTAGAGCCTTTTTGAAGTGACCTGGTTGGGAGTGAGTAGCGGCCAAGGCTACTTGTAGATTAGGTATTTCTCTCGAACCTTCCCGAACTTTTCCAGGCCGTCCTGCCAATCCTGAGCGATGCGGCGTGGGTCATGCCCGGCTAGCAGCGCATCGTAGGCGGCCTGGTTCACTAGCAACTCGCTCATTCGTTCGATCTTGAAGTCGGATGGGTACAGTTTGTGAAGCGCTGCGGCCAACTCGATGCCGAGCTCCGGAGCGTCGAAGCCGTTCCGATCAGTCAGAACGACATTGACCCCCTGGCAGGTCTGACCGTTGTAAACACTGGCCGTCGGCGTGAAAGTCACGGGGACGAAACGCACTCCGGCAATGCCGCGGGCGTTCAAGTAGGCCGCGAATTCTTTGCTCTTAATCCAGGGAGCCCCGACCAGTTCGAATGGAGTATCGGTTCCGCGTCCGACCGAGACATTGGTGCCTTCAATCAACGCGACTCCCGGATAGAGCGCCGCCTCAGTAACGCTACGCAGATTCGGAGAGGGATTGACCCAAACAAGTCCGGTCGAGTCGAACCAATCGCCGCGTTGCCAGCCCTCTATCGGAACGACCGTTAGCTTGGCATTGATATTGCGCTCGGCATTGAACATCTTCGCGAGTTCGCCGATCGTCATGCCATGGCGGACGGGCACGGCCCAGTAGTCGGTGAAAGTCTCATGGCCTGCATCGGCGACAGGACCTTGCATAAACGATCCGGTGATCGGATTTGGGCGGTCGAGCACAATGATCTCGATGCCGGCCTTCGCGGCAGCTTCGAGAAAGTATCCCAGCGTTGTCTCGTACGTGTAGAAGCGGACGCCGGCGTCTTGTATGTCGAACACGATCGCATCCAGCGTGCGGACGACGTCGGCCGGAGGCCGCCGTGCGGAATCGGTAGCTCCGTAGACGCTGTACACCGGAATGTTGGTGGCAGAGTCCTTCGAGTTATTGATGTCGGTGGTGTCGACGCTGCCAGTCACGCCATGCTCAGGACTGAAGATAGCATCGAGCGACACTCCGGGGGCCTTTGCCAGCACATCGATGGTTCGTGCGCCGGATGCATCCAGTCCAGTCTGATTCGTGACCAGGCCGACGTGCTTTTTGCCCTCTCCAGCCCTTAGCACGTCCAAACCGTGTTCTTCTAACGCATCGATTCCGTTCTTGACGGAGCCGTTTCGAGTGCTCATGCGCCGTGCGGCACTGAATGCTTCGTTGTAGCCGGTGATACTTTTGGCTCGCGCCGCCTCTCTCTCGCTTGGCGTCAGATTCAGGGCTGCTGTAATTTCCGTAGCGACTTTCGAGCGCAATGCGACCGCGTTGCCTTTGCCGCGGGGATGCACAGCGTTGGTCAGCAGAACGATGTAGGTTTCGGTAGTTGGATCGATCCAGATCGAAGTTCCCGTGAAGCCCGTATGCCCAAACGATCCTACCGGTAATAAGTCACCGCGATTGGAGGAAAAGGGTGAGTCGATATCCCATCCGAATCCCCGCAAAACGGGAGCGGAAGGAGGTTGCTCGGGCTGAGTCATCTTGGCGACGGCGGCGGGTGAAAGGATTCCATCACCGCCGTCAAGAAGCGCCTGCGCAAATTTTGCCAAATCGTCGCCCGTGGAGAAGAGCCCGGCATGACCGGCTACGCCGCCCATCCGGCGGGCACGGGGATCATGGACGACTCCGCGGATCATGTGCTCGTTTTCGTCGTACTCAGTGGGAGCGATTTTCGCCTTCCACGCCGGCGGTGGCAGAAAGCGGGTTCGCGTCATTTTCAGAGGCGTGAAAATGTGTTGTGTGCAGTATTGATCGAGTGTTTGACCGGAAACCTTTTCGACAAGCGCTCCCAACATGATGAAGTTGGTATCGCTGTAGGTGAACTGTGATCCCGGCGCAGTCTGAGGGATCTCGGCAAATGACAGGCGGAATGCAGCTTCTTTGCCTTCCCATGGCGGATTCAGGTCAATATCAGGGGCGAGCCCGGAATAGTGCGTGAGCAACTGCCGGACGGTGATGTCTTCTTTGCCGTTCTGCGCAAACTCGGGCATGTACTTCACCACCGGGTCGTTGAGTCTTACTTTGCCCAGTTCGAACAGCTGCATGACGGCGGTAGTAGTGGCAACGACCTTTGTGAGCGATGCAAGGTCGAACACGGTGTCGAGCGTCATGAGCTCGTGGTGCGGCTCCAGAGCACGGCTGCCATATGCCTTGCGGTAGATGACGTTTCCGTTGTGACCGACGACCAGCACGGCTCCGGGAATGTTACCGTCGGAGATTGCCTGCTGAATGATTGAGTCAACGGCTCCAAGGCGGACAGGGATGGAGGCGGAGGTCACTCCATTTGCTGCGGCGGCCAGAGATAGGAAGGCGTAAGCGGCGGCTAAGGCGGAAATGCCGAGCCGTCGCCAGCCCCGCTGACGACTAGGAACACTCATGAGGATCGATTTTAGATCGAAGGAAAAGATGTTCTGACTCTACACAAGGCGCACGGCGGAACTCAAGACACCGAGGTAAGTGGAGAGGTTCGGCACTACCGAGCGAATCGTAATGTCCTGTTGGCCTCAGGCTCGGACTTCAACGTGTAATCTTTACCCTGACCCGCGAACTCTGCTATAAACCGCTAGAACCACGAAACCACTGGAAAGCACCCACCTGAATAACATTCCGACTCTCGTAGCCGCCATCGACCATCAAGACGAGCAGTTCTCGTCAGCGTTCTCGATTCTTCGGGCTGCGATTGATGGGAGGGCCTTCCCTGCTGCCTCAATCGCTGTGACACACGGAGATCGGCTGGTTGCGCTGAAATCGTTTGGGCGCTTCCAGTATGAACAAGGTCGCGAGCCGACTCCCTCTACACCATTCGACTTGGCTTCCCTCACCAAGATCGTTGCGACCACTACCATGGCTATGATTCTCTACGAACGCGGCTCACTGCGATTGGACGCGCCCATCGGAGGGACGGTGCCCGAGTTCTTAACGGACTCGGCGAATGGTGATGAGGCTCGACGGCGACAGGTCACTTTCCGGATGCTTATGGCGCACACCTCGGGCCTGCCCGCTTATGAGAAATTGTTCCTAAAAACCCGTTCTCGAGATGAACTGCTCAAGCTCGCGCTCTCGACACCTCTTGCCGCCGATCCCGGGTCGCGCGCGGAGTACAGCGACATCGGATTCATCATTCTTGCCACAGCCCTGGAGAGGATCGCCGAAGAGACTTTAGACAAGTTCTCCCATCGCGAAGTCTTCAGGCCTTTGGCAATGACGAGTACAACGTTTAACCCGGCGATGGATCGACGGCCGCTGATTCCCCCGACCGCAGATGAGAGAGAAGGACCTTTCTCAGAAACGACACCAAGTACCGGAACGCACAGCACATTCCGTAACAGAATCATCCAGGGTGAGGTACAGGACGAGAATGCTTTCGTGCTAGGCGGCGTGGCTGGACATGCAGGACTGTTCTCAAACGCCGAGGACGTTGCCCGCTTCGCTCACACCATGCTGCAGCGAGGAAGCCCGATTCTGCGTGCGGAAACGCTGGAACTCTTTTCTCGCCGTCAGATCGATCCTCCTGGGACTTCTCGTGCGCTGGGATGGGACACACCTTCGAGTCCTTCACAATCCGGAAAATATTTTGGTCCGAAATCATTCGGGCACCTCGGCTATACCGGCACTTCGTTGTGGATCGATCCCGATCGCCAGCTTTCGGTCACACTTCTGACGAACCGTACCTGGCCGGACTGCTCCAATCAATCGATCAAGCAAATTCGCCCGAAATTCCACGACGCGGTCGTCGAAGCTCTTCGATAAATGGCGCGATCGCGGAAATAGCTTGATCCACGCGTCATCTCGCGTGCTGAACATTTAGAATGACAAGTTCTAAGTGACCGAATCTTGATTCAACTGAAAGGTGCTCGATTTGACTGGCTCGCGAATCGCGAAGACTGACCTTCGTCAACTCTCTACCGAACAGGTTCTTCCGGCCGCCGGCGATCTGGACCGCATGTCGTCGCTCGAAATCGCACGCCTGATGAACGAAGAGGATGCGACCGTAGCCGCCGCCGTCCGGAGCGCCCTACCGCAGATCGCACGAGCGATTGACGTGGTCGCGGCGGGACTGCGGGAAGGCGGGCGGTTGATCTATGTTGGCGCGGGAACAAGTGGCCGACTCGGAGCGCTCGACGCGTCAGAGATTCCTCCAACATTCAATACCGATCCGCGCACCGTGCAGTTCATTATGGCCGGCGGGCCCAAGGCTCTTGGTGCGTCGACCGAGGCCAGCGAAGACGATACGGCCCTGGCAGTGGCGGAGATCAAGAAGCGGAAGCCAGGCAAACACGATGTCGTGCTTGGCATCGCGACCAGCGGACGAACTCCCTTCACCATCGCTGCCGTTGAGTACGCGCGCCGGCGAGGATCCCGTACGATTGCCCTCACGTGCAATCGCAACTCTCCGCTCGAACGAGCCGCCGATTTTGCCATCGTGACGGAAGTTGGTTCCGAGGTGCTTGCTGGCTCTTCGCGCATGAAAGCCGGGACAGCGCACAAGATGGTTCTCAATATGATTTCGACCGGGGCGATGGTTCGACTGGGCTACGTTTATGGGAACCTGATGGTAAATGTATGGACGAAGAATGAGAAGCTGGTTCAGCGAGCCATCCGGATCGTCGAACAAGCCACCGGCGCCGATCACGAAACGGCAGCCCGCGCGTTGAAAGAAAGCGGCAACCGCACACCCGTCGCCGTCGTCATGCTGACCGCAGGCGTAAACCGCTCCAGGGCGTCAGCCGCTTTAAAAACGAGCAAGGGGCATGTGCGAGAGGCCATCGCTACCGCTTCATTAAAGTAGAACTTGAAGTCCGGTCATCTTTTCAAGAACTCACTCTCTCGGTTTTCCCACGCTTGCGAATTAACCCAACCTGTCATATGATGCCTGCGCTTTACCCTCCCCGTTTTGCTCCGGGCCCCAAACTTTATTTCTGGCGTGCTCGCCATGGCCAAGGAGAACTCGATGTTGCCTTCCATTTCACTCTGTCGCACTGCGGCTGCGAGTCTGCTTTTCTTCACAGCTTGCACAACTCCCGTGTTCAGCCAAACCCTGACGTCTTTCCACACTTTTGTGGGCACCGATGGATGTTCCCCCACTTCCGGTCTCATACGAGGCAAAGACGGCAATTTCTACGGAATAACCAGCGGTGGCGGCGGCGATGCGGGCGAGGGCACGGTATTCAAGATCACCCCCGCCGGGAAATTCACCTCGATCTACGCATTCGCCGGCGGAACCGCAGACGGTGCATTCCCGTTCGCCTCTCCGATTCGTGATGCAGCCGGGAACCTCTACGGCACAACGAGCAATGGCGGTCCGTCGAATGCCGGCATCGTCTGGAAGATAACTCCCTCCGGCCGCGAGAGTATTCTCCACGCCTTTTCCGGGCACTCCGATGGCGGTTATTCCGATTCGGACCTGATTAGGGATGCCAAAGGCAATTTGTACGGAACCACGTTTGGCGGGGGCGATAACTCATGCAGTACTTACCTGAACGGCTGCGGTACCGTCTTTAAGGTCAATGCAACGAGAATGGAAACCGTGATCCACAGCTTCGAAGGTGGTACCGACGGCGAATACCCGTACGCAGGACTCGTCATGGATTCCGCTGGGAATCTGTACGGAGCGACCGCATACCAGGACGGGTTGAATTTCATAGGTGGCGGACAAGTTTTTAAGATCGACCCATCAGGAAACAAGACGGTCGTGTACGCCTTCGAACTCGGCAGCCCCAACGGCGACACCCCATCTAACGATCTCACTTTCGCCCCTGGGCACGTGCTCTACGGCACCACATCGGAAGGTGGCGATCTGAACGTCTGCTCCGGTGCAGGCTGCGGCACCATCTTCAAGATCGATGCCAACGGCGTTCTCACCACGCTCCATACTTTCGAAGGCACCCCTTCCGACGCGTCCGCTCCAGACGGTCCGATCGCCCGCGATTCTGCCGGAAACCTGTACGGCACGAGCTACACTGGAGGGCCAAATAACCTGGGATCTGTCTTTAAGTTGGATACTTCCGGCAACGTTACCCTCCTCCACAGCTTCACTGGTGGAAGCGATGGCTTCTCCCCGAGCGGCCGGCTCTACGTAAGCGGCGACGGCACCGTTTATGGGACCGCGCGTCAAGGAGACAACGGCTGCGGACTAGCCTTCAAGATCACTCCCTGATTCAAGACGGAATCCCACCCTCGCCACTCTGAGGGTAGGATCTGACTCTCTGATTCCTCTGTGTCCCCTGTGGTGAAGCCATTGCCTTTGACCTTCCGAAGTCCCTGTACGTCCGTTCCTTCCGAGTCACGATCAGCGATCCCAATCCCCGTTACAATCGAGCCAAGGAATCCTTCATGGATAAATTTGTAATACGCGGCGGGGAGCCGCTGCTCGGAACGGTGCGCGTCAGCGGGGCGAAGAATGCCGCGCTTCCCTGCATGGCGGCCGCCTTGCTCACGGATCAACCGGTGATTCTCGAGAATATTCCGCAAGTACGCGACATTCAGACCACGCGCAATTTGCTTGCGGCCATGGGTGCCGAAGTGGAACTCGGTTATGGGCGCGCCCAGCATCGGACCACGATTCATTGCGCAAATCTGGCTGCACCGGAGGCTTCGTATGAGTTGGTGAAGACGATGCGTGCATCGACGCTGGTGCTGGGTCCGCTTGTTGCTCGCTGCGGCCACGCTCGCGTATCTCTCCCTGGCGGCTGCGCCATTGGGGCACGGCCGATCGATCTCCACATCAAGGGACTGGAAAAGCTGGGCGCGAAAATCGTGCAGGATCACGGTTACGTTGAAGCGAGCGCGACTCGTCTGAAGGGCGCGGAGATTGTCTTCGACAAAATCACCGTAACGGGTACGGAAGACCTGTTGATGGCTGCAACTCTCGCCGAGGGCGAAACGATTCTGCAGAATTGTGCGCGCGAGCCCGAAGTGGCCGACCTGGCCGACCTGCTTAACAAGATGGGTGCGAAGATCGAGGGCGCGGGCACGGCGCAGATCCGTGTAAAGGGCGTCAGCAAGCTGAAGGGCGCCAAACACCGCATCATTCCAGACCGGATCGAAGCCGGTACCTTCATCATCGCCGGAGCGATGACCGGAGGGGATCTCAACATTGCCGGATGCGACCCTTCGCAGCTGGGCGCGCTCCTCAGCAAGTTGCACGAGGCCGGGGTGAAGACGAAAGCGACGACCGATTCGGTACGAGTCATGGGAGACAATCCGTTCAACGCCGCCGACATGTCGACGGAAGAGCACCCTGGGTTCCCCACGGACTGTCAGGCGCAATTTATGGCTCTTGCTACGCAAGCGGAAGGGACTTCGATCGTTACAGAAAACATTTTTGAGAACCGATTCATGCACGCGCAGGAACTCGTGCGCATGGGCGCGAACATCAAGATTGAAGGAAGGCGGGCCGTCGTTCGCGGGAAGACTCCATTGAGCGCTGCGGCGGTACTGGCAAGCGATTTGCGGGCGTCGGCATCGCTCGTCCTGGCGGCACTGGTCGCCGACGGAGAGACCATCATCGACCGGGTGTATCACATTGATCGCGGCTACGAACACATCGAGGAAAAGCTGAAGGGAGTCGGGGCGCAGATCCGGCGGATAGGCGAAATGTTCCCGAAGAAAGTCGTCGCCGCGAAGTAGTTAGCGCGTGAGGCGCTCGATCAACTCTCGATGCTTTGGATAGCGGCTTACCAATTCTTCGCGCTTCGCCATCTCGAAGTCCGCGAAATCGAAGCCCGGCGCCACCGTGCAGCCGACCACGGCAAACGACTTCCAGTCGGCAACGTGCGACGCAAACCAGCAACCGGCCGGCACGATACCCTGCAGAACTTCGCCTGACTCCGGATCACTTCCCAGAAGAATCGATTTGTATTTTCCGTTCGGATCGATCACGTGAACCACTAACGGAGCGCCGACGTAGAAATGCCATACTTCATTGGACTTCAGCCGGTGAAAGGCGGAGAAATTCATCCCTTCTAACAGAAAGTAGATCGCGGTCGAGGCAGCGCGATCTCCCTTGAATCCGGCAGGCAGAGCTTGGCGTGGGATCAGAACATTCGAACGGTAAGTCTGGCGGAAATAACCGCCTTCAGGATGCGGCTCAAGTCTGAGCTTCTCGATCCAAGTGTTTACCGCAGAATATCCTGGCAAGAGAGTCAAGGAGAACCTCGTCGGAAGCAAGTCATGATGACGAATCGAAGCAGGAAAGCTACGGCCAGCTCGGACTAAGAGGATTGCCGGAGCGGCAGAGGGCCCAGCAGGTCAGGGCGGCTACCGCCCCCGCTCCGGTTCCAATGGCCCATGGGGAATCCATGATGGCGCCTAATCCTGGCGGCTTATCCGCTGGGTTCAGATAGCCACCGCCGCATTTGTCCTCGCGCGACTTTTGTTCACCCTCGCGCACCCGGTCGCGGCTCTTTCCTGCGTTCGGTTTCGGCTCTTGCGTCTTCTTCGTGTGCTCGTCGATGTAGACGTCGAGCTTAAGCGCGGAGACAGTCACCTTGCCGTTCACGTCAACGACGTCGTAGTGCGTCCAGTTGCCGTCGTCGACGGGAGTGATTGTCAGGCAACCGATGCGCACCCTCATTCCACGAGTGGTGTTCACCGACAAGCGTCCGTGATCCAACACCAGTTCGTCGCCCTCGAACTGCACGATCGTTTCCTCGCCGACGTCGGCAGCGGAACCGGTGGCTTCGATCCGTGTGGCCGCGTTCTTCTCGGTGCGGATGACATCGTCCGAGAACAAAGCGGTGGATGCTGGAGCGGCCGAGTCGTTGACGAAGATGCCGACACCGTTACCGCGCAATATCGCACCCGTGGTCTCCTGTGCACACAGAGACACGGGCACAATCAGGACCAGGCTGCTGCTCACGATATGTCGCCAACTAGACAGACTTAGCCCCGATCCGCACTCTTCCGCTGGTCCTAGCGTAGCCGAGGCGGGTTTGGGCTGCTATTGGCTGCTTTGGTGACCAGAACGCAGGAGATACCGCGAGCAGCAGGCTTTTCAGGCACGGGCGAAGTCGATGTACCCCTTTTGCACATCGGTGCGGATCAGCTTAGCGCGGAGCTTGTCTCCAACGTCGAGTCCTTGCTGGCCTTGAGCCAGCATTCCGTCGATGTGCGGCTGAAGTACGCGAACGAAGGTTGCATGATCCGTAACTCCGGTGACGATCGCATCGAAGACCTCGCCGATCCGGTTTTGCATGGCGACCGCGGCGAGACGCTTCGACATCTCGCGCTCGACCTTTCTCGCGGCGTCTTCTTTCTGGGTACAGTTGGCAGCGACGGCAGTCAGTTCGTCGTCTGAATATGGATTCGCCTTTCCGGCGAGCATGGCCTTGATCAGGCGTTGCGTGACGATGTCAGCAAAGCGGCGATTCGGGGCGGTCGAGTGCGTGTAGTCCTGCACGGCGAGGCCGAAGTGTCCGGCAGCGGTTTCGCCGGGGCGCTCGAGAACGTATTCTCCGGGACCGATGAGCTTAATCACGGCAAGCGACAGGTCAGCAAAGTGATCGGGGTCGGCAGCTTTGCGGCGCAACAGCAAATCGTTCAGCGCCTTGGAATCCGGTTGCGCGGGAAGTTTCTCTCCTTTACTCGCGGCAAGCTGGACGATGCGATCCCAGCGCTCGGGAGTGCGCACGATGCGTCGAAGCGACGAAACCTTTTCGAGCATCCGGGCGACAACGCCGTTCGCGGCAATCATGAAGTCCTCGATGAGATCGGTGGCGTGGTTCTTCTGCTGCTTCACCACATCGACAACTTTGTCGTTGAGGACGATTGGCTGTACCTCATCGGTCTGCAGGTTGAGCGCGCCGTTTTCCACGCGCTGTTTCTTGAGACGCTGCGCGACTTCATCCTGAAGCTTCAATTGCGCTTGCAGTTCGGTCGACGCAGCGACTTTCGGCGGCGCAGGAGACTTCCCTTCCAGCCAACCTCCAGCTGAGTTGTATTGCAGTTGAGCCTTGTTGCGGACGATGGCACGGTAGACGTCCGAGGACTTGAGAGTGCCGTCGGGACTAACCACGAACTCCGTGACCACGCTGAGGCGATCGACGTTCTCCAGCAACGAAGTCACTCCGGTCGAGAGTTCTTCCGGGAGCATGGGGAAGTTGCGGATTCCGGTATAGACGGTTGTGGTCTCACGCGCTGCGTGTTGATCGATGGGCGTCTGCTTGGGGACGAAAGCATCGACATCGGCAATACCGATCATGATCTTCACGTCGCCATTCGAAACGCCGTCGGCAACTTCAATCTGATCGAGATCGCGGGAAGTGTCGTTGTCGATCGAAGACCACAGCAGATTGCGCAGGTCGCGAATGCCATCGGAAACGGCGACTTGCGGAGGATGTTGTTTCAGGTCGGCAAGCTGGGCGGAAACTTCGGGAGGAAAATCGGGCTCGAAGCCGTGCTGCATCATGATTTGGTTTGCAGTGGCTTGCAGATCGAGATGCGAAGGATTGGCGGCTGGCATGAATCTCCGTGAGCGTTGAGTTGGAGCTTCAGGCTAACACGCGCGGAGAGTAGCTCAAGGCAAGCTGCGAACTTGTGGAAAACCATCAGAAAAAAATTCGAAATATGCGAAGAAAACCTTCACTTGAAGCAGTTTCATTTTGGGAAGATTAGGATATGTTGAGGTACCCCCCTCCCCCTACCCTCTCCGAAAGCCTCGACTGGCGCGGGTTCTGCAAAAATGGTCCGCAAAATCTTGAGCGCCTAAGGGTTAAGGGTCAAAATCTTGAGAACAAAGGAGTTGCGGCGGTGTCGCTGCCGTCCTCGTATACCGCCTTTGCCTCGGCTATGATCGGGCAAGAATGCGGTCGCGCGCAAGGGCAGATGTCACATCGGCGTGCTGCCTGCTGTGGAAAATCTTCGTTCGTGATTTACCATCGCAGAACCCTCGAGCAGTTACGGCCAAAGGGACGAGGGTAACGACTAATGACCGCTTCCTGTTGACCGCGCCGAGGGTTTTCTTAGATGATTGTCGCGCATGGATGTCGAACGCATCATTCACGAGATTGAGCAGCTTCAGGAAATGTTCGAAGCGCCGGACATTCGTCCGCTCAGCGCAAGCGACATCTCAGCGGCCAATCGAAGACATGATGAGACGCTCGCGAACAGTCCGTGGTTCAAACTCTGGCAAAGTTACGGCGTGTGTTGCCGACCAGGGTCTCCCGAAATGCATTTAGGCGAACCCGAACGTTAACCCCTCCCACAACAGAGTAGAACTCCAATAGCTGTCTTCACTCGTTAGGCAACCGAACGGGCAAATGCCGAGTGATGGTTAGCTCTGCTTTCGTCGACGAAGGACTGCAATTTTGTGGCGTGGCAGAGCAAAGCATGAAGGATTAACGGTGTCGCTATGTCAATAAATCCATCAGTATTAACGAGGCTGAATACGGCATCAGCCCCATTTCAATCATTGACCTCGCTTCGAGTCGTTTAAGGTGAGACAGGCCTGTCAGCGACAGTTGACTCCGAATACTTCCTGCATGGCTTTCGGAGTCGTGCTCAACTTCTGTTCCAGGACAGTCTGGCCTGTTTCATCCAACACGCAGTACCAGCTCGATCGGTCGCCCAGGTCGAGTCCGACGGTTAATTTCTGCCGTGAGATTTTTGTGCTTCGCTGCGCTGCTACGATGCTAACCTTCTTCATTGCCGGTCTCCTTTTTATCTGTGCCTTGAGCACGTCGATAACTTGGGAGCGTACACCGCATCCCGTCCGGAGACCGACCTTCTCATCCCATCTGTTAATGGTACCTGCTCGGCTTTCGGCTCAGTGCAACACGAGAAGTTAATTCTTCGTCAACTTGTAGATCAGTCCCGCTTGGTTTTTCCCGCCGCTATTCGACACGACATAAAGATTCCCTGCCTTGTCCATAACTAAGTTAGCCCCCCCGTAGTCGTTTCCGGTATCGGCGGGGTTTGCATGCAACACGCTATAAACCCCGGCGGGAGTCAGCCGATACACCGCGCCTTTGCCGTTGGTTGAGCCGATATATCCCACCCCATATATATTTCCACTCGCGTCTAGTGTGAGCCAGCTGTAGGGTTCTCCGCCGTCCGCGCAATTATCCAGCGGGCAGAACGAGTACAGCACCGAGAATTCGCCGCTGGTACTGTACTTGAATATGGTTCCCCAGTCGTTAGCCCCGCCGAATGTTGCCGACCCATACAGATTCCCCTGCGCATCCTGCGCCAGCTTGCTATTGGGCTCGCGGCCATCGCTATTGTCGCTATTGAAATTGTAAAGCGTCGTTTCCTCCCCCTGTGGCGTCAACTCGAAGATTTGAGCCGGCCCTTCGGCAGGGCCTTCCGTGCCAAACAGGTTCCCTGCCTTATTCTGAATCAGATTGCCACCTGTGAAAATGAGGTTGTCGAAATCGTACAGGATGGAAAGACTGCCGTCCGTCGCCAGTTTGAAAGCCTGTCCGGAATACCAGAGTTCGCCATACAAATTCCCGCTCGGATCGCGAGTCAGCCCGCCAACCGGATTGTCCCCCACCGAGGTGGAAAAGTTATACAAAATGGTCTCTTTCCCAGAGGGGCTCAGCTTGAAAATGACTCCGCCACCCGTCGTCCCGCCCAAATAGGTCGTGCCATAAAGATTGCCGACCTGGTCGCGAGTCAAGACCCCTCGGGGCTGCTGTCCGTCCGTCGGCGAAGCGCCAAAGTTGTGCAGCACGGTGACCACGCCTTTCGGGGACACTTTGAATACCGTCCCGTCACCGTAGGTGCCTCCCAGTTCGGAGGTGGCGTAAAGATTCCCTAACGGATCGATGATCAGAAAATTCGGAACCTCTGGACCGGTCCCAGTATTCGAGAATTCCGCCACCACAGAGTATTTGTAAGTTTGTGCGAATGCTATTAGGGGCAAAACGAAAATCAGCAAGAGACACTTGCTTTTCATGGTTACCTCGCATTTCGGCAAGAAGACGAACGATGGTCGAATTCGAGGGGCCCGGAAGAACCGGGGGGAAATGTTACTTCCAGCAAGGAGCGACGACAATGGCACGGAGATGCTATTCGTAGTAGTTGGCATAACATCCCTATTTCACTCATCGTCCGAACGTGCCTATCTGAACTAAATCGAAAGCACTCGAAATTTGAGTGTTAAGGCCTTCCATGAGAAGGCCGGTCGGAGTCAAGTGGGTTCGTTTGTTTTTCAGGGGACAAGGTTTTGTTCTCCCGCCGAGTGGCCACTGTCGCCATGCTTCCATCCGCACTCTCGAGGAGCGATTCGTTTCGCTCGGTGCACATTGGGCGTTCTCGTTTCAGCCGGTGCTGCGATCTGATTATCGCCCTGGGTTCTGCTCTTGGAGAGTCGAACCTGGGCCAGGCGTTTAACGCAGTCACCGGAACTCGGCTTTAGGCTTTTGCTTTTCCTTTCCCAGAGATTTTTTGTTTTTATGCTGCGATTGCCACCGACTTGTGATGGCTGTTGTGCAGCGGTTCGTATGCTTCTCCGCTCACCCACAGGTGATGCAGCAACACGGCCAGCTTTCTGGCAGTCGCCACGATGGCTCTTTTCTTCCCGCTCTTGCCGCCGCACTCGGCCAGCTTCAAACCCCAGCGTCGCAGATCGCAGTCCACACCGAACGGTCCCAGAATGTGCTGCGCTCCCTGCACCAGCAGCGTCCGCAGATACGGGTCCCCTTCCTTGCTGATGTGCATCTGCGGCTCGCTCTTCCCGGAGTTTCTCCGTCCCGGCTGCAGCCCCAGATAACAGCCCACGTCGCGGCTCTTGCGGAAACGATGCGGATCTTCCAAGGTCAGCATGTAAGTCACAGCGATCAGCGTGCCCACACCTTTGATCTGCTTTAACAATGCGGTCTGCGGGTAGCTCTGCTGGGCCAGAGTTTCGATGCGTTCGTTGTACTCGCGGATGCGTTCGCTCAACGATTCCAACGCCGCCAGCAACGGCTCCAGGGCACGCTGCAGTTCCGGACTCAACCTTTCCGCTTTTTCTGGATTCATATTGCGCACGTTGCATCCGCGTAACCGCTCGCCGTAGCTCTTAGCCAGTCCCCGGGCCGTATTCACCAGCGCGGTCCGCGCTCGCACCAGTCCAGCACGTGTCCGGATCACTGTCAGATCCGCCTGCGCTTTCGCGCTGCGATGTTTCACCGGACTCAGCAACTGCGGGTCAATCCTGGCCAGCCGCGCTAAGGTCTGCGCATCCATACGATCGTCTTTCTTCCGGCTCTCTCCGATCAAGCGCACGTTGCGGGCGTGGGCCACGATCACTTCATGTCCCAACTCAGTCAGCAGCCGGCTGATCCAGGGCGAGTGCATCCCGGTCTCCAGCGCGATGCGACTGCGCGGCATGGCTCCGAATACTTCCTGCATGGCTTTCGGAGTCGTGCTCAACTTCTGTTCCAGGACAGTCTGGCCGGTTTCATCCAACACGCAGTACCAGCTCGATCGGTCGCCCAGGTCGAGTCCGACGGTTAATTTCTGCCGTGAGATTTTTGTGCTTCGCTGCGCTGCTACGGTGCTAACCTTCTTCATTGCCGGTCTCCTTTTTATCTGTGCCTTGAGCACGTCGATAACTTGGGAGCGTACACCGCATCCCGTCCGGAGACCGGCCTTCTCATCCCAATCTTTTAACAACAATCATCGCTGGACATCAGGATGTTAGTAACTCAAAATGTCCGCTGTGATATTGCTCAAGTTCCTTCCGGCGCTTGCTGTTATTGCTCTGATTGTTGGCTTGGTCAGAACCAGTTTGCTGTTTCGCGCGCGCGCGATGCGCGCCTTCGCTGCTCGATGTGGTCTTCAGTACATTGGTCCCTCCGCTTTCAGGTGGAGGTATTCTTGGGGCCGGGGCGGGCTCACAGTGCGGAAGATTACGCCACCTATTCCCATTCCATTTTCACTTGCATGGTCGCCCGCAAACGAAATTAGACAGGTGTGGAATGTAATCGAGGGACAGCAAAACGGAATGCCGATTGTGATATTCGACAGCGTTATTGAAGGATACCGCGACATTTACCGCACTTTTATCGCATGCAAGACTGAACAGAATCCCTTTGAAAGAGATAAATTGCGAGATAACGTAGTTCAGTCACACGGGTGGACCATTGTCTATCGAGTTCCATTCCCTCTTCCTGTCCCGTGGGCGACGTGGTCAATGAGCATAAAGCGCCTCGAAGGACATCTGAACATGTTGCAGGTTGGCTCAAGCATGCGAGCCTAATTGTTGATAATCTCTGTTGCGCATCATTGAGGGCGACCACGGGTCAATGAGTGTAAATGCCTGCTTACGTCAATTGTGAAACCTACGCAGATTTCTTCATCTTGACGACTCGCTAAATTAGTTACATATTGTGCTACGTCCTCGGGCTAAAAAACCAATTTCCGATGGAGGATTAGCGTGTCTGATTCTGCCAAGAAAGCAAGCTCGAACACCCTTGATCGCCGGATCGCGCAATATTCGCTCACCGCCGCGGTCGCCGGTGTGAGCGTGCTTGCATTGGCGCAGCCCTCTGCCGCAGAAGTTGTGGTCACGAAGAAAACGATTCCCGTCCCGCTGGCCACCGATGGGATGCTGCAGCCGGTGAAAATCTCAATGGCCAATAATGGGATAAACAACTTCGTTTTCTCGATGTATACAGCCGGGACCTACCGGCACCTGTTAATCGGTGGCTCAGCCTTAAGTGACCAACTGGTGGCCGTGGGTGGCTTCGATGTATATGCGGCAGCGCTGCGGCGCGGAGCTAGAATCGGCCCCAGTAATCCTACTTCGGGTTCTTTTTATTACTTTGGCATTGGGGAAATCAGCAACTCCTTCAGCAACAGTAAGTTCTTCCTAGGAAGTTGGGGCGGAAATCCTCGGAATCGCTATCTTGGCGTCCGCTTTCCTATCAACGGCCAGATGCATTACGGCTGGATACGGCTGACGGTGACGACGAATCCTAAGCCGCACACTCCATTCATGTCAGCCACGATTACCGGATACGCCTACGAAACGGTGCCGAACAAGGCGATCTTGGCAGGAACCGCGGAGAGCCCGAGTGCCAGCCCGAGTACCGAGGCTCAGCTTCCAAAGACTCTGCGAAATCAAGTTGGACCGTCGCTTGGCATGCTCGCTTCCGGCTCAGAAGTCTTGCCGCTGTGGCGACGGGAGGAAACTCCCGTTTGCAAGTAAAACGCCTGGGAGCCAGGAATCAATTGTAAAAATTTCGACAGAGGACTCACTATGTCTACTCTTCCCACCGATCCTGCCACGAAATCGTCCTTCGACCATCTCAATCGCCAGTTAACCCGGTACTCGCTTGCAGCCGCCGTCGCTGGCGTAAGCGTGCTGGCTTTGGCGCAACCCGCCGAAAGCGAGGTGATCGTCACCAAGAAGACCATTCCTATTCCGCCCAGCCCAAGTACTGAAATCATCCCGATTTCTTTGACCAATAACGGGATCAACGACTTTTCTATCTCGCTTTACAGCTTTGACGGCTATTCGATTCGCCGGTCGCTACGCATGTGGCCGCTTGAAGGTGGCGCGGTAGTGGCGCAAGCATCGAGTCGACATATTCTATCTTCTGCCTTGCCACTGGCACGTGGTGCGAAGATCGGCCCGTCGGCCCAGTTCAGTAACGTCAACTTTGCCAATATCGAGGAATCGCAGGAGGGTCGCCAATTCTCCGGCCTATGGGGCGTCACTTCAAAGAATCGATTCCTCGGGGTCAAATTCCTGATCAACGGAGAAACGCACTACGGCTGGATTCGATTGACCGTGAACACCGACAAGAACGGACTGCTGGCCGCGACGATTACCGGATACGCCTACGAAACCATCGCCAACAAGCCAATCCAGGCTGGCATCGCGGGAACGGCCACCGCCAACAAACCAACCGCTGAAATTCAAACTCCGAGAAACATGCAGCAAAAAAATGGCCCGTCGCTCGGCATGCTAGCTTCCGGCTCAGAAGCGTTGCCATTGTGGCGGCGCGAAGAAGCGTCGGTCGTTCCGTAAGACAATCCACACCGCGAGGACAATCCACACCGAGATTGAGGCTGGATAGCCTCCGTCTCGGTGATGGATGAAAAATCGCCATTCACACTCATTGACCGAGGCAGCCAGTTACCAATGAGTGAGATCGCCTGTTCTCGTCATTTGGGAAAGTGCAGATTCCTTCAGCTTGACAATTCGGTAATTTACTTACATATTCAAGCCTTCTGTGACAGTCAGCCGACGCTCACTGTTCACTGATGCAGAAGTATCTCTCCTCCCCCTTGGGCCAAGAACGCATTTCAATTTTGAGGGAGGATTTCCATGTCTAACCAGCCCACCGATGCTGCCAATAAGGCATCCTCGAACAGCCTCAATCGCCAAATCAGTCTGTACTCGCTCGCAGCTGCAGCCGCGGGAGTAAGCATACTGGCTTTGGCTCAGCCCGCGTGCAGTGAAGTCGTAATTACGAAAAAGACAATTCCTATTCCAGCGAACCAAGGCCAATTTGGATTGGGCATTGATTTGAACCATGATGGCGTCAACGATTTCTACTTCGAGTTCCGGTCGGCAACCCTCCAGCCGCCTTCTCGGACGCTCAACGTCACTGCTGTTCAGGGTGAGCTGATTGGAATTTCAAGCTATGAGCTAAATAATGTTTATGCATACGCGCTCAAGCGGGGCGCGAAAATCGGGCCTACGGCACAGTTCAGCTTCGTTCCTGATGTCAGAGTGGAGCGAAGCTATCCCATAGACGCCTCTTCCGAAAAATTGCTGGGTAAATGGGGTGGCAATCCGAAGAATCGCTATCTTGGCGTGCGATTTCTCATCAAGGGCGAGTATCACTATGGCTGGATACGGCTGACGGTTCATACCCGACCGATGTCAGCAACCATCACCGCCTATGCCTACGAGACCGTGCCCAACCAAGGGATTTCGGCAGGAACTGCGGAGATCGAGACAGTTGAGATTCAGGGTTCGAAAAGCAACCAAAATCATGTCGCACCATCGTTGGGCATGCTCGCGGCAGGGGCGGAAGGATTGCCGCTGTGGCGACGCGAATAGGCTTTAACCTGGAGATAGAACAGTTCGACGAACGCACCGAGGCCTTGGGCAGTCCGTATCGTTGATTCATGTTAAATCGCGATTACACTCATTGAGGATTGCCGGAACGGTTCAATGAGCGTAAACACCTTCCATGAGAAGGCCGGTCGGAGCCAAGTCGATTCTAGTTTGGCTTTATTGAACAAAGGTTTCTTTCTTCCGCCGAGCCACTGTCGCCATGCTTCCATCCGCACTCTCGAGGAGCGAATCGTTTCGCTCGGTGCATGTGGGCGTCCTTAATACAGCCGGTGCTGCCACCTGATTCGACAGTTGTAAGCTAAGGTAAATTGAGTTGTTCAGAAGCCAGGGCCAAAAAGAGAATCTCGAGTCGGCTGATTGACGAACCGGTCGGCCGCGCTGGAATGTTAGCGGCCCTGAATGACTTGTAAAGGCCAACTAGTCTTTCTTCTTTGCAGAATCAGGCTTTTTCGGATTGAAAAGCTTCAACCCCTCAGCGAATCCATCGGCGGAATCACTCTCGCGGCTACGATAGGATTGGCGCCCTTCATCCTGATGTACGTCCGGTTCGGAAGTCCGATTCCACGCTTCCTGCTCAGCCATCAGTTGTCGCGTAGCGGCTTTCAGTTCAGCACGGTACAAAGCCGCTTGCTCAGAATCTGGCGGTTCGATCACCAGCCGACCACAGAGCCTCCGGATTATATCTGCTGCATTGTCCATATCCGCAATTTTCACCAATTCTGGGGAAGAAACGCAATGGGCGCAACACTGTATTTGGTACTGCGCTACTGAGACTTCCGCTCCGCTTGTCGTTTCTTTTCCACCTCAATCTGTTCGAAAATCTCGTTAATTTGCTGAACCAACTCTAACAGCCGTTTCGGGTCCTGCTCGACCGCCGCCTTGGCGCAAAGCTCTTTCCATTTTTCCGAGTCAATCATAGTACGTTCGGCGTATATTCCCAGTGCGCCAAACCTCCATTGTCGGTCCTTATTAAAACGCTCTTGCACAATCCCTTGCAAGCCCGAAGGCGCTCGATTTACTCAGCCCCAAATGATTGCTCTCAGTGCAATTGCCACGAACGATTTGGGCGGGGCGGGATTTTGTTGAAACAATAAACCGACATTTTGTGCCGCCTAGCATACTCGTACATCTGGCAGAAACCTACCCGCCGCTAACAAGGATGTATCGATGAATGTTTCGCCCGCGAACGTCCAACAGAAATTTAAGCCGTTATTGCTCTGCCAAATCTGCGGTCTGCCTGTCCCCGTCGAGACCTCCAAAGCCGACGCCTTGGGTAAAGCAATTCACGAGGATTGCTATATCAAGACAATAGCGCTACAGCAGGCGATCAGGGAGCGCGGGACGTAGTGCGCACCCTATGAAAGTCGTGACTCGCGAAAAATCGCCATTTCACTCATCATGGCTTCGGGGGGTTTTGAGTGCAATCGCCTGACGTCAACAGTGCTAACCTTGTTTTTGCGTTTGGCACGACCCTTCTGAGCAGAAGCGCGGCGACGCACCACAAGAGCGCTCCAAACGGAAGCCATCCTGTGTAACCGAGCGGAAGAATTGCTCCAGTCAGGCTGAGCGCAAAGAAGATTCCGAGCCATGCCCAGCGTGTAGCGGGAGAATACCATTCAAGTTTTGAAGCGACCCAATACCAAAGCAGTAGTGCCAATACGCCTCTTGGCAGAAGCTCCGCAACTTCGGGGAGAGATCGCATAAGGAAACTGACTGGAATCATCACGATCGATCCGCCAAGAAATGCCGGGAAGACCCAGATCGCTGCCACTTTGAACGGCCACGGCCAAACGTGAAACCGCGCGGTGCTATCCCACAAATTTCTGCCCCATGAGAAAGGGCTAACTCAGAACGTGATTACGCTGCCACAAGCCTACAGCGCCGAAGCCCTCTGTGATAGCTGCTCCTAAGGCGGCTACCCACAGTCGGAATCGAAGATTTGCGAGAATGGCTCTGCACAATTAGACACCGTAAGTCGGCTCGCAGGAGAGTGATTACGTGCTAACTGGCGTAACATCTCTATTACACTCATCGACCCTGCTCGATCAGTCTGCTTGTGCAGTAAAAGTACAGACACTTTTTGTTGGCATTGACTTCGCTCAAACGTGAAACTTCGTCCTCCGCCTCCGATTGCGAAGTCAAGACTTTCACCACAGTGACCTTTTGCGTCGGATCGGTCTGGTCAATAGGGATGTCGATTCGCACTATCGGATAGACGTGCGGGTACTTGGAATGTGGTTGGTCCGGCGCTCGTTGCATTCAGTGAGTTTAGGCCAGTGTTGCTCCGAAAGGCCAGTTGGCGAAACATCCCCACTACACTCATTGACCTGTGGCGGAATTCCTCAATGAGTGGAATCGCCTGTTAACATCAATGACTCGCTCATGATAGATTCGCGAACGGTGAAAATGAATTTAGGGAACGCTTTGCCGACCTTATCCAAGACGGCGGTTGCAGCCATCCTTGGATTGGCGACGCTAGTCATCACATTCGCCATATCCGTTGCTGCCCTCGATCGAACGGAACGCTTGGATTATGAGTCAATCGCTAACTCACTGATCTTTTCTGTCGTGGCGGCACTTTTTCTTTTTGCTCTTGCCCAGTGGTATTCGCCTTTTCAATCGAGAGTCACAGGGGATAACCGGAAAGCTTTCATGCGGTTCGCAGTGTGGGCCAGCCTCATTCTTCCACTCGAAGCAGTTTCGGAGGATTTGACCTCCTTTAAGTGGCACCATGCCGTGGCATTCAGGAGAGGAGCTTGTTGGTTAACTCTGCCCTCGCAGTTTATAGTCGCTGGCTTACTGGGGCTCAGTGTCGCAATCTCGAATCGCAAGTGGATTTTGGCGATATGGGGAGTCATCTGCATTCTTTGGGGCGGATCTTGGATTGTCACTACTTGGGCACGGTAGATGCATCAGTTACGGTTCTTAGAAATGAGCGCGTGAGCCCTCTGTTGGCGTAACACCCCATTACACTCATTGACCGAGGCAGCCAGTTACCAATGAGTGAAATCGCCTGTTCTCGACAGTCACCCGATATTCTTTTGCTTGGGACAATCGAATGCTTGAGACAAAGCAGGAATCTTGGGTTTGGCTGATCGGATGGGTGGAACAGCTTCCCGGACAACACCCTAACTGGATAAGTTTCTCTGCCTTTGTAACGCCGCTTTTGCAGGCTTGCGTGGAAGCGCGACTTGACCGCTATTTTCGTGCAGGGCAGTCGATGTCCCACATCATCTTTTCGACTGCCGAACAGCACCGTTTGGAGCAGTATGACCCACCGCCGCCGCGAGTGACGCTAAGATTCGATGCGGCAAATCAACAATGGCTTATCGCGTGGTCGTACAAGAATCTCCATTTCTCAAAGCCTGACCGTGAAGCGCCAGTGACTCCTGAAACCGCGTTCGCCGTGTTGAAGGCTTACTTGACAGACCTCTGGCGAGAGACAAGGCCCGACGAGAGTCTCCCAGCACCGCTGGAGACTCAGTAACTGTTGAAACATCACCATTACACTCATTGACCAGCGATTCGGCCCTCATTGAGTCGCCTGTTCTCGACAGTCATATCAGCGATAATGTGTGCGGCGGTCCTCATGACTCGCTTCAAAGAACCCGCAAGAATCCAAGCCATGATTAAGCACAGGATGAGACTGCGATTAGCCACTCGGAAGGATCACTGGCGCAATATCGAGCGCCAGGTCATGGACACACTCCGCTCATTGGCTTCACCAACTCCCTGACGGTGAGTGATCGCCTGTTGAATACAACCATCAGTGACTCCAACTGTAAGACAAGAGATGTCGTGTAGAATGCTGGCCGATAAATTCTTGCGCTGAACCGGAGTTGAAAAAGATGCCTCACCACGTCCTCCGTTTCGTTCTGTTGAGTCTATTCGTTAGTATCACTCACGCTTCTGACCAACCCAAACTCTCGGCCGCGGAACAGGAAGTGGTAGATGTGCACAATGCACGAACGGAAGCGAGCAACCGCAGGGACCCGGTTGCCTGGTCCCGCTACGTGGCGAACGATTGCATCTTTAGCGACGAAAATGGGGTGGTGCATACGAAAGCCGACCCGCTAGCGGTAATTACCAAGTTGCCTCCGGAATACGATCACTCGGAGAATGACCGCGACTTCGTTGTCCGCTTATATGGGACGACAGCGGTGCTGAACTACCGGAACACAGTGCATGAGCAGTTCGCCGATACCGACGTTGTGACCGAAATGAGGATGACGGAAACCTATACCAAGCAAAACAGCTCATGGCTTCTGATTGCGCGACAATGGGGCAGAATCCCCGTAAATTTGCGGAAGCCCCAAGCGGTGGATACCAGTGTTTACACGGACTATGTTGGCGAATACGTATGGCGTCCGCTGGATGAAGTCGAAACACTCCGGGTGAAAGATGGCAAACTCTGGTCCAAGTCTGGCAAAGATGAGGAGGAGTATTTTCCCTTGGGTGCAGAAACCTTCTTTATCAGAAGTGATTTAGGGAGCATGACTTTTTCACGCAACGCTCAAGGTCATGTCACCGGCTACACCTATCACGGTGCCGATGGACAGGAAGTCCACGCAAAAAAGATCAAGTAACGAACTTATGGATTGTTGGCGAAACATCGCGGTTGCGCTCATTGACCCGCCAGCACGGCTAGAGGTTCGACACAGTCTGCGTCAGACTCGAATGTCTGAGACCAGCCCTCGTCATTCGTTGAGACAAGACGATCGCGCCGGCAACCTCGAAAACAAGGCGTCCCAGATTTCCTTTAGAGATTCTTGAACTGGAATGCATTTAGATCAACGCCAGAGAAGGGCGGTGAATTACTACTTCTTGGGTTCCGAGGCACTATAAGCCCACTTCGGGACCATGAGCTGCGCCTGCGCCGGATCGACGGTCGCCAGTTCCACCTCGCCATTGGGTACGCTCGAGGTGGCGCTTTGTGCGACCGATGCCGGACTTGGTTGAGTTCGGAAGTAATACACCTTGTTCTCTTCCGCGGAAAAGGTGATAGCGGATGCATTCGCCCTTCGCGATTTCAAGGCAGACTGCTGGCTCGTGCAGAGCCGGTGCTCACCCGGAACAATCGAGAAATAAGTGTACGACTTATGCTCGAAAGCGCCGACCCACTGGCCATCCAGGCCCACGCGTGTAATCAAACCACCAATGTGGATCGCAGTGTTGTCCAGTTCCGAATCTCCAAAGACATACACTAACGCCTTGCCGGGCTCGGCCCCAGGTGTGGGATGAGAGTGGGCATCGCGCCGAACGGAAAACTTAGCCTGATCGGCACCGCATCCTGCCTGCCTTTGCGCAGCCGAAGCATCCTGAGCCCAAACCGTCGTTGCAACTATCAGCACTCCCAACGCCAGCTTATTCATACATCCTCCTTGAAGAACGAGATGTATCGCTCTAAAGATTCTGATGTGCGGGTGATTTATATAGATGCCCATGGCCGCGGCGACCAGTGCTCCACCCAAAGCAGGCACAAGACCGAGTCTAGCTTCGGGGGAGGCGCGCTATGTCTGCATTAGTGAATGTGCGGACCGAGCGCGGCTTGTGAGTTTTGAAATATGAGGCGACTTCGCCGACAGGAACTCCGTAGCCTTGATGCTCCAGAAGACTGGCCGTGACGAAGGCAGCCACTCCGGTGTCGATGAAGCCCTCAGGAAGCGGGTGTGGCAAGGGCGCGGAGGAAACTTCTATCTCGCTGGTGGCTTCTGCGGAATTCGTTGCTTCCGAAGTGAGCAGCGGATTCTTGGGAACACCCCAGAACACTTGTGACAAATTCGGTTGAACTGGAACGGTCGATGTGGGATTCAGCTGATTCGCGGGCGGAATTGTTTCGGCGGGAATCGGACTCGCGGCAGGCGTTAGAGCTGAAGGTATCGAGAATTCCGCGGGCATGCTTTGCGGTGAATTTGCGGAGAACGATAGCGACGGGGTCGTGATGGGCTGAAGGAACAATGGATTGCTGCCGGGTGGGACCAGGTATTGAGGGCCGGCGGAAAAACTGGTCTCCTGGCTGACAGCTATGCCTGTGAGGGTGATGAGAGAAAGAAGAAGCGTGGCGCGACGCATGGGACCTCCTTGAGCTGAATTCCTTCTTGCTGATTATCGAACGGGATCGGCGAGTGTTGCCAGAGTCCTTGGACTCCATTGCGCTTATTCGGGGCGGGGTTTCAGCGGGGAGGCGACTGCGGCGGCGGCTGTTTGGCGTTCGCGGCGATTGGCCAGGATGATGTAAAGCATGTAGAAGACGATGGCCAGGTTTCCGAGAAGAAAGGCACAGCGGATGAAGGTCACTCCGCGGAAAAGCTCCCGGACCTCCATTGGCAACAACAGCGTTCCAGAGAGGAAGGCAACCCATTCGGCCCAGGTTCTCCCCTTCCATAATCCGAAAGCCTCGGTGAAACGCAAACAAGCATAGGCGAAGGCGATGCGGGCGGCAGCCCATAGGCGCGCGTCGGTGATGTTATCGGCAAAATCGAGGAAGAGCTGGGCGTATCGGCGATCCGTGCTGATGTGAAGAAGAGCGAGAAGACTTTCAGCGATCAGCCAGGTGTCTTTGTGAAGCAGGGCGATGGCGCAGATACCCATCGCCAGAACGAAGATTCCCTTGAAGAATTCGAAGCCGGCGACCGCCCGGAGCACGCGCCGCTGACGGCGGTGGTAGTCAGGCTTGGTCCCGGGCTGGCGCATGAATCGGAGCGATTACCCCAAGGCAGATTACCACGGAGCCAGCCGTCACCCTATACGGGTTGAATGGTAGGAAATGCTGCCCGAGCGGGGACCTTTGATCGTGGGGTCCATGTAATCTGAATGAGGGATTTCCATTTCAATCTGTATGCGAATTTTTCCTGAGGGAGTTTTCGCACTTCATGATTCGCTGCTGACCGACCATGCTCGCTGAAACTCAAATTGATTCGTCCACGTCGGCGTCGATGAGCGACTTTCGCATGACGCTGCGGCTGGCTCTGCCGCTGATTGTCGCCGAACTGGGATGGATGAGCATGGGACTGGTGGACACGATCATGGTCGGGAGGTTGCCGGCCAGCGCGATTTCCATCGGAGCGACAGGGCTGGGGCAGAGCTTGTATCACATGGTGGCCATCTTTGGCGGCGGATTGCTGCTGGGCATGGACACCTTTGTGGCGCAGGCGTACGGGCGCAAAGATGAGCAGGACGCGCGGCACACGCTGGTGAACGGGATGGTGCTCGGGCTGGCGCTGACTCCGCTCCTGATGTTGGCAGTTTCATTCTGGCCGGCGATGATGCAGCGATTTGGAATTAGTCTCGAGCTAGTCGGGCCGATGCGTCCGTTCCTGGCGGCGCTGAATTGGGGAACGCTGCCGCTGCTCGCCTACTTTGCCCTGCGGCGGTATCTGCAAGCGGTCGACGTCGCGCTGCCAATCACATTCGCAGTGATCTCGGCGAACATCGTCAACGCAGTCGGCGATTGGGCGCTGATTTACGGGCACATGGGATTTCGGGCGGAAGGGATCACGGGATCGGGGTGGTCCACGTGCTTCGCGCGGATTTATATGGCGCTCGTTCTGGCAATCACGCTCGTTTGGGTGGAGACGAGGGGGGCGGCATCGTGGCACGAGTTGATGGAGAGAGTGCGACTTCGGATGGACGCATTGCGCATTGATCCGCAAAGAATATGGGAGCTGCTCAAGCTGGGAGCGCCGGCGGCGGGACAGATCCTGCTGGAGATTGGAGCGTTCTCGGCGGCAACGGCCTTGTGCGCGAGATTGGGGCCGGTACAGCTGTCGGGACATGAAATCGCGTTGAACTGCGCGGCGTTCACCTTCATGGTGCCGTTGGGAATCAGTGCCGCAGCCGCAGTGCGAGTGGGACAGAATCTGGGTAAAGGAGATCCTCACGCAGCGAGGCGAGCGGGGTGGTCCGCAATTTTGTTGGGCGCGGGATTTATGACGTGCGCGGGTTTGGTGTTCGCGTTGATGCCGAAGCTGATTGCGCGAGTTTTTTCTCCAGATCAGGCGGTGGTCGCGACGGGCGCGAAATTACTGCTCGTGGCAGCCGTATTTCAACTGTTCGATGGATTGCAGGTCGTGACTACGGGAGCGTTGCGCGGGTCGGGCGACACCAGTACTCCGATGATTGCAAATTTTGTGGCGTACTGGCTGATCGGCATACCGCTGGGATGCTTGCTGGCATTTCGTTTCGGCTGGGGCGCGATGGGAATCTGGATCGGGTTATGCGGAGGCCTCGTAATCATTGGATCGGCGCTGTTGCTGGCCTGGCATCGGAAGCCGCTGGCGGTGGCGGGAGCGGAGTCTAGGGCAGCGGCATAGCGCTTCCCTTCTTGTCGTTGGTGGCTAGTCGTTGGTCGTTCGTCGTTCGCCAGATCGTCCTGCTTCCGTTGTCGTTTTCGCTCAATCCTTTCTTCCCAATCTCTCTGAGTACCTTCAATCTCTTCCGTCGCGCTTTCTTACCTCCGTAACTAGGAAAGCTTTTGAGCGCATGAAACGATCGATCGACGGAGATCGGCCGAGGGAGAGGCAATCATGCGGAAGTGTTTGTGTCTGGCAGCGGTGGTTTTGTGCGGCGGGATCGTGCAGGCTCAACAGGCGACAGCGGCACCGCAGACGGCGCGACAGGCGTTGATCGAAATGTTCTTGGGCAAAACGCCGGGAACGTTTGCCGAACATCTGCCCGCAGTAACGGTTGCCGCGCTGGAGAAATCAGGTGCGCTGACGAACCTGCAGCAGTATTCGGCGTTCATGACGCAACTGCAGGCCCAGGGACACACTATCCAGACATTCGAAACCGGATCAGTTCTGCTGGTATCGGAAGACGCGAAGACCGGACAGAAGGCCGAGATCACGGTTGAGAACGATACCCTGCACGGCGACCAGGACGACATCGAGCTGGCGATTCATGCGACTAAGGATGGGCAGGAGCCAATGTCGATGTTCATGCCTCAGATGGTTTTTTCGATGAAGCAGGAAGCCGCGATCTGGAAGCTGAATGAGATTTCTTTCACGATTCATGTGCCACTGGCGGATCCGAAATTTCTGGCTGCGATCACGGAGAAGATGACGCCGAAGCCGGGCGTCGTCCCAATGGGCACGACGCACAATGACATTTCAGCGTCGGCGGCGGGAAGCGATACGAATGTTTTGGCGGCAATGAGGATGATTCTGACTGCGGAAGTTACGTATGCGGCGACGTATCCGACGGTCGGATTCACTTGCACTCTGTCGGACTTGGATGGATTCGGAGGAGGCCAGCCGAATGAACATCAGGCCATGCTGATTAATAGCGGCCTCGCCAGCGGAAAGCGGTACGGATTCGTGTTCACGCTATCGGGTTGTGGCGGATCTCCAGCGAGTGCATTTCATCTGACGGCGGCGCCGAATGGGAATACGTTTGGGCGGAAGGCATTTTGCGCGGATCAGTCCGCGGTGATTCGGTCGTCAGCGGATGGAAATGCAGTGGCTTGTCTGGCCAGTGGAGTGCCGGTTCAGTAGCAGAGAGTGCAGCACAAGCAAATCTCAATTATAGGCGTCTCGCCTTACTCGACGAACAGCCGAGGCGGCTGTCTCCACATGGGCATTCTCAGCAGATGCTTCTTACTTCACGAGTGAAGAAAGACTTAGTGACTTACCGACCAGGCCATGCCGTCGGGCTCTTGACCTACGTCTAAGCGGCTGACGACTTCCAGCGTTTTTAGATCGATCACTGCGATGTTGTTGTCGGGGGAGCAGGCGACGAAAGCTCGAGCGCCGTCCGGCTGCATAAGAATTCCTGCGGCTCCTTTTCCCAGCTTCAGTCGTTTGAGTTCTTTGTGAGTGTGGGCATCGAGGACGATGAGTTCTCCGCCGAATAAAGTTGAGACGAAGACGCGGGTGCCGTCGGGCGTGAACTTGAGGCGGTTGGCGCCGCGGGCGTTCGCAGGGATCGTCTCGACAACTTTCTTGCCAGCGAAATCGATGACAGAAATCGTACCTTCCTGCGAATTCCCCACCCAGATTTCCTTATGGTCGGGAGAAATATCGAACCCTTCGGAGCCGTTACCAACGCGGATCACGGTTTCATCCCAATCGCCTCCGGGAGGTCCTGGAGGCGGACCTTGCGGTGGACCCGGCTGTGCACCGGGCGGCATGCCGGGAGGTGGTCCGGGCTGGCGCGGCGGCGTTTTCTCGATGATTGTCACAGTGCCGGAACTGACGTTGGTCGTGACAATCTGCTTGAGATCGGGCGAAACGTAAATCATGTGGGTGCGATTCTGGCCGGTGCCGAGAATCCAATCGACTTTCTGTGTAGCGGGGTCGTAGCTGCCGATGGCCTTCGCGGCTTCGGCAGTGAACCACACCTTGCCTCCGGCGACGGCGAGGCCATGAGGTCCGCGAAGAGGGCCGAGATCGATTGCCGGGAGCGGCTTTTGAGTGGCGAGATCGACGACCGCGAGCGTGTTGAAGGTGCCGAAGCCGTAATTTGAAACGTAGGCAGTGTTCCCGTCAGCGGAGGCGATGACTTCGTGGGGATCGTTGCCGATCGGAACCTTGGCGAGAACCTTCAGCGTCGCGGGATCGACGATGGCGAGGGTGTGCTCGCGCTTGCTGAGAGCCAGGAGCGTTTCTTTCGGAGCTTGCGCGCTGAGGACTGCGGGGCAAACCAGGGTGGCGAGCGCGAGGGCGAATCGAACTCCCTTTGACATGAAAACGTTCACCTCTTGAACTGGACGATATGGCAGCGTGAAGCCGCCACGACAGCCGGCCCGGACGCCGGCGCTACTTCCCACGGGGAATTCAGTTCGCACTACTTGTTGCCGTTATGTGGATGCTTTTTTGCGCGAATTGCGCCGCGCAGTTCCGCAACAATTTCCTGCGAGGCCTTAATGGCCTGCGCGTGCTGGTCCACCGGAAATGAGATCGCGCCGACACGGGCATGGCCTCCGCCGCCGTAGCGCTCGCAGATGCGGGCGAGATTGACCTCAGGCTCCTGCGGCGCCCAAGGGTTCGATCCTACGGAAACTTTCACGCGGAAACTACTTTTGCTTAGGCCAACACTATAGACCGATTCCGGATGCAAGTAGTACGGGACGAACTTGTTGTACCCCTCGAGGTCGTGGTCGGATACGTCGAAGAAAATGGTGCCGTCTTTGCATTCAGTGCGCTCGCGGAGGATGCCGATCGAAAGCTCGTGACGCTTGAGCAGCGGCGGAAGCAAGGGCGCGACGAACGGCTCTTCGAGAATCTCGGCGAGAGACTTTGTTGCGAGGAGCGGAATGAGATTGGGAACAAAACCATGGTCGGGGGCGGACTCGATGACCATGGTGAGCTTCATGGCGGGAGCTTCCATTTCGACTGCGGTCTTGGCGTCGGGATAGAGGGCGCCGTCGATGATGTCGGTCCAGTGAACGAGGTCGGCTACGGGCTTCGGGTCGAAGCCAAAGCGCTGCTGGGCAATCATAGCGATGAAGCTGGTGCAGGATTTGAAATCCGGATCGTAGAACTTGCGGTTGCTCTGGTCCTGCTCGAAGTGTTCGGCGTCGGCGGGAGAAAGGAAGGCGCTCTCATGGTGGTCGAACCACCAGGTGATGGCGGGCGAGCTCGAGTACTTGAAATCGACGATAGCATTTTCGTCGCCGTCGAATTGCTTCTCATCGAAGAGAGCGCCGGCGCGGTGTACGAGGCCGGTGAATTCAAATTCGGCGTCGCCGCGAATGCGCTCGCGATAGAAGCGGGAGAACAGAGCGGCAGAAGAAGCTCCGTCGAAACACTTGTCGTGATAAAAGACTCGAACTCGCAATCAACGCCCCAGTCGAACTTAAATTCCTGCGGATGAGTTAGACAGAGCGAACTCGCGCCGCTGGTAAAAGCTAATAGGATTGACAGCTTGGAGGTAGAAAGTCAAGGGGAGGAGTAAAGAGAAAGAACTTGCCAGCGCAAGAACTTCAGGTTAGAGAGGAAAATCCCCGCGAGATCGTCCGCTTGGTGCGAAGGAACTCGCGAGGATTTGAGAGAGCGTTCCGCGCCGAATTACATAGCGTTGGCTTGCTTCTCGGCCATATCGCCGATGATCGGCAGTTTGTACATTTGTCCCTGGTTCGCCTTAAGGAGAAGGACGATCCATAGGATGAAGCCGCCGAGACTGACCAGCAGGTGAAGCGGGAATGTGATCAGCGCAAGGAACGGCACGAAGGCGAAAATCGAAAGCCCGACGTGCAGAATGAACAGCGCCGCCGCGAAGAACAGGCACTGAAACGAGTGGAAGCGGATGAAGCGGCTCTTGTTGTAAGGCTCCATCACCAGGAAAATGATGGCCGGAATGATGGTGATGTAGGCGAGCATGCCGGCGACGTTGTCGGTCAAGCCTCCAGCGCTGGCCATAGGAACGGCGGCCACGGGAGCGCGACTGGCGCATGCGGCGCAGGTGGTGGTGCCGTCGGCGATTTGTGCCCCGCACATGTTGCAAAATGCCATAGTGAAAACCCTCCGGTCGGATCAGACCTCGCCCCTGGATAGACCCCAAACCTACGCTCCAAGCAGCGTTCGCGGCAAGGTATCAAAAAGCCTCGGTCAAAGCAACGAACAAATTCGGAAGATCGCTGAAAAGGCGCGCCAGAATTGGGCGGAATCAAGCTAACGGATTGACGGCTACGAGAGCGAATAGTATGTTTCGTTCAAATTCGCAGCTTAATTTCAGGAGGTAGCTGAAGAGCAGCGGATGGGAGGCCCATGAGCACATTTTGCGCAGGCTGCGGCAACAGCATGACCGCGGAGGACCAGTTCTGCCGGGTGTGCGGGCGACAAGTTTCGGCGCAGGGTGCAACGCCAGTTGCAGCCACTCCACCGGTGCCGGCTGGTCCGCCTGAGACCAGCGGGAAAGCGATTGTCAGCCTGATCAGCGGGCTTTTCTTTTTCTTCTTTCCGTTTTCGGTCGTCGCAATTATCTTCGGTCACTTATCGCTATCGGAGATCGGCAAGAGCGCCGGTCGACTGACGGGCCGAGGCATGGCGATTGCAGGACTGGTGCTCGGTTACGCAGGAGTATCGTTTATTCCGATACTGATTATTGCAGCGATTGCGATCCCGAATTTGTTGCGAGCGCGAATGGCGGCGAATGAATCGTCGGCGGTGGCTTCAGTGCGAACGCTGAACACGGCCGAGAGCGCTTATGCGCTGAGCCATACCGAGGCAGGCTACACTTGTTCGCTGTCCGATTTGAGCGGTGCGGGATTAATCGACACACGACTTGCGAGTGGGCTAAGAAGTGGATATGTGTTCGAGCTTGCGGGATGTAGTTCAGAAACTGGAACGGGAGCGAACACCAAATACTTGGTGCGAGCACGTCCGGTGAGTTGGAATCAGACGGGAGTGAGGGCGTTCTGTTCAGATGAGTCGGCTGTGATTCGACAGGACAGGAGGGGCTCGGCACAGCGTTGTTCGGAGACCGGGATCCCACTGGAGTGAGTTTCACTAGACAGCAAGGAGACGAAGCGAATGTTTTGTCCTCAATGTGGGGCGAGTAACGCGGATACAGCGGCGGTATGCACGCAGTGCGGACGGCAACTGCAGGCGGCGATTCCTCCGACCATGACATCGACTCCGTTGCCGGTCCAGGGCGTAGTTTTGCCTCCGGGCGCGACGGTGCCGAATTATCTGGTATTCGCGATTCTGGCGACCGTGTTTTGCTGTTTGCCGGCCGGCATCCCTGCGATTGTTTTCGCGGCGCAGGTCAATGGCAAATTGCAAGCGGGAGATCTGGCCGGGGCGCAAGCGGCTTCGAACAACGCAAAGATGTGGTGCTGGATTTCGTTCGGCGTTGGGCTGGCAGCAATCGGAGTCTGGGTACTGCTGGTCATGATCGGAGTGGTGAGCGGGATCCATAACAATCGATAGAGCATGGAAACTTTCTTCAGTCCGTGGATTCGAAGACGCGACGTCGTGGCAGTTTTGCTTTTTGCGGGCGGCTTCGGATTGTTGATGTTGCGATTATTCGATCCGGCGACTTCGGGTGTGTTTCCGCCCTGCCCACTGCATTATTTCACCGGCCTTTACTGCCCGGGATGTGGATCGCTACGCGCCATGCACCAACTGCTGCACGGAAATCTGCGCGAGGCTTGGGCGCTCAATCCGATGGCCGTCATCCTGCTGCCCTTTGTCGCCTACGGGCTGACGTCGGAAGCGCTCCTTCTAATACGTGGGCGCGGGTTGCCGCATTTGTTCCTCCCGGCAGGTTGGATCCGAGCACTCGGGGTGGCGATCGTGTTATTCGGCATTGTCCGGAATTTTCCAGTGTATCCATTCAATCTGCTGGCACCCGGAGTTTCACTTCCTCTGTAACAGCCACAGCAAGGAGAGTGCGTGAGTTCTTTCTGCCTAGGTTGCGGGAACAGCCTTGCCGAAGGAGAGCGCTTCTGCGGAACTTGCGGGAGAGACTCACAGGCCGGGGCGGCCGTGCCTGCGGTCGATCCAGCAGTGGCATTTGGACTTCCTCCTGATACCAGCGGCAAAGCGATCTTCAGCCTGGTGTGTGGCGTTCTGTTCGTCATTCTTCCCTTCTCAATTCCTGCTGTGATTTTCGGGCACTTGGCCTTGTACGACATTCGGCGCAGCCGTGGCCGGCTTGCAGGGAAAGGCTTGGCGATCGCGGGAATTATCTTGGGATATGTGGGGATGGCACTGCTAGTTGGCTTCATTGGTCTGACAATTTACGAGGCGCGATTGGCGCAAAAGAGAATTGCAAATCGAGTCCAAGTGCAAAGCGAAAATTCGGTGGTCACGTCGTTACGAACGCTGAATACAGCTGAGATAGCCTATTCGCAGGCCCATCCGAAGGTCGGATATACCTGTTCCCTGTCCGATCTGCAGGCGGCGTGGGGAATTAGCGAGGAACTGGCAGCGGGAAACAAGAACGGATACCGATTCAAGCTTCAAGGATGCGCTGCCGACAAAGTGGACGGTCCGATTGTGAAGTATCAGTTGCTGGCCGATCCATGGGTGGGATATCCGGCAAAACCGGAGCAAAAAAGAGCCGCGGCGTATTGCTCAGATCAATCCGACGTGATTCGCATCGCGCCGAACGGAACTGCGAGGGATTGCTTGACCCGCGGAGTCGACGTTCCGGCAAAATGACGCAGCACCATCGAAAGTCTCCTCGCCAAAGTCATCTCATCAAATCTTATTGGCTGACCCGCCTGATCAGAGCGGGCGAAGGGATTGACTCTTCTTGCGGCAATCTTCGCAGACACCATAGATCTGGAAGGTGTGGCGGGTAGTGAGGTAGTGATATTTGCGTCCGATCTCCTGCTCAAGCTGTCCGACTTCCTGAGAGAAAAATTCGACTGAACTACCACACTCGGTGCAAACCATGTGGTGGTGACTGCGGCGGTTGTACTGATGCTCGTAGCGGGCAATGCCGTCGTGAAAGGCGACTTCGCTGGCGAGTCCGCATTCTGCCAAAAGTTTGAGCGTTCGATAGACGGTGGTATAGCCGATGCGAGCGTCTTTTTTCTGCACCAGGCGGTGGAGTTCGTCGGTGGAGAGATGGTCGCGAGTTTCGAGGAAAGTGCGCAAGATCGTGTCGCGCTGCGCAGTCTGCTTCAGGCCCACGCCTTTCAGGTGACGATGGAGGATGTCCTGGGCCTCTCGGACCATCTGGCGGGAGATCGTAGGTTGATCGTCAATGCGTTTCTGCAGCATGGCGGGACCGCGCCAGAATACCACCCCGACATCTTGAAAATGAAATTCATTTTCATCACGGGCCGAGCGCGGGTGGAATCTGACTGGACTACAATCAGAGTTTCCCATGAGCACGATCGCAGAAATGAGCGTCGTACAATCCCGCCGGTCCCCGATTCTGCGTATTTTATTGTGGCTTCTGCTGTTTGTGCTGGCGGTAGCGGCTATCGCGGTGGGTTATGCCTATCACGTCGCGCATGCAGCCCTTCCCCAACTGGATGGACGGCTTCAGGTCACCGGGCTGGTGGCCCCCGTGACGGTAACGCGCGACGGTCACGGCGTGCCTACGATTGAAGCAGCAGAGATGGCGGATCTGTTCTTCGCGCAGGGATATGTGACGGCGCAAGACCGGCTTTGGCAAATGGATGTGATCCGGCGCGCGGGCAGCGGAGAGTTGTCGGAGATTATCGGACCTGACACGCTGCGCCTCGATCGCGAGCAGAGAATCCTAGGCTTGCGCGAGGCAGCGAAGAAGTCTTTGATGATGCTCAGCCCGCGTGATCGCAGCTTCTTCGAGGCCTATGCGCGCGGGGTGAACGCGTATATCGACGCGCATGCGCAGCATTTGCCGATCGAGTTTTACCTTCTTCATTACGAGCCAAAACCATGGACACCCGTCGATTCGCTGGTTGTCGGCAGCCAGATGGTGAAGGACCTGAATTATCACTATTTTTTCGACGCGCTGGCTCGCGAAAAAATTCTGGCGAAGCTGGGTCCAGAGTTGACCGGGGACTTGTATGTGAACCACTCGTGGCACGACCGACCGCCGACGGTAATGCGGGAAGACTTGAGCGCGCCCGACAGCAATGGCAGCGGGGATCAGGATGACGATGATGAGGATGATTCCCCGGACAACGCTGTAACACAGCAGCACAGAGACCCCGGGCGATTGCCCGAAGTGCCAGTAATCGGATCGAATGATTGGGTGATTTCAGGGGCGCACACGGTGACGGGCAAGCCGTTGCTCTCAAACGATATGCACCTGGCGCATCAGATGCCCAGCCTGTGGTACGAAGCACACTTGCATTCCGGAGCATTCGACGTCGCGGGAGTGACCCTTCCCGGTGTGCCGTATGTGGTGGTCGGGCACAACCAGCGAATCGCATGGGGATTCACGAATGTCGGTCCGACGGTGACCGATGTCTACATCGAGAACTTCAATGCAGCCGGGGCATATCAAACTCCGAGCGGATGGGTGCAGCCAGATCATCGGCAGGAAATCATTCACGTGAAGGGACAGCGAGATGAAATCGTGGATGTAAGGACCACGCGCCACGGGCCCATCATCACCAACATTGTCCCTGGCGAATCGCGTCCGCTGGCGTTGCGTTGGACTCTCTACGATGGAATTCATATGCCGTTCTTCGACGTGAACTCCGCCCAGAATTGGGATGAGTTCCAGAAGGCGTTCTCGCAACTGGATGCGCCAGGGCAGAACGTGGTCTATGCAGATGTCGATGGCAACATCGGTTATCACGCAACGGGAAAAGTGCCGGTCCGCGCGGCGGGAGATGGCAGCTTGCCCGTCAGTGGGACGGACGATGCGCACGAGTGGACATCGTTTATTCCATTCGACAAGCTACCGAGCGTTTACAACCCTCCGTCGGGAATTATCGCAACGGCGAATGGACGGATCACACCAGACGACTATCCAAACTCAATCAGCATGGAGTGGGAGGCACCGTGGCGCACGGCGCGGATTTATCACGTGTTGGAATCGGGGCGACAATTTACACCAGCTGACATGCTGGCCCTGCAGACGGATGTTCATTCGGAATCAGATTTATTCGCAGCGGAGCGATTCGTCTACGCCATCGATCATGCGACGAAATCCTCGGTTCGCGTAAAGCAAGCGGCGGATTTGATGCGGAGTTGGGATGGGCTGATGCAGGCATCGTCAGCGGCTCCGACGATAACGGAGAACGCAATCGGCGAGCTGACGCGACTACTGCTCGAACCGAAGCTAGGAAGCGCTCCGGCAAATTCAGCGAGCGACGGCGTGCCGAATTGGAAATCGTATTCGTGGGAGATGCGGTCGGTGTGGCTGGAAAACATTTTGCTGCATCGCCCGAAGCGGTGGCTCCCGGAAAAATATGCGAACTATGATGAGCTCCTTACGGCGGCGGTGGATGCGGCGGTGAGTCAACCGGATGCGCCGAAAGATCTGACGACGTGGCATTGGGGGGCCTTCAATGCTGTCGAGATTCAGCATCCGATTCTGGGAAGAATTCCGATTCTCCGCAACTGGACGGGACCGGGCGTGCAGGAACAATCAGGGAGTGGTTACACGGTAAAAGCGGTCTCTCGGCATCACGGGCCATCCGAGCGATTCACCGCGAACCTGGCGGATCTCGATCACTCGACGCTAAACGTAGTGACCGGCCAGGGCGGGAACTTCCTCAGCCCGCACTACATAGATCAATGGAAGAACTGGTACGAAGGAACCACACTCACCTTGCCCTTCAGCGAGCAAGCCGTGCAGGCGACGAAAGCACATCAGTTGATCCTGGCACCGGCGCAACGCTGACTTCCGCGAGTAAATGCTAGAAGAAATCAATTGCCTTTACGTCTCCGACGTAGCCGGGAATGTTGATGCTCCCGTCGGGCAAATAAATATTGATTAGCAGGATGTCGCCGTGCAGCGTGTCGTAGACACGGAGATTTCCGCCCTCGGCCACATATTCGACATAGCGACTGCTGAAGCCTTGCAGCCCGTTCACATCGCCAGTGTCGGGGGGGATGAAAACGGAATTTGTCGCAACTGTCACGATCGATAGACATCCGCGCACTTCGCCGCTGGGATTGTTGACGTTGCCGATATTCGTGCAGTCGTACGATCCGACGAAGAGCTGTCCGTTGTTGGTGAGATCCATGCGATCGTGATATCCGTCGGTAATGACAGCGGTGGCAGTCACTTTTCCGGCCGCGAGATCGACGGTGTCGAGGCGCCCGCAGGTGGTAGCAGCGGTTGTCTCGCCGGTACAGGCATTGTTGGTGGGAGATGTACCTGCCACGTACAACGTGGAGTTACTCAGCAGAGCCCACGTGGCGCCGTCGACATTAATCGTGCTGGTAATCGTGAAGGTCGTGAGGTCGAAGGTCGCGACGCTGGCCTGCTTGCCTCCGCACTCTGCGCCACAATTCAAAATGTAAGCAGTGTTGCCGTTGATGATCGCAAAAACGGGGCGATCGAATCCCGGGACAATAGTACAGACGGCGTTCGGGGGATTCGAAGTGCTCAGACAACTGGTATCCACCGGCGGAGACGCGGCGCCCGGGTTCAGGATAGTCAGCGAATCTGAGTCGCTGCTGAAGACCAGCAACTGGGTGCCATTCGAATTTGAGACCACGGTCTGAGCGCTGGGGACGGCGATCACGTTAACGACGCCATTCTGGAAGTTCATCGCATCGACCGCCCCGGTGAAGGAATAACCCTGGACCACAGCCGCAGGAACCGCGGCATATCCCAGAGGATTGGCGGTGGGAATTACAAAACTGGTGGTCGGAAAACCGATCTTCGCCGAACCGATACTGCTCTCTTTCAACGTATCGACGGCATAGACGGAGTTGCTGCCAGAATCGAAGGCAGCCGCGATATTCCGGGTCGGGGAGACGGCCATCAGACCGGGATTGTTGCCACCACTCAGAGGGGCAATACCCGGCAGCGTGTCGTTGTAAGCGTTGATAATAACGAGCCCGCCGAAGCGAACCGTATCGGTAATGCCTTGCGAGGCGAGCACGCGCTCTTTCAGGCCGCTGGGTGGCTGCTTGGTCCCGCCACCACCGCAGGCGATGAAGTTGAGGATGGCGCACAAACCGACCACAAGAGCGAGGTAGCGTTTCTTCAAACGGCAGGCTCCTAACAACTTGAAAAAGGGATATTTAGTTGCGAAATCGTGGATTATACCAGACCGGCCACATCCGGCTTACCGAACTCTCTGAACACACGGAGAGGAATGCATTCCGCTGCCCCCTGCTACCGCTCGCTGGCCATCAGATGCGAAGATTCGTGGTTATCCTGTATTCTCAGCATTCATGGGAGCCGACTTTCTATCGCGTATCAAGCAGTCCCCAGTGCTCTGCGATGGCGCCATGGGGACACTTCTCTACGCCAAGGGCATCTTCATCAACCGTTCGTATGACGAGTTGAATCTATCGCAGCCCGACCTGATCCGCGGAATCCATCACGACTACCTCCAAGCCGGAGCCGAAATTATTGAAACAAATACTTTCGGTGCCAACTCTTTCCGGTTGGCACGACACAGCTTGGCGGACAAGGTCCGCGACATCAATCGAATGGGTGCGCGGCTGGCTCGGGAAGCCGCCAAAAGCTTCGATGTGTGGGTCGCCGGATCGGTTGGCCCACTGGGAACCAGAATCGAACCGCTGGGAAAAACGTCATTTCAGGAGGCTCGGAATTCCTTTCGGGAACAAATCGAAACGTTGGCAGAATCCGGAGTCGATCTGTTGATCCTGGAGACGTTTGGCTATCTGGAAGAGATCCATCAGGCAATCCTTGCGGCAAAGGATGGGAGTCCGTCGCTGCCGATCGTCGCGCAGGTCACGATCGATGAAGACGGAAACTGCCTCGATGGCTCGGATCCGGAAACGTTCGTGCGGAAGCTGGAGGAGTGGGGCGCCGACGTGATCGGCTGCAACTGCAGCGTAGGCCCGGTGGCGATGCTGGACGCGATGGAGCGGGTGCGGGCGGCAACTTCCCTGCCGATTGCGGCCCAGCCGAATGCCGGTATCCCGAGATCGGTGGAAGGCAGAAATATTTATCTGTGCTCGCCCGAGTACATGGCGAGCTACGCTCGTAAGTTTGTCGCTGCCGGAGTGCGACTGGTGGGCGGATGTTGTGGGACTACTCCCGAGCATATCCGGGTAATGAAATCGGCACTGCGTGTAGGGGAAGCTCGCGGACGGGCGGCTTCAGCACATGTGACGAGCAGTCAGACATCTCCGAAAGCAGTAGCGGCCATGCCGCTCGAGAAGCGTTCACCTCTGGGCGCGAAGCTGGCGCAGGGCGAATTCGTAACGATGGTGGAAATCGTTCCGCCGAAGGGCATTGACATCCGAAAGGAAGTTGAGGGAGCCAAGTTCCTGAAGTCGGTGGGGGTCGATGCGGTAAATATTCCCGACAGCCCGCGGGCCTCCGCCAGAATGAGCAACCAGGCGCTTTCGCTGCTGATTCAGCGTGAAGTGGGGATCGAAGTGATCCTGCATTACACCTGCCGCGACCGGAATGTGTTGTGCATTCAGAGTGATCTTCTGGGAGCAGCCGCAGTCGGGATTCGAAATCTGATCTGTATCACGGGCGACCCGCCGAAAATGGGGAATTATCCCGATGCGACGGCCGTCTTTGACGTGGACGCAATTGGCTTGGTGAATATTGCGCACAGCCTGAATCGAGGTCTCGATCTGGGCGGCAATCCGATTGGTACCGGGACAGGCTTTGTCATCGGCGTGGGCGCGAACCCCGGACTGACGGATCTGGATGAAGAAGTCAGGCGCTTTGAGTACAAAGTGGAGGCCGGAGCTGAGTATGCCGTCACCCAGCCCGTCTTCGACATGCGTCTATTGGAGAATTTCCTGAAGCGGATCGAGCATTGCCGTATTCCAGTCATTGCCGGCATCTGGCCGCTGGTTAGCGTGCGAAATGCTGAATTCATGAAGAACGAACTGCGAGTTTCAGTGCCGGACTCAATTCTCGAACGGATGGCGCGAGCACAGACTCCGGAAACAGCACGCGCCGAAGGGGTCGCCATCGCGCGCGAAATGCTGATGGCGGCACGGCAGATCGTGCAGGGAGCGCAGATTAGCGCTCCGATGGGACGCTACAGTTCGGCGGTCGATGTATTGGAAGCCCTTGGGGGCAACCAAGGGTCGACGGCCAACGCGTAGCGACACGTTTGTCGCACGAGGCTATTGAATCGATTCATTCCAAAAAGAAAACGATTTTGCAGATCTTCCGGCCCTAGCACTGCGTCCCACAGCGGGACTGCATCGTCCATTTATTTTCATTCGCACCTCAGAAAAGTCTCGACACTTCTTCGAAATAGTTGCATACAATAAGAGACGGAGCGAAACCCCGTTGGCCAAGTTTGAGGAGTGCCTCCAGCGACTGGAGAAAATAGTTCAGGAACTGGAAAAGGGAGAGGTCCCTCTGGAGACATCTCTCACCCTCTTTGAAGAAGGCATGCAGCTTTCGTCGGCCTGCCGGAAGGAATTGGAGCAGGCGGAAGGAAAAGTTGAGATTCTGCTGAAGAAGAACGGGAAGCTCCAGGCAGAACCATTCGACCCGCTGACGGAAAAGTCGCCGGCACGCCGGTAGCAATTGATTCTGTTCGCGGTTCGAGCGTTTCCCTAGATGTCTGTGGTGATGTGGTTTCACAGCCACCCCGCAGCCTTAGTCTCGCGTTTAACGCGCGCCGTTGACGACGGTTGAAGATTCGGGGGATTGTATGGCCCAAAGTGTTGTTGTCCTCGAAAAAGACCCCAAACTGGCCCGGTTCCTGGCTGGGGGACTGCGCCCTCATTTCTCAGTGCATTTCACCCGCTCCTGCGAGGAACTTCGGGAGGACGTGGTCCGAAACCATCCTGAAGCCGTGGTTCTCAATATTGAAATCTGGCGGCTCACGGACGTGCGAAGTTTGCATCAGGACTTTCCGGAACTACCCATCGTATGCACCCACCGCATTCCCGATGAAGATATGTGGATGGCTGCGCTGGAGGCAGGCGCGAGTGACGTTTGTCCGGCGGACGATGTCGCGAATGTGCTGACCTCTGTCCTGAGGAACACTGGTATCTCGCGTGGCGCCGCCGCTTAAGTAATTCTCTGTTTTCTTCGAAGGACGCCTGCCTGGCGTCCTTTTTCGTTATTACGGAATCACAAGGTCGGACGGTAATCAGCACGCACCTGCTTGTTATACTGCCTTTTCATGCTCAAAGAGACTCTGGAAGAAGGACAGCAGCGGACCGACGCTGCTCTGGATCGGCTGATTCCGCTCGAGATTGAGCATCCGGTGTCAATCCACAAGGCGATGCGGCATAGCGTGTTCGCCGGCGGGAAACGTCTGCGCCCGGTTTTGTGCATGGAAGCGGGACGCATGGTGGAGGGATCACTGCCGAAAGGGATTGAAGAACTGGGCGCGGCACTGGAGATGCTGCACACCTATTCGCTGATTCATGACGATCTTCCTGCCCTCGATAACGACGATCTGCGGCGCGGGCGTCCGACGTGCCATAAGGCATTCGGGGAAGCGATGGCCATTTTGGCAGGAGATGCGCTACAGACGCAGGCGTATGAAGTTCTAGCGAAGTTGAAGTGTCCGGCGGAATCGCGCGTACGCATTATCGAGGAGATCGCGCGGGGAACCGGAACAGTCAATGGCATGATCGGCGGACAAGTCGTCGACCTGGAAGCGGAACACACTACGCCTACCGCTGAGATGTTGGAGTACATTCACCGATCGAAGACGGCCGCACTGATTACAGCCAGCCTGGTAAGCGGTGGTTTGTATGCCGAGGGAAAAGAGAGTGAAGTGGCGAAGCTCCGGGCGTTTGGATTGGCGATAGGACTGGCGTTTCAAATTGTCGATGACGTGCTCGATGTGACGCAGACCTCCGAACAACTGGGAAAGACGGCGGGGAAAGATACGGCGTCGGAGAAAGTGACGTATCCATCGCTTTTTGGCGTCGACGCATCGATCCGCAAGGCGGACGCGCTGGTGAATGATGCGTTCGCGGAGCTAGAGAGCTTCGGAGAACGTGCGGAGACGTTGAAGGAACTGGCCCGGTTTCTGGTGGAGAGAAAGAAGTGAAGTGGGCAAACGCGGAGGTAGGGATTTTACCATCATAACGAACGTACTCTGTGCTCTCCACTGTGCTCTGTGGTAAAAAATAAGTATGGCGATGGAGTTCGCCAGAACCGCCTGCGGCGACGTAGGCTGATAACTCCTACAGAGTTTGAGACCATTTTGTAGGAGTTTGCGCGTGAAAGATTTCCTCGCCATATCTGTCGCCGCAATCGTCGGCGCAAATCTGCGATACCTTCTCAGCAGGCTAGCGGCTCGAGAGTTCGGCCCCGTCTTTCCTTACGGCACGCTTGCTATCAACATCGTCGGCAGCTTCATCGTCGGCCTGTTTGTGATCTGGACGACGGAACGGGTACTGGTGGATCCGCGATGGCGCTTGCTGGTAGTTGTTGGATTCTGCGGATCGTTCACGACGTTTTCCAGCTACGCGTTCGAGTCGATGTCGTTTTTCGAGCGCGGCCAGTGGGGACTGATGCTGGCCAACATCTTCAGCAACAACCTGCTCTGCCTGGGAGGAGCGCTCGCCGGCATGGCCGTGGCGCGGGCACTCTGAGATGAGCATAAGGCCAACGCTGGAAACTGAGCGTCTGCGGATGCGTCCCTACACCGAAGCGGACATCGCGGAACTCCTGCCCCTGATTGGAACGCGGGAAGTCGCAGCGACCACACTGCGGATCGCACACCCTTATACCGAACAGGACGCCCGAGGCTTCTTCGCTCTCGCGAAAGAACCCGACAAACTTTGGCTGGCCATCACGCTGCGCAGCGACGGGAGGCAGATCGGCGGCATCGGTCTGCGGATCGAGCAACAACATCAGCACGCGGAGCTTGGCTACTGGCTCGGCGTTGAGTATTGGGGCAAAGGGTATGCCACCGAAGCTGGTCGGGAAATGCTGCGCTACGGCTTTGAAGATTTAGGGATGCATCGAATTTTTGCGACGCATTTCAGGCACAATCCGGCGTCGGGGCGGATTTTGAAAAAACTCGGCATGCAATATGAGGGCTGCCAACGCGAACACCTGAGGAAGTGGGATCAGTTCGTGGATTCAGAGATATACGGCTTACTGCGGCGCGAATGGCAGATTTCCCGGGAGGTACGCGAGTAAAATGCCAGTTGCCATGGCAGTACAAGTCACCATTTACTTGAACGAAGCTGATCAGTGGCATCACAAACCGCTGCATATGGAAATCCTCAACTACTTGCGCAAGGAAAATGCTTACGCGGCAACCGCAGTTCATTGCGTGGCGGGATTTCTGGGCCGTCACCGCGTGGAGACTTCGCACCTGGTCGAGGCCGGAGGCAAGCTGCCGGTGATCATCATCTTCGTCGATACCGACGAGCACGTGAGCCGCGTTTTGCCGACGCTGAAGGAAATGGCCGCGCACCGGCTGATCGTGCGCGAAAACGTCGTGCTGGAGCAAGGGGACTTGGACTGAATGTCATCCTTGCCCGCAGGTTTGGACATCCTTGCCATCGCCGCCCACCGCGACGATGTAGAGCAGACTTGCGGTGGGACGCTGCTGAAAGCTTCGCAGCGCGGACAACGAACTGGAATTCTCGATCTGACCAAGGGCGAGATGGGGACGCGCGGAACGGCGGAAGACCGCGAACGCGAGGCCAATGACGCGGCAAAGATTCTGGGCGCGACGTGGCGGCGGGCCCTCGACATTCCCGATGGCAGAGTCGAGAACACGTGGGAGAACCGGCTGAAGGTTGCCAGCGTGATCCGGGAGACGCGGCCGCGGGTGGTTATTCTTCCCTATTGGAAGGGGCGGCATCCGGACCATTACACGGCATCGATTTTGGGATACGAGGCCTGCTTCCTCGCGGGGTTGAAGAAGCTAGAGCCACAAAGGGCACTCAGCTCTCAGCCGTTAGCAATCAGCGAGCAAGCCTCAGACTCGGGCCCGCATCGGCCTTTCAAGATCATTTACGCCACACTCTACTACGACATTCGGCCCACTTTCGTCGTTGATATCTCAGATCAGTTTGAGGGAAAGTTCGAGTCGATTCTGGCCTACAAATCGCAATTCAGCGATCAAGAAGCCGGGAAGGATCTCTTCCCTGCTCACGACGAGATTCGAGCGCGCGTCGACTCGATGGCTCGATTCTACGGCGCTCTGGGTGGCGTAACGCACGGCGAGCCATTCCTGCAAAAAGAAGTCGGCCTGGTTGACGATCTTCTGGCGATTCCGGTCAAATCTATCTAACATTGCACCGCGCACAATTTTTTCAACAGGAGAACGTATGTCTCGTTTTGTACTCCCCCTCGTCGCTGCGCTCGCGATGGCTGCCTCAGCCGTCGCACAAGCTGGAACCTGGCAAATCGATCCCAACCACACTGCGGCACAATTCTCTGTGCGGCACCTTGGCGTATCCACGGTGCGAGGCGCATTTACGAAGGTGACCGGCACAGTGAAACATGATCCGGCGGATCCGACAAAGGATTCGATCGATGTCACCATCGACGCGAACTCGGTGGACACGCGTGTGGAAATGCGCGACAACGATCTGCGAAGCGCAAGATTCTTCGACGTGCAAAAGTATCCGACGATTACATTTCACTCCAAGAATGTGAAGGTGGGCATGGCTGGGAAATTGCAAATCACCGGCGACCTAACGATTCACGGCGTGACGAAAGAGGTCGTGCTCGATGTGGACGGTCCGACGGAGGCGATCAAGGATCCGATGGGCAAGGGACAACGGATGGGCGCGTCGGCATCGACGAAAGTGAACCGGCAGGATTTCGGCGTAAGCGCATTACCTGGTGTAGTGGGAGATGAGATCACCATCACGATTGACGTGGAGATGACGAAGTCATAGTTCTTCGCCGATTGTCGATCAGCTTCGAAAACACGAAAAGGGCCGCGTGGTTGCGCGGCCCTTTCACATTTGCAGCAGTTAAAAAATCTTTCGGAAGAGCCAGAACAGCGATCCCGACAAGAGCATCGCGACTGGTAGCGTGAGGACCCACGCCAGAGCCAAATTTCGCACGGTGCTCAGCTGAATACCGGATTTATTCGCCGCCATCGTTCCAGCCACACCCGAAGAAAGGACGTGAGTGGTACTAACCGGCAGACCGAAGCCGTCCGCCGCACCGATGGTCGCCATTGCAGTGATTTCCGCTGCGGCTCCCTGAGCGTAGGTCAGGTGCTCCTTGCCGATTTTCTCGCCCACAGTCACCACGATGCGTTTCCATCCGACCATGGTTCCCAGACCCAGCGCCATCGCGACGGCCACCTTCACCCATGTAGGGATGAAGCGCGTCGAGTAATCGACGTGCTTTTTGTAGTTGGCCAGAATAGCCGCATCGGATGCCGAGAACTTCGGCTGTCCGGTCTTGGCTGTTATCCGTAACACCTCACTGACAAGATAAAGGTCATTGCGGAAGTTACGAACGCGATCGTTGGGGACATTCTTCAACTCTTTGTAAATGCTGGTTTCGTTGCCGATATCGTTGACAAGCGTGCGCATCGCCAGCATCGTGTTGTCATTGAAGTGCTTGGTCCGGATGAATTCCGTCAAATCATCGCGAGCATCGCCAATCACCGCTCCGGGGGTTACATAGTGATCGAGCGTCTGGGCAGCTTGTTGCGAGACGGCAATGAAGTCCTGCGACTGCTGGTAGGTCACTGCGTGGTTGAGCGCGTAAGCGGTGGGAACTGTTCCGATCAGGATGAGCATGATCAGTCCCATGCCTTTCTGCCCGTCGTTGGAGCCGTGGAAAAAACTGACGCCGGTACAGGTGAGAACCAGAAGGCAGCGAATATAGAACGGCGGCGGTGCGTTGCCTTCGGGGGCCTTGTAGAGCTTTGGGTCGTGAATAAGCGCCTTGGCGGCCAGCAACAGCAGAGCGGCTACTGCGAATCCAACGAGGGGAGAGAGCAACAACGACTTCCCGATGTTCGCGGCTTGTCCCCAATCGACCCCGGATGTGCCGTTTCTGCCCGCGAGAATCTGGTTGGCGATTCCTACGCCGATGACTGATCCGATCAGAGTGTGAGAGCTCGAAGCCGGCAGACCGAAGTACCAAGTACCCAAATTCCACAGGATCGCGGAGACGAGCAACGCGAAGACCATGGCGAATCCAGCTTTGCTGCCAACCTGCAGAATCAATTCCACCGGCAGCAGTGAGACTATGCTGAAAGCGACCAGTCCCGACGACACCATAACACCCAGAAAATTCCAGAACCCCGACCAGACAACGGCGACGTGAGGTTCGAGCGAGTGCGTGTAGATTACAGTCGCAACGGCGTTGGCGGTGTCATGGAATCCGTTTACGAACTCGAAACCGAGGGCGACAAGCAAAGCGATTCCGAGAAGTACATAGGGTAGGACGGACTCGCTGTGCATGGTTGAGAGATCGCCAAGAAGATGCGAACCGGCGTAGGCGAATCCGATCACCAGCACGATCCCAAAAATGATCGTGCCGATCTTGCCGGGAGAACGTGACAGTTTTGCGTCCAAGACGGTCGAAGTTGCGGCCATAGGAATCCTCAGTTATTGCGAAGTGTGATCAGGAATTCGATCAACGAATTGCGGAACTATAGAGGACGAATGTTACGGGTAGGTTAACGGAAGGTTACAAGATGACTACTTTATGAGCGCACACGATAGGGCGGGAACTTTACCTCTTCAGGGCGACGGCCAATCCGTCGCGAATGGGCAGAAGCGTCGTGTAAAACTCTTTGGAGTCGTAGAGCTTGCGATTGAATTCAAGAATCGCCTTGGTCTTGGCATCGGTCGGATTTTTCTCGGCAACGCGACCACTCCAGAGAACGTTGTCGGTGAGGAACAGGCCGCCTCTGCGCAAGCGAGGCGCAACGAGGCGGAGTACGCGAGGATAGTCTTCTTTATCGACGTCGTTGAAGATGATGTCGAATTCCTGCTTTTGCTCAGAGAGGTATTCGAGAGCATCTCCGGTGTGGAGTTTTATTCTGTCGGAGACGCCGGCGCGCTTGAAGTAACCGCGTGCCCGCTCGGCATTTTTTGAGTCGCCGTCGGTATAGACTACGCTTCCTTTTTCGCCGACTGCTCGCGCCCACCAGATGGTCGAATATCCGATCGCCGAACCCAGCTCGAAAACGGTGCGGGCGTTGATCATCAGTGCCAATTGCTGCAGAACAGATGCGACGGCGGGACCAACGATCGGAATGCTATGCTCGGTCGCATAGTCTTCCATTTCCGCGAGTACTTCGTCACGCTTGGGGACCAATGAGTAGAGGTAGTCGTCGACAGGGCCGGCGGTCGTGAAGTTGTAGTGCCGCCAACTGGGAGCGTCCTTTTTCTTGCTTTGTGGCACGGTCTTACCTTTCAGAAAACTCAGGTGCGCTTAGCCGGCAGTCACGCCGGGCTTCATCTCTAATACTTCCACATTGGGGACAAGCTTCTGCAATTCACCCGGCCTTCCGGTCAACACCGGGAAGGTTCCAAAATGCATGGGGATCACGGTTTTCGGCTTCAGCAGATTGCATGCGTAGGCGGCTTCGCGAGGTCCCATTGTGTAGTGATCGCCGATGGGAATCATGGCGATTTCGGGGGCATATAGATCGCGAATGATCGCCATGTCCCCGAAGACGTTGGTATCGCCGGCGTGGTAAATCTTGACGCCATTGGAAAATTCGATGACGTAACCGCAGGCTTCACCGCCGTAAATCGTTTCGTCGCCGTCTTGGATGCCGCAGGAATGGTCCGCATGCACCATGGTGACTTTGATATCTCCCACGGTTTGCGTGCCGCCCTTGTTCATTTCGGCGATTTGCTTCGCGCCCTTCTTGCCCAACCAGCGAGCGAGCTCGGGTATACCCACTACGATCGGATTGTGCTGCTTGCAGACTTCGACGGCATCGCCGATATGGTCGCCGTGTCCGTGGGTACAAAGCAGAATGTCAACCTTCTTCACTTTTTTTTCGGACTCAGGACAGGCGGGATTGCCCATAATCCACGGATCGATGATCACGGTCTTGCCGCCGGGGGTTTCGATGCGGAAGGTTGCGTGGCCGAGCCACGTGAGTTTCACGCCTTTCAAATTCATGCAGCTTTTAGCTCCTAACAACTAGCCTGACAATCGCACCCGTGCTCTCGGTGAAGTGCACGGGGTGCAGCGATGTGCTTTTCCCTAAATTGCCAACCTAGTTTAATATGAAACGCCATGTCAGAACTTAAGGTGCTGATTTCACGGCAGGATGTTGCCAAGCGCGTGAGTGAACTGGGCACGCAGATCACGAAAGATTTCGCGGGGCAATCTGTTGTCCTGGTGGGCGTACTCAAAGGAGCCGCAATCTTTCTTGCGGACCTGGCGCGAAATCTCGATCTCGATGCGACATTCGATTTCATTGGAGTGTCGAGTTATGGCAACCGTCCGACCCCGACTCAGGAACTGAGGACCGGATGGGACTCGACGGGAGAAGTAAAGCTCACCAAAGATGTCGACCAGACCATGAAAGACAAAAACATCATTCTGGTCGAAGATATTTTGGATACCGGTCTTACGATGACGTACTTAAAGAAGATGTTGATGGCCCGGCAGCCACGATCGTTGAAGGTTGCGGCCCTGCTTGACAAGCCTTCGAGACGAAAACTGCCGCTCGAAGGCGACTACGTTGGATTCAAGATTCCGGACGAATTTGTTGTGGGCTACGGGCTGGATTACGCGGAAAAATATCGCAACCTGGCCGATATTTGCGTGGTTCCCAGAGAATAGATCAGCACGAGTTGTTTCGTCGCACGCCCTTTTTACCGCGCTCCCCTAACGCAAACCAGCACTAGGGAATGCGGCTGCTATCATACGAGCAATGGGTTCAGTCGTTTCCAAACCGGATCGTTTGCCGGCCGAGTCTTTGCTGCTCGACGTGGCCGACGTATTGGCTACGTCCCTCGACCTGGATACCACGCTGCGCCGAGTCGCGGAGGTCGTCCGGAAGGTCATTGACTACGAAATCTTCGCGATCCTCCTGCTCTATGAAAAGACGCAAGACCTGCGCTTCAGATTTCAGGTCGGATATCCGCCGGAATTCACGGAACGCAGCCGCATCAAGGTCGGCGAGGGAGTGACGGGACAGGCAGCCCAGCAACGCCAACCAATTTTGATCGATGACGTTACGCTCGATCCGCGCTATATCGAAGGTGTCCCCAACGTTCGGTCCGAGCTGGCCATTCCGCTGATTACGAAGAATCGCGTGATCGGTGTCATCGACCTCGAAGCTCGTGAACCCGGCTACTTCACTGAAGAGCATCAACGAGTGCTGACGCTGGTTGCGTCACGGATGGCGGCTGGCATTGAGAATGCGCAGCTTTATACGCGGACGACGAAGCAGGCGCGAATTCTGCTGATGCTCAACGAAATTGCACGCGAGCTTACGTCGATCCTGAATTTGGACGAATTGCTCGGACGCATCGCAGAACTAGTTCGGCGGCTGATCGACTACCAGATGTTCAGCATTCTGCTGCTCGATGCATCTGGCGAGAAGTTGCAACACCGGTTCTCGCTGCGCTTCAACGAGAATATTCATTTGAAACACGAGATTCCGCTTGGGCGCGGCTTGGTCGGAGCGGCTGCGGAAAGTAAGCACGCGGTGCTGGTCCCGGATGTAACCAAAGATTCCCGGTATGTCCAGGCGAATCCGGAGACGCGATCTGAACTGGCGGTTCCGCTGATCTACAAGAGCAAGGTCGTTGGTGTGCTAGACCTCGAGCACACGCGACGCGGATTTTTTACCGAAGAGCACAAGCGCACCATGACCACCTTGGCCGCTCAGATCGCCATCGCTCTGGAAAACGCGCGGCTCTACGAAGAAATCGAGCGGCAGGAGCGGCGCTTGGAGCGCGATTTATCGCTGGCTCGCGAATTGCAAGGACGCTTGCTGCCGCAGACGAATCCGAAGCTGGCACATCTGGATGTGGCGGCAAAATTCGTTCCGGCACGGACGATCGGCGGCGACCTGTACGACTTCATTCCTTATTCGATGTCACGCCTCGGCATTGTGATCGGAGACGTCAGCGGCAAGGGCGCTCCGGCGGCAATCTACGCGGCATTGGTGAGCGGAATCATCCGGTCGCATGCTCCGATTGAACCGGGGCCGGCTGAAATGCTATCCGCCGTAAATCTGTCGTTGGCGGAGCGTCGTATCGAAGCGCAATTTGTATCTATCATCTACGCCGTGTGGGATGACGATCACCGCACGTTGTCGGTCTCGAACTCGGGACTTCCCCGCCCCATCTACGTGCATAACGGCAAGAACGAGGTGATTGAGGCGACAGGTCTGCCGCTAGGACTATTCGACGAAGCCGAATACGACGAATTTCATTTCAAGATGAAGCCCGGAGACATGTTTGTGTTCTTCAGCGACGGCATTCTGGACGCTCGGAATCGCAAGGGAGAGCTGTTCGGCCGCGGAAGAGTCGAAAAGATTGTCAGCGAATGCGGCGGTGATTCAGCATCTTGCGTGGTCGACTCGCTATTCAAAGCGGTCGCCGAGCATTCCGCCGGAGTTGAAACGTTCGACGATCAGACGGTCGTCGCGATTCGAGTGCGCGGGGGCGCAACCACCTCTCACAAGAAAAAATGACCTCTTCGAATCAGAGCCTTGCTGAACGTCCACCCGGATTTGTGTATCGCAAAAGCAAAGGCGGCAAGTCTTCCGCCGGCCAGGCTTCTCTGTATTGCGAGGATGCGTCGTTGACGCAACTAGCGGCGAAGCATGGCACTCCTCTTTATGTGTATTCGTCGGCTACGATTCACGAGCGCTACGAGGCATTTGACCGCGCATTCCGCGACATCCCCCATACCATCTGCTATTCAGTGAAGGCGAATTCGAATCTGACCATCCTGCGATTGCTGGCGAAAAAAGGATGCGGCTTCGATGTTGTTTCCGGCGGCGAACTGGAGCGGGTTCTCGTGGCCGATCGCAAGGCCGCGAAGAATGTCGTGTTCTCCGGGGTCGGCAAGACACGAGAAGAACTGACAGCCGCACTGAAGGCCGGAATCCTGATTTTCAACGTCGAAAGCGAATCTGAGTTGTCAGCTCTGGCCGAATGCGCGGCACGACTGAGAAAAACCGCGCCCGTTGCCATGCGGGTCAACCCTGATGTCGCCACAGAAACTCATCCTTACATTTCGACGGGACTACACAAGCACAAGTTCGGCGTGCCGATCGGGATAGCGCGAACGCTCTATGCGAAAGCGGCCGAAGCGAAATACTTGAAGCCCCGCGGAGTCAGCGTGCACATCGGATCGCAGATTACGGATCCAGCTCCGTTTGGCGAGGCAATGGCCAGGGTCGCGGACTTAGTCCGCCAGTTGCGTGCGGACGGGCACGATATCCAATACGTCGATGCCGGCGGCGGCCTCGGAATTTCCTACGACAAGCCGAACACCGTTGATTTTGCCGCTTACGTCGCCACCTACGCGCGGTCGCTCGCCGCTCCTCTGCGCGAACTCAAGGTACGGCTGTTGCTCGAGCCCGGGCGTTCCATCATCGGGCCCGCCGGCGTCTTGCTGACCAAGGTCGTCTACAAAAAATCGAACGAGGGAAAGCGATTTTTCGTGGTCGACGCCGGAATGAACGACCTCATCCGTCCCTCGCTGTACGGGGCATATCACGAGATCGTGCCCGTAACGCCGCGAGCGAATGCAAAAACGGAAACGGCGGATATTGTCGGCCCCGTATGCGAGACGGGAGATTTTTTTGCGCGGGACCGGCAATTGTCTGGAGTGGAAGAAGGCGATCTGCTGGCGATCCTCGACACTGGCGCCTACGGAATGGTGTTAGCGTCGAACTACAATACGCGACCGCGCCCTGAAGAAGCCCTGGTATCGCGAAAGTCGGTAAAGGTGATCCGGAAGCGCGAAACGGTATCGGAACTGCTGCGAGCGGAACGTTAGACCGACAAGCGTTAAGCCTGGCGCTCTCCCCACTTTAGCTTGGTCCGCAGGGCCTGAAAGAAATCTGAACCGGAGCGAAAGAGATTGACCTCATGCTCCGAACGGCGGCAGCGCACGCGGTCTCCGTCACTCAAGTCGAGGCCCGGTTGGCCGTCGAGGCTTAGATAAGCCACTTCTTCCTCGCTACGCAGAAGAATTTCGATCTCAGAAGAATCCGGCACGACCAACGGACGATGCGTCAGTGAGTGCGGCGCAACCGGTGTCACGATCAACGCTTTCACGGTGGGCATCAGCACCGGTCCACCCGCCGAAAGAGAATACGCGGTGGAGCCGGTGGGAGTGGCCACGATCATTCCATCCGCTCGATAGCTCGATACGTATACCTTGTCGATGTACAGGTCGTAGGTATTGAGGCGGGCCAGCGTGGTCTTGTTCACGACAGCATCGTTAAAAACGAGATAACTTCCGCGGACGGTATCGCCGCGCAGAAGATCGCATTGCATTAGCGAACGATGTTCAACTGGTGCGCGCCCGTCGGCGATTGCGTCGAGCATGGTGTAAAGCGCCTGCGGCGGAACTTCAGTCAAAAATCCTAACGAGCCTAAATTCACTCCCAGCAAGGGAACGTCAATTGCGGCGGTTACGCGAGCCGCCGACAACAGAGTTCCATCGCCACCAAGCACAACGACAAGATCGAGCGGCATGGTGGCCATCTCTGATCGAAGAACAGATTCATGCCCGGAAGTATATTGCGCGGTCTCCGGGTCGAGAATGACCTTGTAACCGTGTTCCGCGAGCCACGACAAAAGCCCGGGAAGGATCTGAACAACGGCCGGACGGCCAGGCCGCGAAATAATTGCAGCGGTCTTGTTGAGGGATGATTGCGGGTTCGCCATCGCTAATGATGATCTTTACTGTTGAAAGAGTGATTGTACAGAAAACGACAGCTTTCACCACAGCGGGTGCGGCGGCTAGAACCTTGCATGGAGCAGGAATTCGCGGTTGCCTTCCGCGCCGAGGATCGGCGAGTCAATGACATCGGGTTCTTTCGCGCCGAGCTCCAGCAATGCCGAGCGCACCTTTTCTACCGATGACTGCTGTGCCTCCTCGTCGCGAACGATGCCGCCCTTGCCGACGCGTTCTCTTCCCGCTTCAAACTGAGGTTTGACCAAGACGATGATCTGAGGGCCGGTTCGTTTTTCAACCGAAGGTGGAAATGCAGCACCGATCACCGCGGGAAGTACGAGGGTTGCGGAGATGAAGGAAACGTCTATTGCAATGAAGTCTGCCTTCTCGCCTAGAGCATCAGGCGTCAAATAGCGCGCATTCGTTTTTTCCAGCAACCGAACACGTGGGTCCTGCCGTATCTTGAAATCCATTTGGCCGTAACCGGTGTCGACCGCAACGACGCGCGCAGCGCCTCGCTGCAGCAGGCAGTCAGTAAATCCTCCAGTCGACGCGCCGACATCCAGGCAAACTTTGCCCTCAATGGCGATCTTCCAGTGATCCAGCGCACGCTCCAGCTTAAGTCCGCCGCGGCTGACGTACTTTAAATCTTCGCCGAGCATGCGGATCGAGCATTCAGCTTCGACCTGGGCACCGGCCTTTTCCAGTTTCTGGTCGTTGACTAGCACTTTGCCAGCAAGGATCAACGCCTGCGCGCGCTCGCGCGATGCGGCAAGACCACGATCTACCAGAAGTTTGTCGAGACGGGATTTCAAGAGAAGTTGTCAGTTCCCAGATCTCAGTTTGAAGAAACTATTTCGCGCGTTGCAACTCAGGCTAAGACTGATTTCGATTCTACTCGCGGGTTGCACCACGAAGGTGCCAGCACTCTCGGCGGTGCAATATGTTGAAGCATCTCTCGATGAATCACTTACGCCCCCGCACAGGTCCTTTTCCACAGCGTTTTCCACGAAGGTGTTGAAAACTTCGGAACCACGAATGCGTTCAACATCACAATTCAAAAAGAAAGCCGCCCGATTGGGCGGCTCGCAAAAAGCAAGATGGATCGATTAGCCTGCGACTTCTTCCAGCAATTTCTGGTCGATGTCGAAGTTGGCATGCACGTTCTGCACATCGTCGTGCTCTTCGAGTGCTTCCATCAGGCGGATCATCGTGTTGGCCGCAGCGCCTTCGAGCTTGATGTAGGTATCGGGAATCATGCTCACGCCGGACGAAACAGGTGTAATACCAGCCTTCTTTACTGCTTCGAGCATATCCTCGTAGGCGGAAGTTGTAGTCAGGATTTCCCAATTCTCGCCATCGTCGATCGGCTCATCCTCGCCGCCCGCCTCGATGATGATGTTCATCAAATCGTCCACTTTGGCCGCCGACTTGGGGATGATAATGTCGCCCTTCTTGTGGAACATATAAGCGACGGCGCCCGCTGATGCCATGTTGCCACCGTTCTTGCCGAAGACGTGGCGGATTTCGCTGACAGTGCGGTTGCGGTTGTCGGTGTTGATGTCCAGCAGAATCGCGACGCCGCCGGGCCCATACCCCTCGAGGGAGAATTCCTCGTAGGTAGCCCCGGGCAATTCGCCGGTACCGCGCTGGATGGCACGCTTAATGTTGTCGGCCGGCATGTTTTCGGCCTTGGCCGCAACGATCGCGCCGCGCAGGCGCGGGTTAGAATCAGGATCGCCGCCGCCGTTCTTCGCGGCAATGCTGATTTCCTTAATGAGACGGGTGAAAATCTTGCCGCGCTTGGCGTCGAGCGCGCCCTTCTTGTGCTTGATTGTGGCCCATTTAGAATGGCCGGACATGGTTCGACCTCGTATGTTCTAAAAGATCTTGGATGGCGCAGGATTCGCCTTTAGAGGAGATCACAGGATTGCCTCGATATCAATGCAGGCGAAAAGAAATTATAGCATGGGGTCCGTCGATGCGAACGGCCATATTGTTCGTGGGGTGACCCTGTTCCCTCGTTGACACGGTCCTCGCCGTAGTCTTGACTCTGCACTCCAGCGCACCTAACATGCCATGGCAAACGGGCGCGTGGATTTATGGCTGACCAGTTGTTTGGGCACTATCGGATCATCGAGAAGATCGGCTCAGGCGGGATGGGAGATGTATTCCGCGCGCGCGATGAGCGGCTTGGCCGGGATGTCGCCCTCAAACTGATCCGTCCAGCTTCCGGCGATAATCCCGATCATCTGCGCCGATTCGAGCAGGAAGCGAGAGCCGCGGCTGCCCTGAATCATCCAAATATCCTTGCTATCTACGACGTTGGCTTTGAGGGGACGACTCCCTACATTGTGTCCGAACTTCTCGAGGGCAAAACTCTCCGCCACCGGCTCGACGAAGGCCCGATCCCAGTACACGACGCGGGCGGCTATGCACTCCAGATTGCCCACGGACTGATCGCAGCCCACGAACGCAACATTGTGCACCGCGACCTCAAGCCGGAGAATTTATTTCTCACCAACGACAGCCGAATCAAGATTCTGGATTTTGGCGTCGCCAAGCTGCAGCCGTCCGCGGACGAAAAACGCTCGATCGAAGCCCTGACCACCGTCACCAAGCACGGCGCACTAGTCGGAACGGTCGCTTACATGTCGCCCGAGCAACTCCGCACCAAACCGGTCGATCACCGCAGTGACATCTTCAGCTTTGGCGCGATTCTCTACGAGATGATGGGAGGGCAGCGAGCTTTCCGCGGCGAAACAGAAGTGGACACGATGACGGCGGTGTTACGAGAGGAACCGCCCGCCTCCATTCTGGACGATGCCGCCATTCCCGCTGGATACCAGGATATCGTCAAGCACTGTTTGGAGAAGGAACCAGAAAACCGATTCCAATCGGTGAAAGATCTGGCGTTCGCGCTGCAAACGTTGTCGGGTTCATCCGATGCGACCGTGGTATTTCCTAGACCGAAACCGAGAACTTCTTCGCGGTTCGCCTGGGTAATAGCAGCTGTGCTGGCGGGTACGACGCTGATTTTAGGGCTCGTGCAGCTTCTTCACACGCCTCCCGTGCCTCCATCCTATAGCCGGCTGACATTTGAAGCGGGCACGGTTTACGCAGCGCGATTCGCCTCAAACGGGCAGTCCATTATCTACAGCGCCGCATGGGATGGGAAACCGACGCAGATATTCTCAACCGTAGGCAATTCGCTCCTGGCGCAGCCGCTGCAATTGACCGGGGCGAATCTGCTCTCCGTTTCTCGTGATGACGAGCTCGCTCTTACGTTAGGCGGAACGCACTCCGGGCAACTGGAAACGATCAATGGGATGTTGGCACGCTCCCCGCTCGCCGGAGGATCTCCGCGAGATTTGCTCTCCGATGTTCGCTGGGCGGATTGGGATCCTGAAGGAAAATTGGCAGTAGTGCACTATGTCGATGGCCACTGTCGCCTGGAATATCCGATCGGCACCGTTCTCTACCAAAGTGGTGGATGGATCAGCAATATTCGTTTTTCTCCGAAGGCGGACAAAATCGCCTTCATGGACCATCCGGCGCTTTGGGATAACCGCGGCACAGTCCGAGTCGTGAACTTGTCGGGTCGCGTGGATACTTTGACACGCGAATGGGATTCTGAAGGTGGACTAGCATGGCGTCCCGATGGGAAGGAAGTTTGGTTCACCGCCGTCGAAAAGGGCAACACCTTAAATCTCATGGCGGTGAATCTTTCCGGCACACGGCGCACTCTGCTGGACCTCCCGATGGCGATCACGCTGGAGGATATCGCAGCCGACGGTCGTGTTCTGGTATCCCTAAATTCCAAGCGCCTCGCGATGGGATATACGACTCTTGGGAGTGAGAAAGATATCGATCTTTCATGGCACGACTTGAACTCGGCTCACGATATCTCTTCCGATGGAAAGTCCGTTCTGTTTGAAGATTCGAGTCAGGCGGCTGGACCTGGATACGCAGTTGCAATCCGCAAAATCGATGGCACGCTTCCCGTACGCCTTGGCGAAGGAAGTGCGGGCGGGATGTCGCCCGACGGAAAATGGGCAATTTCAGTCTCTACCGAGAAAACGCCACAAATCACATTGCTTCCCATCGGCGCAGGACAAGCTAGCCCTATCCAGGTCACCGGTCTCGACCACATTCAAAATGGGTGGGCCCGCTTTCTATCGGATGGGCTGCGCATTGCGCTGAATGGCGACGAAGCGGGGCACGCCCCTCGCTGCTATGTGATGGAAATCTCGATCGGGAAGGTCCGACCCGTGACCCCGGAAGGAGTTGCGTGCGGCCCGTTTTCTCCCGATAGCCGCTCCGTGGTCGGAATCAAGCAAGATCGCGCCTTCGAGATCTACTCGCTCGAGGGCGGCCCCTCCCAACAGATCCCGGACGCGAAGAATAACTTCAATCCTGTGCAGTGGTCGAGCGACGGATCTGCCCTTTATGGCTACCACGCGGGAGAGTTTCCTAGTTGGGTGTATAAACTCGAAATCGCCACGGGGAAGGAAATTCCAGTTCACGAGTTAAAGCCGGGCACTCCTGCCGGTGTAGTGACGGTGGCTCCCGTGGTAGTAAGCCGAGATGGCAAGAATTTCGCCTACAGCTATAACCAGACGATGTCCGTTCTTTACTTGGTGATGGGATTGCACTAACGATTCGTGGAATGGCTGGCTGGCATCAGCCCAGCGGACCGTCAAAGTCCGCGGCGACATAGTGGAAGAATATCGACATCGAGGTTTGCCCCTCGGGTAACACGCTCCGATAATGCGGCAATCGCGTTCCGCGATAAGCCAAGCCGTCTCCAAGCGCTTGGTACGCCGTGACGGTGCCCACTGTGGTATCGAGCTTAATCGGCCAGGGCGTGGCAAGATCAGGTTCGGGCGAGAAATCCAGGCAAAATGTGATGCTGAACTCGCACTGTTCGCGATCTTTGTGCTTCCTTAATTCGGCGCCGCTGAGGTACGAAGCGAGATAGACGTAAGAAGGCTTGAGCGGCTCTCCCGCAATCACGCTGTACTTCGGCGTAATCTGCTCATGAAAAAAACGAGCCACGGGTTCGTTGTACGCCACATAGCGCCGATCACTTTGACGGTCGCCGAGTTGAATCGCTCCCGAGCGGATGAGATGACGATAGTAGCGTCGAAGCGCCGCGACATGGAATGGATGAATCCAGTTTCCGAGTGGAGCGTAGCCCTTTTCCTGGAAAAGAAGGGCAGACTTGCTCACTGCTTCGCCCGCGTTCGCGGAATCGTGATTCAACCGCTCTTCTGGAATTAGAATCCCCGCGGATTTCAGCACTGTGGACGTTTTCGCCAGCATCGACGACGGAATGGGGTCGCCGGGACGCAAACCTCGCAGCGCTCCCTCGAGTTCAGGCCCGAGCCAGAACGGCAGGGGTGCTCCGCCTGCACCATCACGAATCCAGGCGATGGTCCCCTGCATGAAGAAGTGAGACAGCAGGTCCCAGCGCGACTGGAGCTCATCGGGAATCTGGCCTGCCGGGCAGATGGTGCATTGAGGATTGAGGTAGAGCTGTTGTTGAGGATTTCCCTGCTGCTGAAGCAAGTGCCGGTCACGACGCGGAATTAAATGCAGCGGCAGCTCATCCAGCAGACAGTAAAAGCGATCGGGGGGGAATGTCGCGGCATGAGTCTGCCGCGACACACCTCCCATCAGGCTCGACATCCAGTCCAGCCACGCCGAATTGTTTATCGACGAAGCCATCCGTTCAAGGTGAAGCGGCTGTCGGCGAAGAGTTGCGAAGAACACTTCACCGCGGTAATTTCATGCAGCAGTTCGCAAGGGAAAAAGACGATCTGATTCTGCTGCGGAACGATTGTCTGGTAGCTGCCTTCGCTGAGGTAGCTTCCTGCCTCAAGATGGGCATCGTGAATCCGTAGTTCCCCTCCTTCAAACTGCCGCGGTTCGCGATGGAAGAAGTAGACGAAGGTAAGGTGTCGCGACGAAACCTTGCCGCTCCCGTTATCGCAATGGAAATGGAAGTAATCTCCGTCATTGCTGGCAGTGATTTGCGCTTCCACGTCGGCGATATCAAATTCACGCATTCCGAGTTTCTCTAGAACCTGCGGAAGCACTGTCTTGATCCGCGCCAACATGACGTTTTCGTGACGGCCCAGATCCATCAGTACGCGCGACCGGCGGTGCTCATAGTTGACCACGCCTTTCGCATGGGTAGGAGAGACAACTTCGCTGGCGCTGAACTCACTCTCGTGCTCCAAAGCGTATCGAGTCAGTTCCTGCAACTCCTGCGGCGCAAGGAATTCGTCGAGAACCACGCAATGCGCCGGCAGGACTTCAGGTCGCTCCGCCACACCAAGGCTTGAACCGGAAATCACCTTGGTGCTTGTACTCTGCCCGGGATGCTGGGGATCGGGCATGGGAATGGGGGTATCGCGCATCGGCTTGCCCGGAGTTTTTACGCCGGGAGGTTCTGGATCTGGCGGCGCCGGCGGTTTCGGAATGTCGCGTACGGGCCGCGGAGGAACTTTGACTCCCGGCGGCTCGGGATCGCGCGGAGGCACCGTCGGAGCTTTCACCCCGGGGTGCTGCGGGTCTCCCGGGTTACTCAGGACTTCTGTTGCTAGAGAACTGCTGTCGGACGAAAGCGTACTGCTTTCCAATATCCGGTCGACGATGCTGCCGCCCAACACGGCAAAAGCCCGCTGCGCGACGGTTTCGCCCACCGCCGACGCGATAACGGATCTTACGGCCTCTTGCGTGTGATGATTCTCGGCACTGGCGGCTTTCGCGTGCTGCAGTAACGTCTGCAGCAACTCGCGTTCCCGCGAGCTGAGAATCCGCTCGTCTCGCATCAATGTTTCAGAAAAAGAATCCAGAATTTGCTTTGGTGTCATTAGAGACACGCCTCCCCGCGTGTGCCTACGCATCAGTTAGAGGTTGGACCGCCGCACCTATCAGGGGAAGAAGCAAAGAAGATATAACGAAAAGCTGTTGATTACCAAGAAAAATCTTGTGCAGGTTCTATCGAACAACAACTTACTTGGAAACCAATGCGCTGACTACCGACTGAAATATCTTCACTCCATCAGTGCAGCCAAGCTCCGGCTCGGCTGAGCGCTCAGGGTGAGGCATCATGCCGACGACGTTTCCTCCGGGACTGCAGATGCCGGCTATGTTCTCCAGCGAGCCATTGGGATTGGCGGCTGGGCTGACTTCTCCCGAAGGCAAGCAATAGCGGAAGACGATACGATTGTCGTGCCGCAGCTCGTCCATTGTCTCCGAATCGCAGAAGTAGTTCCCTTCCATGTGACCGATTGGGATGGTCAGGACTTCACCTTTTGAACAGGCATTGGTGAATGGAGTTTCCACATTCTCCGCCCGCACTTGGACTGGCTTGCATACGTACTTCAATCCGACATTCCTCATCAGGGCCCCAGGCAGCAGTCCGGACTCGCACAAGATCTGGAAGCCATTGCAGATCCCCAGGACAAGTCCTCCACCCGCGGCAAACTTGCGCACTGACTCCATGACTGGCGAAAACTTGGCGATCGCTCCAGTACGCAGGTAATCGCCGTAGGCAAACCCGCCGGGGACGATCACGGCATCGCAGTTTTCCAGATCATGCGACTCATGCCAAAGGAACGTCACCGGTTGCTTGGCAACATGCTGAATCGTCCAAAAGGCATCGTGATCGCAGTTCGAGCCAGGGAAAATGATGACGCCAAATTTCATGGAAGTCCTCTATTTGCGGGATCGAATTTAGTCTAGCACGCTCGCAAAACAGTGGTTCCAGGGCTCGACTTTCCGTGGCGGGTGCAAATGTTTGCCGAGTGAAACAGCAATCTAAAACGAGGGCTTGGGATAAATGCCTGATATTTATCGACTTATCCGCACGACCAGCTTGGCAGTCCGGTTGCCTTACAGAGGGTGGGCGGATGCATAAGTGCGCCCGTGATCCCGGCCACAGACATTGGCGCTCCTTTTATGGTTCTATCCGGACCGTGATCTTCTTGACACTTCGGGTTTGTAACTGTATTGTGGCGAGCCATAAGTTGCACGTTCGACCAATCCGTGTAGCTCAGGCGCCGCGGCAGCCCCTCTGGCCTACGCTTTCCATCCTCTGGCTGGCGGCCTCTGCGGTACAAGGATTTCCACAAGGTGAATAGCGCCATGTCGTCTCTTCGTCTGCGTTCGCGCTGTCTGCGTGCGTTTACCGCCCTCGTTCTTGGAATAGGTACGTTCGTATCTCCTGCCTTTTCCTCCAACTTCCCGCCCGTCTCCCAAGCAGAATTAAAGATGACCAGCGAACCCAAGGCGCCGGGAGCGCCCGCCGTCATCCTCTATCGGCAGGTTGATCGGGACGACAGCGCCCAAGGGGACTTCCATCAAGATAACTATTACCGGATCAAAATCTTGACAGAAGAGGGCCGCAAGAATGCCGACATCGAAATTCCCTTCGTAAGAGGCCTCGAGCAGGTCATCCGTATACAGGCGCGAACGACTAGGCCCGATGGCACAACGGTTGACTTTGACGGCAACGTCGTCGATAAGCTGCTGGTGAAGGCTCGAGGATTGAAAATGCTCGCGAAGACTTTCACGTTGCCCGCAGTCGAGCCCGGTTGTGTGATCGAATACAGTTACACGATTGACCTTCAACACGCCTATAACTCCGAGTGGATCCTGAGCGAGCCTTTGTATACCAAGTCGGCGCGTTTCTCGCTCCGACCCTACAAAAGCAGTTTTGTTCCCATCAATCTTCGCTGGAGTTGGCAAAACATTCCTTCTGGGAGCGCCCCCAAGGAAGGACCAGACCGAGTCATCCGCATGGATGTGGCCGATATCCCGGCCTTTCAGACGGAAGACTTCATGCCACCTCCCAACGAACTCAAGTCGCGAGTGGACTTTCTCTACGAGACCGAATTGCCCGATCGCGATCCCGATGCCTTCTGGAAGCGCATCGGGAAGAAGCGCAATGAAGCACTGGAAAGCTTCGTCGGAAAACGCAAAGCGATGGAACAGGCAGTATCGGAAATCGTTTCGCCCAATGATCCGCCCGAAGTGAAACTACGGAAGATTTACGACCGCGTGCAGCAGGTAAGGAACACTAGCTACGAGTCGCGCAAGACAGAACAAGAATCAAAGCGCGAAAAAGAGAAGCCCGTCGAAAACGTAGAAGAACTTTGGAAGCGCGGCTATGGCGACGGCGTGCAGTTGACATGGCTATACCTCGCACTCGTCCGCGCGGCCGGATTTGAGGCATATGGATGCTGGGTTTCTGACCGTCGCAATTATTTCTTCACCCCGAACACAATGCAGAGTGGAAAGCTCGACGCCAACGTTGTCCTGGTTAAGCTCAATGGTAAAGATCTTTATTTCGATCCAGGTGGAGCGTTCACGCCGTACGGTTTGTTGACTTGGTCGGAAACCGGCGTACAAGGCCTGCGACTGGATAAGGATGGGGGAGGCTGGATCGTCACCACCCTGCCCTACAGTTCGGAATCTCAGATGGACAGGCACGCAAAGCTGACCCTATCGGAGTCCGGAGATCTGGAAGGCAAGCTGATCGTCACCTACACGGGACTCGAGGCCATGTATCGCAGGCTCGAGATGCGGCATGCCGACGAAGTGGCGCGCAAGAAATTCCTCGAAGAGGATGTCAAAGATCAGATTCCCAGCGCGGCTGACGTGGAACTCACCAACCACCCGGACTGGATCAATGGAGAAACTCCTCTGATCGCCGAATTCGATTTGAAGGTCTCTGGATGGGCGTCTGGCGCTGGGAAGCGAACGCTGTTGCCGGCAGGAATTTTTAGCGGCGGAGAAAAGCATCTGTTCGATCATGCCAACCGCGTTCATCCCATCTACTTCCGATATCCCTACGAAAAAGTGGATGACATTGCGATCGAGCTTCCTGCCGGCTGGCAGCCAAGCAGCCTGCCGAAGCCGCAAACCAACGACGGGCATATTGTCAGCTACAACCTTAGCGTAGAAAGCGACAAGAATGTGTTGCACATTTCTCGAAAAATGACCTTCGACTTCCTCCTCTTGGACATGAAGTACTACGCGTCCCTTCGAAACTTTTTCCAGGGAGTCAGGAGTGGTGATGAAGCACAGATTGTTTTGCAGTCGGGAACGACAACTGCGAGTAACTAACCCGCTGAACCTGGCTCTGGCCGCCGCGCTTGCGTTCGCATCGGCTCCCGCGGCTCTGGCGGGAAGCGCGCCTCCGTGGATGCATTCGCTCGTCAACGCTCCTCTGCCCGATCACAGCGAGAAGACGGAAGCAGTCTTGTTGTATTCGGAAACAAACGTCACCGTCGTCTCAACCGACAAGATCAGGACCCAGGTTCGCGAAGTCTACAAGATCCTGCGGCCGGAAGGACGCAATCGCGGCACCGTCTCGGTATATCTCAACTCTCGAAAGAAGGTAAAGAGCCTGCACGGGTGGTGCATTCCCGCTGCTGGCGCGGATTACGAGGTGAAAGACAAGGACTCGACTGAAGTATCTCCGCCAATGATTGCCGGCAGCGAGTTAGTGCAAGACTTGAAAGTGCGCGTCCTGCGTATTCCCGACCCGGAGCCGGGAAACATTGTCGGATATGAATACGAGGTCGAGGAACAGCCTTTCTTCTTGCAGGATACGTGGGCGTTTCAAAGCGTCGATCCGGTGCGTGAGAGTCACTACACTCTGCAACTACCCGCGAGCTGGGAATTCAAATCCTCGTGGCTGAATCATGCCGAGGCCAAGCCCACCGATTCAGGAAACAATCAATGGCAGTGGACCTTGAACGACGTCAAGGGACTGCGACCAGAGCCTGATATGCCGCCCTTCAGCGGCGTCAGCGGACAGATGATCGTGTCATTTTTCCCCCCGGGCGGTGCTGCGCTGAATGGATTTGCTGACTGGAACACGATGGGAAAGTGGTACTGGAACTTGACCAGCGACCGCTTGCAAGCTTCGCCGCAAATCCAGCAGGAAGTTACTACCCTTACCGCTTCCCAGGCGACTGCTCTGGCCAAGATGCAAGCAATTGCGGGTTTTGTTCAGCGGGAAGTACGATACGTCGCCATCGAACTCGGAATTGGCGGCTGGCAGCCTCATCCCGCCGCGGACGTTTTCACAAACCGCTATGGGGATTGCAAAGACAAAGCAACGCTTGTGCGATCGATGCTGCACGAGGTCGGAATTGAGTCGTATCACGTCGTGATTTACACGGAGCGTGGTGCCATCACGCCGCAAACGCCAGCCTACTCCGGCTTCAATCACGCAATCGATGCCATCCGCCTCCCGGACAATGTGTCTGATCCATCCTTGATTGCGACGGTACAGCATCCGAAGCTTGGAAGGCTGCTGTTCTTCGACCCAACTGACCCGGTTACGCCCTTTGGCCAAATACGAGGCGCCTTGCAGGCGAATTACGGGTTGCTAGTAACTCCGAATGGTGGCGAGCTCATCGAACTTCCGCAACAGCCTTCATCGATGAACAGCATCGAGCGCGTGGCGAAACTCAGCCTCGATCCCAATGGAAACTTGCACGGAGACGTTACCGAGACAAGGTTGGGCGATCGCGCGACGTCGGAACGCTATCGCCTGATGAGCATCAGCGATAACAATGACCGCATCAAGCCGATCGAAACCCTGCTCTCCAGTTCGCTGTCCAGCTTTCGCATCACACATGCTGCATTTCAGAATCTTAAGCAGACCGATCAGCCATTTGGCTGGATTTACAGTTTCGAGTCGCAGAACTATGCCAAGAATGCAGGCGACCTTCTGCTCGTGCGCCCGCGCGTGTTGGGCAACAAGGGCTTGAGCATCATGGAGACGAAAGAGCCGCGGATTTTTCCTATCGAGTTTACGGGACCGGCGCGGGATACGGACACGTTCGATATCACGATTCCGGCGGGTTATGTCGTGGACGACCTGCCGCCAGCCGTCGATGCCGACTACGGATTCGCTAGTTATCACTCAAAGACAGAGGTGAAGGGCAATCTGATTCACTACAGCCGAACGTATGAGGTCAAGGAACTCAGCGTCCCCGTAGCCCGGGCGGAAGAATTGAAGAAGTTCTACCGCATTATCGCCGGCGACGAACGGAATACAGTGGTGCTGAAAGCAGGGGCACAATAGTTTCCTTCGTGCTCCTTCGCGTCCTTCGTGGTTCAGATACTAAAGATTGATTTGACCGTAACGCTGTGAGTGACGCAATACGACTCGTGTATAAATTCTGCATGAGATTGAGCTTCACCCTGATTCTCTTTCTGGCTTGTCTTGCGTCAGCCCAGACACCCCAGCAACTTGCTCTTGATCGCGACTCCGCTTCCCTGCTTGAACAGGGTTTCATCGCATTCAATCCGCGCTATAAGGAGGAGCACGAGTCGCGGGTTGCGCGGACGACGGCTCTCGCTAAGCAAATGTACGAGCAGGAAGCGAAGGGAGGAAAGAACGCCTGCGGTCATCAGATTCTGTTTGAACTTGGATCTCTGTTGATAAGTAGCGCGGATTCCAGGCTGATCGATGCCCGGCTTCACGATCTCGAGGCCAACCTTGGTCATTCTTCGTCGGACAAGCAGGACGGCGAAGGCATGTGGGGCGCCTGCTATCAGGAGTGGTATCTCAAGCTTTACTCCACGTACGATCATCTCGAAGCCGCGGCCGGAGACGACCCTGCGCCGCATCCTCTTCCGGCATTTCTCGCGCGGGTCGCAACGCCCGACAAATTAACCGCGTATCTCGATGGGCTTTCTGTTTCCGACGTTCGCCATACCGGAATCGATCACGAGCGCGAATTCAACGAAACCGTGGCAACTCTGCTGCAGATGATGGTCCGCCGCAAGCCGGAGAACTACACGGTCGATCCCGCGCTGCGCGACGCCCTGCTCGATCACGTACTGCATCGCTACCGCAATGCCGAGACTGGATATTTTGGAGAGCGCTACCGCCGCGAGGGGCACGAGGATTTCCCTGACGACCTGAGCATGACCTTTCACATCATCTCGTATCTGAAGGGAAAAGTTCCAGAGATGCCGCGCGTGATCGACACGACGCTCGCCATCAAGGATTTCAGTTATCCCGCAGGTTGGCTTTGGAAAGGCCAGTATTGGAATCACAACAACATGGACGTGGTCGGACTATTTCATTATGGCTGGGCCGAAGCCAGCGTCACGCAGAGGAAAGCCATGGCCGCCGAGATTGATCGCATGCTCACCTGGTGTCTTCACGATTCGTTCCAGCAGGATGGATCGTTCAAGGTCCACATCGCCGACGGATCGATCGAAGATGCGGAATACTACGGCACCTCTTTCCTGGCGAGGATCGGATACTTCGATCCCGCACAGCGCTTCTGGACCGATCGCGAGTTTCCAGATGCAGCCGAAGTGAAGAAGCGCATCCTGGGATTCGTCGGCAGTCACAAGGGATCGGGCCCGACGGGAGACGATTACCGCAGCACGCTTGAGTTATTGGGCGTGCGTTAGGTTCTACGAAAATTTATTGATGTTCTTGCGGAACCGGAGCCTCTGACTCAGCCTGTGGTGCAGCCGCAGGTGCAGGAGCCTGTACTGGAGGCTGACTACGCTGCGCGGTTGTTGTCGTGCTCGCAACCAATCCCTGCGGCGGATATCCCTTGGCTTGCACAATCGCCCAATGCCACTCTTGCCCCGGCGCTAGATCCACATTAAGCGGCGCGCTGAACACGGCGCGCGACCAGGGTGGCGCCGGAGCACGCATGTGGTACATCAAAGTCATGTCTGGCTTTCGTTCGGGACGAACGTCCTGAAATGCGTTGCCGATTGTCGTGCCGTCGCTTCCCGAGCCACTCCCCGGCGAACCTAGCGAGAGCGTGTCGCCGGGTTTATTCACAACGGTTAGGGCAACCACCACTTCACTCACGTGCCAGTCGGTTGCGTTGAAAACGGAGACTGTCAGCGCGTCGCCTTCGATCGTTGCCGGACCCTCAAGTTTGCCGAGGTTCTCGACCGGCAGATCCATTTGCGAATATTGGCTGCTCGCGAGCAAAGACTTTACATTCGGAGTAAACGCCAAGCTGCAGGTCACATCCGGCGCCGACACCTGGAATCCCTTGGTTTCGCCCGCCATTAGATAGCGCAGGGATGAGCCCGCACTCTTGCGCGCGTCCTGCTGATCCATCACCTGTGTGAGATTGTCGTCGTCGATGACTTCGACTTTGGCTGGTTGGTTGTTCTTCCGGAGATTGCGCGCCACATCGCCCAACGGCACCTCATTGGGATCATCCTGGGCAACGGTCTGAACAGGCATGAAAGCGGCCAATAGAAAGGCCAGCACGAGCAGTAGTCGAATTCCCGGGACCCTGGACATACGCTGAGAGCAAGCAGAGTACTCCGCGGACGCGCAGGCATCCGAAAAAGTCTCTCAGCCAATTGTATGGAGAGAAGAGGAACGGAGAGAAGAGGCAGGAAAACCTTGGTAACGGTACGGAGGGAGGAGACTATGGGCGCGCGTTAGACGAAATGGATGCGCAACGGGTGCGCGCGCCCAGAGCTCGGTAAAACCCCTCTACAGAAGGCCCTGTGACCGAAACCTGCTGACTGGGTCTGCCACCGGCGTCGCTTGCCGCCTGAAAATCCATCGGGCCACCGCAAAGCCTATCGCCGCGTAACACAGGTGCATCATTTTCATAAAACACCCCCCAATCCGGCTCGTTCACCTTCAGGGGAGGAACTACATATAACCCTATCGGCACAATACCAACGGTCTTTAGCGCGAACAAGGCACAACAGTGCCATAGGCGTGGCACGGAGGTAATACAAGTAATCTGCACAGTATGCAGAAACAGAGATGAGACTTCTTGAGTTTCGCTTCAGGCCTCAAGCCTCTGGACTGAGGTCTTTGGGGCTCGTTATCCGAACCCAAGGACCGTAAATTTGGGACTTAAGATCGACTCAAAGCTCAGTGCGCCGCGATTGGCTCGTCCGGCACCCATCCCGCCGGAGGCACAACAACCGTCGACAAGCTTCCCTCCGCTGTCAGCTTCTGGAACGCTGCCAGATCGCGTCTTTGTAAGTCGTCCCAGCGAGCAATCAGTTCCCCGCTCTGGCGCTTCAGCTTGTCGAACTGCCGGGCTTCCGCCTCAGTCGGCGCCGAATCCGCCGTACCCACATCCATCGCGAGGTACGCGAGCTTGGCATCCAGTTGCGGAGGATATGCCAGCGAATCCTCATTGGCGTCGATATCGAGATTGATCAAATCTTCACGCACTGCGACCAGCTTCTTCTCGAGATCGTCTGCGGCCGCAACAATGTTTTTCGAGCTCGCATTCTCCGGAAGACGCCGCTTCAATCCCGATAGCTGCGACCGCACATCCTGAATCTGGTTGACGGTGTCGTAGACTCTGCTCAATTCGTCTCGCGTTTCGAGCAGCAGGTTCAGCTGCGCTTCAAGATCGGCCTGGCTCACGTTCACCCGCGGATCAAGTTTCAGATCGAATCCCGAAGTCTGCGTCTGCCCTCCGATCGTCAACCGCACCTGATAATGCCCCGGCACGGCGACCGGTCCACGCGCACCCGTCCCGTATTCCCACAAGTAATATCCCGGAACGTGGCGCGCCTCTTCGTATCGCAGGTCCCACACGAAGCGATTTAGCCCAGCCTCGGGCTTAAGTTGTTTCTCCGGCTTCTTGTCATCCGGTCCCAGAGGCTCTTCCAGCGTGTCATACTCCGTGCTCGAATACTTGCGAATCACTTTTCCGGATGCGTCGAGAATTTCGATCTTGGCCTCCGCGTCTTTCTTTGGAGCGTCCTTGAGGAAGTAATAAACCACCGCTCCCGACGGCGGATTCTGTCCCACGCGTTTCGACGGATGATGTTCTCCCGCCGCTCCAGCTTGAATTCGGTAGGCCGTCGCCGGTGCATACAGGAACGCATCTTTTTGCGCGACGTGGTCGGTGTACTGGCGCAACGGACTCACATCGTCCAGTACCCAGAAGGCGCGTCCGTGCGTTGCCACTACCAAGTCGTTGTTCTTGATTACCAGATCGTGCACCGGCGTCGTCGGAAGGTTCAACTGCAGCGGACGCCAGTTCGCTCCATCGTTGAACGAAACGAACACGCCCGTTTCGGTTCCGGCGTACAGCAGGCCGCGCTTTTTCGGATCCTCGCGCACCACGCGAACAAATGCGTTGTCGGGAATTCCCTGCCCCAGCTTGGTCCACGTCCTGCCGTAGTCGCTCGTCTTGTAAATGTACGGATGCAAATCGTCGAACTGATGCCGATCAACGGCCACATACGCAGTCCCGGCATCGAACGGCGACGGATCGATCTGGCTGATGCGGCTCCACTCCGGCATGTCTTTCGGAGTGATATTCGTCCAGTTCTTGCCTTCATCCTTTGTCAACTGGATCAGCCCGTCGTCTGTGCCGACCCATAGCAATCCCTTTGTCAGCGGAGATTCGGCCAGCGCGAAGATCGTGTCGTAATACTCCGTGCCGGAATCATCGAGCGTGATATCTCCGCCCGAGACCTTCTGTTTGCTCTTGTCATTGCGAGTGAGATCCGGACTGATCGCCTGCCAATGCACGCCGCCGTCGGTTGTTTTAAACAACATCTCTCCGCCGTGATAGAGCGTGTTCGGATCGTGTGGAGAAATCATGACTGGAGCGGTCCACTGGAAGCGGTGTTCCAGATTCGCCGCACCGTGTGCGTCCGATAATTCCGGCTGCTCGGTAATCGCCTTCACCTGACCGGTATGCCGGTCGTAGCGCGTGATGTTTCCCTGGTAATCCGCCGCGTACACGATATTCGGATCAGGTGGATACGGCGCAATGTAGCCAGCTTCACCGCCGCCCACGTCGTACCAATCCGTACGGCTGATCGATCCGTCATCGCTGCGGCTGGCAATCGCCACCGTTCCGCTATCCTGCTGCGCTCCATACACCCGATATGGCGTCTCGTTGTCGGCGAAGACGTGATAGAACTGCGCCGTCGGCTGATTGTCCTGCGTTGTCCAGTTCTTGCCGCCATCGAGTGTTACGGTCACGCCGCCATCGTTCGACGCGATCATGCGCCGCGTGTTCTGCGGATCAATCCACAATCCGTGATTGTCCCCGTGCGGCACATGCACTTTATTAAAAAGATGCCCTCCATCGGTCGACTTGTATGCCTCGACATTCATGATGTAGAGGACGTTCTCGTCGCGCGGGTCGGCGATGACGTGCATGTAATACCACGGCCGCTGCCATAAGCTGTGGCTCGGGTTCACCATCTGCCACGATTCGCCGCCGTCATCGGACCGATACAGGCCGCCGTCTGGATTGTGCGCTTCGATCAGCGCGTACACGCGATCCGAATTCGCGCCCACAGCCACGCCAATTTTCCCGTACGGCCCTTTCGGCAGTCCATGTTCTTCCAGCCGCTTCCAGGTAGTGCCGCCATCGTTCGAGCGGTAGAGGCCGCTGCCCGGGCCGCCATCTTCCATGCTCCAAGAGGTCCGCCGCGCCTGCCACAACGCTGCAAAAAGAATATTGGGATTATGCGGGTCAAACGCCACGTCGACGCCGCCAGTGTTCTCATCTTTATATAGAACTTTTTCCCAGGTCTTCCCGCCGTCGGTTGTGCGGAAAATTCCGCGCTCCGGGTTCGGCCCATACGGATGCCCCAACGCCGCGACGAATGCAATATCCGGATTCGTGGGATTAATGATGACTTTGCCGATGGCGCGCGAATCGCGCAGGCCAACATTTTTCCAGCTCTTGCCGCCGTCCAGCGACTTGTACACTCCGTCGCCATGCGAAATGTTGCCGCGGATGCAGGCTTCGCCCGTGCCCACGTAAAGGACGTTATGATTCGAGCTTGCCACCGCTATGCTGCCGATCGATGCAGTGCCCTCTTTGTCGAATACTGACGACCAAGTCATCGCGCCGTCCGTCGACTTCCAAACTCCCCCGCCCGTCGCTCCAAAATAATAGGTCGTCGGATCTCCCGAAATCCCCGCCGCGGTAAGCGAGCGCCCGCCTCGAAACGGCCCGATCATCCGGTACTTCATCCCTTTGAAAACCTTTTCCTCCGGCTTAGACGACTCGGCATTCTCGCTATCACCAGTCTTCGCCGCATCCGCAGTCTGCGGCGCAGGAGTGGTCTTCTCAGGCTTCACGGCCTTGGATTGCCGTTCCGGTTTCGCTTGCGCATGACCGCCAGCGGCCATTAGGAAGAGGAACGAAGTTGCGAAAAACAGACGCGCAGTGAACGAAGCATTCTTGCGAAAGCGCTTTAGGCCCATGTCAGCTGATCTCCGGGAGGATGTGAACAATTTGTCTATGTTAATCCCGTCGGGGCGGACTGGAAAGGGCCGGCTGCATACCTGCAGCGGGTCATTCGAACCTTCCCAGTGAAAGACGCTCTAAAGGACTCAAGGCAGCTCGGGTGAAAGCGAGAGGTTTGTTTGTGATCTCGGTTCCAACACGTGATTTTGGGGAACCTTCGTATTTCGCATTCCGTAGAGAAAGAGAACATGTTTGACGTTTAAAACTATCGCGTGGAGGCAGGTGAGGAATGCGAGATCCGTGGTGGATGCACTTTCTTCTGGCGGTTCACATTACCGCTGGCGGCGGAGCGTTCATGGTGGCCCCGCTGGCGCTTGTCACCGCCAAGGGCGGCAAGGCACATCGTCTGTGGGGCAATATCTATTTCCGGTGCATGGCCATTGTTGCGTCTACCGCTCTCGTCATGGCCGCCTATCGACCAATCCTTTTTTTGGCTTTGGTCGCAATTTTCAGCTTTCATGCGGCTTTCACAGCATACCGGGTGCTGGATCAGAAGGCGGCTTGGGAAGACAAATCGGTCGTCCGTGACCTGGACTGGACTGCCACGATCCTCTGTTTTGCAGCGAGCGCAGCCTTGGTGCTTTTTGGAGCAACCCGACCAGAGCTTGTGCAGAATCTAAGCATTCCGGCAATCGTGTTCGGAGCTATTGGCATGCGTACCTCCGGCAGAGCCATGTGGCGCTTCACACATCCGCCGGCGGAGAAGATGTTTTGGTGGTACGCCCACCTACAGGGAATGATCGGCAGCTATATAGCCGCATGGACCGCGTTTTGCCTTGTCACGCTTGGTCCTCGGCTGCACGGGAAAGCCCAAGTTTGGCTTTGGCTAGTGCCAGTCTCCATCGGCTTGCCTGCGATCATTGCCACTACGGCTTACTACAAGAGGAAGTTTAGCCCTAGACAAAAGCCGGCTCTTACGTAGTTTTGAAAAAAGGAAATCGGAGAAAAGAATTCTACTTGCCTGCAAACGCGTGGGGACGTCCGCCATCGGCCGTCCCCCAGGAAAATTGGTTCGAATCGAATCAAAGGAAGAACGATCACTGCGATCTTTGTTTTTTTGAGTCGGCGGCTCACTTCTTCGAAACCAATATCCTCTTCGCCGCTTCCAACTCCTTCTTCTGCGCATCCTCCATTTTGGGATAGGAAAGGTCCAAGGACTCCAGCGTATCGACCAGAACGGTCGAGATCACCAGCCGGCTGAACCACTTGTTGTCAGCGGGTACTACGTACCAGGGGGCATGTTCGGTCGATGTGTTGCGGATCATCTCTTCATACGCATTCTGGTAATCATCCCAATACTTACGCTCGTGGATATCGCCGGCGGAAAATTTCCAGTTCTTCTGCGGTTCGTCCAAGCGCGCGAGAAAGCGCTTCTTCTGTTCCTTCTTGGATAGATGCAAAAAGAATTTCCGAATGACCGTCCCGCTCCGCGCCATGTGCCGCTCGAAGCATCGGATGTCCTCGAAGCGCTCGTCCCAAATATTTTTGTCGACCAGCTTTGGCGGAGTCTTCTGGCTTTTAAGAATCTCCGGATGCACCCGCACGATCAGCACCTCTTCATAATAGGACCGGTTGAAAATTCCGATGTGCCCGCGTTCCGGCAGATCGCGCGTCGTGCGCCAGAGAAAATCGTGCTGCAGTTCCACTTCCGAAGGCGCCTTGAACGAGTACACCTGGCATCCCTGCGGGTTCACGCCCGACATCACATGCTTAATTGCGCCATCTTTACCGGCAGCGTCCATCGCTTGAAAAATCAAGAGCAGCGACCAGTTGTCCTGTGCATAGAGCTTGTCCTGCAGCTCGGCCGTTCGCCCAATGCGCTGAACGAGGGCCTCTTCGGCATGATCTTTCGAGTGCCAGTGACCGGTGTCAGCCGGATCGACGTCTTTCAGGCGAAAGTGCTTCCCATTGTCTACACGAAACGTCTTTGCGATCTTGTCATCCTTCATTCGTCACTCCTAACCAGACTCTATTCCCCTCGATCGAGCGTAGCAACTCCGAGCGTCATCCTTTGCTCTGTGGGAATATAACAACCGTCGCCGTATATCCAACCTATAAGAGGCTCGATGTGTTCGAATCCGAATTCTTAACTGGTTCCGCGGAAAGCAACAGTGCATATCGCAACCTCATTGCCCGAGCCTCGGAGATTCTGGCCACTTCTCTGCCAGCGAGGCCCTACGCCGGCAAAACGCCCGCAGCACTCGAAGCTCTGATCTCTCCGGACTTCCTCCCTCCAACGGGATCTTCCGCTGACCAAGTTGCGGAAATATTGCGGACGATCGTCGCAAACTCCATCAATGTCAGCCATCCCCACACTGCGGCCCATCTCCATTGCCCATCTTTAATGGCTTCCCTGGCAGCCGAAGTCGTCATCGGCGCGCTCAACCAGTCGATGGACTCCTTCGATCAGGCACCGATCGCCACGGTGGTCGAGCAGATGGTCATTCGCTGGCTCTGTGCCGAGGCTGGCCTTTCCGCTAGTGCGGACGGCACATTCACCACTGGAGGATCTCAATCCAACTACATGGGACTGCTGCTGGCGCGCGACGCCGCCGTTCATCAGCGATGGGGCGGGTCCGTCCAGAAATCCGGCCTGCCCCCAGACGCACGGAGACTGCGTATCCTTTGCTCGGATGTGGCTCACTTCACCGTGGAGAAATCGGCCGCCCAGTTGGGACTCGGCACCGAGGCCGTCATGCGAATCGCGGTCGACGATCATTTCCGCATGCAGCCGCAGGCGTTGCAGGAAGCGTTAAAGTCTCTCGAGGTAGATGGCCTGGTTCCAATGGCCATCGTGGCGACCGCTGGAACAACCGACTTCGGTTCGATCGATCCTATCAACGAGATCAGCGCGATAGCGCGATCGACGGGCGTGTGGCTTCATGTGGATGCCGCCTACGGCGGGGCCCTATTGTTTTCGGGCCAGCATCGCGGGAAGCTCGCCGGCATCGAGGCCGCCGATTCGCTCTCCATCGACTTCCACAAACTACTCTGGCAGCCGATCCCGTGCAGCGTGTTCCTGCTGCGCGACGCCAGAGACTTCGATTACATCAAGATGCACGCCGACTACCTCAACCCCGAGTCTCACGAGGATGAAGGCGTGCCCAATCTTGTCACGACTTCCCTACTGACCAGCCGCCGCTTCGATGCTCTGAAATTGTGGATCTCGTTTCAATCCCTCGGCCGGACGAAGCTCGCAGCGATGATCGATCACACGATCGCTCTCGCATTCCACGCGGCGGAGATAGTGCGCCGGACACCGCGACTTGAATTGGTCTGCGAGCCGCAGCTGAGCACCGTGGTATTTCGGTACGTTCCGTCGCGGGGCGATGCGGATCAGATCAATTCTGCGATCCGACAAAAGCTCTTCGATCGAGGCGAGGCTGTCGTCGGCCACACCCGCGTTCTTGATCGTCAGTGCCTGAAATTCACCTGTATGAACCCGTCCGCTACCGAAGCCGACATGGAAGCGCTGCTGGAGAAGATCCGGGAGGAAGGCCGGAAATTGGAGTGAAAGTCGGCGCGCGCTAACTCGTTGAAACTGATACATTTAAGTTATTACGTATAAATATGTACGTACATTTACGTACATGGAAGTGTTCCTGAAGGAACACTTTTTCCACAGGGCAGCACGTCACACTTCAACCGGCTTCGAGCTAACGGACGGTAAATTGGCCTGCTGCCAGGCGTCGAAACCGCCAACCACGTTCAGCACCTGCGTGAATCCAGCGCGCAGCAACAGGCTGCTGGCAATCATGCTGCGGTAGCCACCTTTGCAATGCACGGCTAGCGGCACATCATGGTCGATTTCTGGTGGAGAAACTTTGAAATTGTCGAGCGGCCACCATGCCGCGTTCTCAATGTGCGCCGCATTCCACTCAGGCTCGCGGCGTACGTCGAGCACCTGCATCCCCCCGGATTGCAGGCGCGTGTTCAACTCATCGGCTGTGATTTGCGGAATTGTCGTTGCGGGCAAGCCTGCCTGCCTCCAGGCCGCGACACCGCCGGCAAGGTATCCATCGAGCACTTCGATCCCCACACGTGCCATCCTGAGTCGTGCCTCTTCGATCTGCGCCTCTGTGTCCGCAATGAGCACTGGATGCGCCGTCAATCCCAGAACAGTTCCTGCCCATGAGGCGAACTGACCCGACAGTGCGATGTTCACCGACCCAGGCACGTGCCCTGCGGCGAACTCATCTCCGGGACGCACATCGAGCGCAAGCTCGCCATCCTTCAACATGGAGTCCAACTCACGCGGCGAGATCGCACGCAGCGCCGGTAAATCCGATAGAGCGGCGGCACCGGTGCGGTTGATCTCTGCGTCTTTCGAAAAGTATTCCGGACGCGCCGGTAGGTTGCTGGTCAGCTGCGCGATGAACTCTTCCCTGCTCTTGATCTGCAACGCGTAATTGGTTAGCCGCTCCGTACCGATCGTCGACGATCGTTCGGCGCGCATGTTCTTTCCACACAGCGATCCCGCCCCGTGCGCCGGATACACGAGCACACTATCCGAAAGCGCCATCAGCTTATGGTGCAGGCTGTCATACAACATTCCAGCGAGTTGCGAAGGAGTATGTTGCGGCGATAAATCCGGACGGCCAACGTCGCCGATGAACAACGTGTCCCCAGTCAGCACAGCCCAAGGCGACGAGGATTTTTCTTGATCCGTAACCACGAGGCAGATGCTCTCGGGCGTGTGTCCAGGAGTTTCGAGCACGCGGATGGACGCCTTGCCAAACTTCAACTCGAAACCATCCCGCACCGCAACGTGCGGAAACGTAGCACCGGCCTGCGCTCCCATGTAGATCTTCGCGCCAGTGCGCGCGGCCAACTCTTTGTGTCCCGAGACAAAATCAGCGTGGAGATGCGTTTCAAAGATGTGGCGTACGGTCACGCCGTTATCGGCAGCAGCCTTGAGATAGAGGTCAACATCGCGCTGCGGATCGACCACTATAGCCTCTCCCTCAGAAGCCAACAGGTACGAAGCATGCGCCAGACATCCTAAATAAATCTGTTCAAAGTACATAGCGAATCCCTCAACCGCCTAGAGATGCTAGAACAAATTGAAGAGGAATGCTATTGGCGAGGGATGGGGAGGGCTTAAAGCTATGCGGGCAATGGAGTGATGAATTCCAGCCCAAAACAAAAGCCGTTTCGCGATCGAACGATGGCAGGTAGACGCGATGGCGTCGGCATGTCGAACTCAACTTCGAGCAGATCCCCAGGGTTCAGCAGGATGCCTGCGTAGAGAACCATGCCGCCTTCGCTCAACTCAGTCCCGCGGCCCTCGACCACCGTTGTCGAGAAGCCTTTAGAGGTAACGACGCGAACGGGCATATCAACAGGCAAACGATCCCAGCGGCGCGTGTTGGGGGCAGACTGCATGATTGACCATTATGCCCGCGAGATCGTTTGCCCGCACATTACCAAGGTGAATGTCCCCGCATTGCCCATAGCGGCAATGCCACCTCAAGACTTCAGAGGTTTATCGCTTGCCTAAAACGATAAGGGCAAGCGCGGGCTGCCACGGGCGCCGCAGATATTATTCCGACCCTTCCTGCAAGTGCTTCAACACATTCTCAGTTGTATCGGTCTCGCCAAGCTTCGGGAATATTTTTTCAACGCTATGGCGATGTGCTTCGGGATCACGGTCGGTCACCGCGTCGGTGACCAGCACGACGTTGTATCCATGATCGTACGCACTGCGCGCGGTCGCTTCCACTCCAGAGCTCGTTGAGATACCTGCAATGAACACCTGGGTGACACCACTCTGCCAAAGGTATGCCTGTAAATCGGTACCGATGAAAGCGCCGACCCGCTGCTTGGTCACCAAGTGGTCGCCGGCTTGCTGATCCAGCTCGGGAACGAGATCCGACCAGTCGGGTGAAAATGAAAACTTGGGAGGCCCGGCATCCGTGCGGCCGGGAGCACGGCCGGAGACGTTGACGAGCACCACTGGCAGCTTACGCTCGCGAAAGGCGCGGGCGAGTTGAGCAGCGCAGCTGATGATCTGACTGGCAGGATGAACGGTCGGCAAACCGGTAATTCCTTTTTGCAGATCAATCACGATCAGCGCGGCAACGGGATCCAGTTGGGTTAGAGGCATCGATTCTCCTTTCACTTGTGGCGCAGGTGAGAGACGTGAATCACATCATTTAGCTTTTCTGTTTCGTCGAGAACCTCACGCTCGAGAACGTGCTGATGACGGCGATGCCTGCGAAGAAAATGACAAGAGTTGAAGCACTTCCGCTCCAGATTTTTCCGACTCGAAAAAGCAAATAACCCACGACTAGATTCAGCAGCGCCCAAAGCACATTCACCGTTGGCGAAGACAATCCTTTGCCGGGAGGGTGAGCGAAGGGCGTTGGGAATCGGTCGCCCGAGATTCCATGTACGAAGTGCGGCACGAAATTCGAGAGAAAAACCCCTGCGAAGAAACAAGCAACGTACGCATACCAGTTCATTAGCGTTCCTTTGTGCTCAAATACGTCGAGCGCTTCATACAGTCTTTTTAAACATCCGCGATCGCGGCCGCGTCGCGAGGCAACAAGCCTTGAGCTTCATAGACGGGGTGCATGTCCGCTTTTACTTTGGGCAACTCGACGGTGAACCAAAGCGAGCCGAGAACGCAAACCGCGCCCGTCAGCATGACGGTATAGGGTGCTCCGATCTGGTGCGCGAGCGCACCGGCAAGCAGGCTGCCGAAGGGCGCCGCGCCGAAGAACGCCATCGTGTAATAGCTCATGACACGAGCGCGTTTGTCTTCTGGGACCAGTGACTGGACGATGGTGTTGCTGACCGACGCTCCCTGCATCAGGCCGAAACCGACGAACACCATCAGCACGAGCGAAAGCCAAAGCGCGCGCGAAAGGCCGAAGAGAATCAGCGCGAATCCAAGCATGGCCACGGCGATCTGAATCATGCGGGTCAAACCGACGACGGACTTGCGTACAGCGAGGGATAGCCCGGAAGCAAGGGCGCCAATTCCCGAGGCCGCTGTGAGCCAGCCGAGCGTGTACGCCCCTCCGTGCAGGACCTGGCCGGCGAACAGCGGCAGCAGCACCGCGTAGGGATAACCCATCAGGCTCACGAGTGCAAAGAGCAAAAGAATGGTGCGGATCGGCACAAACGAGCGAACGTAGTCCCACCCTTCGCGCATTTGCTCGAACATGCTCGCGGCGCCGCGGTGAAGTTCCTGCGGCTCGATTCGCATCAATAACAATGATGCGACCACGGCGAAGTAGCTTATGCCGTCGATCAGGAAGCACCAACCTTCGCCGAAGGCTCCAATAACCAAGCCTGCGATGGCCGGGCCGATCAGCCGTGCGCCATTGGCCATAGACGAATTGATGGCAATCGCATTGCTAAGGTCGATGCGGTCGTCGACCATCTGGACGAGAAACGACTGGCGCCCGGGCATATCGAAGGCATTAATCAGGCCTTGCAGCGCGGCAAGAGCGATGACTTCCCAAAGAGTGATGACATGCGCCAAGGTAAGCGCAGCCATGGCAAGAGACTGAATGGCGGCGGCAGCTTGCGTCCAGACCAGAAGCTTACGGCGATTGAGACGCTCGACCCACACGCCGGCGAATGGCCCCAGCGCAAACGAAACGATTTGCCCGGCGAAGGTAACCACGCCGAGCAGGAGTGCGGAGTGAGTGAGGCGATATACAAGCCAACTCGTGGCGAGTCGCGTCATCCAAGTACCGATCACCGAGATGCTTTGACCAAGGAAGAAGAGTTGAAAGTTGCGATGCCGCAGGGCGCGCCAGGCGTGGGACATCGAGCTCTCGGGTGTCTTCGGCGGAACGGGGCTGGCAGCGGGTTTCTTCACAATTCCACGAGACGCTTGATGATGTCGCCCGAGGCGAACAGAGTCTCCTGATCGTGCTTGTCGAGTTGGGAGATGGCCTGCACCAACCACGAGCGCTTGGCGTCCTTGGCGCTGACGCGAACAGCGACGCCTTTGGCGGTCAGATCGATGTTCACCTGGCGGCCGTCAGTTGGATGCGGCTTACGCTCAACCATCCCCATTTCTTCGAGGGATGCGATCGTGGTCCCCATCGATTGTGGCTTCATCCCCTCCGCTCGAGCTAGATCGGCGGTCGTCGCGGGTCCATCTCTGGATAGTCGCGCCATCACGGCCGACTCGGTGAGCGAGAGCTCATTAGTGCTCGCCGCAGCTCGCACACGGCGTACGAGGAGTCCAATGGCTTGCAGGAGATCGATCACTTCGGCTTCCAGATTTTTGCGAGTCATGGCTGACTTCGTTATAGCATCTAGACAGTCTATCTTGCAAGTTTATCTTCTCAGTTTAACTGTTTACACAGGTTGGAGATGATGGTTGTGGTCAAGTCGACGCAATCAGCAGTTAAACCTTTTAGCAATAAATACATCCAAGCTAGCCGCGAAAGAGGAACCACAAGGGCGCCAGGAACGCGATTAGGGGGAGAGGATTGAACAAGGGAAACTCAAGCAGCGTGCGGTCGATTAAGTGTTTGACGTTCTTTTTGGCCGACGTCCAGACTGGGCTCGGGCCATTTCTGGCGGCATATCTTGCGGCCAGCGGATGGAACCCCGGGAGGGTTGGATACGCGCTCACTTTCGGCGGACTCGTGTCAGTCGCGATGCAAACTCCCGCTGGCGCCGTCATCGATGCCAGCCATAGCAAACGCGCATTGATGGCGATCAATTTAGCGATATTGGCGGCGGGCGCGTGTTTGCTAATGGGACATTTGAGTTCCGTCGAGGTTTACACCGCGCAATTTCTGATCGGAGGATCGGGCGCATTTTTGGCGCCCACAGTGGCCGCAATCACGCTAGGAGTCGTGGGCACGGCCGCATTCGATCAACTCTTCGGGAAAATACAAGCGTTTAACTCGGCCGGGAATGTGTTCACAGCACTGCTGGTCGCCTATATCAGCTACCGATTTGGATACCGGATGATCTTCGCCGCGGCGGCATTACTGGTGGTCCCAGCCGCCATCTCGCTCTTCAGGATTGATCCTGGCCAAATTGATTTTGCGCAGGCGCGGGGAGCCATCGACGGGAAATGCGCGGGTAAGAACGAAGGCATCACGGTATTGTTGAAGGATTCGGTGCTCATTACATTTCTCGGAACCGCATTTCTCTTTCATCTGGCGAATGCGGCAATGCTGCCCCAGTTGGGAGAGTTGCTATCGAAAGGCAGCCCTAAGACCGCGGCTTCTTTCATGTCGGCATGCGTCATCGTAACCCAGGTCGTGATTACTCTATCGGCGGCCTGGGTGGGAAAGCGGGCGGCTACTCACGGGCGGAAACCGCTGCTGCTGTTGGGATTCGGGGTGTTGCCCATCCGCGGTGTTCTCTACACGCTCACGCACGCGACCGGAGCGTTGATTGGGATTCAGGTTCTGGACGGAGTGGCAAACGCGATCTTTGGTATCGTCTCTATTCTAGTAATTAAGGACAGGACGCGAGGGACCGGACGCTTTAATATCGCCGCTGGAGCGCTGGCCACGATGGTTGGGATTGGCGCAGCTTTGAGTACGGCGATTGGAGGCACGCTGATTCAGCGGCTGGGATATCGAGCGTCATTCCTTGGGCTGAGCGGGGTCGCTCTCGCTGCGTTCTCGATACTGTGGTGGCGGATCCCTGAAACACTTTCGCCGGGCGGCGAGAGCTCGCAAGCAAGCAGAGAAGTTGGAACCGTGCATGAAGGAGAAGCTCTAGCACGATGAGCGGTCGACGGAGGGACTTCATTTTTGAGCGTGGACTAAACAGTGCAGACTGCAAGATGCGAAGCAAGAGGCATAACTGGAACCATCACGGGAGAATATCGTAGATGTTCTCTGTCTCGTTGACTCATTTCCTGATCATCACGATCATCGCGGTCAGCGTCGTCCTGATGCTGATTCGTCCGCGCGGCGTCCCGGAGGTGTATTGGATCAGCGGCGGGGTAGTGGTGCTAATCGCGCTCCGACTGATCAATCTGCGCCTGGCGTGGGTCGCTTTTGGAAAAGCGCTAGATGTGTGTTTCTTCCTGATTGGCATGATGCTGTTGTGCGAACTTGCGCGCGAGCATGGAGTGTTTGACTCGCTGTCGGCCATCGCCGTTAGAAGAGCCGACGGATCGTGCCTGAAACTGTTTGGCCTGGTGTATGCCGTAGGCACGTTGGTCACCGTCTTTCTCTCGAATGATGCGACCGCCGTGGTGCTGACTCCTGCGATCCTTACCGCGGTTCGCAAGGCAAAGGTGCAGCCGCTGCCCTACTTGTTTGTTTGCGCGTTCATCGCGAACGCTGCGTCGTTCCTGCTACCCATTTCAAATCCGGCGAACTTGGTTGTATTCCGGGACGCGATGCCTCCCCTGGAAAGATGGCTGGCTGCGTTTGCAATTCCCTGCTTGCTCTCGATCGGCACAACCTTTTATGTACTGCGCTGGATCTTTCGCAAAGAGTTGTGCGAGAGGATCGAGAATCACGTCGAAGAGCGGCCTCTGAACGCCAACGGAAAGCTCGTGCTGTGCAGCGCAGCCCTGATGATTGCTGTGATGCTGACGGCCTCGTCCCTGGGAATGGACTTGGGGCTTCCGACATGCCTGTCTGCTCTGGCGATTACTGGGATCGTCTGTATTAAGGAGCGAAGCAATCCATTGATTCTTGCCCGCGAGATCAGTTGGGAAACGCTGGCGCTGGTCGCTGGCTTATTCGTGATGGTCGATGCGATTGAGACGACGGGCGCATTACGTTACACGCAGGAGTGGCTCAGCCAAGCTCAGGATATGGGCGTCGTGGCCGGAAGCTTAATCGCCGGCTTCGGAGTGGGCATCGCGAACAACCTGGTGAACAATCTGCCGCTCGGGCTGGTCGCCGGAAGCACGCTTCACGCGGCGCAAACGCAGGGAGCGATTGCCAAGGCTGTGCTCATCGGCGTCGATCTTGGACCAAATCTGTCGATTACGGGATCGCTGGCAACTATTTTGTGGTTGATCGCCTTGCGCAAGGAAAAACTTGACGTCAGCTTTTGGGACTTTCTGAAAGTGGGGGCGATCGCGATGCCGCTTGCCCTGCTGGCATCACTGGGAGCTGCAATTGTGATGCAGCTTTGCTTTGCGGCCATATAAGAGCGGCATCAATTGTGTCGCTTAACGGACTTGGGCGGTTCATAACCGTAACTTCTTGCTGATCTGTGGCTGTGATTTGCACCATTGACCGCGTATCCCCGCTGTGACACACTTCTCGGCGGATAGCTGCTTATGTCACGCCACGACGCCAGAGCCTTCGGGGTCCTAATACTGGCCGGTCTGCTGAGCATGGGCGCAGTTGCACAAACGGGGCAACTGGGACAGAAGGATATTGGCAATCCTGCCAACGTTTCTATCGCCACCGAATACGAAACCGCTGAGGGCACCGGCGTGCTCGTCTTGCGTGTGTTTGCGGAGAAAAAGGGCGCGTTTCTAAAGGGCAGCGTCCAACTGCAGCTCACAAATCTCGCCAACCAGTATGGCCTGCTTCAATCGGTGGCCGGCGATCAGGATGGCATCTTCACCAACATTCAACCCGGAAATTACGAGATTGAAGTTGGCTCGTTTGGGTACGTCAGTGTGTTTCAAGATGTGCAGGTGATTGCTACATCACACAGGGAACCGATCGAGATTGTGCTACACCGGGATCCTACGGCCATCAATCTCGACATTGCAGACGAAGTGATTTCTCCTAAGGCCCGAAAGGAAACCAAGCGCGCCATTTCTGAGCTTAAGTTGCACGATCTCTCGGGGGCCCAAAAACACTTACAGAAAGCGTATCAGCTGGCGCCTTCCAGTTCAGACTTGAACTTTCTCCTCGGATACTTGTACTTCCTTAAGGAGAATTATCCGCAAGCGGGAACCTACCTCTCGACGGCAGCGAGTCTTAGCCCTAATTCCGCCAGAACCCTCACCCTGCTCGGGCGAACGGACTTGCAACTGAAAGACTACCCATCGGCCCGGTCGGCTCTGGAACGAGCTGTCGTCGCTGATGCGAACAATTGGTCATCGCACGATTTACTCGCCGATTCCTATCTTCAAGAGAAACGATACGAAAAAGCGCGCGCCGAGGCAGAAATTGCCATAGAACAGGGTGAGAGGCTGGGAAAAAACGCCACGAGTGCGGCGGAGCTGGTGCTCGGGCAAGCGCTGCTTGGTCTTGGCCGAGTGAAGGAGGCGACTCAGGCATTCCGAGCTTTCCTGCAGGATTCTCCTCAGAGCCCTATGTCCGCACAGGTCAGCGCCCTTCTCGCGCAACTCGAAAAACAAAAATCGAGTTCCGACTCAAAGACAGAACAAGTCGATATCTCGCGTGCTGACCCGCTCGCAGCCGTGCCACAACCGGAACTGTCGAAAACACAAACGTGGCGCCCGCCCGACGTAGACGATGCAAAACCGCGCCTGACTCCGGGAATCACGTGTGATACTTCGCACGTTGTCGAGGAGTCCGGGAAAACAATATTGACGTTTGTTGAAAATCTGGCGCGCTTTGCCGCCGATGAAGACGTATTTCACCAGTCGCTCGATGCGTTCGGCATACCAACACATACTGAAACGCGACAGTATGACTACACGGCGTCGGTTTCCCCGGATCCTTACTCTGTGGTCTCCATCGACGAATTTCGTTCGGACAAAGTCTCGCAGACCGGATATCCCGATGGCATTGCCAGTACGGGGTTCGTTACGTTGGCCCTCGTTTTTCATCCTGAATTGTCGAAGGATTTCGAGTTTCAGTGCGAAGGACAGGGCGACTGGCACGGACAACCCAGCTGGGTTGTGCACTTTCGCCAGCGGAGCGATCGTCCCAATCGTATGCACTCGTACAAGGTCGGATCGGTTTTTCCCGTCGATCTGAAGGGTAGAGCGTGGATTACCGCCGACAAATTCGAAGTCGTACAGATTGAAGCGGACATGGTGAAACCCGTGCCTGAAATCCAACTGTTCAGCGAGCGCCAAACCGTGGAATATGGGCCGGTACCGTTCGCTAGCAAGAACACAACCCTTTGGTTACCGAAAAAAGTAGAGATCTACTTCGACTTCCGCAAACACCGCTACTATCGCCGTCACAGCTTCAATCACTACATGCTTTTTTCCGTCGATGCTGAACCAAAAGAGAAGATCCCCCGAAATACTCCACCCGATGCGGTCGGCACCGAGGTGGACAAGACTTTGTCTTATTAAGACGGCTCAGCAGAGCCCCCAAAAAAGCGTCTTAAGACGGAACTGCTCGTGGAAGGTCTCTACGCTGGCTAGCGCTTTACTCCCACTTCCGATGATTCAGAGAAAAGCTATCGACGCACTTGCGGCGTGTGGGAGGTCCGAGATTAGCTGAGATACAAGGAGTAGGATGGGCGCCATTCAACATTCGTAAACTGCTCGAAAAGAATGGCGGGGACGACGGGACTCGAACCCGCGGCCTCTGCCGTGACAGGGCAACAATGTGGTGTAACTGATTGATATCAAACGGTGTCGGCGGACGTCGTTTGGTGCGAAATGATACCGGAGATCATTTCTTATCGTCCCCTTAACGTCCCCGGATTTGACTGTGTAAATAGAAATGGTTCTCAAGGAGATGCCTTTGCCCGTCACTCAAAAAGAGGTGGCTGCGCGGTCGTTTGCTCGGCCTCGCGAAAGTTGTTCAGACCCACGCCAACTAGTCGGTAACGCTCATTTGGACCAAGGTCCACTTTTTCTCGAAGCTTCAAGACAATGGCCGTCAATTCCTCGCAAGAACAAGGAGGAGAATCTGGCGTATGACTGCGCGTGAGTATCTTAAATTCACTTGTTTTAAGTTTGAGGACCACCGTGCGTGCCAAACGTGATTCGTTGCGCGTTGCAGACCAAAGCTTTTCCGCCAGGTTCCGAATCATGGCCTCGGTTTCCGTCAAAAGAATGTCTTGCTCAAAAGTGTCTTCTACAGAGATCGATTTCGTGGGCCGGTCTGGAACCACTGGATTCTCGTCAATGCCGCGGGCCAGTTCGCAGAGACGGACACCGTAGCGTCCAAATGCATCTTCAAGCCTGCCGAGTTCCCGTTCTCGCAATTCGGTCACAGTCTTAATCCCAAGCTTGGCCAATTTCTCTTCGGTGACTTTTCCGACTCCGGGTATGCGTCCAACGGGCAAGGGCAAGAGAAATGCATCCACTTCTTCCGGTTGGATCACGAACAGTCCATCGGGTTTCCGCCAGTCTGACGCTAGCTTCGCCAGGAACTTGTTCTGCGCCACACCGGCAGAAGCTGTCAGATTCAATTCCTGTCGGATCTGCTCGCGGATCGTCCGAGCAACCAACGTAGCCGTTGGCAACTCGGTCTTGTTCTCGGTCACGTCGAGATAGGCTTCGTCGAGCGACAGGGGTTCGATGAGGTCTGTATGGCGACTGAAGATCTCCCGTACACTTTTCGAAACTGCCCGGTAGCGTGTGAAATCGGGAGCGACGAAGATTGCTCGAGGACATAGCCGCTCCGCCCTTGCTGTAGGCATCGCCGAATGCACGCCGAACTTTCTCGCCTCGTACGAAGCTGCGCAGACGACCGAGCGGTTGCCTTTCCATGCGACAACCACGGGCTTACCATGCAGTTGCGGATCGTCACGCTGCTCGACCGAAGCATAGAAGGCGTCCATGTCGACATGGATGATTTTTCGCACGGTGGTCTAACAACACCAGAGCTAACCGGTTAACTCGACGGAGTGTCTATCGAGGCTTGGGAACCTCAGCACATTTTCGTGCTGCTTCACTTCGAGCGTCTCAGGGAGAATCACGCCGGCGCGATCCTTGGGAAGATTCCCACCGAACATGCGAGCGATGTTGAATAGTGAACGGCTCCCGCACACGAGGCATCGATCGTGCGCGCTGTCGCTGACGACATCACATTCTGGGCATAGAACCGCGCTTTGCAGGGCAACAGCGTTGACACTCCTGCCGGTTTGAAAAGGGCCATTCACCTTGGAAGCCTTCATGACATCACCTCACCCTGAACCTGCACGTTGTATGTTTTACTCTTTCGTCCAGCTTCCAACTCACACTATTCGGCCTTAGCTTGAATGGCTAAGACGCCGAACAGCGGCCTTTGGTTCTTTCGTTCCAGCCGCACTATGCGACGGTCAAACCGCGCTTTTATCTCCCGATATGCGCCTGGCGCGATCTCGCCCGTCCGAATTGCGTGGCGAAGTTCATCGACGGCCCGCCGAACTACTTGTAGGGCTCGCTCCGGATCACGGGCTTTGTGTTCGTAAAAGATCGCCAGCTGCTCGTAAGCCTCGTAGCCATGCCGCGAATTTCCCAGCGCACCGTTCCAAAGCTCGCACGCGAGTTCGAAATCGCCGTCGCGCTTGGCGAGTTTCGCGAGAGACCGTCGTGCTGCACGATCTGTTTCATCTGGCAGAAACGAGGCAATCGATTTCTCGTAAAGCGTACGGGCTCGCGCGCATTCTCCTCGCTTTTCGCAGATGCGGGACACGCCAAAGAGTTCCAAGCCGTCTTGCCCCACATTTTCAGCGTCGCTGAGCAGCGAGAGAATCCGGCTCGATAGTGCTGCGAGACCACGGAGATCCATCTGGTTGTGGTTGAGTACGGGAACAAGTCGCTCGGGTGGGCCGCCGCGAAGGTAGTCGCAGTAGATTTGCGGGATCTGGCCGGAGAGAAGATCTGCCCCTCGGTCCCAGCCCAGTACGTGACGTTCAAGTTCTGACAATCGGACGGATCCTAGGCGAAGCCGCCATAAGCTCCGTGCGGGATGAAGGAAATCGAGATGCGCCCGCAGAGTGGGCACCGACACCTTCCGGCTCATACGATAGCGGGTTTCGAGCAACGGCCAATCGAATGACTTGCCGTTGAAAGTAACGAGTACCGGGTGTTCTGCGATCCGCTCTTGCAAGGCGAATAGCAACGCGCGTTCCTCGCTGTATTCGCGCATGAAAAACTGCTCAATCTCAAGGCCGCCGTCTTCCCACCACGCAATACCAACGAGGAACGCGTACGTGCCGCTACCGCCGGCAAGGCCGGTTGTTTCCGTGTCCAAAAAGAGCCAATGTTCCGGATCGGAGATTTCGTCCGCAGCGTCCGGCGCCAACAATCGCAAGGCGCCGAGCTCGGGCGAATACTGCGGAGGCTGGGCACACCAGCAGTGCACGGAAAGATAGTCTCCGTATTGATTCGTCTTCGAAGTGGCTCCGAGAATCCGGGACAGCCGCTCCAGATCATAGTGGATCGGTTTCGTACGGAACGGCGACTCGTCGTCGTCGAGCAAAGATGACTGCCATCCGTCCACTGTCTTTACCGCAGAGGAGCGTCGCAGGGCGTTCAGTCCGCGAACTCGGTCGAGACTGACGTATCGCGTGCTCATGCGGTTTGTTCCATTCCCGCAGCTGTCGGCTGGGCATCGCTATACACTCGCCTCAGAATCTCAAGTGCGACTTCTTTCGTCCTCTCGCTGCGATCCGCGGTGGGCCCGACGCATGAGGGACATCCGTTCTCGCATGAACACGCGCTGATGAGATCGCGTGTCCGGGCGAGTAGCACGTCACAAGCCTGATAGAGCGGCTCGCTGAATCCGATCCCGCCAGGGTAGGCATCATAGATATAAAGATTAGGCTCGAACAATTCTCTGGCTTCGGATGCATTCGCCGGTGCTGCGAGGTCTTCCCAGTTGATCTCGTTCGCGGCGCTGGGTGGACGTTCACCGACAGCTGTGCCAAGGTCCCGCCGATCGCACATCACCAGTAGCGTTGCCATTGAGCCGAGTGCATAGAGCAATCCGAAAATTCCACTCTGGCGTTCAGAAAGACTGAACGGCAGTTCGGCGAGCAGTCCATACCCAAGCGTGAGCCAGAACGAGGTCGTATGCATCTCGTTTTCCGGCAGTTCAAGCTTTCCCGAGCCCACGTTCTCATTGGTGAAGAATTTGATTTTCTTGAAACCTACGACTTGCGATCGCACGAGCACGTCGCCGTGCACGCGAGCCGCCGGACCGGCAATTGTTTCTTCCTCCGCCACTTCGAGCACGCGAACCTGCGTATATCGGATCGCATCCGTGAAGTAGTCGACGTTGACCGGCCTTACATAAGCTTTTCTCTTCTCGAAATCCAAATGCTCGACGTGGTACTGCTGGCCTTGATGGATGTAGATTGCTTTCGGATGGGCTGTCGTAAAGGCTGACGAAAAATCTACCTCGCCGATCACCTCACGCTTGCCACGGTCTTCGCCCGTCGTGTCTATGATGACGAAGTTGTCGGACGTGACAGAACGCAGGCTGATAGTGTCCGCCGGATACGCTTCGTCGATCCAGTGCCAGTCGCCGCCACTCTGATGAAGGAAGCCCACGTCGCCGAGCCGTTCGCAGAGTTCTGGCAAATTGACGTTGCCGAATTGCTCGTTCGGAGAAATCGGCAGTTCGAACGCGGCGCATTTCAAATGGTTGACAAGAATTTCGAGATTGTCCGGTTGAATGTGGGCGTGTTCGGGCGAACTCCCGAAGAAGTAGTCAGGATGCTGGACAACGAACTGATCCAGCGGAGCGGATGACGCGACGAACACGGCGCACGAACTACCGCTGCGTCGTCCTGCTCGACCTGCCCTCTGCCACGTCGAAGCGATCGAACCCGGATAGCCAGCCATCACACACGCGTCGAGCGATCCGATATCAATGCCGAGTTCGAGAGCGCTAGTTGTTACGACGCCACGGATTCGACCGTCGCGCAGCCCCCGCTCGATATCGCGCCGCTCACCGGGTAGATACCCTCCGCGATAGCCGCGAATTGACTCCGGTTGTCCTGGCTTGGGAGGATTCGCCTGCTGCAAATAGGTCAATATCACTTCCGTGTGCAGCCGGCTGTTGGCAAAGACAATCGTCTGCAAATGTCGAGCGAGAATCTCTTTCGCGACTCGCGTCGCTTCGTTGATATAACTGCGCCGTATGCCTAGATTCCGGTTCACCATCGGCGGGTTGTAGAAGACGAACACCTTCTCTCCCGCAGGTGCGCCGTTCTCTTCGACAACTTCAACCTCCTTCTCGGTCAGTTGTGAAGCCAGTTCGCCGGGATTTGCGATCGTCGCGGAGCAGCAGATGAACTGAGGATCGGAACCGTAGAACTTCGCGACGCGTTTCAGCCGCCTCAGCACATTTGCCAGATGGCTTCCGAAAACTCCACGATAGGTATGCAATTCATCGAGCACGATGTAGCGCAGGTTCTCGAACAGCCGCATCCATTTCGTGTGATGCGGAAGGATTCCGGTGTGCAGCATGTCGGGATTCGTCAGAACAATGTGGCCGCGTTCCCGGATTGCTTTTCGTGCATCACTCGGAGTGTCGCCATCGTAGGTGAAGACTCCGAAGCTGTCGTCGAGCCGCTTCCCAAGATCTTGCAATTCGGCCAATTGATCCTGGGCAAGGGCTTTGGTCGGAAACACGTACAGTGCCCGAGTGTCGGGATCTTCCAGCACTGCATTCAGAATTGGCAGGTTGTAGCACAGGGTCTTGCCGGACGCTGTCGGCGTCACCACAACGACGTTCTTGCTGTCATGGATTAGTTCAGCCGTTGCCGCCTGATGCGAATACAATTCCTCGATTCCCTTGGCCCGATATGCCTCAGACAAGGCACTTGCCACCCAGCCGGGCACAGGACGAAACTTAGCGTCTCGGGCCGGAATCTCTCGCACGGCGGTCAGCACCTCGTCCCGGCGGTGGCGTGCAACCAGGTCTCCCAGGAGCTTCTGAATGGTTTCGAAACTTGAGGATGGTCGAGGCGCTAGGGACTGGGAAAAAGACATGCAGCACTCCAATACGGTTCGCGTTTTCTTCGCCTAGACTAGCATCATCGATGGTGCGCTGCAATAGCTGTAAGGGGTAGTATCTATCGGGAAAAATTCGGCTACCCCCTCCCGAAACCCGCCGGTTTTGACTTTGACCTGGGGCCCACCCGCGACGCGAGAAGGGACCGGAGCGAAATGTTGGAAGTCTTGGCGGCGAACGACGGGGGATTCTGAGTGTAATCGCCTGTGGCTGTTGAAAAACTCACTCACCCAAAACAGCCCGAAAAAACTTTTCAATAGGAAGCCCTACAAACGACGGTCTCTGTTTTGGTAGACATTTTCTATCCCCAAAATTTTGGCTGTTTTGACGAAACGGGAGTTTTTCAACAGCCACGCCTGTTAGCGACAGTTGACCTTGCTTTCTGGCACTCTGCGGTGAACCTGTTTAAAATCCAATCTCTAAAATACCGGCTTCACTTTTCTGAGATGCCGTTAACTGTGATGCGCTTCTTCGTCTTTCCCTCTTCGTTTAAAAGTTCGATGATCGGGCTCCCATCAGTTTCAACTCTCAATTGAAGCCGCACCCGCCCTTCCTTATCTTTCAACGCCAATCCGACGGAGCCGTCGGCTTCACGCTCGAGCGAAGCTCGCTCCTGCCCGAATGGATGCTTCTTCTGATACGCTGCCCACGCCGCCGCCCGTGGCTCCCCGTGCGGCATAGCTTTGATTCGCTGCACTTCCGCGTAATCGTCAGGAGTAATCGATTGATCGGGCATGTCGTTTAAAGAAATCCCAGCAGTCCTGCTGCCGTCGGAGTTGAGCGCAGTCCCCATCACTACCGTCTGATCCTGCTCATACTGATCGAAGCTCAGGTGACTGAAGCTCGAGCGCTTGCCGTCCGTGGTCGCGCCCCCATAAATAAGGCCGCCATCTTCCGTGCCTTCGTCGTTGATGAACAGCATGCCCGCTGAGTCTCTGCGGTCCGGCCGATCTATCTCGCGTCCGTGATAAAAGCTGCCTGGATACTCCATGCGATCAGCAATGATCAGCCGTGGGGTTCCATCGGGCTCAACGACATCAATGCGATGCACGCGGATGCGATCGAACTCTGTGATCTTTCCCGAGCTGCGCGCAGTCCCGACAAAGACCATCGACACTGAGACTGCAAACGACAGTGTGACCAACGCCGAGTACGCAACCAGAAACCGTGGATGCGAGAACATACGTGCCAACATCAGACCTCCTAGAACGACATTGATCGATAATAAACGAGCAGGGACCGCGCCGCATTTGTCAATGAGCGCTTATCGCCTGATTTCGTCACTGATCTCGATTTTCGTCAATCGCGATCTCGAAGGTGGGTCAGAATAAGCGTATAAGAATGCGGGTTTGGCTTCATGGCTTGTCCTCGCAGGGCTTTCCAAATGCCCGAAAGAATCAAGAAAACGGAGCCGATAAAGACGGCGATATTAATGACATTTTGGGCTGCGGCTTGCGACTGGTTCTGATACTCCAATTGCACGACCCCACCGGGAAAAAGATGGAACCGAGTACTTGCAGCGAAGAATATCAGCAATGCCCCCAGCAGCATTCTTCCCCATCCGAATAGCATTCTTCGCCGGGGACCGCCTTTCCCGATAGATATTGCGCGCCGCCCCACTGTAAAGGTGTAGACCGCAAGAGCAAGAAGTAGTAAGTGGCCTAGGAGAATCCATAAGGCTCGGCCTGCGAATAATCCTCGCGTGACCCAAAGGAAGATTCCTCGAATGAGCAAGAGCGCAAGACCGTAGCTAGCAATGACAGCCAGCCAACCAAGTATCTGAATGCTGTGGCGCCGCACATCCATAGCAGTCCCCCTCTCTGCCCGATCACTTCTTCCACATCGTGCTGTACTTAAGCTCAAGATTCATGTGTGCATCCTTGCAGATGTCCTGCTCTCGTTTGGGCAAGTCGTTCAAAGGCTCTGACAGCGTCTGCATCCAGTACACCTTGCTGCGCACACGATCAAACTTGATGACGTTGCGAACACGACAACTGCCCTCGACATGGCTTGCCACGATCTCTCTGGCATTCCACCGCTCGATGGTGTACTCGACGTAGTCTGCAGTCAGGCCGAACATGTTTCCATCTACTATTATGTTCGCCTGTTTTTCGGAGCAGACGTTGGCTGAATGGTCACAGAAGATTTGCGAAATCGACGGTCCTAACATCGCCGACTTTTGGTCCGAAGGGTCAACAGGAACCCAATGGCCCTCGATCCAAGCGCTACTGTCGCTTACTTGTGAAAAGTTCACAGGTTCGTCGGGAATTGTAGTCACAAAACCGTTCTGGGCGAGTGCAAAGGATGCGGATATCACAACGGCTAGAAGTACAAACCTTCTCATTAACCTTTGCTCCCGATTCGAGCGAGTAGAGTCACAAATTGAGACTACACCGGGCGAATCGCGGCCCGTTGTTACGATAGTACCTTGGCGAAAAATCCCCATCTCTAACAATGTCGGCGGTGTCAAGCACGTTTTGAGCGACACTTGTGTATGCACTCATGGAAGAGCGCCATTTCGCTCTCTTAGTTGGTTTGCGCGTTTCCAACCTGGGCTCGCTTTGAATCGTTCGGGTCAGGACTCGGTCCGACCCAGCCATCTCTTCGATCACCTACTGCGATCAAGATTCACTTCTTCGAACTCTCTCAGTTTGAGGGAGCGGGATGCCCAATCATTACATCGGTGATTTACTGCACACCATCGAGATTTCCGGGCTCTTCCGCGTGCGAACCGAGCTCCTGCATCTGACCGTAGTCGAGACCCTGGCGCCACATCCAGTACAGATGCACCGCCAGCTTTCGCGCCATCGCTACCTTGGCGATCTTGCGTCCCCGTCGCATGGCGAGGTGGAAGAACTTGCTGCGCCACTCCGGCTGACTGCGCACCGTGACCTGCGCCGCTTCCACCAGCAGAAAGCGCAGCAGCACGTTGCCTTGCTTGCTGATGTGTCCCAGCCGCCGCCGATCTCCGCTGGACTCTTCCGTCGGAACCAGCCCGATGTAGCTGGCCAGTTGTTTGCCGCAGTGAAAGCGCTCCGGCGTTCCGATCACCAGCTCGTAAGCCAATGCCGTCAGCGGACCGACTCCGGGGTGCGTCATCAGCAATCGCGTCACCGGACGCTTCTCCACTTCCTCTTCCAACGCACGCGTCAGTTCCTGGATCTTCGGCGTGAGTTGATCGAGTAAGTCGAGCAGATCCTGGCGCCGTCGGCTGGCCCACGTTGCCAGCGCGATTGACTCCAGTTCCTTGCGACCCGCCGGCCGCCACAACGCTTTCTTGCGTCGCAAGCCTTCGTTCAGCGGCACGACATGCAGTTGATTCATCACCCGCGTGCGCATCTGCACCAGCCGATGCCGATGCCACAGCAGTTGTCGCAGATCGCGATTCTCGGCGTCCGGCACCCAGATCCGCGGAAAGCGATCCTCCAGCATCAATCGCAACAACAGCTGCGCATCCTGACGATCGGTCTTCTGCTTTCGTACTCGCTTGGTGCGGATCTCGGCGGGGTCCCCGATCCACAATTCAAACTGCAACTCGCCGAGCAACCGCTCGAACCAGCGTGAGTGCCCACTGGACTCCATCCCCACCCGCGCTGATAGATTTCGCTGTTTCAGTTCCCGGTAGAAGGCTTCGGCCTCCTCACGGTGCGCCAGCCGATGTTCGCTCAGTTCCCCGGTATCGGTATCGACGCACGCAATTTGTTGGAAGCCCGGATGATAATCACACCCTATAATCAGCATGTTCGGCTCCTTTCCTCCGAGCCCTTTGGTTGGTTTGCGCCTCCAAAGTCTACTCGGGCCTGGGAGCCGACATTGTTTATGGAATCATTACACTCACCTTCTTGAGACGCCCGATATTCCCTACAATCGTTCAGGTTTCCCAAAATGCTAACGGAAAACACAATTGCGATGCTGTCAACACTCACCTATCGCGCTGGCGCAAAGAGGCAGGTACCCTTCTCAGTGAGCGAGCCTCTCGCGTCGCGGGTGGGCCCCAGGTCAAAGTCAAAACCGGCGGGTTTCGGGAGGGGGTAGCCGAATTTTTCCCGATAGATACTACCCCTGCAATAGCTGTAATCTTTGTTAAATACTCCCTGTCGATCGACGTGGCACAAACTGGCGCCCATGTGGTCACCCGATACGTCTTCCGCGGGTGACCGGTAAGATGACAGTTGAATTACAAGCGCGCTGCTGCCGACCGGTCAATGCGCTGGCGGATCCACGAGATATTCCCTTTGGGATGTGCGATTAGATCTTTTCAGCCCAAACCAATATCTTCGATGTGTTCCAACATGTCGGCTGGATCTGTATAGACTCGAAAGGCACCAGCTTGTTCCAGTTCGGCCTGGCTGTAGCCACCCGAGAGAAAGCCCACCGAGAGTGCTCGGCTGCGACCCGCGGCAAGCATATCCCAAATGCTATCGCCGACTACAACGCAGTGTTCCACTGGAACTCGCAACTGCTTGGCCGCACTAACGAATACATCGGGAGACGGCTTGGCCTTCGCAACATCATCGCCAGTGACAATCACCGTCTTAGCCGGAATTCGAAGCCTCCGTAGCAGTTTTTCCGTTTGTTGTTTGCCGCCTGTCGTTGCAATAGCCCATCCCACACCACGCTTCGTGAGATACCGAATCAACTTTTCTGCTCCCGGGAGCGGTTGGATGGAGCCTATTGATTTATTGAAGACAGAATCGTGTATTTTCTCGAGCTGCTCGATGTCGATCTTGGAAGAGTGTAGTCTGTGCTCGCGAGCCAGTTGACGGACAAGTGAACTCCCGCTCATCCCGATGCGACGATGAATTTTCCATTCAGGAACGAGGATTCCGGCGTCTCTCAGGGCGGCGTCCCACGACGTGACGTGGCGGTATGCAGTATCCACTAACGTACCGTCGAGGTCGAACAGGATGGCGGGATCGGTCGATTTCAAAATCATCCGTGGTTTCCAATCATGCG
>CAWFQZ010000018.1:0-602245 GCA_963818115.1 uncultured Acidobacteriota bacterium
TCCTGTCTCGCGCACGAGTCGCGTCCCATGCTTTAGCCGGTGCAAGCCCAGGGCGCCAGAGCTGGGCAAGGACTTTCGCGCCGAGGTCGAATTTGCGGGCGTAGGAGCCCGTCTCAAACGATCAGGCCGAAAACGAAGTGCCGCAGCCGCACGACTTCGTTGCCTGCGGATTCACAAACACGAAACCCTGCTGCATCAGAGTTTCCTGATAATCCAGAATCATGCCGTGCAGATAAATGAACGACTTCGGATCCACAAACACGCGAACATCTCCGAACTGGAAGATGCGATCGCGTTCCCGAGGCTGCGAGTCGAAACGGACGTTATAGCTAAGTCCGGAACACCCACCGCCCTGCACGCCGAGACGCAGGCCACCCTGCTCGGGCGAGATGCCTTCCTTGGCCATCGCGCTACGTACCTTGGCCAGAGCTTTGTCTGTTACCAGGATGCCTTTGGCCGTGGCTTGTGGTGCCGTCTGTTCGGTCGCAGTCGTCATAATAGTTCAGCTGCCAGCTGTGAGCTCAGAGGTTGCGAGCAAACTGGAGATTTCTCAGTGCTCGCCGCTCAGTGCTCACGACGCGTGTTATTTCGCTTCGGCAGCGACTGGTTTCGTGCTTTCCTGCTTCTTCTTCCAGTCACCGATCGCAGCGCGGATCGCATCTTCCGCCAGCACAGAGCAATGGATTTTCACGGGAGGAAGCGAAAGCTCCTTCACGATGTCCATGTTCTTGATGGCAAGAGCTTCGTCAACGGTCTTGCCCTTGACCCACTCAGTGGCAAGCGACGAAGAGGCGATGGCGGAGCCGCAGCCGAAGGTCTTGAACTTGGCGTCTTCAATGACGTTGGTGTTCGGGTTGACCTTAATCTGCAGCTTCATGACGTCGCCACATTCGGGGGCGCCGACCAAGCCGGTGCCTACGTCAGCGCTCGCTTTATCCATCGAGCCGACGTTGCGGGGGTTGTTGTAGTGGTCGATTACTTTATCGCTATAAGCCATTTGTATCTCCAAGTTTCAAGTTTCAAGGTTTCAAAGTTTCAAGGATTAATGCGCCTCGTACTACGCGGATTTCAGAGTTCCCAAGCAACCTTGAAACTTGAAACTCTGAAACCTTGAAACATTTGGTCTAGTGCGCTTCTCCGGCCCACTTTACGTCCTTCAGATTGATGCCTTCTTTCGCCATTTCGTAGAGCGGAGAAAGCTCACGGAGACGCTCAACGGTTTCGATCACGCGGTCAGCCACGTAATCGATTTCGGCTTCGGTGTTGAAGCGGCCAATGCCGAAACGAATCGAACTGTGCGCCAGATCGTCGCCCGCGCCGAGAGCCTTCAATACATAAGATGGCTCCAGCGTCGCGGAGGTGCACGCCGATCCGCTGGAAACTGCGATGTCGTTGATTCCCATCAAGAGGGATTCGCCTTCGACATAGGCAAAGCTGATGTTCAGGCTGCCGGGCAGGCGATGCTCCATCGATCCGTTGATGTAGCTTTCGTCGAGGCGGTTCATGATGCGGTCGCGAAGGCGGTTGCGCAAGCCAGCCAGACGGCAGGACTCCTGCGCCATCTCTTCTTGTGCAATGGCGCACGCCTTGCCCAAACCTACGATGCCAGGGACGTTGAGCGTACCGGAACGCATACCGCGCTCGTGGCCGCCGCCGTCGATGATGGCAGAGACTTGCACTCGCGGATTCTTGCGCCGGACATACAGGGCGCCGACTCCCTTCGGACCGTACATCTTGTGTCCTGAGATCGACATCAGGTCGATGTTCTGCTTGTTCACGTCAATCGGAACTTTGCCGACAGCCTGGGTCGCGTCAGTGTGGAAGATCACTCCACGCTCGCGACAAAGCTTGCCAATGGCCTCGATCGGCTGCAGAATGCCGATTTCGTTGTTGGCTGCCATGATCGTGACCAGGATGGTCTTGTCGTCCATGGCACGCTTCAGGTCGTCCATGTCGATCAATCCGTCTTTTTGTACCGGCAGGTACGTGACACGGTAACCGTACTTTTCCAGCCGCTTGCAGGTGTCGAGCACAGCTTTGTGTTCGGTGACCGCAGTGATGATGTGGTTGCCCTTTTCGCGATACATTTCCGCGACGCCTTTGATGGCGAGGTTGTCGCTCTCGGTGGCGCCCGAGGTGAAGATGATTTCTTTTGTGGTGGCGCCGACCAGCTTGGCGATGCGCTCGCGAGCGGTCTCGATGCCCTCTTCAGCGGCCCATCCGAACGAGTGGTTCCGGCTCGCCGAGTTGCCGAACTTCTCCATGAAGTAGGGCAGCATCTCTTCCAGCACCCGCGGATCCATGGGGGTGGTGGCGTGGTTGTCCATATAAATGGGGAGCTTCACGCCTTTGCCATTCGCGCTCTGCGTGTGCGTTTCTGCCTGGGGGATCTTTACATCCGTGCTCATTGATTTCATCTCCTGCGTTGGCTAATTCTTTTGATGAACGTCTCGTACCGAACGGCTCAGGTGATCGTCACCAGCTCCGCCGCCTTGGGAGCGTGGCTCCCGGTGTCTTCTTCTTCCTCGCGCATGTGCGAAATCTTGATGCGCTTCAATACGGCTTCAATGCTCTCATTGACCTTGCGCAGCGGCTCGCGAATGTTGCAGCGGTCGGTCTGATCACATTCTCCGCGAACGGTGACGCAGGAGGTGATAAACAGGGGCCCATCGATTGCTTTGATTACCTCAAAAGCCGAAATCGTATGCGCCGGCCTTGCCAGGGTGTATCCACCGTTGGTGCCGTGCTGCGATTGCAACAAGCCAGCTTTGGCCAGCCGCTGCAGAATCTTCGCTAAAGCCTCAGGCGGAATGCCATATTCGTCGGCTACGTCCTTGGCGCTGCGAGATCCCTCGCTAGAACGCTCGGCGAGGTGCTTCATCGCCATCAGCGCATAGTCGGCTTTTTTAGTCAGCTTTAGCACGGATTCCCACGAATACGATCAAATCGGTCGCATATAATAGCGACCTTTTTCGTCGGATTTAATTCTACGGCAATTTGCAAGCTTGAAGCAAGTCGGCTCAGGCAAGGGTCAGCACCGGGGCGTTAACGGTAACTTTCGATCGCTGAGCGGTTTAGCTTTATACGGTCAAAATGGTCGGGATTTCAGTTTGGCGACCGCAACGAGGCTGTTACGAATTCACGACAACGCAACGGAGGGGGACTTGACAACTGGGAATGCCGTTCTAAAATACCGGAAATTCCGGCAAACCGTCCTTGAGTTGTCCGGGCCTCCGGATTTATGAGCCCAAAGTCGCCCGCCCCTCCGCAACGCGCTGATATGAAACCACCCTGCAAGCACCCTCGCGTACAAATTGTGAGCCGCGATGAAGACTCGGAGTTCGTCGAATGCAAAGAGTGCGGCGAGATCTTCGAATCCAGCGAGTTCAAAGATATGAATATCGAGGAACGCACGCAGGAGAGCGAGATTTGAATTTCGCTCGCGCTTTAACTACAAGGAACTTGTCTCTGTAATGCTGGTTCGCTAACGCAGGAGCATTCCCGCTTCCGCTGAGAAATCCATCGCAGCGAAATCCTTCAAGAGAAATTTTGGGTAGGCGGCCGCCGCGATCATGGCTGCATTGTCGGTCGACAGGGGACGAGAAGGGAAATATACGGGCAGTCCACAGCGAGCGCCTTCGCGCTCAAAGGTCTGGCGCAATTCCTGGTTCGCAGCAACGCCACCAGTTACAAAAAGCGTGGCCACATTGCAGGCCTCGGCTGCGGCCAAAGTTTTTCCGACCAAGTCTTCCACCAGGGCCCGCTGGAACGAGGCTACGAGATCGAGCGTGGCTTTATCGGTAAGTGCGAGGTAGTCGTCGAGCTTTGGCTTGGCAATCTTTCCCAATGCCTGTCGCCGCGCTTCCGCGGCTGGTTGCATGTTGTGCGACTCGACGTGGCGCAACATGGCAGTCTTGATGCCGCTGTAGGAAAAATCGAAGCGTGGCTGTTCGGAGTCTGACGAGATGGCTTTGCCGTCGTGCCTTCCGCGTCGGTCACGGTGCTTGATTTGGGCTGGAGGGAACTTCACGGCTTTGGGATCGCCATGGGGAGCGAGCCGATCGATGACCGGGCCCCCGGGATATCCCAGACCCAGAAGCTTCGCGACTTTGTCGAAGGCCTCACCGGCAGCGTCGTCACGAGTGTGGCCGATGTTCTCGTAACTCCAGGAGTCATTCTTTTCCGAAGCGAGGTAAAGATGCGTGTGCCCGCCCGAAACAACCAGGGCGAGCACGGGGAAACGGAGTTCGCGATTCCCCTTTTGCCGCTCTTCAAGAAGCACCGCGTGAATGTGCCCTTCAAGATGATTGACAGCGATGAGCGGCTTATCGAGCGCAAAGGCTAGAGCTTTGGCGTAACTGATGCCGACCAGCAAAGCTCCGGCGAGGCCGGGGCCTTGAGTGACGGCGATGGCATCCACCGATCTGTACGTATGCTTGGCCTCGGCGAGCGCCTGGCGCACTACCGGAACGATTGCGCGCAGATGCTCACGTGAGGCCAACTCCGGGACCACGCCGCCATATAGCTGATGAGTTGCGATTTGTGAGGCCACAACATTGGACATCAGTTGCTCGCCCGAGCGCACCACGGCGGCCGCGGTTTCATCGCATGAACTTTCAATGCCGAGGATGTAGGCGTCGGGCATAGCTAAGTTTCTAGTGTCCTGTTTCTGGTTTCGAGTTGCAAGTCCGCACTAATGATAGAAGCGGACGCGCACTGATTGACGCTGTCCGCTTGCTCAATCCGGTTCTATAGTTTTGTGCGTTATTCCAGCCGTACATCATCGATGTGGAAATTGAACGTTCCCGCGTTCGGGCCTCCAACGAACAGTATCGCCGATATGTCGTGCCCGTCGGTTCCATTAAACGAGGAGAAGGGAATGGTGTTCTTTTTCCACTCCGCCCCTGCGGTGAATGTCTGCTGGGCAGGAATGCGTCCACCGCTGGCGGTAAATATCAGCACCCGGTAGGTCTGCCCATCTCCATTGGCCATGAAGGAGATGCTCTTCTTCGCTGATAGATTGACCGGAACAAACGGCTGCGATCCGGGCGACCACATCACGCCCGACCATGCGTAGGGAAGCCCGCCGTCAATCACTCCGGAGATTTCCAGCGCATGCTTTGAGGCATTCGCGCCGCCGTTCACGACTTTCATCTCGCCGGTGGACTTACCGCCCGCGATGGAGTCGGTTGAGAACATCCATCCTGTGCCGAACTTGGCGTTAGACGTGCCGTCTTCGAAGTCGGTGATGAGGTTGGTTTCGGAGCCTGACGGAGTGGGGGTTTGGGCTGCCTTGGCCGCGTCCTGCTTTGCTTTTTCGATGGTTGCGCGGTAACTGCCACGATCGTCTTCCACGCCCAGTTTCCAAACGGAAACGATGTCACGCATCGCCGAAATGTCCTGCGTGGGATCGCCCTTAACCAGCAGCAGGTCAGCGCGCTTGCCGGGAGCGATGACCCCGCGGTCATCCAGGCGAAAGGTTGTGGCTGGAACTGACGTCGCGGCAGCCAGAGCCTCCTGTGTGGTAAGGCCGGAGCGCACCAACAGTTCCAGTTCGCGGTGGATGCTGACGCCGTGCGAAGTGCCGGGATTGGGTGCATCGGTGCCGGCAAGAACCGGAACATGTGCTGCTTTCAGTTGGACGATCGTCTGCTCAGCATATTTCTCGCTGAGGTTGGTATGAAACTTCGGAAAAGAGCGCTTCAGATTCGCGATGTCGTCACCGGTGAGATACGGAGTGAGGTGCGGGTCGTTCGTGAGCGATTCACCAGTGGGAACGCCGCTTACGCTCTCAAGCACCGTCAGGGTAGGAACAATGAAGGCGTGATGTGTGGCTACGAACTTGCCGAAGTCAGGTGCGGGAGCGCTGTCCGCGAAAAGGTGAGCCAAGCCGTCGGCACCCGCCTCAATCGCAACGCGTGCGTCCTGCTGGGTTCCGATGTGAACCACTGCGATCTTGCCCCGCTTGTGGGCTGCATCGATGACTGCCTTGAGCGTTTCTTTGTCGAGCGTGGGGCGATGGCCTCCGTATGCGCTGGCGTCGTCGATCACAATCTTGATGTAGTCGGATCCTTCGGCGATGCGGGCCTCGACCCATGCCTGCGCCTCGGCGGGCGAAGACAGCGTTGGGATCTGAATGCCGTATTCAGTGCCGTGACCTCCGGGCGCCGTCGCGAGAATTCCAGCGGAGCGCAGGTCGGCAAGGTCGAGATACTTACCTTCCGCCTGTTCTTTCTTTACTTGCTGCATGTATCTCGCGTCAGTGAACATGTCCAGTTCGGTCGTGACACCGAAGATCTCGGCCTCTTTGAGCGCGTCGCCCCAGACGTGCGTGTGTGAATCGATCAGTCCGGGCAGCAGAGTGTCACCCGAAGCGTCGATCACCCGCGCGTCTGACGGGACTTTGAGATTCTTACCGACGGACTTGATCTTGCCGTTTTCCACCCAAACTTCACTTTGCTCGAAAACCTTGCGGCCATCAAATACTCGGGCGTTATGGATGAGAAAGCTGCTGCTACTCTGAGCCTTCGCCAAGAACAGAGCCGGCGCTGAAAGTAAGCAGAAGAAGCTCATCCAGCCAAAGACCCTCACGATTGAGGCGAGTTTCTTAGAATTCATAATTTCTTCTCCGTAAGGACTCCATTGTTCGCATTGCCGCTTGCGGTCTCTGACCCACCGAGGATTCCGCGTCCAGCTTTTCTCCGCCAGTGGGAACAGTCACGCTTGCGTTATGACAACTGTCATGGTGTAAAGCATGCTTGACATCTCAGAATGTAAAGCACGCTTTACATCCCTGTCAAGCGATTTTCCTGCCGTTGGTCGGCGGTATGATGGAGAAGCGATGAACCCGCGAGAATCCACTGCAATGAATGACGCCAAGATGGTCGTAGAAACCCTGCGCCAACATGGGTTTCAGGCATACCTGGTGGGCGGATGTGTTCGGGATCTCCTGCTGGAACGCGAACCGAAAGATTACGACGTCGCCACGGACGCGACTCCATCGCAGGTCATGGACATTTTCCCGCAGACATATGCGGTCGGAGCGCAATTCGGAGTAGTGCTGGTTCCACCTGATGAAGTTCAGGAGAATGCAGGCGAAGGATCCCAGGCAAAAGCCGTGGAAGTCGCGACGTTCCGTAGCGACATCGGGTACTCGGATGGGCGACACCCTGACGAAGTGCGGTTCAGCCGTGATCCGCGAGAAGACGTGAGCCGCCGCGACTTCACCATCAACGGGATGCTGCTGGATCCTGTAACCGGCGAAGTTCTCGACTTCGTGGGTGGACAGGATGACTTAGCTGCCGGGATTATTCGAACGATCGGCGATCCGGAAAAGCGTTTTGCCGAGGACAAGTTGCGGATGCTGCGAGCGGTTCGGTTCGCTGCACGATTTGAATACCAGATCGCTCAACCGACCTTTCAAGCGATCCAAAGTTCGGCTTCGCAGATCGAAGTTGTCTCTTGCGAACGCGTGCGCGACGAACTGACTCGGATGTTGACGGAAGGGCGTGCAGCCAGGGCATTTCGGATGTTCGACGAAAGCGGCCTGTTACGGGAAGTATTGCCGGAGGTTTCTGCGATGAAGGGGGTGGCGCAGCCTCCGGAATTTCACCCGGAGGGCGATGTTTTTGTTCATACGCTTCTGTTGCTCGAAAATCTGCCGAACCCCTGTCCGCTCACGTTGGCGTGGGGAGCTTTACTGCATGACGTCGGGAAGCCGGCGACCTTTCGCATGGCGCCTGATCGAATTCGGTTTGATGGACACGTTGAGGTGGGCGTCAAAATCGCGGAAGAAATTTGCCGGCGCATGCGCTTCTCGAATGACGATACGGAGCAGATTCTCGCGCTCGTCGACAATCACATGCGTTTCGGCCAAGCAACGCGGATGAAAGAGTCAACGCTCAAGAAATTTTTGCGTTTGCCAGGATTCGACGAGCATCTCGCACTGCATCGTGCGGATTGCCTGGCCAGCCATCGAAACCTGGCGACGTACGAATTCGTTCAACAGAAACTTGCTGAGATTCCCCCTGAGAAAATTCGCCCCCGGCCCCTAGTGACGGGAGATGATCTGATCGAAGCAGGGCATGTTCCGGGACCGAGATTCCGCGAGATTCTGAATGCGGTAGAAGACGCCCAACTCGAAGGGCGATTGCCATCGCGCGACGCCGCGCTGGAGTTCGTGCGCCGCGAATTTCCTCGCTGAAGTCTTCCGCAGGATGCTCATCGACGATGTTAAAATTGAAGTTCTTCCCGCACGTCCCGTGCGCATCAACTGACAGGGAGTAATACTTGCAACTGGCTGGATCAGAATTAGAAAAAATTGTCGCGCAATCATTGCGTCAGGCGCCCCCGGCGCAGGCTCCGCTGATGGCGTGGCCTGTAGTCTGTGGTTCAGCGGTGGCCGAACGGACGCAGGCCCTGAATTTTGGCGATGGAGTTTTGCGGGTAGAAGTCCCGGATATGGGATGGAGGTCCGAACTGCAGATTCTAGCTCCGCGCTATCTCGCTGCGATCAACCGCTACACCGTAGGAGTTGTCCGCCGGATCGAGTTCGTGGTCAGTCCGCAGGTGCCCGTCGCGAAAGACGGCTTCTGAGAGTGTCGGAATGAAAGTTACTGAAAAAGAGGTCGCCTACGTGGCCGAACTCGCCAACCTGGATCTCACGAGCGAGGAGAAAAGCGGCATGCTTCGCGACTTGAATTCGATCTTGGACTACATTGATCGACTCAACGAACTCGACACATCCAAGGTGGCGCCGATGGCACAGGTTTCCGACAGGTACGGAGTTGATCAGGCGAAGCAGGGAAGTGACCGGTTCGCTTATGCGAGCCGCGAGGACGTAGTCGAGGGACTGCGGAAATCCTTACCCCATGAAGAAGCCCTCGCGAATGCTCCCGATGCGGACGAAGATTTCTTCCGAGTGCCGAAAGTGATCGAACGATAGTCGCCACTTTGGCGAACGTCTGCGAATGGATCTGACCTCTCTCACAATCGACAGCGCCCGTGCCGCTGTTCAGGAACGCAAAACCACCGCGCTTGCCCTAGCCGAAGACCACTATGCACGCATCCAGAAAGAGGATGGGCAGATCGGCGCGTTCCTGACGTTGTCGAAAGAGCGCGCGCTGGAGCAGGCGGATCGTATCGATCGCATGGCTGCCGAGGGAAAGCCGTTGCCGCCGCTGGGCGGAGTTCCAGTCGGTATCAAGGACGTAATGAGTACGCGCGGCGTGCGGACGACCGCCGGATCGAAGATTCTCGAAGAATATATTCCTCCTTATGACTGCACTGCAGTGGCGCGGCTCGAGGCCGCTGGGGCTGTAGTATTGGGCAAATTAAATTGCGACGAGTTCGCAATGGGCTCGTCGAATGAGAATTCTGCGTACCATCCCGTGCGCAATCCGCGCGACTTGAGTCGCGTACCGGGAGGATCGTCGGGCGGTTCGGCTGCCGCCGTGGCAGCCGACATGGCGGTGGTCACTTTGGGATCGGATACGGGCGGATCGATCCGGCAGCCAGCCTCCTTCTGCGGAGTCGTGGGCCTGATGCCTACTTATGGACGTGTGTCCCGCTACGGCTTGATCGCGTTTGCGTCGTCGCTCGATCACATCGGTCCGCTGGCGAAGACAGTGAAAGACGCTGCCATTGTGCTGGGTGCGATTGCAGGTCGCGATCCGATGGATTCCACCTCTGCGGAAGTTCCGGTGCCAGACTATGTCGCCGAGCTTGAGAAGCCCGTGCGCGGTTTGAAACTTGGTGTTGCGAAAGAGTATTTCGGGGAAGGGCTGGATGAAGAAGTTCGACAGGCGGTGGAGTCGGCGATCGAAAAATTAAAAGCGCTGGGCTGCGAGATTGTTCCTGTTTCTCTTCCTCATACGCCGTATGCAATTCCTACGTATTACCTGATTGCGACAGCCGAGGCTTCATCAAATCTTGCGCGGTACGACGGGGTGCGCTACGGCCATCGCGCAAAGGGAGTGAAGACACTGTCGGAAATGTACCGGCGAAGCCGCGATGAAGGCTTCGGTCCGGAAGTGAAGCGGCGAATTATGCTCGGGACCTATGCGCTGAGCGCCGGCTATTACGACGCCTATTATTTGAAAGCTCAGAAAGTGCGGACGCTCTTAACCCAGGATTTCGACCAAGCATTTCAGAAAGTCGACGCCATCGTGACGCCCACGAGTCCCAGCGCGGCGTTCCGCATTGGTGAAAAATCGAACGATCCCCTGGCCATGTATTTGGCCGATATCTACACGGTGACGGCGGATCTAGCGGGAATCCCGGGGATTTCGATTCCCTGCGGACAAACGAAAGAGAAATTACCGATTGGCCTCCAGATTCTAGGAAAGCACTTCGACGAGGCGACGATTCTGCGCGTCGCCAACGCCTACGAACAGGCCGGCTAACAAAGAGCAAATTTTCAATAGATTGGCTGGTAGTAACTTTCTCCCGCGCAGGCTCGGCACAAAATCTTTCCTTCTTGCCGAGTTTCCCTACGGAAGTTGATGCCTTCGCCGCAATGCTCACAAACGATTCGCTCGCCCTTGTAGCCCGGAAATTCCTCTGGCGGAAGATCGACCTTGACCCACTGCGTAGTAAACAGATCATCGTCGGACATTTCGCGATAGGCGAGCATCTGCTGCTGGTTCTTGCTTTCAATTTCGGGATGCATTTCGCGCGCGCGGGCCTTAGAGGATTCCTTGGCGGCAACGCGAATGGCCTTGCCTGCAGCCACGTCGACGAATGTGGCGGCCATCTTGCCCCAATCACGGAATTTCAGAGCGCGCTTGCCGAGCCGGCAGCCGGTCACCACACCGACCGCATCGGTGGCACATCGGTCAATTTCGACAAATGTGACGAGACGCTTTCGATCTTTACCCTGCGGATCGTCAACGGCCAGCTTTCGCAGGCCCAGCATAGCGAGACGCACGCCAAGGATCTGGCCCGCACAGAGGTGTCCGTGGGCTTGCTCAGCGTCGCGAAGATATTCGTCGAAGGATTTCACAAGAACCGGCTGTCAGCTCTCAGCCTTCAGCCTTCAGCTTAACACCCTGCACAAATGGCTCTCATAATCGAACCGCAGCTTATTTTCGCCGCCAGCGAATGCCATCTTTTGTGATCTCCACGAGTATTCCAGCTTCGGCGAGTTCGGCGCGAATAGCGTCCGATTTCTTGAAATCCCGGGCAGTGCGAGCCGCCTTCATTTCGGTAATCTTGGTTTCGATATCGCCATCGGAAAATTGACCCGAGCGAATAGCTTCCCGCAGTTCGTTGCTGATATCTTTCTCGCGGCCTTCAGCGATCGCCCAGTCGAGAACCCGCTTCATCTTCGGAACATCATCGTCTTCGAGGACGGCAAAGACTTCGTCGAACTTCGTCAAAGCCTCGAGCAGTGGCGGAACGTCATCCTTCTTTACTCCGCCAGTGTCGAACGCAGTGTTGGCGCGACGTACCATTTCGAAGATCGCCGCCTGCGCTTGCGCGGTGTTCAGATCATCGTCCAGAGCTTCCCGCATTCGCATGACTGTCTCGGCAGCAAGAGTCTGCATTTCCGGAGTCGAACCGTCCGGAAAGTTTCCCGCACTCAGGCGTAGACGAAAGTTTCGCAGGCGTTCCACCGAAACGGCGGCCTGGGTCAATCCATCGAAGGTAAAGTTAAGCTGATTGCGATATGGGACGGATGTCAGTAGATAACGAATCGAAGAAGGCTTGTGTCCCTTGAGAACAAGATCGCGAAGGGTGAAGAAATTTCCGAGGCTCTTCGACATCTTCTCGCCTTCAACCAATAGGAAGCGAGCATGAAACCAGAAATGCGCGAACGGTTTCCCAGTCATAGATTCCGACTGGGCAATTTCGTTCTCGTGATGCGGAAATACGAGATCTTCTCCGCCTGCGTGCAGATCGAAACTCTCTCCAAGTTCCGCCATCGACATGACGGAGCACTCGAGGTGCCAGCCGGGGCGTCCCTTGCCGATCTTCGTGTCCCACGATGCTTCGCCATGCTTTGGAGCTTTCCATAGAGCGAAATCGCGTGCGCTGTCTTTGTCGTATTCGTCGACGTCGACGCGTGCTCCGTCGAGCATGCCACTGAAATCTCGCTTCGAGAGTTTGCCGTACTCGGGAAATTTGGCGATGCGGAAGTAATACGATCCGTCGTCGGTGCGGTACGCGATTCCTTTGTCCACCAACTTCGTAACGAATTCGGCCATGGCGGGAATGTGTTCGGTCGCGCGCACAAGCAACGGCTGTTCAATTCCAATCATCGCGGAGTCTTCTAGAAACGCCTTCTCGTACTTTGACGTGTACTGCTGAACGCTGACGCCGTCGCGCGCGGAGTTGCGAATGATCTTGTCGTCGACATCGGTAATGTTCATGACGTGCCGGACGACGTATCCACTCTGCAGTAAGTATCGCCGCAGAAGATCGACAGCGACGAAAGTACGAAAATTGCCGATGTGTCCGTAGTCGTAGACGGTCGGCCCGCAAGCGTACATGCGGACTTCGGAGTCGCGAAGGGGCCGAAACTCCTCGATCTTGGCAGACATTGTGTTGTACAGGCGAAGGGCCATAGTGGGTTGGAGCGCTATGAGACGAACCTAAGATTCTAGGGTCCTGTGAAAAGCGGGTCAAATCGAATCCGTAACGCAAGTCAAGCGACGGGGTTGCGAGCCGGGGGCAAAGCGTGTGTATGTTCGCGCAGGCGCTGCTGTACGAGAATGACATAGTGCAGCGCCGACACGATGGTAAAGATAAAGGTTGCACGCAGGAAGATGGTGCGAGCGATCCAAATCCAACGCAGAGGACGAATCTCAAGCAAGAGAACGAAGAAGACAGCAGCGATCTGCGAAAAAGTATTGGCCTTGCCGAAGATGCTGGGACTGAAATTCCGCAGGCCGGCGATGGCGAACAGCACGGCGCTGGCAGCGAGAATGGAAATGTCGCGGCTGAACACGAGCACCGTAAACTTCCACGGAATCTTGTGCAGTATTGAGAGAATGAGAAACATCGTGCTCAGCAAGAGCTTGTCTGCGATTGGATCCAGATACTGGCCCAGGAGAGTCTGTTGATGGAGCCTGCGTGCGAGCAAGCCGTCCAACCCATCGCTGAAGCCCGCTATAACAAAGACCACAAGTGCCCAGAGATAGCGTCCGTCCACAAGATGGATGACGATGAACGGAACAAAAATCATCCGCAATAACGTGAGCTGGTTAGGGGCAGTAAAAATTTGCGAGAGCTTCAAGCACGCTCCTTTGAAGCATGAAGCGTGCTCGAGGCTGCGCACGGCGTCGCCGCGTGCATCTTAGGCGCGAGCACGGCGGCAGGCTCCAATCCCGTTTTCGTCAAGAAGCGTTGCGAGAGGGAAGGCAGGCTTCCGTCCGACAGGTCGAGTTCGAGGCGCTCGATCCGATGCATCGGGAAAAAGACGACAGCAGGCGTGAATGGCTCGCCGTCCCGGACCATTACCGTCAGGTCTTCAAAGGAGGCCAATTCCGCACCGCTCAGGCTAAGTCCTTCGGCAGCTAATCCCAGAATCATGCCCCAGAATTTTTCCCGAGGATTGCACAGCGTGGCGATAACGAGCGCTCCGGGCAGGAACGGTTCACTCTGGCTGTTCCGATCCCGTGGCGCCTCGCCGAGCACGGTCTTCCCCATGGAAAGATTGTCGCCGGGAGACGCTCGCATTGCAAATCTGACTGCGGTCGTGAAGCTACATCGTGGCCGATTCTAGACCCGAGCCTTGGGTACAGCTGCGGACTTCGGTATCCTGTGCGGACATGCAACCTGAACGCGAAGCCCCCGTCATCGAATTCCACGACGTTTCTTACTGTGTGAACGGCACGCAGGTTCTCGTCGATTTGAGTCTGCAGGTGGCGGGCGGGGAGACGCTCGTACTCTTGGGACGGAGCGGTTCCGGGAAAACGACAACTCTCAAGTTGATCAACCGCCTCGTATCGCCGACGTCGGGAGAAATTCTCGTCAATGGAGTTCCGAACGGGCAAGGCGACATCATTCGACTGCGCAGAGGCATTGGCTACGTGATTCAGGATGCCGGTCTCTTTCCACACTTCACGGTCGTGCGAAACATCGGAATCGTTCCAAAAATCGAGGGTTGGCCGGAGGCAAAAATCCGGGCTCGCACACAAGAGCTTATGCAATTGGTGGGGCTACCTGCGGAAATGGCTTCCCGCTATCCGCATCAGTTGTCGGGAGGGCAGCGACAGCGAGTGGGAGTTGCTCGTGCTCTGGCGGCCGATCCGGCAATCCTGCTGATGGACGAACCTTTTGCTGCGCTCGATCCGCTGACTCGCGATGAACTGCAACGCGAATTTCTTCTGCTGCAGCAACGGCTGCATAAAACGGTGGTTTTCGTGACGCACGATCTGCGAGAAGCTTTGCGGCTTGGGTCACGCATCGCTTTGATGGAGGCCGGAAAGCTGGTGACTGTCTTGTCGCCGAAGGAGTTCCTGAAATCGAAGGATCGTTGGGCTGAGGCCTATGTCCGAGCTTTCGGAGATGGATTAGAGTCAGCGGCAGATCGAGGAACATCATGAATGTCATTCGATTCATATTGCAGAACCACACGCAAGTCTTGGAACTCACGTTCGAGCATCTGTGGCTGGTCGGCGTGTCGACGGCCTTTGCGATGCTGATCGGGATTCCGCTGGGAGTCGTGATTTCTCATCGCCCCCGATTGAACAAGCCTGTGCTGGCAGGGGCAAACATCATTCAAACGATTCCGAGTCTTGCCCTCTTCGGTTTCTTGTTGCCGGTTCCGTGGCTGGGTGAACGTTCTGACCGATTAGCAATTCTGGCTCTCACGCTGTATGCACTGTTGCCGATCATTCGTAATACATACACAGGGATTTGCGGTGTCGACCCTGCCGTGGTGGAAGCGGGGCGGGGTATGGGACTTACTCAATCTCAGCTTTTATTTCAGGTCGAGCTTCCGCTCGCAGTGAGCGTGATCCTTTCAGGGGTTCGAGTCGCGGTCGTAATTTCAGTTGGCCTTGCGACAATCGCCGCGGCCATCGGCGCCGGAGGCCTGGGAGAGTTCATCTTTCGCGGGCTGGCGATGGTTGATGATCGCGTCATATTGGCTGGCGCGATTCCAGCGGCAATTTTGGCGCTGGCCGCTGATTTGAGCGTGGGATGGCTTGAGAGGCGGCTGCGTCCACGATGAGCCGTTTTCTTTCAATCCTGTGCAGCAGTATATTCATCCTCGCGCTATCTGCTTGCGAGCCCTCTCATTCCAATCGCATCGTTGTGGGATCAAAGAATTTTACGGAGTCATTTGTATTGGGCGAACTTATCGCACAGCAGATCGAAACTCATACTCATTTAAAAGTAGAACGGCGCTTCTACCTGGCGGGCACCTACATTTGCCAGCAGGCGATTCTATCCGGGCGCATCGATGTCTATCCTGAATATACGGGCACTGCACTGACCGCGATCCTCAAGCAGCAAGCGTCAAATGACAAAGCAGATGTTTATCGACGCGTGAAGAGTCAATATGAGCACCGTTTTGGGCTGACGCTCGGCCCTGCTTTCGGCTTCAACGACACTTTTGCGATGGAAATTCGAGGCGAGGACGCTCGGCGTCTCCAGATTCAGACGTTGTCGCAAGCTGCAAAATTCGCTTCGCAATGGTACGCCGGATTTGGTTACGAGTTTATGGAGCGTCCTGATGGATATCGTGGTTTGGCCGCGACCTACGGGCTGCGCTTTGCGGAGCAGCCTCGTATTATGGATTTGGGCTTGCTGGCGCGCGCATTGAAAGATCATCAGATTGATTTTGCCGCGGGCAACGCGACGGACGGTCTCATTCCGGCAATGGATTTCTTCGTCCTGGCGGACGACAAGCATTACTTTCCGCCGTATGAAGCCGTGCCGGTGATGCGGGAGCAAACTCTGCAGCAACATCCGGAAGTGGCTCGCGCACTGGCGGAACTTGCTGACAAGATTTCAGACGCCGAGATGCAGCAGTTGAATTACGCCGTGGATGGGCAGCATCGGGACACGCAAGAAGTCGTACGCAAGTTTCTGAAACAGAAGCATCTTTTGTAGTGATCGCGCATGAAGGTCTCGCAATCGAGCCGATCTCAGATCGAGAGCATTCCTTTCAGCACGAGGACGGCTTCGCCCTTGAGGACGACACGATCTCCCGCTATTTCACACCATAAATCCCCGCCGCGATCGGACAGCTGGCGGGCATGTAGCTGAGATTTGTTTAGACGTTTCGCCCAATACGGTGCAAGTGCGCAATGGGCGGACCCTGTTACCGAATCTTCGGGGACTCCGTAGCTGGGCGCGAAATAACGAGAAACAAAATCAGAATCATCTCCCGATGCTGTGACTGCGACAACATAGGGGTGAAGTTCGGCGAGAAGCGAAAAGTCCGGAAGCATATCCCGAATCTCCCGCGATGTTTCCAGCACAGCGATGAGAATGTCATTTACTTCCAGAAGTTCCAACGGTGGTTCCCTTAGACCGAGAGCCTGAGTGAATCCGGCGGGTATTTGTGCATGGTGCTTTGCCAAAAGTGCCGGAAAATTCATGGAAAGACCGCTTTCCTCCTTCCGGACCGTCAATTCCCCGGAAAAGCGAGTTTGAAACCTTTGGGTTTCCAGCCCCGGCTGCAGAATACTGAACAGAATGTAGGCCGACGCCAGAGTGGCGTGACCGCACAGCTGTATTTCGCGGAGCGGAGTAAACCAGCGCAACTCATAGAGACCCCGTTTCTCCACAAGAAAAGCTGTTGCAGAAAGATTATTTTCGGCAGCGACTTTGCGCAACGACTCGTCATCTAACCACGAGTTCAAAAGGCAGATGGCGGCTGGGTTGCCGCTGCCCGCCCTGTCAGTAAACGCGTCGACGTGGAAGAGGGGAATTTGCATCTGGTTGATTTTAATTGGTTAAGGATGACCGCAGAAGGGGGAGTACAAAGTCCATTTGCGGCAGCTCGCGGGGCGGTGGTAGTCTTTGTCACCCCGCCGTCAGGACGGCCAACAGCCCGTCCAGAGCGGCCTACGTAAGTTCCCGTTCGACGCACCCCCGTTGGATTACGTCCCTGAGTTGGAGATGCCGTTTCATCCACTCGATGCACAGGAGGCCTGAATGCCTACAGCTCAAAAAGATGTTGCCATCGAGCAGTCGTTATTGGAGCAGGTCTCCGATGCTCGCCGCAGAAGTGACGCTCTGTTTGACATCGTAAGAAGCGATGCAATGTACGACCGTCCGATCCCCGAGCGGCATCGCATCATCTTTTATGTTGGGCATCTCGAGGCTTTCGATTGGAATCTGCTGCACGAAAATGTTTTCGGACTTAAGAGCTTTCACCCGGAATTTGATCGACTCTTTGCGTTCGGTATTGACCCGGTGGGTGGGGGACTGCCGTCTGACCAACCTGGAGACTGGCCTTCGCTCGTAACGGTACGAGAGTACGTCCGCACGATCCGGAGCGCCCTGAATGAAAAACTGGCCGCGGCGAGTTTTGAACCCGGTGAACATATGCGGGACGGTTTCCCGCTTGAAACGCTTGTCAATGTTGCCATCGAGCACCGGCTGATGCATGTCGAAACGTTGGCATACATGTTTCATCAGTTGTCAATAGACCGCAAGATTTCTCAGTCCAACGCCGCTCTCCCTGCCGCTTCCGATATTTCTCACCAGATGGTTGAAATCCCTGCGGGAAGCACGACTCTCGGTCTCGCTCGTAATTCAGGCACCTTCGGCTGGGATAACGAGTTCGAAGCCTATACCACGAATGTCCCATCTTTTGAAATCGATAAATACATGGTGACCAACCGCCAATTTCTCGAGTTCATGGCGGCCGGCGGCTACGAGAATCGCTCCTTCTGGAAAGACGACGACTGGACCTGGAGAAACGATCAGAAGATCTCGCATCCAGTTTTTTGGACAAAAAGGAATGACGGTTGGCTCTATCGAACCATGTTCGAAGAGATTCCCTTGCCTTTGGATTGGCCAGTTCATGTAAGTCATGCGGAGGCTGCGGCCTATGCTCGATGGGCGGGCAAGACGCTACCCACCGAAGAGCAGTGGCACCGCGCGGCCTACGGAAGGCCTGACGGCGAAGAGAATGAGTACCCCTGGGGAGGAGATGTTCCGAAGCAGGGCCTCGGCAATTTCGATTTCCAGCGTTGGGATCCTGCACCCGTAAACGCGTACCCGCAAGGCCAGAGCGCCTTTGGCGTTGAAGGGATGTTGGGAAACGGTTGGGAATGGACTGCCACTGTGTTCGGACCATTACCAGGATTTGAGCCGTTTCCGTTCTATCGAGGTTATTCCGCTGATTTTTTTGATGGCAAGCACTTCGTCATGAAGGGCGGTTCTGCGCGAACTGCCGCGTGTATGTTGCGGCCATCGTTTCGCAATTGGTTTCAAGCGCACTATCAGTATGTGTACGCAGGCTTTCGCTGTGTGAATTCGAAATAAGGGAGTGAGTGATGCTTGTTCATGCGATTCCAGCCAACGTTTCTTATGAATTTGCCGCCGATGTTCGCGAGGGGCTTACGCGGATTGGTCAGAAGGAACTGCCGTCGAAGTATCTGTACGACGACGTAGGATCGGCGCTATTTGAAGTCATCAGTCATTTGCCCGAGTACGGACTGACGCGGGCTGATGAGCGCTTGTTGCGGCGTCATGCGTCCGAGATTGTCGACCGCGTTGCCGGCCCCGTGGCGGTTGCAGAATTGGGAAGCGGGAGTGGACGCAAGACGCGTTATTTGTTGGAGGCATTTTGCCGGAGACAGCGGACTTCATATTACCCAGTCGAAATTTCACATTCCGCACTGGTGATGTGCGAACGGGAGCTCAGCGACATCGATGCCATTAGCATTGTTGGTTTTGAGCGGGAGTATCTTGACGGGCTGCTGGAAGTGGCGGCTTATCGAAAACCAGGCCAGCACCTCTGCGTTCTTTTTCTGGGAAGCACCATCGGAAATTTCGATCGGCAAGCCGGCATGCAGTTCTTGTCGGACGTTCGCGCGATCCTGAAAGCCGACGACGCATTACTGTTGGGCACAGATCTGGAAAAGCCGAGCATGCAGTTGATCCGCGCCTATGATGACGAACTCGGTGTGACGGCAGCGTTTAATCTGAATCTTTTGTCGCGTGTAAATCGCGAGCTGGGCGCCGACTTTAATCTAAGTCAATTCGAACATGTCGCGAAGATCAATCCCGAAGCGCGCAGCGTCGAGATGCACCTTCGGTCGAAACGGCGGCAGAGGGTGAGTATTCCCGCGTCAGAGATCGTAATTGAATTTCAGGAAGGAGAAACCATCTGGACCGAGAGCAGCCACAAATACTCCGCAGATGAGATCTTTCAGACAGCCAAGAGAGCTGGATTCCGTTGCGAGGTTCAATGGATCGACGAACTTTGGCCCTTCGCGGAAAACTTACTCATCGCTGAGTGAGAGCGGCCCATTTGAAAAGTACGATTGGCCTCAGTAAGATTACGGCCTCCGCCATGCGCGCAGGTTAATGGCACTGACCACCATGCAAAAGACGTTGGCGGGAATGAATCCGAGTTGCTCTGTACGCAGACCGATCACGCACATGATGACGCTATTCACTCCAGCTAATGCCCAACCTTCCCAGCACCGCCGACCCACTAAAATGGTGGAAGCAACGGTTAATACACAAGAAAGATAATCAAGGCGAAACACGGATGAAAGACCTCCGATCATCATTCTGAGGGAAAGATTGTGCGGTTGGCAGTGATTGTGGCCCTTCGTAACGTGACCGAAGTCACGGAAGGAAATTTCCAAGTAAATTCTGGAGGAAATCATGGCAGCCCAATGCACACACCTCGACCAAATCAAGATCAAGCACACAAAAACACACGTCTGCGAAGAATGCGTTAAAACCGGGGACACATGGGTACACCTGCGCCTTTGCCTGATCTGTGGTCACGTCGGGTGCTGCGATTCTTCCAAGAACAAGCACGCCACCAAGCATTTCCACAAAACAAAACACCCTCTTATCCGATCGATCGAGCCCGGTGAGGCTTGGATATGGTGCTACGTCGACGAAGTGGAAGCCGGCGAGATCGAGGATTAAGCCCATCCCGGCCTTAGCCGTTCTTTTAAATTGCAATCTTGACGCGACCGAACTCCCCGTTCGAGTATCTAAGCCTAAGTAAGCTGTTTATCCTGAACGTTTTTCATTCTGCCAGGGAGCGATATGGCGAAGCCGATCCTGCTGACGGTCGATGATGACCCGGATGTCTTGCGGGCCATCGAACGCGATCTTCGGTCTCAGTACGGCGCTCAATATCGTGTGATCAGCAGCGATTCCCCATTGGGCGCTCTCGACATTCTGAAGGAATTGAAAGTCCGCAACGACGGAGTTGCCCTGCTTCTTGCCGATCAGCGCATGCCTCAAATGGACGGTGTTGGTTTTCTGCAGGCGGCAAGAGAAATATTTCCAGACTCAAAACGAGCTCTGCTGACCGCTTATGCGGACACCAATGCGGCGATTAGCGCGATTAACCAGGCTAGCCTCGATTATTTTTTCATGAAGCCGTGGGACCCGCCCACGGAGCACCTTTATCCGCAACTGGATGATCTGCTCGATGACTGGAAAGCTTCATATCATCCCAGTTTTCAGGGAATTCGTGTTTTGGGAACGCGGTGGTCGCCGCGGTGTTACGAGCTGCGTGATTTTCTGGCGCGGAGTCACGTGCCCTATCAATGGATCGATGTGGAGACTTCGGCAAACGATCCGGAGACAAAGCGCCTTCTCGAAGCGCTGGGCCCAGATTCGGCTGATCTTCCCGTGGTTCTTTTTCCCGATGGAGCAAAGCTGCTGAACGGAGCTCCGGCCGATGTGGCGCAGAAGGTCGGGCTGCGGACCCACTCCGAAACGAGCTTCTACGATCTGGCGATTGTCGGTGGAGGGCCAGCCGGTCTTGCGGCGGCGGTGTATGGGGCCAGCGAAGGACTGAAAACCGTGATCGTAGAACGGGAAGCGCCCGGCGGCCAAGCTGGAATGAGCTCGCGGATCGAGAACTATTTGGGGTTTCCCAGCGGACTCAGTGGAGGCGATCTCGCCCGGCGCGCCGTCGTGCAGGCCCGGCGATTTGGAGTGGAAATTCTCGCTCCCCAGTCCGTCGTGAGCATGCGAACGGAGAATTCCTACAGAATCGTGAAATTAGCGGACGAGAATGAAATCTCCTGCCACGCATTGATGATTGCCACCGGGGTTCAGTGGCGACGCTTGGACGCTCCTGGAATCGACAGGCTACAAGGCGCCGGCGTTTATTACGGGGGTGGCACTACCGAAGCTCTTTCGTGTAAAGGTGAGATCGTTTACGTAGTAGGTGGCGCCAACTCAGCTGGGCAGGCCGCAATGAATTTTTCGAAGTATGCGGAGCGGGTCGTTATTCTGGTCCGCAGCGAAGGTCTTTCCAGCACAATGTCGCAATACCTAATCGACCAGATTAAGGAAACTCCGAACATTCAATTGTGGAGTCATGCCAGCGTGGCCGAAGTCCACGGCGATACCCATCTGGAAGAGATCTCTGTTTTGTGCTCTGACACGAATAAAGTGGAACGGGTTCCCGCAAGTTCCATGTTCATTTTCATTGGGGCTCTTCCTCGTACCGATTGGGTGGGCGACGCAATCGAGCGCGACGAGCGCGGATTCATCTTAACCGGCCCTGATCTGATGCAGGGCGGCCAGCGGCCCAAAGGATGGACGCTCGAACGGGATCCATTCCTGCTGGAGACGAATATTCCGGGTGTGTTCGCGGTTGGCGATGTGCGGCACGGTTCTGTGAAGAGAGTTGCCTCCGGCGTTGGTGAAGGATCGGTGGCGGTGCAATTCATTCATCAGTACTTGAGCAAGGTCTAATGGCCGAAACACTCGATCTACTCCGCAGCGTTCCATCATTTGAAGGATTGCCTGACGACCAGATCACTTGGTTCCTCGGTCAATCGGAGGAACTGCATCTCAAGCCCGGCGAATTTTATACGCGCCAGGGTGACCCAGCGGACAAGATGACAGTCATCCTCGAGGGGCAATTGGAAGCGCGAGGAGAGTTGAGCGGGGAATCGATTGTGATTCCCATGAAAGCCGGCGATATCACCGGCAAGCTGCCATTTTCCAGGATGAAGCAGTTCCCCTTGAGTGGACGTTCGATCACCGACAGTTTTGTCTTGCGTTTCCCGTCTGCTCGCTTTCCCGAACTCGTGCAGAAGATGCCCGAGCTTGCGCAGCGTCTCGTGGGACTGATGTCAGATCGTATCCGCGAGACGACGCGCCTCGAGCAGCAAAGAGACCGGCTGGCCGCGCTTGGCAAGTTGTCGGCCGGGTTGGCTCACGAACTAAACAATCCAGCATCAGCCGCGAAACGCGCAACCAGTCAGCTTCGCGATCTCCTGAAAAAAGTGCGAGACGCGAGCCACGAGCTAGGCAGCCGTGATCTGACGGCATCGCATCGCGCAGAGATCGAGAAGCTGGAGGCTTCCATCACGCAAATGGATGGCCCGCCTCCGGACCCATTGACTGCGAGTGCTCTGGAAGATCGGATCGACTCTTTGCTGCGCAGCCATGGCCAGAACGATCTTTGGCAGCTGGCAGCCGATCTCGCGCGGCGGAACTTCAAGCCTGCCGCTCTCGAACAACTGTTTGAGAGTCTGGATCCCAATACGGCTCGCGCAGCTTTAGTGAGAATCTCGGCGTCGGTGGAGATCGTCGGTCTGTTGAATGAAATCGAAAGCAGTACCACGCGAATTTCTGACTTGGTTAAGGCCATCAAGGAATATACGTTCATGGACCAGGGGCCCGTTCAGAACGTTGACATCGTCAAAACTCTCGAAACGACGCTCACAATCCTCAATCACAAATTGAAAAAGGGAGTGGCTGTTCGGCGCGACTACCAGCCCGTTCCGATGGTGAATTCGTTCGGCAGTGAACTGAATCAGATTTGGACAAATCTGATCGACAATGCCATCGATGCGATGGGTGGCAAAGGCGAGCTTCGGGTCCGTACATATCGGGATGCTGATTGCGTAGTCGTTGAAATTGGTGACAACGGGCCCGGAATCTCTCCGCAGGTGCTGCCTCACATCTTCGAACCTTTTTTCACGACTAAGGGAGTCGGCGAGGGCACTGGCTTAGGGCTCGACACGGTGCAGCGAATCGTGAGGAAACATCAAGGCAACATTCAAGTTCGATCCGAACCAGGGAACACTGTCTTTCAAGTCTGGTTGCCGATTACCCAAAGTTCCCGATAGCTCAGGATCGCGAAGGTGAGCACGCTTCCAAAACAAAGCTCAAGATAGGAACTCCATGAATCCCGAAATTGTTGTGGCGCTCGCTCTGGGAATTGGTATTGTTGCCGGCCTGCGATCGTTGACTGCCCCCGCCGTGACTGCATGGGCAGCACACTTGGGCTGGCTTCATCTAGCCGGCACTCCACTGGCGTTCATGGGCTCGAAGTGGACAGCGGCGGTGTTCACTCTCTTGGCGTTAGTCGAGCTAGTTGCCGATCAACTTCCAGGCACTCCTCCCCGAACCGCGGCGGTCGGGCTGTCGGCGCGAATCGTTACAGGCGCCCTCTCCGGCGCGTGCCTGGCCGTTGCTGGTGCGGCAAGCCTTTGGCTCGGTGCAGTGGCAGGCGCGATCGGAGCCATTGCGGGTGCATTCGGAGGCTATCAAGCGCGCGTCGGACTCGTCCGGGCACTGCGCGTTCCGGATATTGTGGTCGCGATTCCAGAAGATATTGTTGCCATTGGGCTCGGACTATTCCTCGCCTCTCGGTTCTAAGAACGCATCCTAACGCCGCACTTCATGAGTTTCGCCAGCAGGGGGCGGGAATGACAACTCCGCAACAATACGACGCCATCATCATCGGTGCGGGACAAGCGGGAACGCCGCTCTCGACGGCCTTAGCTGAAGCGGGCATGCGAACCGCACTCGTCGAACGCAAGCATGTGGGCGGCACTTGCGTGAATGAAGGATGTACACCGACCAAAACGATGATCGCAAGTGGACGTGTGGCCTATCTCGCGCGCCGTGCAGCGGATTATGGAGTGCACACCGGCTCGCTCAGCATCGACTTGGGGAAGGTGCGCCAACGGAAGCGCGATATCGTCGACAAGTTCCGAAATGGCAGCCAGGCAAAGATCGAGAAGACGGCAAACTTAAAACTTATTTTCGGTGAAGGGCGTTTCACCGGGCCGAAGACAGTCACAGTTCGTTTGCAAGATGGCTCCGAGCGCGGGCTGTCCGCGCACCGCATCTTCATCAATGCCGGTACTCGTGCCGGTCGTCCGGAGTTAGATGGCCTCGACGCCGTTTCTTTTCTAGACAACATCTCGATCATGGAACTGGGAACTGTGCCAGATCATCTGTTGGTGTTGGGCGGAGGATACATCGGCTTGGAGTTTGGACAACTCTTCCGGCGCTTCGGAAGCGATGTCACGATCATTCAGGGTGCGAATCAACTGGTCACGCATGAAGATGCTGACGTGGCTGAGGAAGTTAAGAAGATCCTGAGCCAGGATGGGATCGAGATCATACTCGACGCGAAGGCGATACGGGTCAATCAAGCGAACGGAGAAATCCATCTACAAATTCTCGCCTCCGGAAACGCAAAGACAGTTACTGGTTCTCATCTGCTAATTGCGACGGGGCGTGCACCAAATTCCGACACGCTCAATCTGCCGGCAGCCGGAATTCGTACCGATCAACACGGATTCATTGAGGTCAATGATCGCCTGGAAACGACGGCTGAAGGAATCTACGCCTTGGGAGACATCAAGGGCGGACCGGCATTCACACACATTTCCTACGACGATTTCCGGATTATCCGCTCCAATCTGATTGAGAAGAAGAACGCCTCCACGAAAGGACGTCAGATACCGTACTGCCTGTTTACTGATCCTCAGTTAGGCCGCGTTGGCTTGACCGAATCCGAAGCTCGAGCGCAAGGGCGGAAAATTCGCGTCGCGAAACTTCCCATGACATCGGTCGCCCGCGCGATTGAAGTAGATGAAACTCGGGGATTCATGAAAGCTATCGTGGATGCGGAGAGTAATCAGATCCTGGGTGCAGCGATTCTTGGAATCGAAGGGGGAGAAGTCATGTCTGTTCTAGAAACCGCGATGATGGGGAACTTGCCGTACACTGCATTGCGCGACGCCACGTATGCGCATCCTACGCTGTCGGAATCGCTCAACAACCTCTTCATGGCGATGGACCGAACTTAGCAGAGGCTTCGATTGTTCGGCAGATCGAAACTATGGACGTCTATCTCATCGACGGAACTTATGAATTGTTCCGTTACTTCTACGCGGTACCGGCGAGTCAGGATTCTTCCGGCCAGGAGATTGGTGCGGTTCGAGGCGTTCTCGGCTCTGTAATGTCGATGCTCGAAGCCGGAGCAACTCACATCGGCGTTGCGACTGACCATGTCGTCGAATCCTTCCGAAACAATCTCTATCCCGGATATAAGACCAGTGAGGGCGTGCCTCCCGAGCTCTTATCGCAATTTCCAATTCTCGAAGAAGCACTTCAATCCATGGGAGTCGTCATCTGGCCGATGGTGGAATTCGAAGCCGACGACGCGCTAGCCTCCGCCGCCACTCAGGCTGCTTTGGATAAATCAGTTCGCCAGGTATTCATCTGCACGCCAGACAAAGATCTCAGCCAGAGCGTCGCAGGAACGCGGGTGGTGCAATTGGACCGGCGCCGTAACATCGTACGAGACGAGGCCGGAGTAGAAGCGAAATTCGGAGTAAGGCCTGTGTCAATTCCGGATTATCTCGCAGTTGTCGGAGACAGTGCAGATGGCTACCCCGGGATCGCCGGATGGGGAGCGAAAGCGGCTGCGCAAGTGCTCTCGCACTATCCTCGGCTGGAAAACATTCCGAAAGACTGGCGCGAATGGAATCCGACGATCAAGAGAGCACGTCCTCTAGCGGAATCGCTCTTCGGTGCATGGGACGAGGCTCTCTTGTTTCGAATGCTAGCGACTCTGCGCACAGATGTGCCGGTCTTTGCCACAGTAGACGATCTCATGTGGACCGGACCTCGCACAGACTTTGAGGAGTGCGGCCAGCGGTTGAAGTCACCGGAACTGCTGCGGCGTGCGTCGACCAGAGCAAAATCCGTGGCTGGATCGACGTAGGTACGCTTGAACTATTCGATAGCCCGACAAGCCGAATTCGCGTGGTAAAATTACACGCATAGCGGCCTGAAAGGTCCTTTACGCCAGATCCGCAGTAGGCGCGTAGCTCAGTTGGTTAGAGCGCTACCTTGACACGGTAGAGGTCAGGAGTTCGAGTCTCCTCGTGCCTACCATTTCTTTCAAGCACTTGCCCAAAGATCCTTCTGGGCACCAGGGTCCGTTTGGGTCCGACAAGCTCTCTTCCTCCCAAACAAGGATTTCCCGAAGCCGTTTATTGCCGGCGAGGCAGTCCCTTTGCCGAGGCCTCGGATCCAGGTGGTTCACAGAACGGCTCGACAGCAATGCGCTCGTAACGCACTTCCAGCACGGTCAGCGATTCCGAGCCGCCCGGCAATGGGAGGATTACGCTGTCACCCGCTGCGGACTTCATCAATGCGCGCGCCAGAGGTGATACCCAACTGATGTGGTTGCGGTCGAGATCGATCTCGTCAGTGCCCACGATGCTCACGGTTCGCTCCGCTCCCCCGGCATTGGCATAGCGGACGGTTGCTCCGAAGAATGCTTTCGCCGCGGCCTGCCCCGTTCTCCGCGCTTCCGGGTCGACCACTTCCGCCGCTTCGATTCGCTTCGTTAGAAAGCGAATCCGCCCATCGATCTGTCGCAGTCGCCGCTTGCCGTATTGATAGTCGGCGTTTTCGCTGCGATCGCCGTTACTGGCGGCCCACGCCACAACTTCCGTCACGGCCGGGCGCTCCCGGGTGAGCAGAAACCGGTGCTCATCTTTCAGGCGCTTGAGCCCGCTCGGCGTGATGTAGTTCTTGACATGCGTCGCGGGCTCGTCCGGTTTTGGCTTTCTTGTAAACCCTTTTCGCATTTCGTAGTCTTTCTTCGGAGTACCCAGTGGAGTGTATCCAATAAGAGCGGAGGAACGCTGCGGCCCTGAATATTTTTTAACGTTTTTCCTTACGGGGCATTCCTTTGCGGACAGATTCATGTTGTTGGATACAATCCGCAGTTGACAACTACAACCGACTTCGAGGTTTAGATGAACATTCGACAGGTGCGATTGAACAGTTTGTTCTTGTTTTGCCTGCTCCTTCTCTCATGGATGCAATTGATCGCCCAAGGTGTCGCAGTCCCGGGCGACCCGTGCAAACCGGTGAGTACGCGAACGCAAGAGATCGGGTGCTGGATTCTGGCGGACAATCCCGTAGGTGAATTCACCAAAGCCCAGGTGTTCTGGCATCTCGACGCGTATGCAACACGCAATGCGGCGCAAGCCGACAAGGGGCGGCGAGGTGTGGTTGTCGAGTCGTTTGGCAAAGTGTGGTTGATGACCATCGAGGACGAGACCTGGAAGTCGGACCACGGAAATCCGGTTGCCAAAATTGGTCCGCTTCCGATCCTGGCAGCAAAAAATTACTCGGCGCAGTTGATGGAGGCGGACTTCACACCCGGAATGACAGCGCCCGCCCACGTCCACTCGGGCCCGGAGGCCTGGTACGCAGTCGGCGGTGAAACCTGCCTGGAGACTTCCGATGGCCGCATGCAGGTCGGCCGAGCAGGAGCACCGGCGGTAATTGCTCCCATGGGACTATCGATGCATCTCACCGCCATCGGCACCGAGGAGCGTCGTTCGATCGTCCTCATTCTCCATCAGTCTTCGCAGCCACCGACCACGATGGTCCATGATTGGATACCAAAGGGTTTGTGTAAAGCGAACCATTGAGCTGGAACCTTGACACCAAAGGTCGGCGGCGATGCTGCCGACATAACTCTTATCCGTTCTGTACTACCCGTTGCGGCTGCCGTGGTCGTACCCGTCCTTCGCAAAGTGGGCGAACGACGGGGTATCTCTTGAGCTTTACTTCTTGGGCCGCGACTCCGGCGGCACAAGACCTGCGAGGCGGTAGTACACAACGAGCTGGCCGTAGTGTTCACCGCTATGTTCGATGATGCCGTATGCGATGTCGAGAACGCGCGCTTTCTGATCACCGTATACGACAGTCTGCATCAGGTCTTTCTCGCCCTTCGACTGAATGGCAGCGGCGCCGTCGGCAACGGCTTTCTTTACGAACGCGACGATATCGGCCTTGGTTTTGTACTGGTCGCGCTTCGGATCTTCCGCGGGAGGCTTCTGCCCCGTCGCAGGGTTAGTGAAGTAATACATTGAACCCGCCGCATGCAGCAACTGCTCTGCGAAGCTGCGTTGCGCCGGCGTGGGCTTGAAGTCGTATTTGTCCTCAGGAAAATCTTCGGCCATCGCCGTCAGCTTGCGGCCAATTTCATTCCAGGAATCGAGCACGACCTTCAATTCGGGGTCGGCAGGTTTGACGGCTGCATCTTTCTTCATCGCGTCCTGGGCATGGGCGGGCAACGCGCATGCCAGCAGGACGATAGCGAGAAACGGTATCGTTTTCATTTCTTTCTCCACGATTGAGTTTCGCAATCAGAACTTCGACTTCTTATTTCGCCTGCGCCAGCTTCGTACAACTGCGGCAACTTTATTCGAGTGTCTTGTTCCAGCGCTCGAATTGACCGCTATCTTTCGCGCTATCCATGCCCGCCGTCGGACGCAAGGAGGACAGGCGCACCGAAAGGATCGCGCATCACCTTGCCGCACTCGCGTAGAGCGCCCGCTCGAATTCCTCCTCCGCCGCTAGCGCCCCATCGTCGCTGAACGGCAGCGTCTGCATCAGCACTATCCCGCATGTTTTCCCGGAAACATCAATCCAGAAAAAGGTGTTGAAGATGCCGTCCCATGCCAGCGACCCCGCCGCGCGTCCGTCCTCCACCGCCCGAGTGTTGATTCCAAATCCCCATCCAAACTTGTCGGGCGAACCCGGCAGGCGAACGGGATTCTTGAGCAATTGCGGAATCGTGCTCCTCAACTCCGGTAGCTTCATCTCGCCGATCTGGTTGTGACTCATCTCGGCCACTGTCTCCGCCCGCAGAATCCTCTTGCCGCCGAACGTCCCGCCGTTCAGCACCATCCGCTCGAACTTCAAGTAATCCCCTGCCGTCGAGTAGAGGCCGCCCCCGCCGCTGAAGAACTTCACCGGCTTCATCGGCTGCGGCGGCGGTTCTACAAAACTCCCATCCGCTTGCCGCATTTGAAGTGCCACCACCCGAGCCTGCTTTTCCGCCGGAACGTTGAAGAACGTGTCCGTCATCCCCAGCGGCTCGAAGATGTGCCGCCGAAAATATTCCTCCAGCGTCTCCCCGCTCACCTGTTCCACCAGTTCTCCCAGCCAGTCGTAGCTGATTCCATACTCCCAGCGCGTTCCCGGATCGAACATGAGCGGCGCCTTCAGAAACGCGTCGCTATCCCCCGTAATCGCGGGAGCCAGTCCCGCCTCCACGTACGCGTGCAGCCGGGCATCGAAAAAGTCGTAGCCAAACCCCGAAGTGTGCGTCAGCAATTGCCGCACCGTCGGCGGCGTCTTCGGTGGCCGCAGCTTCGCCTTTTTCGTCGCCGTATCGAATTCCTCGAGCACTTGTACCTTCGCCAGTTCCGGGAGATAGGTCGCCGCGGGCTCGTCCAGCTTCACCCGCCCGCTCTCAATGAGTTGCAGCACCGCCACCGCCGTCACCGGCTTGGTCATCGAAGCGATGTGGAAAATCGAGTCCAGCGTCATGGGAACATCTCTCGTACTGTCGCGCTTCCCGAACGCCCCTTGGTAAATGACTTCGTCTCCCCGCGACGCCATCGCCACTACCCCCGGCGCCTTCTTCTGCTCCACCGTCTCCCGCAGCACCAAGTCGATCGAGTTCCCGGGCTTCGAACCGCTTCCCGCAGCCAGCGTCAGGATCGCGATCACCGCCAGAGCGGCTGCCGCCGGCAAGCCGCGCGGCACTGCCCCTCGAACTGCCTTCATCCTTTTCATTTCCACCCTCTCAATTACATTCAGTTGCTCGCGCATGACGATCATCAAAGCTCCACCTTCTTATTTCGCCTGAGTCAGCCCCTCAACCACTGCAGCAACCTTATCGAGCGTCTCTTTCCAACCCTCCAACTGACCGCTCTCGATTGCGTTCTGCATAGTCTCATTTCCTATAAACGTGAGTTTCGTCTGGCCGTTCCCCATATCCTCAAAAAGAACTATGTCGTGCAAACCCTCGATAGCCTCATGTTCTGACCCTTCTACCTCAATCCTGTTTCCCTTCGAGTCGGCAAAGTACATCGACGAAACGATCTTCTCGTACGGAACAATCTCATGATATTCACCACCATTCCAGCCCTCCTGCCCATCCGGTGTTCTCATGCAAAACAGGAATTTCCCTCCCACGCGAAAATCTATCTTGCAAACGGGCGCAGTAAAGCCCTTCGGCCCCCACCACTGCATCACGTACTTCGGGTCTGTCCACGCCTTCCAAACTAACTCGCGTGGGGCATCAAAAACTCTGGTGACAACCATCCGCCCCGTCTCATTCACCGTGTTTTTTGTCATCTCTGATCTCCGCTTTTTTCATTTGATTCACAACCACCTCCAGCTTGTCGAAACTCTCTTCCCAGAATTGGCGATAGCTAATCGCCCAGTCGCTGACTGTCTTGATCGCCGCTGGCCTAAGCGTGCACACACTCTCGCGTCCACGCTTCGTCTTGATGACGATCCGCGCCCGCACCAGGTAGGCGATATGTTTTGAAATCATCTGCTGCGACAGTGCGAACGGTTCCGTCAACCCATGCACAGAGGCAGGCCCACGGGAAAGGCGTTCGATCATTGCCCGCCGGGTGGGATCCGACAAAGCGGCAAACGTTGTACCTAATCGATCCACAACCGTATGGTAGTGGATTGTTGGGCAATGTCAAGGGGGATTTTGCAACTGCTAATTTCTGCTTACCGATGCCCAAGTGAGCCAATCGTTGCCGGCAATTGTCCGGCCGGGCTACACCGGGAGGGGGCAGAACGTGTCAGGCATGAGCGGGAGCAATCGGAGCGATTTCCGGGAGCCTGTTTGAGAATTACTTCCGGATCGCGGACAATTCGAGCCTTGATGGCGAGAAGCGCGTTTATCAGGCGCTTATCTATAAGCGCGTCCCGCGGATCAGCCCTACTGCTCTACGACCTTCATCTGTTCTTCGTTCATACGACCGCCATGCACCTTGAACTCGGCTAGGGTACTGGCGATCTCTTCCAAATCTTCTGCGGTCAGTACAAGTTTGGTGGATTCGATGTTCTCCTGAAGGTGCTTGACCTTACCCGTTCCGGGGATCGGGACGATGAACGGCTTCTGCGCCAGCAGCCATGCGAGCGACAGCTGCGCCGTCGTAGCGCCCTTTCTTTTCGCAAGTTCGGTGATGCGATCGACAAAAGGCTTATTCGCTGCAAGGGTTTCCGGCTTGAAGCGATCAAAACCGGCACGAAGATCGGATTTCGGATCAAACTTTGTATCCGTGTTGAGCTTCTGTGTCAGATAGCCCATGCCCATCGGTCCCCAGGGCACAAAGCCGATCCCGAGCTCTTCGCAGGTAGCCAGCAATCCATTTTTTTCCGGGTCTCGGTTCATCAGCGAATATTCTGTTTGTAGCGCCGTCACCGGCTGAACTGCATGGGCTTTCCGAATGGTTTCAGGGCTCGCTTCAGAGAGACCAAAGTGCAACACCTTGCCCGCCGCAATGAGTTCCTTGACCGCACCCGCAACGTCCTCGATCGGCACCTTCGGATCAACGCGATGTTGGTAGAAGAGGTCGATATGGTCCGTTCGAAGCCGTTTTAGGCACCCGTCCACCATCCAAGTGATGTGATCCGGCCTACTGTTCAGACCGCCCTTCTCGGTCAGGTCGAAGCCAAACTTCGTGGCAATCTTTACCTCGTTGCGAAACGGTTCGAGTGCTCCGCCGACGATCGTCTCACTCGTGTACGGTCCGTACACTTCCGCCGTGTCGAAGAAATTAACGCCCTTGCGATGGGCCTCGCGGATGACCTTGATGGCGTCGTCGATCGGAACTGCCGGACCGTAATTTGACGCCAGGTTCATGCATCCAAATCCGAGCTCCGACACTTCCAGCGTTCCTAACTTTCGTTTCTTCATGTATTCGCCTCCACATCAAGATTAGGCGGATCAGCTCGTTCGCCGGTAGCATGATCGACTGAAATCATTGCCTATTTGTCCGAGGCGTATCACAAATCTGTGCACCGGCTCCGCAGAGGCCTTATTCTGAGAGGGTCGAGGAAAACAGTATGGCATCTAGACAATCGCGACTCTCTGAGGGTTCTGGTGTTTCGCAAGTGCTCAAAGAGCTGGCCGACACGATTGGCAAAGCGATGGGACGTTCCGCAGAACTGTCAAATGTAGTTCCCGGACTTGCGCTCTACCAAAACACGAGTCCGACCGCGCCGAATCCCTGTACCTATGAGCCGAGCCTGCTGATCGTTCCGCAAGGAAAGAAGCACGTTGACCTGGGCAAACAGAGTTATGTCTTCGGCGAATCGACCTTCCTCCTCACATCAATCGACCTTCCGATCGTCAGCCGAGTATGCGTCGCCAGTGTGGAGAAGCCCTACCTTGCGTTCTTCCTCAAATTTGATATGGGAATCGTCCGCGACGTTCTCCACACCGAGGAGGTGCGGATTTCTGCACTGCCCGTTGGCACACGCGGCATGGTTCTGGGAGAAGTGACACCAGAACTGCTTACGCCATGCTTACGCATGGTTCAGCTTTTAGACACTCCGCAGGATGTCCCGTTCTTTTGCAAACTGCTCCAGCGAGAAATCATCTACCGGCTTCTGCAGGGGCCCCAAGGAGGTCGTCTGCGTTCAGTTGCAACGAAGGAAGACCAAAGCTATCTAACGGCTAAGGTGGTCACTTGGCTGCGTGAAAACTTCGAGAAGACGCTGAATGTGGATGAGCTCGCATCGATGGCAGGTATGAGCAGATCAACTCTGCATCATCACTTCCGTGGTCTTACAGCGATGAGTCCTATTCAGTTTCAAAAACAGCTTCGGCTCCGTACAGCACGGCAGAAGATGCTCACCGAGGAACTCGATGCCGCGAGTGCAGCCTTCGCCGTGGGATACGAAAGTCCAAGCCAGTTCAATCGGGAGTACAAACGCTTCTTCGGAAAACCCCCGGTGCGCGATGTACAAGCATTGCGAGCGTCCCTGTGATCGTGAAATCTTCACGATGTCACTTCGGGCAATCTTATGGTTTGCCAGAAACCTTGCCCAGCCTGTAGACGAACTTCGTTAGGGCTCAAGTACCCATCGGTCCCAGTTCTGGGAAATTGAGGTGGTTCCGGCCGGATCGTCGACAAACCGGAAGCCATCCGACTCCCACGGCGGGATTAGTCCTGTGAAGTTGGCTTGTGTGAGTCGATCACGGAACTCGCGGATACCAGGCAAACCTTCACTCATCCAAAGTGCCCGCATTGGCCGGGCAAGTTTCTGGCTGGGCTACACTGCGGCTACACTACTTGAAGAGGCACTATGCCCCGACTTGCTCCTTCAAAATGATCTCTTTCTCAAACATCAATAAGCAGTATGGCAAGCAGTTACTCTTTGTGGATGCTTCCTTTCAGTTGAATCCTGGCGAAAAAGTCGGACTGGTCGGTCCCAATGGGGCGGGCAAGACGACGCTCTTCCGGATGGTGGTTGGCGAGGAGACTCCCGACGAGGGCACGGTCTCAGTCCCCAAGAAATTGACGATCGGCTACTTTCGCCAGGACGTCGAGGAAATGCAGGGCCGTTCGGTGCTGGATGCAGCGATCGCAGGCAGCGGACGCGTCGGCGATCTGCACCACGAGCTTGACGCCTTGCAGCACGAAATGTCCGACCCAGCCAAAGGCGATGAAATGGAGCGCATCCTTGAGCGCTTCGGTCACGTTCAGGAGGAGTACGAGCACTTAGGCGGTTACGCGCTCGAATCGCAAGCCCGCGAAGTGCTCCACGGTCTGGGATTTAAAGACGATCAGATTGACGGCGACGTGAGTGCCCTCTCCGGCGGGTGGAAGATGCGGGTTGCGCTGGCGCGCGTCCTGCTCGGGATGCCGGATGTATTGCTGATGGACGAACCGACGAACCACCTCGACATCGAGTCCATCATCTGGCTGGAACAGTTTCTCAAGTCATTTCCCGGCGCGCTCCTGATGACTTCGCACGACCGCGAGTTCATGAACCGTCTGGTCTCTAAGATTGCAGAGATTGATGGCGGCGAAATCATCACTTACTCGGGTGACTACGACTTCTACGAGCGCGAGCGGGCGGTGCGAGAGAGCAATCAGCAGGCAGCGTTCGCGCGGCAGCAGTCCATGCTTGCCAAGGAGCAGCGCTTCATCGATCGTTTCAGGACGCACGCAGCCAAAGCGGCCCAAGTGCAGAGCCGGATCAAGGCCTTGGACAAAATCGAGAAGATCGAACTGCCGAAGAAACGGCAGGTCGTGAAATTCGACTTTCGTGTCCCGCCACGATCCGGCGAACAGGTGGCCGTGATTGAGAATCTGCACAAGAGTTACGGTCCGCGTGTGATCTATGAAGGGTTCAATCTCACCATCCGCCGCGGAGAACGCTGGGCCGTCATGGGGAGAAACGGCGCGGGCAAAACTACGCTTCTTAAAATGATTGCCGGAGCCAGTGCTCCAGATGCGGGAAGCGTGCGGCTCGGCGCCAGCCTGTACATGGGCTACTTCGCGCAACAATCCCTGGATGTGCTCAATTCCGATCTCACCGTCGCCGAGCAGTTGCAACAGGATTTTCCCCAAGACAGTATCGGCGCGTTGCGGAATCTGGCAGGAGCATTCCAGTTTTCCGGCGACGACACGGACAAGAAGATCCGCTCACTCTCTGGCGGCGAAAAATCGCGGCTGGCGATCGCGCGCATGCTCTTCAACCCGCCGAACTTCCTGGTGCTCGACGAGCCGACCAATCACCTGGATCTTGCGACCAAGGAGATGCTGGTCGACGCCCTCAAGGATTTCGAAGGCACCATGATCTTCGTATCGCATGACCGCATGTTCCTTCGCGGTCTGGGCTCGCGTGTGCTGGAACTGGGCGGTGAGAGCGGCACGGACCGCAATCCCACTGTTTATCCTGGGTCCTACGTTGAGTACGTGCAGAAACTTGGGCACGAAGCTCCCGGAATTTATTCGTAGGTCTCGCATGGGCTTGTGTGCGACGACTGCCGGGTGCCGCTGAATGACGTTACGCCATGACTATAATGAGCGCAGCCGCTGGAGCCATTCTCGTTGCATTCGGTCTTTTCCTGGTTGGTCTTACGGTCGTCGTCTTCGCGAAGCCAGCGGTAGCTGAACGTTTTTTTATGTCATTCGCGAGTTCGGCGCGAGCGCACTACACGGAGCAAATTGTCCGCCTACTGATCGGCGTGTCACTCATCGTTCGCTCTGGGGTTATGTGGCAACCGAAGGTTTTCTGGCTTGTCGGATGGGGCATCGTCGTATCCTCCTTAGTGTTGATGCTTACTCCCTGGCAATGGCACGATCGTTTCGGCGAGGAAGTTCGTCCGATGCTGCTTCGTCACATGAAACTGTTTGCGGTCGGGCTATTGGCGTTCGGAGTTTTACTTATCTATGGGGTGGGGCTTAGGTGAAAGTCGCTACCTTCAACATTAACAACATCAATAAGCGACTCGACAACCTCATGGCTTGGTTAGCGAAAGCTGAACCGGACGTGGTGAGTCTCCAAGAGCTCAAGGCAGAGCAGGAAGCCTTCCCCGTGAATGCCCTTCGAACTCTCGGGTACGAAGCGGTCTGGCAAGGGGAGCGATCCTGGAACGGTGTTGCCATTCTCGCGCGTAACCACGTTCCCGTGCTGACTTGCACAAGCTTGCCTGGAAATCCTGAAGATCATCAAGCCCGCTACATTGAAGCGGCGGTGCAGGGAGTCCTGATCACTTCCATCTACCTCCCCAATGGAAATCCGCAGCCTGGACCGAAATTCAATTACAAGTTGGCTTGGTTTGAGCGCCTCATTGCCCACGCCGCCGAACTTATGGCGAGTGGAGCACCCGTGGTATTGGCCGGTGACTACAATGTTGTGCCGACACCGCAGGACATCTATCCGACTCGATCGTTGGATCACAACGCATTAATCCAACCTGCGAGTCGACAGGCCTTCGCGCGTTTGCTGGCGCAAGGCTGGACCGACGCCATGCGGACGCTACATCCGGACGGGCCCCTCTGGACATTCTGGGATTACAAATTTGAACGGTGGCAGAAGGACAAAGGCATGCGACTCGATCACTTTCTGCTCTCGCCGAATTTGTCGGACCGCCTCGTGGACGGCGGTGTTGACCGATGGGCGCGTGGGCAGGAAAACGCGAGCGACCATGCGCCAACATGGATCATGCTTGATCTCTAGGCCATAGTCGAGGTTCCTGTCAGCGTTTTGGGCTAATCTTATCAACAACGTAAGGAGCTGCCCTTCCGCGCCAGCCTATGCATTTGGGGCAATTCGCATGCGCAATTTGATTTGAATAACTGGGAGATAGCGCTGCTATTGAACGCATCGCGTGGCGAAACGTTCTTTTGTCTTTAATCAGGTAACCCGACACGGCGCACGAATGGTCCGAATCGCGGATCTTTGCGCATTGGCTCGAATCTTCGGCCCGCTTTGAGATAAGTAAGTTGAGGATCCCTTTCCTGGTAAGCCTTTTCCAGCCAGGCGAACGCCTGATCAGATTCACCCAGCGCCCCGTAAAGAATTGCGACCGAAGCGGAGGGAGCAATGCCTTGTTGGTGCATCTGCTCCAGTTTCACTAGTATTCTTCTTGCTTCCTCCTGCTGCCCCGAAACGGCACAAGCAAAACCCAGGTCCAACTGAATGTCCGTATCCTCCGCTCCGGAGAGTTCCAGTGCATGTTGAAACTCTCGAATGGCTTCCTTCTGTTTTCCGCTATGTAGGTACATCCAGCCTAGAGTCTGGTGGGCCGGGGCAAAGTGCTCATCCAGCTCCAAGGTTCGCTGCACCTGCGCGAGCGCCTCATCGTAACGTGCTGCCGCGAGCAATCTCCCCGCCAGGGCATTGTTCAGAGGTAGGGACAAGGGGTCGAGTTCCCGTGCACGGAAAGCTTCAGCGATCCCTTCATTGAATCGTCCGGTGTAGGTGAGATAACCGGCATACCAGTTGTGAGCTTGAGCGTAACTTGGATTCAAATCCAAGGCCTGCTTGTACTCTCTCTCGGCGTCGGGCCAGTCCCAATCATAGGTCTCAGCAATGAACGCCAGAGAGGCATGCGGTTCCGCCAATGAGTTGTCCAGTTCGATCGCTTTCAGAGCTGCTTTCTTGGCATCCGACAGCGCGTCTTTCGATGGCATACTGCCACGGAATCCGAGCATGGCGTAGGCTTCAGCGAGACCGCTATAGGCCGGAGCGTAGGCTGGGTCGATCGTGATCGCCTGTTGGAACGACGCGATGCTTTTGTGGAGGGCATCCTCGGTTCGCTGGCTGAAATAGTAACGGCCCTTTAAGTAGTTCTCGTAAGCTCGAGGATCGACCGGAGTCTCGTATGCCAGTCGAGCCCGCTCCTCAGGTGTGAGATTGAGTGCGATCTGCTCCACAATACTCCGAGCGACTTCCTCCTGTACTTCGAGAATACTTTCGTAGTTGCGTTGATATTCTCCCGCCCAAATATGCTCATCCGTCGCGGCACGAATCAATTGCGCGTGGACACGGATCTGCTGTCCTTCACGCACCAGCGACCCTTCAACAATCGCATCGGCCGCGAGCATCCGGGCAATTTCTGGCAATGCAAGTTGCGTTTTCTTGAAGTGCATACTGGAAGTACGGGAGATAACTCGTAATCCGTGAATTCTGGAAAGTCGCCCGATGAGTTCCTCGGTCATACCGTCGGCCACGTAGTCCTGCGAGGGATCTCCACTCAAGTTCTGCAAGGGAAGGACTGCCAAAGATCTAATCTTGGGTCGGCCCGCATACCCTGCGCGGCTCCGTGCTGCGATATAGGCAAGCGTAAGGAGTGCCACGAGCACCACGGCCGCCGCGCTAAGAACAAACCAGCGACGTCCTCCCGAAACAGTCGTTTGCTGGCCACCCGAATCCGCCGGAGCTTTCAGGGCCGGCTGTTGTACCTCTTCAAAACGAAGTTTGCGGCTTTGCAGCCAGGCATCTAGCTCGGAACTCAGGGCGTAGACGGAACCTCGCTTATGGTGCAAGTGTCGGTGGACGGGCATCCCCTCATGCTTCTCCCAACGCTGGACGGTCGTCACATCCCGCTGCAGGTAAAGAGCAATCTCCTTCCAGGAATCAAGAATGCGACTCCCGGATGGGATCTCGGACAGTGATTTGTCGAGGGACGGTTCGGCCATTTGGCTCTCCTGGGAGCAATCAGGAGGCGAGCGCACCGATTGTAACTCCCGGGATGGTAACGGCAAAACGCGGCATTTGACCGCAAACGGCCCAATCCGTTCATTACTGCTTGCTCAATAGCCTCCGATCACTCAGTGTGTGCGTGGCGTGTCGGGCTACGACCCGCCGGAATGCAAATACGTTGGCCAGCCCTCCTTTAAATCTTGGGGAGGCTTTCGGCGCGGCGCGATTCACTCAACAAGAGCAGTATCCCAAAACGATGTGGAGGCGACTATGCACAGCAAGACTTTCTTCTGTTCGGTGGGAGCGTGGGTTCTAATACTCGCGCTGGGGACAAGTGCCGCAGCACAAGGTCGGCATCACTACAACGGCGTGATCAATGACTACCCAGTGTCAGCCAACCCGACAGCGGGTCCGTGGGAACTTCGCGGTCCATGGTCCTTGAGCCTGAAACCGCTCGGAAGGGCAGACTTTTCGGCATCCCTGACGATGGAGTATTCCGACTTAGGATCTGGCTCTGGGTTTAGCACCGATTCCCGACACCAGCACACTCATCACATAGTAATGAAGGGCGCGACGCTTGTTTGGAACCCGCCTCAAACCGATTGCCCGACGGGCATCACTCCCTTCCCCACCTACACTTGGGTTCTGGAGGTGAACGGAATGGCGGATGTAGCGGGAAATGGCGGATCTCCCTTTACTGGGCCTGTGCCGCTACAGGTCTGCCTCGGCGGCGGCCCGAATCTCGAGATTTCGAACATCACGCTGGTGTTTACGAATCTCTCGACCGGCCCATCCCTGGCAACAAATCACTTCGGACCGCAGCCGATCCACGGGGTCGTTCGGCTCCCCAAAGAACCTGAATAGGGTAGGCTCGCAAACCCTGCGGCTGAAATGACAAATCGTCACAAAACCTGAATCCCTCGATTGGTCCCCAAATCGAGTGAACTTGTACTCCAGAGGCTAACCGCTATTTCTTCCGCCTAGTCGAACTTCCGCGATGCAGGCCCGTCTTGCTCGCGGAGGTTCGAGATGAACGGTTATCCATTTCCTTACCGTCTAACCAGTTGCTCTCTGCATATCGCCGGGAGAATTGCTAACACCGTCGCATCGAACCAGCGAATCCTTGCGCGACTATTTAGAGCGGGCGTGCCTCTTTGTCTGTTGTTTGCAGCTTTCCTCGCGCTGAGTGCCGAAGGATGGGCGAAACATTCGGACGATGTGCAAGAAGTTCCATTCACTCTATACAAGAACCACATTGTGGTCGCAGTGGGATCGTTGGGCGGACGGGAGGGTCGAAACCTGGTGATCGATACCGGAACGAACCCGACTATTGTGGATGTTCGAACCGCTAAGGAATTGGGATTGGAGCCTACCGTCCAGTCCAATGGAAGCACCACTGTGATCGATGGCCGAGTCCCAACCTATTATTCTGTTCTGCCGAACATGGATCTGGGAGCGATCCATTGCGAATCGATGCAGGTAGCGGTGGCCGACCTTTCCTGGCTACAGGAGCAAGGTGGCGTGCGAGCCGATGCCGTGATCGGATTGGACGCCCTGGCTCGTGCCAATTTTGAGATTAACTACGACTCCAGAAAGATTCGCTTCGGTGCGATCCGACTTCCTCGCTCCGCAGTGTCCATGTCGGAAGACGCCCGACTGCTGACGGTGCCCGCAAAGCTCAACGGCTTAGCTTCTAGATTAATGATAGACACGGGTGGATCGCGTCTCATTCTATTCGGGGGACAAATGCCAAGAGGAATGAGTTGGCGGGACCTTGGAAAAATCAGCCTTTCAAATCTGGCAGGTCAGTGGGATTTAGAAAAAATCCAGCTCGACGACGTAAGCATCGGAGGGACGGATCTTACCGATAGCATCGCTCTCGTTGCGAATACACCGACGAACTATAACTTTCAAGGCGTTCTGGGGATTTCTGATCGGCAGTTTAAGCGCGTCATGTTCGACTTCAAGCAGCGCCGAGTGGGATTCGAGCTGCAGGATACCGGGAAAGCATGGGCGTATTCTCTCTGCGATGCGCTGTCCGATTCCGGGCCTTGTCCCTTAGCACCTAAGCTTCCGCGAGTCGCCGGAAGCAGATGAAAATCCGATATTCGCTGCGGGAGTCAGGCCACAGAATATAGTGCGGCATGCATCTCTGGCTGAATCCTCAATGGGATAGAGACTCGAATGGTCACGCCACCATCCGGCGGACTTACGAGTTCTAAGCTCTGATTCTGGCCATAAAGAGATTCGAGACGCTCGCGAGTAATTCGGAGACCTAACCCCGTCGCTGGAAGGGTTCCCAAGCTAGTGAGTCCTGGGCCGTTGTCCTGGACTTCTAATTGAAGTTCACCATTCTGGGAGCTCACTGTGATTCGAATCTCGCCCCCATGCAGCATCTTTGCAATCCCGTGCTTAACTGCGTTGTCGACCAGGGGTTGCAACAGCAGGTGAGGGACCTGCGCATCGAGTGTCTCGGGAGCAATGTCAAATATCACGTTCATTCGCTCTTCAAAACGAACTCTCTCGATAGCGAGGTAACAATTCACGAATTCGAGTTCGCGGTTGAGAGTCGTGATTTGTGTGCCCGCCGTCTCCAAACTGATTCTCAATAAGTCGCTGAGACGCGTCATCATGCGATCGGCAGCATTAACGTCGGTTAACATGAGGGCTGAAATAGAGTGCATCGTATTAAACAGAAAGTGCGGCTGCAACTGACTTTTCAAGGTCTGGAGACGCGCCTTGGCAAGTTGTCCCTCAAGCTGGGTAGCGCGGAACTCTCGCTCTTGGAACCTGCGGTAATACGAGACGGCGTGTGCAATGAAAACGATTGGGATATAGACGCTGGTAATGTCGTCCACGACGCTCGAAAGAAACATGCTTTTGAAAACCGGCATAAATTCGCGGAACACATGAGCGTGAGAATCCCAAATTGCAGAGCTCCACTCCCGGTGAACCGGATCCCAGAAGCCGTACGGCGTGACTCCTCGAAGAGAGATATGAGCCAACGTGAATATAATCCCGAAGGTGAGATGAAGGAGTGATCGCTTCCCCCAGTTCCCCCGTTGCAAAGGGTACCGAATGGCCAAGGTGAAGGCCAAGGGAGTCAAGGGAGCGTACGTCAGGATCTGGCTGAATTCCATGCCAGCGATTGTTCCCAGGCGCATCCCGCCATTGACCGGGCGATACAATTGGTAAATTGCAGCGGTAGCAGCCAGCGAAACGAAGGTCCAGATCCCGAAGCTCGCTCCCCAAAGCAGGCCGGGCCGATTCGTGATTTGGACTTCTGGAGCAGCCTCTTCTTCGCTCGGAGGATAAAAGCCTCGCCGAGGGCGCCGAACCAATTCTCCGCCGCAGTGGGGGCAGTCATTTTGATTGCGCGCTGCGCAATCATGACAGAACGTACATTCATAAGAGCAGACGTATGCCTCTCCATCTGGTTGCAGGTCCACAGAGCAACCCTCGCAAGCATTCTTCATATGTCCTCACGATGAGACACTGCAGGAATGTATCGCTGATTCGACCCGAGACAACAATCGGCGTTATAGAAAGCGCAGACAATATTGAAGCATGTCAGTCGCGGTACAGGAGAGAATTGCGACCTGATTTCGTGACGACTTATCCCTGAAAAACGACCATTGGTCCCCGCGTAATAGGCGCACACATAGGTTCGACGTTTTGTACGACTTTATGTCAACCGCACACAGTTGAGGTGGCGGCTTTCACCAACAAGCAAGGCCAGCCTTGCGGCCGGCCTCGCTTTGATGAACTCAGACGTTTAAAAGGTATAGCGCAATCCGAGTTGCAGCTGTCGTGCCGCATTCGCTGTGTTCGTCAGCACTCCGTATTGTCCCGGATTCTGGATATTCACGTTTGTCGAGTCTAGTGTTCCGACCGAGTTCGGATTGACCGATGGATTGTTGAAACTCGGATGGTTGAAAGCATTGAAAGCTTCGGCCCGGAACTCTAATCGCTGGTTTTCCGACCAGGGCATCCGGAAGGTCTTGAGGAGAGCCATGTCTACGTTTGCGTAGCCAGGACCCCGCAACTGATTCCGCTCGCCAGTGCCCCCGCCAAACGGGTACGTGAACGCTCCTAGGGCTGCCGTCTGGTCGGCGAACAGTTGAAGTTGATTTCCTGGCTGGACGTGAATGTGCTTTTTCACAGCGGAAGAAGGACCCGTGAACACAGCGGGTGCTCCCATGGTGAAGTCGATTGGAAAGGAGTTAGTGATCGTATTGAATGGAAAACCAGTATGGTAAGAAACAATTCCGGAGGTAGCCCAGCCTCCGAGAATGGCATCGATCCACTTCGGAGCACTGCTGAGCAACCATTGCCCATGCCCGACTGGAAACTGGTAAATATAGTTTGCGCTGATGGTGTGAACGGCGTCAAAGTCGGAACTGGCGCGGCACACACGCAAATTACGCAGATCACAAATTAACCCCTGCGCGTTAAAGCTGGCGAATACTGCGTCATTGGTGGTGTCGGAGACGTTGTCAATCGATCTCGCATACTGGTAGTTCAGATCGAACTGCAGGTTGCGGGAAGTGCGTTTGCGCAGAGTAGCGACGAGGCCGTTATAACTGGACGACGCCCAATTGCCAACATTGGCAACCGAGCCCGTCTGGTAAGGCAGGCCCGTATTCGGTAGAAGAAATCCAGCATTTGCCAATACCAGATCAACGGTCGACAAATCACCTGTTTGAAAATTGGGCTGAAGCACCGACGGTGAAGCGAGAAAATTTGTGCAATCAATACCCAAAATGTTTTCGCAAGTAGCGCCCGGTCCGAACACTCCCGGTAAAGCCTGGTTGACCTGGTTTTCAAACCATGGCTGGACTGGTATCGAACCCGCTTGCGTTCCGCTGGCCAGTGCAGCCTGTATGTCTCCAAAAGCAGTGTTCAGTAGTTGGCCGGATTGGGGATCCTTGAAGTTAAGTTGCTGGGCGGGATCCCCGGTCCCGATTAGACGACGGCCGAACTTCCCGAAGTAATTGACGTCGAGCAGGAAGTTTCCCGGAAGCTCGCGCTGAATGCCAAAAGACACGCTGATCGAATAAGGCATTTTCAGAGTGTTGCTGAGCTGAAACAGGTCATCGTTCGTGAGTAAGCCGGTGGCGCATGGTTGCCCCGCCGGTACTGCGTAAGGAAGCGGACAGTTCGCTCCATTCGATGTGAATACAAACGGTGTGACGGACGGGCGGGGAATAGTTCCGGGCGACGGCGGAGGCACCGGCGAACCAATCGAGACAAAGCGAGGATCTGTCTGCAGAGATGTGACAGGATCAAGAGGTACCCCGAAATTCTGGGTTGTCGTGGTGTCAAATAATTGCGCGCTTTCGTCTACCTCGAAGCTCAGCGTGCTCAGGACGCGGTCGTACGAGAGTCCCCCTCCGGCCCGAATGCTGGTCTTTCGATCTCCCAATAAGCGTCCGAGTACACCACTGGTAAATGAGGGGGAATATGCTATCCCGAAGCGAGGGGCAAAATTTCTCCAGTCAGGGTGGTAGTAGCCGGGGCCGTGATTTACCGGACCGCCGAGTTGATAACCAACAAACGGTGCCGCATCGAAACCATTTACCCCGTTTGCAGCCGCAGAGAGGCGCGCGCTGAACAATTGTGATTCGCTGACTGTTGGGACCGATTGGAATCCGTTCACTTCATACGGAACGCTATGGTAGTTCCAGCGCAATCCGTAAGAGAGAGTGAGGTCGGTCCGCGCTTTCCAGGAATCTTGGACGAAGAACTCATACTCGTTGTAGCGAAAATTGCGAACCGAGGGCGTGAACTGCGGTAAGGGGCTGCCAGACACATCGTAGTTGTAGTTTGCTGAAACGCTCGCATAACGGCCGAGAAGCGTCGTGAATGTATTGTCCCAGATAAGCTCGGAAGCCGGGTCGGTGGAAATATCGCTTGGGCGCAGGCTTGGCTCGAGGTTGGTAATTTGGGATTGCAATCCAAGGTTGGCGAAACTGATGTCATTCACGTTGTGAGAATTCACGCGAATCGGTTTGATGTCAGCTCCAAACTGGAAGGTGTGACTGCCTTTCGCCCAACTGAGAGTGTCGCGGATCTCAGGCACTGGCACGTTTCGTCCCTGGCTTCGGATGTCACCATATGGGCTCGACAGCACCCCGAAGGTAAAGTCATAGGGCGCGGTGGGCGAGAACTCGACAGGAAAATCATAGACCTGACGCGAGATGCCAAAACTCGCCAAGTTGGTCACTCTAGGATTGACGATCCACGTATGCCCCACAACCCACGAACGCTCGTGGCTGATAAACGACTCTAATGCGCCCGGGTCTTGGGGAAATGCTTTTGGAGCTTGCGTTTGATTGTCACGATCCCAGGTCCCGCGGGCAAACAGGCTTTGATTGGCTGAGAGCTTGAAGTCTAACCTTCCAACGAAAGTGTTGTCCCGGACATAAAAGGGCGCGTTAAAGAGGTAGCCCCCGGTGTTGATGCCATCGCCACCGCTGACTTGATTAGGTTCCGGATAACGGCCATTGACGAAGCTCAAAAGCGCCTGATTAGCGCCGATTTGCAACGGATCGATGGCAGCGGCTTGAGCGGCAGTGAGAGTCGAAATGCAATTCGGCTGGGTGCTCAGCGTCGCTCCCGGACAACTGACGTTGCTGTTATTCACGTAGGAAATTTCGCCTTGGCGAAATGGATCCAAAGGCACGGTGAGCGTTTGCTGTACGCCGGTTGCATCACGACGTCCGGTGTAGTCGAAGAAGAAGAAGAGCCGATTTTTCAGAATTGGACCGCCGAGACTTGCGCCGAACTGATTGCGCGTCAATTGCGCGCGTGGATTGCCGACAAGATTGTTAAAGAAATCATTGGCCGCCATCGCTGAGACGCGGTTGAATTCGGATGCAGATCCGTGCCACTGATTCGTTCCGCTCTTGGTCACGAGATCAACTTGTGCTCCGGCTCCACGGCCGAAGCTGACATCTGCATTTCCTACGATCGTTCGAACTTCTGAGACGGAATCCAAGGGAGCCCTGCCGACGGTGTGGAAGGCCTGCCCGGTTGTTTCATCGTTGACGTCAATTCCGTCGAGAGTAACTGTAGTGGTGTCGGCGCGAGAACCTGTAACCGATCCATTCTGTGAATCACCGCCAGTAATCTGAACGCCAGGTTGCAGCCCCAACAACGCGCCGGCATCGTCGCGGAACAGACTGGGCAACTCAGCGACTTGTTGCGAGGTAATCACATTGCCGATACTGGCATCGATCGTATTGACAGTCCCCTCTCCCGCCGCGGTCACCTCGACAGTTTCTGTCGCATTGCCGATCAGAAGTTTTACGTCCCTGGTCTCGGTAACGCCAACGCCGATGCCCAAATTCGCGAGAGTTGTGATCCGAAAATTCTCTTTAGAAACAGTCAACCGGTAATGTGACGCTGGAGCCACATGAAGGAATTGATATTCCCCTTGGCGGTTGGTCGTAGTTTCCGTGGAATATGCGGTGTCCGGATTCTCTAGCTTCACCTCTGCGCCCACAACGACTGCGCCAGATGCGTCGGTGATTACGCCCGTCAGCCCAGATGTCGCCTGTGCATCGAGTGAGTGGGGTCGGACTAAGAGCTGAGCTGTTATGAGCGATACGAGTGCGACTGGAATCAAAACAGCACGAGACAGGGAATACATGAGTAGTCTCCTCGTTAGGTCTTTTGCAAAATGCAAGCAGGCACCCGAATCGTCGCCCAGTGCCAAGAGCGCAAGCGTGGCTGTTCCGATACAAATTGAGTTGGTTCAGTCGTGGTCAGAGCGCGCCGCCGTCTTGGTCTACAAGTTCGATACCAAAGCTCTTCGATAAACATTGAATGGGATGAACGCTACGAATTTAGCCGTGAGCCGTTGTTATGGGCGTGCGAGCCTCATTTTTCTGTCGTGCTATGGATCTGTTATCGGGACGATGCGGAGTGATTGATTACCAGAACTTGTAGCAAATGCTTTTGGGTATACACGCTTTGGGAGAGACGGAGTTGAGCGCTGATTGTTTTGTCGAGTGACAATCAGATGAGGCAGACATTCGGATAACGAGTCACCATCTCGCGCGTCTATCCAGTGTGCTCAACACCCTGTTGAATGTTGGTGGCGTATGAACACCGACCCTGCTGGCTCAACATCGTCAGAACCGACCCACGGCGAAGTCATCCGCACGATCATTAGCGATGACGAGCGACTGGCTCGCGAAAAGCTACGCATCTTGCTCGCCTCCGAACCAAATATTCAGCTCGTTGCGGAATGCCAGGACGGTCAACAAACACTGTCCGCGATCCGTGCGTTCCGTGCAGATCTTCTGCTACTCGACATCCAGATGCCGGGGATGGACGGATTCCAAGTGCTGAATGAACTCTCCCCTGAGGAGATGCCCATCGTCATTTTCACCTCCGCCTACGATCAGTACGCGATTCGCGCGTTTGAAGCCCACGCTCTGGACTATCTGCTGAAGCCATTCGACCAAGGGCGGCTTCATCACGCTATTGAGAGAGCGCGCACTGAAATGAATAAGTCGCAAGATCGTGCGATTACACATCGCATTCTCGATTTACTGTCTCAGGTGAAGTCAGAGATGTTGCCAACGCCATCATCTGAAGGGCGACTGGTGATTCGAGCGAAAGGTCGCGTTGTGTTTTTGAACCTGAGTGAAATCGACTGGATCGAGGCCTCCGCCAATTATGTTCAGCTGAACGTCGGAAAGGAATCGCATCTGTACCGGGAGACGATTGGCCGGATATCCGAACGGTTAAATCCGAATCATTTCGTTCGCGTTCACCGATCCACGATCGTCAATGTGCGAAAGATCAAAGAGCTGATCCCGGTGAACAGTGGTGAATACATCGTCGTTCTTAAGAGCGGCAAAGAGCTTTCCTGCAGCCGGAGTTATCGATCTGCCTTGGAGAGCATGATCGAGAAACATTCCTGACCGCCTTTGACTAGATCGACCTGTCTGATGATCGGTGGGACGCCGGCTAATCGGGATATGGCGCTTGCGCCAGCAAATCGCAAAAGTTATGGGGATGAAAGTCGCGTACGTAGCGTTCCCCAATGTCATGCATGAAGCCGCGCGATGCGCTTCGTGGATGCTTCCGCAGAACCTCTGCACAGGTCTGAATAAAAGCATTTTTGAAGCCAAGCCTCGGGAAGGCTTTCAATATCTCGTCCATGTCCCCCTTGTTGATCTGTGCGCGATCAGGCCCCAATACATCGGCTCCTGCGCCTTCCCCCACTAGCGCAATCTCAGGTCGCTTGAACTGCCCGATCGCCGACGCGTGCATGGCAATTCCGTCCCAGACGGTTTGAATTCCTTCCGCTGTGTATGCGTTCTCTTCAAGGAAATGCTTCGCCGACTCTGCGCCTTGAATCTCGAACGGCATATCTCCCTCGAAACGCTCGGTCAATCCCAGATCGTGCAAAATGCAAGCGAGAAACAAGAGCTCTTCGTCGAAATGCTGACCTCGTGCCCGTCCTGCCATGACTCCGAGAAGGTAGGTGCGAACTGCGTGATTGAACAAGTAACGAGGGTAAACCGATTGTGCCAGCGCGGTGGCCTTTTGCGCGATCTTTGAGTCCACCAGGCGAATACCGGCAACCACTGGCGGCAAAGAGGCGATCCCAGCCTGCTCGAATGTGCCTTGCGAGAGCATGTGGGAAGTCGTCCTCTTAGCTGCGAGCGCAACTCTCTGTACGGTGAGAACTCCAACTCCCACCATCAACTCTCGTCTGTTCATTCCTTCAGCTCAGGCGTTCAGTGCTGCGAATGGATTCAAGAGAGGGAAGAGCTTCGCTCTTCCCTCTCGCGGCCAGAGGCGTCTGCTTTAGAACGTGAACTTCGCCACCAGGGCAATCGATCGTGCATTGCTGGCGAATACTGACTTGGGATCGTTGAAGTTTGCATTGCCGGGCGTCACGAACGACGTATAGGAACTGCCCACTGAGGCGAATCCGCCAACATCGTTCACCCCGAGACCATACCCCGGGTTGCTGCCGGCAATGTATTGAGGATGGTTTACGATGTTCGCGAACTGGGCGCCAAATCGAAACTTCATCCGCTCCGTCAGGTTGAGATCCTTGTAGACGGCAAGATCGAAATTGTTGGTGCCCGGCGTCCGGAGTGTATTCCGACCAACATTCGCCAGCGCGCCAAGTCCGGTGCGGATGAATTGGGCGCTCGGATTGTTCGCTACATAAGCCACTGTACTACCGGCGTTCGGACCAGCCGTGGCAGTCAATGCCGTTACATCGGTTCCCGTTCCCGGTATTCCGCCGGGGTTCAGGATTGCCCGATCACTTGCAGCGTCGCCGTTCAGATTGGCGTCCTGTTGAGCCTGGACGGTAACCCATTCTCCAGTCTCGTAGGTGTAAACGGGACTGAAGGCCCAATTTCCGACGATGTTCTTCACGAGCCAATTCCCACCTTTAAAGAACGGCAGGTTGTAGACCATCGCCAACGTGAAGCGCTGAGCCCGGTCGAGAGCGGAGTTCGCCTTATCCTGGTCGAAGTTGAAGAAATCCTCCGGCCGGCGAGGGGTTAAGTCTGTGGTATGGAAGTCAGCTGTGCTGTTGTCAATCGTGTGACTCCACGTGTATGCAGCCTGGAGCGTGAATCCATGATTAAACCGCCGAGTGAGACCGCTCTGTAATCCGTGATAGGTGGACCAGCCGTCGGGAACGAAGGCCGTGATGACCGGTGCGCACGGCAGACCCAAACTTCCGTTTGACTGCACGGTGCAGCCGAACCCCGCATTGGCGTACTGCGGGACGAAGATATCGCGCGTCCCAACAATCGGAGCTCCCACGGAATCCACTCCCAGCGCCAACGGAAGCGAGTTGAGCGTTGCCTGATCCGGAGCCTGCAGGTACGTTGGCAAAAAGTTGGTTGACGTAACGGATGCCTGCAAGCCAAGGATGTCCTGGAAGTTGAGGTGAACACCACGAGTCCCTACGTAGTTGATCTCTGCGGTGTAGTTCTTGCCGAAAGAGTGCTGCACTCCGAAGTTCCAGTTGATCGAATAAGGATCTTTAACGATGGGAGGGATCCAGTTTGCGGTGGTGGATAAGGCTTGGGCCTGGGTCAGCGTTGTGATGCCGCTGCCTCCGCCGCCGGGAAGACCGCCTCCCGCGAGAAATCCGGGGGCGAGCGGTGCGAGCACGGTAGCGGTAGAACCGATTTGCGGAGGCACACCGAGAATTCCGATGTTGTCGTAAAGAGTGTCGTAGGCCAAACCAAAACCGCCGCGGATCGATGTGTCGCCGCCATTTCCCGGCGAGTATGCAAATCCGATGCGAGGTGCCCAGTTGTTCTTGGGAGCCCTGGGTTTATCGAAAACGAGCGGTTGATTTCCGGCTTGAGGGACAAGAAGACTAGGCGCGTTCGCAAGAGAGTTGAGAATCTGTCGATTCTCTCCCTGCGATGTGGTCGTGTATTCGTAGCGAATACCAGCATTCAGGCTCAAGTGCTGATTAACACGCCAAATGTCGTTGGCATACCAGTAAATCGCACTTTGATTTCCATAGTAGGTGGTTGATCCCGTGCTACGTTGGCCAAAATTGTCGGGCGCCAAGTCTTCGAGATAAACCTGGGAAGAGTTGTACTCGTAGTCGCCACGCGATCGTTGCGTGAAGTTTTGAGGTGAAATGTACCAGCGGTATTCTGCTCCAAATTTCAGAGAATGTTTGCCTTTCACGATACTGACGTTGTCGACTACTTCATAAAGATTCTGGATTGTGAACTGGGGAGCATTCGGGTTCGGACCAATATCCAGGCCGCTGCCGAGATCGTGGAGAAGGATATTGGGGAAGGCATCCAGTCCTGGATACGTGAACTTGCCGACTCCGTCGACCTGATCATATCGATTGAAACCGAACCGGAATTCATTGCTTAGCAAAGGCGAGAACGTGTGGTACTCGCTCAAATTAAACAAGGCAAATGTGTTGGAGTACGGAGTAAAGAAGGCTTCGAGCTGGGCGGCATTGTCGAGCAGGTTTTCTTTGTTGTAGATGAATCTTCCGCGAATTTGATCTTTCTCGGAAACATTGAAATCAACGCTCTGAACGAAGTTCGTCCAACTCAGCCACGAAGGTGGAACGATGGAAACGTTGCCGACTTCCACGCTTCCAGCCGCACAGGTGCCATTAGCCGGAGCGCTAAAGTTGCTAAACGTTTCTGAGCCGCTTCCGGCTGTTCCGTTGTATGTGATGCATCCACTAGGTGTCGGAGCCACCGGCACGTACTGTTTGAAGACAGAAAAGTTCGTTGCGCTGAGGCCAGGGTCGGCGGCGATTGCCGCAAGACCCGCAGTCGTCGGCGCCTGTACTGCGCCGCCACCGACCGAAATGAACCCGACCGGATTGCGTTCATAGTTGGTGAAGAAGAACAGTTTGTTCTTGATGATCGGGCCCCCGAAAGTAAATCCAAAGCGATTGTTGTCCAGCCGAGGATTCGAAGTCAGCCCCTGTTGCACCCACGTTTCATCCACTGCATTGAGGTTGCGGTTGCGGAAATACTCGTAGAGGGATCCGTGAAAGCTATTTGTGCCGCTCTTGACCGTGGTGTTGAACTGACCGCCAGAGGAGTGGCCAAACTCTGAATTGAATTGATTGGACAGAAGAGTGAAGTTTTCGACCGCGTCCGGAGGAACTGTAATCAGCGCCCCGGTCACGCTCTTTAAATTGTTGTCCACGCCCTCAACGGTAAAGTTGTTATCGCGGGGGCGTTGGCCGCCCACGGACGGCCCGATCCCATCCCCCATCGCGCTCGCGTTGGTCACTCCTGGACTCAAGAGCGAGAGATTTAAAACTCCGGCCCCGGCGCCCCCGGCAGATGTTAGGCCTAGATCCTGTGACAGACGGTCAGTATAGGTGGATTGTAATTGCGCCGTGGAAGTATCGACCGGAGGCGCGGAACCCGAAACCTCAACTGTCGTCGAACTGCTGCCAATGGTTAACTGCACGTTTCTCGTACCAGTTTTGTTGATATCGACCGGAACATTGTCGACGGTTACCATCCTGAAATTTGGCGCACTTACACTGATGTTGTAAGCGCCGGCCGGCAAATCCCCGAAAAAGTACTCTCCGAATCCTTTGGTCGTAGTCGTGAGCTTCTGGCCGGTTCCGATATTCACCGCTTCGACGGTTGCCCCACTGACAGCTGCTCCGGACGGATCTACGACCGTTCCGGTCAAATTCCCACTAATAGCTTGGGCAAATGCGAGGGTGCTACCCAGCGCGAAGACGAGGCACAGCACGAGACCGAAAGCCAGATTCCTGGCGTTAACGAGAGTCGGTATACGAGTCATGAGTTTTCTCCTGAGTACATCGGGATCCGAATAGAAGTGGGGACGATTGCGTCGCTGGACTGCGATTGCCCAATGCACGCGAATGGCATCCATAAGGCAATGGCTCGCAACGTTTTGGCTACGGAATTACGAAACACAGCACCCGCCCCCGGACATAACGGAGCGATCACCTACATCTGGAGGTCCGGAGAAAATGCTCGAGGACGATGTCGGGATACCTAAACGGGGAACTGGGATGAAGCGCTGGTTGCGTGTTTCATGTGCATCTCAGAGTTATTTTGCTGAAGACGATAATCTGTGGGTGGAACCACACGGTCATACCTGAAACCGTAGAGATGGAGAAGCCGATACACTTTTTAGAAGATTCAATAATTTCCAGTTCCGAGCTAAAACGTAAGAGTGTTCGTGCCTTGTTGCGGATTGTAGTTGCGTTATTTACGAAGAACGACCTCATCTGGCCTCATCGTGGCCTCGCTACCGAGATGAAGTACTTCAACAGCTCCGTCGGGTGATATGTTTCGTTCCCAGGCGCCGGCATTGCATCGTAGCTCTCCGCTCGCAGCAATTTTGGCCAGTGTTCGTCCAATCATGCTCATAGCTCTTTCGGGTGTAGCGAAATTGAAGGAACTCCTCCGCCGGATCCGTGCGTAAATCTCTCCCACAGTTTGGGGCTCATCCGATTCGAGAAGGGCAATTCTGCACGCCCGCGTCAGGCGTTCGGCGTTCGCCGTGATCTGAGGATGCAGGTCGTCGCCATTCACGAGGGTTCTTTCAATCTTTCGAACAGCTCGCAGTTGCGCGGCAATTTCGCGATTCCGGCGAATGAGTTCTCGCAATTCCCCAATGAGGCTCTTTTTAAGTGAGGAGGCAGCGGGCGCACCCGATACTACGCTCGCGGACCGCACAGATTTCAATTCAAGATCGTCGCTCATCTAAGCAATGTCCACAATATTGACGAGTTAAATCTCGTTTATTTGTCGCGATGCGATGCATGGCGTCTCGGCGGGTACGACTGCCCCGCCCGCGAGGCCCTGCTGCATTCTGGAGTGACGTATGACCGCCAGTAGTCAGGCGGACTTGGAGTCCCTGGAGGTGGGCTCACGATCGCTCGTACGACAAAGGGTCGAATCTAAACGGTTCTGGAGGTAAGGCGGGCATCCGCCACTATCTGTGCGACACATCCAGGCCTGGTGCCCGGAGTCTCCGACCATCACAGTTGCCTCACCATGAGCCACCAGCCGGCGGCAGATCGATGTGATGGACCGCGTGAGGTATTTTTGGTCGACGCCGTGCTTGCTTCGCAGAAGCGTTGCCATCTCAATCGCCGTCAGCGGCGTCGTGGAGTTTCTAAGAACTGAACGACATACCTCAGTCAATGATGATCGGCTCTGCGATGGAAGCGCCTCGACTGTATCTGCGAGATCTTCGCGTCGAGCGTCAGCGTAGATCGCGTTCAACCCTGCTATTGCCCGGCGGATCTTAGCGATCCGTTTCACAATTACGGCGCGTTCGTATAAGAGTTGCTTCAGTTGAGACTGGATTAGACCCGCAGTCTGCGTTATCTGAGGCGTCCGTTCATTTGACTCCGCACCGACCAAGCCATTTGCTGTATCTCCGATAGGACACATCCCGACTCCTCGCTCCCCATTGACCGGACCGACTTTCCCCGCACGTCACAACACTGTTGATGAATACCACTGTTTATCGGAAGTGTGATTGTCTCTGGGACCAACACTGCCTTGGAGGGATAACTAGACATTGAGACGCAATAAAGTTCACGAAAAGGAGTGTCGATCTTTCGAGCGGCGGGTCGGGACCTGTCGCGAGCGCGCCAGAAATCTGATGGGTTAGAGCTATGTTCCGTCGCTAGCCTTAGGGAACGAGCAGCATTCGTGGCAAGTACCCGCCTGTTAGTCCAGCCTCAGCGTGCAGTAGTCCCTACGCTGAGTTGTTACCTGCCTGAGAGTTGCACAATTGATCGCCAATTGACGGTTTCGGTCGATTTTTAACTTGGCCGACAACCGAAGTGCGGTCACTAGGAACATGAAAGGTCATCCAATGACACGTCTCTCTGCAAAATTGGGGCACTCGCTACTCATTGTCGCTGTTTTGTCCATCTTCGTCTTGTCGCTTGCAGACGCAAGTGCGCAACAAGCTACGGCAAAGATCTTGGGGACGGTCACCGATGTGCAAGGGGCAGTGATGCCCGATGTCAAAGTCACCGTCACGAATACGGCGACGAATGTGACAGCCGAAGTCACAACCGACAAGAGCGGCTTTTACCAGGCCTTGGATCTTCTGATTGGCACCTACAAGATTGCGGTCAGCCACGCGGGATTTCGCCCGCTGGAGACGATGACGCCTCCGCTGGAGATCAATCAAGCGTTTCGCGCGAACCTGAAGCTCGAACTGGGAACTGCGCATGAGCAGGTCTCGGTAGAAGCCCAAGGTTCTGGGGTCGAAACTGTGAACCCGACATTAGGTCAATCAGTGACTGCACGCCCCATTGTCAATTTGCCGTTGAACGGACGAAATGTACTCAGCTTAGCGCTTCTGCAACCAGGCGTCACAGAGGACAACCCGGACGACACGAGCGCGGGAAGTCTCAGTCAAAATGGCGGTAACTTTAGCGTTGGAGGTGGGCGAGCGGATTCCATCACTTTTCTGCTGGATGGGGGGATTAACAACGAACTGCTTGGTAATGGGATCGTCTACAACCCCAATCCGGATTCGATCGCCGAGTTCCGAATTTTGACGAGCAACTACACAGCGGAATATGGCCGCAACGGCGCGGGAGTGGTGAGTGTCGTGACCAAGTCGGGAACGAACGATTTCCACGGAAGTCTTTTTGAGTTTCTACGCAACACCGATTTCGATGCCAACTCCTACTTCAACAATCAAGCAGGCATCCCTAGAAACAACCTCAAACGAAATCAATTTGGTGGTACGTTCGGCGGCGCAATCGTTAAGAATCGTCTCTTCTTTTTCACGTCTTACCAGGGGCAGCGTCAAATCGAGACGGATGTAGAGGCGGAGCAGACAGTTTTTACACCCGCAGAATTAAGTGGCGATTTCTCTCAGGCAGTGAATGGTGGTCCCGATCCGAATGTCGCGGCCTTTCTCCAGACCAATCCTTATTTTCAATCCAATCCTGCCTTGGCCGCTCAGGGAATCATCGATCCGGCAAAGATCGATCCTGCAGCGCAGGCTTACATCAAGCTTGGCTTGATTCCTACTTCGCCCACGGGCGAGCTTTTTCCCTCTGGGGGAGGAACGAACAACACGAACGAACTTACGGTCAAAATTGATTTCGACATCACACCCAAAGACAAGCTCTCGGGCACTGTTGGTGGTATCAGAAATCCTCAGCTTCAGCCTTTCGGACGACCGTCGCCCGGCTATTCTGCTACTGTTCCCGGGTTTGCCAGCACAAATCAGATCAACAACTATTTCTTGAATCTCTCCTACACGCGTGCCTTTTCGACGAACCTGCTGAACGAATTCCGCGTGACTGCCCAGCGTCACAACACGCTCGAGGATCAGCCGGTTTCCAATCTCACTACATCTTCTTCTCTGGGATTCGGAATTGCCTCGGACCTTGCGAACGGTCCTCCGCTCATGGTTTTTGACAACGGTTTAGCTTTCGGGCCCGACCAATCCGGTCCGGCTCGCGAAATAGGTAATACTTACGCGCTTTCGGATACGCTCACTTGGGTAAGGGGTCGCAACACTTGGAAGATCGGCGCGGGATTTTCGGCATACGAGCAAAACACTCTTTACGCTTTCTTCACCGACAGCAATTTCTCTTTTTCTGGCTATGCCGCGGGAGGAGACGGAACGGGAAACAGTTTTGCCGACTTTCTGGTGGGAGCTCCGAACAATCTCTTCGAAGGACCGCAAGCCCACAGCGATATTCGTAGCAAAGCGACTTACGGATTTGTCCAGGACGAGTGGCGCCTACGAACTAATCTTACTTTGACCATCGGAGTTCGTTATGAATACAGCACGCCCAAGATCGACACTCAAGGCAGGACTTTCTCGATTGTTCCCGGTGACCAGTCGGTAAAGTTTCCGTTCGCTCCGCTCGGCTTAGTTTTTCCTGGAGATCCGGGAGCACCACGCGGTGCCAACTTTCCAGATAAAGACAACTTTGGGCCGCGCATCGGATTTGCCTGGAGCCCTGGAAGCAGCAGTAAGACCAGTATCCGCGGAGGTATTGGCATCTTCTATGACGTCCTCAAGGGCGAAGACAGTTTGCAGTTCAATGGCGCGCCGCCGTTCTACAGCGAACCGTTCGTCGACTTCCCGTGTTTGCAACCATCACCGGGATGCACCAGCCCCGCCTTCACTTCATCCGGCACGCCTTACTACAGCGCACCATGGGCTAATTCCACGACTCCTTTTCTGAACAATCCTTTCCCGTCAGCCGCACCCAATCCTGCGACGGCGTTTAATCCTGCGACCGGAGATTTTCTTCCGTTCGGTGGAGGATCGATCTTTTTTGTGAATCCGCATCTTCACACGCCGTACACCTATCAGTTCAACTTGAGTGTCCAGCACGAATTAGCCAAGAACCTGACAACTGAGATCAACTATGTTGGCAGTAGTTCCAAGGGACTAACGACGCTCGAGGACATCAATCCGTTCCTCTTAGGCACGATAAATAGCGCATCCCCGACGCGACTTCTGAATGTGAACCAGAACGCTGCGCTGACCGCATATTGCGCAAATCAAGGCGGGCCTTCCGATTGTCCTTTTGAGAACGCTTCAGAATTTACCAATGCCAGTTTTTCCAGTTTTAACAGTCTCGAAGCCTCACTCACGAAGCAGCTGGGAGATGCCAAATATCTCGGGAACACCTACTTCACCCTCGCCTATACCTACGGCCACAGTATCGACAACGCATCCGGGTTCCGTAACCGTGATTCGCAAGTCCCTTACTACAACATCAGCCAGTTCCGCGCGTCCTCTGACTTTGACGTCAGGCACCGCCTTACCTTCAGCGGTGGATGGGATTTGCCTTTCGATCACGCGTGGGCGTCCGGTCCGAAGAGACTTGTGAAAGGTTGGAGTCTTTATCCCATCTTGAGCTGGCGAACTGGTTTTCCCCTCACCATCAACTCAGGGTTGTTGGCGTCATTCAGTCCATCCGACCCTGGGCCCTCTGGGGCAGGCGATGGCTACTTGGCGAATGCGATTTTCGCCCCCGGGTTCAACAACATTGCGATCATGAATCCTAAGCACAGTGGGACTTGCAACAACTCCAACACAGGGCAAACTCAAAGCGGAAATCTCTACTTCAATTGCGGCGCCTTCGTGCAGATTCCGGATGTGCCTGGCTCTGGCTATGGCCTGCCGCGGGATTTCTTCCGCGGCCCGGGCCGCACGAATCTAGACTTAGCATTAGCCAAGACGACTTCGATCACCGAGCGTGTAGGCGCGGAGTTCCGCGTCGAGGCGTTTAACGTCTTGAATCACACCGAATTTGCCAATCCCGACACTACTCTCACGAGTGGGACGTTCGGGCAGATCACAAGTACAACGTTTGGTACGGGGATCGCAGCTCTGCAGACTCAACGCATTCTGCAACTAGCGCTTCGAGTGACGTTTTGAGTGATTCGTGCAGTGTCACATGACATCTCAACTGTGCCCTAGGTGAGGGAGACATCGAGCGCCAGGAAACCAGAGTAGCTTCCAATCGAGCCCCCTCAGACTTGTGTGCTCAAGCTATATCTGGCCGTCGTTGCAGCCGGCGGGGCAGCTTCTATCGGGCTTGCGCTCTAGCTCATGCGAAAGTCCTGTCACGGTCACGGTGTGCCTTAGATCTGAAGAACGTCTCCGTCCCGTGCGACCATTTCGTATAGCACGGGATTGACAAAGAATCCGATAAACAGACGCGAAATCAGGCCAGCGACAATAACAATGGCGAACGGTTTCTGCGTGTCGGATCCAATGCCCGTTGAAAGCGCTGCTGGCAGCAATCCCAGGCACGCGACCAGCGCCGTCATCATAATTGGGCGCAGCCGGAGCAACGATGCTTCTCGCGTCGCTTCGCGGATGCCGAGACCTTCCAGACGCAGCTTGTTGATGTACGAGACAAGAATGACGGCAGTCTCTACGGAAACTCCGAGCAATGCCAGCAACCCTAAAGCCGAGGAGACGCTAAACGGAGTATGCGTTAGCTTCAAGGCGACGAGGGCGCCGACTGGCTCCGTCATGATCACTCCAAGCGCGATCGTGACCGGAAACTTGAAGTTTCCGTACAGAGCGAACAAGATCATAAAAATCAAAACAACAGCCAGAGGACCCACGAAGTACATTTGGGATCGAGCTTCGAGGAACTGGCTGTATTCGCCGCCCCAACTCATCCGATAACCTTGCGGCAAAACTACCGCTTTGTTCACTGCCGCTTGCCCGTCGTGGACGGCCGTTTCGAGGTCACGCCCCTCGATGCTGTACTGCACTCCGATATAGCGCGAATTATTTTCCCGGTAGATAAATGACGCACCGTTGCCCTGCTTGATGTCCGCGAGTTGACTCAGCGGAATTTGCTGCCCGTCGGGCGTTCCGACCAGAAGATTTCCGATCTCGTGAGCGCTGCTGCGAAACTGCGGCTGCATGCGGACGACAAGGTCGAATAGCTTTTCTCCCTGGATGACCTGCGTTACCGCTTGGCCACCGACTGCGGCCGAGATTACAGCTTCGACGTCGGCTACGTTGATTCCGTAGCGTGCAATCTTGTCGCGGTCGACATCCACAAGCAAACTCGGTTGGCCGAGTTCCCGCACGACGGTCAGATCCGTGAAGCCAGGCACGCCGATGAGAGTGTTCTTGATCTGGATGGCCTTTTCTTGAAGAATATTCAAATCCTCGCCATAGATCTTCACAGCCAGAGAACTCTTCAATCCCGTTAGCGCTTCATCGACTGCATCTTCCGCCGGTTGCGTGTAGTTGAAGATTATCCCCGGGAAGGCGGTGAGCTTTTTGTTCAGCGATTCAATCAGCTCTTTCTTGTCGCTGACGTCGCCATGCCACGACTTGTCTTTGTAAGCTTTCAACCCGACATAAAATTCGCAGTTGAAAAATCCGGTCGGGTCGGTGCCATCGTCAGGACGTCCGAGTTCCGATCCGACCAAGGTGACCTGCGGGTATGCCATCAGGATGTCGCGAATCTGAGGAGCGATCTTGCTGGCCTCTTCGAATGAAATCGTATAAGGCATAGTCGCGCGTACCCATAACGCTCCTTCGTCCAAATGCGGCATGAACTCTCCACCGATGAACGGAACCAGGACTAGCGCTGCGGCAAATATCAGCGCTGCAATGACCATTGTGATCTTCGGTCGATCGAGGGCCCAATCCAGTTGTACGGCATACTTGCGTTTCATCCACTCATAAGCGCGATTCTGTTTCTCACGGACGCCGCCTCGGAACCAATAAGAAGCCAGCACCGGAATCAGCGTCAGGGTGAGAATGAGCGCGCCGACAAGCGCAAACGACATCGTTTCCGCCATCGGATGAAATAGTTTTCCAGCGGGGCCGCTCAGAGCATAAATCGGCAGATACCCGGCAAGAATGACCGCGACTGAATAGAAGATTGGCCGATCGACATCCTTCGCCGCAGCAAGGATCACTTCGTTCAGTTGGTAGTCTTGGCCCTCCCGCAAGGCGAGTTCGCGGTAAATATTTTCGATCATCACCACCGTGCCATCGATGACGATGCCAAAATCAATGGCGCCGATGGACAGCAGATTTGCAGCCACGTCATGCGCGTGCAGAACGATGAAGGCAAAGAGCAACGAAAGCGGAATCGTCAGGGCAACGATGATGGCGGCGCGAAAACTGACCAGAAAGAAAATCAGCACGATCAATACAAGCACCATGCCGCGAAGCAAATTGTTCTCGACCGTGTCCGTCGTCAAGTCGACCAAGTCGCTTCGGTCGTAGTACGGACGAATCTTTACGTCTGGCGGCAGAATCTGGTGATTCAGTTCCTCTGTCTTTGCTTCTACGCCCTTGAGAACGTTCTGCGTCTGCTCGCCCCGCAGCATGAGGATGACGCCTTCCACTGCATCATCATTTTTCTGGAAGCCGAATTCTCCGAGGCGAGGCGCGTGGCCAATCGTTACGTCGCCGACATCGCGCACGCGAATGGGCACGCCTTTATTTGCACCGACAACAATATTTCCGATGTCATCGGTATTGCGAACGAGCCCAATCCCGCGGACGTAATAGAATTGTCCGCCTTGCGAATAAAAACCGCCGCCGGCGTTGGCATTATTGGCGGCGAGCGCCGTCGTCACCTGCGGGACCGTCAGGTGATATCCATAAATTTTCGCTGGATCGAGCAGCACTTGATATTGCATGACAGTGCCGCCGAAGCCGGAATCATCCGCGACGCCGTGCACCGATCGGTATGCGCGTTCCACTACCCAATCCTCAATTGTCTTTAGCTCCTGAGGGGTGCGATCAGGACTCTCCAGCACATATCGATACACGAGGCCGCTCGGGCTGAATAACGGCGCAAGCGATGGCGTCACCCCGGTCGGAAGGGTCGCCTGAGCTAGCCGTTCAAAGACGATCTGGCGGGCGAAATAGTCGTTCGTGCTCTCCTCGAAGGTGAGAATAATGTCGGAGAGTCCATACAGGGAGATTGACCGCATCACCTCCATGTGAGGAACGCCGTTCATCTCCAGCTCCAGAGGGAGCGACACAAGGCGCTCGACTTCTTCGGCGGCATGGTCTGGCCATTGCGTGATGATCTCCACCTGTGGAGGGGACAGGTCGGGATATGCGTCCACGGGCATCCGCTGGAATGAAAGGATTCCGGCGACGGTGATGAACGCCGTCATCATCAGTACCAGAAACCTCTGCCGCAGAGCCGCTTGGACGATTCGGTGGATCATTCAGATGCGGTGATGCCGTCCTTACTCAACTAGATTTTCGTTGCGCGTAACAGAATCACCGCTGCAGCGAATTCGCGAATTGCAGGAACAAACCCCCGTCCCCGATGACCTGATCGCCAGGATTGAGGCCGCTTGTGACCTCGGTCTGCCCGTTCAAGCTTTCTCCTAGCGTTACCGAACGTCGGCCGAACTCGTTGGCAGAGTTCGCTGCATAGACAAAAGGTAGATTTTCGGCGTCGCGGAGAATTGCTGAGTCGGGCAACGCGATTGCGTTCTTGATCGTCCCCGCATTTACAGTCGCGACTACGAACATATCTTTCTTCAGTTTCTCGCCGGGATTCTTGGTCTCAATGCGCGCCTGCAGCGTACGAGTCGATGGATCGAGAGACGCAGCCACATAAGCGATCCGGCCTTGAAAGACCTGCGAGTATGTGTCTGTCTGAATCGTGACCGCATCTCCGACGCGAATGTATGGCAAATCTTTCTGATAGACGTTAACCAGCACCCAGACGGTGCTGGTATCGGAAATGATGAAGCACTGTGTCGCGCCCGGCTGGATAAGCTGTCCGGCAGCCACGTCCTGCTCGACGACTTCGCCATTGATCGGCGACTTCACCGGAACTTCGTAAGAAGGCGGAGCCTGCACGAGCGCGTCCGGGTCCGTAATGCCTAATACTTTGAGTGCTGCGAGTGCAGCTACCAGGTCGCCTCCAGCCTGTGTTTCTGCGGATTGGGCCTGCTCCAACGTCTGCTCGGCAATTGCCTTGTGATCGTATAGATCTTTGGCGCGCGCGTAGGCCTTTTCCGCCAGGGCATATGCATCTTTGGCTTTTAAATAATTCGTTCGAAGCTGCGAATAATCTGGGCTGGAGACGAACAGTAACGGCTCTCCCTCGTGCACATGCTCGCCGGGGACCACGACGATTCGGTTCACCGGCCCACTCACCTGCGTGATCACCGGAATTGTTCGGAACCCGTTGTATGCGACAGCGCCTGTGAGCCGCAGGGATCGAGTCAGCGTAGTCGGCTGAACCTTCAAAACCTGCACATGCGACATCTGCTCGGGTGGAATGGAAAAAAGCTCTGGATTCGCTGACGTCTTCGGGTTGACGGAAGCGTTGGAACCAACACCCTCGCAGCCCGTGAGCGCGAGCAGCCCGGTGAGAGCAGCTATCCAAACGAGAGAAAGTTGCCAGCAGTTCTCAGCCCCATGCCTGTTCATGGCAAGTTCCTCGTTCCCAGTGCTTCCTTTAATTGCTCCAAAGCGGTCATATAAGAAGCTAAAGCTTGACGATAGGCTAATTGAGTCGATCTGTAGCTGCGCTCTGCGTCGAGAAAGTCCAGCAGGCTGGCCGCTCCGCGCTTGTAAGCATACTCGCTGATGTCGCGCGAATCCTGCGCTTGTTTGAGATAGCCAGAGGTATACAGCTGCACGACTTCGTCGTTGCTCTTTACGGCCTCGTAAGCATTGGCTACGTCAGAGAGAACCGTATCGCTGGCCATCTGCTCCTGCTCTTGCGCCTGGGTCAGCGCGTAATTGGTACGCGCAATTTCCCCCTGGTTGCGGTCAAAAATCGGTAGAGCAAAGTTTGCGAAAATTGATGCGGTGTTCTCGCCAGAAACGTGCGTGAAATCGTACGTGCCGTTTACGTCCACCTTGGCATTTGCTTTCGCCAGACCCACCTGGCTCTTGGCGGCAGTGATACCCAATTCTGCGGCGCGAAAATCGGGGCGCTCGCGCAATGCTTGCGCTTGCAAATCTTCAACTTTGGCTTTAAGCGGCTGGTATCCGAGATCGCCGATTACATCAAAATTGGCCGGCACAGCGTCATATCCGAGAAACTCCCGAAGCCCCACCAAAGCCTGCACTTTGGCCAGTCGAGCTGACGACACATCTGTCTGAAACTGCAGCAACTGCAGACTGATTTTCAGGTAGTCGCCTTCCCCGATGTACCCAGCCTTGAGTTGTTGCTGACTGATGTCGACGGTCTGTTGGAATCCTTTCAGGTCATCCAGGGCAAACTGCAAAGTCGACTCCGCCAGCAACACGCTGACAAACTGCTGGCCGACGTTAAAGGCCAACGTTCGCTCGGCGTCTGCAACTTGAGCCTTGGTGACGGCCGTCGCATCCCGTGCCGCTTGTAACCGATGCTGGCGCTTGTGCCCACGTTCGAACAGGTAACTGATCCCGATATCAAATTGCTGAGTCTGGTCGAGATTCTGGCCGGAAAAATCCTGTGGACTGAAGAACGGTACGAATTGCGTGTCGAGGTCTAGAGTCGGATTGGGACGCAAGTTGGCAGTGATTTCCTGTGCCTGGTTTTGCAGAATCTGCGTCCGGGTTGCGCGCAACGAGTGGTTGTGAGCCAGTGCCAAATCGATGGCCTGGTCTAGAGTGATCAGCGTCGGACCTTGGCCAAGCGCCGTCAATCCCGTCAGAGGAAGGAGGACAGCCGTCGCGGCAATTCTAAGAAAGTGCCTGGAACCCATAAGGTCAAATCAGATTATGTCATCTGGGACTTCCAGAAGGGCGCCGACGCAAACGCTCTCCAGCAGCCAGCGCGCAGGAGCCGCAACTCCCATCCCCAAGTTTACAGATTTGACCCGCTGAAGCCATTGTAAGTCCGGAGCGGTGGCCGGAGACTGTCAACTTAGATGCACGGCAATCGCCATCCATCTTGGCGCCAATAGTGCCGGAGCTTATGCCGGTTTCTGATCTGAGAAAGTTTGCGACCGCGCATCCCAGAAAATCTTCTTCCCCGTCCAATAAGCCTCAGCAGCCATCATGCACGCCACCGAGTGCGCGTAGCCGGCGTGTACCGTCGCATGGGGTTGCTGCCGCGATCGCATGCACTCAAACCAGTTTGCCATATGCTCCAAGCTCAGATCGTCGATGCCCATCGGCGGAACACCGGTCTGGCCGGGCACCTGAATGAATTCCGACGTCCTCTTCTGATCGATGTCGGAGTCATCTTCGTGCGTGCCCTTTTCTTCGATCAATTGGTAGCGCGGGCTACCTTCTCCACCGATATTAATGAGGGTTGCTTTCTTTCCCATGTAGCGCGTGAAACTGGGGGCGTCGTTGCCGAAGCTGGTCGAATAGCTCACCAGAAATCCTTTCGGATACTCGAGCAGTGTTTGGAATGTGTCGGCGTTCTCGCGGCCGTCGTGCCATGCGAAAACGCCCCCATGCGATACCACTGACGTCGGATAATTATCGTCCATGAACCAGTGCACCACGTCGATTGCGTGGCTCATCCACTGATCCGGAATTCCGCTGGAAAATTCTTTATACAACCGGAACTCGAAATATCGTTGCGGATCGAACGGCCGTGCCGGCTTCGTCATCAGCCAAGCGCTCCAGTCGGTATCCTGCTCGCGAATCTGCTTTACTTCCGGACGTCCTCGCCAACGCGGCCCGTGATAATTCCAGACAATCTCAACTTTACTGACATCGCCGAGAGATCCGCTTCGCGCCACTTTTTGCGCCGCCACCTGGTAGGGTTCGCTGCGATGTTGCGTGCCCACCTGAACGATCGTCTTGGCTTGAATTACCGCGTCCCGCGCCGCCTTTGCCTCTGCCAGAACGTTACCCATTGGCTTTTCCACGTATGCATCTTTGCCAGCAGCCGCCGCGAGCTTCAAGATCGGTGAATGCGTGTGTTCCGGCGTCGAGATCAACACCCCATCTACATCTTTCAGGGCGAGTAGCTCTTCAGGATGCTTCAGCGCGCGCGGATCCCTCCCGTAATAGCTGGAATTGGTAGCCACGGCCTTCGTACGGTTCACCGTCCATAGGTCACAGATGGCGGTCATCTCGACGTGATGACTATCTTTGAGCTTCGACGCGATCAGATCGAGATCGTGACCGCGGTTCCCATTGCCAATATGCCCGAGCGAAATGCGATCGTTCGCGCCAACAATGTTTGCGTAAGACGCGGCCGTGCGAGGGAGCATGGCACTTCCCGCAATCGCGACAGCAGATTTACCGAGGAAATCTCGGCGGTTCATCGACGAAGAATCGCTCATGAATCGCTCCAGGAAAGCGCAATTGAAATAACAGAAATTAGTTACGAACAAATCGCTGTGCGGCCACGAAACTTAAATGTACTGCTTCACTACGAAGTCACCTTCAGCCCATCGGGCACTAGAGGTAGAGCGCGCAACCGCTCGCCGCTCGCATCAAAGATCGCGTTGGATATCGCGGGAGCAAGACCGATCATCGGGCACTCTCCCGCCCCCACCGACGGAATATCCTTTCGATCCAGAAGAACCGTTTCCAGCGCCGGAACATCGCTGAAGCGCGGTACGCGATATTCCGACAACCTGCCGTTCAGAATCTTCCCATTTTCGAATTCAATGGCTTCGAACAAGGCTCCGCCAAGCCCTTGTACGTTCGATCCTTCGATCTGGTTGCGAAGCCCATCTGGATTCACGATCGCTCCGCACTCAAACGCGGAGACCACTCGAACTACTTTCACATCTCCACTCTTGCGGTCCACGTTGACCTCGGCGAACGTCGCGATGTTCCCAAGCTTTTCGTAACCGCCTCCCATGCCGAAGCCTTGTCCGGCGGCCTTGCTCTTGCCCCATCCAAACTGCTTCGCTGCTGCCTCGAACACGGCGCGCAAGCGTTCGTCTTTCAGATTCTTCAATCGGAATTCCAGCGAATCCATTTTGACCGCATGTGCGAGTTCATCCATGTGCGACTCGCGCGCGAAATGGTTCGCGGTCGCAGCCAGTGCTCGATACGATCCCTGCCTTAGCGGCGAGCGCACAGCGTGAAATACGATTCGTTGGTTCGGGATTTCATAATACGTGCGAATACCGGCGGAGCCCGAGTTGTAGTTATGAAACTCCCACGCAGTAATGGTCCCGTCGTTGCGAACACCGCTGCTCACATCGATAACGCCAGCCGGACGGAAGTAGGCCCACGAGAACTCCTCTTCCCGCGTCCAAACAACCTTCACCGGACGCTTCGCAGCGCGAGCCAATCGAGCTGCTTCGATCGCGGCTTCTCCAGTGTGCTTGCCGCCGTATCCTGAGCCCGTATCCGGCATCAGCACGCGCACGTGGTCTTCGGGAATATGAAATGCTTCAGCAAGCTGTCCGCGCACGCCGAACGGCCGTTGCGTCCCCGTCCATACAGTCAACCGATCGCCATCCCACTTCGCCAACGCAGCACGGGGTTCGAGCGGAACGTGCGCGATGTAGGACACAGTGTAGGTCTGCTGCAGCGTGTGATCCGCCGAAGCCATTGCCTGGTCCAGCGCGCCCACATCGTAGCGATCGCCGTCCCCGGTAGGATCTTTACCCTCTGTCGTGTTCTTGCGCAGATAGTCGAACAATTCCTTGTTCGAGGGTTGTGGCTCGGATTTCCATTCTGCCTGGATGGCGCCAATGGCAGATGCAGCGAGTTGCGAGCTCGGCGCGGCTACTCCTACAAAGTTGCCGTCATGTACGACAACTGCGCCCATCTGCTCTGCCTTCTGCGTGTCCGCGGATACTAACGTAGCGTCGAAAGCCGCAGGACGCAGGATCTTCCCATATAGCATGTCAGGCAGCTTTTGGTCTGAGGGATAACGGTGCCGCCCAGTCACGAAGTCCCGGCCGTCGACCTTTCGCTCGGACTGACCCGCGACTTTCCATTCCGTCGCGGGAATCAGAGCCTGCTCCGACGTTACGTCCTGCGTGATCTGTTGTCCTTTTGTCAGATCGGCATATTTAACCGACCGTCTGCTCTTTGTGTCAGTGACCTTGCCATCTTCGGCGATTAAAGCTCTTCGATCCGCATTCCACTGTTGGGCAGCAAGCCCGATCAATGTCTCGCGCGCGGCTGCCGCAACTTTCCGGAGTTGCAGGTTCATTGTTGGAGTGGTTCGGCTCCCGAAAGTTCCCATGTCAAACGGAGTGAGCTGCGTATCGCCCATTACCAGATCAATCTGATCGACCGGCACATGAAGCTCTTCTGCAACCGCCTGGCTTAGAGACGTCCGGATGTTCTGGCCCATTTCGGCTTTACCGGTGTAAACGCTAATCTTGCCGTCTTCTCCGATATGAAGCCATGCCCCGATCTCTTTTGGCAGTGCTTCTCCGCGTCGCTGGCCGCCGCCCGATTCCTGCGCGAGGATTGCCGGTTTTAGAACGGAAACGACGAGCACTCCGGCGCCCAGGAACTTGAAAAAATCCCGCCGGCCCACATCGAATCGATAGGGAGCTGCCGCTCTGAGTTCATAGCGTTCCGGCTCCAAATATAATTCTGTCTGATGTCCCTCGCTCATCGGCTGGTCCCCTTCTCGGTGGCCGTTCCACTCGTCATATGCGCAGCCTTCTGAATTGCGCTGACAATTCTCGGGTAGGTTCCACACCGGCACACGTTGCCATCCATGAAGTCAACAATCTCACTCGCGTTCGGATTCGGGTTTCGCTTCAGCAACGCCACCGCCGACATGATCATTCCCGAAGTGCAGTATGCGCACTGCATCGCTCCCACCTCCAGGAATGCCTCTTGCACCGGATGAAGATGATCTCCATCGGCCAAGCCCTCGATCGTTGTAATTTGCTTTTGAGCCACGGACCCGAGTCGTGTAATGCAGGACCGCTGCGCTCTTCCGTCAATCAGTACGGTGCATGCCCCGCACTGCCCTTCTCCGCAGCCGTATTTGCTCCCGGTCAAATCCAGTTGTTCACGCAACACGCTGAGCAAACTGGTTTGAGGATCGGCGTCGACCGTATAAGACTTTCCATTGATCGCGAGATGAATCGTAGTCATGCCGAACTCCAGAGCGAAGAAACCACTGTTGAGGATGACTTGAGAACTGCTTTACAAGAATGATATACCCGCGAAAATACGGAAGCGGACTGTTCGACACGAAAGAATCGCTGTGCTTTCCGGAAGAAGGTCTTGTGCGAATGCGAAAACACTCAGGACAAGAAAACCGAGCAGAAACGCAGATCCGTCTCTGCCCGGGAAAGAGTGGACCCCATGATTCCTCCGCTTAGGACTTGATGGTTTTCGATGCCTCGTCCCACGTGACGGGCTTCTGCCGGAAGTACGATTCGTTCGCCATGTGGCACGCGATTGCAGCATGATTGCCGAACACCGCGTCCTCGGTTACCGGCTTGCGAGACTTTACCGCTTGGAAAAACACGTTCAGGTGCGGTTTCAAGTCGTCCCAATCGTGCCCTTGGTAGACCACGTTCTCGCGGACCGGCTCTTTTCCGATTGGCGGATCATGTTCCGCATGCCATTGCGCTGCGTACTCGGCCCTCATCTTCGCAGGGAAACTGAAACTGTAGTAGCTCGGATCCAAATCGACACCGGGCTGCTGCGAGTGCTTCAGTTCCAACTCTCCAGCTTCGAGCAGACCCTTCGGGCCCATGAAACGCGCCAGTTCCGGCGTTTCGCAGCCTAAGTCGAGTCGAACGTAAACCGGAATGCCGTGATAATCGAATAGTACAGTGTGAAAGTCAGGCATATCGCGGCCGTCTTTGAAGCGGAAGATCCCTCCCATAGCGGTTGCCGAATTGGGAATCTCGTTCCACCCCAACGTAAACATCATGCCGCTGATCAGATGCACCATCAGATCTCCGGCGACTCCCGTGCCGTACGCCTTCCAGCAGCGCCAGCGCGCGAAATGGAGTGGATTGAAATCAATCTTCGGAGCGTCGTTGAGCCAGGTGTCCCAGTCGAGTGTCTTTGGCGACAAATCGAGTGGGGGCGGATATTCCCAGGCGCCCGTCGGATCGTTACGGCCGAGCGTCAACTCGATCATCTCCACATCGCCGATCGCGCCTCCGGAGTAGAGTTCGCGAGCCTTTTCGCAAAGGAGCGAACTTACGCGCTGCGATCCAATTTGCACGATGCGGTTATTTTTCTGTGCGGCCTCCACCATGGCCAATCCGTCGGCCACGTTGTGCGACATCGGTTTCTCGCAATAAATATCTTTGCCTGCGTTGCACGCGTCAACTACGACGCGCCGGTGCCAATGATCGGGCACGGCCGCTACGATGCAGTCGATGTCTTTACGGTCCAACAGTTCCTGGTAATGGCGTGTTGTCGGCAGGTTCGGATTGGCCGTGAGCTCCTTGGCCAGCGTGTGGCGTCCGTCATACAGGTCGGCGGCTCCAACGCACTCGACGCCTGGAATACTGATTGCCGAAGTCAGCAATCCGGAGCCTTCCATGCCGATTCCGATAATGCCAAAGCGCATGCGATCACTCGGAGCGACGGCGCGCGCCATGGGCTGAGCGGAAAGCAGAACAGTTTTCCCCACCAAAACACTGCTTGCGGCTGCTGCTGCACTACCTTGCAAGAATGCACGTCGCGAAAAAATGCGTTTCATGCCAACCCCTCCATTTCGATTTACACAGACCTGCTATTGAACTCTCTTATTTCTTCAGCGGCTTAATCGCCACTTCCTTGAAAAACACAATGTCGTTGTCGCTGTGATTTTGCAGCCCGAAATATCCAAAGTTCGGACGCGGCCCGCGCTGCGGTTCAAAATCAAACTTGCGGTCGGGCACCGGATCGCCATCCTTGTAATCTGTGACCTTCACGCCATTCAGCATGACGATCGTCCGCGGTCCATCCAGAGTGATATCCATCGTGTTCCATTCCGGTCCAGGCTTCCACGCCTTTGCCAGCGGTTTGGTCAGCGAGTAGAGCATGCCCGTCGAATGATATTCATCTTCGCCCGATGTCTCTGGGTGATTGTCGATCTGCACTTCGAAGCCATAGTGCACCGGCATCCACTCTTCGCGTGGCTCAACGGGAATTCGGATGAACACGCCGGAGTTATCGTTCTCATCGCGCATCCTATAGACGACATGGATCTCGCAATTCCCAATCTTGCCGCCCGTCCAGTAGAGCAGGCCCATTCCGCCGTGGGTATGGATTAGTCCGTCTTCCACCGTGTCTCCGCCGGGGCCGACATGTTTCCATCCAGTCAAATCTTTTCCATTAAAGAGCTGTTGCCACTTACCCGGGTCGCCCTTGCACGCGTTTTCGTCCGCCGCATACGATACCGCTGCGAAACTGGCGATCAGAAAAATACAGACAGTAAATCGTTTCAACATTGGGAATCTCCTGGATTGCTCCGGTTGCTTGCCATGGGACAGACCAATCTACTCGCACCCGGGCCCGGAATCAATCGGGACCGTGGGGATTAATCCCGGAAGGGAACAAGGGGGGGGATCTGCAGTTCTTGCCGGTAGAGGGTAGAAATCGAACTCGCTCTGGAGCCATATTTTGCGCTGCAAAAACAATGGCGCCTCCCTGAGAGGAGAGACGCCAAAATTTAGAGCGATAAGTCCGAGAGCTTCGCTAATCCATCTCGCGCGTTTCAAGTCCGAGGAATCGTGCTCCTGCCCCCGCTCCCGATCCGCCTTCCGCCTCGCGTTTCTTCTGCCAGTCCGACTCCGCCAATACGGCGATCGGTTCCGCGTTTTTCTTTTTCAAGCCTGCATTGATTGCCGGAAGCTGTTTCTGCGTCAGCTTCTGGAAATCGTCGATCACATCCTGCAATTCGTGTGCGAGTGAATCGGCGCGAGCGACCTGGTATTCCGCCGGACGCCCCTCATATCCGTTCACCGTTCCATAAAGCTGGCCCAGCAGTTCGCGGATGCGTTCTTCACCCGTGACCATGCCGCCTTCTTTGGTGGCCACGATCTTCGACCGCAGTCCGTCACACTTGGCCGCCAGATCTTGCAATTGCTTCCTCAAGGGATCTTTTTCCGCCAGTTTCGCTGCTCTTGCATTGGCCGCGTTCCGAACTCCCTCGATCGCCTCGACTCCATACGTCATGTGTTCGATCGTGTGATAGATCTTCATCGCCAGTTCGAACTGTGCCTTGCGATCGTCCTCGGAAAACTTCACCCGAGGATCGAGAATGACGTTGAGCTGTTCGGTATAAACGTTGTCGCCCTTCGTCATCTTTACCGTATACGTGCCCGGCAAAACTCGCGGTCCTTGTGCCGCCTCAAACAGCGCCGACGCCGCCGGAGGCACCGCAGGAGCTTTGACTCGCATCGGCCAATTCGCGCGGTTCAAGCCGCGATGTTTGCTGCCCGGTACCGTGTCCACCAGTTTGCCGTTCTGGTCGAAGATTTCAATCTTCAGGTCGCCGAAGATGTGGCGGCTCTTCTGGTAATACGTGATCTGCGCCTCCGACGGTCGATTTCGTCCGCTGAAAGTTTCGTCACCCTCCGGCCATCCGCCGAACGTATCCAGATATTGAGTCGCCCTGCCCGGAAGCAGCGTAGCTTCTTTGGACATCAAATCGGGTGTCAACGCTCGCAAAGCCGAAATGTCGTCGATAATCCAGATTCCCCGGCCATGCGTTGCGAGCACCAGATCACTTTCGCGGGAATGCACCGCAATGTCGCGCACGGCAACTCCTGGAAAATTGCTTCCTTTGTATTGCGCCCAGTGCTGTCCGCCATCCACCGAAATCCAAAGCCCAACCTCGGTGCCCAGGAACAGCAGGTTCGGACTGGCCGAATCCTCCTTGATGACGTGCGCGTATCCCTGGACATTGCTCTCCGGCAGAGGCAATGCGGTCCAGGTTTTTCCGTAGTCGGTCGTCTTGTAGGCATACGGTTTCATATCGCCGAACGTATGGCGATCAAATGTTGCGTATGCCGTGGCCTCATCAAAGCGGCTGGCTTCAACGGTCGATACCCAGAATCCCTTTTCAACTCCACTGATGTTTCCGGAAACATTCGTCCAGTTCTTCGCACCATCGCGCGTGACTTGCACGTTTCCATCGTCCGTGCCGACCCAGATAATCTGTCCATTCTTCGGTGATTCCGAGATCGAATAGATCGTCGTGTACATTTCCGCCGAGGAGTTGTCGACAGTCACGCCGCCCGATTCTTCCTGCTTCTGTTTCTCTGGATCGTTCGTCGTCAAGTCTGGCGAGATGCGGTCCCACGATTGTCCGTGGTCCTGTGAGCGGAACAGGAACTGCGAGCCGATATAAATCGTTCCTTTCTCGTTCGGACTCATGTGAATCGGCGTATTCCAGTTGAAACGAAGTTTCTTCTCGCCGTAATTCGGCAGCGGCTTGATTCCGCGAATCTCATGCGTAATGCGATTAATGCGTCCGATCTCTCCGCCCTGCGCTTCGGCGTAAATGTAATTCGCGTCCGATGGATCCTCGAACATCCAGAAGCCGTCGCCACCAAACATGTTTTCCCAGCGCGAGTTCGAAATGCCGCCTGGATACGATGAATCTCCCACCCACGAACTGTTGTCCTGGAGGCCGCCATACACGTGATAAGGATCCGCGTTGTCGGTGCTGACGTGGTAAAACTGCGAGATCGGCAAGTTCATCTGATGCTTCCAGCGGCTGCCGCCATCTTCGCTGCGCCATAGGCCGCCGTCGTCTCCAGCGATCACGATGTTCGGATTCGTCGGATCGATCCAGACATCGTGGAAGTCTCCGTGCGCACCGCCCGAAACAACGTTAAACGTCTTTCCGCCGTCGGTGCTGTATAGAAGAATGAGATCCGGCTTGAAGATCTTGTTTTCGTCTTTAGGATCGACAATCAGATTGCCGAAATAAAACGGTCGCCACACCATGTAGTTACTGGCATCAAGCTTCGTCCAGTTCGCCCCGCCGTCGTCAGACCGGTACAGTCCTCTCCCTTTTTCTGCTTCGATATTCGCGTAGACCACTTGCGGTTTCGACGGCGCAACAGCAATCGCAACGCGGCCCCAGGGTTTGGCCGGAAGGCCCTTGGCATTGCTCTCTTGAATCTCGCTCCAATGATCCCCACCGTCGGTCGACTTGAAGAGTCCGCTGCCTGGTCCGCCCGACCGGAACGTCCAGCCTTGACGGCGGAAGTCCCACATCGATGCGTACATCGTCTTCGGCTCTTGGCGGCTCATTGCCATGAGCGCGCAGCCCGACGAACCGTTCGCCCCAGCCAGAACTTTCTTCCACGTCTTTCCGCCATCTGATGTCTTGTAGACTCCACGCTCGTCGTTGTCGTCCCAAAGGTGCCCCATCGCACAAACGACAACGTCGTTTCCATCGTTCGGATCGACCAGGATCTTCGCGATGTGCTCGCTGTCCTTTAGCCCGACATTAGTCCAGTTCTCGCCGCCGTCCGTCGACTTGTAGACGCCATCTCCCACGGACACGCTGTTGCGCACCCAAGCCTCGCCTGTCCCCACCCAAACCGTCTTCGGATTCGAAGGATCAATCGTCACTGCGCCAATCGACTGCGCACTCTCACGGTCGAAGACAGATTTATATGTTGTGCCGCCATTCACCGACTTCCACACGCCGCCGCTCGCCGCGCCTACGAACACCGTGATCCGGCCATCCTGCTCAACCGCATCGATCGCGGCAACTCGTCCACTCATCGTTGCCGAACCAATATTGCGCGCAGGCAATCCGGAAACCGTCGCCGCGTCGTATTTGTAGCCCGTCTGAGAGTAAGCCGCGTTAGCTGGAAGCATGCAAAAGACAACCCAAAGAAACATGCTCAACTTCGGCAGAAGGGAAAAATGACTGCGCATCGTATTCATCAGTTCGTTTCCTCGTTGCGGTTCAAGATGTCGCCTACAGCAGCACACGATTCAACTCTTTCCAGCACTCCGCCTTACATCAATGAATCCCGACCAACCCGGACTTCTTCTCTTCAGGCTTCAGCGACGCAGGAACGGCGAAGTCCGCGGGATCAATATTTATATTCACTTCAATTTTCTCGACGGCCGTGGTCTGTGCCGACGGGTTCGCCTTCGATCCTTGGGAGATCGAATACGGATACATCACTCCCGCCACGGGTTTGTAAGAGCCCATTTCCAGAACAGTCTCGCGAACTGATCCCCGGATGAACTCCTGAACTTCCTTGCGGATTTCCAGATACGTGTCGGGATCGAGGAAGTAATAAACGATGTCCCCGTCTTTCAAAGTCACCTTCAGCCGCAGCGCATCGTCCCCATCGACGACATCGTGGCCCATGAACTCCACCGTATTTCCTTTTTCTTTGTAATCCACAAGCGGCCCGTCGAAGTCGGCATCGAGAAGCAGGTCCTTCAGGTCGTCCTCGCCCATCAATTCAGGATCCTTCTTTCCTCCGAAGGGCTGAATTTGCCAGCCTGTCGTGCCGTCGTACGCCGTGACGGCTGTCATTCCCTGCAGCGAGAATGTCTCGCGAACCAGATTCGGCCGCTGATTCTCCTGCACGGTTGCAGCAGTGAACCCGCCGCCGGCAATCAACTTGCCCGTAATGCGCACTGACTTGATCGCTTTGATTTTCTCGATCCCGCCCTTTGCCTGGATATTCTTGTTGACCAGTTCTTCGGCGGTTTGTGCCTGCATGAAAACCGCGAGGCACGAAACTGCTGCCAGCACCATCGCTGCGTGACGCATGGGAGCGAACTCCTGTTATGGGGATTAGATCCTGGGATTAGACGAAACAGTACTCTACTCGGTAGTGGACGGACTTGCCAAGCAACCGTTAGCGACGACGGATGATTTGGCGCAACATAACATTGTGGCGACAGCCGCCTCCGCCGTCCCGCGCGTCACAAACCGCGAGCGGATTGAATGAAAAATGTTTATCTACGAAGATTTTCGTTGACACTACGAATTCCTTCGTAGTATTGTCCCTCGCATGACGCACTCTCCGCAAAAACCCACCGCTTCGGAGCTGGAGATTCTTCGCGTGCTGTGGACTCGCGGGCCATCGACAGTTCGCGACGTTCACGACTCGCTCAGCGAAAAAAAGGCTCTCGGTTATACAACGGTGCTAAAGCTCCTGCAAATCATGACCACAAAAGGCACCGTGCGGCGAAACGAAACACAACGCGCGCACGTCTATGAAGCATGCCTGCCGGCGGCTCAAACCAAGCGTCAGCTCGCCGGCGATATGTTGCAACGGGTTTTTGAAGGATCCGCGAGTCAACTGATGATGCACGCGCTCGCTGGGCGCAAGGCCTCGCAGGAAGAGATAGAAGAGCTTCGCCGAATGCTCGATGAGTACGAGAGGAACCGCCGATGAATACAGCAATGACAAATGAACTCATCAACTGGATTTCTCCGCGAACAATGCAGGCTTTGGGTTGGGCGCTCCTGCACTTTGTGTGGCAGGGAACTGCGCTTGCAGCATTTGCGGCATCGGCAATGGCAATTTGCCGGCGTACGCAGATGCGTTATCTGATCGGCGTCGTTACGCTGGGACTGATGCTGCTCGCGCCAGTCGCGACTTTTATTTTCTACCTTCAGCAGCGCGGCGCTATTCCAGTCACCATAGGGGCGCCGACGGCGGTCCATCATGCCGCGACTGCGAGTTATGAAACTGAGACCAGTGAGTCCGCGAAGGCTTCCTCGATCCGAACCTCCCTGGATGCTTTCTCATGGCTCGTCGAAGCTTGGCTTCTCGGAGTGGCGTTCTTCAGTCTCCGTTCCGCGGGAGGATTCTTGTTGCTAGAGCGCGAACGCCGGAAACAGTCTTCGATTGTTGCCGATCACGTGCTTGAAATCTGTCACGCGATGCAGCACCAGCTTGGCATTGATCGCATGATTCGCTACTGCGAATGTGCGTGGCTACAAGCGCCCGCAGTGATTGGATGGTTTAAGCCGGTGGTGTTTCTTCCAGTGAGTGCGCTGACCGGGCTTTCAGAAGAGCAATTACGGTCGGTTATTGCACATGAACTCGCGCACATCCAGAGGCTCGATCCCTTTGTAAATGTAATCCAGGTCGGTGTCGAAACGCTTCTGTTCTATCATCCCGCAGTTTGGTGGCTGAATAAACGCATTCGCGCCGAACGCGAGCATTGTTGCGACGAAACGGCGGTCGCGATTTGCGGCAACGCCGTCGAATACGCGCGCGCGCTGACCATGATGGAAGAGTGGCGTAGCGTTCCGGCATTGGCGATGGCTGCGAATCGCGGACCGTTGACCGAACGCATCGTGCGCGTGCTTGGGCTTAAGCAACTCGGCACCGGAATTCGCGGCATTGGAATCAGCGGCAGCATTCTGTGTCTTGCAGCGGCGCTCATCGCTGGAAATGCGCTGCTGGGAATTGCGCATCCGAAGGCAGCGCTTGCGGCCATCGTGGCTCAGGCTACGCCGAATTCGCCGAGCGCAGCGCCCCAACCTTCGCGGACTGCAAGCTCTCCGGCTCCGAAACCTTCTCCGGTCCATCGGCAAAGCGAAGAGCAGACTTCGGCGGTTTCCTACATCGATGGGATGAAGGCCGCAGGGCTTGGTGATCTCACGGTCGACCAACTGATCGCGTTGAAGACGCAGGACGTCACTCCCGAATATGTGCGAGAACTCCGCGAGCAAGGATTGCGTCCTGACGCGAACATGCTGGTCGCAATGCGCGTCCAGGACATCACTCCCGGATACATCCAGGAACTGCACGCTGCAGGATTGAATCCGGATCAGGGCCAACTCATCGGCATGAAGGTGCAAGGAGTCGATGCTGAATACTATCGCGGGCTCAAGGAAGCGGGCATCGATGCGGATGTTAACCGTTTGATCGGGCTGAAAGTGCAGGGAGTGACTCCCGAATATGTGCGCGAGCTGCATTCGGCAGGGCTCGCAGTCAACGCTGACCAAGTCATCGGCATGAAGGTGCAAGATGTAACTCCGGAGTATTTCAAGGAGTTGCACGATCTCGGCTTGCAGCCGAATGCAAATGAACTGATTGGGCTGCGCGTGCAAGATGTCACTCCAGAATGGATTCGCGGAATTCAGGCGCTCGGCCTGAAACCGTCGGTGAACGAACTGATCTCGATGCGGGTGCAGGAGGTAACGCCTGAATACATCAAGGCGCTCCAGTCGGCGGGATTCAAAGTCGGAGTCAACGACATTGTCCGCGCCAAGGTGCAGGACGTCACGCCTGAATTCATCGACGAAGCCAGAAAGCACGGCTTCAAGGATCTGACTCTCGACAAATTGATCCAATTGCGGCAGTTGGGGATTCTCGACTCCAAGGCTGACCTCTAAAACCCGTTTAATGCACCACGTCCGTATGTATGAACGCGCGAGGCAGCGTCCTCGCATGGACGGAGAAGTACGTCCGTCGCTGGTTGAGCTAACTCTGGTTGAATTCAATAAGGAGATCGCTTTATGCGAATGCGTCGAACTCTTGCGTATCTGGTATTTGCATCGTGCGTGCTTGGAGTTGTGATCAAGAATCGCGCGGCTGAAGTGCGCAGCGGCGATTGGACGATCAGTAAGTCCGACAATCCGGGCAAGGTAGAGTTCTCGCTGATCGAGCATCATCACGGCGGATCCTCGAATCACGAGTCCGATTGGCCTGCAACTTCGTTCCAGGGCGTCGACTTCTCAAAGGCTGGGCGACAAGACGTACACTTCACGATCACGCGCGATGCGGGGAAGATCGAATGCGAGGGATTTCTTAACGATGGCGAAGGCGCTGGACTGTTTCACTTCCAGCCTGACCCAAATTATCCGCGCGAAATGCAATCGCTGGGATTTTCTGTGGACGACGAGAAGCAGTTCGGCATGGCAGTGCAGGATGTAAGTCTGGCTTTCGCGAAAGAGATGAAAGGCGAGCATCTGGGCGATCTCGACGCAGACAAGCTAATCGCGTTCCGCATATTCCGCGTGGATTCGGCGTTCATCGAAGCAATGCGCGCGGAAGGCCTGAAGATTTCAGACAGCGACAAACTGGTGGCGTTTCGCATTCATGGCGTGAGTCCGCAGATGATTCGCAGTCTGCATCAGGCTGGATATTCTCCGGACGAAGACACGTTGATCGCGATGAGAATTCACGGCGCGACTCCGGAATGGATAGAAGAACTGAAGAAGCGCGGCTATGATCACATCGAACTCGAGAAGCTGATCGCATTTCGTATTCACGGAGTTTCACCAGAGTTCATCGATAAGGTTCAAGGACTTGGGTACAAGCATCCTGATCCGGATGAACTGATCGCAATGCGAATTCACAATGTGACACCGGAATACATCAGCGACATGCGTTCGCGAGGAATCAAAGACCTGAGCATCGATCAGCTGGTGAGCATGCGAATTCACGGAATCGATTAACGCTGCCGCGAATCGAACCGGGAATAGGAGCCGCTCCGATGGGGCGGCTTTTGTTTTTCCTGTGCGTGCAAATCTGGCAAGAAAATGTTTTCGGCGAGAGGCTTAGGGTCTGTTATTTCGCAGCTTCGCGACGAGCGAGACCGGGTCAATCTCGTTGCCTTACTGAGAATCTTGAGCGTCTGCCGTTAATTGGACTTGGAGATTCTGGTTGGCGCCTTCTTCGATGTGAAGTGATTTGCCGGCGCCCTCGTATCGCTGAAGGAAAGTTGGGTCCATGACGGCTTCTCGATCTACATTTTCGAATGCAAACAGGGAATAGTCGCCGGGAGGAATATTGGCGAGGGTGAATTTTCCGGATTGGTCGGAGGTGACCACTCGATAGTAGTCACTATTCGAGCGGTGGGCGGCGTCGGGCACAAGAGCCACGGTGACCGAAGCGGCAACCTGCTGGTTGTCGGAGTCTTTATAGACCGTTCCTTGAACGCGGACTGCGCCCGGGCCGATGTGAACTTCCGCGGGTGGAGCATGCCCGTGGCTGACGAGAATCGCGGCGGCAGGCGTGTCTCGTGTGGTCTTGACGTAATATCCGTCGGGAAGCGCGGAGAGAGTGAGTCCGTATTCTCCTTCGGGAACGTCGTGGAAGGTGAACGATCCATCGGGCTGTACTGCCGCACTGTCGACGCCGGCGCTCGCATCGTTGGAGAGCGGCTTGAGCGACGCGATGGTTCTGGGCAGAGCGACCTTGCGGTCGCCTTCGACTCGAAGATGACCGGTAATAGTCGCGCCGGGAAAGAGAACCAAGTCGGGAACATCGACCGGCGTATCGCCAACCGAGATGGAAGCGTGTCCCATTTGCAAATGGCCGGACATGGAATTGTCGGAGGATTGAGAGACGATGGAGTACGAGCCGGGAGGAACTGCGGCGAGGTCAAAGCGTCCCGCAGAATCGGTTTCCACATCGAGGGAGTATCCGTCGCCGGCAAATTGTGTAAGTGCAACGTCGGATCCTTTGGCGGGTACGCCGTTCGACGTCAGAACTCGGCCTTTGACGTGAACGGCACGTTGCGCAGAGAGGCTAAGATTGATGCCGCTCAATTCCTCACCGGGATGTAATTCGATCGCCTGGGATTGAGCGGGATCAGCAACGCCGGGATAAAAAATCGGTACGTAAACCTGTCCGGAAGCGGGACCTCGTTCCCCGTTTCGAGGATTAGTTGCCTTGAGAAAGTACTGGCCGGGAGCAAGACCCCAAATGCGAAACTCTCCACGATCGTCGGTGAATCCGGTGCGGGCGTCGGAGAACTCGCGATGGCCGTTACCGTAGGAGGCTTTCATCGTCTGCACGAGAACGCCGGGCATGGGCTCGTCGCGTTCGTTGGTGATGTGCCCGGTGATGACGCCCGTGGGCATCAGGCGGACGACGACATCATCGACGGTCTGCCCGGCAGCCAGTGACACGGCGCTGCCTGGCGATTGCGCGCCTGGGCGCGGGCGTCGCGCCGAACTGACATAGCCGTTGTGGGTTGCGGAGACGCGATAACTCCCGGGGAGCAGATTGCGAAAGAGAAAGCTCCCGTCGGGGGCGGTTGTAGTAGCGGAATTCGATCCAGCGGGCCTGCCGGATTGCTGAAAATTCTGCAACGATACGGTGGCGCCAGCTAGTGGCTGCGAGGTCTTTGCGTCGATGACGGTGCCGTGTATGGAGCTGGAGTTAGCGGATTGGTCCTGCGCAAAAGACGGGATAAGGCTGACGAGCAGAAGCGCAAGAAGAAGCGAGGAACGGCGAATCATAAGTTCACATCTAACACTGCGATTGCGAGTTCTGATGTGCAACGGAACCTCGCATCACGAAATGTACATCACTCTGGGCAGATTATATCGAGGAGAAACGGTCCAGCGCATGAGTAGATCGGATGCGTAAAAGAAATGTGAGGACGTCACCATTACTATGCAAGTTCTTTCATCTTGACAGCATCGCGGCAGGTGAAGGATTCTCCGCAGAGCAAGGAGCGAATTATGCCGCGCAATAAGTCTGCCCGTCCGAACGTACCCGCAGTTTCCGGTCGCGTTGATCAGCAAATGAAACTCTATTCGGCGGCGGCCATGGCTGCCGGCGTGAGTATGCTGGCGTTGGCACAACCAGCGCAGGGCGAGGTGGTGATCACAAAGAAGACGATTCCGATACCGGTCTCGAGCTACTTCTTTCCTCCGCCAAAGCCTGTGCTGCTCGACCTGAATCATGATGGCGTGAACGATTTTTCGTTCTCGCTGTATAGCTTTGCCTATCACTCGTTTCAAATCGCTCTGACGGTACGAGCGCTGGACGGCGGTGACGTGGTGGGAGCGGCAAATAAGGAAGGCGGCTTCTATGCGTCTGCGTTAGCGCACGGGGCGAAGATCGGGCCGTCGGCCCATTTCAGTTCCAAGGGCGTCGCCGACATTGAACGTGCTAGCGGCACGAACGCCTCGAATCGGTATTCGCGCCATCTTTATGGCGATTGGGGTAACAATCCTGTCAACCGTTATGTGGGTGTCAAGTTTTTGATCAAGGGCCAAACGCATTACGGATGGGTGCGCTTGACAGTGACGACACAGCCGAAGGGTTTTTCGGCGACGATCACCGCGTATGCATATGAGACCGTTGCGAACAAAAAGATTTCTGCTGGAGTTGCTTCCACCTCGGCCAGCGAAAGTCAGGCGCAGAATCGGATGGAGCCGGTGGGCGCATCTTTAGGAATGCTCGCTCGCGGCGCCGATGGATTAGCACTGTGGCGGCGCGGCGAGGCGTTGGGTCTTAACTAAGGCCTTCGCTGTATTGAGAGCAACAGCTTTCACAGTTAATGTTCGTTTTTCTCCCCCGGGCCCAACAGCTCCGCTTCTCCACTCCAAAACTAACGGAGGATTCTTATGCCTCGCGGCTGGCGCACCCGTTCTGCAAATCAGGCAATTGAAAATATCCATCAACATTTGAACCTATATTCCGCAGCCGCCATGGCTGCGGGCGTCAGCATGCTGGCGCTGGCTCAGCCGGCCGAAGGTTCGGTGGTAGTTACGAAGACCAACGTTACGCTAGGGCGTTATTCCAGTATCGCGATCGATCTTAATAAGGATGGGACTAACGACTTCGAGCTGTCGATCACGGGAGGCGGTTACGACCATTCTTTCTATCGAACCTTCGTGGCAAAGCCACTGGCGGGAGGAAAAGTCGAAGGCGGGCGAAGCCGTGGTTCGTTAGGGCCCTATGCGTCGGCTCTGGCGAAAGGCGCAGACATTGGTCCGTCCGCTCATTTTTCGAGTTCGATGGCCCGTGAGCAACTCATTGTGGAACGTACTGCAGGATTTGAGTCCGGGGTCAGCGGGCATTCCTCATACGGAAAGTGGGGAAAAGTCTCTAATCATTACCTGGGCGTGAAGTTCCTGATTAAGGGAGCGACACACTACGGATGGATACGCATGACTACTACTTGGAACTATGGTTTGACCGCGACGATCACAGAGTACGCGTACGAGACCATAGCGAACAAAAAGATTGGTGCAGGGAGCACGACCGACGCAGCAGTGGAAGCAAAAACAGTGTCAGCTGGGAAAAATTTCGGAGCCGTAAAGGGTCCATCAATCGGCATGCTGGCATCGGGGGATCGGGGTCTCGCATTATGGCGACGCGACAATGGCGTGTCATCGACATCGGATGCAGTCGAACCAAAGTCTTAACTCGTGCGTGACCGAGGAATTCGGGTTGATGTTGGCCAGGGAGGAATCATCGATGCGATCTCAAAAATCTTCGCGGATAGCAGTTATGGCGGTACTTTCAGCGATGCTGCTGGTATTGAATGTAGTTGCGCTGGCCCAGACAGAAACCGTGATTCACACGTTTAGCGGAACGGACGGCGAATTACCAATCCTCGGATTGACGTTTGATTCGGCAGGGAACCTGTACGGTGTTACAGCCCAAGGCGGCAGCTCGAATAACGGAACAGTGTTTCAGTTAGTGCCAAACCCATGGACGCTGACGACACTGCTGTCTTTCAACGGCGGGGCAGGTGGATCGACGCCTTCGGGTGCGGTTGTTGTCGAAAGTCCCGGCAAGATTTATGGAACGACCAAGCTCGGCGGTTCCAACGGCGCCGGCGTCGTTTTCGAATTGTCGGAAGCGACTTCTGGCAAGTGGACGGAAACTGTTCTGCATAACTTCGGCAGTGCCAAGGACGGGCAATACCCGTGCGGGAGCGTGGTTTTCGATTCGGCGGGGAATATTTATGGAACGACGCAGGCTGGTGGTGCTTACGGCAACGGCACGAACACCACCGGCGGCACGGCGTATAAGCTCACGCCGAAATCGGGAGGCGGATGGACCGAGACCGTGATCCACAGCTTCGGCAGCGGCACGGACGGAGCATTGCCTAGGGCGAACTTGGTGATCGACTCTGTCGGAAATCTATATGGCACGACCTACGCTGGTGGCCAGTACGGTAAAGGGACCGTGTTCGAACTATCACCGCAGTCGGGCGGGGGGTGGAAGGAACAGGTGCTGCATACATTCCAAAACAATGGGATCGACGGGTTCGAGCCGATCGCGGGATTGATCTTCGACTCCAACGGCAATCTTTACGGAACGACTGTCGATGGAGGATCTGGCTATGGAGGCACGGTATTTGAACTATCTCCGCAGTCAGGAGGAAGCTGGACCGAAACGGTGCTCTACAATTTCTATTGGCTCTATCCTGATGAACTGCCGTATTCGGGGGTCGTTTTCGATAGCGCGGGCAATTTGTATGGAGCGAATCTCGGACGCCCAAATTACAGCGGCGAGTATGGGGTCGTGTATAAACTGACGCCGCAAAGCGGCCCGTCTTGGCTTGAGAAGGACCTGTACACATTCGACGGGCCGCACGGCTCCGAGCCCGCTATCGGTTCCCTGGCAATCGATAGTGCGGGCAATATTTACGGAGCGACGCAGGCGGGTGGCTCCAGCAAGGACGGAGTAATCTTCAAGGTAACACCTTAACCCAGGCGTGGTGGAAGAACAGCGCTGTCGAAGTTTTCTCGTCGTGGGGCGTGTAGGGCACGACTCTCAAGAAATGAACACCAAAAATAGACGGAGGAACTATGTCACGGAAAGGCGCCCCTGGTACCGACAATTCTCTCCCAATCGATGTCGCTCATCTTGCAAGTGTGTACTATGGCGCCGCACTGGCGGCGGGAGTCAGCATGCTCGCGATGGCGCAGCCGGCGGCGGGTGAAGTGGTTGTGACTCACAAGACGATTCCAATTCTTCCGCGATACATTATTAGCGCGAATGTTCCGCTCGATATCAACGGCGATGGCGTCACGGATGTATCCTTCGGGTTCACAAGCTTTGGCCCCTACTCAATCATTACGGCCAACTTGACTTTGAAGAACATACCGGGGAACGAAGTAATTACTAAGGGAAGCGGTCCATCTCTCCAGTTGGTCAGCGCTCTCACACGCGGCTCCAAGGTCGGCCCTTCGGACCATTTCGATGGGGCAAGCTATGCCGTTCTCGAACAGTCCTCGCAGGTCGAGAAGAACCATTCGATGTGCGTCGACCAAAAACAATATGGCCACTGGGCGGGAAACAATCCGGATCGCTTTGTGGGGGTTAAATTCCAGATCAGCGGGCAAACCCATTACGGATGGGTGAGGATTAACGTGGCTCACAGCGTCGTATTGTCCAAGTGCCGAGGGATTTCTGCGACGATCACGGCGTACGCTTACGAGACTGTTGCCAATCAGCCAATCACGATTGGCAGTGCTACCGAGATGGCAGACGAGCCACAGGCGCCGAATCCTTCGCTCGGGATGCTGGCGATGGGAACCGATGGTTTGACGCTGTGGCGGCGCGAGAAGCATACGATAGCCGAAGCGCAAGCATCATCGATTAAGGACTACAAATCATATCCCCCGGAAAGCGACAGGTATCCGTTTGGCGCAGCCGCTAGCTAAGAAAGTTCTGTTGATCGGCTGGGACGCAGCCGACTGGAAAATCGCGAATCCGCTGCTGGATGCGGGTTTGATGCCGACATTGGATGGCATGATCAGCGAGGGCGTGATGGGGAACATCGCGACCCTGCAGCCGATCTTGTCGCCGATGCTATGGAATTCCATTGCGACCGGAAAACGCCCGCACAAACATGGAATTCACGGATTCATGGAGCCCGATCCGCACTCGGGCGGAATCCGTCCAGTCTCGTCAACGTCGCGGAAGGTGAAGGCGCTGTGGAATATTCTGACGCAGCGCGGTTACAAAACGCATGTCTTGGGATGGTTTGCGGGCCATCCCGCGGAGCCGATCAACGGAGTGTCGGTTTCCGATCTCTATCCGCACGCGAGTGCGCCGCCGGACAAACCGTGGGATCTGCCAACTGGGGCGGTGCATCCGGAAAAATTGCGCGATACATTCGCGCGGCTGCGCATGCATCCTGGTGAACTGACGGAAGAGGCGATTCTTCCGTGGATTCCGCGAGCCGGTGAGGTCAATCAGGAAAAAGATCGCGGACTGAACACGTTTGCGAAGATCCTCACAGAGAACTGCTCCCTTCACAACGCGGCCACGTGGATTCTGAAGAATGAGCCGTGGGATTTTCTGGCTGTGTATTACAACGGGATCGATCACTTTTGCCATGCATTCATGAACTATCGTCCTCCGCGAATGGAAGGGATTCCCGAGGATCGGTACGAGATTTACAAAGACGTCGTGGATGGCGCGTACCGTTTTCACGACATGATGCTCGAGACGTTGCTGACGCTCGCGGGACCGGAAGCGACCGTGATCCTGGTATCGGACCATGGATTTCATTCTGATCACTTACGCCCCCGAAGCATTCCGAACGAACCGGCGGGACCGGCAGTGCAGCACCGGCCATTCGGAATTTTCTGCATGAAGGGGCCGCACGTGCGGAAGGACGAACGGATTTATGGAGCAACGTTGCTCGATGTGACGCCCACCGTGCTCACGTTGTTCGGGCTGCCGGTCGGCGAGGACATGGACGGGCGTGTACTCGTGCAGGCGTTTGAGGAAACTCCGGAGATCGAGCGGATTCCGAGCTGGGAAAATGAAGCCGGCGAATGCGGCATGCACTCATCGGATATGAGAATGGACCCGGCGGCGGCGCAGGCGGTGCTGGAACAGTTTGTGGCACTAGGGTACGTGCAACCTCAAACTGAGAACCAGGAAAAGGCCGTGGCCAGCGCAGTGCGTGAGTGCAAATACAACCTGTCACGCGATCTGATGGATTGCCGCAAATATCAGGAGGCGCGCCCCCTCCTCGAGGAGTTGTGCCGCGAGAAGCCGGAAGAGATGCGCTTCAAATTGCATCTGGCGCAGTGCTACGTTTCGCTGGGGAGAAACGCGGAGTCCAGAGTGTTGCTGGAAGAAGTTCTGAATTTCGAGCCCGAGGCTTCGAAGAAGAATGGAGACGAACCCCAGGAGCCGAAGGATCAGGAGCCTAAGAGCGAGGCTGACAAGACGAAGCGTTCGCGTCCGTGGGCGGATTGGCTGATCGGCACCATCGAGCTTGCGGATGGAAATGCGGAGAAAGGATTGGCCTCACTTCTGCGTGCGGAAGAGGGCGAGCCGCACCTTCCGAATCTGCATCTGCGCCTTGGGGAAACGTATCTGCGCTGCAAGCGTGTAGAAGATGCGGAACGGGCATTCCAACGGGCACTGGAAATTGATGGCGACAGCCCAGAGGCGCACGTGGGGCTATCGATGGTGTATCTGCGGCAGCGGCGGTTTGAAGAAGCGGCTTCGGAGGCATTAATTGCCGTGGGCTTGCAGCATTTCTCTCCGCTCGGACACTTCAACCTGGGGATTGCGCTGGCCCGGCTCGGGCAGAGAGAGCGAGCCATCCTGGCATTTGAAACATCGCTGACGATCCTTCCGGGATTAGCGGCCGCGCATCGTTGGCTTGGTGTGCTTTATGGACAGCCGGGAGGAGACGCGGTGAAGGCCGCGCGTCACCGGTATTTGTTCGACCAGTTGCGCCGGCAGGGGCAAGAGGCGGCGCGCAAGCGGGAAGAAGAGAGGAAGCAATCGACGCCAATCAGCGCGAATTCGTAAGGCGCAGCGGCTAAGGCCGTTCTATCTAGCAGCCGCTGGCGGCATTGGCTAAAGCCATCCTCTGATACGAACCAAATAAAAATGCCCGAACATCTCGTGATGTTCGGGCATTTTCTCTTGCGAAAAACTAGTTCGAGGTGAGGAAAAGCGGCTTGTAACCGATTGACACAGTACTGCCACTCATCGACGTCTTGGTGCCGTAGATATCCGTCTGCTTACTGTATTGCGACGGATAGATGTATTTAGACGTCGTGCAACCGCTGTTGCTGCAGGATTGCGCGGTGTCCCATACGATCTGGCCGTTATCCACGTTACAGGTATAGACGGTGCCGCTGGCTACGCATGGGCTGATGGAGTGCCCAATGAGCCATCCAGCAACCGTGTCCCATGCAGTTCCAGATTCATTACCCTGGAGTCCATCGCCTCCGCCCTGGTCCCACGTGTATACGTATTGACGTTGCAGCCCGACTCCAGCGCGAAGGGCGAGGGAACGAGCAACATAGCCGGCGAGTTCTTCCGTGTTGCTTAGTTCGTTCTGCTTGATTCCGTGCTCGTCATCCCAGATCGGATCCTTGGTGAGATTGCGTTTCTGAACTTCCGCAATCACATCGTCGTACATGGTGAGGAAAGCCTCGGGATCCTTGTTGGTCGAGGTGGTGCCGCGCATGTGAACGTTGACGATATCGAAGTTCGGCGCTCCGCCGGCTGCGATATAACCATCGAACCAGGTGGCCATGGTCGGACCATGAGCGGATGGGCTCAGAATCTTCGCGTTCTTGTCGATTGAGCGGATGATGGCAGCAGCGTCTTTGCCCATGCGCACAATCTGTGCATTGGTGCCGCTCCAGAAGCACGTGCAATCCGGTTCGTTCCACAGTTCGTAGAACGCGATCTGGCCTTTATAGCGGGTGACCAAGGCGGTGATGAAGTCGGAGAAGTACGCGTCAGCGCCGGTGCCACTGGTTGTTACGTCAGTGGGAGCCGAGCAGCTATAGGGACCGACAGGGCCGCAGGGACTGCCCTTCGGTATGGAGCCAGCCCACTTGGGTGTGTCTCCGATCGTGTAGAGAACATCCATGTGCTGCGCCTGAGCCTTGCTCATCCAGTTGTCGAGTTCTGCCCAGTTGTAGACGCCCTTGGCAGTTTCGACTTGAGCCCATTTGACGCCGTCATCCCAGAGTCGGATGCCGCCGAGAGTTGCAATCTGCTTCTCGCCATCGGTCGGGGGCCAGACGCCGAAGCCGTTGAAGTCGGCTCCGAAGAAAGATTCTTGAATCGTGGTACCGGTCGAAGGAGCGCTGGTCTGGGGGAGGGCCGCTTGCTCCGCCGGGCGGATGACCACGGATGCCACATCGGACTTGCTGGGGTCGGCGACGCTGGTCGCTGTCACTCGCACCGTCGTATCAGCGCTGACCTTCGGCGCGTGATAGAGACCGGTGCTGGAGATTGTTCCTTCGGAAGCGGACCAAGTGACTGCCACCCGGGGTGTGTTCTTAACCAGAGCAGTGAATTGGACCGCTTCTGAGGATGAGAGAGTCGCTGCATCCGGAGAAACGTGGATCGCGACCGCTGAGTTGGAGTCAGTCTGTCCGAACAAAAGTCCAGGACAGAATGCAAGTGCGGTGAGCAAACAGATTGTGGGGGAGAATTTCCTCATGACTACAAAGCCTCCAAAAAGATTTTCAGATCGCAAAGGAATCCGGCCAGAGACGACAACGCTATCTGAGTTTGATCGAGCGAAGCGGCTGAAACCCTAAATCCGAACGATTGAGGTGGATACGTTTTTTTAAAAGAAAACGCAAAACCTTGCAATTGGGCGAACGCCCTAACTCGGAAGTACAGCATTCGCGCTCGCCGGAAATGCTGTTTGTCTATGGCATCATCCGGCGTTCAGATTGTCGGAACAAGGTCAGATATCACAGTGAGGCTGTGGATTTCCTCTTTTGGAGGAATAGGAAGGGCAGGTTTGCGCACGAAAGTAAGCTGAGAGGCGTGTTCGACGACCAAGCGGAGGAATGCAATTTCCCTTCAGTAACTTTGGAACGGAAGCAAATCCCGATAATTTAGTCGAAACGAGCCCTCTTTCGAGGTTATTTTTGTGATCTTCATCGCGTTCTTTCTGGGAATTCCGAGGTTTCGCCGCCTGTATTTAACAGCGATGGTCCTAGTTCTGCTGGTGACCGCCTGCGGACGAGCTGGCGCCGAAACGTCGAACCCCCCGTCCTCGACATGTGGCCTGAGCGATCAGCAGGCGGCAGGGCTCAACGGCGACCCAGTCACCGATGTGAACGCAATTTCCGACTACAAAAAGACCATTTCAGACCTGCTTCTAGCGGCAAAGTTCAAGGAATTAGACTGCCTCGCGAACGCGGCCAGATCCAGCAAGGCGACCTTCTCTGGAGGGATGTGGGTCATTCATACCATCTATCTGGCGCTTGAAAAACCTGAGGTACATCCGACCGAGAAAGATTGGAAGGCACATCTGGGACGACTCGAGCGCTGGGCTGGGAAAAATCCAGACTCTATTACGGCCCAAGTTGCATTGGCCGAAGGCTACCTCGACTACGGGTGGAGTGCGCGCGGTCAGGGAAATAGCGACACGGTCAGTAAAACGGGGTGGAGTTTATTCGACAAGGGGGCAGATCACGCAAAGAAGATTCTCGATGAGGCGTCGACTCTTTCGATGAAGTGCCCCGAATGGTATGCCGCGATGCAAAAGGTGGCCCTAGCCCAAGACTGGAACCCCAGTCAAAAGTGGGCACTATTGCAGCAGGCGGTAGCGTTTGAGCCGGGATATTACTATTACTACCTTTACTATGCGAATTCGCGTCTGCCGCAGTGGGGCGGGGCCGAGGGTGAGGTTGAGGAGTTTCTGCAGAACGCGTCCGACCGTGTCGGTGGGATGGCCGGAGATGCTTTGTACTTTCACGTTGCGGATTGGTTGCTGTGCTGCCAGGACGAACCGCTGAAACTTTCGTGGCCGCGAGTGGTCAGAGGGTTCGACGCGCTTGAGAGGTTGAATGGGAAATCCGTTCTCAATTGCAACATCATGGCGCGCATGGCTGCGAAGTCCGGCGATGTGGCGATCACGAGCCGGATGTTTGCCCGGATCGGCGATCAATGGAGTGACGAAGTCTGGGGAACGCATGGATACTTCGAACAGGTGAAGCAGTGGGCAAAACAGGTGATCCCGTACATCGATGCAAAGACTCCGATGGAAGAAGCCGCTGACGCGAACTTGCTTACACCTGAAGGGAAGACCTATACCGAGATGGTTTTCGGGACGATCCGGAATTGGATTCCCGACTGTGAGAAGGCGTCGTCAGGCGGCGTCGCCTCCGCCGGGTTCAAGTTCTTGATCAAGATCGGCAAAGATGGATTGGTCGACCAGTTGATCACGGTCGGTTCGAGTGCCGTCGGGAATTGTGTGAGTGGCAAAGCGGTGTCGCGCAGTCATGCTTACCCTCCGCCTCCGCACCCAGATTATTGGGTGGCATTCGAACTGAGCGCTGAGGAAGCGTCGGGCGGGACGAATTAGGGCACGTGCGCTAAAGCCAGGTTTTTGAATCGATCTCGACGCGCACCTGTTCCGGCTGCTCTTCGGCGGTGGTTCGGGCATCCTCGTGATAGGAATCCGGTACGCGCTGGCGTGTTGACGAAAGCTTCCACAAACGCAACTCCAACAGAAAACTTAGCGACGAGCGATCTCAACGATCGCCCGCCACCTCTAGAGAACAATTTCCACGATCACCCGCGCTCTAGTGCGTGAAGGAAACGTTTAGGCCTGTCGTGAAGATAAGGTCGTTCTTCTTGGATCCGTTCGGCGGGTTGGAGACATAAATGTCGCCGAACTGATTTTGCCATCCGAACCACTTGCTGATCTTGGTGACGGTGCCGAGGTTGAAAGTTCCACGGTACTGGCCGGATTGCTGCAGATCCGGGTAGAAATCGAAGTTCTGCGTCAGGACGGTGCTTTTGCCGAGTTTTTGATTGAGTTCTTCGCCTAGCGTGAGAGCCACGAAACGGTTGGTAATGCCATAGGACGCATAAACCGGCGGAGGACCGGCTTGCAGCAAAGTTCCGTTCGAATAAGTCTCGTGTGTGTAGTTGACTCCGCCGAGGAAGTCGAGGACGGTGGCGTCAGACTTGATGGCGTGATAGCCAAGACCACCGGTGTAAACCTGGCGCAGGTCGAGGAACTGAAGGGCGTTGCTCATGAAGTCGCCGGCCGCAAAGGCGAATAACTTCGGATTGATATTGCGGTCGTAGCGAAGTCCGCCCTGGATCAGGTTGGCAACCGTGCTCGGCGTGGCCAAGTTGTTCTGGGTGTCGATCGAACTCAAATAGACAGTCATCTTGTCATTGAGCGTGGGGTGGACGGCGTTGATGGCCAGAGCAAGGTTTTCGGTCTCGCTGTTGCCGCGAGCGACGGAGAATCCAACGTTGGCTCCGCCCGTCCACCCGTGCGCGAATCCGGGATGGAGGGATTTGTCGTACGCGGTTTGCTCGGCGTCGTTGCGAATCTGGGTAACGTCGTCTTTTGAGGCTTCAACGGTGCCGGAAGTCTTGGTGGCGATTTCCAGCTTGCCATCGCTGGTCGTGACCGGCCCGACCGCGGTCTTGCCGCCTTTCAGACTCACGTGCAACTCGGCATCGGTCTTGATGTCCTGGATCGCGTCGAATTTCAGCGTGACGTCGCCTGCAGCGTCGGTGTGTAGGACGAGCTCTTTGCCGTCCGATTTCACGACTGTCCCGGTGAGGTGATCACCATTTTTCAATGTGACTTGATCCGCGAAGAGAGCCGATGAGAGTCCGAAAAACGCAATTAGGGTCAGTACTTCCAATTTACGCAACACGACCTACCTCCAGCTTGCAGAGTTTTTTGAATCTAGTTTGGGAGCCCAGAAACGCTTAGAACAGAAATAGGGAAACGGAGACAAAGAGGCGGAGCTTGCTGCCCGCGACGCTACTCGACGAGGAGTCGGTCAGCTCTTAACGTCAGTTTTCTTGGTCTGATCGGTCGAAGCCTGTGTCGTGGGATTGTCTTTCATGCCGTCTTTCAGGGCACGAATCCCTTCACCTAGACCTTTACCGAGCTCAGGCAATTTTTTCGGGCCGAACACCAGCAGCGCAATAAAGAAGATCACCAGCAGGTGCATCGGTTGAAATAGACCTTCCAACATCGGAGCCTCCGAAGGAACACTAGCGAGATTAGATCATACGCCATCGAGCGGGTACAGGGAAAGTTCGAGCCAGTCCATCCCCAGTTCGAATAGCATTTTCAATGTTTTACCTCATCTAGGAAGCGGCTGCGGTGAAGCCTGCCACGGCGAGGCGTGATTCCGATCACACCGCGCAGCCCTGGCCGAGTGCAATCCTCGGAGATTGGCAGTGTCCCGAAGTTACCTACGTGACCTTACCTCCGGGATCAGCGGCGGGCTATGTTTCTGAAGGGCTTTCCGACTTTGTGGTTTCGGCCACTCCTTGAAAAGCCGCTACCCGCAAGCCAATCCAAGAGTTGGGGAGTCCGGTGAGAGTCAAGGCGTCGTTATTCCTTCTTCTGTTCGTCTTCGTTATTGCGTCGGTGTTTGCTCCGGCTTCCTACGCTCAAGTTTCTGATACTCACCCTGTTACTACGACCCAGTTGGTGGCGTGGCTGGCCGGCGGTGTTCCGGGCAGTAGCCTGGCCCGCCTCGTTTCCGGACGCGGCCTCGCAACTTTGCCGACTCATGCCGAATTGAAACAACTGGAATCTGCGGGCGCTGGGAAAGAGCTGATGCGTGTGGCTAGTTCTGGAAACGTGCAATCCGCCCAAGTCGGGCCGGCGATTCCAGAGGCCTTGTTGAAAGCCGCGGCAGACGTTCGAGCGCAGCGCTATCACGACGCGGAGGTCGCCCTGCGCGGTATCGTTTCCGCGAACACCCAGGACAGCGCGCTGCATTTTGCTCTGGGCCAGACACTTCGCCAGGAAGAGCAATTCGACGACGCGTATGACGAACTCGAAGCAGCCCTAAAGCTGATGCCGGAGCTTCCCGAGAATCACAGCGCGCTCGCGTACCTCTTCTACCGGTTGGATGACGGTCCCAATGCGATTGCCGAAGCACGGACCGCACTCAGCATCGATCCGAAAAATGCCGAGGCTTATCAATACCTTGGACTGGGGCAATATTCGCTCGGGGATTACCAGGCGGCGATACACGCTTACGGCGAATCGCTGCTACGCGACCGCGACAATCCCGATACTTACTACGACATGGGAATTGCTCTGCATGCAGCAGGAAATCTGCCGCGTGCCATTGCGGCGTATGAGCAAGCGATCCGGCTCCGACCGGCGTTTTGGGAAGCGCACTCGAACTTGGGGCTGATCCGGCACGAAGAAGGGAACTTGCCCGCAGCCACGGCGGAATACCTCGAAGCCAAGCGCATCGCGCCACAAGAGGCATCGGTCCGAAACAATCTGGGAAACACCTATTGCGACGAAGGAAAGTTTGACGCTGCGATCAGTGAAATGAAGGAGTTGTACAAGCAGCATCCGGAGTGGCAGCAGGGACATGCATGCCTGGCCAGCGCTTACATGTCAAAAAACGAGTACGACCAGGCCATCACGGAATTGCAGTTGGCGGTGCAACAGAATCCTTCAAGTGCCAACGAACACCGCATTCTGGGGCAGGCGTTGTTGTTGACGAATCGGCCAGAAGAGGCGCTGCGCGAGCTTCGGATTGCCGTGTCGCTCAATCCGGATTCAGATGTCGCCCACCATCTTCTGGGCACAGCGCTCTTCCAACAGCAGGAGTTGCACGCGGCGGAGAAAGAATTCCGCGAGGCGCTGCGAGTGAACCCTTCGGCCGATAACCATTTCTCTCTGGCCGCATGCTTGATGAGCCTGGACCGGTATCAGGAGGCACTCTCGGAGCTGGAAGTGGCCGCGAAACTCGATCCAGACCGCTCTCTGTACCGGGCGCGGCGCGAAGAGCTGATGAAGCTGATACAGCAGAACCGCACTCGGTAATTGCGGCAAAGTTGTCCGCTCGGACAGTGATGGTTGTTGGACGATAGTAAATAGCCGGAATTGCAGCTCGTACTTAGACTGAAGTGAATTCGGATTTCGATGTGAGGAACCACGATGGGCGTGAATCTAACTCAATCCCAGCAAACCAGCGGCGGCGTAGCTCATGCGGCGCTGGCGAAAGAAGTGGTCGTACGCAAAGCCGAAGCACAGGCTCCGGCGGCTCCGAGAAAACCCTCGGGATACGGACTGCCGTGCTCGAAATGCCACCTTTATTATCCTGCTGACGTTGACGTTTGCCCCACGTGCAAGCATAACGAGCGCGTATCGCCGGTTGCGCCGAAGATCCCGCCGAAGCCAGTCCAGAGCGCGGCAGAGCCTGTGCCGGACACGGCTGTTCTAGAGCAGGAGCGGGAAGAATTTCTACGGCAGTTCAAGGCTCAGCTGCGGGAAGCGCATGCGGACATTGCGGAGACTCCTGAAGCCATCTGCAAATTCGGGGAACATCACCCGGGGGATTCGGCGCCGGCCGAGATCTGCACCGGTTGTTACGAGCGAATCCAGGAACGTGCCGACGTCTGCGAGGCTGCGCTGCACATGGACTTAAAGGAAGCGGCTCAGATTGTGTACGACGCGGTTTGGGCCGATTCTTCGGATCCGAACAAGACTTATCAGAATGCCGCCAGCGCTTTGCTGACCGAGTTACGTAAACGCGCTGGGATCACTACGGTGCGCGGGCCATTCCAGCCGCTGGCGCACTGAAGGCGCCGGTAGTCGGATATAAAAGGGTGTGCCTACCGAAACCTGCCCCCGCGGCTTTACTCCACTTTGATCTGAATCGATTTCTTTCCGGCGTACAGTTTGTAGCCTGCGCCATCTTCTACTAACTTCAGCGGCACGGCATGCTGCAGAGCTGAATCCGTTTGCGAGGCCTCGCTGAGCACGTCGTTGTTTCCCACGTCCATGACGACAAACTTCCCCTCGGAGGTGAAGCCAAATCCATACTGGCCGGGAGCAAGGGCTGAGCCGGCGATCGAGAGTCTCACTTCAGTGATCAACAATCCCTGATACTTCTGTTGGATTGCTGTCGAGTAGCCGGAAGCGTCTACCAGGGCGGCGATCATCATCTTGCCGTCGGCGAGTTGGAATCCCACGGCGTTGCGAAGTTGCACCGGCGCTTTTTGTCCGCGGAAGAAATATTCAGCGGGAGTCGCCTTTTTCACTTCATCGCTGCTAAGTACGTGCTTCGATGCTTGTTGGGCTGAGGTGAAGGCCGCGATCATCAGAATCAATACGCCGACCGTCATGCGGCGAGCATTCTTCATGGAGTTGGATCCTCGAGTTTGAAATCGAAATATGCTGGCAGGAACTCTAATTGTTCTGCGGTGCTGGCGCAAATGGGATCGGTGCGGGTGGCATCGTTGCGGGCAGGGAAGCATATTCCTCGCTTCGCTCGGAATGACAACATCTTCCCTGTATTGACGACGAGTCCGCAACTTCCTGAGCTTTTGAGCGATTTTGGTTTGAGCGCAAGATTCGGATAGTCCGCTTCGCGAGTGCGGCATAGGCTTTCATTACTATGACGACCAATGCCATACTCACAACGGAAACGCTCGAGACGATGTCAGTACAACGATCTCATAAACAAGCGACGGAAGCCCAAGCTGCGCCGGATTCACGCTGGAACGCGGTGACCGCGCGCGACGCGAAACGGGACGGAGAGTTCGTGTTTGCGGTCTCGTCGACGGGCGTGTACTGCCGTCCATCGTGTGCCGCGCGCCGCCCCCGCCGCGAGAATGTCGAGTTCTTCTCGCATCCCGAAGAAGCGGAGCAGGCTGGATATCGCGCCTGTCTGCGATGCCGTCCGAGAGCGGTTCGTGGAAGCACGGAGTCCGATGGTATGAAGGCGATGTGCCGCTTCATCGAGCGGCATCTTGACGAGCCGTTGACGCTGGAGCGCCTCGCGAAAGAGTTTCATCAAAGCCCGTTTCATCTGCAGCGTCGCTTCAAGGCTGCGGTCGGCATCACCCCGAAGGCCTACGCCGACTCTTGCCGTTTGAAGATTCTCAAGCGAAATTTACAGGCCGGAGATTCGGTGACCCGCGCCATGTATGACGCCGGATACGGCTCGAGCAGCCGGCTGTACGAGCGCACCGCTTCTCAGTTGGGAATGACTCCGGATAAATACCGGCGAGGAGCGATTGCCGCGACCATCCGTTATATGTGTGCGGATTCTCCGCTCGGACGCATGTTGATTGCGGCCACCGAATGCGGAATTTGTTCGATTCAATTCGCGCGGACCGATAGTGAGTTGCTGGAAGGCCTCAAGCGCGAGTTTCCATTCGCTGCACGCAAGGAGGACAAGGGCAGCCTGCGGACGTGGGTGGACGCGCTGCTGCGCCATATGCGGGGGAAGGATCTGGATTCATCCCTGCCGCTGGATATTCGAGCGACCGCGTTTCAACGCAAGGTGTGGACCTATCTGCAGTCGATCCCGTTCGGAGAGACGAAGTCGTATATCCAGGTCGCCAAGGGGATCAAGCGGCCAACGGCGGTGAGAGCGGTTGCGCGGGCTTGTGCGACCAACCCCGTAGCAGTAGCGATTCCGTGCCACCGCGTGGTTCGCGAGGACGGCAACATAAGTGGGTATCGTTGGGGAATCGAGCGCAAGAAGGCGCTGCTGGCGATGGAGCGGCCGTAATCCGACCGACGATGCACGGCAAAAGGGCCGCCGACCTATTCACGCCGAACGATCAAATAGTTGACGAACGCGATCACGACCGTTGCGAGCAGGACCAACGATTTGCTGAAGTCTGCGCCTGTGAGCAGAATCAGGCAGATGAGAACACCCAGCACCGCGAGCGCGAGGCCTGCGGGGAGTCGGAACCACGCTGCGTCCGGCTGTTTTCTCCGCAGCACCGGCACGGCAGCGCAGACTGCGCCGTAGTAGAAAAGTCGGGAGACTGCCGAGAGGGTCACGTTCCAAGTAAAGCTTCCAGCCAGCGCCAAGATCCAGCAGAGCCCTGCGAAGATCACGATGGAGACATGCGGCGTCTTAAATCGGCGATGCACTGCCGCAAACCAGCGCGGGAAGTCTCCTTGCTCTGCAAAGGCGAAGGTGACGCGTGGGCCGGTCAGGAAGTTGGCGCCAAGATATCCGTAAACGGAAACCATGGCTGCAAGGGCAACCAGCGAAGCGCCGCCGCCTCCTAAAAGAATTCTGGCGGCTTCAGCCAGCGGGCGTTCGGTTTGCAGTGATGCCGGCAAGACTCCGATTACGACCCACTGAATCAGCGTGTAGATAAGCGTGATGACGGCGAGCGCGACGAACAGGGCGAAAGGGGCGTCGCGCTTGGGATTCCGAGCCTCACCCATGGGATTCATCGCCGCTTCGTAGCCTCCGTACGCGAAGAAAAGCAGCAGCAGGGAATTGCGCCAGCCGACGAAGTTGGTGTGGGGAGCGGGCAGAGTTACTGCCGTGTGCGTGGCCAGATAATAGCCTCCAGCCAAAATGACGATAGCGAGCGGCACGAGTTTTGCAGCGACGAACGCGTTGCTGACCCAAGTTCCGTCGCGCACTCCGCGAAAATTCACGAGAAGCAAGATCCCCAGCAGAGCGGTGACGATTGCCAGTCGCGGCACGGGTTGCGTGGCCTGCGGCCAGAGTTCTCCGAGATAGATCACGAGCAGATTGGCATTAGCGGCGCAGGCGGTGATGCGAGTCAGCATCATCATCCACCCGACTTGTAAGCCGGTGAAGCGTCCAAAGGCGGCGCGGCAATAGATATAGGTACCGCCCGTCTGCGAGAACTGCGACGCGACCTCAGCGTAGCAAGCAATGATGACTGCCATAGCCACTCCGGCCAGGAGTACGGCGAGCGGACTGAGCCTGCCGAGGGTGGCAGCGATCTTGGAAGGAAGGCCAAAGATGCCGCTCCCGAGGATGCTGTTGATGGTGAGCGCCACGAGGCTCCAGCGTCCGATGGCGCGAACCAATCCTTCGCTCGGCGGTACTTCCTGGGGCGATGCGGGCATCGGGAGTTTGTATCACAAATTGTCGAAACGCTGGAAAGCCGCGCCAAATGGGGGATTTCAGGGCCGTGGTGACCTTCGCGCGGACCAAAGTAACGATCAGCCTTACGAAAGCGCATGCCCGTGGGACATCTATTCGCATGGCTTTGCCGATGAGATGGTGGTACGGCGAACGAGAATGGCTATCGAAGACATGGACGACCTACATCTCCGAATTGCACGCGTTACCGACGACTTGCGCACCATTCAGCAAGAGCTGAATTGCGCAGCCATGCAGGCTCCGAGCGACCCTGAGCTCATGGAAGCCCTGAATTCGCTTTCAGAGACAGAGCCGATCGAAACGCTGCGCGTGGCGCTCGATCAGATGCGTCATTTTCTATGGTTCTATTCGGAAGTGATGAACAACGATCCGGAGCTCGGCGACAAGTTGCGGCAGGCCGGAACGGCGACCGCGGCGAGTGACGACAGCCCAAAAACGGGGAAGGCTTTTCTCGATCAGCTTTCGCGCGTCGATGAGCTGATGCTTATGCACCACTTGACGGAAGCGAAACGGCGAAAGCCGAACTAGATCGGTAGAAAGAGACGTACCAGTTGCGTCTCTCCTCTAGAATCCTTTGCCGCCAACGATTGTCTTGATTACATTTCCTTCGGAACTGAGAACGTTAAAATCTGCTCTGGCTCCCGCGGCAAGCACTCCGTAATTTCCCGACAACCCAACTGCCTTTGCTGGATTAAAAGTTGCCGCGCGCACGGCATCGCGCAGCCCCCAATTTGAAAACTTGGTCACATTGCGCACGGCGCGGTCCATCGTAAGGACGCTTCCGGCGAGGCTTCCGTTGGCGGTGCACTTGCCATCTCTTACGTCGACTTCGATTGGACCAAGTTTGTACCGGCCATCAGGCATGCCTGTGGCGGACATTGCGTCGGTGATCAGAACGGCGCGCTCGGTTCCTTTCGCTTCGAGGAACACTTTCACCACTGCTGGATCAACGTGAATTCCGTCGGCGATCAGGTCGGCGGTGATGCTGTCGTCGCTGAGCACCTCTCCAATGATGCCCGGCTCGCGATGATCGAGCGGGCGCATGGCGTTGAAGGTGTGAGTCGCGTGACGCGCACCGGCCGCGACTGCAGCTTTTGCGATCGGCATTTCAGCGTCCGAGTGCCCGATGCTGACGCAGACTCCGCGCTTGGCAGCTTCGGGAATGACTTCCATAGCGCCGGGAATTTCGGGAGCGATCGTCAACATCTTTACGTGGCCCCGCGCGGCCTGCCATAGGCGATCAAAAATTGCGATCGTCGGGTCGACGAGATTCTCGGGCGGATGTACTCCGCGACGCTTGTGGCTGAGGAATGGTCCCTCGAGGTGAATGCCGAGGGGCCGGGCTTCGGCTGAATCATTGGCGCCATTTTCGGCCGCTTCGATCGCGTTGGCTAATTGATCCACCGCTTTGCACGTTGCGTCGAGAGGCGCGGCTACCGTGGTTGGGAAATATCCCGTCACGCCGTGAGTGGCGAGAAATTTTCCGAGGCGCGGCAGTTCGGACGGAGCAGCAAGCATGACGTCGAGACCAGCTCCGCCGTGGATGTGGATGTCGAGGAAACCAGGAGCGAGCGTAGCATCGCCGAAATCCACGAGGGGGAAGTTGTGGTTAGACGTTGTTCCTGAGAGGGAGAACAGTTCGGTGACACGCCCGTCTTCGACGACGAGCATGGGATGATCGATTTCTTCAGTGGGAGTAAAGAGACGGCGCGCGGTGAATCCGGTTTTCATGAAGGTTGGCCGGTGAAGGAACATGGTAGCTGGGGCAGATGTTTCGCACAACCGGCCGGTGGCACGAAGTGGAGGAATGGTTGTTTCAGCCGGGGGAGAGGCGTGCCGAATCCTGCGCCGGAGCGCGTGTCTCGAAGAACGACGGCGCGGTGTCGAATGTTATAATGCTCGGGTACGTCAGCAAGTTCCCAGACGCGCTAGCGTTCCTTCCGCGTCCTTGCAACAGTCGGGGAGTGGCTCAGCCTGGTAGAGCACCTGGTTCGGGACCAGGGGGTCGGAGGTTCAAATCCTCTCTCCCCGACCAATCTTTTCAACCGAATTTCTGGCCGGACTATACGATCGCACCCTGGATGTGTAGGAACCAAGGCACGTCCCATCTCTCCCAATATCCTCCTCCACAGCTTGGTCTTGTTTTGTCTCACAATTGACGACAAGTGCAAAGAGCCCCGGCTGGCTCGCTCTTCTCCCATCATAAGCATCGCGATGGAAACTAAAAGTTTGTGCCGGTGTTCTTTTCTGCGAAGCAGCAGATAGATAGAAGCAGGAGATAGATAGATGAGCACTATTTGGAGCAGGCTTCTTCTTGCGGCCGTCCTTATTTCGATTGCACTGGGAACCTGCGACTCGTGGGCGCAGGAAAGTATCGAGCAATCATCCGTACTGCACATTCAGCATTCTGTGACCACCTCGAAAACCGGCTTTCCGCAGTTTCTCTATATGTATCACCTGCTGGACGGGGCGACCTCGACGGCCGAGGCACAATCGCTGACAGGAACGATTGCTCTGCAGAACTACAGTTCTAACTTTAGCGAGGTCCTGTGGTTATTGGCCTATTGGCAGGGTGAGTGCCCAGTGAACGATCAGAGTTTGGCGGGCGCGAATTTTATCTGGAGCGACATCCTGAAAAATCCCTCCCGATCGAACTCAGATTTTCCAGTGAACCTGCATTTTCCTCGTCCCTTGCCCATGACGGGGTGTCTTGGATTTGTTTTCGGCGGAGGCCCGTTAGTGGCGGGCAAAGTCACCATGTCGGCCGACCTGGACCTTACGTACAAGGCGTCGCTCTCGGCGGTGAACACTGTAGTCGACTTGGCTGGCGAATATTGTTTCGGTCAAAACTGGGGCTGTCAGAATGCGACGATCGACGACACCCAGGGATTCGCGGTTCCGATCACAATGCCGGCTGGGCAGTTGGTGGAACTATTCGGGAACATTTCTGACAGCACATTCGATGGCACGCAGAACTTTGGGCCACTTCCGACCGGCGAGGCGTGGGGAGCCGTCAATGATTTTTACCTGCTTCCGGGAGGGTGCGGAGAATTTGGGCAGAACGTCAACAGCCAAGGCTTCCCAAACCCGACAGATCTTACAACGCTGTACAGTTGGCTCCCCGACAATGCTTTGCATCTGGAGAGCGTGCCTTTGGAATATAAAATTCCCTGGGACGAAACAGGGAAAGCAACGCTTCAGCAACGGGTAGAGAGAATTTTTCCCCTTCCTGTGACCGTCAATGCCGGCGATTGCGTGGTCGTGATTTACGGCAGAAAAGGTAACGGAGCAACCGACAACGAAACCCAGGTCAAGGCGCTGTTAGCCCCATAAAGTCACCATAGCAGGCGGGTGGCGGGTGGTCCATTCAAGCCCGGTTTTGGCTTGAGTGGGGAAGTTCTGCCCGAAGCCGCGCTTTTCATTGGCTCAGTCTTTCTCTGTCACTCCGCGCCTCCGTGGTGAAAACCGGACGGCCGCTGCGGATGTTACGACAACTATCCGTAACGGCACTTTTCTTGCCGGGCATTGCAATCCGTTTCATATTGACGCGATCGGGGATTGGGCGGACAATGGCAGCCGTTTTTGGGGACAAGAAGCAAATTCCGGGCGAGATAAACGGACGCAAGGAGAGCACCATGATTCCCAAAATGTTTCGCATCGCTTTAGCGATTGTTCTTTCCTGCTTTGCGCTTAGCTCCGCCGCTTTGGCGGCGACTTGTTCAAACGCCTCTCTGGGTGGCATCTACGGGTCTTTGGGCGAGGGCACCAACCCCGAGGGTCAGCCCGAGGCCAACCTCTTCCAGTTCAATCTTGATCCATCCACAGGCACGTTTACAGGAACGGACGAAACCGGCACTCCTGTGAGTGGAACATACCATGTCGCTTCAAACTGCACTGTCACGGGTACGACCACGAAAAGCGGAAGCACTCACCCGTTCTCTGCTGTGGTCACTTCCACCGGGTTGCAATCAGTTAGCGGAAACCCAGGTGCCACCAATGGAGGTTTCTGGGTGGCGCAAGACTCCCCGATCTGCACCAATGCCGGAGTCAAGGGTAGATTTGGGTTGGCACTGAGGGGAAGCTTCCTCGCAGGAGCGCCGTTCACGGGTCCACTGATCCTTATCGGCGAGTTAGCGTTGCATGTTAACGCTTCCGGAGACGGAGTGATAAGGGGACACATAGCAGGTAGCGAGAACGGCACGATTCTCACGTTCGCTGAGGAACCAGTCACAGGATCTTACTCGATCGATGCGAACTGCAAGGGCACACTTACAATAACTCCGAAAGGCGAGTCCGCATTGAATTTCAGCGTCGTGATTGTCGATCGTGGGAAAGAAATGCTTGCTATTGAGACGGACGCCGACACGGCTGTCACCGCAACCCTGCAGCGGTAAGTTTTCGATCCCGTGGACTGGGAGGGTGGCCCACTCAAGCCCGGTTTTGGCTTGAGTGGGGGAGGCCAGCCCGGGCCGCGCCTTTCATTCGTTCATTTTTTCTCTGTGACTCCGTGCCTCCGTGGTGAAAACCGGACGGCCGAAGGGCGCGGAGCCCATGCCTTTGATCTCGCGGACATGATCGACACAGGAGGGGCACCCACAGTTTCGGAAGGGAATGAAAAGACCGAGAACTCCGAGCCACCCGCCCCATCACACTCATTGAGAGTTCGTCGTCTGGGTCAATGAGTAATCAATCCATCGAAAAAAAAGCGCCGGAAGATTCCCGGCGCTCGAACGATAACGAAGTGATTTGGCCTAATAACTCATCGAAGCTCCCTTGGCCGCGGGTACATCCTTGGACGTCATGTCAAAGGTGAGCATGAACCCGTTTGTTCCCTTGAACTCATACGGCTTGGGTCCCTCCCTGTACGTTTCGATTTCGTTCGGCATCATGACAAAGCCGTCATTGCGCGGCGTGCCCCAATACTTGACGTTCTTAAGTACGGCGGGCTCGTCAGTCATTCCCTGAAATCGTGCCAACTTGATCTCTGCCGTTTTGCCGCCATTTAACGTGGCGTGGGCGTGATCTTTGTCGAACGTCCAGGTATCGATGTTGCCTTCGGCGATCTGCAGTGATTTCCACTTCACCGGAAACACATGCCCGATAATTTCCCCGAGCGCCTGCCGCTGCTCGCCGGTTGTTCCTTTATCGAACGTCACCTGCGCCCAATCCATCTGACCCTGCGAGAAGTCACCACCCAGATCCCCATTGATCCAAAACTTGGCCCCGGTAAGATCAACGTTGCCATAGTGTCCTTGGTTCACTTTGTAAGCATTGTTGAACTTGCAGAAGTGTTCCATCTTGCCGTTTTCTTGATGAGCGGCCGGATGCGCGTTGAAATAGCAGATGCAGAAGTGAGGACAGCTGCACGCCTCGATTGCGGTTGCATTGATCGCCCAGTCCGCTGCCGTCTCGCCGGAGTGACCAGCGCTGACGGTGAGCAGGGCGAGGAGAAGCGGTAAAGCTATTCTGTGCATAGAGCACCCCCAAAATAAGTAGGAGAAAGCCGTTATTAAACAAAACCTACGAGCATCATCTGGCCCAGCGCCAGTCCCTTCAGACTGACCCAGAGCGTGTCAGGCGCTTCTACTTGTCGCTTGCAGAGCGCCCGGCCGTCAATGCTCCGGCACTTCTCCTTCGATACCCTCGCAATCCCCTGATAAGTCATCTGTTTGCAATGTAATGTGGGCATCGCATTGTGTTCGGTTGCGTGCTAGACTCTCGAAAATGTGAAGGGCACCGATGCCGTCTACTCTCCCATCACTGGTACGTTTCGCAAATTTCGAGGTAGATCTGCGGGCTGGCGAGTTGCGAAGAGAGGGCAGCAGAGTCCGGCTGCAGGAACAGCCGTTTCTGCTTCTGACCGTTCTCCTGGAATCCGCGGGAGAAGTCGTCACTCGTGAAGAACTTCGCAAGCGCCTCTGGGCGGAAGATACCTTTGTCGATTTCGACCATCGCCTGGCAGTGGCCGTCAGCAAGCTAAGGGATGCGCTTCGAGACTCAGCCGACAAACCAACGTTCGTTGAGACCGTTGGTCGACGCGGCTATCGGTTCTTGGGCCACGTGGAATTCGATTCATTGTCTGCGGATTCCAACGCGGGAGCGTGTGCCACTCCTTTGGCTTCGTCTCAACCTGCCGAGCGAGCAGAGCCCCCAAAACTGCCGCATTCGCATCCGACGCAATCTCGAATCTTCCTATTCTCCATCGGATTAGCCATTCTCGTGGCAGCGATCGCCTTGCCGAAGCTCCTTCACATTCGATCCGGGAAAGCACCGACGACGGCTCCCCGGAGTTTGGCGATCCTTCCCCTCCAAAATCGCGGTGAAGATTCAAGGAGCGACTTTCTGGGATTGTCACTGGCGGATGTACTCATCACGAAATTGGCTTACGTGAGTTCCCTCAGCGTCCGCCCTTCGGCGGCGATTGAGAAATATCGGGGAAGGGCCATCGATCTTCAGAAAGTTGCCGCAGATCTCAAAGTCGACACGCTGCTCACGGGAAGTTTCATTCGCGATGGCAACAACTTGCGCATAACCTACCAACTGGTCGACGCCAAAAGCGAAAAAATTCTAGGCCAAGGAGTGATCGACCTCAAATACGACAATCTTCTTGCGGTTCAGGACAAAGTTACCGGCCAACTGATTTCAGAACTGCAACTGAACCTGTCTCCAGTGGAAGCGGAGCATCTAAAATCGGAATTGTCCGTCAGTCCGCTCGCCTATGAATATTTTCTCCAGGGACTTGATCTTTACGGGCAGCACAAGTTTCCCCTGGCGATCCAAATGTTCGAAAAGACCACCGAGATCGATCCCAACTACGCTCCAGCGTGGGCCTACTTGGGAGCTTCCTATAATTCGGATGCGGCATTCGAGCTGGGCGGGCGGGAGCAATACAGCCGTGCTCAAGCCGCGTACGAAAGGGCCTTGGCGATACGGCCAAACCTCCTTGACGCACAAATTTTCCTGGCGAATTTCCTGATTGACACGGGAAAAGTTGAGCAGGCCGTGCCCTTGTTGCGGAACGCCTTAAAGACGAACGGCAATTACGCCGCCGCCCACTGGGAACTGGGTTATGCATACCGATTCGCGGGAATGTTGGACGAATCCGTGGCGGAATGCGAACGTGCGCGTCAGCTGGCTCCCTTCGTGAAGGGTAACGGGTCAGTGCTGAACACCTATCTCTATCTGGGGAAATACCAGAAGTTTCTTGAGAGCCTCCCGGTCGACGATTCCTCGTTCACCCTGTTTTACCGTGGCTTCGGAGAGTTTCACGAAAAGCAGTTCGACCAAGCCGCAAGTGATTTTGATCGCGCGTATCAACTCGACCCGAATTTGTACACGGGAATTGGAAAGGCTCTGAGTGATTCGATTCAACAGCACGGAGCAGAAGGCTTGCTGCTGTTGAGCGGACTGGAGCGAACGGTGAGAGAGCGAGGAGTCGGAGATCCGGAAGCCACATACAAAATCGCCGAAGCGTATGCCGTCTTGGGCAACCAAAGCTCCGCTTTACATGTGCTGAGGACTAGCGTTGAATCTGGTTTCTTCAGCTATCCCTATATCGACAAAGACCCGCTTCTGAATGCTTTGCACGGCGAACCCGAGTTCGCTCAGATTTTGAACATAGCGCATCAACGGCACGAGGCATTCAAGAATTCTTTCTTTCGCTAAGACGAGCCTTGCCCGAGAAGGCGCCGCTCCAAGAAGATGCATAAGGCGGGTGGCCCACTCAAGCCCGGTTTCGGCTTGAGTGGGGCAGTTCGGCCCGAAGCCGCGCTCTTCGTTCATTTTTTCTCTGTGACTCCATGCCTCCGTGGTGAAAACCGGACGGGTGAGCCGTTGCTTTTGATCTCGCCAGCCCGACTGACAGAAGCGGGTGCCCCGTCCTTGCGCTTTTTGCAAGGGCGGGAACCACGAACGCTTGCAGCGAATGTTTAGTGTAGCAAGATTCTCACGCCGCCCGAACTCCAGCGATATCGTTCCCAGGCCTGCTCGAAAATCACCGGGCGTCGGCCGCTGCGAGACCCAATTCAGAAATGGCAACCATTGACAACAGGAGCAAGTGATAAAGCAGAGGTGATGAGCGCCGTCGGTGCGAATGCAAACCGCGGGCCATGACAAGTCTCATGCTATCGACAGCATCGTACCCGCCCGATGACACTCATTGAGAGAGTTCGTCGTCTGGGCATAAGTGTAAACGCAGTGTTACAACAGCCAACCGCTCGTCCCTGATGTACGATAAACCAGCGCTGCTTTTCTTGGATCATTATGCAGCTTACAGTCGTGGTTTCATCTGCAGTCTTGCTCCTCTGCGGCATTGTCTTCGGGCAATCCGTCCCGCCTGCACCTCAGCCTCAGACGGTCCGCGTCGGTGGAACAATCAAAGACCCCAGCGGAGCCGCAATTCCCAGAGCCAAGGTCGAATTTCGGAGCAAGCAATTCGACAGGACCGTGACCACGAATGACCTCGGCGTCTACGCAGCAGACCTCGCTATCGGCGACTACACCATGACCGCGCAGAGTTTCGGCTTCAGACCATACCGCCGACCAATTTTCCGGACGATGCCATTGTCGGGTCTCACCTTCGATATCACCCTACCAGTCCAGTCAACTTGCGACATAGAGATAGTCAGCACTTCCACTCCTGTCCCCCCTGAAGGATGGGCGACCGCGAGAAAAGAACTTTGTCTGCGCGAAGAGTTTTTCCCAATTCCCGCGAGAGATGGAGTGCCGTTTCAACTTTACATTCGCTACGTCAAGCGCTCGGTAGTCCGCGATACCTATATCTACACGTGCGGGAAGATGCCGAACGAAGACCCTGTGTTCGTGGCGTATAACCTTTTCTCTCTACAGGCCGATGAAGTCTTTTACGACGCGAAGAACCGGACGATCAAGGCAGATGGCAATGTTGTCTCAATCGACGAATCGGGCGCAACTCAACGCGCAAATTCCATGACCTACAAGCTTGAAAACGGTCAGGCCACTCCGCTGTCGCAGTGATAACTGGCGAAATCCAGGCTGATGCCCCACTCAAGCCCGGTTTTGGCTTGAGTGGGGGGAGTTCGGCCGGCTGGATAAGGTCTCATCTAGATTCTCGCTCTTAGGTGGCCTGAAAATATCGCAGACTAGAAGCTGGGACCGAAAACTGGGCCAGACCACACTGCGAGCAAACGGCGACCCGAGTCTTCTGCAAAAGAGGCGGAGCCGCACCAGCAGGCAATCCATCCACGAGGTCCGTGAACAGTTGGATATTCGCGAAGTAGGTTTTCTTCTCACCTGAACACTTGCACATGTTGCACCTCCGCCCTCAACCTAGCAAGCGATTCCACATCGTTCAACCAAATATGGATTTCTGGCTTTCCATAACTTCCTGGCGGCCTCCGCTGTTGCGCTTTTTGCAAGGACGGGAACCACGAATGCTTTCAGCGACTGGTTTGTGTAGCCAGACTCTTACTCCACGCGACTACGCAGCGCACATCGCCGTTGGCTGAGGGGAAGCTAGGCCGCACGTTCTAGGCGGCGCCACCACTGGGCGGGTGGGCCTTCTCCCATTTCTCCTTGCAGTCGCCAATGGGATGCAGATATCCCATGACAGCTCCATGTTCATCCCTCACCTCACGCGACAAGTACGGAGGCGGCCCTACCGGCTCCTTGCACTGCAGACAAACGAGCGGCAAGTTGACTCCTGTTTCTCCCTGGTTGCGGACCGAATACGCCATGCGTTGCTCCTCTGGAACTGAGATTTTCCACACCCAAAATCAAATCCTTGTGACATCCAACCTTGACCGTGGCTACCAAAAGCGCACAATAGACGAGTGCGCATTGCACCGCAGAATATTCCGCTCTGAGCTTTCAGAAGGTCCAGGCTGAACGGCCCAGCTAAGTCCTTATTTCGGAATATTTTACGTGTAAGTCCTTCTTTGACAATATTTTGCGAGGCACTGCGGCGACGCTCATCGCGTAACTCGATTGAAATCAATATTTTGCGGAATCAGTGAATTTCTAAGACCGTCAGATTCTCCGCTAAGTCCTTATTATGGAATATTTTGCATGTAACTTGTTTATTTTGAATATTTTACGTCGAACGAAAGGAGTCAGGAACGAGCAACTCCTTTAAATAGAATATTTTACGTTGATCAGCCAAAAACGACTGAAGCGCTCATCCGCTTTTCTAGACCCCGATTCCCGCTGACCGGTAGATCTCGCTGATATAGCGCATGTCGCGCAGTCCCTCTTCTCCCGGCGACTGCGGGTCGAGTCCGTTTTGGATGCAGTGAGAGAAATGTTCGGCTTCGGCCTGGAATTGTGAGGGGTCACGCGCCGGGTTGAGTTCGTCGAGTTTAGTTCCGGAATATTCGGCGCGAAGCCGCAGTCCTTCGTAGACGAACGCGGAATTGACTTCGAGCCAGCCTTTCGATCCGTGGACGCGATAGAAGCCTTCCATGTTGGCGCCGTAAGTCGTGTTGCAACTGGCGACGATGCCGGAAGGGAACTTCATCGTCCAGGAAACATTCTCCTCGACTTCCTTGAAGCGGCCGTCGTGATCGATAACCGAAGCGTTCGCTTGGATGTGCTCCGGTTCTTCGCCGGTCAGGTAGCGGCATGCGTTGAGTGAATAAATGCCGACATCGTAGAGCGGTCCCCCACCGGCCATTTTCTTGCTGAGCCGCCATTCGCCGGGACCGATATTGAAGCCGAAAGTGCTCTCGATGGCCTGCACTTGGCCGAGCGCGCCATCGCGAATGAGTTGGATCGCCTTCAAGTTCGTGGGTTCGTAGTGGCAGCGATAGGCGATCATCAACTTGACGCGGGCGGCCTTGCACGCCGCGATCATCGCTTCGGCGTCGGCTACGCTGGTCGACATCGGTTTCTCGCAGAGTACATGCTTGCCGGCTTTGGCCGCGCGGATGGTGTACTCGGCGTGCATCGAGTTGGGCAGAGCCACATACACCGCGTCGATCGCGGGATTATGCGCGATTTCATCGAAGTTCTCGTAGTTGTAGATCGAACTTGCCGGAATGCCGAACTGCGCAGCGACGCGATCTGCTTTGTCACGGTGGCCGCTGACAAGTCCGGTAATCTGGGAATTCGTAGTATTGCGCGTGCCCGGCATGAAATGGCCAGCAATGCGGCCCAGGCCGATGACGCAGTAACCGATCTTGCGAGAGGCTGCCGATTGGGCAACTAATCTCGGAGTAAACCGGGCCGCAAGGGCGAGCGTGCCGAGCTTTGTGAAGTCCCTACGTGTCAGATGCATAGCTGATTCTCGCTCCCGATGTCGAGTGCGCCCCGGCCCACTATACCGCAGGCACGATCATGGATCGATAGGTGAAACGGTCGAGAAGAATTGTTTCTCCATTACGCTGAAATAGTGGGCGAGCACGCGCCGCTGCGGCGGAGGGACGATTTCGAACTCACCACCTTGCGACACTTGCTCCGGGGACAGAGTGCCGAGCGAAAAATCCGGAAGCCTTCCGAGGGCCAGCCATAGGGCAATCTGTTCAATGATCCAGTCGTTGGCGGAGGGATACGGAAGAGCGGCAGTACGATCGGAATCGGTGATGGCATCCATCACAGACTGGTGAATCCGCGGATCGTGCAGGTTGAACTGGCGGCCGCTCAACTCCCGACCGCAAAGCAATCGCCACGCCAAATCCATATAAGTGTCGCGCAGTCCGCTCAGCCGTTTCCAGATTCCGCGATTCAGGAGGCAGACGCCGGAGTTGAAAGGTGGCACATAATTTAGTCGCTCGCTGCGGGCAATGTATTGAAGTAGCAGTTCGTCGACGTGATTCGGATTGTAGCCAAGGGGACTGCGCATCGATCTGGTTTCTTCTCGCGCATACCAGTCGTGCTTCGAGTGCTCATCGAAAAGGAGATTTACATCGTTGAAGAAGAAGGTGTCGCAATCGAGGTACAAGAGTTGGTCGAGAGGTTCCAGGGAAAGATATTCCAGTGCCAGAAACTTGTGAAAGGTCGGGTAGAGTGCCAGAACCGAACCATGCGGGTACGCCTGCTGCAAGAACTCTTGGTAGTCGCCGAGGAGTTGCACGCGAACGTCGCGCTGTTCAGCCTCGCGTAAAAGTTCAGGGCTGCCGCCGTTGAAAAGAAGAAGCCAGACCGGGATCGACGGGTTGTAGCGGCGAAAGCTGCGAATGCTTTGAATCCACTGGTGCTCGCGACTGTCGTCGGGGAAGTTGGCCAGCGAATAATAGACAAGTTTCACGTTTCACCGCGAAGACTACGTCGTTTACGCAGTCACCTTTTTACTTCCGCGGGCCAGTTCGTGACCAACTGGAGCGGAGTCTGGGCTTCTTCCTCGGATTGGTTCACCAGCAGACGTTTTCCATCCGACGAGACGTCGAAGGGTATGCCGACGCCAGGCGTCGGCGCATGGAAGAGATGCTGTGGAGCTCCGACTTCGATGTCTGGGCCCTTCGCGTTCACCTGGCAGACGAATAGATCACTGGCAAGACCGATGTAAAACAATTCCTTTCCGTTTGCAGCCCAGGCTGGATAGGCACCGCCACCGGCCGACACTTTCCATTTCCCCTTTCCTTCTGGAAAGCTCGTCAGATAAATCTCTTCCTGGCCGGATTCGTCGGAAACGTAAGCCACCCAGTGAGAGTCGGGCGAAATTCGGTAATCATGCAAATTGAATTGCGCCGACGGCGGCTGCACGATTGCGATGGGCTTGCCTTCCCCACTGACGGGCCGTATCCAAAGGGAAACCATTTTTTCGCCGTCGCCCCAGAGGTAGGTGATGTACTTTCCGTCGGGTGACCAACTGGGATAGTGATAGTTATTCTGTTCGGCGAACAGCAGCTTTTCGGCACCGCTGCCATCGGCGGCTTTGGAGCGGATCTCAACGTTTCCGCCGCCCGAAGTGACCAATGCTGAAAACGCAATCGTTTTGCCGTCGGGGGACCACGCAGGATCCTGCACCACCTTCTGATCGAAGGTAATCCGCGTTTTCGTTTTGCGCTCGAGGTCGAGCGTCCAGATGCCTAGCTCGCTGGCGAACGCCAGTTTCTTGTTGTCCGGAGAGAGGCGCACGTCCCGGACGTCAACGATGGTGGGTTCGTGCGGGTCATAATCGGCGAGCACTTTTCCAGAGCGGTCGAACCAGACGAAACTACTCTTTGCCGATGTCGCACTGCCTGCTTGATAAATCAGGAATCCGTTTTGCGACACAGAAAAAATGCTGCGCCAAACCCCTACGTCGTTGCGGACACTATTCACCAGGGCTGTCACTGATCCCGACAAGGTGCCGGTTTGTGGATCGAAGGGTTGCGCTACCAGTGCAGTGTTCGAATGGTAGAGAAGATATCCGGATGAGTACTGGGCGGCAGAATCCGTGGCCACAACCAAGTGAGTATCGGTGTTGTCGACGGAACCGAAGTAGATTCCGTTTTGTTTTGGATCGCCCCCGGTGTGATTCGTCGCGAAGAAAATAAAATGTTTGCCGTCCGGAAGAAACCACGGCCAGCGGTGGGTGTCGTGTTTCGTCTTGTCGAGCACCGTGGCCGGGGTTGGGGTGCCACCTTGGCCGCTTACTTTGACCAGCGCATTCTGAAAATCTGCTGCATAGACAATTACATCATTCGAACTCCAGGTTCCCCCTCGCGAGTTGGGAGCATCGGCGACGACTGTTACCGGTCCGCCATTGGCGGCAATTTTCAGCAACTTGCCGCCAGCGAAGAAGCCAACGTAACGCCCGTCCGGTGACCAGAACGGATGTGCTGCGCCGGCGGTGCCTTGAAGTGATTGCGCCGAGTCGCCGCTGAGGGCCCGTACCCAGAGCGTTTTCGTTTCGCCGGAGTGCGCGACAAAGGCAATCTTGTCACCCTGAGGGGAAAGGACCGGCATACCGCCTGCATCGCCCGTCGTGTCGAGGGAATACTTCTCAGGTGGAGCGATTTCAGCGTGGATTGCCACCGGCTCTTCGGAAGATTTGGCCCAGCGGTATCCAACGAAAGCAGCGAGCCCCACGAATGCAATGGCTAGCGCAGCCAAGACGGCGGCCCATGACTTGTTGAAAGACGCTGAAGGCTTGGCGGTTTCGGCCGTCCCAGCCTCGGCGATCCAGCGCAAATCCATCGCTACGTCATGCGCAGATTGGAAGCGATCTGCAGGGTCTTTGACCAGGCAGGCACACACGACACGCTCGAGCGCAGGAGGTGCAAGTGGCTGGCTTACCGTGATGGGCTCGGGATCTTTCTCCAGAATCGCGGTGAATACGCTTAGCTGCGATTTACCTTCGAACGCGCGGCGTCCGGTAATCATCTCGTAGAGAACACATCCGAAACTGAAGAGATCGCTGCGAGCGTCGGCTTCCGCGCCCTGCAAGACTTCTGGCGCCATATATTGAAATGTTCCGACGATCGACCCCTTTTGTGTGAGCGGGGACGTAGCCGCCGTCAGAGATGCCAGGTTTATCGTCGGAGTCGAAGGAGTAAATGTCTCGACCGCTTTTGACGCAATCGATACTTCCGGTTTCGCGAGGCCGAAGTCCATCAGCTTGGCGCCGGACTTGGTCAGCATGATGTTCGCCGGCTTCAGATCGCGATGAATGATCCCCCGTTGATGCGCCTTATCCAAGGCTTGCGCGATCTCTGAGCCAATCTTCAGAACTTGATCGAGAGGAAGAGGGCCTTTGGCGAGACGCTCCGAGAGAGTCTGACCCTCGAGGAATTCCATGACCAGGAAATCGGTGCCGTCCTGGGTGCCGATATCGTGAAGCGTGCAGATATTCGGATGCTGGAGAGCGGAAATGGCTCTGGCTTCGCGTTCCATCCGCTGCTTCAATTCTGGATCAGAAGAAAGATGCGAGGGCAGGACCTTGACCGCGACGGTGCGGTCGAGGCGAGTGTCTTTGGCGCGATAGACCTCGCCCATGCCGCCTGCACCGATCGCTGAAATGATTTCGTAGGGGCCTAGTCGAGTACCGGCAGAGAGGGCCATGGACGTCCGCAATTATAGCGCTGGTGCTGATTGCCGAGAGGATGCTGGCTGCGCTCGTTGCAAGGCGCAGGGAATCAGCTGGATTTGGCTTGCGCGGCAGAGATCGCACGGCTCAATTTGCGAACGTCATCTTCGAGCACTTCGGTGCGTTGGTATTCGCGGCCTTGCGCCTTTCCGAGGGAGACGCGCGAATTGCGATGGACCATTGGACTCGTGATCGGGGTCGCCAATCCTACATGAATCTCAGAAACTCCGGTGCGCTCGATGATTGTGGTGGCATTGTTGTGCCCGATACCGCCGCCGGCCATGATCGTGATCCGGCCGCCCGCAGCATTGACGAGCTGCGCCAGAGTCTCGATGCCTTGCAGGCAGGACTGTTCGCCGCCGGAGGTGAGAAGTCGATCAGCTCCCGTTGAGTAAACATCATCCAGAGCGCGGAAGAGATCTGCGGCCATATCGAAGGCACGATGGAAGGTGACGGAAAGAGGACGCGCCAGCTCGACGAGCTCTTGAGTGCGCTTCACGTCCACATTGCCTGCCGCATCGAGAATGCCGAGGACCACTCCGTCGGCGCCGGCGTTCTTCGCGACTTCGATATCGCGGCGCAGGATTTCAAATTCTTCTTCGGAGTAGCAGAAGTCGCCGGGCCGTGGCCGAATGATCGGATGAACTCCGATGGACAACTTGGAGCGGACAGCCTCTAGCAGTCCGACGCTGGGAGTTACGCCGCCTTCAAGCAAGTCGCTGCATAACTCGACACGTTGCGCGCCACCGCGCTCGGCGGCCACAGCCGAGGCAACTGAGTCGACGCAGACTTCGATGAGCACCTGTTCCGTCATGATCTAGCCATCACGAAGCCCGCACGAGTTGCCCACTGAGCGTGCGAAAGCGCTCGCGGCTCCTTTTGTTGGTATGGGCGGCGGGGCAGTGTATTTCGGGGACAACCCCACCGAAGGTCACAGGAGTCTACCAAAAGAGTGGCAGACCCCTGTGGGATTGGTTAAAAAGCGTAGTGCAAACTCAGCTGGATCTGACGTGCCGGAGAGCGCACGCTGCTAATCTGACCGAAGCTGCTGTCCTGAATGTTGTTGTCAGGATTTCCGTAGCTGGCGATATTGAAGATGTTGAAGAAGTCAGCGCGGAATCCGACTACCTGTTCGCGCCAGATGTGGAAGTCCTTGAAGAGGGAAGTGTCGACCTGTCGGTATCCGGGAGCGCGTTCGGTATTGATCGCGGCGGTGCCGAAAGCGGGTAAGCCGTTGTTGTAAGCCACCCCATAGGCACAGACGCCGTTATCGGCTCCGCTGCAGCCGACAGCGGAAGGATCGGTCCCCCACCAGTCGTTGATTGAACGGTTATGGACGGTGATGTGCCGATACTGGTTTGCTCGAGCTTGGCCGTAAGAATTGGTGTTGCTGTTATTCGGGCTATTGATGGTGATTGGGAATCCCGAATAGAGGAACGCGGAAGTCGACAGCTTCCATCCTCCCAATACAGCATCGAGGAACGGATTTGCGCCGCTGCCGTAGGCTCTACCTCGGCCGTAGGGCAGTTCGTACACACCGACGAAATTCAGGCTGTGCCGAACGTCCATGCCCGAAGGACCGTAGTCGGCGTGGCCGTTGTAGCCGTCCTGATAGGCGCCGTCGGAGCCGTTGATGTTGGGAGTGCCGTAGTTGCCCGACGAGTTCGTCATCGATTTGGAGTAGGTGTAGTTCGCCGTGAACTCCAGTCCATGATGGGTACGCTGGCGCAGAGTCACCTGGCCAGCGTTATAGTTCATGATCGCTTCGGACTCAGTGATGAGCAGGATGCCACCTTGTCCAACGAGCGGAGCGTAGGGTGCGACCGCCGTGCCGCCTTGCGCGATGGCGATGGCCTGCGCCAAGGTCAACTGATTGCCGTTGCGGTAGTCGGCAAGATGGTCGCCAGCCTCTCCCAGATAGCCCGCACTCAGAGATAGTTCGTGAGTCAGCGCATATTCAGTTGTAAGGCTGAACTCGTTGACATAGGCGGGCTGCATGTTTTGTGGCCACGTGGAGTATGTGGTCTGCGGAGTGAATTGCTGGGCAAAGCCATCTTCAACTGTGAATGGGCTTCCGGAGGTCGTCGCAGTCGGAGTAGTTGCGTTAACGCTGCTGCCAAGGGCGAACGGCGGACTCGAAGTCAGGCGCTGATTAAATGCGTTACCTTCGAAGAAGCTGGTTGCGCCGTATCCTCCGCGGATTACCATTTTCGGTGTCGCCTGGAAAGCGAAGCCTAAGCGAGGCATGAACTGCTTGTAGTTTGCGTTGTAGCATGCGCGAGTGGGGCAGACGACAGCACCTGCGACCGCTCCCGCAGGCACGTGACCGGCATATTCGACCGTACCGTCCGGCAGCACGTTGGCGGTGCGGTTATTGACCTCGTACCAAGGCTGATCAAATTCATAGCGCAGGCCGAGGTTGAGAGTCAGTCTTGAAGACGCCTTGAAGTCATCCTGAATGTATCCCGCGGTGCGCCATTGCCGATTGCCGACTAGACCCACAGTCGATCCGATCTGATTGTTGTAAACGCGGTCAAGAACAAAGTCTGCCGGGCCGTAGCCACCGCCGCCGGTAGAGACGTTGGTGTTGCTGGTGAAAACGCCGCTGTAATTGAAGGTGCCGAGGAATCCGAAATTGGAAGCGTTGAGATAGTTCTGCTGGTAGCGGGTCGCTTGCACTCCGATCGACAGGAAGTGGCGCCCGCGTTGCCATGTGAGGTTGTCGTAGTAGTTGAATGTGTTGTCGCGAAGAATCTGCGTGTTGGCGTTGGTTCCGAGGTAGCTGGCGTTGTTGTTGAGACTCTGTCCCGAAAAACCGGGATAGAGCTGAGCGCCGGTGAATGGAATGCCAACTTTCTGGTCACCCGTCAGGCCGAAGTTACCCGACGGATCGGTGGGGATGCTGTTGTCCCAGCGCACGCGGGTGAAGCCAAAACGAGCTTCGTTGACGATCGTTGGCGAGAAAGTGTGTACCCAGCTGCCGCCGCCAACGTGCGTTGGATAGACGTTCTGAGATGGAAAGAACACCGGGATAATCGCGGTAGACCCGTCCCGGCCGGTGCCCTGAGAGTAGAAACCGCTGAATTTGTTTATGTTGCCAGGAGTGAAGTCGATCTTGAAATCTTCCTGATTGTTCTTCACGTAGCTGGTCTGGTGGCCCTGGTAATTGTTCTGCAGCAAGCCGTCCGTCGGGGTGGCATTGGGAAGCGGATAAAGATTGGGATGCGCAAATAGATACGTGGCCACCGGATTGATCACCGGCAGGCCTTTGTCTCCCGCATAAGGCGCGAAATTGTTTTGCGTGTCATAGAGCTGAATGCTGTTGCTGCCCTGGGCGAGAAGGGCTGAAAAATCTCCGTTGCGCATGGCCTGAGTCAGAACGCTGGCGGATTGGATTCCGCCCTTGTGGTAGCGGGCGCCTTCGTAGTCGACGAAGAAGAAAAGCTTGTTCTTGATGATCGGGCCGCCGAATGTACCTCCGAAAATGCTCTGGGTGTAATCGTTGTTGGGCGTGATGGGGAAGGTGTGGTTGTTGCCCCAGGAATTGGCGTCCAGCTTGTGGTTCTCAAGCAAGCCGTAGGCGGAGCCGTGGAAGCTGTTGGATCCAGACTTCAGAATGGTGATGATGGCGCCACCGTTGGCGTTTCCGTAGGTGGCAGGTGCGTTGGCCGAAATCACGCGGACTTCGTCGATAGCATCAGGCGCAGGGTTGTAAGCGATGAGGTTGTTCTGCGGCTCGTTCAGGTCCGCGCCTTCGAGCGTGTAGTAGTTGGCTTGGGCGCGATTGCCATTGATCGAAGCGGTGCCATTGTTATAGGTCTCGCGCTCGATCGCGTTGTTGCCGGTCATTCCCTGGGGATCGGTGTCGATGGCTCCCGGCTGATAAAGCGTCAGGGATGAAAAGTTCCGGCCGTTCAATGGAATGTTCTGAATTTCGTTGGCCGAGATCGTATTTCCCAGTGATGAGTCGGTCGTATCCAGAATGGGATGAATCTCTTCCTGAACCACAACCGTGGTCGAGCTTCCGATCTTGAGAGTCGCGTTAATCTTGACTGTCTGATCGATTTCCAGCGCAAAGGACGATTCGTGCTGCGCGGTAAAGCCTGAAGCCTCGATGGTGAGTTTGTAGGTTCCGATCGGCAGGAAGCGAATCGAGTACACGCCCGAAGCGTTGGTCTGGGCCGTGGTCTTGACGGAGGTGGCCGTGTTTTCGGCGGTCACGGTCGCGCCAGAAATAACCGCGCCACTCGGATCGGTTACCTCTCCGGTAATGGTGCCAGTGACGTTTTGCCCGAAAGCTGGCGACAGGGAAAACAAGGCCAGGAAACAGACTCCTAGAATGGATCGGAACGTGGTTGTGCTCATGAATTTCCTCTACTTGCCCTAAGCGGGCTTTCCCGGAAGGGCAGAATCGAAACCTGATCGGATTGATTCGAAAGGCTGACGCTAAACAGTCTGGTTGCGTACTGTCAAGAACAAAATGATTGTTTAAGGCTTAAACGATCATACTTGAGGCTATAGACGGCGGTTTAATCCATGAATAGTGATTTCGGCAGCACTTCTGTGGGCGGAGACGTCGAGGAAAGTTCAAAAATGAAAGGCGTGAAAAAGCCCGGTCCGAAGACCGGGCCACTTGGGGGAGGCTACTGCTTTCGATCGAAGCGCTTAATGCTGGTTAGGTTTACATCCCTGACTGACGTTGGTCAGGGTGTTGTCCTTCGAGGTGATGTGGCAGTCGTAGAATCGGCCGCTTGAATTGTAGGTTGTGTACTCCTGCGTGCTCATAGCCGGACTGACGTCCGTGGCTTTTCCGGAATCGTTGACCGAGCTGAAAGCATGCAGCGATCCGTTGTGCATGATCTTCTCGTTCAGGCTGTAGTCCTGCGTCGTGCTCACGGTGAATCCGAAGGGCGAGGCAGAGACGGGATAGATGAAATCGACGGTGATCGGAAAACTGAAATCAGATTGAGTGACTACCGTGCCGCCATGATCCGAAACCGTGGTTACCGATGAGACTTTGTTTTCCACCGACGTCTTTTGATCAAGCACGGTGAAGTTGACTGTGTCGAAGTCGATCGCCTGAGTGCTGCGGAAGTGTTGATGTTGCTCGACGTTGGTCGAGACTTTTCCGTGCGAGGTGTTCACGTATCCAGCGATGGTGAATTTGCGATCGGAAACCACGCCGATCGTTCCCGTCACGGTAGAAGTACCCTGCAGGTTTTCTTTCACAATTGGCGAGGGCGCGGTCAGAGTGTTTTGAACGAGAGCGCCCGTAACCTGCGAAGATCCCTTGTCGAGAAAGAGCAGCAGGGAAGCCGTCTCAGCGAAATAGCTATCGTCGTTGAAGAGGCTGAGGGATACCGTGTGAGGGTTGCCGTCACTCAACAAGCTGGCAAACGGAGTGAGATCCACGCGATAAGGGACGAAGTTGAGGGTTTGAATTCCAGGAGACGGCACCCATTGGTCCGGCAGGAAACCCGTGTAGACCCATGGGGAGACTGGGGAGATGCCGGCTGGCTGACCGTCGATGGTAATTTCGGTTTCGCGGAAGTCCGTGTTGCCGCAACCGTAGACTTCGTTGATGGCGCTTAGGTCGTTGGGAAAGCAAGCGTACCACTGCTCGTCCGTCGACTGGCTTTGAGAGATCACGTCAAGATAGGCGCGTTCAACGTTGGTGGGTAGCGTGAACGTCGTAGAAAATTGATCTGTCGGCAAGTACACATAAGCCGGAAGATTTAATCCTCCGCTGCCGTTCGACTGTTCGAGCGGCAGCACCATGTCGGGGATGCCCTTTGGAGCGGACTCACCTTGTTCCATGGGATAGAACTCGAGATCCGCATTCACGGTGAATACACCATTCAACGTGTTGTAAGGGGGAGCGCAATCGGTGGTGCAATTTGCAAGAACGATGGTGCCGGTCTGCGGCACGGCCAGAAGAGAAGAGTAATCGGTGACATCGCGCTCGACATGCCATGTGTTCGTCAAAACCGCAAGGGGTTCGGGAGTAGTTCCGAAATAAACGTTCGTGTTGTTCAGAAAAATAGTCGCGGTGCGATCGAACTGAGCGCCGCCGTTCTCGCTGAAGTCTGCTTCGAAGACCACTTTCTTCCAGGGTCCGGTACAACTGGAGGGAGGAGTAAATTGGAAAGTCTGCGCGGTGTCGGAAAAGTGTGCGAATGTATACCCGGTGAAAAGCTGCACTTTACAGGGTTGCCCTTGAGGCCGCGGAATCACTGGGTCGGCAGTCACTTCAAACTGAGTGCCGATTTGCCGGTTCGTGCTCTGGGCATTTGCGGTAAATGGAATCACGAATAATGTGAGCGCAGCAACGATAAGGGAGCTCCGAAAGCAGAGACTCGGGGGATTCATAACCGACTCCTTGAAGCAGATGGGTGCCCGGCGGGAGAGTGCCTCTCAGTCCGGGGGAACCACTTATCGCATCGAACGCGGCGAATTGTCAAGATGAAGATGATTGCATTAGGCTGTTCCGATCACTGCGGTGGTTCGGGACTGCGATTTTTGACATCGCAGGTAGGAAGACGACGGAAGAATTGAGGCTCGCGTGAAAGCACGAAATCGAGCGGACCAAATCTTGAGGGAATTGCGGCAGGAAGGCAGCGTTTCTCTGGAGGATTTGCTGGCTCGGCTGGGAGCTTCGGCGGCGAGCGTTCGTCGCGATCTCGTCAAACTCGAAGCCAAAGGCCTGGTGCGGCGAACACATGGTGGCGTAACGCTTGTTGAGCCGTTACTTTACGAACCATTTCGCTATGATTCTCTCTTTCAGAATCGGGAGCAGCACCGCACCGCCGAGAAAAGACGGATCGGGCTCACCGCCGCAGAACTCATCCAGGAAAATGAAACGGTAGGGTTCACCGCAGGAACAACCGCGACTCACGTGGCGCGGAATCTGAGGAACCGGCACAACATCCGCGTGATCACGAATGCCATCAACATCGCAATGGAGTTAAGCAACTGTCCGGGGCTGAAGACATTTGTGACGGGAGGCTTTGTGCAGTGGGCCGGATCGTTTTCGCTAGTGGGGCACGCTGCTACAACTTCGTTGAGCGACGTCTACATGGACCGCGTCTTTGTCAGCGTGTGCGGAATTGATATTGCTCGCGGCATCACTGTGATCGAGCCCGAAGAAGGATTGACGTTCCGCACGATGATCCAGCAAGCGAAACAGACCGTAGTTGTGGCGGACTCCAGCAAGATTGGCATTGTGAATCCCGCGTTGATTTGCCCGTTGTCGAGTATCCATATGCTGATCACCGACACGCGCGCGACTGATAAAGCGATTGCGCCCTTCGTCGAGCGTGGCATTGATGTAAAGCGCGTCTGACGGGTTACGGGACGGTCGTATCACTGCATTAGTGGGATAGCGCTTCTGAGTGAAATAATTGAAACTCTCGGATGTGCGCCTCCGCCGAAGACGAGAGAATATTCAAGCGTACCTTCGTTGCGGTCACCGGTTCAAAGTGATCAATCTTCTTGTGTCCGATGGCACTCCCCCGGACGACTGCGACCCAGTTGCCCTCTTTCAACACTTCGATGGCGTATTGCTGGATGTGTTGCCCGGCGTTGAGCCATTCCATGGTGATCGCTTGATCGAAAGTGATTGGCTTTTCAAAATTCACTTCGAGCATGGCATGATGGGATCCGGCAGGAGCTGACCAAAAAGTATCCGGATTGCCATCGAGGGCCAGTTCCGCTTCTGGTGTCGACTTTACATGCTTCGTTGCGAGATTGTTGCCGTAGCGCTGCTGAAGGGCTACGCCAAATTCCTTGAGTCGTTGCACGTCGGAGTCAGGAAGCAACCCGCGGCGATCGGGAGCGATTCCGAGCACGAGTTGCCCGCCGCGGCCGACGGTTTGTTCGTAGGTTGCGATCAGCTCCGCCAAGCTCTTCAGGCTAGACTCGTCATTCGGATGCCAGAACCAGTGGCCCTTGCGCAAAGGAGTGTCGGCTTCAACCGGGCGCCATCGCAAGTATCCATGGCGGTCGATCACGTTCCAGTTCTCGTACGGGATTCGCCCGTCTTCATTTCCAACCCAGCGAATGTCGCCGTATTCAAAGAGCCCAACATCGGCAAACACGAGTGAGTTGGGTTGGTAGGTGCGGAGTTCTTCGATAATGTGAGGAAAGTTGTAGACGTGACCTGCGCTGCCCGCTCCATCAAGCCAGAATTCCTCGAAGTCGCCATATCCTTGCACTAGCTCGTCGAGCTCAGCCGCATAGTATTTATCGTATTCGGCAGAATTGTTGTAACGAGGATCGTGACGATCCCAAGGCGAAAGATAGACTCCAAATTTGAGCCCATACTTTCTGGCGGCCTGTTCGACGCGGAGGACTACATTTCCCTGGCCATTTTCCCATGGGCTGCTCTTGACGCTGTACTCCGTTTGCGAAGTTGGCCAGAGACAGAAGCCGTCGTGATGTTTCGCGACGAAAATTACATATTTCATTCCAGCGGCTTGCAGAGCCTGCATCCATTGTTCAGGATTAAAGTCTGTTGGATTAAAGACTTTTGGATCGACGGTGCCGTCGCCCCACTCGCGATCCATGAATGTGTTTGGGCCGAAGTGGATGATCGCGCCCATCTCGAGGTCTTGCCACTCGACCTGTTGCGGAGACGGCTTGAGGTCGATGGCATTCTGGGCAACAAGTGGAACGCAGAGAGTAATGACGAAAAATAAACCAAAGCGCAGGGGAAGCAGGGGACACATGGCGAAAAGCGTAGCATGCCAACGGAAGGTTGCATCCTCATATTGAACGTGTTCCGCTGTGCTTGCCGACCAGGATATTTCTTCGGTAAATACGGTGCAACGCAGGGCCGAATTGTGAATCCAACTTTCGTCAAGAAGGCTGACTTATGAACGACTTCTCTCTCTCCAGGCGCGGATTTCTCAAATCTGCAGCAGTTTCCGCCGGATCGCTTTTGTTGCCGCGTTCGGGTCGAATCGGCCCGGTGCAAAGCTCAACCACGACGGAGTCTTCTGACTCCAAGAGCGCGGATTACACTTTGCACATTCAGGTGTCTCCAATTGAGATTGCGAAGGATCGCATTATCTCGGTCGCGAATTACAACGGGCAGTTTCCGGGCCCGCTGATCCGGCTCAAAGAGGGTCAGCCGGTGACGGTCGACATCTTCAATGACACCGATGTGCCGGAACAGCTGCACTGGCATGGGCAGGTGATCGCGTCGGATGTTGATGGAGCGTCGGAGGAAGGCACGCCCTTTATCCCAGCACATGGAAAGCGGCGGATCACGTTTACACCCCGTCCCGCAGGCTTCCGCTTCTATCACACGCACAATAGGGCGGCCGCGAATCTGGCAGCGGGGCAATATAGCGGACAGGTCGGGCCGGTGTACATCGAGCCCAAGAGCGAAGCTGGAAACTATGATCGCGAGATCTTCCTAGTACTGAAGGAATTCGAGCCGACCTTCAGCCGCGGCGGGGATATGGCGCAGAATTTTCTGCCTCCAGTTACAAGCAAAGCACTCGAAGAGCAGGGCGAGTCTGCGATGAAGGCGTCTCTGGCGAAGGGGATGCCACATGGCTACGAGGTAGGGTACGGATCGTTCACGATTAACGGTCGCATGCTCGGACACGGCGATCCGATTCGGGTAAAGCAGGGAGAGCGAGTGCTCTTTCATATCCTGAATGGAAGCGCTACGGAGATTCGCAGCGTGGCTATGCCGGGACATTCGTTTCGCGTTATTGCGCTCGACGGCAATCCGGTGACAAATTCAGTCTCGGTTCCCGTACTGTGGCTGGGAACGGCGGAGCGCATTTCTGCAATCGTCGAGATGAATCATCCGGGAGTTTGGATTATGGGAGATCTGGACAAGGATGACCGGCATCACGGCATGGGAATTGTCGTTGAGTATGCGGGGCAAAAGGGTAAAGGACAGTGGGTCGAGCCGGCGCCGTTTCACTGGAGCTATCTGCGATTCGCCAAGCCGGGTGCGAGCGCTTCGGCTCCGGATGAAACTTTTGACATGATCTTCGTGAAAGAGAACGCCGCCGAGCAAGGATTTAATCGATGGACGATCAATGGCGTGGCGTACGCCATGACCGGCGAAACTGCGCCCGCTTCTTTTCATCTGAAGCAAGGCAATCGGTACCGCATCCGTATGAAAAACGCGAGTGACGATATTCACCCGATTCACCTTCACCGGCACAGCTTTGAGCTGACCAAAATTTCAGGAAAGAACAGTTCCGGGATTTTCAAAGACGTGGTGATGCTCGGCGGATACCAGGAAGCGGAAATCGACTTTATCGCTGATAACCCGGGGCTGACTTTGTTCCACTGCCATCAGCAGTTGCACATGGATTTCGGATTCATGAGCTTGTTCGACTACATATAAGACTCCGACAGCCAGCACCGTTTCAGATGAATTACGGTTTAGGTGTCGGAGCCGTTAAAAGTTCGACGAACATGTCGTAGAACTTCTTAGTGTCGAGGTCGACTTGGATTTCGGCCATTGGGCCGACAATCTTTGGCTTGTCATCGTTGGTCCAACTCAGAGTGTCCCCATATCCGGCGCCGCGACTGAGATCTACATCGAGGTAGCGTGTGTCCTTCGCAGTGATCAGACTGGGATCGAGCCAAGCCAGCGCGGCGAGTTCGTCCCATAGATAGTTGTATTGGCCGCGAATGTGCGAATACGTGCCGATGTAGCGAGCCGCGGGCGAGGATCCTTTCTTCACGCGGTCGATCAGATCCTGGGTCATTCTTGTCTTTACCGAAATGTCGACCGTGGTGCAGACAATTCTTTTCCACGGTGAGGTGAGCACGGTGTGCGAAGCCTCTGGATCGAACCACAGATTGAATTCGTGGCGTGGAGTGTTGGCGAATTCTGGATCGTCGGTCTTCGGATTCAGACTTCCACCCATGAGCACCAATTCCTTCGCGAGGCTTGGGAATTCCGGATCGATAGTGGTGGCGAGAGCGAGGTTCGTCATAGGACCGCCCGCGTAGATCGTGATCTCGTGGGGATACTTGTGCACCATGCGGAGGAGAAAGTGCGCGGCATCTTCATCGAGCGCCTTCGTGGTGGGCTTGCCTTCCGGCATTTGTCCGAGTTGATCAGGCGGGTGATAGAAGCGCGGAGTCCAGGCTCCGACCCACGGGACGGACCCAAACTGACGCTCCCAGAATTCAGTGTCTTCTTTGCGACGCACCAGCGGATACTCGGCGCCGGCCACGACCGGAATGTCCGTGCGTCCGATGAGTTCGAGCATGCGCAGCGTGTGCGCGACTTCTTCCTTGAGCCATGCGTCGCCCGTCACAACGGTCACGCCCAGCACTTCAGTTTGGGGCGATTGGATCAGCAGCAGGATCGACTGCTGGTCCGTTCCGCCCGGGCCGGCCGCGTCCTGATCGATAATGATCTTGCGCTTTCCAGCTTGTGGTTGAGCGACGGACGAGAGGCACAATCCGAAGACCGCCAGGAAAATCCATGTCAGTTTAGGCATTCGATGAATTCGCATTGTTTTTGATAACGCACACAAAGCATTGCATTCTATTGATACCAGCAGTTGAGCGCCAGCACTATTCGCCGTTCAACCTAACCCTTTCACCACGAAGGCCACGAAGTTCTACAAAGGGACTGAGCAGGGATCTCCGTTGCCGAGTGCGTGGGCGGCGAATAGAATTCGCTTGGAAGAGGCCACTTTGAAGAGCGTTCTCGAAACTCGGTCGCGATCGGACGGTGGTGCGAGCTTTTGTCGCGATGCCAGTCAGGCTCTTGTCATCCTATTCTTTGTTTCCTCTCTTTCCTGTTTCTTGCTTAGTCAGGAGGGCGGCGCCGCCTCATTGAGCGGCACCGTGCGCGATCCAAATGGGAATGCCGTCGCGAATGCCCTCGTGCAACTGGAAGCTAAGGATGGGGGACAACCGCTGAGGGTGCGTACAGATGCAGAAGGCAGGTATCACTTCACGGCGTTGAATAGAGGCGTCTACGAGTTAAGCACCGCGATGAACGGTTACCAGGACGCGCAGGTGCCGCCGATAATTCTCGCTCCAAAAGAAGCAAAGGCGGTCGATCTGACGTTGGTCACGCGAAAGACTCCCGACAATTCAACGTCTGTGACACAACCCCAGTTTTATGATCAGCCGCAATTTACTGTGGCTGGTGTGATGGACACGACAAATCTCGGAGGGCACGGTTCCGACACGGTCGTCCGAACTCGCGAAAAACTTGCCGAAGAGACGGTCACGCTGGGCAAGGCTTCGGCGGGACCGTCGAGCATCCATCCTTCAGAAGAAAAATCGCTGCGAGAAGATGTGGCGCGCGAACCGTCCAGCTTCGACGCGAATCATCGCCTCGGCCAAGTTTTGATCGAAAATGGCAAAGCAGCCGAAGCGATCTCATATTTCGAGAAAGCTGACAAAATTCAGCCCGGCAACTACGAAAACGCATACGATCTCGCACTCGCGAATGCCGGCGCCGGAAATTTCGAGCGCGCACGTGACGGCGCGATGAGCTTGATTGCATCGCAGGACAAAGCCGAACTGCATGATCTGCTCGGCAACGTGGAAGAGAAACTTGGAGATCCGCTTGAAGCTGTTCGCCAATACCAGCGGGCTGCCGAGCTCGATCCTACAGAGGCTTACCTGTTCGATTGGGGATCAGAATTATTGCTACATCATGCACCGGAGCCGGCGATCGAAGTATTTACCAAAGGCAATCATTTGTTTCCCCGATCGGAGCGGATGCTCATCGGCCTCGGAGCCGCGTTGTTTGCGCATGGTTCCAACGATGAGGCAGTGAAAAACATCTGTCAGGCTTCAGATCTGAATCCCGACGATCCTTCCCCGTATCTTTTCCTGGGAAAGATGCAGCGTGCCGAAGCCGCACCATCGCCCGAAGTTGTCGAAAAACTGCACCGGTTCATGACACTTCATCCGGAGAGTGCCGAGGCGAACTACTACTACGCCCTCGCACTGTGGAAGTTGCGAAAAGCACAGCCGGGACAGGCGTCGGGTTCCGAGGTGGAAGCGCTGCTCACGAAATCGGTGCGTCTCGATCCGACTCTGGCCGTCGCGAACCTGCAGTTGGGGATCGTCCATTTCGAAGGGGCGAAATATTCGGCGGCAATTTCAGACTATCAGCGCGCCATCGAGATTGATCCCCATATGGAAGAAGCGCACTATCGACTGGCGCAGGCGTACCGGCAGTCCGGCGACGGCGACAAGGCGAAAGAAGAAGTGAAGCGATACCAGGAGTGCGTCAAAGAATCAGCGAAAGAGACTGATCGGGAGCGGCACGAAATCCGCCAGTTTGTGTATACCTTGCGTGACCAATCCTCGCCCGAAGTCCGCTGAACGCGCTACTTTTCGTGGTTCGTGGTCTTGCCTTATATTTTGGACTGTGTATAATCCCCCTCCGTGGTTCTGTAGGCAAAATGTCCTTTGAAAGTGGGGGATCAATGTCTGAAATACAGCAAGATAGCTCGCCCAGCCGGGTTGCGACTTACTTTGTGTTCATCTTTCTATTGGCCGCGATCATCGAGACGGCGATAGCCACTTTCGGCAGGTAGCTGGGCAAGCCGTCGAATCGTTCACACACCTTCTCGTTGGACAAAGGCGCACGCCGGAGGCACGGCTGCGCTTCATGCCTCCCTGTGTTACACTCTTCAATTCATAAAAACAATCGGTTGCAGGCGAAACGCTCAATCCAACCATGCTTTTTTCCAAAGAATATGTGGGCTATCTGGCCCGCGAAGTGACTAAGAAGTTGATCGCCGGAAAGTTCATTGAGACTGCGGCTTTGCCCGCGGTAACCGAGCGCGTGAACGCCGCGCTGGTAGACGAACTCTCGCTCGAAGACCGGATCAATGATGAAGTCCGCGTCATCTTGGAAGCCTATTCTGACGAGATGCGCAACACTGGCGCCAACTACCAGGAGATGTTCCGCAAAGTGAAAACAGAGCTAGTCCGCAAGTACAAGGCGGTGCTGTGAGACTGAGCCGAGACAAAGTCAACGTGCTCGCACGGGCGGTCTCCGACGTTCTCAAGCAGATGGACGAAGTGGAGTTCATCGAAGATCCCAATACAATCCGCCAGGAAACGCGCAAGATTCTCGAAGAATTGCTGACGCAGGAAGCCCGAATCGACGTTGCCGCCCGGCAGAAGATCGACTCTCAGAAACGAACCATCCTGGAAGGTTCGCAGGAATGGGACATCTTGTACCGCAAGTACTACAACGAGGAAGTAAAGAAACTCGGCGTGTAGGAAAGCCGCGGTAAAATCCTCAACGCAAATGCATGCTTTGGTGACTGTCGGCAAACTGCTCCGTCTGTAGCTGAGGAACTGGAGGCTCGATGAAGCTCAATTTCTGCCGTTTCGCCATGTCTGCCGTGATATTCGGCATCGCTATCATTTCTCCCGCACAGCAGGATCTGACACCGCCGATCCCGAAGAAACTCACGCTGCACTCAAATGTTCTTAACGAGGATCGAGTGATCTGGATTCGTACGCCTCAAGGATACGACCGGGGCACATCGACCTATCCTGTGCTGTACCTTACAGACGGCCCCGGGCACATCAACGAAATTGGCAGCACCATCGACTTCCTGGTGGGCAACAATCGAATGCCGCCGCTCGTTGTGGTTGGGATCGCCAACACCGACCGCACCCGAGATCTCACTCCCACCCGTTCAGATGAAAAAGCTCCCGACGGGACGATTGCCTTTCCCACCAGCGGCGGAGCCGATCGTTTTCTCGATTTCATTCAGAATGAGCTCATGCCGACGATCGACAAAGAATACCGCGTCGCACCTTACCGTATCTTTTCGGGGCACTCCTTTGGCGGCTTGCTGGCAATCCATATTCTGACCACGCGCCCGGACATGTTTCAGGCGTATATCGCCGTAAGCCCAAGCCTGCAATGGGACAACCAGCGCGCGCTTCACGACGCGCAGAAATTCTTTGCCGGGCAGACTGAGCTGAACAAGATACTGTTCTTCTCCCTGGCCAATGAAGGTGCGACTCCGAATCCGATGGGAGACGGTTTCGAACAGCTTCAGAAGACGCTAAAGGCCAGAGCGCCGAAAAGTTTTCGCTGGGACTCAGCACGTTATCCGGATGAGGACCATGGATCGACGGTTTTGCGCGCCCACTATGCCGGTTTGCGCACGATCTTTGCTGACTGGCAGGTTGAAATCGATCCCCGCACTGGAATTCCTGTCGGAGGCTTGGACAGCATCGATAAGCACTATCGCGATGTTTCTGAACGCTACGGATATCAGATTCCGCCACCCGAAAACCTTCTCAACCGAGTGGGGTACGGGCTCATGGGCGCGAAGAAATTTGACGAAGCGATCGCCGCGTTTCAGCGAAACGTTGCCCTCTATCCAAATTCAGCCAACGTCTATGACAGTCTCGGCGAGGGATACGAGAGTGCCGGTAAACTCGATCTGGCGACCAGTTCATTTCAGCAAGCCATTGAGGTAGGCACAAAGGCCAACGATCCAAACCTCAATGCGTACACGGACCACCTGAAGCGCGTTACAGTGGAAACGAAAGCTGCATCCGACAAGGCTGCTGGACATAAGTAAATTCGGCCCACCAAACAACGGATGGTTAATTTTTTGTCCACTCGCATCGAGGAGTTACGATCTGTTGTTCTGCGCGCCGCCGCCGACGCTGGATTTGATTTAGCCGGCATCGCACCGGCGACGGATACTCGCGAGCTGGAATACTTCCCGGAATGGATCGCCGCTGGGCGAGCGGGCGAGATGAATTACCTCGAATCGCGCGACGATCAGGGCGCGCTCAAGCGCTCGTCGCTATCTCGCGTGGCCCCATGGGCTCGAAGCGTGATGGTCTGCGCGATCAACTACAACACCGCACACCCATATTCCACGCAAGTGCAGGATCCGGAGCGCGGATGGATCTCGCGTTACGCCTGGAGCCGCGAAGACTATCACGACGCTGTTCTCAAGCGGTTGAAACAGGTCGAAAGCAAAATCCATGAGGCGGCAACCGGACTCGAACCGATGCTCGTCACGCGCAGTTATGTCGATACTGGCCCCATCGTTGAACGCGTTTTTGCGAAGTATGCCGGGGTAGGATGGATCGGGAAAAACACGTGCATCATTAACCAGAAAATGGGTTCATGGCTTTTCCTCGGCGTGATTCTCACTTCCTTGGACCTTCACCCTGACCTGCCTGCGCCCGATCGCTGCGGCACCTGCACTCGTTGCATCGAAGCATGCCCCACCGATGCTCTTCTTGAGCCCTATCAACTGGATTCCAACCGATGCATTGCCTACCTGACAATCGAAAAGCGCGGCTCTATCCCAGAGGACATGCGAGTTGGAATCGGGCGGCACGTATTTGGGTGCGACATCTGCCAGGACGTCTGCCCCTGGAATCGAAAGGCTCCATCTTCCACAGCACCCGAGTTCCAATCTAGGCCAGGCCTCGTCAATCCTGCGCTCGAGTGGCTGTCAAAAATGTCCGCCGAAGAGTTTCGGGAGACATTTCGGGGATCTCCCATACGCCGCACCAAGCGCTCCGGTTTGCGACGAAATGCCGCTATCGCCATGGGGAACAGCGGAAATGTCGAATTCTTGCCAATTCTCGAGAAAATGGCGCAAGACGAGGATCCAGTCGTAGTCGACAGCGCTCAATGGGCGATTGAGCGCGTGCGAAACTCTGCAAAGTGAAGAATCTATTGCCTCTCCGCTGGACCACTAATTTTCGCTTAATATTCGCTATCTTAATGCTCCGAGGTCTCTGAACTTCGGTAACTCGCTTTTTCGTTTGATAGCAACTAATCTTGCGCTAAAGGGTTCTTATTAAGCGAGTTAGACTTAACGTTAGAGTTTCCCAAGGGTAATGGTGATTATGGTCTTACGCCACATTCAGCCAATGCGGCGCGCAGTGAGTGCCTTGTTTGTGCTGGTGCTGGCTTGCGCCGGCATGGCCCATGCTTCCGCCACGTTCCTCCTTGAGGAGCCGTATGGAAAGCTTGGGTTCTTTACCGCGACCGGGCATGCTGCGGTGTACCTGTCTGGAGTCTGCGCCGACAATCCGCTCGTCCTGCGCCGCTGTTCCCCTGGGGAGACCGGAGTCGTTCTCAGCCGCTATGACGGCGTTGCTGGATACGACTGGGTTGCCATTCCACTCATCCCATACCTCTACGCGGTAGAACGACCTCAAGATGTTCCTCTCTTTGCCGACGCGAAGATGACTGCATTTCTTCGCGACCGCTATCGCCGCGAGTACTTGGAAGACATTGCACCCGATACGAAAGAAGGCGGGCCTCCAGGAGGAAACTGGTACGAGTTAGTTGGCTCCTCCTACGACCGGACGATCTATGGCTTTGAAATAGCGACCACTCCGGAGCAAGACGACGCGCTGATCCACAAGCTGAACTCGTCCGCAAACGAATCGCATTTCCACCTGGTCTCCCGGAATTGTGCTGATTTTGCCAAAGACATCCTGAACTTTTATTACCCGAAGTCGCTGCATCGAAGCGTCGTCGCAGATGCGGGCATTACGACTCCAAAACAGATGGCAAAGATGCTGACCAAATACTCGGTTCGGCACCCTGAGCTCGAATCTTCGCGGCTGGTGATTTCGCAGGTGCCGGGCAGCATGCCGCGCAGTTCTCCCGTCCACGGTGTGGTTGAGTCATTTTTAAAATCCAAGAAGTATATTGTGCCGAGCGCAGTAGTGAGTCCGATATTCGCGGGCTGCGTTGCCGCCGTTTACGTGGGTACGGGCGCTGGTCATTTTGATCCAGGGCGCGGCGCGATGGTGTTCGTTGTGGGCGGTAATCCCGAGCCGCCACTGGATCGTGAAGATCTCAGGGCATACCGTGAGCAGTTGAAGCACGTGCTGGTTGGCGCGTATCCGGACCAGCCCGGCGTAAACGTCGACAAGGCCTGGGAAAAACTGCAGTCGAAGTCAAGAACTACGGTTGACGCCCAAGGCCACCCGGTTCTTCAGATGCACGTTGGGGACGACCTAATACAGGTCGGAGTTTCAGCTGAGAACGTTTTGAATGGCCACGCTCCTGCGCAACTCGTCCGCCAGCTTCTGGAAGCTCGGCTGCAATCGGAGTTGAGCGGCCGTTCTGCGCGCGCAATCACAGAAAATGAAGTGGAGCGCGACTGGAAGCTCTTGCAGAAAACGATGGTGGATGGCACCGACTCAGCGGTAGCGAGCCGATTTACCCAGCACTCCGAAATGCCTCGCGGGAACCAGCCGTAGCCGATCGTTTGGTGTAGTGCACATTCCTAGCTGGATTCATCCTGAAGCAAACATTCCGAACATAAATCAAGCGGCCGCACCCTCGGGCGCGGCCTCGATCAATTTTATTGTGGTTAGCTACTGTTCTTGCGGAGGATGAGGAACGCTGCCCGGGACCGGAGGTTGGCCCGGTTGCTGCTGCTGTCCTTGCTGAATCATGAGCTGCCGCTGCTGCATTTCCTGCAGCATCTGCTGCGGAGTCTTCACACCAGGTTGATCGGGATTGGCGGCCGGTGGCTGCTCGGCTTCGGTAGCCTGATCGCCATTGTCTTCCGCCGCATTGTCGTCGTTAGCGTCGGCGTCATTGGCATCCGGTTGGGCGTCCTGATCCGCAGGAGGTGTATTGGCGGCTTGCGTTCCAGGCTGACCATCGGGCGCAGGAGGAGGCTGAGTTCCAGTGTCCTGCCCACTTTTCGGCACGAGCACAACTCGCGTCAATATAGCGTCATTTCCTGGCGAACCCAGCAGTACATAGTTGAAACGGGAACCATTTAGCAAGTCAGACAGAACATCGCGAGCCGGACCGGGGCCCAGATGAGTGACGACGCGCTCTGGTGCCGAAGGAACCTCGATATCGGCTCCAGTTTGCTTGCGTACGGCGCGCAGAATGTCGGCCAAAGTCGAGTTTGGGGCGATGATCGTTAGCTGTTTATCCTGATAGCTGACTTGCGGTGGAACTGCCGCGATCGAATCTAGAGGAATCTGCTGAACGGGTCGGCCGGTTGGGCCGGAGGGCAACGGAGGCAGCTGCGGTTTCTTGGCTTTCGTCTTGTGATGGGTTTGAGTCTGCACGGAGTCACCATGCGACTCGGCGACAGCTCCCGCGCACAGGACCGCGGCGCTCATTACCAGAACGCCACTCAGCTTGTTTAGTTTCCGTCCCGTGCTCATAACGACTCCCACAAATGCCTGGTTTCTGGGGGACACCACGGACCGCCTTACCGGAATTCTAGCACCGGCATGGCTAAAGGAACTGTGGCCTCTAAGTGTTCACCAGATAGAACGTCTTAAGGGTACTCTCTTGCGCGAGCGTGACGGAATAGCACGAATGGGGATCGGCGTAAACCGATTACAGTCAACCATTTCGGGTCACATAAAATCTTATCAAGGTGGTGTGAGCAAGCGTACACTGTGCCGAGGCGTCCAACCCTCTGAAAGTAAAGGTGGAATATCATGAAACTGGCGCCATATCGTCTTCAAGCCTGTGCGTTTTCGATTCTCTTCTGGTCTCTGGCCTTCTTAAGCTCCAGCGCGGCCGCTCAAAGCTGCCAGACGTCCGGTGAATTGGACGATGCTACCCGCACGGCTATTACCACGGCGGGTCAACGTTTTTTTGACCTGGCCGCCAAGGGTGACTCCGCAACGATGAAGCAGAATGCCATCCCAAGCCTGGCGTCGGACTTTGGCGGGATCGAGACCACCGTTAAAGATCATCAGCCAGACTTGACCGGGGCCCAAGCGACGCTCAAGTCGTCCTTCGTGCTCGATGCTTCGAGCGGCACTCCGGATCCTCATGCCGAATTCTTGTGCGGCGTTTTCGGAAAGAATGGTCAGACATCGAGTAGCGCCGCCTTTTATCTCGACAACCTGCCTCCGGGAAAGTATGCCGCCGTTTTGTTGAATGCGACCTCTCCGAAAGGCAAGACGATGTTTTCGGAAATTCTCCAGCAGGCTGGAACTGACTGGAAACTTGCGGGACTCTATATCAAGGGCGCCGACATTTCCGGTCACGACAGCAGCTGGTTTCTGGATCGGGCGCGCGAATACAAAACCAAAGGCCAGACGCACAATGCCTGGTTTTTCTATCTTGAGGCTCGGAACCTGATTTCTCCGTTGTCGTTTATGAGCACGCTGGCGACCGATAATTTGTACGACGAATCTCAGGGCGTGCAGCCGAAAGATCTACCGGCGGGAGGAAAGCCCGTCGATCTTCCTGCAGGAGCCGTAACGTACAAAGTCACCGCGGTGTTTCCTGAGGCTGTTGGAAATGATTTGGATTTGATCGTGAGATATCAAATCGCCGACGCCTCGAATACCGGGCAGGCATTCCAGGACAACACAGCAGTCATCAAGGCGCTGATCGCAAAATATCCGGAAGTCAGGGAAGCGTTTGCAGCCGTGGTCGCGCGCGCAGTCGACGCCAGCGGCCGAGACTATGGGACGTTGATGGCGATGAAGGACATTAAGTAAGAAGTCCTACGTTTCCGCGATTTGATCCATCACGCTTTCTTTCGGGTCTTTGTCGTCGCGCAACCCCAAGAAAACTGGCGCGCGCAGTTTAGGGCCGCTGCCCTCATTCGTGCCATCTGTCCATTCGGCATACTCGATTTCGGCGACGAGTTCCGGCTTCACCCAACTGACTTTCCGCAGCGCTTCGACTTCGCCGTAAAACGGGTTCTTCTTGGACTCGAGCTTTTGCAGAATTTTCCAGATTTCGGCCAGCGATTTCTGATTGAATCCACTTCCCGCTTGTCCGACGTGAATGAGCCGTCCCTGGTTGTCGTAGAGTCCGAGGACCAACGACCCAAAATGCGTCCGGCTGCCCTCGGGCTCGGTGAAGCCGCCGACCACACACTCCACGCGATGCCGGATTTTGATCTTCAACCACTCGCGGCTGCGACGCTCCTCGTAAACACTTTCTCGTCTTTTGGCGACAATGCCTTCCAATCCTTTGGATCTTGCAACCTCAAACAGCGACTTGCCTTGCTCTTCGTAGTGGTCGGAATAACGGAGCGAGTCGCCAGTTTTTACGATGGACTGTAGCTTCCGCTTCCGTTCCTCGAGCGGAACTTTGCGCCAGTCTTCTCCATCGAGATACAGCAGATCGAATGCGTAATAAAGCACGGGAACGTCCGCTTTGGTGGCGGCACGCTTGCCGCCCGGACGGAACCCGGTTCGCTGCTGCATCAGGCTGAAGGAGGCTTTTCCTTCATCGTCGAGAGCCACCGCTTCGCCGTCGAGGATCGCATTCTTCCCCTTGATGAACTTCGCCATGTCCTTCAATTCGGGATAGCGCGCGGTCAGTTCGTTCTGGTTGCGGGACACCAACCGCACTTTTCCGTTTTCGATGAAGGCGATGGCGCGGTAGCCGTCCCATTTGATTTCGAACAACCACTCAGATCCATCGAATGGCTTGGCGATGGACTCCGCGAGCATTGGATGGATCGCTGTGGGCATGGGGCGCTTCACAGGATGATGACTCTGCCGGGGCGCTGGGGAATCCTTCGGCGGCGCAGGAACCACTTGCACCGCAGAGGTTGCTGAGGATTTTGTTGACTTGCGTCCTTTAACGCTTTCTTTTTTGGCCGCCCTGTCCCCGCTTAGTGAGCTTTTTTTTTCTCGACGCGAGCGATCGCGTCGGCGAGCCACGCCGCTTTCAGTTTTCCTCGACCGGCGGGTCGACTCTTCCATTCCCGAGATCTATCGTCACCGGCAATCTCTTCCATGCTTCGCTTGCTGAGCACCGACTCGTCTATGTCGCCAGCGTCGTATCCCTCGACGACATCGTGGTCGTGCTTCTTGATCATGAGCCATTCGTTGCCCTTGCTCCCCGGACGGCGCCCCTTCATCTTGATTAGCGCGAAGTCACCTTTCAGCCGTTTTCCATTCAAGCGGAATTTTAAGTCGCCCTTGGCAAGCATCGCTACGGCTTCGGCTTCTGTGCCCGGGACGTATTTCCCGTCCACTTGTACAGGAGACAGAGGCTGCCACGTGCCCACGTCCCACACCATAACGCTGCCGGCGCCGTAGTTGCCCTCGGGAATATTTCCTTCGAAATCAAAGTATGAGACGGGATGATCTTCTACCTGCATGGCCAAGCGCTTGTCTGCGGGATCGAGCGACGGCCCTTTCGGTACGGCCCACGATTTCAGTACGCCTTCCATCTCCAGCCGGAAGTCGTAGTGCAGGCGGGTCGCCTCGTGCTTCTGGACCACAAAGCGATTGCCTTTCTTCTTCTCCACTTTTGGCGGAGGTTCGGGCGTGTCTTCGAATCGACGTTTTCGCTTATATTCTTCGAGCGCCATGGCATTATTTCCGAGCGCCATTCTAGCAAGTCGATTTGGCAATTGCCGTACGATGTCCACCTTAGGTGGTGGCAGGCGGCCGCTATAATCGCGAGTTTGGATCTTCAATCCGGATGGTTGGGCTTTACTGAGAAGTGAGAACTGAGAACTGAGAACTGAGAACCGAGAACTTCTTCGTGAAACGTGAATTCCCCGAACTCCCGTTAGTCGGCGTCGGCTCGATCATCATCGAGGACCATCGTGTCCTGCTGGTCAAGCGCGCCCATCCTCCGATTCAGGGTCAGTGGTCGATCCCCGGGGGCGTGCTCGAGGTCGGAGAAATGGTGCGAGAGGCTGCCGCGCGCGAGGCGCGCGAAGAGACCGGACTTATCGTGGAACCCGGAGAGCTGCTCGGCGTCTACGATCGCATCCTGCACAATCATGAGAAGCGGGTGCAGTATCACTACGTGTTGATTGATTTCCTCTGCCGCCGGGTTGGAGGTGAGCTTCTCGCCGCCAGCGACGCTGCCGAAGTTCGCTGGTTTACGCGCGAAGAGTTGCCGGAGCTAAAGTTAGCCGAAGATACGCAGGATGTGATCCGCAAGGGGTTTGAAAAGCTACGACGGTGAATCAGGCGATCCGTCGTCATCCCACTCGGCATCACAGGAATGACAGCGCCATCCTTTGCGCTGCACCGGCATCGGAACTTTAAGAAAGGCGCTGAGGTAGGCAATCGGGCGGTCGAGTTCGCGGAAATTCACGTCTAGCGACTGGCACTTAGGGCAGCGAGGCTGCTCGTACAATCCCACGTCCTGCACATACAATCCCTCGAGAATAGGCTCGTCGAGCAATTTTTGAGCAGTCTCGGCGTCCTCCGGCTTTACGCAAAGCTTAACGCCGCCTACAAAATTTGAAATGAACCAGTCGAGCCGAACCAGATTGTCGTCGCGCAGAAAACACTCAATGCCCGCCGACTCAAGGCTGCCTTTTGCCAGCAGCGCCTCGGGAAGATCCCGAAATTGCCGGATGGTGACCAGAGTTCGCAGGTCGAGTTCTGGCTCAGGATTGATGGCTTGGGCAGGCAATTCCAGATTTCTGCGATCAAGTTCCTCGTCCAGCATCTCCCATGCTGCTTCCGTCAAAGACTCTGGATCGCGTGCAAGATGTTGGAGTTCGCCGTCTGTCATTGCGGCGTAGGTTCCAGCGAGACGCAGACGCTCTTTCGATTCATCCAAATTCGACACTCCGGCAGAATACTTCGAGCGGTGCACCGCTGTCATTTGCGTGCAATACAGACGGGGAAGAAATCAATCTTCAGAAAATAGAACGGCCCGCAAGCACTTGTGAGAACAAGGCCTGCGGGCCGCCCGGTGGACTGTTTGGGATTGACCAAGAGGTGGTCACTCTAACGTGGCCTCTTCGGCAACTCCGGGTCCTGATAACGCCCTCGACCGACCTGCGTCAAGCGCGTCAATCCTTAATCACCGGTAGTGTGCGGGCTGTAGCTCTCGGCGCAGTCCTTGCGAATTCCGCGCCCAAAGCCCCGCTTAGAGCAACCGCTCTAAGTCTCAGCCACCTCACCTGGTCTTTGGATACATCTACAACTGCCTTCAGAAATTGTCATCCGACCACCTCCTTTCCGGTGTAATCGCAGATTAGTACGGAATGCTGCGCGGCGTCAATCGGGGGAAAGATGTGGTAGTGGGCGAGGCAATAGAAACAGGGAAAAATGCCCGCATTCTATTTTCACGGCAGTCCAAAAGCGTAAACTGCACTTCCTGCCGCGATGGCTACATATTCTTTTCCGTCCACGGAAAAAGCCATCGGCGGTGCATAGACCGCCCCGCCCATCTGGAAGTGCCACAGAGGCTTACCGGAGGCCGCGTCGAAGGCAATGCAGTTTCCTTCAGCATCGCCGCTGAAGACGAGCCCTCCTGCAGTCGAAAGCACGCCTGACCATGTCGGCGACGTGTGCTGGAACTTCCATTTCACTTCGCCCGTGGTCGGATCGATCGCCTTCAAAAATCCCAGGTACGGTCGGGCCTCTTCGGATGGAAAATACGCGCTGCCATAGAACGCGTGTCCGGCCTCGTACGGCTGCGGAGCGGTGCTGAAGATGTCACACTGATCGCGCGCAGTGACGTAGAACAACCCAGTCTGCACATCGTAGGTCGGGGCCATGAAATTGGTCGTTCCCAAAGCCCCAGGACATACTGTGTGTCCTTCGAGCGTCGGCGAAGCGGCTTTTTTCGCTATCGGACGCCCGTCGGTATCCTTGGTGTCGCTCCATGTCTGCTTGCCGTAAGCCGTTGCGGAAATCAGCTTTCCATTCGTGCGATCGATTACGTAGAAATATCCATTGCGATTAGCTTGAGCGATCAGATCTTTGCCGCCGGCTTCGACCATCACTGGAACCTGCGTTGCATCCCAGTCATGTTCATCATGTTTGGTGAACTGGAAATACCAATTCATTTTGCCGGTGTCGGCGTTGAGCGCGAGCAGGGAATTGCTGTAGAGATTGTCTCCAGCGCGCCCCTCGCCACGATTCGAGGGCGAAGGATTGCCCGTCGGCCAGAAAATCTGGTGTGTTGTCGGATCATACGTCCCTGTGTTCCATGCAGGAGCTCCGCCAACCTTCCATGAATCGCCCTCCCACGTATCGTGTCCCGGTTCTCCGGGCCCGGGCACGGTATAGAGGCGCCATTTGCGCTCGCCTGTGTCGGCATCGTAGGCGTCGATAAATCCGCGCACTCCGTACTCGCCTCCGGAAATTCCAATCACGACGAGATTCTTCACGACCAGCGGCGCGACGGTGAAGCTGTGTCCGGTGCGATAGTCCGCGGAAGTCGCGTCCCAAACAACATTGCCAGTTTTGGCGTCGAGAGCGATGACGTGGGCGTCCAGCGTTCCCATAAATACTTTGTCGCCGAGAATTGCCAGCCCTCGATTCACGTGCCCGCAGCATGGACGAATGTCGCTCGGTATTTGCCGCTGATACATCCAGATGGGGCGTCCGGTGCGGGCATCAAGGGCGAAGGCGCGATCATCTTGACCCGTCGCATAAAGAATTCCGTCAACCGCGAGTGGCGAGGTCTCGAGCTTTCCCGTTGCGCCAGTCTGGTACACCCACTTCGCGACGATCGTGTGCGCGTTCGTTTTATTGATCTGGTCGAGCCCGCTGAAACGCTTTCCAGAATAGTCGCCGGAATAAGTCATCCAGTTTTGCGGCTCTTTCGCGGAATTCACGAGCCGCTCGAAGGTGACTTGAGCGCCGGTAGGAATGATCGTGATGAAGACGGCGAACATTCCGGCCACAACCGCGCGGTAGGCGCAGCGGTGGAAGAGAGGCCCTTCCAGGGCCGCGTTACGGATGCAAAAGATAATGGCCTTCAGGCCCTGCGTCTTAACGCATCCCTTCATTTCGCCCCCACGCTGACCAGGAAGGCCAGAATGTCATCCAGATCCTTATCGCTCAGAGTGCCGAAGTCATACGCGGGCATCGCCGATTGGCGCGTTTTCTGAAACGACCGCAACTTGTCTTTCTCCAGCAAATGAATCTGCTCAGCCGTGTCCATGATCTGCACGGTGAAACTGTCTTCGTTGAGCGTCACGCCCTTAATCTCTTTCCCATTGGCGGTTACAGCCGTGACGCTCTCATATTCTTGGGGAAATTCTTTCGTTGACTCTGTCAGGCCCCACGCCAGCCGGTCGCTTGGATTGCGTACCGAGTCGATGAGGGCCGCGCGTGTGCGCGAAGCTCCGACGGCCGTTAACTCGGGGCCGAGTCTGCCGCCTTTGCCGTCGACCATGTGGCAAAGCGAGCAATTTGCGTCACCGTAGAACAGCTCTTTACCATGCGCGGCATTGCCCTGCGAATTGACCGGAGCTTTCACTTCCTGGCTGCGGATGTAGGTAATGATTTGCCAGATCTCTTCATCGGTCATGCCAACGCCTTGTCCATTGGTGCCGTTCGCTGGCATCGCGGTTCCGGCGATCCCGTTGCTGATGACCTGAAACATGTCGGCGTCGGAGTGCGTGTGCTTCTTCTGCGCGCGAGTAAGGTCTGGCCCGCGGCCTCCTCCGCGAGCGCCCAGTCCGTGACAGAGGGCGCAGTTAATGCGGAATTCGTACTCACCGGCTTTTGCCGCCTTGGCATCGCCAGCGAATGGATTGCGGTCATCCGCGGCGTGGACCAAAGTCCCCAGAAACACGAATCCGACCAGTGCTACGAGACAACGTGTGAGCATGGATCGCCTTCCTCGGAAAGTTGCCGCATTCTACGACATCGTCTGCGGATTGCGGCTTTGGAAAACTCGGTCAAATCCCAAAAGTCCGGCCGTCCCCGGGCGTACATGTCCGAGAGGTATCTGCCTCCTGCACTTTCGGGTATCTACACTGAAATCCTGCCCGTGCATGCCGATGACTGTAATTGCGGGGAAGAGAATTTCTTAGGCGGGCAAGTTACTGATCCTTCAGCCTTTCCAGTGGAACGCTTGAGGCTGTGGAAGGCCTAGATGAGCCAGCACGCGGTAAGCGAATTCACGCGCCATCTCATCTAATGAAGCAGGACGGTAGTAGAACGCCGGAATCAGCGGAAAGATCGTGGCTCCGGCATCGGCCGCCCGGTACATGTTGCGAATGTGGATTTTGTTGAGCGGCGTTTCGCGAACGCAGAGCACCAGCGGACGTTTTTCTTTTAGGGAAACATCTGCGGCGCGCTCGATCAGTTGAGCAGCGACTCCGTTTGCGATGCGGGCTAAGGTGCCCACGCTGCAGGGGATAACAACCATGGCGTCAGCGGGATAGGAGCCGCTGGCGATGTTGGCTCCGATGTCAGTGTTGGATTGAACTTGAATCTTGCGCATCGAGCGGTTGCGGGAATTTGCGGAAGACGTTCCAAGGATCCGTGCAACGAGATCGGAGCGGCCTTTGAGTCCGAGCTCTTCGGCCATGACGCGGAGAGCGCTGTCGGAAGCGATGAAGTTCACGGTTTCAACGCGTTTATCGCGTTCGACGGCTTGCAAGAATTGCCGGAGAAAAATGGCTCCACTGGCTCCGGTGGTCGCGATGGTCAGGTTCTTCGGCGGGTAGTTGGGCAATGTTGCCTCGAAGTTGGAGCATAGGGAGGCGTCGGTAGAGAAGTCAAGGCGGGTAGCAAGCGACGGCTTAGAAATCATTAAGAAAAATGGCGTCCACGTCAAATCTCCGGTCTCGCCGCAGTGCAGCGCAGCTCCACGCTCTGGCGGGAGTGGAACGTGAAATCCGGGTGCAGGATTCACACAACCGGCGCAAATATCTGCGCGATTTCAATCAGGCGTTTCGCAATTACGAATCTGTACTCGACGCCGACCAGCTTCGCGACTCGGTGCGCTCGGCGGACATAGTTTTGATTGGCGACTACCACGCGTTACCGTCGGCACAACGTCAGGCGGCATCGTTGATGGAACAACGAGCGCTCGCTGGAGATCGTCCAGTTGTGCTAGGGGTCGAAACCATTTTTGCGCGCGATCAGCATATCCTCGACGAATGGTGGCGTCGGGAAATCGACGAGTCAGAATTCCGCCAACGCATCCGTTTCGACCTCGACTGGGGATATGACTGGGCGCCGTTCTACGAACTGCTCGTAACGGCTCGTGATCACGCTGAAGCTCTCTACGGCCTCGACTGCATGCCGCGCGAAGACCTGCGCAAGATTGGCGCGCGAGACCGTCATGCCGCAATCAAGCTTGCCGAAATCCGAGAACGGCATCCGAACGCCGTCATTTTTGTTTTGTTTGGTGAATCGCATCTCGCTCCCGCGCACCTGCCGCGCGCGCTGCAGGAGCAAATGCCCGGGGCTAAGGTGCTCACGGTTCTGCAGAATATCGACGCCCTCTACTGGCGCGCCGCCGGGGAACGCGCCGACAAAGTGGAAGCTGTTCGCGTCAACGATGACGTGATCTGCGTATTCAACGCAACGCCACTGGAAAAATACGAAAGCTATCGCCTGTTTCTCGATCAATGGAGCCGCTGCGATGATGGTCCGGATTTCGCTCCGACCATCTACAACCTGATCGACAGCTTGGCGCGATTCCTCGAGATTAATCGCTATTCGCCCCACAACGGCACACAGCCAAGATTTCTTGTGGACATGATGCCCGAAGTTTACGGCGGGACATCGGACGCCATTTTGGGCCGATTGCTCTCGCGCAAGGGTATCAGCGAGCAGGATCGGCAGTCTTTGCTGAGTGCAGTCGAACATCGAGGCAGCGCTTATCTGCCGCAGGTGAATGCCTTCTACATCCGAGAATTCCAAATGATGAACGCGGCCGAGGATATCACTCGTTTTCTGCATCATGCATGCCAAGGATTGCCGTGCCGCGCGAGTGGCCAGTCCATCGAAGGACTGGCTGGCGATCCGGAGAATTCGCAGGTTCCAAGCACTGATCGCTTCTATCGCCGCGTCATCGAACATGCAGTGGCTTACTTCGGATCGCGAGTGCTCTATCCTTCGCGGCCATCGCCGTTCGCTCACAACACGCCGCAACTCTCCCGTGCTGGCTGCGAGAAAGCTGCGCAATTAGTGATCGAAGCAGATGCCGAGAAGTTCGAAGCTGCCGCCGAGGAATGGGGCTATCGCATCGGAAGTCAGATCTACGACGCCTATGTGGCCGGTAAAGTGGCTCCCAGCGGTGTGCGGCGCCTCTTCCTCACACATCTCAATGAGCCTGGCATTGCCCGGAAAGTGTGTGGCACAGTAATTTCCAAACTTCGTTCGATCGCCCGCCCACAAGCACGCGCCGCACACGCCTGATTTTTCCAGTATCTCCGCGCCTCTGGGGAGAGATCTACTTCAAATGCTAATCTAGAACAACCGGTGAGGCCGAGAGCCGGGCTCCGAGTTTTCCTTTGAACGCCGAATCCATCCGCAAGCTGTTCGAGCAAGTCCGCAAGCGAACGCTCACTCCCGACGAAGCAGTGGATCGCCTGCGCCATCTGCCATTCGAAGATCTCGGTTTCGCTAAGGTCGATCACCACCGTGCCCTTCGAGCAGGCATGCCGGAAATCATTCTCGGGCAAGGCAAGACGCCCTCGCAGACCGCAGCTATCTTTGCGCAGCTGGCGAAGCACGGCGGCAATGTGCTGGCAACGCGCGCGAGCGAAAAACAATTCGCCGCCGTGAAGAAGAAAGTCCGTGGCGTTGAATTTCGCGAGCTGGCCCGCGCAATTGTCTTGCAGAAAGACTCCACGAAATACGGCAAGGGCGTGATTGCCGTTGTTTCCGCGGGAACCAGTGATATTCCGGTCGCCGAAGAAGCTGTGGTTACGGCGGAGATGATGGGAAACGAAGTTGAGCACTTTTACGACGTCGGCGTTGCAGGCATTCACCGCTTGCTGGCCAATCGCGAGGCGTTAACCCGCGCACGCGTGGTCATCGTCTGTGCTGGCATGGAAGGCGCCTTGCCCAGTGTCGTCGGAGGCTTGGTTGGTGTTCCCGTCATAGCTGTTCCAACAAGCATTGGGTACGGGGCGTCGTTCAAGGGAATGGCAGCGCTCCTCGGCATGCTGAATTCGTGCGCATCGAACGTGAGCGTGGTGAATATTGATAACGGATTCGGAGCAGGCTACGTCGCTTCGCTCATCAACCGCTTACCTTGATTCGATAAAGGAGTAACGGATGCCTATCACACTCTCTCCAGACGTAAAGCAGTTGATCGATCGTCCCAACTTCGCGCACCTCGCTACACTCATGGCCGACGGCTCTCCAAATGCGACGCCGGTCTGGATCGGCCGCGATGGCGACAACGTCATTGTCTGCACTGGCGAAAACTCGCTCAAAGGACAAAATACGCGCCGTGATCCGCGCGTGGCGCTGTCGATTGTGGACTTCAAGAATCCGTACGAAGAGGTACAGATCCGAGGACGTGTCGTAGAACGCCGTCCTGATCCTGATCTAAAAGTGATGGACCCGATTTCGCACAAGTACACGGGAAAGCCCTTCCCCATGCGACAGCCCGAGGGGCGGGTTGCTCTTGTGATCGAAGTGGAGAAAGCGCGATACACGAAGCTGCCGTTCGAGCACACGCCGCCGGAGAAATAAAAAAGCGCGGCTCGTGGCCGCGCCCTTTGTTCAACTTCACGGAAGCTTACGACTTCCCGGCCACCTGTAGTTTGTTGTCCACGCTGAACGCGCCAAAGATCTGTCCGGCGCGAATGCCAGCGATGTTCTTGTCGGCATTGTTGTCGACCTCGCCGTACAGCGTCACGTGCCCGTTGGCAACGATGATGCGGATCGGCCGCGCCGGGTCCATGGCGTACCGGCTTAGCACCGGGTCACGATAGATGGCGCGCATCGCCCGCAAGCGGATGCCGTCATCGAACATCGAGACTGGTGCGATCGAGACATGGTCGATCACGTCCTTGACTCCGGGCATGTTCGCAATATCAGCCATGGCTTCGTCGCGGCCGATGCCGGTTCGATCTTGGCCTTCCACCGTGACCACGCCATCTTTCACGCCAATCGCGAAGTAATTAAACGCGCTGTCATAGCCCGATCGCACATACGTCAGCTTCGTTGCCAATTTGTCTTCCAGTTGAGCGTCTGGCACATCCGGACCTTCCACCATGATCAGGTTGCGCACGCCTTGCACGTTGGCTGTCTTACGCGCCAGCTTTGCGGCGTCCAGCTTACGCTGATAGAGATCGACCGTGCCGGTCAGGGTTACGATTCCATCTTCGACGCTAAACTTCACGTTGCCGAACTGCTTTTTCGCCGCCATCTTGTGTGCAACAACGTTCTGAATTTGTGCGTCATTACGCGAGGCTGTTGCGCTCTGAGCCATCAGCGTTGCGCTCAAGAGCCCCACCGCCAACAGCGACCCTGCCGCCGTCATCCAGCTTTTCTTTCTTTGAACAGTCATAAAGGTCACCTCCGACCTTGACGAATCTTTACTAATTAACTGCGTGGTTAATTCTTGGATGCGGAGGAATATGGCTAAGATGCACGATTGAGCGCGGCCACCGCCGTTGATTGGGAGCGACGAATGCGCGCAACTTTTGCTGATGAAATGGGTTTATAAAGTCAGTGGTGAGATGCCGCGCGCCTTTGTGTTTTCTTGTCGGGGAGCGTCTGCTGTGTCGTATCACCTGCCCAGTCCCGACCAATCTGTCAACAAAACCGGCTGCCCGTTTTTCACGATCGTTGCGTAAACGCTGTCGAATCCTTTGTGATCCGACGCGCTATAACTGAGAATCAGCTTCGGGCCGAGCCCAATATTCATTTCGTGAATCGACTCAATACTCGAAATAAATTTCTCTCGTGAGGGATCCTTGCCTGCGCGTTTCAGCCCTTCTACAAGCACCATCGCGTCCACGAAACCCTCAAAGCTGACAAAGCTCGGGGCCGCCGATGGATTGTATTTTGCCAGATATTTTCGGTACAGAGCGACCGTGGGGTAGTCCGTTCGATCGTACGGAGGTATCACCTGCGTGATGATTGTTCCCTCAGCATCCGGTCCGGCCTCTTTAATGAATTCCTCAGTTCCAACAAACGAAACGGTTAGGAATTGTGGCCGCCATACTGACTCATGAGCCTTCTTAACCGCGGCTGCCACTGGTGAATACGGGCCGACTACAACGACTGCCTGGGGGTGTGCTGTCATCACTTCTTTCAGGCCCGTATCCACGTCGGTGGCATTCCGCTCAAAAGTTCCCAATCCAACCGGGGTAGCGTTGTGCTTCTGCAATGCAAGTTTCACGCCGTCGAGTACGGCCTTGCCGAACGCATCGTCCTGGTACAGCACGCCGATCTTGTGGATCCCGTTCTCCCACAACTTGTCGACTTGCTCTTTGGTCTCGTCGTAATAACTCGCCCGCACGTTAATGACGTAATGCTTGAGCGGCTCATAGAGCATTTGCGCGCCCGTGAAGAGTCCGACGACCGGAATCTTCTCCTCCTGCGCCAGAGGCACGTATACCTTCGCGGTCGGAGTTCCCACGAAGAATCCCAACGCAAATACGCCTTCCTTCGTCATGCGTTTGAAACAGGCCGGAGCTTTTTCCGGATCATAGCTGTCGTCAAAGGCGAGAAGTTGGATCTTGCGGCCGAAAATTCCTCCCTCGTCATTGATTGCGTGCAAATAGACGGTCGCTCCCATCACGGTCTGCTGGCCGAGGAAGTGCGTGGGACCATCCAGCGCCGAGCAAGAGCCGATGAGAATGCTGTTGTCGGTGACTCCCGGCGTCTGCGCGAGCGAAGACGAGATCGCGATTGTGAGAGTGAAAAACAGCAAAAGCGCCAAGCGTGAACCAAAAGCGACAGCTCCCGTCCTAAAGCGGCACATGTCTAGCTCCTCTCGCCAAGAAGTTCCCCCGCACAGGGATGTACTTGCCGAGGCTTCCAAGTTGTTACATCGTGGCGCAATTGTGGCACGTGAGATAGCCCCGCGCTATAACTACGCGACTACCCAAAGTAGTTGTACCTTCAGCATGGTACAAATACCGATCTCTTTTGGAACGGGTCGTTTCGGGATTACCCCCGTAACTTTCGGACCAGTGACCTGCGATCTACGCTATTTACTGCGATTTTCTGAGGGGGGAATTCGCAGATGGGCGATCGTGTCACTCAAAACGGAGAGCAGGACCTCGCCCGCGCGAGTCGCCTGAAAAGGGCTTTGGAGAGCGGCGCTCGACCTACGTTCTTACCCCCAGCCACGTCCCCGCCTAAGACCAACGGTTCCTGCGTGGAAATGTCTTGCCCTGTCCCTCCATTGCTCAGCCAAGAGCAACAGGGAAGAGATGCGTTAGCGCACTCGCAATTTCTCGAACAGATGTCGCAGGCATCGCCGGATGCTTTATGCATCGCCGACCTGAACCATCGAATTCTCTGGGCCAACGCAACCTTCACGCAAATGTTCGGCTACAGTCTTGCTGAAATCCTTGGGCAGCCTCTGGAAAATTTGGTCGTTCCACCAGATCGACTGGCGGAGGCGCGATGGATGGCCGAAACGCTCGTTAAGGGCGAACGCATCACTCTCGAAACCAAGCGGAGGAAAAAAGACGGCGCATTACTGGATGTTTCTGCTTCCTGCGCACCCCTTCTGCAAGACGGCAAGTTTGCCGGCTTTTACGCGGGATATCACGACATCTCCGACCGCAGGCGCGTCGAGGCGCTCAGTTCGGCGCTTTATCGCGTCGCCGAAAAAAGCAGTAGCGCTCACGATCTGCAACAGTTTTTCGCGGCCGTTCATGGCATCGTCGACGAGTTGATGTATGCGCGTAATTTCTATATCGCACTCTACGACCCGGTCAACGATTTGCTGAGCTTTCCCTATTTCGTCGACGAACAGGATGCTGCACCACCTGCAAAGAAGTTGGCGCGCGGCCTCACCGACCATCTCATCCGCACCGGAGAGCCTCTGCTGGCGACTCCCGAAGTGCTGCAGGGCATGGAAGATCGCGGCGAAGTGGCACGCAATGGTTCGCGATCTCTCGATTGGATGGGCGTTCCTCTGAGGGTCAACAGCCATACGTTTGGCGCCCTGGTAGTGCAGACATATTCCAAAAACATTCGCTACGGCGAGCGCGACAAGGAAATTCTCACGTTCGTCGCGCGCCAGGTCGCAAGCGCGGTTGAGATCAAGCGAAATGAGCAAGCGCTGCGCCGATCGGAAGCTCGCTACCGCTCGCTGGTGCAGAGTTCGGTGTACGGCATCTATCGTTCCAGCCTCGAAGGGCGGTTCCTCGATATCAATCCTGCGCTCATCACGATGCTGGGGTACGAATCGGCAGAGCAGGTTCTCTTACTTGATCCGGAGAAAGACGTATTCTCGCAGCCCCAGGAGCACGCGCGGCTTATCGAAGAGTTCCGGCGGACTGGGCGCCTCGACGGATTCGAAGTCAAGTGGAAGCGCAAAGAGGGGAACATCATCACTGTACGTATCAGCGGCCGTGCGGTCAGCAGTGCCGACGAGCCCGCTGATGTGCTCGAGGCAATCGCTGAAGACGTCACGGACCGGCGCGCTCTAGAAGATCAGTTTCGCCAGGCGCAAAAGATGGAAGCTGTGGGACGCCTCGCAGGCGGCGTCGCTCATGATTTCAACAATCTTCTAATGGTGATCAGCGGATACGCCGAGGTCATCCTCGCCAAGCTTCCACTCGAACATCCTCTTCACGAAAAAGGGCGTGCGATCCAGTTGGCGGCCGACCGCGCTACTACATTGACGCGGCAATTGCTCGCTTTCAGCCGCAAGCAGCTGCTGGAACTGAAAGTCGTCGATGTGAATGCGATTGTGCAGGACATGGAGCGTCTGCTGCGCCCGTTGATTGGCGAGAATATTGAATTGGTAACGATTCTGGCGCCCACAGCACCGCACACCCGAGCCGATGCCGGGCAGCTTGAACAGGTGCTGATGAACCTGGTGGTGAATGCCAAGGATGCGATGGCCAGCGGAGGCAAGCTCACCATTCAAACGCAGATCGTCGTGATGGATGAAAGTCATCGTCGCGGCCAGCAGTTCATTCGCCCGGGTGTCTACGTGATGCTCTCCGTCAGCGACACGGGGATGGGCATGGACAAGGAGACTCAGTCGCGAATCTTCGAGCCGTTCTTTACGACGAAAGAAAAAGGCAAGGGAACCGGTCTGGGCCTCTCCACCGTATACGGAATTGTGAAGCAGAGCGGAGGATACGTCATGGTCCAGAGCGAACACGGACGCGGGACTTCGTTTCACATTTATCTGCCGCAGGTGGAGGGAACGGCTGAAAAGCACACAACGCCGGCGCCGGATCCGGCTTTAGGCGGGACTGAGACGGTGTTGTTGGTGGAGGACGAAGAATCTGTGCGGCAACTCGTACGCGACACTCTTGCGGCGAAAGGCTATCAAGTGTTGGAGGCCGACAGCGGTGAATCTGGCCTGGCGGAAGCCGCGCGATATAAGGGGGCCATTAGCCTCGTTATCACCGATGTCGTCATGCCGGGCATGAGCGGTCGAGAATTGGTCAAACATCTCGCGCAATCTCGCCCGGAGACGAAAGTGCTTTACCTTTCCGGGTACACCGAAGACGCGATTATCAGCGACGGGTCTATCGAAAGCGGCACCGCCTTCCTGCAAAAACCTTTCAGTCTGCAGAGCCTTTCGCGAAAAGTCAGGGAAGTGCTGGGGTAGTAATCTCTTTACTGGTAGCTGCCCTCTGGGAATTTCGTTCCATCGTGCCTGCCATGCAACTTTTTTCCAGTTTAAGCGTCCTATTTGATTGAAAATAGTAGGTAGCCGAAAATCCATTGGCCGTGGCACTGGCGTATAGATATTGAGGTACTGATGCTTATAAAGAAGGCGCAAGAAGTTCGCTCGTCGGAGATTACTCCCAAGAGCTTGTACCTTAACCGGCGAAAATTTCTGGCGGGCGCTGCCATTGCAGGAGCTGCCGCCGCGACGGGCATTAAAATGCGCGAAACGATTAATCCTTCCGCTACAGTTTTTGCGGGAAACAAGATCAACGGCATTCAGAAGAGTTCGTTCAGCACCACCGAGACCATCACGCCCTATAAAGACGTCACGCACTACAACAACTACTATGAGTTCTCGACCGAAAAGGACGAACCCGCGGAACTTGCGAAGAACTTCCGCACGCGTCCGTGGAAGGTCAAGATCGACGGCCTGGTCGACAAAAAGCAGGAACTCGATGTGGACGAGATCATCAAGATGGCTCCTCCCGAGGAGCGCATTTACCGCCATCGATGCGTCGAAGGCTGGTCGATCGTGGTGCCATGGGTTGGCTTCTCATTGAGCGAACTCATCAAGCGCGTGAATCCCACCAGTAAAGCGAAGTACGTCGAGTTCACGACGCTCATGGATTTGCGACAGATGCCGGGCCAGCAGCGTGCGGTTCTTCAGTGGCCCTACGTCGAAGGTTTGCGCATGGACGAAGCCATGCATCCACTCGCGTTGCTCTGCTTCGGCATGTACGGCGAGGATCTCCCCAACCAGGACGGCGCGCCCATCCGCATGATCCTGCCCTGGAAATACGGTTTCAAGAGCGCCAAGGCGATCGTTCGTATTCGCTTCACCGACAAGCAGCCGGAGAACACATGGAATCTCTCCGCGCCGCGAGAGTACGGTTTTTACGCCAACGTGAACCCGAACGTGGACCATCCTCGCTGGAGTCAGGCCAAAGAACGCAGGCTCGGTGAATTCTTCAAGCGTCCTACGTTGATGTTCAACGGCTACGATCAGGTCGCGAGCCTGTATAGCGGCATGGATTTGAAGAAGAATTTTTAAGGCAGTCGCTAGTGACAAGTGGTAAGTGAAAAAGTGGTGAACTACCGCTGGCATTCATCACTAGCCACTAGCCACTAGTCACTCCCCACTGCTTTCAAATGCTTCGCTACCTCAAACCCGTCCTGTTCCTCGCGTGTCTCGTGCCTCTCGCACGGCTTGTCTGGCGTGGATTTCATGCTGGCCTCGGCGCGAATCCGATTGAAGCCATCACTCATAGCACCGGCGATTGGACCCTGATTTTTCTGCTGATCACCCTTTCGATCACACCGCTCAGAAAACTCACGCGGCAGTATTGGCTCATTAGTTGGCGCCGCATGCTCGGGTTGTACGCATTTTTCTACGGCACGCTGCACCTGATGACCTACGTCTGGCTCGACAAGTTCTTCGACGTACACGAAATGTTGAAGGACATCGCCAAGCGCAAGTTCATCACCGCGGGCATGACCGCCTTTGTGCTGATGCTCCCGCTGGCGCTGACGTCGACGAAGTGGGCGATCCGCAAGCTTGGGAAGCGCTGGCAAATGTTGCATCGCCTGGTTTATTTCAGCGCCGCTGCCGGTGTCATCCACTACATCTGGCTGGTGAAAGCAGACTTGAAGAAACCGCTGGAGTACGCGGCGGTGTTGGGCGTATTGCTTTTGTATCGTTTCATCATGTGGATCGCCGCAAGTGCGAAGCAGGGATCGAGAGTTGGAGCGGCGACAAAGGTTGGGGTATCTGAGACGTGAGAGCGTGGGATATCGAGAGAAGAGCAGAATAAAAAACAGGGCGCGGCTCAAAGCCGCGCCCTTCTTCTCTACGGAGCTAGATCTTCCGCTTTTTCCAATTCGCCTTTGCCCTGATGATAGGCTGCACGACGAACATGTGTGGTTTCGCCGCCGCGGCGGAAGCTGACGCCGTTGGGTTCTGCTCAAAGAACGTGCCAGCTGTTACCTGGCCATTTGCATCCGTCTCGATGAATGGGAAGGTTGTTCCATCCACACTGTAGTAGGTGATGCCAAACCCGCCATTTAAAGTGCTAGCCGAACTGTTCCCTGCGTTAGCCGAGATCTGCCCTCTTCCGTTCGAATCCGGCGTTGTGAAGTTGCCGCTGAGAGCCAACCCAAGATTGGGTCCGCCTCCGGGCTGATAGTTTTCGTCGACCACTCCGTTCACAGCAGCCCCGCTGCTGGTGGCTGTAAACTCAGCGATGTCGTCGACCTCAACGGAGTTATTCAGATTTGCCCCGGTGAAATTCAACCCATAGCCCTCGGAAGCCGCAAGATTATTCTGGGTTTGCAGATAACCCGCGCCCGACATACTCCCGGAGTCATCCATTTCCAATAAAAAGACGCCTCCATTAAAGGGATACGCTGCGTACGTCGCGCCGTCGGTGAAGCCGGATAGGGCTAGGACATAACGACCACCGGCCCCGCTATATGTGCCTGAGAATGTCGGGGGAGTACTTGGAGACACCGTTCCGCTATTGTTCGAGTCCACCGTCGATGCGCTGGTGATATTCCCCGCTCCATCGGAAACCATAAATCCGCCAGCTGCTGAAAAGCTAGTGGTGGTGGGGAATTCACCTTCCAACGTAAAAGCCAAATTGCCCGTCGGGAAAGTGGTGCTGGTTTGCGCGTATGCATCTCCTAACAGGTTTGCACCCGCGTCCATTTCGATAAATTTGAGGTGCGTAGCGTCGATGGCGAATACATCAAATGTGAGCGCAGAAAATCCCGAAGGAGTTAGCACCGTGGAAGGTGTCGACGACGGACCTAGAGCGAATGTTCCGGTGAGTGTCTGGTTCTCGTATGCAATCAAGTCGTCATTGATATCCTGAAGACCTGTGATTGCTCCGCCAGCTCCCAGAGTAAAACTGCCGACTGTGGCGAATGCGTTGGCGTTCACGCCGTTCGAGTAATCCGAACCAGACAGGTTAAAAGCATAGGATCCGGTTGGCGTAGCGCCAGCCGCTTGCAGGTCCAGTGTGCCGCTCCCGGTTGCGTTGTTGTCGAACTCAGTGACAAGTCCATGTGAGCTGTCCTGAAGGACAAAATCTAATGTGATGGTGCCCACTACGGATGTGCCGAGAGAGGCTTCTCCTCGTCCATCGACACTCACTTTGTAGCTGCTGCTACCCAATGCAGAGTTGGCTACCACGGGAGTCGTCAGGTCCGCATCATTGACGTCGATTGTGCCGCTGCTGATTCCGCCTTGGCCGTTCGCGGTGAATGTGCCCACAACCGCGTAAGGTGCCCCGTTCGAGTCAATACCCGAAACCGAAAATACATATGTGCCATTCAAATTGCTGGCGCTGAAGCTGCCGCTGGGCGGCGGAGTTGGATTAATGATCTTGGAAGCGCTGTTTCCTCCGCAGGCGGCGAGAACGGCGAGTGCGGAAAGTGCGATCGGTAGAATGATGTGATTGCGAAGCGACATTGGGGTCCCCCTCGACGAGTGGTTGCGCAGACTCGGATCTTCTGATTTCAGATTAGCACGCGTAAGTTGCCGCTTGAGTTAACCCGAATCTGGAGAATAAGTAGCGGAGAAAAGCCTGATTTTCCGGGCTTTACATCTTTTTACGATCAGACAACTTTTCCTGACAAAACTGCAACCGCGAAGCTTTTACGGATGCACTTCGGCCTCTTGTCCCGCCAGTCGGCGCAGTGAATCTTCGTACGGAGCGCGCGCGATTCCTTTTTCCGTAACGATCGCCGCTACATATTTCGCGGGCGTCACATCGAAGGCGGGATTCTCAACGCCAACACCGTCCGGAACGATCTGCTTCCCGGCGATGTGAGTTACTTCTTTGCCATCGCGCTGTTCGATCGGAATTTGACTGCCGTCGACGCACGCAAGATCGACGGTCGAGATCGGCGCGGCCACGTAGAACGGAATAGCGTGCTCCTTCGCCAGGATCGCGACCGTATACGTCCCAATCTTGTTGGCGACGTCTCCGTTGGCTGCGATGCGATCGGCTCCGACCACAATGGCGCCAATCTTGCCCTGCTTCATCATCGCGCCCGCCATGTTGTCGGAAATAACGGTTGTGGGAATGCCGTCTTTCATCAGTTCCCATGCAGTGAGCCGCGAGCCTTGCAGAAATGGCCGCGTCTCGTCTGCGTACACATGAATCTTTTTCCCCTGCTCTACCGCTGCGCGGATCACGCCCAGTGCCGTCCCGTATCCCGCGGTCGCCAGCGCGCCGGCGTTGCAGTGTGTCAATACTCCGCCCTCGTTCGGCATGAGCGTCGCGCCATGACGCCCCATTGCCTGGTTTGCCGCAATGTCTTCCGCGTGCATCCTCTGCGCCTCTTCGATCAGTCCCTGCTTCAACTGCGGGATTGGCCGGATGCGAATGCGTTCAAACTTTTCCTGCATGCGCCGAATGGCCCAGAACAGATTTACCGCCGTAGGACGTGTCTTGCCGATGAGATCGCAAATCTGGTCGAAGTCACGCTTCAGGTCGCTGGTCGATTCTGCCTTCGAATTATTGACGCCGAGCGCAATCCCCATGGCGGCAGCTACTCCGATCGCTGGAGCGCCGCGCACGACCATGTTCCGGATTACATCTGCTACCTGCTCGTGCGTCTTGCAGGTCACATAAACTTCTTCGGTGGGCAGCTTCGTCTGATCGATGAAGCGTACCCCTTTATCAGTCCATTCAAGAGTTTGAATCATAGAAATTTAGTCATTGAGTGATTAAGTCCTTGAGCGATTGAAACGCCAGATTGCTCAATCTCTCAATTCTTATGCGCCTCGCACCGGCTTCGTGGATTGCTCGTTACGGCTGGCCTGCCGCATATCTCGCAAAGCGACGACACGGCACGCAGGCTCGGCTCGGTATCGTCATTCTGCAGCACATGCTCTTTGCGCACGTCATTGGCGGTGAAGATGGAAATGAATGTTGCCGGAGCCGCCGCCTTCTCTACATTCGGACGCCCTTTTGCTTCTTCGCGCTCGACCAGGCACATCACCCCGGCGATTTCGAATCCGAATTCGCGTGCCGCTTCGATTGCCTGAACGGTTGATGCGCCGGTCGTGCAGACGTCGTCGACAATCACCACGCGCGCGCCCTTTTCGCGGAAGCCTTCGATGCGCTGTCCCGTGCCATGCTGCTTCTCGGCTTTGCGTACCAGGAAGCCGTCAAGTTCGCCGCTCACCACCGAAACCGCCACGACGATCGGGTCCGCGCCCATAGTCAATCCGCCAATCGCCCGAGGCTTCCATCCACGCTGACGGATCTCCTCCACAAAAACTTCCCCCGTCAACCGCGATCCCTTGGCATCGAGCGTTGTGGTGCGGCAATCGATGTAGTAGTCGCTGGTCCCGCCGGAAGAAAGTTTGAATTCACCCAGCCGAAACGACTTGTGAGCCAGCGTCGTGAGGAGTTTCTGTCGCGCAGAATGCATAAAAATCTACGATATCACGTGTTAACCTGAACTTTTCGGGCTATTCCACGTCCGCCGCCCGTCGGCCTCTGGCCGGATTCTGAATCGAGGTACGACATTGCACGCTGTTCTCAGGCTTTTGCATTCTTTCCGTTTCTTTCTCCTCTTACTTGCTGTTTGTTCGCTTCCCGCGCTGCTGCTCGCAGAAGGCACGCGCACGTGGGAACAGTCTAAGTTTGATGACTTGGTCAAAGGCACGACTGACGGGATCGCCATTCGATCCACTGGCGGACTCGAACTCGCGCCGTCGTTCAAGCTTCTCTATGTGACACCGTCAACATATATCTGGGCGGTTGCGGCAGACGACGCCGGAAATGTTTATGCCGCTACAGGATCTCCCGCCCGCGTATATCGCATCACACCCGACGGAAAATCGACCATTATTTTCGAGCCGCAAGAATTGCAGGTACAAGCTCTCAGAGTCGGTCCGGGCGGAGTGATTTACGCCGCAACCGCCCCGGATGGCAAGGTCTACAAAATCGAGCACAAGCCGGGTGAGAAAAGTGATCTCGCCAAGTCTGAGAACAAGTCCGCAGACTCCGCTCAGAAAGATGCAGCCAAGCCAGCGTTGGATCCTTCCTGGAGTTCCTCGGTCTACTTCGCTCCCACCACGAAATACATATGGGACCTCCTCCTCGACAAGCCGGGCAATCTTTATGTAGCGACCGGAGATCACGGCGAGATCTACAAAGTGACTCCCAAGGGCGATCACACGCTTTTCTTCAAAAGTGACGAGACCCACATTCGCGTGCTCGCTCTCGACTCCCAAGGGAACGTGATCGCCGGAACCGACGGAAGCGGGTTGATTTATCGCATTTCCCCTGCTGGAGAAGGCTTCGTCCTTTACAGCGCTCCGAAGAAGGAAATCACCGCTCTCGCGCTCGATCGCGAGGGAAATATCTATGCAGCGGGAGTCGGTGAGAAGCGCGCAGGGTCGTCGTCGTCCAGCACAACATCCGTGCTGCTCACTCTGCCGACAACGCCGACTCTGCCCACAGCCAGCACCGGCCCCGTGCCTCTCATCTCCTCGACACCGACTGTCCAGATCCCGTCTTCGGGATCGGGTGCGAGCGGAGGCTCCGACGTCTACCGCATCGCTGCGGACGGATCACCCTTGCGCCTTTGGTCTTCGCATGACGACATCGTCTATGCCCTTGCCTTTGACTCCCACGACAAGTTGTTGGCAGGTACTGGAAACCGTGGTCACGTCTTCGCGATCAATGGCCCCGACGAGTTCACGGATTTACTGAAGGCTCCCGCGTCGCAGGTCACCAGTTTTGCCAAGGCTCCTGGAGGCGGACTCTACGCCGCGAGCAGTAATCTGGGAAAAATTTTTGTGCTCGGTCCCGGTCTTGCGACCGAAGGGTCTTACCAGAGTGACGTTTTCGACGCCAAGATTTTCTCCCGTTGGGGACGCGTCGAATTTCGCGGCACCGGCAACATTGATCTCCTGACTCGCAGCGGCAACGTCGACAATCCCGACCGCAACTGGAGTCCGTGGAAGCAGGTGGATCTAACCAAGGGCGCAGATATGGCAGTTCCCGCGGCGCGCTACGCTCAATGGAAAGTTGTTCTTCATGCGGGCAATACCAAGCCTGCGGTCGATACCGTCACGTTGAATTATCTTCCGAAAAACGTGGCGCCTGAGATCGACGACGTCACGGTTCAGATTGGCGTTCGCTATCAGACTCTCTCAAAATCTACTGGACTTACGCTTGGAACGGACGTCGGTGGATCATCCGGCACTCATTTTGATTCTCCCGTACCGAGCAGTCATGACCGCGATTCGATTGGCGTGAAGTGGAACGCGCACGATGAGAACGACGATCAGCTCGTGTATTCCGTTTACTATCGCGGCGACGGCGAATCGCGCTGGCTTCTGCTGAAAGACAATCTCTCCGACAAAGCCTACTCCTTCGATGCCAGCCTGCTGCCCGATGGAGGCTACACGGTTAAAGTAGTTGCTTCCGATTCGCCTTCGCATTCACCTGGCGAAGCTCTGACCGCTTCGCGAGAGAGCCGACGATTTGAAGTCGATACAACCGCTCCGCGCATCGAGAATCTGACGGCTACGCTCGAAGGCGCTCAAATCCACGTCCACTTCCGCGCGGAAGACGGATTCTCTTCCATCCGCCGCGCCGAATTTTCCGTGGATGCTGGCGACTGGAAGTACGTCGATCCCGTCGGCCAACTCTCGGACGCAAAGACAGAAGACTACGACTTCAAAGTTCCACTCGAAGCCGAAAAAGACGCGGCTGCTGAACACGTCGTTGTCGTTCGCGTGTACGACAAATACGACAACATGGGCGCGTCGAAGACGGTGCTGCACGGGAAATGAAATAGAAAAAAGGCGGCCTAAGAATTTAACCAGGTATCTTCACTCCGGCGTCGTCCTGAGCGTAGCCGCTGTTCAGGCGGAGCGAAGGATCTCGCGCGAATCAGCACAGCATTTTGATCTGCAACTGACCCGCGCAATCACGATCCGCTCGGCCGAATCGCTCACCCAACCTAGAATCGGGACATGTCCGAAAGGCCTCTTTCCGTCAGGCAACTCATCGCGCACAATCATTCTCGTGATGCGAGGCTCCGGATCAGGCTGGAAACTCCCCCTGTTGCTCTCGATTCTGTTTACGCAGATCGTTTGGCTCACGGCCTGTTCCGGAATCTCAACTTCTTCGAATAAAAGCGGTGGGAATGGCGGCACTGGAAGCTCGGGTGGAAATAACGGGGGTACGGGCGGCAGCAATCTAGCCTGTAACGTAATGTCCACTGGCCAAACGGCCAGCCTTAACGGATTCGTTCCCTTCGCCAGTAGCAGTCTGTGGAACACCGACATCTCTTCCGCACCCGTTGATCCCAACTCCAATACGATCATCACCAACTGGGTGGGCTCCGTGAACGTGCATCCTGATTGGGGCACTGATCCCACGTATGGCATTCCCTACGTCGTGGTTAATGGCAGTCAATCTCTTGTGAACGTGAATCTCGGAGCCTATCCGGATGAAAGCGATCCCGGCCCGATGCCGGTTCCAGCGAGCGCTCCCATAGAGGGCGGCTCGTCCAGCACCGGAGATCGCCACGTCTTGGTGCTCGACAACGGCAACTGCTTTCTATACGAACTCTATAACTCTTCGGTGAATTCGGACGGCAGTTGGAACGCAGATTCGACCGCGGTGTGGGATCTGCTCAGCGACGAGCAGCGTCCTTATACCTGGACTTCCGCCGACGCGGCCGGCTTGCCGATTTTCCCCGGACTCGTCCGCTACGACGAAGTTGCTTCCGGCAGCATCAAGCATGCTTTTCGCTTTACCCTCCCCCAAACCAGCGCAGCTTTTACTCCCCCGGCATCCCACTGGGCGGCGACGTCGAGTGATCCGACGGCGCCACCCATGGGGATGCGGCTGCGCTTGAAGTCCAGCTATGAGATTTCCGGCTTCGACTCGCAGATGCAGGTGATCCTCACGGCCATGCAGCACTACGGACTCATCCTTGCGGACAACGGAAGTTCGTTATTCGTGACGGGAGTATCCGACAGTCGCTGGGGCTCCGATCTCGATTCGCTCAAGACCGTGCCGGCGTCGGCGTTTGAAGTCGTGCAGATGAGTCCGGTCTACACCAGTGCGAATTACCCGACTGGAGCCGCACCTACTGTCGGTAGCTTCACCGCATCCGCCTCACACGTTTCCTCAGGAGGGAGCGTGACGCTCTCGTGGACGGCTGGCAGTGCCGATTATGTAATCGTTTCTCCTGGACCGGGCGCAGTGCGCGATACGAGCGTGACTGTGAATCCAACGGCAACCACCACCTACACCCTTTACGCGATCAACCAATACGGCCGCACAACAGCTACAGTCACCGTAAGTGTGCCGTAATCCTACTCGGCCGCGAGATACACATAGCGGAAGACAAACAATACGGTCAGAATCCAGATGACCGGACTTACCTCACGAAACTTTCCGGCAGCAACCTTCACCAGCGTGTATGAAATTAATCCCAGGCTCAGCCCCGTCGCTATGCTGAATGTCAACGGCGTCGCCACCAGCGTGACGAATGCCGGAATCGCTTCAGTGAATTCAGCCCACTCGACGCGCCCAATCGATTCAGTCATCAACGCGCCTACTAGAATTAACGCCGGCGCAGTCGCATATCCGGGAATTGCCGCTGCCAGTGGGGCGCAGAACGCCGCCAGTAGAAACAGCGCGGCAGTAAAAACGTTCGCAAGCCCTGTCCGTGCGCCGGCGGCAACTCCAGCGGCACTCTCGATGTAGCTTGTGACCGTCGACGTTCCGGCCAATGCTCCAAAGACTGTTCCCACCGCATCCGAAATCAAAGCGCGCCCCACTCGCGGAATCTTCCCATCCTTCACGAATCCGCCCTGCTCGCAAACGCCCACGAGTGTTCCAACGTTGTCGAACAGATCCACGAAAAGAAACACGAAGATGATTTCGAACAAGCCCAGGTGGAGCGCTCCGCGCAGATCAAGCTGCAGCCACGTCGATGACGGGTGCGGCCAGGAAAAGATCGATTCCGGCAACTTCGACATGTGGCGCAGAATCCCGATGCCCGTCGTCGCCAGCACTCCGATCAGAATCGCCCCTGTGATTTTCCGCGTCATCAGGATCAGCATGATCGCCAGCCCAAGGCACGCAAGTTGCGCTTCGTGATTGCCAAAGCTGCCAAGGCTGACGAACGTTGCGGGATTCGCGACCACCAGGTTTGCGTTCCGCAGACCAACGAAGGCGATGAACATGCCGATCCCGCCTGCGGTCGAATGCTTCAGGCAGTTTGGAATCCCATTGACAATCTGCTCTCGCACGCGCGTCACCGTGAGAAGCAGGAACGCCATGCCCGAGATGAAAATGACGCCGAGCGCCGTCTGCCACGGAACGTGCATTCCCAGACACACGACATAGGTGAAGTACGCGTTCAGCGACATGCCCGGAGCCAGCGCGATCGGATAATTCGCGTAAACACCCATGACCAGGGTCGCGAGCGCTGCCGAACCGCAAGTGGCGAAGACGACGCCGTCGATCGGCACTCCCGCTTTCGCCAGAATTTGCGGATTCACCACGACGATGTACGCCATGGTGATGAAGGTGGTCAGCCCGCCGAGAAATTCGCTGCGGACGTTGGTTTGATTTTCCTTGAGACGGAAGTAGCGTTCGATCAAACGGGGTCCTTCCCGATGTTGATTGACGTTGAATGAAGCCGCCATTCTACGGCATCCCTACGCCAGTGCAGGCAATCGATTTCCTTTATAACGACGATTAGGAATTAGAGGGAGTCATGTGGGGACAGCCGCCTCGGCTGTCTGGTCGAGGAAAGCTGGACAGCGTAGTTCCTCAGAAGGAGCGAGACCTATGTAGGAAGGCTCTCGCCCTCAGCCGTGGTCTGCGAGGCTTTCGGCAGGCTCTCGGTGGTGATGGCGTGAAGCTCGCCCGCATTGCGCAACGCAGGGAACCACCAAGCCCAGAGCCCGATGACGATCAGCGTGCCAACGCCTCCGAGAACCACTGCGTGCACGGTCCCGAACCATTGCGCGGTGACGCCGGACTCGAACTGCCCAAATTCGTTCGACGTTCCAATGAAAATCATATCGACGGCCGTCACTCGACCGCGCATCTCGTCGGGAGTTGCAAGCTGGGTGAGTGTGGCTCGAATGATGACGCTGATCATGTCGCTGGCGCCCAGCAAGAACAATGCAATCAGAGATAGCGTAAGGCTGTGCGACAGTCCGAAGATGATCGTGAAGATCCCGAATCCTCCGACCGCCCAAAGCAGCGTATGTCCAGATTTTCCTCGCAACGGTCGATGCGCGAGAAGCACCGCCATCACGGCTGCGCCCGCTCCCGGAGCCGTGCGTAACAATCCTAGTCCCCACGGTCCGGTGTGCAGGATTTCTCTCGCATATACGGGCAGCAACGCAACCGCGCCGCCGAGCAGTACCGCGAAGAGGTCCAGAGAGATCGCGCCCAAAATCAGCTTCTTGTTCCATATGTAGTGCAATCCAGCGAAGACTGTCTTTGCGGTCATGGGCTCGCGCGGGCGCGCTTTAACTTCAGGCTTGATGCGGAACGAAGAAATCGTCGCCCCGATAGCCGTGACCGTCGCGATGACATATACCGCCGATGGGCCATGGAAGGCCGCATATACAATGCCGCCAAACGACGGCCCGAGAATCGTCGCCGCCTGAAAAATGGTGGCATTCCAGGCCACGGCGTTCGGGAAATGTTCCGTAGGAACCAACTGCGGCAGAATCGAACGGCTGGCCGTGGCGTTAAACGATCGCACGATGCCGATCAAAATCAGGACAAGATAGATTGATCGGATCGAGGGCGTACCCCGCTCGGACAATATCAACAGCAGCGCGAAGCAAACCGCGTAGCCCGCGTAACAGGCCGAGAGAACCTTGCTGCGCTGATATCTGTCCGAAGTATGTCCGGAAATGGGGAAAAGCAGAATTCCCGGCAGGAATTGCGCCAGCCCGACGTAGCCAAGATCGAGAGGACGCTTGGTGATTTCGTAAACCTGCCACCCGACAGCGACTGCCTGCATCTCGACGGCGGCAACGATCAGAAAGCGCGCAACCTGAAATAGCACAAACCCGGGATGGGTAAAGGCGGCGCGTCCGGCCCTGGCGTCGTCGTTGGCTGGCATCTCTATCTAATGTGACATAGAAATCAAGAGCTGTGCAGGGGCGCGCGGAACGATTGCAAACCCGCAGCTCGGATGCTTCTGGGCCTAGTGATTGATGTCCGTCTCGGTTGTCGTTTTGGCTGTGTCACGCCACAACTGGAGCATTCGCGATCCCCGCCGTCCCGAACACCCGACGGTATCTTTCGACTTCAGCCGCGGGTCCCAACGCCTTGGCATAATTATCGGAAAGCTTCACCGCCGGGCGTCCTTCCACGCTCGACACTTTGCAGATCAAGCTGATTGGGTCGAATCCATCGCCGCCATTTGGATTGCATCCGCGAAAATCATTTGTGAGCAGTGTTCCCCATCCTGCGCTGAAGCGTATGCGCCGGTCTGCCGTCCATTTTCTGGTGTCGTGAAAATCTGCCGCGTTTTGAAAGTCGGACGGCCGCACACCCTTTGCCAGTGCGCCGCCAAAATACGCGTGCAGGCCGAGAATCGCATCCACATCCAGCGTGTCTGACGCAATCAGCAACTTCTCTCTCGGATCCCGCCCTCGCTCCTTCAACCAATCGATGTACTCGTCGCCAGCGACAACCGGATCCTTGCTGTCGACGCGTTGCCCCGTCCAGTCGGCCGCCCAATCCGGCGCGCCTGCCAGAAACTGCGTTGTTCCAAACGTGTCCGGCAGCATGACCCGCAACGCACCTTCATACGTCTGACGCCATAGATCGAGGACGCGGTATTGCGAGTCCTTCAGTGCGACATCATCCGGCGCCAGGGCCGCCATTACCATCGGAATCTCGTGCGCGTTAGTTCCAATCGCTTCCAAGTCATGCTTGTGTGCCAGAAAGGCGTTGGATGTCCCGATGAAGTTCTTGCCAAGATTGGACGCCATGGCAACCACGACATACTCCTGCCACAGGAAGCTGTGACGCCGCCGCGTGCCAAAATCCGCTACGCTCAAGCCCGGGACACCGCTCAATCGTTCAATCTTGTTCCACAGTTTCGTCTTCGCGCGCGCGTATAAGATGTCGATCCCGAACTCGCTCAACGTTTTCAAGTGCGCCCGCGTCTTCAATTCATCAAGAATGGCCAACGCGTAGAGCTCCCACATCGTGGTCTCGGTCCACGCGCCCTCAAACGTCAAGTTGATCTGCCCATCGCTCACTCGAAGCTGATAGTCCGACAGCTGGAAGTCGTTCTCGAGCCATTCCAGGAACGCCGGTTCAAAAATGCCGCGACGTCCGTAAAACGTATTGCCCGCCAGCCACACTAATTCGGACTTCCGAAACCTCCTCCCGCGCACGTGCTGCAACTGTACTTTCAGTTCTTCCACGTGGACGACGTCGGCGATCCGTACTCCAGGATGCCGGTTGTACAGCGAGAACGTTACGCGCGTCTTGGGGAAATGCTTCCAGATAAACTGCAGCATCAGCAGCTTATAGAAGTCGGTATCCAGCAGGGAACGAATGACCGGGTCGAGCTCCCAGTTGTGGTTATGCGCGCGTTCCGCGAGGTTAATGATCATGGGGATGAGCGGCCCACTAGAGAATACGGGATGGCGCCATTATCAGGCTACCTCGGCCAGTCGTACACGAACAGCCTTGCTCAATCATTTCTGAGATATGAACCTTGGTGCGGTTGCGCAGTCGATAGACGGAGTCATAATCACCTTGCTCGAATCGCTGTTCCCGGAGAAAGCATTATGAACCGCCACGCGACTGTCTTCGCCATCTCGTTGTTCCTGTTTCTCAACATCTTCGCTTTTGCCCAGGAGGATAGGGTCTCGGTCGACGACTCCTCCGCTGTGCGGGCCACAGTGACCGACTACATTGAAGCTTATTACACCGGCGATGCCCGTCGCATGGAGCAAACGCTCCACCCTCACTATCTCAAGCATAAGATTCACGGTGATATTCCAGTGCGGGAAAATACTGGTCTGCAGATGGTGCAGGAAATTCGTGCGAACGGACCAGCCAATATGCCTGCCGCCAACAAGACTGAGCAGGTCAGAGTTCTGGATATTTCCGGCCCGATCGCTTCCGCGAAATTGATCACGCCGGGTTGGACCGATTACATGATCCTCGAGAAGGTCGACGGTCAGTGGAAGATTCTCTCGGTGGTGCAGCGAATCGATAACTAAGGCCTTCCGAGGTCGGAGGTGACCGCTGCGATCTCTAGCTCTCAACCGCTGCGGTCGCCTCCAGGCCTTCGAACACTTCTTCCGCGCGCCGTAGGGCGTGCTGTACATTCTCGCAGATGTTTTCTTTTCCGATGACTTCCGCGAATTCAGCCTGTTGAATCAATTGAGCAGGCTGTTCCCGGGCTCCGCACAAGATTAACGTCCGTTTGCTGGATTGCAATTCCTTAGCGACTTCTTCGATCGCGAAAAGTCCGGTCGCATCCAGAGCGGTCATATTGCGCAGCCTCAGAATCACTACCGGTGGCAGCCGGTGAAGATTCTCGGTCACCGCGTGAATCTTGTCGGTCGCGCCAAACAGGAACGGCCCATGAATACGGAAGATGGTCGCGTAGTAAGGGATGTCCTTGTCCTGCAGAATATGGACACGTCCGTCTTCGACGTAATCGTCGGTCACCTGTGACACCGTCGTGGTCGAAGCCACGCGGCTGATGAACAGCAGCGCCGCCAGAATCATTCCCGCTTCAACGGCTACGGTCAGGTCCGCGAAGACCGTCAACGCAAATGTCACCAGCCAGATGCTGATGTCGGTCTTGGTTAACTTGAGCAATTGCGGAATCTCGCGCCATTCGCCCATGTTGTAGGCGACCACCATCAGAATCCCCGCCAACGCCGCCATCGGCACGTAACTCACCAACGGCGCGGCGAAGAGCAGAATGCACAAGAGCGTGAGTGCATGAATGATGCCGGCCACGGGTGATTGTGCTCCGGAACGGATATTTGTCGCGGTGCGCGCAATCGCTCCCGTAGCGGGTAGGCCGCCGAACATCGGCGAGAAAACGTTCGCCACGCCCTGCGCCATCAACTCCACGTTAGGATTGTGCCGGTCATTGCTCATGCGATCGGCAACGACCGCCGACATCAACGACTCAATCGCGCCCAGCATCGCCACTGTGAACGCCGGGCCAAGCAGTCCGTGAATCAGGTCTGTCCGGAATTTTGGAATCTGCAGATGCGGCAACCCACTGGGGATTCCGCCGAATCTCGTTCCAATCGTCTCCACCGGAAGTTTGAAGAAGTAAACGGCGGCTGTAGCCAGGATCAGCGCCACAATCGGTCCAGGGATGCGCGCCGAAACGCTGCGGCAGATGATCAATGTCAACAGCGTGAATATCGCCAGCGCCGTTGCTTCAAATGAGAGCGTATGAAAGCTGCCCGCCAGCGCCTCCATGCGCAACCAGAACACTCCCGGTACTTTGTCGAGATGCAGTCCGAAAAAATCTTTGATCTGCGTGCTGGCGATCAGCACCGCAATGCCGTTCGTAAATCCGATGACGACCGGTCGCGGGATAAACTTCACCGCCGTGCCCAGTCCAGTGAGTCCCATGATGACCAGCAGCACGCCAGCCATCACCGTGCACATGAACAGGCCGTCAACTCCGTGTACCGCGATGATCCCGGCAACGACGACTACGAACGCACCAGTTGGCCCGCCGATCTGCGTCTTCGATCCGCCCAGCGCGGAGATTAGAAATCCGGTGACAATCGCGCAGTAAATCCCGGCCTGCGGCGTCAGTCCTGAAGCAATGGAAAATGCCATCGCCAGTGGTAACGCCACCAGCCCAACCGTAACTCCGGCGATGAAGTCCAGCAGGAATTTGTGACGATCATAAGTCCTCAGGCAGAGAACCGACTTCGGAAGCCAATTTTCGTTCAGGAAAATACGCCCCATTCTCACAGTATGGCAGGCTCAAAGGGAATCAGGTAGATGCCGGTGAGGTGCAGACCGAATCAAGAGACCATGCCCCGAGGAATCGCTGCGCGACTAGAATCGCACCATGCACCTCGTTCGCATCTTTGGATGGCTGGCGTGCGTTGTCTACTCCACCGTCCCCTCATTCTGGCTGATGGTGCATCCTCGCGCTGATCGATGGCGAGCCCGCGTTCGCTCTCCGTTCCGCGTGTTGATCCCGGCGTGGTTCACGATGTGGCTCGGGATCGGCGTCTTGACCGGCCCTTGGCGAAACATCACGCTGTACTCCACTCCTTGGAGTTGGATTCCTGCAGCCGCCTTATTCGCTACGGGCTTCTTCATCTATTCCCGCGCCGGAGCCCAATTCAGCTGGTCGCAACTGGGAGGGCTGCCCGAAGTGCGTCCGGACCGTGCCCATGATCGCTTGGTCATTACAGGGATCCGTTCCCGTGTTCGCCATCCCGTTTACCTGGCACACCTTTGCGAGATGCTGGCATGGAGCACCGGCACTGGCCTTCTCGTCTGCTGGCTCCTGACCGCATTCGCTGTGATTACCGGAGCAATCATGATCCGGATGGAAGATTCCGAACTCGGCAAGCGCTTTGGAAGCGCACATGCCGTTTATCGCCAACGAGTTCCGGCCGTCCTCCCAAAGTTCCACGCTTGATTTCGCTCCACTCAGCCCCCTCTCAGATCAACCTCTATAATGGACAAGTGCCATTCACGCTCTCTCACGCGGCTGCCGCGTTGCCCTTTCGCCGCTTCCCCCTCATCCCTTCGGCTCTCGTGATCGGTACTCTCGCTCCAGACTTCGAATATTTTCTTCTGCTGATTCCAATGGACCGATACGGCCACACTCTCCGCGGTCTTTTCATTCTTACGCTGCCGGTCGCATTGGTGATCTTGTGGATGTTCCACAACTTCGTAAAACGTCCAGCCAGCATGCTTTTGCCCGACTCGATCCAACGTAGATTGGCCGATCACCTCGACGAATTTCAATTTCGAGGTTTCGGACGATTTCTCATGATCGTGATCTCAATCCTCGTCGGCGCGTTCACCCACTTGTTGTGGGACTCGTTTACTCATCGAACCGGCTGGTTCTACCATCACTGGCTCTTCCTACACGAGATGGTCCGGGTTCCCGTTCTCGGAACGCTTCCGTACTACAAAGTGTTCCAGCATGTCAGCACCGTCCTGGGACTCGTGATCCTGTTGTTATGGTTCGCGTGGTGGTACAGAAACACCAAGCCTACAGACCATCCGATCCCGGGCGCCCCCGCGGCTCCGCTCCGACTTGCGATCGTTGCCGTGCTTGCTACCATTGCGTGTGCCGGGGCTGTCATAAACGGCGCAATTGCCGCGCGGGGCCCTGCCGGACACTTCAATTTCCGCGAGTTCGTGGTCGAAGCCGTGGTCACGATTACGGCTCTGGCGTGGTGGGAACTGGTCGCCTACGGAATATTCTTCCAATGGACGCGGCCTCTTCCCGCAACTCCCGTCCCGCTCGAGGCGAACACACAGGAGCCTGAACCAGTTGGAAAATCATCATCGTTCTAAAGACTCACGATGACCTTATAATCCGACTTGGCTGAACGCCGATAGCGGACGTCTGAAACCTCTTCATGCGCTTTGAATTTTTCATAGCCCGACGCTATCTCCGCGCGAAACGCCGCCAAGCCTTCATTGGTATCATCACCGGCATCTCCGTTGTCGGAGTCGCTGCCGGCGTCGCCTCGCTCGTCGTCGCTCTCGCAATCAATAATGGATTTCGTCAAGACCTCCAGCAGCGCCTCCTCGGCTCAACCTCGCACATTACCTTGCAGCGCATCGCCGACGACGGCATCAAAGATTGGCCCACACTCATGGATCGCCTGGCGAAACAACCGCATGTTGTTGCCGCAGCTCCGGCGATCTTCGAGCAAGTCCTGATCTCCCGCGGACCTCGCGCCCGGGGGGCGGTTCTCAAAGGCATGATTCCTCAGTACGAGCGCAAAGTCGGAGATCTGCTGAACTCCGTTACCGAAGGTTCCGCCACACCGCTTGACGAAAAGAATCAGCCGGATGCCGCCACGCCGCCGCCGCCCGCCGCCCAATCCCCGGACTCTCTCGAAGGCGTCGCCCAGCGCGTGGCCGCCATGCCCCCGATTGTTCTGGGCAAAGACATGGCGGACAACCTCGGCGCCACCGTCGGATCGGTGGTGACGCTCGTTAGTCCGCAGGGCGAACTTACCCCGTTCGGAACTGTCCCGAAATACACCCGTTTCCGCGTCGTTGGAATCTTTCATTCGGGCTTTTTCGATTACGACTCCAGTTGGGCGTTCACGCGGCTTTCGGACGCCCAACGCTTGTTTGGACTGAGCGATCTGATCTCGGTTCTTGAGTTCAAGATCGACGATCTCGATCAGGCAGATGCGGTTGCCCGCCAGATTGAAGAGGCCGCCGGCTCGGGCTTTATGGCCACCAACGCACTCCGGCAGAACAGCGCCCTCTTCAAAGCTTTGAAGACCGAGCGCTTAGTCACCTTTATCACGATCGGACTCATCGTCTTCGTGGCAGCGCTCAACATTCTTATCAGTCTGATTATGATGGTCATGGAGAAGACAAAAGACATCGCCGTCCTGCTGTCGATGGGCACGCGCAAAGCACAGGTGCGAAACGTCTTCATTGCCCAGGGCGTCTTGATCGGCGTCATCGGGACGCTGATTGGGCTGGTTCTCGGCTATGCCATCTCCTACGCTGGAGGCCATTACCACGTCATTCAGCTCTCGCCGGAGGTCTACTCCATCGATTACGTCCCATTCGCACCGCGGGTCGTCGACGGAGCCTGGGTGTCTTTATTTGCTGTGTTGGTTTCGTTCGTGGCGACGCTCTACCCGTCATGGTCGGCATCCCGCATTCTTCCAGCAGAGGCACTCCGTTATGAATGAAAAATTCCATCAGCTGGCGCGTAGCTCGAATTTGATTTATGCCAGTAACATCCGTGATTCGAGTCACATGACGGCCATCATCCCGCATATAGAGTGTTCAAACGGGCGCTTATTTTTGAATGGCAGGAACATATCCCCGAGCTCATCCGATACTGCCCCGACTGTAGCCTTGCATCTTGCAACCCGCACCTCGACTGCGGTTTGGAACGAAAGAGTCTCATTGTGCATCTAACGACTAGTGATTCAATGCTTCGCGTGGAAGGCCTGAAAAAGGTTTTCCGGTCCGGCGAATCGGATCTAGTGCTCTTTGAGAATCTGTCGTTTGATGTGAAGCGGGGAGAAATGCTCGCCATTGTCGGCGAATCGGGAGCGGGAAAGAGTACACTTTTGCACATCCTCAGCGCTCTTGATCGTGCTTCTGCAGGTGACGTATACTGCGCCCACTTGCGAGTGAATTCGTTGTCTCAGGACGAAGCTGCTGCCTTTCGCAATCGGGAGACGGGCTTCGTATGGCAGTTCCACTATCTGTTGCCGGAGTTTACGGCGGCAGAGAACGTTGCCATGCCGCTCTTGCTTCGCGGCCAAACATGGCAACAGGTCGAACCGAAAGCTTCACGCTGGTTGCGTGAAGTGGGACTTGAGCAGCGTGCGCATCACCGCTCCGGAGAGCTTTCCGGCGGTGAACAGCAGCGAGTCGCCCTGGCACGAGCGCTCATCACCGGGCCTAAGTTGTTGCTGGCCGATGAGCCAACAGGCGACCTGGACGGACAGACGGCGGAAGCAGTTTTCACTTTGATTGCGCGGCTACATCGCGAGCACCAACTCACCTCCCTCATCGCCACGCACAACTTATCGTTCGCACGACGCTGCCACCGTGTTTTGCGGTTGAAGCGGGGGCAAATGGAGGAGATTCCGCCGGAATCGTTGCCGGCATGATCTGGTTGAAGAGCAGTCATGAACTCGTGAAACACCGGCCCTTCAGGGCTGGGCTAGGACGGTTGGATTTCCTGGGGCTTTAGTCCCCGAATTTGGAATGACAACATTCGTTAGACAAAGTGCAAGAATATGACAGGAAGCAGGAATCGAAGGAAATCCACAGGCGTTCCTTCGGTAACGTGATTAAAGGGTTAGAGAGCCGTTTCGGTACTTGGGTTTGGCGGCCCTTTGATTGCATAATGTAGTAATAAGGTCGGGCCATGGTTCAGGTCGGGCAGACAAGTCTCCCCGGCCGGGAAGGTTCAGGGGGAAGGGCAATATGTTTGAACGCTATACGGAGAAAGCCAGGCGCGTCATCTTTTTCGCACGCTACGAAGCCAGCCAGTTCGGATCTCCTTATATCGAGACCGAGCACCTGCTCCTCGGACTGCTGCGCGAAGACAAAGCCCTCACCAACCGGTTCCTGCGCTCCCACGCGTCTGTCGAGTCCATTCGCAAGCAGATTGAAGGACATACCACGATTCGTGAGAAGGTTTCGACCTCGGTCGACCTGCCGCTCAGCAATGAATGCAAACGCGTTCTTGCTTATGCCGCAGAAGAAGCCGAGCGCCTGTCCCATCGGCACATTGGCACCGAGCACCTGCTGTTGGGTTTACTAAGAGAAGAGAAGTGCTTCGCCGCCGAGATCCTGCACGAGCGCGGCTTGCGCCTATCGACCATTCGCGAAGAACTGGCCCGCACGACTCAAGAAAAAGCGCAGCCCCAGCGCCAGCGTGAAAGTTCGCTGCTTGCAGAATTCTCGCGGGATTTGACCCAAGCTGCCATGGACAGCCAGCTCGATCCGCTCGTTGGGCGTGAGGGCGAAGTCGACCGCGTAATCCAGATTCTCTGCCGCCGTACCAAGAACAATCCGGTGCTGATCGGCGAGCCCGGCGTTGGAAAGACTGCCATCGTCGAGGGCCTCGCCCAGCGCATCGCCGACGGTGAAGTTCCGTCATTCCTGGCCGACAAGCGCATTCTGGCTCTTGACCTTTCCCTGATCGTTGCCGGTACGAAATACCGAGGTCAGTTCGAAGAGCGCCTCAAGACCATCATGAAGGAACTGATGGAGAATCAGAATTCCATCATCTTCATCGACGAATTGCACACCCTCGTCGGTGCTGGATCAGCGGAAGGCTCGCTCGATGCCGCCAACATTCTGAAGCCCGCTCTATCGCGTGGCGAAATCCAGTGCATCGGCGCCACCACGCCCGGCGAGTATCGCAAGTCGATCGAGAAAGATCGTTCACTCGAGCGTCGCTTCCAGGCCGTAAAGGTTCCGCCGCCGAACGAGACCGACGCGATCAAGATTCTGTTCGGCATCAAAGATCGCTACGAGAAGTTCCATGCCGTCACCTACACCGACGACGCCATCAACTTCGCCGTGTCGCACTCGAACCGTTACATTCCCGACCGTTTCCTGCCCGACAAGGCCATCGACTTGGTCGACGAAGCGGGAGCCCGCGTGAAACTGCGCCAGACTTCGCTTCCCGAGGAGTTGACGGAAGTCCAGAAGCGCATCAAGTTCATCGTTCACAGGATGGAAAATGCCATCGCGAACCACGAGTTCGAGAAAGCGCGTTTCTATTCTGACGAGGAACGCAAAGAGCGCGAGAACCTGCGCGCTCTTCGCGAAAAATATCATCTCGATGAGTCCTCAACCGGCGTCGTCAACCGCGAAGACATCGAAGACGTTGTCTCCCGCTGGACCGGCGTTCCGATCACCTCGATTAAAGAAGAGGAAACGCAGAAGCTGCTCCGCATCGAAGAAGAGCTGCACAAGCGGATCATCTCGCAGGATAAGTCGATCAGCGCATTGGCTCGCGCCATCCGCCGTTCGCGTGCCGGCCTGAAGAACCCGAACCGACCCATCGGCTCGTTCCTGTTCCTTGGCCCCACGGGCGTCGGCAAAACCGAAGTCGCGCGCACTTTGGCGCAGTTCATGTTCGGTACTGAGAAGGCTCTCGTTCGCTTCGATATGTCCGAGTTCATGGAGAAGCACTCGGTCTCGAAGTTGATCGGTTCGCCTCCGGGATATGTGGGATACGAAGAAGGAGGCCAGCTCACCGAACGCGTGAAGCGCGCTCCTTATTCGGTAGTCCTGCTCGACGAAATCGAGAAGGCGCATCCCGATGTGTTCAACATCCTGCTGCAGGTGTTTGAAGACGGCCAGTTGACCGACGGTCTCGGCAACACGGTCGACTTCAAGAACACCATCATCATCATGACGTCGAACATCGGCGCCCGCCACCTTCAGAAGCGCGAAGGCCTGGGCTTTGCGTCAACGAAGGAAAATGACATCGCCGACAAGGTGGAAGAACTCGTGAAGAACGAGGTCAAACGGACCTTCAATCCCGAGTTCCTCAACCGCCTGGACGAAATCATCATCTTCATGGCCCTGGGCGAAAATGACCTGATCCAGATTCTCGAGCTCATGGTCAACCAGCTCAACCAGAACCTGGCTCAGAAGTCGATCACGGTAACGGTTGCGGACGAAGCCAAGAAGTGGATTCTCAACCAGACTCTGACCGACCGCAGCTACGGAGCTCGTCCGCTGCGTCGGGCGTTGCAGAAATACATCGAAGACCCGCTGTCCGAGGCCCTGATCCAGGGCACTATCACCACGCGCCCCGCGTTCATCGAGGTCTTCCTCGAAGACAACAAGCTCTTCTACCGCCCAGTCGATTCAGAAAAGGCGGAAGGCGTCTTGTTGTACGAGAACTAAGTCGTGGATTGAAATAATGTGGGGACAGCAGCCCTCGGCTGTCCGCCGAGCGAAGCTCGGTATATCTTGAATGCCGTCAGCGTAAAGCTGGCGGCTTTCTTCGTGCAGGCCGACCGAAAGATGGCGCATCGCAATATCTCTATTGCGATTCCTCCATCTGATCCGGGCTGCAATCACAGCTAGCCTGTTACGCTCCTGTACAATTTTCCTGTGACCCTGCGCGCGATACTTCGTCTGGCCGTGCTACTCGTCGTGTCCTTGGCTGTCGCCGCGTGGGCCGAGCCGGTCAAAGATCTCAAGCCCACCGGCTACGTCAACGATTTCGCCGGAGTGCTCGACCAGAGCACAAAAAGTCAGATCGAAGACCTCTGCCATCAGATCGACGACAAAGCCCACGCCCAGATCACGCTCGTCACCATCAATACGCTCGACGGCTCCGACATCGAAAGTTACTCGGTCGATCTCTTCCACCAGTGGGGCATCGGCGCAAAGTCCACCGATCGCGGCGTCCTGATTCTCTACGCCATTCAGGATCACCGTGCGCGAATCGAAGTTGGCTATGGACTGGAGCCGATCCTGCCCGACGGCAAGGTGGGAGGCTTTCAACGCGAAGCCATTCCGCTGATGAAAAGCGGAGACTACAATCAAGCCCTCCTACTGGTCACGAGCCGCGTTGCCGACGTGATTGCCACCGACGCAGGGATCCAACTCACCGGTTCTCAGCCCCGCGCTCCCGCCCAACCAGATCATGAGCCCACCGGGGGATTGTCGGTTGGCGGCATTATCGTAATCGTAGTCGTTATACTCATCATCCTGTTCACGCCGCTTCGCAGCATCCTCTTCTGGATTCTCTTCTCGAATATCTTCGGCGGAGGCGGGCGCGGTTACGGTGGTGGAGGCGGTGGCTTCGGAGGATTCGGCGGAGGTGGTGGGGGAGGCTTTGGCGGCTTCGGTGGTGGCAGTTCGGGTGGCGGCGGGGCCAGCAGCAGTTGGTAGCGAACGAGGACTCAAATGGTTCCTGAAGACAAGATCAACGAGTTTGTGAAACGAGCACGCGAAGCCTGCGGACCGAACCTTGAAGCCATCCTTCTCTTTGGGTCGGCGGTTTCTGGAGATTTTCATCCCGGCCTCTCGGATGTAAATCTGTTCTGCGTCCTGCGTGACAGTTCGTTTCAGAAGTTACAAGCATTGGCGCCAGTTGTGAACTGGTGGGCAAAACAGAAACAGCCGCCTCCATTGTGCATGATGCGAACCGAACTAGAACGCTCCACCGACGTCTTCACCATCGAGTTGCTCGATATGTCTCAGCATCACCGGGTCTTGTTTGGCGAAGATGTGCTCCAAGGCTTGCAGATCGATACCCACTTGCACCGGGTCCAGGTCGAATACGAGTTGCGCGAGAAACTTGTTCTGCTCCGCCAGCACATATTGCTTGCGGCAGAGAATCGCTCGAAGCTGTACGATGTCCTGCTCCACTCGGCGCCGTCGTTCGCCACGCTTTTCCGTCATGCATTGATCGTGCTGGGAGGCCAAACGGTTTTGGGGCGGCGCGAAGCCATCGACCAGTTATCGAAACAAGTGAACTTCGATGCGTCGGCGATCCTGCAGGTGCTCGACATACGCGAAGGGAAAGCCGACGCCAAGAAGTTTGACGTGAACGATTTGTGCGCCCGTTACTTGGCGACGATCGAAAAAGTCGTAAGCGCAGTCGACAAGGCTGGATGAGGCAAAATCACTCGTGTAGGGGCGGACCCAGTGGGCCGCTCGCGAGCGTCGCGAGCTAAGGGAAATAAGGCAGCCTTCGGACGAATGCGTCCGGGGCTGCAAGATTCAATCAAGGAGAACGTCATGAGCAAAGGATTGATCGCGGTCATCGTAGTCATCCTCGTCATCGGCATTATCGGATTTGCCTTCTTCGGACAGTACGTGAGCGTCAAAAATACGCTCGTCACCAAGAACGAAGCCGTCAAAGCCGCTTGGTCACAAGTGGACATCGTTTTGCAGCGGCGCGCCGACCTGATCCCTAACCTGGTCGAGACCGTGAAAGGTTATGCGCAGCAGGAGCAGACTGTCTTTGGTGACATCGCCAAGGCTCGATCGGCGCTGCTCTCTGCCGGAACTCCGCAAGAGAAGATCGCGGCCAATGGACAGTTGGACGGAGCGCTGGGTCGCCTGCTCGTGATCGTCGAAAATTATCCGCAACTCAAGTCCAACGAAAATTTCCTGCGCCTGCAAGATGAACTTGCCGGCACCGAAAATCGCATCGCCGTCGAGCGCAAGCGCTACAACGACACCTTGCAGGACTACAACACCTACGTCCAACAGTTTCCCAACAGTCTCTTTGCGGGATGGGCTGGTTTCAAAGCTAACGACGCCTACTTCGCTGCGACCGAAGCATCGCGCCAAGTACCTAAGGTGAACTTCGCCAACCCGGCTCCGCAGAATACACCGCAGCCCGCGCCGGTGCGCTGATATCCTTTTACAGGAGCAGGAGGTCGCATGACATCCGTGAAACTAATGAAGTCGACGCTAATTCTCATCGCCGGTCTCCTGCTCTTCACGCCGCTCGTCTCCGCTCAAACGCAGCTCATTTGGCAGGGCCACACCTGGGCGGTCACCTTCGGAGGCATGGCAGGCGTCGCTCCCGGCAGTCCGCGCAATGTTTCCGTCGACTCCAACGGCTATCTTCACCTCAGCATCAAGAATCGTGGCGGCAAGTGGACTGCCTCCCAACTGTTCACCGTAGACAATCTGGGTTTCGGAACCTACCAGTGGGTCGTCGAGGGCGATGTGTGGGATATGGATCCAGTCACCGTTCTCGGACTGTTTCCCTACGGACCGGAAAACGGAATCGGCGTCGACGGCTCGAATGAGATTGACATTGAATTCTCGCAATGGGCCAATACCTGCGCGTGCAACGCCGATTTTACGGTGTACCCTCCCGTCTACCATCAGGGACAGTCGAGCTACAACCTCGATTTCACCGTCGATAAAGGAAAAAATCTGACGACCGCGCGCATGCAATGGAGTTCCAGCAGCGTGATCTTTACCATCATGAGCGGAGATCAGCCGATCGGCACGACGGCCAACGTACTTAAGACCGAGACGTTCCATCCCTCCGACGCATCCGCGATCCCCCAGCATCCTCTTCCTGTGGGGATAAATCTCTGGGCGTTCAATGCTCTGCCGTCCACGGATCAATCTGTCGTCATTCGAAGTTTCCAATATGTTCCGTAACCGACGGGCCAATCCTCCTTCGAAACGACCCGAACAAATGTGACTCAGCGCCATCAACTTCTTGCGACCTTTTCTCCACCGCGGCAATCGGACTCTTATGCACAAGATCAACATCGCGGAAAAATTCTCCAAGATTTCTGAATACTACAAGCCCCACATTGCTGGCGAGCTCAATGGACAGATGATCAAGCTGGTAAAGGCCAATACGGAGTTCGTATGGCATCACCACGACCACGAAGACGAAATGTTCCTGGTCGTCCAAGGCCGCTTCCGCATGGACTTCCGCGATGAAGCGCTTCGCGAGCGTCACGAATGGATCGGCGAAGGCGAGTTCATCATCGTTCCGCGCGGCGTTGAGCACAAGCCGGTTGCCGAGGAAGAGTGCTGGATCATGCTGTTCGAGCCCGCTTCGACTCTCAACACCGGCAACGTGGAAAATGAGCGTACACAGCACGACCTGCAGAGAGTCTGAGTTCCTCCGTCCAACGTAACTTTCCCTAAGGGATTTTCCTCTGTGATCCCGTGTGCTCCATGTGGTTAAATTCTGTTAGCCACATGGAAGTCACCATCTATACCGCGTTCTGGTGCCCCGATTGCCGAGAAGCCAAGCGCTTCCTGGCCAAGAACAACATTCAGTTCAAAGAAGTCGATATCGAATCGACTCCCGGCGCGGCCGAGGAAGTGGTGAAACGCACCGGCAAGCGGGCCATCCCGCAATTCGTCATCGACGGCGAATGGATCCAGCCCTATCGCGCCGGCCACGGATTCCTCTACGAAGAAATGTCCAAGCGCCTGGGGATCAAGTTGTAGCTTTCCCCTGTTTTGTGCACGTTGTGGTGAGTTTGTTTTCAACTTCCCTCTCGTGGCATGCCCCCCTCTTTCGTGCCATGACCCATGTTCATCCCCCTCCGTACCGTGGCAAACCCGCGCCAGACAAGGGAAGATGAACACTCCAAGTTAGTTCGGCTTGTCCGATATTGAAGTGCCAATGAGCTGAAAACGAACGACTTGGGGAGCTCCAGGAAACGCCGTTTCGAAAGCCCATGTCCGATACCCAGATCAACGACTCTGTCTCGAGCGACCCCGACCCTGCGGAAAATACGTCTCCGCAGGAATGCAATGTTTCTGATAGCTGGACAGAGGTGATCCAGGGAGTCCTCGGAGTTCTGTTGCTTCTGGGCGCCGTTACCATGGTCTTCTATTACGCTCCCATGGCTGTGCAGAGCGTTCCTCCCGACGATCTTCAAAAACAAGTTCACGACCTGACCGCGCAGGTGGAGCAGTTGCAGCAAGAGGAGTCCATGCCGGCGGTCGTGCTGAACCGGTATCGCAATTCGATTGGCTACATCTACGGCGTCTACCAGGTTGGATTTCCCAATCAGCGTCCTGAGATTCGCGCGCGTGTCTCGGGCACAGGATTTCTCGTCGGCGATGGCCTGGTCGCGACGAACCGTCACGTAGCCCAGCCTTGGTACGGAGACTCCGAAGCGCAAAAGCTCATTGATCAAGGAGCTACCGCCGGACTCGAAAGCCTCGTCGTATTTTTCCCCGGCTCGCCGACTCCAGTGAGCTTGTTGCCCGCTTCGGCTTCGAAGACTTCGGATTTGGCCGTGCTTCGCGCCGAAGATCCTGAAGCGGTGCGCGGACTTGCTGTGCTGCCTCTGGCAAGATCCGCCGGAGCGCCAGGACAGCTTGTCACCGTCATCGGATATCCGATGGGCATTGCCGGCATGGTCGCAAAGTCGCCTTCGGGAATCTACGAGCGCCTTGCATACCGTCATAACGACATCAGCGCGGCCAGCGAACTCGCCGCGCTCTCGCTGATCCGTCCGTCGACCACTTGCGGACATCTCGGCGACCTGGTGGGCGACAAACTGATCTACGACGCGCCCACCGCCCATGGCGGCAGCGGCGGTCCGGTCTTCAACGTCAAAGGAGAAGTAATCGGCGTCAACTCCGCCTACATGGACGGATTTACTGGCGGCACGCTCGGTGTCTCCGTCGATTCGCTTCGTCCTCTGGTGCAAGAAGCCCAGAGCGCAAAATAGGTGGCGCGTTTTCACCGGCCTGGTCTTTCTGCTATGCCTCCGCGAGTTTTTTTTGACCAAATTTCGCAAAATCTTGATTCCATGATGTTTATGCTGACTGAAGCCTGCTTGACCCGCGCAAAATCTTGAATTCAAATGAGTTATGGGTAAAATATTCAAAAATAATGAGTTACCTCGGATTCACCCGCGGACAGGCCCCCTGCCTTGCTCCCGACCCGATTCCCGGAAGTAGCGCACATGGTTCCAGTGTGAACTTTTCAGTTCCTCAGTCAAGGTTGGATGTCACACGAGGATGTTTTTAATTGTGGAAAAATCAGTGGAACGATTCAAAGACGATCGCCCGCGTGTAAATTCCTTTTGCTTAGCAGACGCAATTGGATAAGTGATAAGGATTCGCCATTGCCGCTCTCGAGTCGCGATGTGTACGCGCGATCTATCACCAACCATCGTGCCAGAAACCGCCAACTTCTATACCTTCATTGACTTGCCCCATCCCCAGTCCTAAGATTTCAGCCCAATGATTGGCGAGACCATCTCGCACTATCGGGTCTTCGAGAAACTCGGCGGCGGCGGGATGGGTGTGGTTTACAAAGCCGAGGACACCGATCTTGGGCGCTTTGTCGCCCTGAAATTCCTTCCTGACGACGTCGCCCAAAACACGCTGGCGCTGGAGCGCTTCCGGCGGGAGGCGCGTGCCGCCTCGGCACTGAACCACCCCAACATCTGCACGATCTATGAAATCGGCCATGACCAGGACCGCCCGTTCATCGCGATGGAGTTTTTGCAGGGCGTAACCCTGAAGCATCGCATTGCCGGGCGCCCGCTTGAGATGGAGGTTTTGATTGCGCTGGCTCTTGGAATCGCCGACGGACTCGAGGCCGCCCACGCGGCCGGAATTATTCATCGCGACATCAAACCGGCGAACATTTTTGTTACTCGCGCAGGCCGCGCCAAGATTCTCGATTTCGGATTGGCGAAGATATTGGCTAAACCCGTCTCGGCTGGAAGCGATTCGGTAACCGTTACGCTAGATTCCCATGCTTCGCAACTGACGAGCCAAGGCGCACTGTTGGGCACTGTGGCTTACATGTCGCCGGAACAAGTGCGAGCCAAGGAACTGGATTCCCGCACCGACTTGTTCTCTTACGGAGCCGTGCTGTACGAGATGGCAACCGGCAAGCCGCCGTTCGAAGGGGCGAGCGCCGGGGAAATTTGTGGAGCGATTCTTCACCAAGAGCCGGTTCGACCGTCGCAGATGAATGCAAAGGTTCCCCCGGCTCTGGAAGCGGTGACCCTAAAGGCGCTGGAGAAGGATTGCAGTCTGCGCTACCAGCGCGCCGCCGACATACGAGCGGACCTGCAACGACTGAAGCGCGACACGGAGTCGGGCAGGGCAACGGCGGCGCAGAACCTGATCGGAGCGAAGACCTCTCTGCTTTCTCGTCCGCGCGTCCGCAATTGGATGAGTTTGGCCACCCTGTTTGTGGTCCTGGCCGCAATTGGCGTCGGCATTTACAAATACCGCTCCCGCTCAGTCCTGCCGGCGAATGGCCGCGCGCCAGTTTATGCCGCGGAGTTTACTAACTCCACCGATGATACCGTCTTCGACGATGTGCTTCGCGACATCGTAGCCAAGGAGTTGAATCGCTCCCCGTCCGTTCAGGTTGTGGCCCTTTCTGCCGACGACCTTGTGGAATTGTTGCAAAACGCAGGTAAGAACCCGGATGAACGCTTTACTCCGGAACTGGCCAGCCAGCTGTGCAAAGATCGTAAAACGAGTTTCTTCACCGATGGAGAAATCAAGCCGCAGGGAAATAGCTATATTCTCAATCTATCGGTGCGTGAATGTAGTTCAGGAAGAACTGTGGCTCAGGAGCAGAGCGAGGCTAAGAAAAAAGACGATGTGATGCATGCGGCGGGTCAGTTGGCGGCGACAATACGTCTCCAACTTTCCGGAAACTCCGTCAACTCGGCCGACCTCGCGCCTGCACCTCTGCCCACCGCGTCCCTGCGTGCCTACAAATCTTTCCTGGTAGGTGAGAAGCTTTACCGGAGCCAGCTTCAGCAAAGCGCCGTCATGCTGCGCCGGGCCACTGAGCTCGATCCCAATTTTGCAGAAGCTTGGAACCTATTGTCCTATGCAGATCGCAACCTGGGCGAGAGCAAGCGAGAAGCCGACGATCTCACGCATTCCTTTACGTTACGCGAAAAACTCCTCGACAACGAGAAGGCAAGTGCGGAAGCACGCTACTACCTGGACGTCTCTGGAGAGCTTTACAAGGCGATTGAGGCTTTACAGGTGTGGGAGAAACTACAGCCAAAAGAGTTTTCACCGCACAATCTGTTAGGCCTGACCTATCTGGATGTTGGCCGGTACGAAAGAGCCACTGAAGAGCTTCGTAAGAACGCGGAACTTTTTCCCAAGAGTCCCATCGCGATGCACAACCTGGCGTCGGTCCTTTCCGATCAGGGCGAGTACGACGAGGCGGAAGGGGTCCTCGAACGCATTCCGGCGGGCCAGTTGGTAGATGAGCATGTGCACGTGGAGCGCCACCAACTGGCCATGCTCCGCTCCGATCAAGCAGCGCAAAAAAGAGAGCGTTCATGGATGGAGCAAAACTCCGACGACGTATACGGAATTAGCTATTTGGCAACCATCGATCTCTATGACGGACGTCTCGAAAGCGCCCGTGAGCGGACGCAACACGGTATGAACATGGCGGTCGGGTCCGGCTTGTCAGAAACCGCAGCGGAGATGCTCCTCGAACTTGCACGAGGCGAAGCTCTATTTGGTCAGGGTTCCTCCGCCCGGCGGACCATTCGCCAGGCGATGCAGCTGTCTGATTCAAGGGAAATCAAAGTACGCGCGGCCAGAGCTATGGTCCTCAATGGCCAGGAACGCGAAGCCGAGAAGATCATCGATGATGAGCGTCACGATCATCCCGCCGATACATTTCTGAATGAGTTGGATGCGCCGCTGGTTCTCGCTGCCTTGCAGTTAGGCAACGGCCAAGCCGAGGCTGCCTTGCGCACGCTCGATCGCGTGAAGCCCTTCGAATTCGGCATCAGGGCCGGGTTCCTTCCAAACTATATTCGTGGCTTGGCATACCTTCGGCTGAAGCGTTTCGAAGGCGCCGCCGGAGAATTCAGCGCAATTCTGGCGCATCGTGGCCAGGCGCCCTTGAATCCGATCCTGGTAGTTTCGCTCCTGGGCCTGGCTCGTGCGTACGCAATGCAGCGAGACGTTGCCAAAAGCCGCGCTGCCTACGATGCGCTTTTCGCGGAGTGGAAAAATGCCGACCCGGACCTTGCCATTTTGAAGCAAGCCAAGGCCGAGTACGCGAAGCCGCAATCGTCAACTGACGAAAACAGGCGTTAGCACTCATTGAGATCGTAGGGTTGTTAGTCTCGCCCGAAGTCCGGTTCTGGAATTGATACGGAGCTTCGGCCCGATTTCGGCTTATTGGGTTTGTTGGCTGTCACTCCGACGGTTTCTTGTCCTTCTTTTGGGCCGTGGCACTTTTTGTACTTTTTCCCACTTCCGCAGGGGCATGGGTCATTCCGACCAATTTTGCGTTCCTCAAACACAGTCCGATTGTAACTGTCGTAACCAGGCGTTTGTACTCATTGAAGACTGGGTGACTCGGTCAATGAGCGTAACCGCGATTTTGCAACAATCATTCAGGGCTAGAACTTGTAGTACTTGACTCCGCGCTTCTTCAGTTCCGGCTCCAGTTCGTCATCCCCCACATGGAACTCGCTGATCCTTATTTCTCTGACTTTGCCGTTTCCGTAGACGACGGCTTGGCGGTCTTCCATTCGAGATACGTACTCGATTTCCGAGTACGGAATTGAGCGAGTTGGTCTCCAAATATGCTTTGCCGTTAGCCCCGTGCCGTCGAGCACAATGGTGCTTGGCCAAATCCACAACGAGAAGGCCGCCTACACCAAGCCGACCGACGTGGTCGACCATCGAGCGTCTTGCTGCCAACCGCCGATTACGACACAACAGGCGAGCACCAGACTTATCAGGCACAACACTACCAACCCTGACGCAGGAAATATCACTATGCCGGGTTTGCGCTTGGCTTTCGCAGTCTCGAGGAACATCCACCGCAAAATGACGGGTGTCAAGACTAGAGAGAGCCAATAGGGTTGGAATGTCATGAATAGACGCCATCGCCCGGGTTCGATTCTCAACTCTTCTAAAGTCTACTTTAGGGCAAACTGACGTAATCGCAAGAGATTGCGTTCAGAATCCCTGCTCCGGGCATTTTGAGTGCTATAGGGATATTTCGCCAGTCTGACCCCTCATCGAATTGGAAATCAAACCACGCTCTTCCTCCGTGCGTTCCAATAGTGAAGCTTTGCTGCGTCGAAGCGTTGTTCTAGTTTCTCTGCCCCGTTCTGCCTAACGAATGTGGCTTCTTCAGGGGTGATCGGCAACGCCCATAGGAACTGAATGGTAAGGCTGTCACTCTTCAACCATTCCAATCTCGGGCCGAATGGGTATGGCAACGAAAGCAAGATTCTGTCACTTCGAGAACCCTCCACCCAAGGTTGCCCAATGTTCACGATGTGACCGACACCTATCGAAGACTCAAATCGGTGGTAATGAGAAAGCATCGTGAGAGTTTCAACATGACGCTCGTTAGCGGTGGATGACAAAAGAACAAATTCGTGCTGATTGGCCTCGCTTTCCGCAGCTCCCGTGCCTGCCGTGCAGTACACCCAGAGATTGTTCGATTCACGTGTCGGGGAGAGTTCCATCACGACGAAGTCTCTACCAAGCTCTGCAACTGGGCCCTTGGGCCAGTTACGGATCGTAATGTGTGATGTTGGCCAGAAACTTGAGAGGTGTTTTCTAACGCTTTGGACGATGGCGGTTTGCGGAAGAACTTGTGGCATCAGACGTTTTGCTCCTCGAAAGGGCAGTCGCAAGAGATAAATCGGCCACCGCATTCCGGGCATTCTTCGACTTCACAATTGGTGACTGTTGTTAACAGCCACACGCGTTAACACTCATTGAGGTTTGGACGCCGGTTGATCGAGGTCAATGAGGGAAATGATTTTTCAACCGTCTTGTTCACGCAGAACCCGAAGCAGCTACGCGGCAAGGTCCACGATTATGTCAACCCTCTCGCCATTCAAGTAGACGTTTCCGTCGTTTGCAAGCGCGAAGACCAGTGCCTTTGGCGGTTCCGAGAGTGTTCTCGCTTCAATCCAATCGGCCATGTAATCGTCGATTTCCGGACCGAGTCCTTCTTGCCGATTGGATAAAACTCGGGTTACGACCGCTTTCTGCCTAACCCCTTTATCTGCATGAATCGCGAACTCGAATTGCTGGCCGATCTTGATCTCTGATTCCATGTCTATCATCCTTTCCGCTTTGCCAGTTGAGGAGACGAGCATTCTACCCCAGGGCTAAACCCTCAAAGGCTGAAATCAGGGCGTTTTCTCACCTACGGGGACGATGCCATCGCCAAGTCATCAACAAGCTTTGCTAGAGCTACGGGAAGTGGCACAGCGCCGTCTATATGTGGTTTCCAGTCTTGCTCGATCAGCGAACGATCAGGCCCTGGCCAAGCTCGCGTCCATAATCCGTTCTTGTCGGCGTAGGAGGTATAGCCGCGTATTTGCTCCGCCACCAACTGCCCTGATGTGTAGAAAAGAACTTCGTGCCAGAGATCTCGACGAAAATGTATGAGGCGGGTCTTGCTTCGTGCACCAGCTGCAGAGAAGCCTGAGGCCCAGGTTGGTCTTCAGTGATTTCATCGCGCCGGATAGACTAACGCTTCGGGAGCCACTGTCGAAACGCGGGAACGTTACATCACCCCGTGGGCTATTGTCGCTGAGGATAGAAGTGCACCGTCTCGCTCTTCGTCCTGGGGTCATAGTGCGTGAAGGTGACGCTGTGACCGCCGACGGCAATCGGTACAACGTCGGCGGGGATGATCCAGAGTTTACCCGGATCGATGGGGATGCTGCTGTCGTAGAGGATCGTCTGGCGATCAAACCTTGATTTGCACTTGTCGCGCTCTTGGGTTGCCGCCTGCAATGCGGCCTTCGTGGTTGCCAGTTGAGTCCCCACCGGGTTCTGCGCGAGTTCAGCGGAGAATTTCTGCTGCGCCTGTTTTTCAGCGGACGCAGCCGCAGCACGCTTTGCGCTCGGTATAAGGAATATGTTGAAGATCAGCATCGTAACGAAGGAGCCTGCCGCGAAGCACAGTACGTATTTCTGCCATAGAATCTTTTCCATCACATCGGTAGTACCACTGGTTTCAAACATTTTCGGCTCCCGTTCGCGAGACATTTAGGATCGCACGAATGGAAAAACGGGCTGGCAACATTTTTGCGCCAACTCCGGATTTCCCTCCACATTTGATCGCCTGAGCAGTCACGGGTGGGGATCCATAAATCTGGAGTAAGATGCCCTGCGATCGTGTAGTGTGAAGATAACCCATCATGAGACAGCAACTGTGCGCCCTGCTCATCTTGCTGGCGGCTAGCCAAAGGCTCCCAGTGGGGCTCTCCTTGCAGGACGGTTCAACAACCTCCGCCAAGCACCTTTCGGGCTTTCACATCGAACAGTTTGGGACCTTAAACGCTTTAGGCGAGATATCGGAAAAGGCCGACATCGTTATTGGGCTTGACGCAATCCAACCGAAGCACGAGTCAACAATTGCATTTGACTTTGCAGGCGGCACCGTAGCCGACTTGCTCAATACGTTTGTTTCAATGTCACAGGATTACGCTTGGTCGGAAACCAATTCTGGAGTGATCCATGTACGGCGGAGTGGGGCTCACGTTACTCTTCTCGATGCGGTGTTGAGCTATCCGGGAGCAGTCAAGAAAACAAGGCACGACATTTGGCAGGATATAGCCAAGCGCCCCGAGGTAATCGAGTGGATGCAATCTAACCACTGCACGCGGGGAGAGTTCTTCACCGGAAACGAATTTCGGTCGCACAATGATCCCATCTCAGTTAAAGCTGGCTCGCTGACCGTTTCCGATTTACTTGATGAAGTCGCTAGCAAGTCCGGGGCTAACTTCTGGGCAGTTTTGCAATCTCCAGCCAGTACTCCCTGCAGCATAACGATCATCTTGTGGTAACGCCGTCAGCCACGCACCGCATTTCCAGCAAACCTAGTTGGGGAGGGAATCGGGATTTTTGGACGTTTATGAACTGGCAGCAGCCGAAAGCAAAATGCTCGCTATTTCTTCAGGCTTCTCGACGTGACAGTCGTGGCCAGTATGAACTTCATTGACTAGCCACCCGCAAGCGCGAGCTTTCGTGGCAAACGGCTCGAAGAACGGGCGAGCCGGATATCCTTCGCCAACACAGCTTACAAACGTGGCTGGAATACTGGCCCTGCTGTTCTCCGCAAGACGAAGCGGTTCCTCGAAGCAGCGGAGACTGAAGTCACACAGTCTGTCGCGCACAAAATCTCGCGCACTTCCTGGCTTGAGTCCCCAGAGGTCCAGCTGACCTTCTCCTCCCGGTAATCGCCAGCCGCCCCCATGCTCTTGCGCAACGTTGCGGAAGAATGTGCAGATTTGTGGCGGGAGGAGGTCCATAACGCACTGCCCATCTTCTGGTATGAAGGCGTCCAAAAAGGCCAGACTCTGTATCTTGGTTGGATGTGACTCTGCCACGCCACTGATAACCATGCCTGCGTAGCTGTGGCCTACGAGAACGGCTTTATCCCCCAGGGACGCCAACTGAATAGAAACGTCCTCGACATGTTGAAGGAGTGTCACGTCAGGAGTTAGATGGCTCTGGTCCGTGCCCAGCCCGCGAAGGATCGGAGTTATTACACGATGCCCGCGCTGTTGCAGCAGAGGGGCCAGCAAGTCCCATGTACCACTGGACTGCCATGCGCCGTGTACAAGGACGAACGTCGACATGGCGGACGAGTCTAACAGGTTGAGACCGCATCCGGAAGAGTTCAGTTACGTGAGGGAAGTAAACCGTCTGAGGAGGAGGCGTTGACTGAACACCCGCGTCGAGCGGGCGGGGACCGGAGCCGTCGTTATGACACTGCCCTAATTGGCTGATCCGATCGTTGAGTGAAATGGAAAAATTACGTCAGGTCCAAGCTTGACGGTTTCCCACCTTGTGCCCTTCGTTCCAATTCTCGCAAGATGCTCAACAATGGCGCACCCTCGCCGCCACGCACAACGGATGTGAGCTCGCGAGCGAGATCGATGTTGTCAATCACGAAGTCGGCAAACAGAATCGCGACCGTATGAGCGAATCGTGTTTTGCTCTCGCGAGACAATTGGTTAAGATCCTGATACCTGCTCCAAACGTCCCACAGCAGGTCTCGAGCCCCACGTTTTGCTTGCCGTTCCAGATCCGGCTTTCGGCCCTCTTGCCCCTTAAAGGTCACTGTGATCCAGCTATAAGCAAAGTCGTCTGCACTGATTTTCGTTGGAATGGGATCCCACGTGTGCGAGATACCGGTTTCCTCGACCAGCCGTTGTACGAATGCGTTGGGATCAAACGGGAAAACGTCGTCCCCTGCGACTTTGTAGACTCTATTGCTGAACACTCGCATTGGAAATGTCGCTGCGACCCGGTATACCCCGTCATCCAATTCCTCACCGTGTTGCCATGGGGCTAGCAGCTTGAGGCGAATCAGTGTCTGTATCATTCCGCAACGGACCATTACCGCTCCGCTATCGCGGGCACATGCGGCGTGCATATCTTCAGAGGAGTGGGATTGCTCCAAATTCCGTCTGCGCTTGATGGCCTCCGGTTCAACAGGAGGGATCACCCTACCTTCTGCGTAATTCTCAAACTGGTCGTCCATCATGGCGAGGGACATTACCACACTTCAAATCGGCCTGCCAGGAGCATTTTGAGTGAAATGATCACATAACAATGTTGGTTTCCACCTCTTGAGGGGCAGGGCTATACTTGGCCGATGATTCCTCTTCCCGAACCGCGAAGTTTCTGGGGATTACGAACTCAGTCCATCAAGCTGGTTTTCCCCGACAGCAATCTTTCAATCTCATTCCAAGCGTTGAGAGACTGTGGCCTGAGAAAAGGAATAAATATGTGTTTGCCGAAGGGTTGCCACGACGCAATATTTTGAAGATCCTCAAGGAATCCAATCACGACTAAGTCGCGCACCTTATGGTTCCCATTGACGAGCCACTGTTCCATGAGGTCAAACGCATGCTGTACTTCTTCGGTGTTGCCACTGGGATAGAGCTCCTTAACGACGAATTGGGCAAACTCCGAGATATCGTTGTAACTACCAGCGGGCTTGCCCTTCCAAAATGAGACGTGCTTCTCCCAGCGGGGCCGGAATCCGGGGAACTCTTCGACCAGTCGAGGCATGATTTCCGCCTCCGTCCCTTTGTCGCCGCGGTAGAAAACCCAATCAGGATGGTCGTTCATGCAATTTCGTTCAGCAGATTCTACGCGAAACCGCTGCCCACGCAAGCCAAAGGAAGGCTTGAGTGGGACACCGTTTTCAGAAACATGGCTCCGGTCGCAGGTTTTTCCGTCACTGTTTCAGGTAACGGAGCGCCACGCCTCCGAATTTAAAAATCTTTGACTCAACAAGTTTTAATTTGTGTTTCTCAGGCAGGTTGACACCTTCCAATAACCGTCTCCCTTCGCCAGCAATGATTGGCATGACGACAAAGCGATATTCATCCACTAGACCAAGTTCTATCAGTTGCGAAGGAATATCCACTCCACCGACTAAAATAGCCTTGCCCTCTTCTTGTTTCAATTTAAGTATTTCTTCGCGAAGGTCCGCACGAACGATTCTCGTATTTTTATCGTCAGTGCCGCCCAATGATCGTGAAAAAACAGTCTTGTTGAGCGAATCAAATGCCAGAGCAAATTCGTTCTCTGCTTTTGTCTCAGCCTGGCTCTTTGCGATATCAGGCCAATAGGGAACCATCAATTGATAGGTTTTACGCCCGTAGACGAGCAGCCCGGCATCCTCTCGCAAGAGGCGCGTGTAGTGTTCCATAATCTCTTCATTCGGAACTTGTTTGGTATGGTCGCAGCAGCCATCCAGAGTAATGTTGATTGCGTAGATTAACTTTCTCATTTGATCCCCTTTAGAGTCTTTTCGGCCACGGTCCCCCGGGCCGGCATGCTGCAGATTCTGTCCCTCAGTGTTTCCCTCGCGGACGCCTTCATCGCGATGCACTCTTTCGCCGCCGCTCGCTCTGCTTCATCATTTCGTTCAGGTCGGCCACTGGGCGAATCTCGAAAATGCTACCGTACTTCAGAGCCGGATGCTGCGCGATGAGCTGTACAGCATGATTCAGGTCCCGCGCCTCAAGGACGAGAATGCCACCGAGTTGTTCCTTGGTTTCCGCATAAGGACCGTCCGTGGTCGCGACTTTGCCGTTCTTCCAATACAGGGTCAAAGCGTTCTCCGCAGGCAGAAGCGCTTCGCCGCCAGCAAAATGGCCGTTGGCGCGAAGGTGGTCGTCGTATTCAAAGCATTTGTCGAACATCGCGTGTTGCTCGCCTTCGGGCATGCTTTCGTGTTTGTCTTTGTCGTAGTACCCCAAACAGATGTACTTCATCCATTGCCTCCTTTGTTTCCTGACTTCCCATTTTGCCGTGATTCAGAGCCGCAGCTCACCGTTCCGTTGTTGATAGTCGCTCGGTAGACCGAAAATCGACAGCCACTCTATTTTTTTCTGCTCAACGCTCGAGTTGCCACACTGTCCGGCGTACCCCCCTGCCTGCCAGGTACGAACCCACGAGATCCCGCTTAAGGAATGAGCCAGGAGCTCGGTTGGTCATGAGTTTTTAGATGATGACATTTTTGCCCTGCATAGGGTTCGTTTGATCGCAAAATCGCCAATGCGCTGGTCCCTCGCCTAGCCAAATCGTGTCGCTGTGACCGTTAAGAAGGGGTTCTAAGCCTATAAAAGATTGCTACTTACCTGTTAAAGCAAGGTTAAGGGACAGTTTCGTTGACCCGATGAATCACGTCCTGCAGATTGATTCGGCGGGGCAGCGATTCGCGCGACTCACCCGTTCGGAAGGCTGCCCACAAGCCATCAGGGGGAAGTGGCATCGGGGAATGCCAACTTCCACCTGTGGACGCCACTTGAGGGGGTAAGGAAGCTCATGATGAAACGAATCCTAAGCGTTGTGTTCCTCTTGGCCATTCCCGCCTGTTTCGGGCAGACCCAGACTGCAAAAAGTCGCTCGTATTACATCGCCGCGGACGAAGTGGATTGGGACTATGCCCCTGGAGGCCTTAACAAGATGATGGGCATGAAGTTCGACGGGTACTCGAAAGTGTTCACCGAACGGGGACCGCACCGAATTGGAAGCGTTTATCGCAAAGCCCTGTACCGCGAATACACGGACGACTCCTTCACGCGCCTCAAACCTCGTGCCCCGGAGTGGGAGCACACGGGAATTCTGGGTCCGATCCTGCGAGCCGAGGTCGGTGACACCATTCGGATCTTGTTCAAGAACAACGCTACCCGCCCGTACAGCATGCACCCGCATGGCGTGTTTTACCGAAAGGATTCGGAGGGCGCGCCCTACGACGACGGCACTTCTGGAGCCGACAAAGAAGATGATGCGGTCCCTCCAGGGAAGACCCATCTGTACACATGGGAAGTTCCCGAGCGCGCTGGGCCAGGACCGAACGATCCCAGTTCCATCGTCTGGCTCTATCACTCTCATACGAATGAGTTGAAGGACGTGGAGAGCGGTTTGATTGGCGCGATGATCATCACGCGGCGGGGCATGGCCGATGCCGATGGCAAAGCAAAGGACGTGGATCGTGAATTTGTCTGCCTCTATCTGTTATTCGACGAGAACGTCAGCTGGTATCTCGACCATAATATCCAGACGTTCACAACGGATCCGAAAGGCGTGAACAAAGTCGAATTCGCGCCGGTCGACGACGAAGGCAACTTCTCTGGTCTCGGATCGGGATTCACCGTGGCGAATGCCAAATTCGCTATCAATGGACACATTTATGGCACCGGTCCGATGATGACGATGAAGAAAGGCGAGCGCGTTCGCTGGTATCTAGTGGCGCTCGGAGAGCAGTTCAGCGTACACACGCCCCACTGGCACGGCAACGTCGTTTTGCATGACGGCAAACGTACCGATGTCGTTCCCCTCATGCAGGCGCAAATGGAGACCGTGGACATGGTTCCCGACAATCCCGGGATCTGGATGTTCCACTGTCATATCGACGACCACATGGATGCGGGAATGGTCACGTTATATAAGGTCGAGCCGTAGAGTCCTTCGGTATGAAACCATTGAGAGGCGAAGTTTATTTTCGCCTCTCCTATTGCGATGTTTGAGTTTTATCTGGTCTCACCGGGGTGATAGCCGGTTTCAGCCGTTCCCAACGGGATCCCTTTGTCGGGCTTTTCCAGGAAATGTTTGACTATTGGGATCACCCTTTCCTTTTCCGAAAACAGAGCGAAGTGGCTCGCGGACGGGATTACTGCGAGTTCGGCGTTGGGGATGAGCTTGACGGTCTCGACGGCGTGCTCCAGGCGGACAAAATCGCAATCTCCGAGAAGGATGAGGACCGGCGCTTTGATCGAAGCCAACTCCTGCTTCGAAAATCCTTCCCAGTGAAGGCTGCCAAGTTTGTCAAAAATTTTGGGCCAGTAGTCGGGGTCAGCAGCCACTTTCCTGTAGTTCTCTCTCTGAAACTCGATGCTTCTGGAATCAGCGGCAGGTGGCTGGTTGAAGTGCGTTGTCTGAGGGTTTAAGGCAATCGCAGGAGGGCCGAAGGTTGCTGCGTAGGTCGCTACGCGACGGACAAGCTCGGGGTAGCGAATTGCGATCATGGCCGCTGCATTGCCGCCATAACTTTCGCCAAAGAAATCGGCCTTCGAGATTCCGAGATGTTTCAACAGGCCCACCACATCTTTGGCATGTTGCTCGATCGAAAGCGGACGCTCCGGGATATCGGCGGTGCGGCCATGCCCCTGAAGATCGACCGTAATGACTTTGTGGCTTTGAACCAGCGCGGGATAGGGATTCACGCCGGCGTATCCGAAGGCCGGTGGGATACAAACCAGCGGATCACCGCTTCCTTCGATTTCGTAATACATTTGCAGGCCGTTGACGGGCGCATACCCGCACGCTTCAACCGCTGTCCCATTGCATGGGTTCATAAACTACTTCTCCTTTTGCGAGCCATTTCCAAACTGCCCAGGGAAAGTGTCTAGAAAATAGTTCCAACCTTTTTCATGCCCTCTTGCCAGCTCATGATCCGGGAGGCCGGAATGCACAAGGGTCATAAGGGTTGCGTCTCCCGCCTTCTTGAAGGTCACGGTCACTGTCGACTCAATTCCCAGAGTCTTGGGCGATACCCACGTATGTTGAATCCGAGCCGGTCGCTCGACGGCCATAAACCGGCCGTAGTGGGACGTCCCGTTGAGTGTCCAGAAAAAGAGCCCATCGATTTTCGGGTCCAGCACGAATTTCTCCGCTGCACTCCAGGGATTGCCGGGGATCTTCGGATCGAGCCATCCATCAAACACTTCAGTCAGAGGAGCGGGGATGGTTCGTTCAAACTTGAATTCAAGGGTCTTCTTGGAGTTCTCCATTAGCTCTTCTCCTTCTTCTTTTTCTTCTTGTCGCGAAAATACAGCTCAAATTGATCGAGACGCTCAGTCCAGAACCGTTCATACTCATGCATCCATCCTGCTACCTCGCGAAGGGGGTCGGCTCGAAACGAAATGTAGACCTCGCGGCCCTGTTTTTTGCGCTGGATAAGTCCGGCTCTCTCGAGCAGCTTCAAATGCTTGGTCACCGCATTCAGTGCGGTGTCGAAGGGTTTGGCGACATCGAGAAATCGTGCAGGTCCGTTTGCCAGTTGCCCAATAATGGCTCGCCGGGTGGGGTGAGAAATCGCTATCAGGACGTCGGTCAGTCGATCCACGACATCATTACACCATAAGGTGTAATGAATCGGCAAGAGCATTTATTCGGGAGGACTATGGGAAACTCAGGATGGCATCGTGGCTTATTGCTGCACATTACGCAGGTCCACAGCTCGTCGCCCGGATGGTGAGCGGGATGGCGATTTGCGTCGGGTTAGCTTAGCGTCTCAGTTTCAAATTCCGCCTGGTTGAAAGTTCACTCGCGATCCACTGGTTTTTTCGGTATATGTTTAGATTTGAATATTGGAGCTCTCAGTGGACTCGATCACCGATCTGATTCCTAGCATTCAGGCGTTTCGTCCTTTCCTGCCGGCAAAGGAGTTCGAGACGAGTTTGCGTTTCTATAAGGCGCTTGGCTTCGACGCGCATCCGTTGGGGGAGACTCTCGCCGAATTGAGCCTTGGGGCGCACGCTTTTTTGCTTCGGGGCTACTACGTGAAAGAGTGGGCTGAAAACACAGTGATGCATGTCCTTGTGACCGAGGTCGACGCTTGGTGGCGACACTTCAATTCACTGGATTTGGCCAATAGGTTTGGAGTAGCGCCGCCCGTAGAACCAAGAGCTGAACCGTGGGGCTTGACCGTCGTGTATGTGTTCGATCCATCGGGCGTTCTGTGGCACTTCGCGGAACCAACAAAATCAAAAGAAGAGCCGCTCTGATACCTGTGTGCCACCAACGCTCCTGGGCCGACTCAGCCACGGTCAGCGACTCAAAACGGAAGGGATTAAGAAATTGGTCGCTGTTGTAATCAAGGGATCAGACAAGTGAGTAAAGGAAAACTTCGAAGAGCAGAACTGCGATCGAAGAAATTATACTTGGTTGAAGGTTAGGCGGACACTCCTAAGAAGAAGGTCCGCCCCTTCGACAAACTCAAATCACGCTCTTGCCAGTACTACTTCTAGGTGTATTCAAGGCTCGACCTTGAACACTGTCCCGCAAAAGCAGGCGTGAGTGCCACCCTCCGCCGTCGTGCCATAGAGGTTGCCCTCCGCGTCCTGAATCACGCCGTAGTAAGCCCATTGACCATCCGTTCCGTCAAAGGCGTGCAGCACCGTGTACTGGCCGGCGGTATCGATTTTGAATACAACGCCGCAGCCCGGGGTATTGTTCACTTCGGCGCAAAGGGAAGTGAGGTCACCGCCAAAGCCCGTGGAGCCGTAGAGGTTGCCCGCCTTGTCCTGGACCACGGGTCCGTACGGTCCGCCTCCATCGGTTCCTCCGGTGAAGGTATACAGCACCGTCGTCTTGCCGGAAGGAGCCACCTTGAAAACTGTGCCGGAGCCGAATTCTCCGCAACCGGGGGCCGTGCCGTAAAGGTTTCCCGCCGCATCCCGAAACAAACTTGCGGATGGGGAGCATCCTTCCGTGTCGTTAAGCGTATGCAGCACTGTGAGCTTGTTGGCCGGATCCAGCTTGAAAACCGTCCCGGCCTGCGTGGTGCCGTAGAGATTGCCTGCCTTGTCCCGGATCACGCCACCGTAAGGACCGAACCCATCGGCTCTGCCCGTAAAGCTGTGGAGCACGCTTTCCTTGCCGCTCGCATCCACCTTGAAGATCGTGCCGCACCCGGCTTCGCACGAACTAGTATTGCCGCCAGTATAGGTCGTCCCGTAAAGATTGCCGGCCGCGTCCCGGATCACGCCGGTGGTTGGAAATGTACCATCTCCCGTGCCTCCAAAGCGATGCAGGACCGTCTCCTTGCCGCTCGCATCCAGCTTGAATACCGTTCCGCAGCCTTGTTGACCGGGACAACCGGTCCCGCCAAACGAGGTCGCTCCGTAAAGGTTGCCCGCCGCGTCCCGGACCACGCCATCAGGCCCATCCCCATCGGGTCCCTTAAACTGATACAAGACGGTTTCCTTCCCGGCCGCATCCAGCTTGAACACCACGCCGTCGCTCGCCTTAGAGCCGCCATAGTACGTCGTGCCATAGAAGTTGCCTGCCGCATCCCGGATTAAACTGTCGGGCCGATCGCCGTCCCCTTCGCTTGCGAACGCATAGAGCATGGAGAACGTCTGTGCCTGCGCCGATCGCGGAACCGCCATGAGCCCGAGTAAAAAGCTGAAAGCGAGCGCCCCGGAATACCATCTTTTCAAAGTCTTTTTGGCAGGTGCGCCTGCATGCAAATGCAAACTTGATTGACGGTTGCGGCTGTTCGAGGATGCCTTATTGGCAGCATCGGTGGGCTTGGTAGACATGGAAATCCTCCCTCAAAAATTGAAATGCGTTCTTGGCCCAGGGGGGAGGAGAGATGCTTCTGTATCAGTGAACAGTGAGCATCGGCCGACTGTCACAGAAGGTCCAAATATGTAAGTAACTTACCGGATTGTCAAGGTGAAGGAATCTGCACAGTTCGCGGAATCGAAGAAAAGCATATCGGACGAGAAGTCCTGCCTACAATCGAGATGCTGCGTGACGTTCTCGACACATCGCCATGCTCAAGGCGCAGAACGAAAGGAATCACGATGGTTTATAAATGAGCCCGATGGCCGCGCCGACGACGATCCACTGAATGAAGTAGGCGATGGACTGGTAGACCGTTAACCTGACGCCGATGTTTAGATTGATGTAGTTGTGGATCACGAAGGAGCAGACGGAGAAAAGGCCGATTAGGGCGCCCAGGTATATGCCCGATACGATCCCGCCACCAGTCGCGTAGATTTTTGCGTAGAGAACGGCGACCACCACGATAGCGATGAGAATGGCGACCATGCCGTATGGCATCACCTTCATCATCTCGTCCTTCGGACGATAGACATTGGGGTACTTCATGAATTCAGTTTTCATGGATGGCCATGCGGCGAACATGGCGAAGCCATAGACAAAGTAGGCGACCATAGCCCCGAGGGATGCCAATGCAATGCGGGCGTTGTTCAAGGTGACTCCTGCTGAGACGGGATTGCCGGAGCATTCTACATGAGACGGGCTACTTCGTTGGATTTATCGGTAACGATCAGTGGGAATCGCGCGTTGCGAATGGGACAACGATTGCAATCACAGCGGTCAAGTTATCCGACAATAGCGAAGGCGATCGCGCTGGGCGACGTTCCGACGACGATTGGGGTTTCGGTGTGATGGTTCGAGATTCGGATTGGAATGAGCACATTCGGACCAGCAGTCACATACAGCATCTTTCCGCTCGGAGAGACAGCAAGGGTGAACGCTCCAGCCGGTACGGGAATTGGAGTGCCCGCTGTGTTGGTTGATACTCGGATCGGCGTGACGGAGTTTCCGCCGGCGTTGAGGACGTAGAGCGTCTTTCCGTTTGGGGTGACCGCCATGTCGAACGGCTGGTGGCCTACCGGAATTGCGGGGAGCGCCTGGTTATCGGCTGTGCGGATCGGTGTTACGGAGTCGTCGTCGGTGTTAGAGACGTAAGCCATCTTTCCGTTCGGGGTAACGACAATGACCGACGGTTGATGGCCGACTGGAATCGGCGTCTTTGGCATATTCGTCCGCACGTGAATCGGTGTCACCGTCGAATCGTTTAAATTTCCTACATATAGCGTCTTGCCGTCTGGAGTGATCGCAGCGGAGTTGGGAAATCCTCCGACCGGGATGGCTGTTCCTGCGGTATTGGTCGAAACGCGGATGGGTGTGACATTATTGTCGACATTATTGATCGTGTACACGGTCTTGCCATCGGGTGTGATCACCACCCGGTTCGGCGCGTTCCCAACTGGGATGTCGGCGAGCGGAGTATTGGTGTGGACGCGAATCGGCGTTACTGAGTTCGAGCCCGTGTTACCGACGTAGGCGGTCCTGCCGTTGGGCGTCACGACCATGGCGAATGGTTGGCCTCCCACGGGGATGGGAGCGATCGCCGTATTGTTAGCGGTGCGGATAGCCGTCACGGTATTGAGCACACCATTCGGTACGTAAATCGTCTTGCCATTGGGCGTCACTGCAATAGACTGCGCGCCGCCCCCGATTACAATCGGTGAACCAGCGACGTGCGTGCTCGCATTCACGGGTGTCACCGCGCTGGACGCAATGGTCCCCGATACCACGTACACCACAACGGCTTTCATTGCGACCTCCTCAGTACTTATCTGCGAATGATGGACGGCTGATGCGCGGGCGACCTCCGGTATCGATTCATCTTGAAGGTCGCACCGTATTTAAATCAGAAGGTGGTTCCCTCTGCCGGATCGAGTTTAGCGACGGTTCCTTCGGCACCGCAAGCGCCAACTCGCGACAAGAGCAGTTCGAATCACGGTTTGGTTGGTTCAACAGTGATGCGTGTTTCTGCATTGTTAAGCAAGTTATCCGCAATGCCGGGCCATCGGTCGTGAGATTTGCCGCCTTCGCTCAGTTCGGCTGCGGTGAATTTGATGGGAGATAGATCTTCGCCATAGATGATCATCAACTCCTTGCGCTTTTCTTTATCCAGCAGGTGCACGAGGCGCACATACATCATTGCGTCCGGCATCCGATAACCCTTGGCACGCATGAGCGCCTCGATATGTTCGCGGTCAGAGCCCGATTCTGAGGGCGCGTCCTTTGCTCGCACCCAAGTGTCGACATAAAAATCCAGGCCGCCAATCGTCGCATGCTTCGGCGAATCGTAGGTGTGATGTAGATCAGGACGACTCGCAAGATAGCCCTCGAATTGCACCCAATACAGCCGTTGAACTTTCTTTTGAGCATCGGCTTCAACGAAAGCGTGCAATTCGCAATCCGCGATACCGTAAAGCACCCAGCGGTCTGCTCCGACATAGTTAACGGACTTCGGCAATTCAATTCGTACCGCCGGATCGCGCTCGGAAGCGATGATATTGCCCGCGACTTTGCGCTCAGGAAGCGCGGTCTGGGCTGCCAGCGTGGCACATAGCAAAGACAGCATGACAGCAATGGGTCGAAGCATCGCTTACCTCAAAATGTGATTTCTAGCCAAAAGATGGATGCGAGTTCGCCGGTTTAGTTTGGCAGCGGCCATTTTACGGGAGGCGGCCCTTATTCGTCGGCTGCATTTGATCCGGAACTCCGCTCACTCAAATGATCGAGGAAGAGTTAGAGTATGGGGGATGCTCCGCCACTTCTCATCCTTATCTTCACCCCTAATTCTTTTCCTTTTCGTGGTCATCGTTTGGGCCCAAAGCCCGCAGCAAGCGACTCCCTATTGGGCCTATGCCTTGAACCCGGCTTCCGATACGGCGGCTCCGAAACCGGATAGCAAGCCGCGACACGTTCCCGACAGCGATGCGGCGTTCACGGTCGCGCAGACGCAGGATCTTTTCTTTGTGCCCGACTGGCATCCCTCGGGGCATCCGGTGATGCCGGAGATTGTTGCTCATGGCAGAAAGCCCGATGTCTACGCATGCGGTTATTGCCACCTGCCGAACGGGGAAGGCCGCCCGGAGAACGCCAATCTCGCGGGATTGTCCACGGGATATATCGTGCGCCAGATTGCCGATTTCAAGAGCGGGGTGCGCAAGAGCTCCGAGCCTTTGCATAAACCCGTGGCTGCGATGATCGCGTTCGAAACCAAAGCCACTGACCAGGAGATCCAGTCTGCCGCGATCTATTTCTCGGCGTTGCATCCCAAGCCGTGGATTCGGGTCGTCGAAACCTCGACGGTTCCCACGACGCATGTTTCTGGATGGATGCTTGTGCCGTCTATGCCCGCGGCTACCGAGCCGATCGGGCAGCGCATCATCGAGACGCCAGAAAATATCGAGCGGACCGAACTGCGAGACGACACTTCTGGATTCGTGGCTTACGTTCCGCCAGGCAGCATTGCGAAAGGGAAGCTGCTCGCAACTACCGGAGACGGCGGCAAGACGGTCGCATGCGCCAAGTGCCACGGCCCGGGCTTGCGCGGCAGCGGCAACGTGCCCGGTATTGCCGGCCGGTCGCCCAGCTACATCGTTCGGCAAATGTATGACATTCGATCGGGCGCCCGCGCTGGAGTGGCTTCAAGGCAGATGCGTCCGCAGGTGGCGAAACTTTCGCTCGATGACATGATCGCCATCGCCGCTTTCGTGTCGTCGCTGAAACCGTGACGGAATATCTTCCTTCCAAAATAAAAGCCCCACTCTAAACGTCGCAGAAGCTCGACGTTTAGAATGGGCCACCCTTTTCGATCCGACCTGTCGAGCTAGAACGCCCAGCGCAATGAGAACTGAATCAGGCGTGGGTTGCCGTTGGTCTGGACGATCTTGCCGAACGGGCTGCTCGTGGGATTCGCCAGGTATTGCTCGATATCCGTGACCGTCGGATCCGCGAAGTTCACGTGGTTCCAGATGTTGAAGAAGTCGGCCGCAAAGCGCACATCCTGCCGCTCTCCAATCTTGAAGTGCTTTAAAAACGACACATCCCAGTTCTGCTGGAAGGGGCCGTGATAGATATTGCGACCCAGATCTCCGAACCCGGTGGTGCAGAAGTTCGGATCCAACGCGCACTGTGTCGGATACAGCAACGGCGCTGGTGTGAATGCTGTTGGATTCAAGTATCCATTCGCCACGCGCTGATGCAGATCGCCGCTCGCCAGGCCACTGGCAATTGTTGCTCCGGGAGCCAGACTTGCTCCGAGCAACGGAGTGCTGCCTTGTCCCAGGAAGCCGGTGCCCGCACTTGAATCGTAAATCGAAAACGGCAAGCCGGTCTGGAAGATGGATACGCCGCTGACCTGCCATCCGCCGAGTGCCGCTCGAGTCATGCCGGCGCTGTGACGGAAAATCGGCAGATCGTACGCATAGCTGACCGAGAGCCGGTGCGGACGGTTGAAGTCGGAAATGCCGCGCGACGCGTTGATGTTGCTCTGATCGTTGTACGCGGTATTGAACGCCGTGTTTCCTGTCGATGTCGCGTCGATGTTCTTCGAGAAGGTGTATGCCGCCTGGAAGTAACTCTGATTCCAGCGCCGCGACAGCGTTGCCTGCAAGGCGTGATAGATGGAGTAAGCGTCGTTCGCGAAAATCTGATATCCGCTGTAGCCGTTCAAACCCGGCGTGGGCGTGCGAGCGATCGCGTTGGCAAAAGTGTTGGAAGTGATCGTGTAGCTGTTGCCGGCGGTATCCTTGACCGTGAACGGACTTGTCGGACTCGCATTCACCGACTGGATTGCGTCACGCGTTTCGCGCAAGTGGATGCCGCGAGTTCCGACGTATCCGACTTCCAACACCCAGTTCTTTCCTAACTCGCGCTGTGCGGTCAGGTTCCACTGCTGCGTGTTTGGTACAACGAAATGCCGAGGGACCTCGAGCACGAATAAGTTCTGCGTGCTGTTCACGCCCGGCCCAGTGCAGCCTCCGTAAGTTGCCGCGCCGTTCGTGTCGGGAAAGCTTGTCAGTTGCGCCAGGCAGGGCAGCCACGCTCCCGAAAGTTGACCGGCGGCCGGTACTGCATTCGGATTGACGGCGGGTGTTCCGGTGAAGAAGTTGGACATCGTGAACCCTGGCGTCTGCCCAAAGAACACGATTGGAATGAACGGCGACTGGAAGCTCAACTGATCGACTGCGCCCACATCTTCGCGGACGTAATAAATGCCGTACCCGCCGCGCACGGTAGTGGTGTGGCGGCCCATGACGTCGTATGCAAAGCCTACTCGAGGCCCCAAGCCGGTCGAGACGCTGTTCTTGAAGGTTGATCCGGCCGCGGTACCGGTAAGGCCACTGACGCCCAATTTGCCGACGCAACTCGGATAGATGAACGGATACGTTCCCGACTTCGTCAGATCCGATTCGATATTTCCGATGTGGCAATCGCCGTCGGTCCACGCGCCAAGGAATTCCGTGCGCAGCCCGGCATTGACTGTCAAATTCGATGTGGCTTTCCAGTCATCCTGCGCGAAAATGGCTGAGTTGCTCTGCTTGTAGGAGTGGTTGTAGACGCCGCCGCCGCCAAAGCTGAACTCCGGCGTACCGCCGACAAAATTGCCGAAGTCGGAAGTTGCTCCGGTCTGTGTGAAGAAAAGCTGTCCATTGAAGACTTGCGGGAATTTTTTGTCGAGCCGAACGCGAACGTACTGTCCGCCAAACGTCAGCGTATGCGCGCCGTGGACCCAGCTCAGGTTGTCGACAAAGTTGTAATTGTTCTGATTCTGCGACTGATTCGCCTGCGGGGTCGGGCCGAACTGAAATCCCGAAGTCGCAAATGTGAATTTGTAGATGCTGTTCGTCAGGTTGTCGGTCGGACGATCGATTCCCGCGTCTCCTACCGTCACCGGGTTTATGTTGGTAGCCGTGTTGTTGATGTGAACTAAGCCGAAGCGAAGATCGTTCACCAGTCTCGGCGAGAATACGTGCGTTTCCGAGATGATGAACAAGCGGTCATGAATCGGCAATTGGTATGGGAAGTTCAAATCCGTTCCGCTCGCCGGCGCGCCGAGAGAAGCCTGCAGCCCGCCTGCGCCGAACGGAATGTCCTGTTCGGAGTCAGAGTAGAAGAATCGCGCGGCTACCGTGTCTCTGGAGTTGCGGAAGTCATGATCCCAGTTCGCCGTGAATTGATCATCGGTGAACTTGCCGGGCTTGCTGACAGTGAACTGCACAAGATTTCCGGTTAATGTTCCCGCTGGAACTGTGCTTGGAAGTGGGAAAAGATATCCGTTTGCGGGCGCTCCGAATTGATCGCTCTTGAAGCCGAGCAGATTCACCGCGACTGGATCGGCGGTCGGAACTCCAAAGTCCGCCGCCAGACTGGCTTCGGCGGCAGGACTTGTGCCTCGGTCCGCTGCTGGAATGTAGGGAATGAAGGTGCTGATCAGCGTTCCCGGTGAATCGCCGCTGCGCTGACGCGTTCCTTGATAATTCACGAAGAAAAATCCAAGCTTGCCGCCCGGACTTACCGGGCCGCCGAGGCTTCCGCCGAAAATGTTCTGTTGAATGACCGGACGCGGCGAGCCGCTGCCTTTCAGAAAATATTCGTTCGCGTCGAGAACCGTGTTGCGGAAGAACTCATAGGCGTCTCCGTGAAATTGGAGCGTGCCTGGTTTCAGGATCGCATTGATGTTGCCGCCGCCATTGCGCCCCTGGCTAGCATCGTAGAGCGATGTCTGTACCTTGAATTCCTGCACCACATCGGGATTCGGTAGCGGCGTGTTGGTGAGTTCCGCGACATTGTAGTCGGTGACGCTGATGCCTTCGATGAGATAGTTGTTGTTGTCTTCGCGTTGACCGTTGACTTCGATGCGGACGTCACCGCGGCCGAGCTGCGAGGCCTTGTTCAACTCGCCTTGCGCGCCCGTCGACAAAGTGAGCAGTTGCTGGAAGTTCTGTGTTGCTAGCGGCAGGGCGCGGATGGTGTTGGCTTCGATCGCCTGTCCGGTAGTCGCATCACTCGTATCCACAGTCTGCACTTCGGCCTGCACTTCGATCTTTTGCTGCACAGACTGCGTCGACAGCTTCGCGGTCATGTGCGTCGTCTCGGTGACGCGCACCCCAACGTCCGAGAATTTTCCCTCGGCAAAACCCGGGGCCTGGATGCTCACGCTGTAGGTGCCCACCGGTAACAAGGGGGCGATAAAGGATCCGTCAGATCCAGTCTTCACCGAACGCTCCAGCACATTTGTTTCCTGGTTTGTGATGCGCACGTCGGCGTTGCCGACCAGCGCGCCGCTCGGATCCTGCACTGTTCCAGCAATGGCGCCTGTGGCTCCGCCTTGCGCAAAGACTTGCACGGTCAGCGTTAGTGCGATGAGACTAAAAATGATGAACTTGATCGAAGAACTTGCCATGATCTTTCTCTCCCGACTGCCGAAAACTGGAATTTCGTTTTTTCTACTCTAGCGTTCTGAAAGGCAGGCACTGACAACAACGAGATGAGTTTGGCTTGGCAAGGACGTGCGCCGGCCGCTTCCGTGCGCGACTTCCGGGAAAGAATGGGTTTTCTTTCGCCATAGCCTTATGGCTACAACTCTCCCTGTAAATGCCTTCGTGGAATGGAGGAAGCTTACCGAATTGCAGCGGCGATTTTCAAGTAGAGATGATGCACAATCTTAACGTCGAAGCTTCTTTACTAAAAGGTAAGTACCTGGGGATGGAGGTGCGCGACCCGTATCGCTAACCTTCGCCAAACTCCCGGTATCGGTCGAGGACATGTCGCTGAGAAACTACACCCTCTAGTTGACGGAAATCCGCGCGGCTTACTACGGGAACGAGCGGCCACCGGTCGACGTATCGCAGGGCCGTTTCCAACGGATGATCGGGATGAAGGTAGGGAACGTGCAGAATTGGCAGAAGTGACCCCAGGTTCGTCGTGCCTTTTCCCTGGCTCACCATAGACTCGAGTTCTTGCCTCGTCACAGTGCTCCAACCTCCGGGACTAAGCCGGACGAGGAGTTGATCGTTTTCAGCGTTTCCGGCCCGCTGCAACGCTTGGTCCACGGTTTCCTGCGCGTCGAGCACAGGATCTTCCACCGCCTGCATGGCGTCCTCGACGTGTAAGACATCCTCTTCGCGCTGCTCTTCCATGGAGGGGAGATCGAGGCCGTCCTGACGGGTCAGAAGATCAAAAATCGCGATCGGCTGCAGTCCGCGCGCGATGACGTAGGCAAACGTGTTCGCGACGATGACCGGCACGATGATCGAATAATTGCCGCTGACTTCCAGCACCATGAACACCGACGTCATTGGCGCGCGCAGAAATCCGGCGAAAAGCACGCCCATGCCGACGAGCGCATAAGTTCCCGGAGAGCCAGTCAGATGCGGCAGGAGCGCATGCTGAGCTCCACCGACGGCTGCTCCCAGCATTGCACCAATAAACAAAGTGGGCGCGAACATTCCGCCGGGCGTTCCACTCGTGAAAGAAAGCAGCGTCGCGACAATCTTCAAAACAGCCAGCAGGGCGAGAAAATGCCATGGAAACTGGCCATGCATGGCCTGATCCATGTATTCGTATCCCGCGCCCATCACTTGTGGAAAGCCCAATACCGCGATCACTCCGATCAGCAATCCGGCGATTGCTGGCTGGAAATACTGGGTCCACCGCGGCAGGGCTTTGCACCATGCGCGCAACGTCGTGATGCCACTCGAAAACGCCACGGAAGCCAGACCGCCGGCAACACCCAGAATTGCGTAGGCCAATAGCTCCGATGGCCGTTTCAGTTCGACGGCCGGAATTCGAAACAGCGATTCCGATCCCAGGAACCACCGCATCACTACCACGCTTGATACTGCCGATAACACGACAGAGCCCAGAATGCCAGCCGTCCATCGCCCGATGACTTCTTCAATGACGAATAGCACCGCAGAGATCGGCGCATTGAAAGCTGCAGCTAGTCCCGCAGCCGCGCCTACGGGAGCGATCAGCCGCATGCGGTCGCGCGACAGCCTCATCTTCCGTCCCAGTACTGAAGCGAGGCATGCGCCAATTTGCAGTGACGGATCTTCCGGGCCCAGAGAATGTCCCGACCCGATCGCCAGCGCGGCGGTGATGAACTTTCCAATCGCTGTTCGAAATGGGATATGCCCGTTGTAGATGTACAACGCCGCTTTGGTCTGATTGACGCCGCTGCCGCGCGTCGCGGGAAAAAAGTGAATGACCAGAAACGCGATTACAAGTCCCGCTAAACTGGGCGCCAGCAACAGACGTGAAGTGGATAGCACCGTGCCCGTGCCCAATAAATAAATTCGGGCCCAGTCAATTGCAAAACGGAAGCACACCACCGACAAGCCGGAGAAAATTCCGATGAACACCGACAATACGAGAAAGAACCGGTCTTCGCGGAAAACGGTCCGCCACAGCGCTCTGCGGGTCGAAACCGGCATTGCCGGTTGCCTTGGCATTGAACCTTTTTCGTCCAAGACTTCCGTTTCCGCGTTGGATTGCAAATCCACCCTAACTCCCTTGTGATTTTGCGACCAGCAGCAAAGCCATATCAGGCCCCGTGGGAGGCCCGCACAGAATGCTGGTCTGGCGCTCGATGCGGAATACGAGGTCCATCGCTGTATCCACTAGTTCTGGATTCCCTCGCAGCCTCGCTTCCGTGATCTTTGGTTTCATGGCGGCCCATTCTTCCGCCAGGCTGGCTTGCGCCGTGCCTCCTTGCGGAGATGCGCTTTTGGGCACGGCGCACGCTTTCAGCCGTTGCCCAGCCGTGGCGAATGCCTCAATGACGATCCGGCTTCGTTCCTCCGACGAAGTCTGTCGGCGGAACGGGTCCATGTGCAGCACCATGTCCGTCATTTTCAGCCGGTCAGCACTCTGGGTGTCTTTCGGATCGTAGGCTACCGCAGCTTCCAGGTAGTGCCCCGCCAAGGAATATTGCCCGAGTTCAAACGCTGCATATCCGGCGCCCGCCAGATCGGCTTCATTGTGACGATCTGATTTCAAACTTACCCGGTAAGCGGCGAGCGCATGATCGTAATCCTGCGCGCGGAGAAATAAATCGCCGATACGTTCTTGCTGGCTTGGATCATCACCTACGTTTTCGGAAAGTGCGATTAACTCAGCCTGGGCCTGCGCCTTGTCGCCGATCTTGAGAAGGAGTTCGATAAGCTCGAATCGGGCATCCCGCCGTTTCGACTCCTGGTCGGCGGGCCACGCCGCATATACAGCGTCGTGGTAATAGCGCACCGCTTCCTTTGTCTGCCTCTGTTGTGCAGCTATGCGCGCCAGTTCAAGGTTGACCAGCCCGTCTTCCGGTTCCCGGTCCCACAGGTTACGCAAATATGCCGAGGCTTCGCCTCCGTGGTTCATCCCGATGAGCGCCTGAGCCAGACCGAGTTGGTATTGATAGTCGTCGCGCGAGTAGAGCATCGCCGTGCGAAATTCTGTCACCGCTGCGGCGAAATTCTTGGAATTCATATCGGCAACACCACGGTTGAACCAACGGTTTCCGAGGGCTTGCCGTTGCGTGTGATAAACCTGCGACAGCCCGGTCACGAAAAGAAAGAACAATACAAGCGCTGCCGATAACATGGCCAGCATCACCGGCTGCTGCCGGAGATAGTAGCGGACATTGAAATGCCGTCGCTCTGCCATGTCGTTCCCTTGCAATCCCAGTTCGATGAACCCACTCATAATATGCGGAAAGTTAATCTGGGGTTTCAATCCAGCGGAAGGAGTACACAGGCGGCCCTTATTCCGGGCCGCCTGTCAGAGTTCAGCGAGCCATTGCGAAGTGGTCAACCCGGTTCTGAGCCCAGCATTGATCGTTATCCTGCGTGCAGAGCGGTTTTTCCTTTCCGTAGCTGATCGTCTTGATGCGGTCTTCGGAAACGCCCTGCTGCAACAACGTATGCTTCAGCGCTTCCGCCCGGCTCGTTCCCAGTGCAAGGTTGTATTCCTCCGATCCCCGGTCGTCGCAATGTCCCTCGACAACGATTTTGATCGCCGGGTGCTCCAACAAGAAGGATGCGTCGCCCTGTGCGGTGGGCGCCTGATCCGACCGGATCTCCGCCTTGTCATAATCGAACAAAACGTCTTTCACGTTCCGCGCAAACAGGTCTTCATCCGAGGGTGATGGATTGGCGTCCGCTACCTTCTGGTTGACCGTCACCCGAGTCGAAGCATCCTGTGTTCCTCCCGGCCCTTTCGCGACCAGGTTGTACGTCATCGATGAACCGGGCGTGATGGTCTTGGACCCTGCCGCCGGAACCGTTCCGAGCCCATCAATATGGATGTCGGTTGCGTTATTGGTTTGCCAGGTCAACGTTGTCGTTTGCCCCTGTTGAATGACGTCCGGGCTCGCCGCCAGCGTGGCGGTGGGAGCGGGAGACGGTGGTGGTGGAGGGGGTGTCGCCTGGGCGACCTTCTTGCTGCATCCAGAAAACGACAACGCACCTCCAAGAATTGTTACCAGCGTGAAAGCTTTCCAACGTGTGTGTGTCACTCGAATCCTCCTCAATGCAAATAGAGTTAAGTCTGAAATGGCGGAAAGACTTGCTCGACGGCCACAGCACCTGAGAGAAACACCCGTGCGGGCGAAGTCCCTTGCGCGACTGCGACACAGAATTGAGTTGTTGGGAGCGACTACTCGAAGGGAATCAGCAACGAAGAATGGGATTGTATCCTGCGGACAGGCTTTCGGGGTCGAACCCCGGTATCGTACCTGCTGCCCACGAGATCAGGACTAGAGCGTAACTGAGCCAGATTCGCAGCGCATTCAAACCGGAGTGCGTGATCGCGCTCCGCAATCCTGCCGCTGCCCGCGCTGCCAGAAGCGCGGTGACCGGTCCGTGCACGACCGAGTACGGCCCTTGCATCGCCGGGAAAAAGAAAATCCCGAGGACGCAGACAACCGCTACGACGGCCAGAGCACACCCAATTCGTCCAAGAGTCATTGGCAGGTAGTGATAATTATACTTGGAGAACGGATGTTTCCTAGCTATCCAGCGTACATGAGACCAAACTACTAACGTAATGCCCTCGTATCTCGTTCTACCGTCGCATTTTAGTAGGCATGCGGTCTGAACCGAGACAAGAAACGAGAGATCCGCTGCACAGCGCTCAGGAGCCGAGATCCTAATGTCAGCTCGTCTCTGCTGGACGACCGCGCCACAAAGTTGCCGGCTCCGACATTTCCTGCAAATGTTCCCAATCTTTGGCTTTAAGAAGATCGAAGGCGGTGAGGATTCCGACCAGCTCGCCAGTTTCGCGATCGATCACCGGCGAGCGGCCGAGTTCCTCCTGCACGAAACGCAAGGCCACGTCATGCACGATTTCATCGGCATATACGACCGGAAACTCTCGCTGCGCCAATTCCTCGGCCGTTGCATCAGGCTTGGCCGCCAGCAGGTCGCTGCGGCGCAGCATTCCCAGCAGATGCGATTGATCGTCGACGACTGGCACAGAACCGTGATTCATCACATCGGCGAGAAATTCCGAGACGCGCTGCGGACCGCGCACCGCGTCCACCTCGGCATTCATTACGTCGCGTACTCGGAGCAACTTCATGGGATCGACGGTGTACGCATCCGGTACAAGCGTCCCGCGCCTCACTAGCCTTTCCGTGTTGATGGTTGTTCGCATCAGATAATGAACCGCGAGATCAGCCACCACCGCGACAAGAAATACGGGCAGGAATGCGTTGTATGCTCCGGTGACTTCCAGCATGAACAAAATCGCGCTCGGAGTTGCCCGGTACACGCTTCCGAACAACGCCGCCGTCGCCACCATCCCATAGAGTCCGATGGCTGAAGAATTCGGCAACAGCATATGAACTAAGCTGCCGTACGCCGCGCCCAGACTTCCTCCAATCATCAATGCCGGCGCAAACGTTCCACCGGACGCGCCCGATCCCAGAGCAACCGCAAACGCAGCTAGCTTCGCGAGACCGATACCTACTAATGTGTGCAGCGGTTGCGGCACCGCCAACACGTTGGCGATCACGCTATAGCCGGTCCCCAGAACCTGCGGATAAAACCGCGCCAGAATGCCGACGAACAATCCACCCAACGCAGGCACGAATGGGAACCATATCTTCAGACCTTCGAAAAATTCCTCGCAAAGATACAGCGCGCGCGTCATCAGCCACGCGAGGCATGCACATAGGAAGCCCAGCAAAACGAAGAACGGAAGTTCGGCGGCGTGAAAGTGATAATTCGTTTCGAGAGGAAATACCGGCAGCCCTCCGCGGAATCCCATCGCCACCATAGTCCCCGTGGCAGAAGCCAGCGCAATTGGAATGAACGAACGCGCTCGGAACTCGAACACCAGTAGTTCGATTGCCATCATCACGCCGGCAAAAGGCGTCTTGAAAACTCCGGACAGTCCCGCGGCCGCGCCGCATGCCAGCAGAATTCGTCGCTCCGAGGGCGAAGAAGGGATCAGCTGGCCGATGATCGATCCCAGCGCTGCGCCAGTCTGAATGATCGGTCCCTCAGCGCCGAACGGTCCCCCGGTGCCGACCGTGATTGCGGCGCTCAACGGCTTGAAGAATCCGACGCGCGGCTTCACAATGCTGCCCTTCGTCAGTACTACCGCCATCGCTTCAGGAATGCCGTCTCCTTTGATCTCGGGCGAAAAATACTGCACAAGCAATCCGACCGCCAGCCCGCCGATCGCCGGTAAGAACAGAAACCACCAATGATGGGGCGCAGCGTTCGGAGGCAGATACGCGCCGCTCCATTTCCCGTAGTAAAAGAGATCAGTCAGCGAATTGATGGCGCGCAGCAGACCTTCCGCTACGCATCCGCCGAGTGCACCCACCACGACCCCCAGCATCGAGATAACCAGTAAGCGCTCCCGAGGGCCGGAATGCTTTTTCGGAATGTCTTTTGAATGATGTGCGGCTGTCATGAGAACTCCTGCCGCGAAGCGGAAGGGTGAAATAAGTGCTTAGAGCGCTGATTCTCGATCGATGATGCCGTCAATCGTGTCATTTCTTAGCTGTTCGTTTCCTTACAACGGACCGCTTTTGCCCGTTTCCGATTTGCAGCCGCTGCAGAGCGCCTACGAGTCTTGGCCCTGCCGACCGCAGTTGCTCATGGTGGTGCCGAGCCAGGTCACCCACCACGCGTTCGCCCTTCGGCGTCAGCGCCAGAAGCACTTCGCGCCGATCGTCCTGCGCACGTTCTCGTCGCACGTATCCGCGAGTCTCCAGCCGGTTGATTAATTCCACCGTGCTGTGATGCTGAATCTGCATTCGAGTGGCCAGTTCCCGGATTCGCGGACGTATGCCCTCAGGCATGCCCTTGATTGCCAGCATGAGTTGGTACTGCTGCTTCTCGATTCCAGCCGCCTGTACCGCCTGCTCGCTGAAATGCAGAAACTCGCGAATTTGATACCGAAACTCGGCCAGAGCCTGATAATCCGCCAGCGAAAGCTGTTTCATGCCCCGATTGTATCGTGCTCCGATAGTCTCTTTTAAATTATATCGTAGGACGATACAATATGAAACCAGCTACACCGCGAGCGGTTCGCGATCCGCCGAGGGGGCGTATCGCGAAATGGCCCCACTTCCCATGCACGCTGGAGTGGGGCCGTATTTGCAGGTTGCTCTCGAGCTCTCCGAGGCCCCTGCAAAACGGAGATTGATTAGCGAACCGCTGCCCTAGCACGATTTCACGCCATCCATTTAGAATCCTTAGTCCACATCGGATAGGAGCCCAACCGTGATTCCGCGCTACACTCGTCCCGAGATGGCCCGCATCTGGAGCGACGAAAATCGCTTCCGCACCTGGCTTGCCGTCGAAGTCGCTGCGACCGAAACCCTCGCCGAAGCCGGACTCGTCCCCAAAGACGCCGCCAAGGCGATCCGCGAGCGCGCCGACTTCCGGGTCGAACGCATCCACGAGATCGAGGCTGAAGTCCGTCACGACGTGATCGCCTTCACGACTGCGGTCGCCGAAATCGTAGGTCCGCATGCCCGCTGGTTTCACTACGGCCTGACATCGAATGATGTCGTCGACACCGCGCAGGCCCTGCTCATCCATCAAGCGTCGCAAGTGATTGCGCAAGACTTGCAGCGTCTCTCCGAGGTGCTAGAGCGGCGCGCTTGGGAATTCAAGGACACACCCATGGTCGGACGAACCCATGGCATCCACGCCGAGCCCATCACATTCGGATTTAAGCTGGCGAACTGGTATTCGGAGACGCAGCGTAATATCGCTCGCTTTATAGCTGCAGCCGAAGATATGCGCGTAGGAAAGTTCTCGGGTGCGGTGGGGATCTTCGCGCATCTCACGCCCGAACTCGAAGAGAAGATCTGCGCTCGCCTCGGGTTGAAAGCGGCGGCGGTGTCCTCGCAGGTGATTCAGCGCGACCGTCATGCGCACTATCTCGGCACTCTTGCAGTGATTGCATCAACCCTCGACAAGATCGCCACTGAGATTCGCCACCTCCAGCGCACTGAGGTCCGCGAGGCCGAGGAGTTTTTTAGCGAAAAACAAAAGGGATCGTCCGCGATGCCACACAAGCGCAATCCCGTAACGCTGGAGCAGATTAGTGGCCTAGCGCGCGTGGTCCGCAGCAATGCGCAAGCGGGGCTCGAAAACGTCGCACTCTGGCACGAGCGCGACATCTCGCACTCGTCGGTCGAACGCGTCATCCTGCCCGATTCCACCACGTTGGCAGATTATCTTCTGACGAAAACCACCAACGTTATCGACACGATGTTTGTTTATCCCGAACGCATGCGCGCAAACCTCGAGAGCACCCGCGGTCTGATTTTCAGCGGACAGCTGCTGCTCGACCTCGTCGAAAACGGCGTCAGCCGCGAGGACGCATATCGCCTCGTGCAATCCCACGCCATGCGCGCGTGGAAAGAAGGACTCGACTTCCACCAGTTGGTGCTTGCCGATAAGACCATCACCGACAAGGTTCCGCGCAAGCAGATCGAATACGCCTTCGACCTCCCGCGGCAACTGAAGAATATCGACAAGATTTTCGCGCGGGTATTCGGACAGAAGAAACCGAAAGGGAAGACGCAAAAGAAAACGCGCGGGAAATCTCACTAGGAGATCCGGGACGTGGGGGATCGCGCTGAAACCCTAGCCGGCGATCGGCTGTTCGATCGCGATCAGAGCTGACTTCGTATCGCGACAATCTCATCCGGCCAGCCGTAGCCGCGTACGTGGGCGGGGGCCGAAACTTGGTAGGCTTTCAATTCGTCCCACGTCCAGCGACTCGAGCTGTGCGGCGAACCGCAAGAGCAGTAGAGCGTCCACTCTTTCCACGAGCAGTGGGCCATCGGTACCAAGTACGAGCCGTTCTGGTATGGACTGAATCCGATCAAATACCGCGTGCCGCACTTGGGACACTCAATGCAATGACGAACTCGCGAAGCCATGACAAGCCCCGATAAAGTGGTCAGTGGCTAGTGACTGGTGAGTAGACGAGCGGCGCAGAGCTGCAGAGAAATTGTTTCTCCCTATTCACTGGCCTCTCACCTCTAACCCAATCGACGTGCGCCGCAACTCCAACCTTAGCGAAGTAGATGCCTGCAGAATGGACGTTTGCGGACTTCGCTATCAATCCGTTAGACGTTTTCGGACCTCGCTCCCTCCAACCAAAGCGGTTCCGCAACGCGGTCCGAAAACGTCCAGAGATCGCCGGTTCGTCGACTATGATGAAGCCGCGGGAAAATCCATGACTCTGGACTGGCAGGTATGTTCACGCGCGCGGCTCTCGCGTGATCCGCGCTTCGATGGCAAGTTTTATATCGGAGTGGTCGGCAGCGGCGTGTACTGTCGTCCCATCTGTCCTGCGCCTACCGCAAAAGAAAAGAACGTTCGATATTTTCCCAGCGCGGCCGCGGCTGCCGAAGCCGGATTTCGCCCCTGCCTTCGCTGCCGTCCTGAGAGTTGTCCGGGTACGCCGGCGTGGCTCGGAACGTCAAACACCGTCTCGCGTGCCTTGCGCTTGATCGATGAAAGCGGGTTGGAGGATGGCGGTGTTGAGCTTCTTGCCGAGCGTCTCGGCGTCGGTTCGCGCCACCTGCGCCGCTTATTTATCCGTCACCTTGGAGCGACTCCCATAGCGGTAGCTCACACTCGCCGCCTGCACTTTGCCAAGAAGCTGATCGACGAAACCAAGCTGCCCATGCATCAGATCGCCATTGCTTCTGGATTTGGTTCCGTACGCCGCTTCAACGCCGGTATTCACAAGGTCTATCACCGCACGCCGACGCAGATCCGAAAACTGGCGCGGCAGACGGCTACGCAGACGGGCAATCAATATGTCTTCCGCCTTCATTTCCGTCCGCCTTATCACTGGCAGGGAATGCTCGATTTTCTCGCCGTACGCGCGACCCCCGGTGTCGAGCAGGTCGAAGGATCCACGTATCGCCGCACGATCGCAGTCAACGGACACGAAGGATACTTCGAAGTGTCTCCCGATCGATCCCGCGATGCACTCATGGTGCGCATCGATTTCCCCGAGCCTCGTTCGCTGTTCCACATCGTCGAACGCATTCGCGCGATGTTTGACCTTAGCGCCGATTGGACCTCGATCGTTAAGACTTTGCGCAGCGATCCTGTCTTGGCGGCGAGCCTGCAAGCCGATCCGGGGCTTCGCGTACCGGGTTGCTGGAATCCATTCGAACTAACGGTTCGCGCGATCCTCGGCCAGCAGGTCACGGTGAAAGGCGCGACCGCCCTTGCAGGTCGCCTGACGTCCGTCTTTGGCAAGCATTTTGTCGGCCCTCAAGGATTGACACATCTTTTTCCGACTCCCGACATTCTGTCGACCGCCAAGCTCGCATCCGTGGGCTTGACCGGTGCTCGCGCGGAAACCATTCGTTCCCTCGCTCGGGCCGTTGTCAGAGGCAAGATTAAATTTGAGGGAGTTGTGGACTCAGAAGAATTTCTGAGCCGCCTCTGTGAGGTTCCAGGGATCGGTCCATGGACTGCGCAATATGTCGCGATGCGTGCCTTGCGCGAGCCGGACGCTTTCCCCGCCAGCGATCTCGGATTGCTGCGTGCTCTCTCGTCGACGAATGCTCGCGAACTTGAGCGCCGCTCCGAACCTTGGCGTCCTTGGCGCGCCTATGCGGCCATGTACCTTTGGCGTATCCCGGTACAGCAGAAGCGAGCTTCGCAAAGCGACACTCATCCCAGCGTTGAAAAAATGGAACCGTGGAAGAGCGGCCCCTCAACGCCGCGAACAGGCGTCACCGCAAGGACAGGACTTTAGCCACAGGTTCTCAATCCAACAGCGGTCGCGCCGATCCGCCAAGCAGCGACGTGTTCATGTTGAAGATGTTGTGATGTCCCTCGGGCCCGCCCCAGGCAAACATGATCGAGACCATGGGGAAGCCGCCCGCCCGTAGCGTCAATCCACCGGCGTAACTGTGCCGGAAGTGATCGAATCCCAAATCACCCCGCGTGAGTGCGACGCGCCCTTGATCCGCCATGAACTTCAGTCCGAATGGCCCCCAGATCGAGTGCTCAAAACTTTCCTCGAATAACAAAAGGTTCGGAGCACGGAATCTGTAGTCCTGATAGCTCCCAAGCGTCATCGCGCCGTTGATGTCCGACCCGCCCAGCGTTTGCTGGAAATAAAAGGGAACGGCGCTGGTCGCCGAGTTGATCGACTCCGACAGCAGCAGCCGCAAGTTGATCGACCCGTTCAGATTCCGGGAGTGCGAAATCGCCGGACAAGTTGCGTCCGAGGGCGCGCATGAGTCCGGACCAACACCGTCGGTGCTCTTCGCGGCCGATTGCGTGTAGCCGTACAAAAAGAGCGTGTGATTTAGATCGACAGTCCATCGCTCGAACGAGTTCTCCGAACTCGATGGCGCGAAGAACTCCTGAAAGTTCCCCGAATAATTCAGCTGAACATAGTCCCCGATCACTGGTTTGATTCGAAGGCCTTCGCCGAGTTGGATAAATCCTGGCTGGCTGCTCAGTCCCGGCGCGGTTGCGTTTGTATAGAGTCTGTAGATCGAGGGAACGGATTGCCCGCCTTCGCCGCGGATATTTACGAAGCGTCCATTCGCTTCGCCGAGCAGCGCGAGATTTAGCTTGCGAATCGATGCCCATTCGAACACGGGCTTGATCGCGTTTGCTCCGACGATCGTCTGCGTCATGCCGAAGACCGATGCACCGGATAATGCAGTGTCGTTGCCAAGGCCAAAGTAGTTCAGTTTGTTGAGCGAGATTGTCTGCGCGTAGAGATTGAAGACCGTGTACGGATGTACAGCCAGCGTCGGCGTTTTCGGTTTCTTCGCTTCACTCGCTGCTCCGGAAGTCGCGGATCCTGCTGGCGCTGGTTCCAGCACTTTGATCGTTACTACGGGAGTGTGGATCAGCGTCATGTAACCGCCGGCTCGCCAGGAGCCGCTGGTGGCGGCGACTGCATCCGCGTCCCAGTTCATGCGCCAGTTCTTCGTGTTCCGCGACTCCGAGAATGCCAGGCCCAGGCCGAATCCGTTTTGCGGCGGCATACTTCCTGCCGAAATGTGCAAGGGATGGTCGGTGAATAGCTCGATCGCGCAGCCCGGTGCTGCTTTTAATCCGCCCTTACACGCGTCGGCGACGCGCTCGCTCTCTCGCCGGAAATCGGCCTGCAGCCAATTTTCCTGCGCCGTCGCACACGTCGCCAGCGCGGCCATCGACGCGAGCCACAGAAATACCATTCCACTCCACCGCATACTTCCTCCTGCGATCGCAGCGATTTAGTCGTTGCGACGCTGTTTCGCGGCCGATTTCTTGCCGCTGCGCTTCTTCTTCGGGCGACCGGCAGATTTCCGTTCCGCTTGTTCGTCGGCGACGGCGGCGAGTTCGATCACGGGCTGGCGTTTTGGAACAACTCGCATTCGCTCGAAGGCTGCGTCCATGTGCGCTGTATGGATCGCCTCGGTCACGTCGTGGATATACTTCGCCGCTTCACCCTCGGTCTTCACCGCATTGATGTAGATCTGGCTGTGGTAGCGTGCTGGCAGACGCTTCTCGGCCTCGTGCAGATATTCCATCTGCGCGACAAGTAATGAGGAAACAGGGCGGCTCGGATCAAAGGCGCTCTTCGGCGGCTTCGGTACCTGAATCAGCATGGTCGTTACTCCTTCGGGTGCGCGTGGACAGCGTTGCTACACTCGTTGCCATACATCAAAGTCCGGACAATCGGTCCGCATCACATCCAGCGACAACAGATTCCGCGCGGCGTCAACCGCTCCCGAATTCGGTTCGATAAAAACATCTGCGTTGGTCTCGCGCGGAGAGCGCGGCGAATAATCTCCCAGGAAAAACTTGGTGATGGTTGCGGGAATCGAGGCGTGATCGAAGACGCGATTGACCACGGTTCCAGCGGGAATCCACGGCGAGACAAGAATCGCCGGCACGCGCACTCCGAGGCGGTCAAAGGCAAACGGCATCCCCGTTCCTGTGTCGTTGGTCGACGCCGTGAACTGATCTGGCTTGCACGCTGGAGGAACAACGTGATCGTAAATCCCCCCGTGCTCGTCGTAGACGATCAGCAGCGCGGTGTTCGGCCACAGCGGCGAGCTCTTGATCGCGTTGTAGATCTGGGCAATGAAGAGTTCTCCGGCTTGCACGTTGTGGTCGGGATGCTGGTCGTTCGCAACTTCCTCGCCGCTATCTCCTTCATGATCGTTGTAATTCGGCTCGATGAAGGAATAATCCGTCAGATTTCCCTTGGCACAATCATCCAGAAACTGGGCAAACGTGCCGAACAGTTCAGGTTGATTCTGCAGCAGGTTCGTAATCTCCATGGTCGAACTAGTCGTGTCGTAGTAATAGAGCTTCGAGGTGTGCTTGGGCGTCGCGCCGATCAGGCGGTCGTAGATGCTCTTGAACGGCTCGTTGAGGTAGATCAAATTCATGTCGACGCGTCCAAACGATGTTCCGTAATGCGCGAAGGCGCGATTGCAGATCGTGGGGCCAGGGATCGACGCGAACCAGCGGTTGAACACCGCGAATTGCAGCGCGAGCGTCGTCAGCACTGGCAACTGATTCTGCGCGAAGTAATACATGATCTTCTGCGAGTGCGCGACGTCCTTCTGCTGGTTGAAATAGCTCTTCACGAAGCCTTGCATGTTGGCGACGCGGTTCGGATCGGTGCTTCCGCCGAAGATCTGCAAGTCGACGGCAGGAAAGTGATGATCGGGATCGGGCTGCAGCTGGGCCTGAAACTCCGCGAGCGGCTGCGCCTTTACAGGATTTCCATTCGTATCTGGATTGCTCAAGTCAGGCGTGACTCCGTCGATCTGCGGATTCACCGCCTTCAGCGACCCCAGCATGTGATCAAACGATCGGTTCTCCATCATCAGCACGACGATGTGCTGCAGCTTGTCGAGTCCAGGCGCCATTGAGAACACTCCTCCGTCAATACTGGATAGTGCGAATGACTGTAAAAACGTTTCTTGGGATCTCTCGGGGTAAGACAACGATTGGTACAGATCACTCTGGATGCGGTCGAGATGTCTAAAGCATGTTTCTTAAGATTGTTACGAAATCAGGACACAAAGAGCGAGCTTACTCTCCACTCTGCTGCTATGCGGGAATCTTCGCTTCCGCGAAATACCGAAAGTTGCGGAATGTGGCTTTGCCGGAGCCGCAGGCGAAGACGGCGGGCCGCACATCGAGGAAGCCTCCGAGCACGTTGTGTTGCATCCCTGAAATTTCCGCGGATTCCGCCATCCGCTGCCAATCTTTTCCTGGGAGGCGAAAATAGAAATCGACTTCCTGCCGGTCGTTGACGACGCGCAAGGTGGCGCGAGTTGCGCCCTTTTCTTGTCGGGTCGGAATATATCCATTCGCGATCCGCACGCCAATGCCTTCGCCGTCGAGCAAGATTCCGGCTGCATGGTCGGGATTATAGAAAAGCAGCAGTCCCGATTCGCAGCCTGGCTCAATCTCGACGTCAACTTCGATCGTGTACGAATGACCGCCGACCGCGGTGGTTAGCACTGACGTATCGGCCAAAGACTTCCCGCGCGCCGCCAGCGTGAGCGCGCCGTTTCCAAAGCTAAATCGCGTCGGATCGTACTCGCGCCAGAAGCCCCACTGCAAGCCGAGTTCGGACGCGGTGAAATCGTCCGAAGGATCAGCGAAAGGCAGTTGGCGCGCTCCGGGCACAGGCACCGGAATCGCCGAGTCCGCTGTGATCCCCTCAGGCACGCGAAACCATCCATCAGCGGTCCACTCGATCGGCAGCAACAGTAACTGACGTCCTAGCGTGCGATAGCCGTTCTCATACGAGTGCACCGTCATGTACCACTTGCCGCACAGCGTGTCGACAAGCCGACCGTGCCCGACGCTCATCCAGCGATCATCGCGTGAAGCGGTGCGCACCACCGGATTGTGCGGCGAGAATTCCCACGGCCCATCGGCATGACGGCTGCGAGCGCTGATCACGGAGTGGCTCGTCGCCGGTCCACCGGTCCCGCCTTCCGCGACGTTCAAGTAGTAGTAGCCGTTGTGCTCGAGAATTTTCGGAGCTTCGAGACAAGTGCATTCCATTCTCGGTGGCGTGGGCATGGGCCACGGCTCGAACACGACGCGCGGAGCCGTCTTCACCGCGAGTCCGTCCGCAGTCAATTCGGCCATCTGCCCGCCGGCCATGTAGAGAAAGCGGCGTCCGTTTTCGCCAATGTGTGCGGGATCGATCGCGCTGATGCCGAGATCGATGGGATCGCTCCACGGCCCCGTCGGATGATCGGCATGCACCACGCGCAGCCGGTTGTCGGCGGGAAAATAAATATAAAAGCGGCCCTGATATTCGCAGAGATACGGAGCCCACACGCTGCCATGATAGCGGTGCAGCGCCGCAGCCACCGTGCGCCAGTTGATCAGGTCGCGCGAGTGCCAGATCAGCAGTCCGGGCGCGTAATCAAAGCTGGAGTGCGTCATGAAAAAGTCGTCGCCGAGTCGGATGGGGCTGGCGTCGGGATGGTCGCCACCCAGAATCGGATTGTGGTAGGTAGCGGAACCGGCCTGCGCGAACAGGCTGTGAGGTAGCGCGAGCGACGCGGAGACGAGGGCGGAGTTCTGTACAAAACGGCGGCGTGTAATCATCGCGGCGCAAGTCTATCTGCCGCGTCGGACGGAAGTAAAGCCATCGCATCCGAATACCACCGCGCGCTTTCCCGGTATTTCATTTCATCTGGAAAATTTGCGAATCCGCTGCTAGCATCCGGCGCATGTTCAAACTACTGGCTGTCACGCTGAGTTTCCTGGCGGTGACTTCTTCTGCGCAGGATCTTCCGACCCGCAAGCACTTGAACCTGGCGACGATCAAGACGATGGTCGCCGCGTCCGAAGCCGAGGCCAAGCGGCTCAACGTCGAAGTCACCATCTGCGTGGTGGACGAAAGCGGCAACCTGCTTTTTCTGGAGAAGGCCGACAACGCGTCCCTCAACACGATTCAGTTCGCGCAGAAGAAGGCGCGGCACTCCGCGTTCTACCAGAGTCCGTCGAAAGACGGCGCCGAAGCGCTGAAGAAAGGGAATCTCGACGTCCTCGCCTTTCCCGACTTCTTCCCCAACCAGGGAGGACTGCCGATCAAGGTGGACGGCCAGACCATCGGCGCGATAGCGGCCAGCGGCGCCAAGTCAGAGATCGACGAAGCCATCGCGCAAGCAGGCATCGATGCGATGTTTAAGAAGTGAGTGGATGGAACGGCACACGCGGCCTGAATACCGTTCTATCTTGTTCGACGTAATGCGGCCCCCGAAGGGCCACTCTTCCACTAGACTACTGGGACTGTCGCTCCTCGCGATAAATTTGGCGGTCGAATAAGAGGTCCTTACCAATGCAAAGGGCACGACCTGTTCGGTCGCGCCCTTTTGACCGATCTGAAAACGAAAGGCTGACGAAGAAGAATGCGTCGGTCCCTCCGTGAGCTCTAGCTGCAGCCGCTGGTGCTGCCACAGCTTCCGCATCGGTAGCAGCTGCCGTTTCGGGTCATGATGCTGCCGCAGAAGCTGCAGCTTGGGGCGTCGCCCAGATCGATCAGGCTTGCGAGTTGATCGGCGGCGTGAACGGATCCGGAACCAGTTCTCGGTTCCCGATTCTCACTTCTCAGCGGGGCCGAGGAGCTCTCCGATTCCGCGATCCCTTCGGGCGCCGGTGCAGAGGATGCCCTCAATCGCAGGTTTTCAAACAGCATCTGCTGCTGGCCGGTGAGGAAGCGCAGCTGGAGCCAGCGGAAGATGTAATCCATGATCGACTTGGCGTAGCCGATGTCCGGATTGCCGCTCCAGCCGCTGGGTTCGAAGCGCGTGTGCGCGAACTTTTCGCAGAACAATTTCAACGGCACGCCGTGCTGCAGTGCGATCGAGACGCCCAGCGCGAAGCTGTCCATCAGGCCGCTGACCGTTGATCCTTCCTTGGCCATGGTGATGAAGAGTTCGCCGGGATCGCCGTTGGGATAGAGGCCGACGGTGATGTAGCCCTCGTGATCTCCGATCTTGAATTTATGCGTGATCGAAGCGCGCTCTTCCTGCAGCTTGTGGCGCATGGCGCGCGGAGGAGCGTTGAAATCCTCTTCTTCGACCTGAGGAGCGGCCGCGATGCGTGCGTCATCTTTCGTGAAGTTCGCCGTCTTGCTTCCAGCGGCGCTCAGCGGCTGCGACTGCTTGCATCCGTCGCGATAGATGGCGACCGCCTTAATGCCGAGCTTCCAGGCTTGCAGATACGACTCCATGATGTCTTCGATCGAAGCGTTGTTGGGAAGATTGACGGTCTTCGAGATCGCTCCAGAGATGAACGGCTGCGCCGCCGCCATCATGCGGAGATGTCCCATGTAAGCGATGGAACGCGTGCCCTTCGCCGGCTTGAACGAGCAATCGAAGACGGCAAGATGATCGTCTTTCACATGCGGCGCCCCTTCGATGGTGCCCGTAGCGTCGATATAGCTGACGATGGCGTCAGTCTGCTCGTGCGTGTATCCGAGCTTGAACAGCGCAGTGGGCACAGTGTTGTTGACGATCTTGATCATGCCGCCGCCAACCAGCTTCTTGTATTTCACCAGCGCCAAATCCGGCTCAATGCCAGTAGTATCGCAGTCCATCATGAAACCGATGGTGCCGGTGGGAGCTAGCACGGTGACTTGGCTGTTGCGATAGCCGAACTTCTCGCCGTGGGCGAGAGCTTCATCCCAGCACTGCTTGCTGGCTTCGTAGATACTGCTTGGGACATTGTTCTTGTTGATGCCGTTCACGCTCGCGCGGTGCATGCGGATGACGTCGAGGAACGGCTCGCGATTGATGTACCAGCCGGGGCAGGCTCCGCCGGGCATGACGTTCGATCCGAGATTGGTCTCGGAAAGATTTTTCTTCGTCGGTTCAGTGGCGGGGACCAGCGGCTCACATTGTTCTGCGATTCTGCTGCTTTGCAGATAAGCTTCGCCGCACATAATGGCGGTTACGCAGGCGGCGTAGTCGCGTCCGGCGTCGGAGTCGTAGGGAAGCCCAGCGGCCATCAGCAGCGCGCCAAGATTCGCATAACCCAAGCCGAGCGGACGATAGTCGTGCGAGTTCGCCATGATCGCTTCGGTCGGATATCCCGCGTTGTCGACCAGAATTTCCTGCGCGGTGATGAGTACGTCGACGGCGTGGCGATAAGCTTCCACGTCGAACGTACCGTTGGGCGCGAATTTCAGCAGGTTAAGGCTAGCCAGGTTGCAGGCGGAATCATCGAGAAACATGTATTCGCTGCAAGGATTGCTGGCGTTGATGCGAGCCGTGTTCTTCGAAGTGTGCCAGCGATTGACCGTGGTGTCGTATTGCATGCCGGGATCGCCGCAGTGCCAGGTCGCTTCGGAAATTTTGTGCAGCAACTCTTTGGCTTTGTAGGTCTTCACGACCGAGCCGTCGGTGACAGTCTTCGTGGAGAAATCGGTGTCGCGAACCACGGCGTACATGAAGTCGTCGGTGACGCGAACGCTGTTGTTGGCGTTCTGAAAGAAGATGGAAGAGTAGGCGTCGGAGTCGGGATGCGAGCCGTCATATCCCATGGAGACCAGCGCGTGCGCCTTGGCTTCTTCTTTCTGCTTGCACTCGATGAATTCGATGATGTCGGGGTGATCGACGTTGAGGATGACCATCTTGGCTGCACGGCGAGTCTTGCCGCCGGACTTGATGACGCCGGCAAACGCGTCAAAGCCTTTCATGAAACTGAGCGGGCCGCTGGCAGTGCCGCCGCCAGAAAGCGTTTCCGTCGATCCGCGCAGAGGAGACAAGTTCGTGCCCGTGCCGCTACCCCACTTGAAGAGCATGCCTTCGGTCTTGGCGAGAGTCAGGATGGAGTCGAGCGAATCTTTCACCGAGTTGATGAAGCACGCGGAGCACTGCGGCTTGGAGTATCCGGTGACACCGAATTCGACGCTCTGCGTCTTGGGATTCCAGTGCCAGCTGCGTCCGTCGGAGTTGGGCTCGATGCGGTCACATCCAACGTTGAACCAGACGGGCGAATTGAAGGCCGCGTATTGACGAACGAGGATGTGCACGAGTTCGTCGTGGAATGTCGCGCCGTCATCGGCGGTCTTGAAATAGCCCTGCGCCATTCCCCAGTCGCGGATGGTTTCGGCGACACGGGACACGAGCTGGCGGACTCCGGTCTCGCGCTCGCTAGTGCCGAGCTTGCCGTGCAGATATTTGCTTGCCACGATATTGGTCGCGGTCATGGACCAGTCTTTAGGGACTTCGACGTCTTTCTGCTCGAAAATCACGTTGCCCTTGGAATCGGTGATCTGAGCGAGGCGAAGATCCCATTCGACTTCGTCGTAAGGCGACACGCCAGGCTTAGTAAACAGGCGGCGGAAGGAGAGGCCCGGAGCCTTCTTCTTCAGGACGGCGGAGTTCGGGGCGGAGGAGTTCGGCACAGCGGGGTTCGCGGCAACAGGGGAGGCTTCGGTAGTGGTTTTCAGTTCGGGCATCAGGTCTCCTAATTAGATTCTATCGGTGGTGCTGCCGATTCGGGCGTCTGGGGACGTGGGAACCGGGTGCAGCAGGCGCTTCATTTTTAAAGATCCTTATTTCTCAAGGGACTAAAGCCCTTCAATTCTCGTTGCTTACGCGGCGCTCAGCTCTGCTGATCTAAGGCGCTGCGTGAGCGCCTCGACGCTTTCCAAATACTTAAAAGCCGGAGGGAAAAGGTGACGGACAATGAATATTGGTGGCGGCGCCGGAGTCCAGAGGCTGGGCCGTTGACGGAGACGCCGCCGAGGCGCCGATTTGCTTTGAAATTGAAGAATTGGCGGCGTCGGCGAACGGAATCGTGCGTTCCACGAGAGTCGGCCGCAGCGGCCGAATCGCATTGGTTTCGTCGAACAAAGTCCCCTGATTTTCGTCGCGAGGAATGAACTCGGTTGCCGGAGTCAGCTCCAGCGAAGTGGCGAAATGCGAGCCAATCCCAGTCGCGCGTTCTGAGGAAGACACCATCCATTGATTTAAGGCGCTGGCGATGCTACGGCGCTGGGAGACATCTTCAATGACGACAAAGCGGACGAAATAACGTCCCGACTCGAGTTGCGCGCGCATTGGATTTTGGCGTGACAGCATGCGGTCGAGAACGAAAGCCATGTCGTCGGCTTCAAAAAATTGGGTGACCGCCAGCATGCGGGCGGGAGCGTCGTCGGATTTGCGAACATCAACCATCGGAGCACTCTGGTCTCGCGTAGAAGCGCTTGCTTCGCTTCGCGGGACGGCTCCTTCGACTGCGCTCAGGGCAGGCTTCGCGTTCGCAGCCAGATGAGTGATCTCTTCGGCCAAGGCGAAGACGCCCGGTTTGCTAGGGACGAACAGGAGACTGTGATGGGACTCGCAGCGAAACCAGCGCGACCAGTGAAGGCGCCGATAGTCGAGAGGACGATCGAAACCGTGGCGCGCCAAAGATTCTGAGACGAGGCGAGTTAAACCTTCCATGTCGGGCTCCTGATTCTGCTGCCGCGCCGGAGAAAGGAAATTCCCTTACCTTCCGGCGGGCAGGTACTCGTACTGATTTCTACTGCGGATGTACCGCAATGTGTCGACTCCGGGGGAGGGACGGAGACGGCCACCGCACTTTTTCGGCTCCCGGCTTCCAGCGATTGGCTTGCGGAAGACAGAAGGTTGATTGTGATATTTAGGTTTCGGCGCCGGGCTTACGGATCGAGAAGCCCGAGCGCCTGAGCCTGTCTGGCCTGCGAAGATGCCGAGTCACCTCTGGCTGGCAACGCCGCAGGAACTGCCGTCACTTTTTGAAATTTCGACCCATTCCCGTGGAGCGAAATTTCCTGCTTGGGATTGCAAAGTTACTCCCGCCTGTAGGGCCTGTCAAGAGGGAAACACAATAGGTTGTATCCCTAGCAATGACGGGCTTGGTGCGGGGTTGAGGACGCGTTTTCCACATTGGAAAGAACGGCGGCGCCATGATTTGTTGCGAAGGCGCCGGAGTTCGAGTTTTCGGTTGCTGATTAATGGCGTTTTTCCACAGCGGCCAAAGCCCGCAATTCATTGAACGGCGTGCTCGGCACGACTAAAGTCGTTGCCCTGATACGAACCTTTCCTTGGCACGTACACAAGCCGCCCTGATACGAAATTCACAGTGCCCTGATATGAACCTCACATCAGACTCATCCGAGTTGAAGTTGCACGAACTGGCTGGGGAGATTTGCGACGAAGGCGAGGCGGTCCGTTGTCGCCAGGTTGGGGCGAATCGCTGTGTGCGTTAGTGGAGATCGAGACGCCAAGTCGCGATGGGAATCGGACATCCTTCACTTTCTCGATCTTCAGGGTTTCGATGCGAATGCGACCGGCCCGAAGAGATTCTGTCTGATTCTCTTCGCTGCAAGGCTGATCCGAGATTGGTGGTTGGTCAACAAGGTCCTCAAGCATGGTGACGTAGATGTCCTCGAAAATCTGGCGAGGAGCGATGCTGAGAACGCCGTCGAAGGATTCGACCAGGTAGTCGCCCTTGCGGCCACAGTGCTGGCGTCCGAGATGGTCGGTGAAGCTGAGACTGGAGCTGAGTTGCTTGGCCTTGACGAGGAACCGTGTGCGATACGTCTTCCATTCCGATGATTTCATGGCGCGCTGACCCGACTGCGTTGGTTGTAATTGAACGACTGATGGCTGCTGTCCTTGTCGTCTGGGACCCGGACTGAGCAGTTAATTTTTTAGTGAGGGCGAAGGTGAATGTACGAGCGAAATGCAGTGCGGTCAATTCAGTATTTTTGGTGCAATTGAGGAAAAACTCCGCAGACGATTCTCGCGGATTTCTCGTGGGTCAAGAGAATTGTTTGAGCATCCGTGCGATGCGTTGGGGCGTGCTTTTCCGCTGGCGCGCTGCGAGTGGACAGAATTGTTTGCCGCGGAGGGGCGGATTGTCCACAGGGCATGCACAGGAAATGCAGAAAGGCAGTTCTCAGTTCTCAGTTCGGAGATGCCACGGGTTCCTTTTGCGTTGCCGGGTCGTGCTCGGCTCATCCCTGTTACGGAGTTGCTTCGATTTACAGGAATTACCCGAGCGGAAGTTGGCTACGACGGGCAGAGAATTCCTTCCAGCACGGCAAATTCTTTCTAGAGGTGGATCTCATGAACATCGATCCGGTATGTGGAATGAAAGTCGACGAGAAAAATGCCCCGGCACGGTCTGAATACAACGGCAAGACGTTCACTTTCTGCTCGGAGGAGTGCAAGAAGAGGTTCGACCAAAGTCCGGAGCAGTACGCGCAACGAGTCGCATAAAGGTGACCATTGAAAAAGGCCCTTGCTTTCCGCAAGGGCCCTTCTCGTTTCTTGTCCAACGACAGCAGCGACACACTGTCGGCAGGTTGCATGGGTCTCTCGCTTCGCTCAGGATGACAGTACGAATGATGTCTCGTGTCTTCCGTCTAGCGATGCGCTAATGCTGGTTCGTGTGCGCTTTTACCGGCTTTGAATGTGGCGAAGCGCTTGTTGATCTCGTCCCAGTTGATGACGTTCCACCACGCGCTCAGATATTCAGGGCGCCGATTGTTGTATTTCAGGTAGTAGGCGTGCTCCCAGACATCGTTACCGAAGATGGGATAGAGGCCCTGCGAGAGCGGGCTGTCCTGATTCGGCGTCGAGAGAATCTGAATTTCGCCGCCCGGTTTGCCGGCGAGCCAGACCCACCCGGAACCAAATTGCTTGACGCCGGCGTCGTTGAACTTCGTCTGAAAGTCCTTGAAGCTGCCGAAACTCTTCTGAATAGCTTCAGCGATGGGGCCGGTGGGATCGCCGCCGCCCTGAGGCTTCATGATCTTCCAGAACATGGTGTGATTGACGTGGCCGCCGCCATTGTTGCGAACGGCGCCGCGGATATCTTCGGGAATCGCATTGAGATCGCGGATCAGGTCTTCGGCGGATTTGCCGGCAAGTTCGGGATGCTTCTCGATGGCGGCATTCAGGTTCTTCACATAGGCGCCATGGTGCATGTCGTGATGCAGAGTCATCGTCTGCTTATCGATAGTCGGTTCGAGCGCGTCGTAGGCATACGGTAAAGGGGGTAGTTCGTGAGCCATGATTGATCATTCCTCCAAACGATTGAGATGACAGGAGACGGAGATTCGATGCAAGGGTTCGGTGGAGATTATAACGCGGGTCGGTTATGGATGGCTGGGGTCTTACCTCTGGCGTCGAAAAGCAGATTCCTCGCTTCGCTCGGAATGACAAGGGTAAAGAGTTCCTCGCTACGCTCGGAATGACAACGCTGGCAGTTTCCTCGCTTCGCTCGGTACGACAACGCTGTCCGTATTACAAAGGCTATGCGAATCTCACCGTCTTGGAATGACAAATCAAATCGTGGGTTTGTAGCGCGGTCACTTCCTGCCCAGCAGGCGGATGCGCGAGGTGAAGGCGCGGCCGAGGCAGGCGCTGAACGTGGGCTCTGGATGACTGACGGGATCAATGACATTGTTGACGACGAAGGGATCGCAGCGTCCCGTGATGTTGTCGAAGCCACCACGAACCGCCAGGTAGTAGCCGAGAAAATGGAAGCGCTTTTCGAGTTGGAGATTGAGTGAGGCGTAATCGGGAAATCGCTCGGCTCCGGGCAGGCTGATGAGCTGCTGCTGGGGATTGAGCAGGTTGAAGGGGAATCCGGTGCGTACTTCCATGGAGTAGGCGACTTCGAGTTGATGGACTATCGGCAACTTGAATAAAGGAAAGTATCCCCAGGAGAGAAAGCGGTTGGGTGTGTCCCAGGGATAGGGGCCGGGAAGCTGGCTGCTGAGAATTGGACTGTCGACGTTGAAGTCGAGAGCCTGATTGGAATGCGCGCTGGAGCGTGTGTAGGAGCCCATCAGCGCATAAGCTTCGCGGAAGTTGCGGCGGAGCGTGATCTGGAATGAATTGTAGTGATCGTCGCGGGAGTTCTCGAGGACGAAATCTCCGCTCGCCGTGTCGTTGCGTGTGTCGTAGACGAAACCGCGAGAGCCACGGCGCTTGAGATATTCAGCCTTCACGTAGATCGAAGCAGGAAGCTTTTTCTCGAGACCGACGCTCCAGTTGATGAAGCGCGGAGAATTAAGCGCGTTCGCATCTGCGCTAAAAGTGGTGGCGATAGGGCTGGTCGTGGTTACGCATCCGGTGATGGTTGTGCAATTGGGGTTGACGGAGAAGAACGTGTCTTCACGACCACCGGCATAGGGCCGGGCGATCAGGAAAATTGGAGTTTCTTCGTAAATCAGGCCGATCCCGGCGGAAATCTTGGTATGCCCGGAGTTGTCGAGGACGTAGGTTCCGGCGAGGCGTGGAGCGAATTCGGCGTGGCGTACGATTTCGTCCCAGTCAAGGCGCACGCCGGGTTCGATGAGAAGGCGGTTGCGGATGCTCCAGCGATCCTCGACATAGGCGCTGAATTCCGCGTTGTATTGCTCGTGAAGCGGGGCGGGCGTAAAGGTCGAATACCGCGTGCAGGGGAAGGATGAATTCTGTGGCGCAGTCAGGCAGAGATCCGGCGAAGTGAGCGTGTTATTTCCGCTTAAGTAAGAGACGGGAAGGCGCGCGAACTCGGCGTCGTAAGAGATGCGGTCGAGATCGGCGCCGAACTTGAAATCGTGGCGGCCCAGCCACTGGTGCGACGGCAGAAAAAGATTCACCAGACTCTGAAATCGGCTGGCATTGGTGTGCAGGTCGAGATAGTAATTTCCGCCCGCAGTGTCGACATTGAGAAAGTAGGGAAGTGAGCCGTAAGGAGCGAGTTGGACGTTGTACTGATCGAAGCCGACTCCCGTTTCCAAGAGTTCTCCACCGTTGAAATAATGCTGGTCCTTGATGCTGGCGATGTAAGCCGTCTCGATGTCCTTGGGGTTCGATTGCTGCGGGCTTTGCGGCGAGAGAAAAGCGTATTGGTCATGAAGGTAGTTGAGCAGAAAACTCGTGGTCAAGATATTGCGGCTGGTGAGATTGCTCTGAAACTTGGTGAGATCGCCGATGCGGAGAGAATGATCGTTGTCGGCGCCAGTTGGGAGCTCGGTGTAAATCGTATTGTCGAACTCGCCATCGAAGGCGTTGTAGAACCAAATTTTTCCTTTCACGACCGGGCCCGAAAAAGTGAAGCGCGGAAGGAATTGGTCGAAGCGTAGTCCGTGCTTCTCCTGCACGGAGGGAATGAAGTCGGTTGCGAAGAAGCGGAAGTGATCGTCGCCGATACCGGTGTTAAGGCTGAGAAGGCCGCCTGGCTCCTTGCCGGCTTCGGCGGGCACGCGCGAAGACTCGACCTGGATCGAGCGAAAGGCGTCGGTGCTGACACGGACAAGAAGCTGTCCGTTGCCGGGCTGAGTCACGTTGAAGCCGTCCAGCAGCGTTTCTGTCTGGTAGGTCTGTGCGCCGGCGACGTGGGGCTGGCCGCCCTGATCCTGTACGACTCCGGGAATGAAGTTGATGACGTTGCGATAGTCGTTGGTGCCAGGATAAACGATGTTGATGACGTCGAGTCCGCTGATCGATTCCTGGGATGAGACCTGCGCGGGATCGATGGCGAGTGGGGATTCGTGGACGTCGATCGTCTCACGAACTTCCTGCTGGTGCGAGATGGCGACTTCGAGGATCGATGCCTGCGTGATTTGGACGATTAGCTCATCGACTGCGTAGTAGCCTTCTTTCTCGACGCGGAGTTGATATTGGCCAGGGGCGATCGTGGGGAACGGGCAGCGTCCGGTGAAGTCGGTCTGGCAGTGGACCGCGGGCACTTGCGGCGATTGCAGAGTGACGCGGGCCGAGGAGACGGCGACTCCGTTTTCGTCGACGACGGCGATGGTGGGCGCGGGGACCGACTGCGCCGCAGCAGTGCAAATCAAAGCGAGGATAAAGACCAGAGCACGCATGCGGTAAGCAATCATTCTACGTTCGTTTGGTTGCGGAATCTCCTTGACTCGTTGAAAGCCACAGCTGATGCCCGATGTTGAAGTCTCCGCAGCTTTGCTTTAGACGCTAATCCCCGGCTCAGGGTAGAGTGTTCACTGATTCGGGCTCGGCAATTTCTTATGAAGAAATCCCACGGCAGGATGTTGCGGGTCATTGCGGTGTTCAAATTTCTGAAGGCGGGGATGCTAATTGTGGCGTCCCTGGGCGCTTTACGCCTGCTGCACAAAGATGTGGGCGCACTCGCCGAACATTGGATTCGCATCCTGCACATGGATCCCGGAAATCGATTTGTCGAGGCCGGACTCGCCAAAGTTTCGCGTTTAAGCACTACGCAAATCAGGACTCTGGGATTGGGCGGATTGTTCTATGCTGCGTTGTTTCTGACCGAAGGAACAGGTCTTTGGCTGCGCAAGCGGTGGGCGGAATGGCTTACCACAATCATCACGAGCACGCTTATACCGCTGGAGATTTATGAAATCTGGCGGCATCCCACGGCGACGAAGGTCATCGCGACAGTGATCAACGTGGCGATCGTGGGATATCTCATCTACCGGATTCGTCACGACGACGGCTCACAGTAGCGCGCTGCGACGGAGATGAAGATGAGCCGCCCCCACGTCATGCCGGCCGGGAACAAATTTCTGATTAACTCTGGGAATACGAAGCAGGTACCGAGCCGCTGACGCCGGTGACGAATTGGATGCGGGACTTGAACAAGTAAGAAGTAAATAGTGTGTGCTTGCCTTCTTCATTGCTGTGTCGTTTTGGCAGAGGGTTCGTTTCCAGCGCGAAGGTAGGTTTGCGGAGTGGTTCCCAGCATAGTCCGGAACATTTGAATGAAGGCGCTGACGCTTTCGTAGCCCACGGCGATTGCCGTGTCGGTAACGGAATTTCCCTCGGCAAGCATTTCAAGTCCCGCGAATAACCTCGCTTGTTGCCGCCAGCGACCGAACGGCATCCCCAGATCAGAAAAAAATGCGCGCATGAAGGTTCTGCGCGCCATTCCTGCGAAGCGCCCCCACCCGTCCAGAGTGCGATGGTCGGAAACATCCTCAAGAAGCGCACGAGCGACCCTCATCAATCTCGGATCGCGTGGGAGTCTCAGACGCAGAGGTTGTTTTTCGGGACGACCGATTTCGTCGCGAAGAACGGAAACCATGCGAGCCCGTGCCGGAGTCATCGGCTGATACGGATCCCAGTCGCGAATTCGGTGGACGATCGCGAACAGCAAATCCGAGGAGTTGATCAGGCAAGGGCCCTTTGGCAGCCCCCGACATGCTTTTGGCGAGAGATACACCATCGAGCCCGCGGCCTTTCCTACTGAACGAGCGGCGTGCAGGCAGTCCGGAGGAATCCAGGCGCAACGATGGGACGGAAACATCCAGCGTTCGTTGCCGGCTTCGATGACCACCAGACCGGCGGTCAGGGCGAAGAGCTGACCGCGTGCGTGGCTGTGAGGCGGCGCCCAGTTTTCCGTCTTCCCGCGGTTGAAGGCGAAGGCGAGCACGGGCACGCTGCTCTCGGCAAGACGGCGGAGTTCTTCGAGCCGGTTTGGGACTGGTTTCTTACGGCAATCAGGTTGGCCCTTTCTCGACATAAATCGCCACGATCTCGTTAGCAGGCAACTGTAACTGCAGCTAGAGTACGAGGCACGATGCGAGAAATGCAAGACCGAGAAGGAGCCAACATCATGCAAGCAGCCGTGCTTCACGCGACTGGAGAGCCGCCGCGATTCGAAGAGTTTCCCGATCCCATTGCGCAAGAAAACGAAGTGATGGTGACGGTCCGTGCCGCCTCGCTTAAGCCAATCGACAAGCAGATGGCGAGCGGGTCGCATTACGCAAGCTTCCATGAATTGCCGGTCGTATGCGGCTTGGATGGAGTCGGTTGTCTCGACGACGGCACTAGAGTGTTCTTCGCCAGGCCACGGTTGCCCTATGGCGCGATGGCGGAGAAGACGGTCGTGCCGAAAGCGCAATGCTTTCCGCTGCCCGATTCTATCGACGACGCGACGACGGCGGCCGTGTTCAATCCTGGACTGTCTGCGTGGGGAACGCTGGCATGGCGGGCGCAGTTGGCAGCCGGGGAAAATGTGCTGATCCTCGGCGCGACCGGAGTCACTGGAAAGCTGGCGATCCAGACCGCGAAGCTTCTCGGAGCGGGCCGAGTTGTGGCGGCAGGACGAAACGAAGAAGTGCTGAGCAAATTGCATCAACTCGGAGCGGATGCGACCATCCAGATTGGCGAGTCGATGACGAAACTCACCGAGGATTTTGTGCGTGAAGCGGGAGAGCGAGGGTTTGATGTGATTGTCGACTACCTTTGGGGACGTCCGACCGAGGCGCTGCTGGCGGCGATTACGCGGAACGACTTCAAGGCAGCATCCTCTCGAGTGCGTTTGCTTCAAGTGGGCGAGAGTGCTGATGCAACGATTTCGCTTCCAGCTGCAGCACTACGGAGCTCTCGGCTGGAGATTCTTGGCGCGGGAAGTGGAAGCGTCCCGGCGTCTCCGGAAATGTGGAAAGATGTTATCGGGCGGCTGATGACGAATGTAGCGAGTGGTGCTCTGCGAATCGAAGTGGAGCAGATTCCCCTGGCAGAGGTGACTGAAGCGTGGACGCGCCAGACGCCGGGAAGCAGAATTGTTCTGATCCCGTAGCTTAACGTCACTCTTCAAATGCAGGATTAGAAAAGGTTTTCGGTGAGTGACTGCTTACGATTTCGTGGCCAGGTATTGGCAGACGCGCTCGATGGTGTCGCGCTGTCCGTTGTTCAGCGTGAGGAATTCGAAGCCGTAGCGCAAACCCTGGCGATAGCGGACGATCGCGCGCACCTTGATGGGATAAGGCGTCAGGGGCAGCGGAATTTCGAGGGTGACAATCTCGCCGGGCTCGAGGCTTCCGGTAAGTGTGGCGCCGATGCCGTCCTGGCCCATTTCTGTCGAGCGCCCCCAGCAGGAGCGAAATTCTCCAGCCTGAAACATCTTGACTTGAAGACGGACGTCAATCGTGAAACGCGGAAAGCGGCGGGTGTACGTGACTTTTGAGGACGAAGGCGAACTTGACGATGCGCCGGATGCGTCATCGGCGCCAGCACCCGCGGCGGCAGCTTGAGCTTTCTGATCTTTACTCATTCCTCATTCCGATATCGCTCGCCCAAATCGTCACTCACTCAAATGTCGGCTCTGCAATTTGATGCGCTAATTTCCGTGCAACAGGTATCCGGGTTCCAGAGGCAGCTTGCCACCAATCTTCACAACAGAAACGCTGCTGTTAATGGCGTACACGTCGACGACGCCCACAGCTCCGGGTATGGAGGCCACTTTGTTGACGAGGTCCTCATCGGAGTCCACGACCATGATGGCAGGATGTCCCACGCGTCCATGATTCGCGGACGTGATGATATCTTTCACATCGCTTTCCGGGAGTTCGTAAATTTTTTCGAGCAGCAGCTTCATTTCCGGAGCCGCTGGAGCGCGCATGATGAAGGTGACCGACTTACCGTCGGGCCAGCGATTGGTCTGGCCTTTAGAAACCTTTACCAGGTCGGGCACCGTGATGGCAGAGACTCCGTTGGCCTTATTGGAAACGAGAGCAAGGTCGCGCGCTGCCGCCAGTGAAGCAGCGGACGCGACAAATAAGGAGACGATCAGAATTCGACGGTAGAACACACTCGCTCCCCACAACGGGAAATCGGCTATCTGATTTTCATGGAAATTGGTCATCAGCTCAACGTAACTAAGGTCATATTCACGGGGAACGCAGCGAGCGGGAAGGTTCCCGCGATGCCGTCCCGTGCGGAACCGGATGTTTCTCACGACCCGGTCGCACTCATTTGGGTTGGGTGAATTTCGGCCTCGCCCCTGGGAAAGCTGAAAAATCCTTATTCTTCTCGTTTTCCGGCCAATTCTGAGGGCAATGGGGTCATTTTTAAGGGATTGGCAAGGAGCGGGGGGATGGGGTAGGCTAGTCCTTCTCATTCATACGAGGATCATCCCCCAATGACGAATCGTGTCGCCTACGCTCCACAGGATTTCCAGAGAATGTGCAAGCAGGCCGAGAGAGACCATGAGTCAAAGAAACTGATTGTATTGATGGAACGCGTCAAACGGCAGATTGCCGAGCGAGAACATCCAGGCCTCAAAATGGATGGCCCCCATTCAGGAAATGAGTCCGGGGTTTTGCGGCTGCCGAGCCGGTCTGTTCCCTCCGAGCGATAACAATCCAGCGAGTCCTGTAGTGCCATCCGTTTTTCAAATGTGATCGAGGAAAACTTTTCTCTTTCCACACGAGGATTTGCGCTAAAATAACCCAGCTGCCGTAACGAAATTCGCCTTTATGTGGGCGAGTGCGGGATTTCGGATTGCCTTCCCCCAGGAGGTAGTAGATGTACCGGCCTTACTCGAATGCCCAAGCGGATTTCCGTCCGCTTGTGGATGTGCAGTCTCAGCTGCGCGATCTCACCCAAGATTTCACAACCTCTTTCAACACTGGTAACTACGATCAGGCTGCAACCCTCTTTGCGACGGATGGCGTTCTGATGGCTCCGCAGTATGAAGGCGCGTACGGCCAGAAGTCGGTGGAGCGCTTGCTGCGCCAGATGGGAGAGGCGGGGTATAGTGATTTGCGCTTGGAAACGACACGCGTGGATCATTCCGGAGATATGGCGATGGAACTGGGGCGCTTTTCTCTGGTGGTTCACAAAGCCGATGGAACGCTGATTCCGGAGCGGGGCAAGTATGTAAAAGTCTGGCGGCGGCTAGGGGCCTGGCTAATCCTGGCTGACTGCTGGAGCCGGACCGCGCAGGCTGTGAACGATCGCGCAGCATAAATGGAACTCCGCGCTTCGAATCGTCGAGCGATGGATATCAACCTGGGACAACAGGCGGCGCTCCCCACCGAGGGCGCGCATGGGGCGGGAGCGAAGGCGGCGGATCCGGGGCAGTATTGTCCGAATTGCTCGGAAAAACTGCGCGAGAGCCGCTGCAAATTGAAGTGCCCGCAGTGTGGGTTTTATTTGAGCTGCTCAGATTTCTACTGAGAAGGGCAGTCGTCGGCTGTCAGCGTTCTGCTGTCAGCGTCCTCAACGCAGTTTGGATTGATATCCGTTGCCATGGGGCCTCTGCTCGTGCGCGACAGCGCTCACTTTTTCCGTCTACAATGAATTGAAACTGGATTGAAATCATAACGAGGAGAACGTCATGCAACGCAAGGCGAGCGCAGTTTGGAAGGGTGGATTAAAGGATGGCAAGGGAACGATGTCGGCACCGGGCGGGGCGCTGAATAATACGCAGTATTCCTTTACGACCCGTTTTGAGAACGCTCCAGGAACGAATCCCGAGGAATTGATCGCCGCCGCGCATGCGGGATGCTTCTCGATGGCGCTCTCGGCGCAGCTTGGCAGCGCGAACCTGACTCCTGAAAGCATTTCGACGACCGTGACGTTGTCGTTTGAAAAGCTGGATTCCGGATGGACGATCACCGAGAGCCACATTGACGTGGTAGGAAAAGTTCCGGGCGCGGATGAAGCGACATTTCAGAAATACGCGGAAGCTGCGGAGAAAGGCTGTCCAGTGTCGAAAGTCCTAAACGCGAAGATCACGATGACCGCTAAACTTGGGTAGTGCACCACTTCAATTGCCTGCCGCAGTCTGCTCTTCGATATGTGCTTTGTGCTCTATGCCGGGACGACAAGCCCTTTGGGGCGCAGGGAATGGAATAAGGGTGCTCCCGATGTCAGTGTTCAATCGCTAACGGAGCGCGATCTGGCGGTCCAAAAGCACTTTAATGCTCCCCACGTTCAGTACATTGGTTCCACTTCAGGATGTGGATGTGATTTCCCGCATGTCATCCTTCAGAACGGAGAGTGGCCATTTTTCGAAGATCCATGTGTTAGAGATTCCGCAAAGGATGCGATCGATCTTCGGAATCGAGAGGCGCTGGTCGCTCTGTTGCGCGAGAACGACGGACAGACGGTGGAACTCTACGGGATTTGGGATGGGGACTTTATGGAAGTTCCGAGGGCACGAGAAGAGCTTCCGATCGGGCGCCTCCTCGACTCCGATTTTCGATTCAAGGAGCGGGGCTTCTATAGGGTTAACTTGCAGCCTTAGTCACAATGGCAGTTGAGGGATTCGCGACGTGCTGAACAAATCGTTCAAGGCCAAGCTGCTGAAGAGCCCAACGAAGGGCGGCTGGACGTTTGTGATCTGGCCGGAATCTGTTCGCTTCTTCGGCACTCGCGGATTAGTGAAGGTTCAAGGCACGATCGATGGTCATCCCTTTAAGAGTTCGTTCATGGCGTTGGGCGACGGCAGGCACAAACTGCCGGTGAAGACGGAGATACGTAAAGCGATCGGCAAAGAGGTAGGAGAGATTGTGACGGTGCGGCTGAACGAGCGGATCTAGTTGGACGGTCAGCCGATTTTATCGGTGAATCGTATTAGCTCTTAGGTCAGAAGGTTTGACACCGAGACTGGTGTCTGTAGAATAGACAACGCAGGTCTTCCTGATCCGGCGGCCTTTAGGGTCGCCGCGACGATTGAAGTCTACTTGCCATCGTGGCGGAATTGGCAGACGCGCATGGTTCAGGTCCATGTACTCGCAAGGGTGTGGGGGTTCGAGTCCCTTCGATGGCACCAAAAGCAGTGTGTAGTGAAGAGTGACGCGTGAGTCGTTGGCGACGTTGGCCCGACCTTTTTTCCCCTTTACCTCCTTCTCCGCATTTCCCTTGTTCTTTTCGAGATATCTGGCTAGCGACCCTCCTGCCACTTCGCACTGATCACTAACGGCTTGCCACTGCATTTTCGTACCGTACTATCTCTATGCAGAAAGACGGAAATGGGGCACAATGCAGGGCGGAGTGTGGAGGCGGACTGATTGAAGATCTCTCAAAAGGGGCTGTACGCGCTGCAGGCGATGATGACGCTGGCGCGGCGGCATGAGCAGGGAGCAATCAAGATCCGGGAAATTGCGGCGGAGAGCGATCTGCCGGAAAAGTTCCTGGAATTGATTTTGTTGGAGTTGAAGAATGCGCGCATTGTCGATAGCGTGCGCGGCGCCAGAGGTGGATATCAATTGCGCCGCGATCCCGCGGACATTCCTCTGAGCGATATCATTCGTCTGGTAGATGGTCCGCTGGCTCCCATGGGCGATGCTGAGCAACTGCGGAGCCTGATCGCCAAGGATGCGGACCACCGAGCGCTCTACGAAGTGTTTCTCGCGGTGCGGGATGCGGCAGCAAAGATCCTGGAAAATACGACCATCGCCGATATTATTCAGGGGCGCGGGCCGAAGGGCGTTCGGAAGCGCGCGCAGCCGGAAGAAAAGAAGAAGAGAGCCGAGTCTTAGCGGAGCCGCTACGGATTTAGCTTCGCATTCCAGTTCAGAATCACCGACATGGGTGTCGCTTCCGTCTTGAGTTGCGTGTTGATCAGGAATTTCTGACCATCGCTGCTGACGTCGTATGAAAACAGCTCTGACGTCGCGACCATCTCGCGCGGATTGGCCTGAAAGAGCGGCACCGGCGCGCCGGCATCAAAGTTAGTTCCAGTCTCGACTGATGCCGCCATGATCTTGCTGTCGGCCGATAGATAGAAGAGCTCTTCGCCGTCGCTGCGCCAGCGCGGCTGATCTCCTCCAGTGTTCGACACCTGCCACTTGCCCTTTGCGTCGGGGAAGGAACTCACGTAAATCTCCCAACGTCCGCTCTCGTTCGAAGAGTACGCGACCCATTTGCCGTCCGGTGAGAAACGGCCGCTCTTCAATGTGGAACTCGCTTTCAGAAACTGGGTTGCCTTGAGGTCCGGAAACGACAAGTACCATAGGTCGGATCCTCGTCCGTAGATTACATACTTTCCATCGCGCGACCAATCCGTGGGAAATCGGTCCGGGCCATCCTGAGGAATGACCTTCTCGTCTTGCGCCCCATTGGTGTCTTTCAAATACAAGTCAAACTTGAGGTCACGATTGGACGCGAAAACAATTCGATTTCCATCCGGACTCCAGATCGCCAGGGAGTCGAGCGAGGGATCGAAGGTCAGCCGCCTCGCACTCCGGTTTTCAAGATCGTAAGTCCAGATGTCGGTATTTTGGCTGGCGGGATCGGTCGTATCCGATGCCAACGCCTTCCCATTGGGAGACAGCATGACATTACCGTAGATGCCGGGGTTGAGCGCGACGCCAATCTGCTGGCCTTTGCGATCGAACCACAACACTTGAGAGGCGCCCGAATCTGCGTTTCGTTGGGCCACCAGCAGGGCAACGCTGGAGGCGGAAAACACCGCTTCCGAAATTCGCGGAAAGAATTGAACGTCGGTAAGCAGGGGGACAGCTTCTCCGCCCAGTTCGAGCTTGTTGGTGTCGAAGTGTTGCGCGAATAGAGTCTGGTCTCGGTAAAAAATAAGATATCCCGGAGCGGCATAAGCCGCGTTGCCCTTGGCCTTGACGACGAGCCGCTTCTCGTTCGAATTCAACGAGCCCACGTAGATGGAATAAAGGTCCGTCCGGCCGGACAAGTTGATCGCTGAATATAAGTAGTGATTTCCGTCTGGGAGGAAGACGGGCCAACGATGGCTGTCTTCGGAAAGGTTCTTGTCGGGAATCGTGACCTGTGTTGGATTTCCTCCTGCGGCCGTGATCTTGTATAGACCGACGCCGAGCGTTCCACTCGGAGTGAAAAGTATGATGCCGTCTTTATTCCACGTTCCGCCGCGACCCGTGGATGCATCGCAAAGCGTTTGCACCGGGCCGCCGGCCAAACTGAGCTTCTTCAGTTTTCCGTTGGCGAAGAACGCGATCGACCCTCCGTCGGGAGACCAGAAAGGAAAATTTGCACCTTCGGTGTTGGCGAGGGCAGTCGCTTCCGGCGAGCCCGGTTCATAAATCCAGAGCACGTTATTTCGGTCAGACTCTTTGTGCCCGGCAATCGCTACAGTATGACCATTCGGAGCGACGGCGACCGAGCGCGCCGCGAATGTCAGCGGCGCAGAAAAGTAGGTGGTCTGCGCAGGTACGCGCGATGCCCGCCACCACATCAGAAAAGCGATGAGCATGAGGGCAAGAGCACCGGCCACTGCCCACGCTAAGAGCGCATGTTTGCCACCATCCTTTTCTTGTTCTTGCGATCGAGGCGCAGGAGTTCCGCTTTGCGCGGTCCACTTCAATTGGAGAGCGACATCGTGAGCGGTCTGTATGCGGTCGTCAGGATTCTTGGCAAGGCAAGCGGTTACAACGTGCTCGAACGCTGGAGGAGTGAGAGGCTGCGTGACGGAAATCGGATCCGGCTCTTTTTCGAGAATGGCGCTGGCCACGCTGATCTGACTCTTGCCTTCGAAAGGCCGAGCGCCGGTGATCATTTCGTAGAGAACCGCTCCCAGCGCGAATAGATCGGAGCGCGCGTCGGCCTCTTTGCCCTCAATCTGTTCCGGAGACATGTACTGAATCGTGCCGATCAGTGTGCCAGCAGTCGTAAGCGGAGAAACGGGACTCGCCTGGCTCAAAGTTCGGGCCGCCGATAAGAGCGGAGCGGTCGAAACACCTGAAGTTGCCCCGGACGTCGCCGCCTTTGCCAGACCAAAGTCCATCAGTTTGGCGCCGCTCTTGGTCAGCATGATGTTGCTCGGCTTGAGATCGCGATGGACGATCCCTTGGCGGTGTGCCGCGGAAAGCGCTTCGGCGACGGCGATCCCAATCTTCAGCGTTTCGTTCAGCGGCAACGCGCCTTTGCGAAGTCGCTCGAACAAGGTTTCTCCTTCGAGAAACTCCATCACCAGGTAGTCGGTATTATCTTGCGATCCGATGTCGTAGAGATGACAGATGTTCGGATGGTTCAGCGCCGAGATCGCCCGGGCTTCGCGCTCCATGCGCTGTTTAAGTTCCGGCGAAGAAGAAAGATGAGATGCCAGCACTTTGATCGCGACGGTTCGATCGAGTCGGGTGTCCTTGGCGCGATAGACTTCGCCCATCCCGCCCGCGCCCAACGGGGCTTGGATTTCATACGGGCCGAGTTTCGTGCCGGCAGCAAGAGCCATAGGTGCGCGCAATTATAGCTCCGGGCAGTGTCGGGCAACGCCTGCGGAAAGTCTGAGGCGGCATCGCCGGAAGCGATGCCGCTTAAACCGGTTACGGCTTGCGGCCTTAAATCATGTTCTCCAACCGCACATAGCTCGCTTCCATGCCATGTTCCATGCCGGTTGCCAGCATCGCGGTACGTGTCTGCGTGTCGGGCAGAGTCATGCGCATGGTCATCAGCGTGCCGGCGCCATCGGGTTCGAAGCGCGCTTCGACGTAATTGTCCGGCGTCGGATCCGGCAAGTACATTCGCTCCACGTGGACGATTTTGGTGTAGGGCTGGAGCTCGATGAATTCGCCAGTTATGAAAAATCCCTGACCTTTCTTGTTTACCCATTCATAGCGAAACTTCCCGCCGGGCCGCGCCTCGTTGATGCAGACGGGCATGGTCCAGCCATCGGGACCGAGAAGCCACTTCTGGATGATTTTCGGATCGGTATGCGCGCGGTATACGGCCTCGGGGGATGCAGCGAAATGCCGCGTCACCACGATGTGTGTATCGCCTTCAGTTTTCAATGTCATCTTCGTCGTTGTCATAGTGTTCATCGTCTTTTTTTTCCTTTTGAATTAGGTTCCATGGCGGCCAGAACTGTATCGAGCCGGTCGTAATTTTTCTCCAGTGCCTTCCGCAACATCGCCAGCCACTGATCCATCGCGTCAATGCCGGCTTTCGCGAGCCGACGAGGGCGCCGGGTACCGTCGACTCTCTGGACAATCAGCCCCGCCTCTTCGAGCACTTTCAGGTGTTGCGAGATCGCGGGCTGCGTCATCTCAAACGGGTACGCCAGTTCGTTGACAGTTGCTTCTCCCAGAGCGAGCCGCGCCAGGATGGTTCGGCGTGTGGGATCGGCAAGGGCCGCGAAAGAAGCGTCGAGGTCGAATTTGTCACGCATAAGTTATAGCTTATATAAGTATAACATTATAGTAAAGAACAATCTTTTCGAACGAGCAGTGAGGTTCGATCGAAATATCTCTGTTTGGATATGAAGAGGCCAAGACGGGGATCACGATTCGATTGCTTTGTTCGGACGAGACCTTACGAAAGGCTTGTGTGGATGAGAGGTGCGTCGTGCTGGGTTAGATTCGCCTATCGCTTCGTTCGCTCACTTGCGAATATCTCGGGTCTATCGATCAGCCCGGAACATCCGCAAGCGAGCGCCCAAAGGACTAAAACAGCTGAAGGTTGTTTTCTATTCCACCTGGTGTGTTAGCGAGGCCGATGCGTCCTCACGGCTCGTACTTTCAAATTCAGCATCGCCGGAATATACGGCCCGGATCGAATTGGAACCAAACTCAAGCGCCGAGGTCGTAAATCTAGCCACGCCGCCATGTAAAGTTCCGGTTCCGAGAACTTCTTCCCCTCGCATGAACGATACTTTCTCGCCGTCCGGCGGTACGCCACCACTCGAGGTGACGACTGCTGTGAAGGTCACAGGCTCTCCATAGACCGTCGAGCTCTTGGATGACCTGAGTTCAGTGGAAGTCGCCGCCGCGGAGACGGTAACGGTCTTGCTGGAACAGCCTGAGCCACAACTGCCGCCCTCTGTGCCACCAGACCCTTGAGCATTCCAAATCTTGACGTCTTCCTTGTTGCCCACCGCAAGCGTGAAATTCTGTGTGCCCCACTTGCCGGCAAAGCCTCCCAACACAATCTTCGTATTGGTCCAGCTGTTGACGATGAGAGTGACGGTGTCCAAATCCGGTGAAAATCCTGCTTCCCACTTCTTCGTCGAATCATAGAGGCTGATGAATTTGGTCGTGCCCGTATAGGCGCTGTGCGTACCAAAGCCGGTGCCTGTGATGGTAATAGTTTGTTTTTCGGCGGTCGTGATTTTGCTGACCGAGGTTATTTTGGGCGTTGTGGGCGTTTGCGCTTCAGTGAGAGATGCCGCTGCAACCATACTCAGCAGCATTAGACAACAGGGCCCGAGAGTAAGCTTCACCATCGTACTGATCTCCTCTGCGGAATTATTTTTTTGTTTTTCTTTGGCCCAAGAACGGGTGCCATCCTACCCCGCTCTTTCGTTTAGGGTCAATGGACCTTTCGTGCCAATTCCTTGTCTGGCGCGGGAAGTGCGCGATTTTCACAATTCAGTAATAAACCCTCTCCTCGAAAGTGGAATTGATTTCTGTGCAAAATCGAAGTGAAACCCGTTCCGAATATGGCGTTTATAAAAAGAGTCGCAGCGGTTTGCACCATTTCCGGTCACGGGGCTGTGAACGGCGTGCACTCGATTGAAAACATGCGTACTTACAAACGCGTATTTTTCATTGACTGAAAAAATAGAAGGAGTACAAGAAGATCGTTCTTTGACAGCTTCTTAAGTTTTTCCGGTTGGTGCGGCGTCCGGGGCTCAAGCGAAGTCACCTTCTTGATCGCGAGGTTGAGAAGGAGGGCAAGCAAGGGTCTATAGCAAAGCGCTGGTCGAGGCGAACGAAGAAGAAATGTTGAAGGCAGGATAGAGTTCCGAGGCGTAGGGTAGGTTTATCCGGTTGGCGGTGAGCCCGGAGCCCAAGCGAAGATCGCGCGTTGTGCCCCGCAAGGGAGGCAACGAGAGCAGGTCGAGCAAGGGTCATTAAGCGAGCTACTGGCCGAGACGAATGGACCCCACACCACCTCGGAACTCTCTTACTTTTTAGCCGTGAGCTATGAGAATCGAGCTCTGAGCTAACTGTCCACGAGATACCTATCCTGCTCCCAAGAGCAACGATCCTTGCTGTTCACTGAGAATCGATCCGCGAAAATCCGCGTGAATCCGTGGCAAAGAAGTTTTGTCGTGACCAAACTAGCTCACAGCCTTTTTCTCAAACTGCCGCAATCCCACCAACAGCAGCAGAGCATCGACGAAGCACAGAACGAGCAGGATCGCCGTGATCGAAAGATGCGGAACTTGCGGCACCAGCGCCGCGCGCAGACCTTCGCTGGCATACACGAGAGGGTTAATCAGAACGGCCTTCTGCAGGATCGGAAAATTCTGCAGCGCGCTCCAGGTAAAATAAGTGCAGCCAAAGAAGATCATAGGCGTGATGACCATGCTGAACATCAGCCCGATATGTTGCTGATTCATGCTGCAGCCCAGCGCAAGGCCCCCCGTTGCCGCAAATAAAGAGACCAGCAGGATCATCGCGACAAATTCCATCGGCGCGTGGATGCTGATGTCGACTCCATGTCCCAGCACGAGCCATGCGAGGGGCAAGACCACTAATCCAGCCACGATTGCCTGGATCATTCCCGCGACGACTTTCTCGATCGCGATCCATGAAATGTCGATGGGTGCGAGCAGGCGATCTTCGATCTCACGTGTCCACTGAAATTCTGCGATGAGTGGCATGGCGACCGCCCAAATTCCAGTAAATACCATACTGATGGCGATGATTCCGGGCAGGAGGATGCTCTTGTAGACCGCGGGCATGTACCCGCTGCCGACCATCACGCGGCCGAAGATGAAAACAAAGAGCAGCGGCTGCAGAAACGTCTGGAAGGTAATCTGAATAATGTTGCGCCGTGCCACGTGGGCGTCGCGGGCCAACATCGCGCCAAAGGCTTTCCAATTCAATCGCGCAAACTCCTTCCGGTGTGGTGGAGAAACAAGTTCTCCAGGCTCGGTTCGGAAATATGAACGTCGCACAGTTCGGCTCCGGCGGCGACAGCGACTGCGGCGATTTCCGGAATAAGAGGGCCTCCACGGTCGGCATAGACGTCGGCACCCGTAGTATCCAACGGGCGAACCTCGCGCACGCCCGCCAGCGATTGCAAACGTTGCAGCAGTTCCGCGGTCGGCTTTCCAAATTGCAAGCGCAGCAGATACCCACCGGGGATGGATCGCTTCAATTCTCCCGGAGATCCGACGGCGATCATGCGGCCGTGATCGACGATGGCCAACCGATGGCACAGCGAATCGGCCTCTTCCATGTAGTGCGTCGTCAGCAGAATCGTCTTGCCAAGCTGGTTGTACTCGCGAACGATCTCCCACAGCAGGATGCGCGTCTGCGGATCGAGTCCTGCGCTCGGTTCATCAAGAAACAAAACTTCCGGATCGTGCATCATCGCGCGGGCGATCGAGAGGCGCTGCATCATGCCACCGGAAAAGCCGCGCACCATCTGGTTGGCGCGATCCGTCAGTTTGAACTTTTCGAGCAGAGCGTCGGCGCGCTCGTTGCGCGCCTTCGTCGCGATACCGAAATAGGCCGCGTGGAAAATGAGAATCTCACGAGCCGTTAGGGAGAAATCAGGATTCGGCCTCTGCGGAACCACCCCGATCAGCCGCTTCACTTTGGCTTGTTCCTGCCATACTTCGTGATCGCCAACCCACGCATGGCCGCTAGTGGCGCGCACGCGTGTCGTTAGTACGCCCACCGTCGTCGATTTACCTGCGCCGTTGGGCCCGAGCAATCCAAAAATTTCTCCAGGGCGAACTTCGAGGGACAATCCGTCGAGTGCCGCGATCTGCTGCTTGGGCTGCTTCGAGTCTTTCGCGTCGGAACGAGCGATAAATCCACCCGCCGCGGCCATGGGAGGAGCGGAGCTGTAGACCTTGCGCAGATCTTCTGTACGAATGCCGACGGCCATGAATGAGATCCCAGATGCAGGTGAGTTTTGAAAGTATATCGCAGGCAGAAGTGCTGGAAACTACGGCGCGAGAAAGATCGGCAGGCGCGGACGCCCACCGCCCAAGTCACATGAACGAGTTCGGTTCTAGTCTACGTGCTCGCCTTCGGCGAAGCCCGGCTCTCCAGGAGGCAGCACATCCCGCTCGCCGGCGATCCAGACATACAGCGTAGGAAGCAGGAAGATGCTCATCACAAGCGCAGCCATCAATCCGCCGACGATGACGATCGCGAATGGACGCTGTGAGTCCGATCCGATCGCATGCGACGTGGCTGCGGGAAGCAATCCGAGAGTCGCGACCAGCATGGTCATCATGATGGGCCGCAGACGCAGCACAGCTCCCTCGACGGCCGCATCTTCGATCGTAAAACGACGCACTCGCAATTGGTTGATGTATTCCAGCATGATGACGCCGGTCTGCACGGCCACGCCAAAGAGCGCTAGAAATCCGACGCCCGACGAAACACTGAAATTTGTTCCCGTCAGAAGGAGCGCCAGAACCCCGCCGATGGGAGCGATCGCGACATTCGCCATAATCAGCATCGACCACTTAAACGATTTGAACATTGTGTACAGAATGATGAAGATAATGAGAATTGTGATGGGCAGAACGATGAGCAATCGCTCATTCGCTCGCTTCTGGCTGGCGTATTCACCCTCCCATTTGAGGTGATATCCCGTGGGCAATTGCACCTTGTGCGTGACTTTGTCGATGGCCTCTTCGACGGCGCTGCCCAGGTCGCGCCCACGAACGCTGTACTTGATCGCGATATAGCGCTGGTTGCCTTCCCGGTAAATTTCGGACCCGCCGTCGGCGACCTGAATTTTGCAAAGCTGCGCGAGCGAGACGCGTTCTCCGCTGGGTGACACCAGGCGAATATTCTCGATCGCCTCTTTCGTATCGCGATACTGCGGCAGATAGCGCACGACCAGGTCATAACGAGCTTCCTGCTGCAACACCTGCGTGAGTGCATTGCCGCCCACGGCCGTTTGGATCGCATCCTGCACGTCTGCAACATTGATCTGGTAGCGCGCAGCCGCATCGCGGTCGACGGTGACATTGAGGTTCGGTTGGCCGAGTACGCGAAGGACGCCGAGGTCTTCGATGCCCGGAATCTTCCGCATAATGCCGACAATTTCGTCAGCTTTGTCTTCAAGCGTCTTCAGGTCGTCGCCGTAAACTTTGGTAGCGAGCTCGCCTTTCACCCCGCTAACGGCCTCTTCCATGTTGTCTTCGATTGGCTGCGAGAATCCCCAGACAACGCCTGGGATCTTGTCGAGTTCCCGCTGCATGGCTGCGATCAGCTCGTCTTTGTCTTCATGGAAAATCGGGCGCCATTCGTCTTTTTGTTTCAGGTCGACAAAGAATTCCGTGTTGAAAAAGCCCGTGGTATCGGTGCCATCGTCGGGCCGACCGACCTGGCTGGTGCATTGCGGCACTTCTGGAAACGAGCAGAGCACAATCCGCGCTTGATTCATCACGCGGATGCCTTCATCTGGACCGGTGCTGGGAGCCAGCGTGCCACGAACCCAGAGAGCGCCTTCGTCAAGGTGAGGCAGGAACTCCGATCCGATCGCCCCGCTAAAAATAAGAAAATTTCCGCCGATGATTCCGACTAACGCCACGCCAACTGTGATGTAGCGATGGCGAATTGCCCATCGCACCGCATTCCGGTAACGTTCGATCACAAAATTCATGACCGGGTTATGCCACTCCTTGGCACCCTTCGCGAAGGCGAAACTCGCCAGAACGGGCGCGATCAGCATCGAGAAGAGGAGAGCTCCAAGCAGCGCGAAGGCGACAGTCCACGCCATGGGCTGGAAAAGACGGCCCTCGACACGCTGCAAAGTGAAGATGGGGAGATACGCAGTAATAATGATGCCGATTGCGTAGAAGACCGGGCGCTGGACTTCATGCGCCGCCGCCCCAATGCGCTCGATCGGAGTTTCGGTGTCGTGTGCAAAGCCCATGTGACGCACGATATTTTCGATCATCACAACAGCCCCGTCGACCACCATGCCGAAGTCCAGAGCTCCCAGAGAGAGCAAGTTGGCAGGCACATGTTTTAAATCAAGGCAGATCGATGCGAACAACAATGAGAATGGAATTGTTGCGGCAACGATGATCGCTCCTCGAACGTTGCCAAGAAACAGAAAGAGAATGATCGAAACCAGGATCATACCTTCCGTGAGATTGTGCAGTACGGTGTGGCTGGTGAAGTGAACCAGATCGCTCCGGTCGATGAAGGGAACGATCTTCACGCCCGGTGGCAGAATGTGGTCGTTCATCTCCTGAATTTTTTCGTGAAGCGCTTTCAGTGCAGGATCGGCGGCGGCGCCTTTTCGCAGCAGCACGATGCCGGAGACGACATCGTCATTGTCGACGATCTTGCCGTCTTGATGCTGGATGGCTCCGTTGGGGCCGTAGGGACAATAGCTGCAGGCACGGGCAAACTGGCCAAGACGGATTTTCGGTCCCTGCGTGACGACGGCAATGTCCTTCACGCGAAGAGGCGTGCCGCCCTTGGTGACCAGAACTGTCTGTTCGATGTCGTGAACGTGATCGACCAGTCCAACTTCGCGGACGTTGATCTGCTGCAGTCCTTCCTGGATGAAGCTTCCACCCGCGTTGGCATTGTTGTTGGCGAGTTGCTGTTCGACCTGGGCCAGACTGAGTCCGTAAGCCACCAACTTGTTGGGATCGATGCGAACTTGATATTCGCGCGTGGGGCCACCGAAGCTTGAAACGTCGACTATGTCGGGTACCGATTTCAGATTTTTCTCGACGACCCAATCCTCGAGATACTTCAACTCCATCGGGTCATACTTCGGATTGCTGCTGTGCAACGTAAAAAAATAGACTTGGCCGACGGGGCTCCAGTCGGTTCCCATCTGGGGAGTGACGTTCGGCGGCAGCGTGACCTGGCTCAGACGCTCGAGAACCCGCTCGCGATTCCACGCGTTGTCGGTCCCGTCTTCAAAAATCAGCTTGAGATCGGAAAGCCCGAAGAGTGAGAACGAACGCAAGTGCACCACGCCGGGAATGCCGTTCATTGCGGTTTCCAGGGGAACGGTGACTTGCTGCTCGATTTGCTCCGCTGAAATGCCAGGCCATTGCGTGATGATTTCGACGTAGTTGTCGGCGACGTCGGGGTAGGCTTCGATCGGAAGATTGTGGAACGAGATGATTCCCCACGCAAACAGCACGAACGCCAACCCGAGTATGAGCAGGCGGTTGCCGAGCGCGAAATCGACGACGCGGCGAATCATCTATTGCTCCACCGTATTCTGTAGATCCAGGGCGTTAGAAACCACCCGATCACCGGGCTTGAGTCCAGAGATGATTTCCTGCTGCTTATCAGGCAGCATGCTTCCCGTCGTCACCTCTGAGCGGCGGAAGCGTCCGTTGCCCAAAGGTGTATAGATCCACTCACGGTCGTGCAGATGTAGAATCGCGCTCGCCGGAATTGCGGCGTGCGCCTCAGGTTTTTTGCCATAAAACGTCGCTGTGGCGAACATTCCGATGCGAGCCGTCCCTGGATTCTTCACCTCGATCCGAACCTTGGCAGTGCGCAGGCTGGGGTCGAGCACTGGCAGAATGTTGTCGATGCGTCCTTTGAGAATTTGCTTAGGGAAAGCATTCAGGTGTATGTCGGCGAATTCTCCAACCCGCACTGCGTCGAGATCATTCTCGTAAACATCACAAACAATCCAAACGTTGGAAAGATCGGCGATGGTGAAGGGGTTCGGCCCCGACAATCCCTGCACGCCCGACGAATTCGTCACTTGCTGATCGGTGATGACGCCGGAGATCGGCGCTTTCACATCGACCACGCCAGATGGATGTTCTTTGTCGATACCGAGCAGTCGCAATTGCTCAGTGGCTGCATTCAGATCGGCGCTCGCATCGGCTTCCGCGCTCTCCGCGGTCTCGAGGGCGCTCTTGGCGATCGCTCCCTTGTCATACAAAAGCTTCGCGCGATCCAACTGCGTACGAGCTAGGCGCTCATCGTTTTGCGCCTTGATGAAATTCTGGTAGGCGCCGGAGACGTCCGCGCTCTGGACGCGCAGCAGGACTTGGCCTTTCTCAACTTGATCGCCGAGCCGGGCTTTAATTTCGATCACGCGGCCCGAGGCCAGCGAGACGACAGGAACTGCGCGGATGATGTCGGGCTGCACCACGCCGGTCACGTTCAATGCGGAAACAGCTTTGTGCTCGACGGCGGTGGCAAGAGGGAATTGCTCAGCATGATCAACCTTAAAATTATTGGCGTCGAGGTCGGGTTCTACCACCGCTTGCGGCGGAGCCTCAGCCTTCGGATCGGCTTTGCCCCCGGTGCAGGCAATATTGGAAAGCGTCAGGGAAAGACCCAACGCAGGGAGCAAGAAATTCTTGGAAAGAAGAGATTTCATTGGATTACCTCGCGCCCTACCGCCAGGTTCAGCTGTGCCGCCGCTGTCAGATACGATCCGATCAGGTTGACGTAATTCAACTCGACGGTGCGGTAGTCACTCTCTGCGGTCAGGAAGTCCAGCAATGAGGCGCCCCCATGCTGGTAGGAAAACTGGACTGTGTCGCGCACGCGCACGGCCTGTTCCAGATACTGGCGTTTATATGGCTTCAGAAGTTCGATATCGCTATTGACGACGGCATAGGCAGAATCCACATCGCTGTAGACCTGTGTTTCCGTGCCCTGCCGCAGCTTCTCGTTGCGATTGATGTCGATTTTCGTACGCAGCTTCTCGCCCTGATTTTTGTCGAAGATGCGCAGCGGAATGCTCACGCTGGCGCCGAGCGTATTGAGCGCATCCGGGTTGTTGAACGAGCCATTGTGAGTAAACCAGAGTCCGATCGTGGGGTCGGTCGACCCATCTGCTTCCGCCAACTTGTAATTCGTCTCGGCCTGCTGCACCGAAAGCACCGCGGCTTTCAGGTCAGGACGGGCATTGAGCGCTTCCTTCCGGTAGTCCTCGAGACCGAGTAGATCTTCGCGGAAGTCGAAGACGCCATCGACGTCGTAGCTGTCGACCGGCCGGCGATCGTCGAGCAGAGCCAGCAGATTAATCTTGGTCGTGCGCAGATTCACCAGCGCAGTCTGCTCGTCGGACTCGTACTGCAGACGTTGCAGCTCGAGGCGGTCCAGATCGATCCGGGCAATGTCGCCGGCGTCGAAACGATCGCGGCTGACCTTCAGAAGCTTGTCATAGTAGGCCAGGTTGTCCTGTGCCAATCGAAGCACGGCCTTGGCTTGCAGCACTCCGACGAAAGCACTGCGCAGATTGAAGATCAGATTGCGCTCGGAGTCTGACGTCTGTGCCGCGCCAATTGCAGTCCCTTGCTTTGCGGCTTCATAGCGCAGATTGCGTTTGTTGCGGCGTTCGAATAGATAGCTGACACCGGGCGATACAAACGTTCCGGCGAAGGGCTGCCAAACTCCGTGACTGGGTGCGATCTGAGTTCCATCGGCGGAGAGCGTGAAGTCCGGATTCGGTCGCAGGTGCGCCGTAATTTCCTGGGCTTTTAGTTCGTCGATGTTCAGCTTTCCGGCCATCAAGGTCGTGTTGTTGAGTTCGAAATTCTGTTTCACCTGATCCCAAGTCCACACTTGAGGCGCGGGCGCGGGCGCACTCTGCGCGCGCAGAGAAATGGCGCCCACAAATAGCACTAGCGCTAGATTGAGTGATATCCACCGCATCCAAGACTCCAGCCGTGTTCGAGTTACGCGGTAAGCCAAAAACGCCGATTGAAAATTCAGATACCACGGGCTTTAACCGCAGTATTACTTTCCTGTCTTCCGCGTAAGAAGTGCGTAAAGGAAGAGCGAAGATCGCCGTTGATTTTCCGATGTGACCGATCAGCGATCTAGTGAACTAGGCAGGGAAGGTTGGAGGGGAACGGCCCGAACGCTCAACTACTGGCGCTGCTGGGGTAAGTTCGCGGACGACCTGAGCATGAAGCCAATCTTTCTGGATCGCGAAGCCGAATCCCAGATTGATGACCTGGTATGGAGGGCTCTGCCATTTGGATCCGGAAGGTTTCTCGCAGCTAGCCTGGCGAATGCTGTGCTTGCTGCTCGGTGACTCTTCCATCTCCGTGCGCATGGCACGCAGATCATCAGTCGCGGAGATCACCGGGAACAGGATGACTAACATACATCCCAAGGCTAGGAAGCACTGGGCCGATGCAAAGCGACGGCTGTTTCGCACCCCCCTTGCGTCGCGCCACAGCCAATAAGCCGGCAGCGCCAGCAAAAGCCACGCGAGATTGAGCAGTAGTTCCATTCTTGAGGAAACGTCCCGGCGGCACGAACGCACTAATTAAGATGCACCGGAAACGCTAGTTTTTCAGAAATACTGAAAATTAGTCAATGTGACCTCGGTGATGTAGGGCAGCCAAGTCTGCAAGATCAATGTCTGGCAACATTCCTATACGGAAGAACGGAAACTGTGGGAAAGTAAGAAAACAGGCTGTTGTGGTTGATAAGGGCGCAGGCGCAAAACGAGTTTTGGCGCGTGGGATGGGGAAAATCAGATGAGTAAGGTGCTAATGCCGCGGATTCCTTTTTGGCTCATCCTCTTCATATGCCTCGCGGGGTGCGCGAAAGGGACTCTCGTTCTATCTCAGACCGCGACTCCGCCGCCCGACGGTGAGCAATCGGGCGCGACGCCCCCCAGCGAATCCCCACTCATCATCGAAAATGAGTCCGAGCTCCCAGATACCTTTCCCCGCGCTCATTACGAGGTCCGATTCCAGGCGCACGGAGGAGTTCCGGCCCTGCACTGGAGGCTGGAGAAAGGTGCTCTGCCACCCGGAATGAAGCTCGAAGACAATGGCCTGCTTCACGGTGAGCCGCAACAGACCGGCGAGTTCCAATTCACCTTGGCAGTGAACGATGGTGGTAGTCCCCAGCAGGCAGTGCAGAAAGGCTTTGTTTTGCGGGTGCGATCAGCTCTTACCCTGAACTGGAAGAATCCGGCGCGCGTTGCCGGAAGCCGAATCCAAGGCAGCGTCGAGGTTACGAATACGACGCCCGACGATATGGATCTGACTTTCGTTGTGATGGCAGTCGCGGGCAATGGCCGTGCCACCGCGATCGGCTACCAGCACTTCGTCCTGACGCGAGGAACCATCGGCATGGAATTACCCTTTGGTGAGACCCTGCCCCAAGGTGGATACGTGGTACACGTCGACGCTGTCGGAGAAGTCGCCGCCAAGAACCTGATTTACCGGGAACGGATGCAAACGCCGAGACCCCTACACGTGAACGTAGGACCTTAGGTAGCTGGGCGCCGCCCGAACGCCACGCCCGGGGCGATCCTGCGAACCTTAGAAACCGTGCCAAGGTTATCGAAGTCACGGCTTTGGGTGATCCAGATCACGCAGCGCTGTGCGGGAAATAACCCAAATCCTCACCCAATCTCGCTCCAACAGAAACAGCGAAAACTCTTCGAATTCGATAACGCCTTTGCTTGCAGTCTGTTACGTACTTCCAAATTGGGACCGGATGGGGCCTCGATTTGGCGGGTGAGTTGCCATTCCCTATGCGTGGGCTGAGGCGAGAAGTGACGAGCCGCTGCCCGCGGGAGGTTTCCAATGCGGGCTCCTTATGGACTCAACATTCTGGACAATTGCCTGACTTGCCCGGTACGTGGCGAACATCTTTTCTGCAATCTTTCCCCCCAGGCCGGTCAGCGGCTCAACGACATCAAGTCCACGGCCGTCTATCCCAAGAGCGCGATGCTCTTCATTGAGGGCCAGCAGCCTCGGGGCGTCTTCGTGCTTTGCGTTGGGAAGGCGAAGCTTTCGACGTCGTCGCGCGAAGGCAAGACGATCATCACCAAGATTTCCGAGTCGGGCGACGTCCTCGGGCTCAATGCAGTGATCTCCAATCGGCCGTACGAGGTGACTGCCGAGATGATGGAGCCTGGGCAGGCCAACTTCATCCCCCGGGATTCGCTGATGCACTTTCTCAAAGATCACCCCGAAGTCGCGGTTCGCGTCGCGCAACAGCTCAGCCGGAATTACTACACGGCGTATGAAGAGATCCGCACCCTGGGGTTGTCCGCTTCACCCTCGGAGAAATTCGCCAAGCTGCTGCTTTCATGGTCGAGCAAGACGATGCAAGATGATGGCTCCTCTCAGGTAAAACTGACGCTCACGCACGAAGAAATCGCTGAGATCATTGGGACCACGCGCGAAACCGTCAGCCGCCTCTTTTCAGAATTCAAGAAGAAACAGCTGATGCAGTTAAAGGGTGCGACCTTAATCATTCGCAGCCGCGTCGCGCTGGAGAAGATCGTTCAGTCGTAGAAATGAAATCGTTTTGTATCGCTCTCGTGGCGAAGCCAAATGTTTGGCGGTGAACGCAGGAAGTATCAGCCACGAAGGACGCGAGGCATCACGAAGGCCTGATTCGCATGCGTTTTCCTTCGTGTGACTTCGTAGCCTTCGTGGCTGAAGTTTTTCGACCCGACCGACCACTCCTTTTTGACCCTTTCCGCCGGTCGCGTATAATCGCGCCCGATGGCGCTCACTTCCGGAACCAAGCTCGGGCCGTATGAAATCCAATCTCTGATCGGTGCCGGCGGTATGGGCGAGGTCTATCGCGCCCACGATTCGCGGCTCGATCGTACGGTCGCGATTAAGGTGTTGCCGGAATCCTTTTCGGCCGATCGAGAGCGCCTGCAGCGTTTTTCGCAAGAAGCTCGAGCCGCCGCGGCGCTCAATCATCCCAACATTCTCTCCATCTTCGACATCGGCGAGGAAAGACGCGCGCCTTACGTCGTGTCCGAACTGCTCGAAGGCGAAACTCTGCGCGAGCGGCTGAGGAACGGTCCGCTGCCGATCCGCCGCGTCGTCGATTACGCGATTCAGGTGGCGCGCGGGTTAGCGGCGGCGCACGAGAAGGGCATCGTCCACCGCGATTTGAAGCCGGAAAATCTTTTTCTCACCAATGACGGCCGGGTGAAGATTCTGGATTTCGGTCTGGCGAAATTGGTGCGTCCGGAACCTGGCCCCAGCGGCGACGCGCCAACCGTGCAGGTGGCCACCGAAACGGGCCTGGTGATGGGAACTGCCGGCTATATGTCTCCGGAGCAGGTTCGCGGAAAGCCGGCTGACCATCGTTCCGACATTTTCAGCTTCGGCGCGATCCTCTACGAAATGATTTCTGGCAAGCGTGCGTTCCACGGCGAGAGCGCCGCCGACACCATGAGCGCCATTCTGAAAGAAGAAGTGCCCGAACTTTCGGAGACGGCGCGCAATGTGCCGCCCGGGCTGGACCGCATTGTCCGTCATTGTCTGGAAAAGCAGCCGGCGCAACGCTTCCAATCGGCGGGCGATCTGGCATTCGATCTGGAAGCTTTGACCGAGCTTTCGGCAGGCGGGAAGTCAGGCGCGCAGACAGTGGTGGAGCAGGCCGACGCTGCCGCTTCGCGGTTTCGATTCGGACTGATGGCCGCTGGCGTGGTCCTCGCTGCCGGGCTGCTGGCGTTGGGTTGGTGGTTGGGCCGAGGACAAGGCACATCCGCTCCGCCGGAATATCAGCAAATTACATTTCGCACCGGATCGATCGGAAACGCCCGCTTCACTCCCGACGGCAGCATCGTCTATACCGCCGCTTGGGACGGCGGTGACGACCAGCTCTATCTGGCGCGCACCGATGACAACGGCGCGCGTGACTTGGGCCTGAAAAACGCCGACCTGCTTTCCGTCTCGAAAAGTGGAGAACTTGCAATCCGTCTCAACACGGCTTTCTCCGGCGGTTTCGCACGCCTCGGAACGCTTGCCCGCGTCCCTCTCAACGGCGGAACTCCGCGCGAACTCCTCGACAATGTGCAGGATGCAAAATGGGCGCCTGACGGCGAAAACATGGTCATCGTTCGCTTCGCGCGCGAGACCTCCCATTGGCGGCTGGAATATCCGGTTGGCCATGTTCTTCTCGACGGCATCAACTGGATCAGTGATCCGGCGATTTCACCCGACGGCAAATGGATCGCATTTTCCGATCATGAGAATACCGACGGCGACGACGAAGGATCCGTGGCAGTCGTCGACATGGCCGGACACGAGAAGAAACTGTCCTCGGGCTTCGTCTCTATCGAAGGCGTGCAATGGTCTCCGTCGGGCGACGAGGTATGGTTTACCGCGACGCGCAGCGGTAGCGCCACCAACCTGCACGGTGTGACCTTGTCTGGCAAGGAACGCCGTATCACGAACGTGCCCGGAGGCATGTGGCTCGAGGATATGCGCAATGGCACGGCGCTGATGATCACCCACCAGCAGCGCATCGGCATTCGTGGATTGGCGCCGGGCGCGAAAGAAGAAAAAGAGTTGGGATGGTTTGGTTGGTCCCTTGCCCGCGACTTCAGCCCAGACGGCAAGAAGGTCCTGTTTGAAGAAGAGGGCGAGGGAGGAGGTCCGAACTACACAGTCTTTCTGCGCGACACGGACGGATCTCCGCCCGCGAAGATCGGTGAAGGCAATGCGATGGCGCTCTCCCCTGAAACGAAATGGGTAGTGACCCGGCCCTCGAAAGGCGGCCCGCTCAAGTTAGTGCCGACTGGAGCCGGCGAAGCGCGCCAGTTGACACACGATAACATCAGCTATGCCACCGTGCGCTTTCTGCCCGACGGCAAGCGACTGCTTGCCTCCGGAATCGAACCCGGCCACGCAGCGCGCGATTACTTGATCGACCTGAGCACCGGGGACGCTAAACCCCTGACCCCGGAAGGGATCCGTGGGGTTTCGCTCTCCCCCGACGGCCGCAGTACTGCCGTGGTCGGGCCGGAGGGCAAGCGCGGCATCTGGCCACTTGAGGGTGGCGGATTTCACCCGATACCAGATCTCGATTCGAAATACGCTGTTGCAGGCTGGTCCCCAGATGGGACCTCGCTTTACGTGTCGGTCAATCGGATGTCTGAGAGGACTGCGAAACTGTCGCGCGTGAACATCACCAGCGGCAAGATGGAACCTTGGCGCGAGTTCGGACAGGCCGCAGCCCCGGGAAGCAGTGCCGGGCCGCCTCATTTCTCTCTCGACGGGAGCGCCTACGAATACGTTTACGTGCAAACGCTCTCGCAGGCTTTTGTGGTCCGGGGATTGAAGTAGGTTGATTGAAATAGGCTGTTGTCCGCACCACGGGTTACCGGGTTCGTCCCGCTAACTTTCTACTCCCCAGATCAAAAGAGTCGGTCTACGGTTTCCTCCGAAACTGCATCTCACCTTGCGCTTTATGGCTCTGGCAGCCGAGCATTTCCGGGCCACGACGAGCGCGAGTATGAGAAGACTTTTTCAGATCGTGGCCTGCTTATTCTTGGGATGCGCGAGTGCGATTTCATCCGCCGCCCAGGCTTCGACCGATATCGAAAAGCCACAGCACCGCGCCTGGGACATGCTCTTGACGGCGGTTCTGTCCAAACAAACCACCGAGCGCACCAACGGCGTTCGCGCCCTTGGTTTGCTGCCCGACGAACCTCGCTTTCGTGAGGTTGCAGAAGCTGCTCTAAGCGATCCCAACCCTGACGTGCGCGTAGCCGCTGCGACCGCGTTAGGACAGATGCATGCCACCGAGTCGATCCCAAAACTGCAGCACGCTCTTTCCGACGCCAAGATTCCGGTAGTGATGGCGGCCGCTCACTCCCTGCGATCACTCAAAGATGATCAGTCGGCCTATGAGGTCTATTACCAACTGCTCACCGGCCGTCGCAAATCGAACGACGGCTTGATCGCGCAGCAGCTCGCCACATTGAAAAATCCAAAAGAGTTGGCCATGATTGGTTTTTCCGAGGGAATTGGATACGTACCGTTCGCCGGAATCGGCTGGGATGCCTGGCGGACCATGCATAAGAAAGATCCGAATCCAGCGCGAGCAGTGGCCGCGACATTTCTCGCGCACGATCCCGATCCTGCTTCGGGACAGGCTCTCGTCAAGGCCACGAACGACAAAGACTGGATCGTCCGCGCCGCCGCAGTCGAAGCCATCGCGCAGCGCGGAGATCCTCTATTGCTACCCAAGGTTCAGCTGAAGTTTTCCGACAGGAATCCCAAGGTTCGCTACAGTGCTGCCGCGGCCGTGATTCGTCTCAGCGAGAAAGAACAAGTCAAAACTGCCAGGAATAATCGCTAGCGTTCCGCGTCTGCGCGTTAAGCTCCCGCCTTCGCCATCGTAAGAACAATCACACGATCGATTTCATCTTTGCTTGCGGCCGGAAGCTTCAGGATCACTCCATTCGCATTCTGCGTGAACTCTGTCGTCGCTCCGCCAACTAGCATCTGCGCGGATGTCACCTTGCCCGCGACGGGAGGAAGCGCCAGCAGCGGCGCCGACCAGTTCAGCACGTGTACGTAAATCTTATTGTCCTTCTGCGTGGTCACTCCCCAGTCGCCGGGTGCGATCGGCCCTCCGCGCGTTCCGTAGATCGACTCTCCATACTTTGAGAGCCACTCGCCGACTGCCTGCAAGCGCGTCACGAATTGCGGATCAATCTCTCCATTTGGATACGGCCCAATATTCATCAGCAGGTTCGAATTGTTCCCTGCAGCGCGAACCAGGCGGCTTTCCAGATCGGCAGCGCTCTTGTACTTGCTGTCGCCGATGTTGAACCCCCAATTGTCATTGAGAGTGTCGCAACTTTCGAGCGGCAGCTGGTTGCTCACATAGTTCGTGTTGAAGCCCGCGGTGTTCTGGCCGGGCAGATCGCGCTCAAAGGTCTGAACATCTTCTCCCGGACGCGGCGTCTGATGATGATTCGGAATAATCAGCGCCGCCGGCTGCAGCTTGTGGATCAGCGCGTAAGTCTTGTCGAGATGCCAGTCGGCGTCGGGCTTGTCCCACATGCCGTCAAACCATATGCCGCCAATCGGACCGTAGTTGGTGAGCAGTTCGGTAAGCTGGCCGTCCATGTAATTGTCGAGGTATGCGTTCCAATCGCCGTGATCGGGACGTCCATTCTTCCAATCGGTTGCGCCGCGCGGGTAGTAATCCGGATTGTGCCAGTCCAGTTGCGAATAATAGAAGAAGAGCTTGATGCCCTGTCGATGGCACTCCTCCGCCAGCATCTTCAGCGGATCTTTCTTGTAAGGCGTGCGCTGCACGATATTCCAGTCGGATACTTTCGAATCGAACATTGCGAAACCGTCGTGATGTCGCGACGTGATCGTGATGTACTTCATCCCGGCAGCCTTGGCCAGCGACACCCAGGTCTTCGCGTCAAATTTCTCAGGGTCGAAAAACAAAGGAAGGCGATTGTATTCATCCACCTTTAGCTTACGATTGTGGAAGACCCATTCGCCATCGCCGAGAACGCTGTACACGCCCCAGTGAATGAACATGCCGAATTTCATGTCCTGAAATTCACGGCGGGCCTGAAGGTTTTCAGGCGACGGCTGGTAGGCAGTCTGAGCCGTAACTTGTTGAGCAGCGAAGCCGCAAACTAAAAGCGCAAGAGCGAAAGCAACTTTCCGATATCGATTTCCCATGAATGAGTCCTCTGCCCGCAACGTGCTCCCTGTGTAAAACCCTGTGCCCTCTGTGGTGAGCCCGAGAAATTCCAAGTGGATATTAGCACTCGAAATGACCGTTCGGCAGTTTCCCGATAAAATCGAACCTCAATCTCCATAGCAATCGAGAGGCGCCGATCATGGCAAACCAAAACGGATTAGTTCAAGTACCCAGCCGCTATTCCGTCGACGAAACCCTGCAACGCCTGCAATCAGCCTTCGCCGAAAAAGGCCTGCACGTTTTTGCAATCGTCGATCACAGTGGCGAGGCGGAGAAAGTCGGTCTCAAGATGCGGCCCACCAAGGTTCTCATCTTCGGCAGTCCCAAGGCAGGCACGCCGCTCATGGTGGCCGCTCCAAGTCTTGCGATCGATCTGCCTCTGAAGGCGCTCGTCGCCGAGGACGCTAACGGCTCGGTGTCGGTCACCTACAACAGTCCCGAATATCTGCAGCAGCGGCATGGCGTGCCCGCCGATCTGATCAAGAATCTTGCAGGAGCCGGCATGGTCATCGCGAAGGCTGTGGAATAATGCTGGCTGCATCGGAGCAGTTGTGAGCGACGAAAATCTCAATGCGAATCGGGCACGCGATCATCTTGCGAACGAGCGCACATTCCTCGCCTGGGTGCGCACCGGCGCCGCAATCATTGTTTTCGGATTTGCCATCGGCCGATTCTCTATCGCGATCCGCCAATTGAGTGCGCTGCAAGGGCACGGCGTTCGCACAGCAGGCCTCTCCGTGTGGATGGGATCCGGCACGATTGCCGCCGGTCTTCTGCTGGTCATCGCGGGGTTGTTCCGCTATCGCAAGAACCGGGCGCGCCTCGAATCGGGCAATTTCGAACCCGCCGGCTTCGGCCTGGATCTTCTCACCATTTTGACCGTGATCATCGGTCTTGCCCTTGCGGCGTATCTGATCTACACGGAGAAAGTTATCGGATAGTTTCAATAAATCCCACCCGCGCATTGTGCACGGGTGGGATTTCTTTTTTTCCAATCGGAAACCTCAGGCTGCGGCTTGCTGTTCAAACGCAGGAACGAACGACTCTGTTACGAATGTTTCGAAAGTCGTCGGTGTAGTGTTCTTCGACGTGCGTGGTTCAAGTGCCCGCATCTTTCCGGCATTGAGTGACGCTGTCATCTCCAGGAGTAACCGGGCAAATTGATCGGACATTCCCATCTGAACCATCGCTCCCCGAACCTGATCGTCCGATAAGTGAACGTATTTAAGATCCGGCTTGCCGATGGCCCTGCCAATAATTGGTGCCACGTCAGTGTACGAGAGTTCGCGCTGGCCGAGCAGTTCACGCGTTTGTTTGCCACTGGTTGACGGATGCAACAACGCGTCCGCTGCCGAAACACCGATATCGCGCGTGGCAATCATCGGAACCTTCAGATCTGGACGAAGCGGCCCAACCATGGTTCCCATCTTATGAATCGCTCCCACTTGTGGCAGCGTGTTTTCCATGAAGTAGCCTGCCCGAAGGAAAAGCACATTCGCGCTGTTGATCTGGTTGAGTTTTTGTTCAAGATGATGCAAGCCGACCACAGGACCGACGCCGTTGGCCTGTTCGGCACCAACGCTGCTGAGTGCGACCACATTCTTGGTTCCCGACTTCTGCACGGCGGCGGCAATCGCATCGCTGACTCGATTTGCATAGCCGAGCGGATCGGTGCTGGTGGGATTCGGCGGAATCATGACATAGGCTGAGTCCGCTCCATGGAAGGCTTTGGTGAGAGCACCGGCGTCGGTGACATCGCCGGTAAAAATCTCCGCACCTTTTCCGGCGAGAGTTTGTAAATGAGCTGCATTTCGGCCGACGACACGAACCTTCTGTCCCGCAATAAGAAGATTGCTCGCCACGACATGTCCGGTATTTCCACTTGCTCCCAATACGACAAACATAAACGTACCTCCTTCCCAGCTTGGATGTCTTCGTTTGCAATTGGACTCAGCAATGCTGGAGACAAATGGGAGGAGTCGGCGTGGATCGATGCATGCGGCTGGACCGGAGCTCTTGAGATAAAGAGCAAACCATGGCGACGGGCCTCATAGTCTAAACCTCGGTCCTTGTCGAAAAGCTTCACCTTACGTACACTCTGTCCGCGGGAAGAAGCCCTCCCCCGTCGTTTCTCCTTCCCGGCCACTTGGTCTTTTGAAACTACAAAAAGGCTTTTCATAACACGCGCATCATTAATGGCGAACAGCAAGGATAGAAGAAAGCTATGAAGGATGCTGAAAGAGGCAGGTCTATCCTTGCCACAACAACCCCCGCTCATCCCACAGCCACCATCCTCCAAGTCTTTTTGGAAGAAGGTTCCCAAATGGATTTATGGATGCTTTTCATTCCTATTAGCATGCTTGGCTGTCGTAGGACTATTGCCTCATCTGTCTGCTTCAGCAAGTCCACCTTCAGATTTAGACAACATCTTGAACTCGCAATTCACAGTCTCCAATGACGGTCCTCTAAAACTAACTCACGTCAGGACCGGATGTTTCGTTTGGAACACTTCGATCTTCCCACCCGGTCCTAACGGCGCACATGCTGTTTATTTGGACAATCCGTATGGGGATGTCTCCGATCTCGCATCGTCGGATAGCGTCACGGTGCCTTGCAGCGATAAAAGGTTCATGACGTTTGGAAATGTCTTTGGTGCGGATATTGCAATTGTTGTTTACTACCACCCTTGGCCGTTCACGTTCATTGACTCCAACCGCATATTTAGGTTTGTATCGCGCAGGACGCGATCGAGCGTCACTTGGGACAAGCAACCACCTGCGCCCCTTGAAAAGGAAATTCCCCAACCGCCCACTCCCTGAAAGACACTCATTCTATGGACTACGTCACACGCCAGTTCATTGTTCTCGCTAAGAAGTTTCGCAAGGAACTTCCGAAACTAGTTGATTCCCTACGCAAGGAAATCAAGCAGCAAACGAAATCCATAAACGAATTAACGGATGCTTTCAATCAGAGCCGCGGAGCCCCCAAGTCATTAAGACCGATCTTCAGGTTCCCCATCCCATAGAAGTTCAAACCGACCCTAAGCACAAAAACACAGGCCGAGAGCACTACAAGTTGATAGTTGAGACCCTCACTCTCTTAGGGGTGTTGGTCTATGCTGCGATTACGATCCGCATGTGGAAAGAAATGATCAACACCAGGCATCAAGCGCAAGACGCCGTTAGAATTTCCAAGAAATCTGCCGACGAGGCGATGGCGCAAGTGCAGCGGAACTTCGTGACAGATCAGAGACCGTATGTATGGCTTACAGATGACCTCGGGCCGTTTTCTCTTCAGCCTCACAATGCCGGCAACACTTCGGATAAACTAGGTTTCAACTTCCACTACAAGAACTTTGGGAAATCGCCAGCGATAAATACCCGAACCAACGGGCGGATATTGTTTGGGAAAAGCGCTGAGAAAAGAATCACCTTGACGCCTCTCGATCCTAGTCTCGGCAGCATCATTCCTCCCACTAAAGAAGGCTGGAACACGGCGTGGTCAGACTATCCGATAAGCGATCCTCAATTATTTAACAGGATTAACACTCGGGGACTGATCGAATACGTGATCATATCGGGACACATCCAGTACTCGGATAGTTTTGGGAACGTCTACGACAGCGAATTCTGCCTTGAGCGCACTCCGAACGTCATTGTTTATGCCTTTTGCGACACGCATAATCAAATACGATAGCCCCGTCACGGCAACTGCTGTTTGGGGAGTGCCCAGCCTGTCTTGCAAAGAACGTATAGACCTGGCCACCCTTCTCGCGTTTTCTGCGGGAGGGTGGGCTGTCCCGATTGCCGGCGCCGTACTCATTCCTTCTCGCCCCCGGGCCGCGTCAATGGACACTCGATCTCGACTGACTTTCCCGGGAAGCGGCTCCGCCGCGACATTCGGTTTCCACAACTTTATTTCCCACTTTGTGACATCCAACCTTGCCTTCGGCCTCGCCGCCGTCCGATTATGGCGAAGCCGAGCGTGGAGAGCTCAAAATCGCTGTGCAGCCTAACTCCTTATTTTGCAATATTTTACGTATAACTCATTGCGATTCAATATTTTGCGAGCGGTCCGAGCGCCACGAAACGCCTAACTCGTGCGAATTCAATATTTTGACTCAAAACGACGAAAAACGACGGCAGCTTTCCCGCGCCACTAACTTCACTCTTTTCAAGATTTTGGCTGTAAAATATTGTGCCCCTAGGACTACTTGGCGATTTTCCGCTAAGTCGATGATTTCAGTAGACCGGCAGGGGAGGGGATATCCCTTCAACGAAGATTTGTCCCGCGCTTCGCTACATGCACACATGAGCGTCGCGTCCCGAGGTTGAATGGCGAACGATCAGGAAAAAGAGGCGGCGGCCCGCGCCAGCCTGCGCTTTATTAAGGATGGACAAGTCGTCGGCCTCGGCACCGGTTCGACCGCCGCGCACTTCATCCAGTTGCTCGGCGAACGGGTGAAGAAGGGCCTGCGCGTCCGCGGCATTCCCACGTCGGTCCGTTCGAAAGAATTGGCTGAAAGCCTGGGGATCCCGCTCACCACGCTCGACGAATGTCAGGAGATTGCCGTCACTGTTGACGGCGCCGACGAGGTCGATCCGCAGTTGCGCCTGATCAAAGGTGGAGGCGGCGCGCTGCTACGAGAAAAGATTGTGGCTTCCGCGACCAAGCAGTTGGTCATCGTCGCCGATGCGTCGAAGCAGGTGAAGATGCTGGGAAAATTTCCGCTGCCGGTGGAAGTGATTCGTTTCTCGCAAGCACTCGTTTCCAAGCGGATCACTGCCTTGGGCGCGAACGTGCAACTGCGCGTAGACAATTCCGGCAAGCCCTTCGTGACCGACGAGAACAATCACATCTTGGATTGCCACTTCGGCGAGATCCGCGATCCGGAAGCGCTGGCTCGGCAACTCAGCGACATGCCAGGAGTGGTCGAACATGGATTGTTCATCGGGATGGCCAGCGTGGCTTTGCTGGCGCGCGGCAGCGAGATTGTCGAGTTGAAGCGATAGAACGGCAACAGCAGATTCCTCGCTTCGCTCGGAACGACAAAGTTCCATGACGCTGTAACGTTAAAGATCCGATGGCATCGGAAGCACAAGTTCGGGAATGGACGGGACCGTCACGGCGGCGCGTGCCGCGCTTTCGCGCGGCCGCGCCCGTTGACGTGACGGTCATGCGATCGGGAGTTCCCGACAAAGTCCCCGGACGTTCGGTAAATGTCTGCGAGCGCGGCATCGCCGCGATGCTTGCCGGAGAACTGGAACCGGGTCAGACCGTGGAAGTCGAGCTGATGCTGTCGCCGGAGGCCGAGCCGTTGCGCGCCAACGCGACCGTGAAGTACCACGACAAATTGCGATGCGGATTCGAGTTCCTCGAGATATCGGCCGAGCAGCGCGTCGCGATCCGTGATTGGGCGAAGGAAGCGAAAGCGGAAACAGAAGTCGGAGCGATTCCACACGCGAGAGTGAATCGCGTCGTGGTCAAGCACATCCCTGCGAGTCAGAGTTCGTTTGGAGGGGGCGGATCGTCGGGCCGACGCGGAAAAAAATCGAGCCTCATCGCATGGATCGTCGTTGTAATGCTGGCCGCATTCGTGACCGGGATGTTCTGGTGGAGATGGACCAGCGGCTGGGAAGAATTGGAATCCGGCCGCAAGGGATCGAGCAGCGCATCGACTACGCCGTTGAAGGTTCCGACCGATGCGATGCAGAAATTGCTGGTTCACCGAGTCGACCCGATTTATCCCGCAGACGCGAGACAGCAGAATTTGCAAGGCATCATCGCGCTCGACATCGTTGTCGGGCCCGATGGTTCGGTCGCCAGTACGCGCGCATTGAATGGTCCCGACGTATTAGCCCGCGCTGCCATGGACGCGTTGCGCTGGTGGAAGTTTCAACCCTATCGCGTGAACGGCGAGCCGGTGACGGTCGAGACCACGGTTGCAGTGGAGTTCAAGCGCTAGCCCGAATCAGCTGCTTTTTTTGCGGAGAGCGTGCAGCACGACGGCTCCGCTGACGCCGAAGCATCCCACGGCTCCGAGCGCGGCGATGAACATCAGGTTGGCGCTGAGATGGAGATAGTCCGCAAACACTGCGGTCACGGCGAACAGCAGCCCGAGCACGTTGAGCCACAGCGGAGCACGAATCGGTTTGCTGGGATCCTTGCGGATACGGAGCTGCAATAACAGCGCGGCTAACCCGATCGCGGCCACGACCACGAGAGCCAGCGGACTGGAAAATGCTGGCCGGCTCGTAAAGGTGACCACTAATACGAGCGCCAGCAAGAGCAGTCCAGCGGCGACAATGCTTCCGCCGCGGGGCTTGGGTGATGCAGGCGAATTGGAAGGATCCTGGGACAAGGAGTTCCGTTCCAAGTTATACAAGCAGACTTCGCCGTTTTCAAATCCGCGCGTGACGTTACTCCGGCGGCGAATTTCGGCGCCTTTTTTCTTCTTCGAAATCTTCCTGCCTAAGCGCCCGCCAGCCATTCAGCTTGTCGCGGGTCTCCGTTATGAACGGCATAAAGGACAAGTTCGACACGCGTCGAGATGCCGAGTTTCTCAAAGATGCGAAACAGATATTTCTTGATCGTGTGCTGGCTGAGATTAAGTTCCGTGGCGATCTGGCGATTGCCGAGACCTTCAGCGACGAGCGCGACCACTTGTTCTTCGCGCGGGGTCAGCAGACGATCGCCACTCGTGTTGAGCACGCGCAAGGAAGGAACTTCCGAGATCAGGTCCATTACGTAGTTCAGTTGTTCGGTGTTGATCCATATCTGTCCGGCGGCCACGCGGAGAATGCATTTGCACAGTAGGCGAAGGTTGGAGTCTGTAATCGAGAAGATGCCGCGAACTCCCGAGCGAAACGCTGTAACTACGAACTCGCGATCGAACGAGTCAGAAAGCAGGACCTGCGCGATCCCGGGATGAGAAAGATGCAGGCGGCGCAACAGCGCGACAGTTTCGGAGAGAGTGGCTGGTGTTATAGAAAGCAGCACAACCCGTGGAAGGCCTGCAACGACTGCTTGCGCGATGGACATCGTATCCATCATGCAAGTAGTGAGATGAAACTCCGGATGGCGGCGCAGCGCGCTTGTCAGCAGTTGCGCCTGCATGCGATTGGAGTCGGCGACAAGGACACCGATTGCGTCGGAAGTGGCGGCGGACAAATTCATACGGCGATTCTCCCTAATCAGCAGAGAGACTGATGCGGCGATTGTAGGAAGACGGAAGATGATCCACAAGGAAAGCGGACACAAAATGTGGTTCAACTCTCAAAATGGGAATGAAGTTTCGGTCCCGGGTTTCGATGCTGCAAAGCAGGTTCGGCTGTTGAAAAATGAGAAATTCGGAGACGACGTCTTCATTGTGCTGGATCGCTCGGCTGATTAGCCGACAAACGACGATTCGCAAAGCCTCGATTCGAGATGCTTTGGACTGACGCGTTCGAATTCACGATTAAGCGTTCTCTCTCGGTTTCCTGAAGGCCGCCTGATTCCGTGTGATCTTGTGAACATGCAAGTCCACTTTTGTAGGTACTTCTAGTCGGCACCTTGCCGAACTTCCCGATCGCGGAATTCACCGAAAACTCCGCAGAATTTGGCGAAATACGTCTTTCCCTCACGAGAAAGGTTGTCCACTTTCGTGGACCCAACGTCCCACATCTTGTTGGGTCCCGAGCAGTCGGATAAGTTGCGCGTAGCAGTTGGGCAATGATTTGGAAGCGAAGGTAGCAGAGTCCGCGATGAAGACCAGTTTCACATTCGTGCGATTCGTCGTCATGGCGGCGCTGTTCTTGGATTGCTGTTTGTTTGCGTCCGCACAGGAGAAAGTAGACCTGAGCGGAGCCCAAGACGGTTCTCGTTCCGGCTCAACCAAACCAGAAACGAGAATCGGAAACGAAGTGGTGCCAAAGCCTGGAGGAGCGGATGGCAAGGAGAATCTCCTGCTCGGAGGGACCCGGCGTCCGCTCTACCGGCTGCAGCCGAGTGATGTGGTCGAGGTGAGCTTTACAGTTGCTCCGGAGTTTAACCAATCGCTGACGGTGCAGCCCGACGGCTACGTCAGGCTGAAAGATGCCGCACCGATTGAGGCGCAAGGACTAAGTCTCGAAGATTTCAGCGTTGCGGTGAAGAAGGCCTATCAGGGATATCTGCACGATCCTCAGGTCACGGTCGTTCTGAAGGAATTCGAGCATCCTTATTTCATCGTCGGAGGCGAAGTTGGGAAGCCTGGAAAGTACGAATTGAGGTCGGACACAACCGTGATGGAGGCCGTAGAGATTGCCGGAGGACTCACTCAACAGTCAAAGCATTCGCAGGTCGTGCTGTTCCGGCGCGTTGATGACGATCTGGTGGAAGCACGGCTGCTGGATTTAAAGAAGATGTTGAAGCAGTCCAGCTTGAAAGAAGATTCGCATCTGCGGCCGGGGGATATGGTGTTTGTTCCGCAGAACATGATTTCGAAAATTGCGCGCTTTCTAAGCAAGCCTTCCGTGAGCATGTACATGAACCCCAATCAGTTTTAAGAACCTTACTTACACTCGCGTGTCAGATGAAGACCCAATTCGCGGCGGGATCCAAACCTCGGTGCCTACCTTGCGTGAATTGGCGATGGCGCTGTTCCGCCAGCGGAGGGTCTTCGTCTGGGTTTCAGGATTGATATTCGGGGCGGCAATTCTCTATGCGCTCGTGGGAACGAAATACGAAGCGGATATGAAGATTTTGGTCAGACGCGGACGTGCCGACGCACCGGTGAGTGCCGGGGAAAATGCTCCATACGATTTGACCAGGACGGCAACGACCGAGGAGGACCTGAACTCCGAAGTGGAATTGCTGCGGGACGACGAGGTTTTGCGGAAAGTGATTGAGGAGACAGGCGTTGGCGGGCGCGACTGGTTTCATTTTCTTCATCTGGGAGAGGGCCATTCGCAGCGGGTAGAGCGGGCGGCGCGACGACTGGGGAAGAAGCTGAATGTTGAAGCCATGAAGAAGACGAACCTGATCGCGGTGAGCTATGCGGCGGACGATCCACAAGTGGCAGCGAAGGTGTTGCGTTCATTGTCGAATGTCTATTTGGAAAAACACATGACGGTCCATCGGCCGAACGGGGAGTTCCATTTCTTTGAGCAGCAAACGGCCGAGTCGAGGCGCCAATTGGAGGAATCGAAGAGCAGGATTTTGGAATTCACGACGAGACATGCTGTTATATCGGCCTCGCAGCAGCGCGATCTTGCAGTCTTGAGATTGAGTGAACTCGATGCCAGCGGACGCCAGACGCGGATCGAACTCGCGGAAACACGACAGCGAGTCTGGGAGCTCGAGCACCAGATGTCAAAGCTTCCGGAGAGGACCACAACGCTGGTTCGGATCGCAGATAACCCCGAATTACAGAAGGCGCTGAAGGCGAGCTTGCTGGATTTGCAACTCAAGCGGACCCAGTTGCTGACGAAGTTTGAGCCCTCTCACCGATTTGTGCAGGAGGTCGAGCAGCAAATTGCTCAAACACAGTCGGCGATTGCGGCAGAGAATGTGGCGCCTCTCCGGGATGAGACCACCGACAAGAATACGAACTACGAATGGGCAAAAGGGGAATTGCAGAAGGCTCAAGTGCAAATGAAAGCCCTCGAGGCACGGGAGAGCGCCACCGTCGCGCAAGCGGCGACGTACCGAGCGATGGCGGAGAGGTTAGGCGCGGATGCGATCACGCAAGACGAGCTGCTTAGTTCGGAGAAGGCTGCGCAGGACAACTACCTGTTGTACGTGAAGAAGCAGGAAGAAGCCCGAATGAATGACGCGCTCGATGAGCGAGGCATCGTAAATGTGGCTATCGCGGAACAACCTACTGTTCCGGCGTTGCCGGTCTGGTCGTTTTGGTCGGTGATGGCGATCGGTTTGATGGCCGCAGGCACCGCCGGGGCTGGAGCCGCATTTGCGGGAGATTACTTTGATCCTGCATTTCGCAATCCAGACGATGTGCTGGATTACCTGGATGCGCCAGTTTTGGCTTCGCTGCCACGAGAGGAACGCCGGAGGTTATCTGCATGAGGAGCGATCAATGAGCATCGGGTTAGATCTAGGTTTGACCCGGGGTGCAGAGGGCCAACCCATCTCCCCTGCACTTCGACCCATTCGATCGGCGAATGGATGGAATCCGGATCGGTTCGCGCGAGAACAGATTCGAGGCTTGGTACGGCGGGTGTTTCTCTCCAGTTCGCCACAGCCCATGAGGCAAGTACTTTTTGTTCCCGCTGAAGCGGAAACGGATGTACGGAGTATCTGCATGCGAGTGGGAGAAAGCCTCGCGCTTGAGACGTTAGGAAGCATCGCGATTATGGGAAAGCATCCACATCTAGTAGCCGCGGAAGAAATCGATCGGATGAGGATGTTCGATATTCCGGGCGACGATCGTGGCGCGCCGCTGCGAGGTGCTGCGGTGCGCTGGCGCAGCAATGTGTGGCTGGTGCCCAACCGCGAGAATGACCAGGAAAACGTGAGCGCGACATCCTTGCATACGTATCTGGCGCAGATTCGCAGCGAGTTTGAGTACGCGATTTTGGAGGGGCCTCCGGCCGGAGGATCGAACGAGTCTGTCGCCATGGCCCAGTTTGCGGATGGAGTGGTTCTTGTTCTGTCGGCGCAACGCACCCGACGCGCGACTGCCAGCCAGATCAAGAAGATGCTGGAGGAATCGCGAGCGCGGCTGCTTGGAACAGTGCTGACCGATCGGGAATTTCCGGTTCCAGAGAGACTCTACCGGCGGCTTTGACCGTAAATGCGGCCGCAGAAAAGAACGGAGCGGATGTGTCAAGTTTGCTTCTCAATCCCAGACACCAGAGGACAGAAGAGGCCCAATGGGCGCGACTGATTCCTGGGGAGGCACCAGCGCTTGGCCGTAAAAACAGGAAGCCCCCGCGGTCGGCGGAGCCGTTTGTCCTGCCTAAGGATGTTTCGATCCAATCGGACTATGGGAATGCGTCGCAAGAAAATGGTTGGCAGTTGCTGGTGCCTGGTCCGTTGCAGAGGCCGAGGGGGGCGATATGGCTTCGGTCGATGGCGGCAGATTGCGCACTGATCGCGATGAGTTGGCTCATGGTGGGAGCGGTGTTGGTTCCACTGCGGTCGCTATTTCCGCGAGTGCATGGATTCGCCTACGCAGCTGGTGCACCGATCTCGCTGCTAGGGATTGCATTATTGCAAACTGCATTAATCACATTGATGGGGTATTCGGAAGGGCTGCACTCAGATGACCTCGACTCGCGCACGCAGACGTGGATCCTGGGAAAGTCCGTGCTATGGGCGACTGCGGTGTTGTGCTTTGCCTACGGATTACAGGGCGCTCCGTGGACCATCGGTGGACTGTTTTGCATCACCGGCGTGGTGGATTTCGGAGCCTTGTGGGCTCGGAGACGATGGAATGAAGAACGGTCGAACGATGCGCGGGGGCGATTGGACTTACGAAATGTGCTGATCGTTGGAGCGGGCCGAACCGGGCGACGGATCGCGCTGAACGTCGAGAAGCATCTGGCTGGAGGAAGGAACGTATGCGGATTTCTCGATGATGAGACCCCGATCGGAGATGGAGTGGTTGGGCGAGTTGGGGACTTGGCACGAATGGCCCGCAAGCTGTTTGTGGATGAGGTGATTCTGGCAGCTCCGCAGGATCCGGATGTAACGCGCTGGGTTTTGGAGGAGTCCAGGCGACTGCGGCTCGATGTTGAGATCGTCCCCGATCTCTTTGACTACCACCCGGTGGAACGAGATGTGGAGCGAGTCGGTGGCTGTCCGTTTATTTGCCTGCATGCTGAAAGATTGCCAGCGGCTGGATTGATCCTGAAGAGGTTGGTGGACTTGTGCGGAGCGGTGATGGCCTTGGCAGTCCTATGGCCCTTAATGGGGACGATTGCGATTCTGATCAAGCTGGACTCGCACGGCCCCGTTCTCTATGCGGCGAAAAGGGCGGGAAGGAAAGGCAGGCTATTTGGCTGCTACAAGTTTCGGACGATGGTGAACAACGCCGACGAGCTGAAGAAACGCCTCCGGCTGGATAACGAACGGTCCGGCCCGTTTTTCAAAATGGCCACAGATCCGAGGATTACGCGGGTGGGTCGTTATCTGCGGCGATTCAGTTTGGACGAGTTGCCTCAACTGTGGAACGTGGTGAAAGGGGAGATGAGTTTGGTCGGCCCGAGACCGCATCCGCTGGATGACTTTGCCGGATATGAGATCGAGCATCTGGGCCGACTCGATGTCACTCCGGGAATTACGGGGCTTTGGCAGGTGACGGCGCGGCGAGATCCATCATTCCGGCGTGGAATCGAACTGGATCGCCAGTACATCCGCACGTGGAGTCTGGGGCTGGATCTGCGAATTCTGTTGAAGACGGTCGGGGCCGTGGTGTGCGGGAGCGGGGAGTGATGCAGGACTCGGCGGCAACGGCGCCAGCAGTATGGGCTGGCGAGGAACTCGCGATCTGGGGCGCAAAAACTGTTCTGCGTCCGCTGCAGATGTTAATTGCTGCTCCTTCGCTTCTTTTCCTGGCTGCGCTCACGGCGATGCTCCTGCGTCACCCGGATGTGCAGTTCTATGAAATCGATCGCGTCGCATTTGGGCTCCTTGTCGTTGGCGTCGCGGTGAGGGCAGCGGTTACGCGAAGAATTCTGTTTGTTGCCGAGCGCGCGACCTGGCCGATGATCGGTTTGACTCTGTTGGCATTTGCAGGCATTGCCGGACAGCCATTCGACCACGAGACCTGGAGTCTGCTGGCGTCGAAGTTCATCGTCCCCTTTGCGTTGTTCCACCTCGCGGGATTGATTTTCACGTCCGAGAGCCGCTTTCGGCAGTTCGAGATATTCGCGCTGATTGTGCTGGCGTATTTGAGCTTTACCGCGATTGCTTTCCTGGTGGGAGCGCGCTCACTGATTTTTCCGCGCTTCATTCTGGATGAAAGCCTCGGTTTTCACAAAGACCGGGCGCGCGGACCGCTGCTGCAAGCCGTCGCCAATGGTGTATCGCTGAACATGCTGGCATTGCTGGTCCTTCAGGCATACCGGCGCGGGAGCTTGCGAGGCCTGAAGACGTTGGTGGTAATGGCGTCGGTGCCCGTTGCGATTCTGGCCACCATGACCCGAGCCGTGTGGCTAGCATTTGCCGGTTCCGTGCTGGCGATGATTTTTCTATCGAGGCGCCGCGCTTTCGGGCGCGCTTGCGTGGCTTTTGGTATGGTCGCGGCTGTAGGCGGAGGCATCCTTCTGAGTTGTGATCATTTCGCGGGAAAGCTCAGCGATCGACTCGAGGAGCGTGGACCCATCGATTACCGCGCAGCGGTCTACGCAGGCGGATGGGAGATGTTCCTGCAGCGTCCATGGATGGGTTGGGGGTTTCATCAGATGCCGGCAGAGTTGCCGCGGCACGTTAGCGGTTACAACGAGAAAATTCTTTATCCACACAATACCTATCTCGAATTGGTGGTCGAACAAGGACTACTTGGCCTTGCGTTTTATGTGTGGCTCATGTGGGAGTTGTGGCGATTAGGCAAAGGCGCGATTCCCCCGGGCGAGGGGGGCGGATTCCTGGATCACAACTTCCACCGGATGTGGCCCATCTTGCTGGCAGTCTATTGGGCGAACGCTGCGATGGTGGTCATGAGCTACCAATTCGTGAATGGATTGCTTTTCGCACTGGCTGGAATGCTCGCCGCCCAGCGACGCCGAGTACAGGAGTTGCAAGCATGACGATTGCATATCTGGCCAATCAGTTCCCGTGTCCAGTCGAGCCCTATGTCGGCGAAGAGATCGAAGAATTGCGGCGCCGCGGGATTCAAGTGGTAACAGGGAGTGTACGAAAACCGCCAATGGGAGCAGAGACTCCGGACGTCGTGTTGCGATCGCTGTCAGCAATTTTGGTGGTGCGGGCGGCCTGGTTGTGTGTTCAGCGGTGGAACAAAGTGCTTCCTCTGATTGCATCTGCGCTCGTAAGTGGGAGAGAGAATCCTTGGCGGCGGCTGAAGGCTTTCGCGCACACGTTCCTCGGAGCCTGCTACGCGGTGCTGCTGGAGACACACCGAGTCGAGCATATCCATGTACACCACGGATATTTTGGATCGTGGATCGCGATGACCGCCGCCAAGTTGTTGGATGTGGGGTACAGCATGACGCTGCACGGATCCGACTTGTTGCTACACGGGGCTTTCCTGGACGCAAAGTTGGAACGGTGTGATTTCTGCATCACGGTTTCGGAGTACAACCGTCGCTTCATTCTGGAACACTATCCGAAAGTTGATCCAGCAAAGATCGCGGTGATGCGATTGGGTGTGGACGTGCCTGCGCTCAAAGCCCCGCGATCTCTACAGAAAGAGGCTCAGGGCGAGCCGTTTACGTTGCTGGCGGTCGGGCGGCTCCATGCGGTAAAGAATCACGCATTTCTGGTCCGCGCTTGCGCACTCCTGCAGGCGCTCGATATTCGCTTTGAATGCTTCATAGCGGGAGACGGACCGGAGCGCCGACACCTGGAGTCGCTCATCCAGAAGTGCGGACTGGAAGGATCAGTGAATTTGCTGGGCCATGTACCGCGGGAGCAGATGGATTCTCTGTATGGCCGGGCTGACGTCGTTACTCTTACCAGCCGAAGCGAAGGTATTCCATTGGTGTTGATGGAAGCGATGGCACGCGGGAGGCTTGTGCTGGCGCCGGCGATTACGGGAATCCCAGAACTCGTTGTTCCGGGCAAGACCGGTTTTCTATACAAACCCGAATCCTTAGAGGATTTCGTCGATCGCTTGCTGTTCATCCACTCCCTGCTTCGAGCGCAAACCAGTTGTCCCAGACGTAGTCGATATCCCCATATGCGTTCGGCGGTGCAACTTCTGGATTGGGTTCGGTACGGCGCCCAGGTGCAAATTCGGCACAACTTTAATCGTGAGCAGAACCTGCAGTCGTTCGGAAATGCAATCTTGAAGAGGATCGCGGTACGAAGCGAGATCATCCCTCATGAGAATTTTGTATTGCAACAAATATAACTTTCCATTCAGCGGGACCGAAGTTTACCTTTTCGAACTCATGGAACTGATGAGGTCGAACGGGCATGAAGCCGCGCTTTTCTCGATGGCTGACCCCCGGGGAGAAGCAACTTCATATGATCAGCATTTCGTGCCGCATATCGCTTTTAAGGAGCAGTCTGGATGGGTACGGAAGGTGAAAAACGCCGCGCACGCGATTTATTCGACCGAAGCGCGGCGAAGAGTGCGCGCGATGATCAAAGATTTCCGACCGGACGTCGCCCACGTGCGGAATATCTATCACCATCTGTCTCCGTCGATTCTTTGGGAATTGAAAGCTCAGGGAGTGCCGGTGGTGTATCACGTGAACGACTTCAAGCTCTTGTGCCCGAGTTATAACCTCGTCTCACGCGGGGACGCGTGTGAGTCTTGCAAAAGGGGAGCCTTCTGGCATGCGCTGCGGGCGGACTGTTATCCGGGATGGAGTGCTCGAACAGGATTGACCGTAGAAGCGTATGTGCATCGATGGCTGGGAAGTTATCGGAAGTGCGTGGATTTGTTCCTGGCTCCGAGCCAATTCGTTCGCGACAAATTTGTCGAGCATGGATGGGATGGGACACGATTCGATGTGTTGCCACATTTTCAGCGAGTGCGAGCGCTAGGAGCGGAGGGCAGTTATAACAAAGGGCCGATCCTCTATGTAGGAAGGTTGTCAGCGGAGAAAGGTATCCCTGACCTGCTGCGGGCGATGCAGCAAGTTCCCGATGTGCGACTGGTGATTGCCGGGGAGGGGCCGGAGCGGCGTGCATTGGAAAATCTGGCGAGGACGCTAGGACTGGCGGATATAGAGTTTGTAGGACAGGTTGGACCGGAGGAACGGGATTCGTTAATCCGAAGCTGCCGATTCACGGTGATGCCGTCGCACGCCTACGAGACCTTGGGCAAGACGATTCTGGAATCGTACGCACTGGGGCGTGCTGTCGTGGCATCCGATTTAGGATCACGCAGGGAACTGGTCCATCAAGGAGAAACCGGCATCTTGTACCGCTCCGGCGATGTAAATCGCTTGGCGGAAGCGATTCGAGAACTGATTTCGAATCCACATTTGACGCAACGAATGGGGAGTTGCGGCAGGCAGTGGGTGATCCAACATCATTCTCCCGAGAGCCACTATCAGAAGCTGCTGAGTCTCTATGAAGGGTTGGCCGCGCGAAGAAAAGCTCGGGAAGAGGTGTCTTCCGGAGGAAAACTGTCATGGACAAAACTTCCCAGCCATGCGATTCACCCGCTGCGAGACACTTCCACCGCCGCACTGCGGCCAAAATTCCGAGTCGCGTTCATCGGCGGACGAGGTGTGATCTCGAAATACAGCGGGATTGAAGCCTACTACGAAGAAGTTGGGAAAAGACTGGTAGAGATGGGACATGAGGTCACCATCTACTGCCGGAACTATTTCACTCCAGCGCTAGCGGAACACAACGGGATGCGATTGGTGCGGCTGCCAACCATTCGCACCAAACATCTGGAGACCGTGATCCACACTTTGTTCAGCACGGCGGACGCCCTCACACGCCGCTACGACTTGATTCACTTTCACGCGCTTGGACCGGCGCTTTTCTCGTTCATCCCTCGGATACTCGGCACAAAGTCAGTAGTCACAGTGCAGGGGCTGGATTGGCAGAGGGGAAAGTGGGGAAGAGCGGCGTCGACGATTCTACGGTTGGGAGAGACCGCGTCAGCGCGGTTACCAAGCGCGACGATGGTCGTCTCGAGAGTGCTGCAGGAGCGCTATCGCGAGATACACGGGATCGATGCGGTTTATGTGCCCAACGGCGGAGTGCTACGGGAATGCGTTGCACCAGCCAAGATTTTGGAGTGGGGGCTAGAGCCCGGAAAGTACGTTCTGTTTCTGGGACGGTTTTCGCCCGAGAAAGGCTGCCACTTGCTGGTAGAGGCATTCGAGCAGATTAAGACCGACGTGAAACTAGTAATGGCCGGTGCGTCCAGCTATTGCGATGACTACAGCCGTCGCTTGCGGATGCATGCCAATGAGCAGATCCGCATGCTCGATTGGGTTTCCGGCGAGACGCTCGATGAATTGCTGACCAACGCGATGATTTTTGTGCTGCCCTCGGAGATGGAGGGACTCTCATTAGCCTTGCTCGATGCAATGGGGGCGGGACTGTGTGTCTTGACGAGTGACGTTCCCGAGAACCGCGAAGTCGTCGATGGTGCCGGCTTTACGTTCCAGCGTGGGAATGCAGTGGATCTCGCGGATCGTTTGCGCTTTCTCATCGCGAATCCCGCATTGCGGGAAGCATCGGGGAGAGCAGCCCGAAAACGCATTGAAGACGGATATCAGTGGCAGGCCATCGCCAAAGAAATCGAGGCCGCCTATTTCAAAGTGCTCGGCTGGGAATTCTTTGAGGCGAAGTCGAAGAGAGTTAGCGCAGCGACAGAACCGGCCGAGCCACAGGAAATCGCGGAGCGCCGAGCGGGATAATGCGATTGGGTACGCTCCTGGCGAAGCCAGTATTCAGCTTCGATTGGAGAGCGCGTGTCGCGATGTCGCCTCCAGGGCGTCAGCAAGAAACATCACGAAGCTAGACAGGGACGGGTCAACCCCGTCCTTTTTTATTACAATCTATGGTCCTACTCGTTTGTGGCGGATTTGCGATTCATGCGGCATAAGGAGCAGCGGCTTTTCCCATGCAGGAACGAATGCTGGTCACGGGCGGTGCCGGGTTCATCGGTTCCAACTTTGTTCTGCAGCAAATGCAGGACGAGTCTAAATCAGTTCTGAATTTGGACAAGCTTACCTACGCCGGAAACCTGCACAACCTCGAAAGCATTGAAAACCACGGTCGGTACGAATTTGCGCATGGAGACATCGCCGATCGCGAACTGGTGCGCGGTCTTCTGCGTAAGCATCAGCCCAATGCGGTCGTGCACTTTGCGGCGGAGAGCCATGTCGATCGATCGATCCGCGGCCCCGAGGCGTTTATTCGGACCAACATCGACGGAACGTTTGCGCTGCTGGAGGAAGTTCGCGAATATTGGGCCGGCCTCGGCGCCGAAGAGAGACAGCGTTTTCGTTTTCTTCATGTTTCGACCGACGAGGTCTACGGCTCGCTGGGTCCAGAGGATGCACCGTTCAGCGAAACAACACCGTATGCGCCGAACAGTCCATATGCGGCCTCGAAGGCCGCATCGGACCACCTGGTGCGCGCTTATCACCACACTTACGGACTCCCGACTCTGACGACGAATTGTTCCAATAATTACGGACGTTTTCAGTTTCCAGAGAAGCTGATTCCTCTGATGATTCTGAATGCGTTGGAGGACAAGCCTCTGCCGGTGTACGGGGACGGAAAGAATGTCCGAGATTGGCTTTATGTAGCGGATCATTGTGACGCGATCGGGACCGTGCTGCGCCGCGGGCGCGTGGGCGAGACCTATAACATTGGTGGTTGGAATGAAAAGCCGAACATCGAAATCGTTTACACAGTATGCGATCTCGTGGACGAGATGTCGCCTAGGCCGGGGAATTCGCGGCGTGAGTTGGTTACATTCGTGAAAGACCGTCCCGGCCATGACAGGAGGTACGCGATCGATGCGCGCAAGATCGAGCGGGAATTAGGATGGAAGCCCAAAGAGACGTTCGATACAGGTCTTCGTAAGACGGTGCGCTGGTACCTCGAAAACCAGACTTGGATTCGCGAAGTGACGAGCGGAAGCTACCGTCAGTGGATTACGACTCACTATTCGAGCTAGCCAAGGGCAAGCGGAAGACCACGGACAATTACTCAATCATGAGAGACATCGCGCGGTACAAAGGCATCATTCTGGCGGGGGGATCGGGAACGCGTCTCTATCCTGTGACACAGGCAATGGGAAAAAGCCTGCTCCCTGTGTACAACAAGCCGATGATTTATTACCCGCTGTGCACGCTGATGCTGGCGGGAATCCGCGACATCCTTATTATTTCGACGCCAGAGGACCTGCCGAAATTTCAGATGCTGCTGCGAGATGGAAGCCAGTATGGAATTCGTCTCCAGTATCGCGCCCAGGCCCGGCCGGAAGGCATCGCACAAGCTTTCCTTCTGGGCGAGGAATTCATCGGGGGAAGTCCGTGCGCGTTGGTGCTTGGCGACAATATCTTCTATGGACATGATCTAGCCAAGGATCTGCGGCAAGCGGCGGAGAAAGCGCAAGGGGCAAGAGTGTTTGCCTATCCCGTTCATGATCCGGAGAGGTATGGTGTAGTCGAATTCGATACCGACGGGCGTGCTCTAAGCATCGAGGAGAAGCCCAAGCAGCCGAAGTCACGATATGCGGTGACGGGATTGTATTTTTACGACAGCCAAGTCGTTGAGATTACGAAATCCCTGAAGCCGAGCCCTCGCGGCGAACTGGAAATTACCGATGTGAATCAGACCTATCTGAAGAGGCAGCAACTGGAAGTGGTTGTCATGGGACGCGGGATGGCGTGGCTCGATACGGGCACGCATGAATCGTTGATGGAGGCGGCGCTCTTCATCCAAGCGATCGAAAAGCGGCAAGGGTTGATGGTGGCGTGTCCGGAAGAGATTGCCTACCGGTCGGGTTACATCACCGCCGAGCAAGTGGAACAGACTGCAAGTGTTATGAAGAACAGTAGCTACGGGACGTACTTACTGCAATTGCTGAAGGAAAGGGTATTCTGAGCGGAGCCACGACGCCCGCCTGCTATGGACGCAATCAAAAAAATCTCAACATCCTTGCCGGAAGTTCTGGTGCTGGAGCCAAAAGTCTTTGGCGACGAACGAGGATTTTTTCTGGAGAGCTATAACGAAAAAGTTTTCGCAGAAGTCGGAATCAAGGAACGGTTTGTGCAGGACAATCACTCATTCTCGGCAAGAAACGTGCTTCGCGGCCTGCACTATCAGATCCGACATACACAGGGCAAGTTGGTGCGCGTAGCGGAGGGAGAGATTCTCGACGTCGCGGTGGATCTGCGGCGGAGTTCTCCAACCTTTGGCAAATGGGAAGCCGCGAAGTTGTCTGGTGTGAATAAGCGAATGATGTGGATCCCAGCAGGATTTGCGCATGGTTTCCGCGTCACTTCCGACACGGCGCATGTGCTTTACAAAGCGACCGACTACTACGCTCCCGAATTTGAACGCACTCTGGCATGGAACGATCCGGACCTGAAGATACGATGGGAACTGGACGGGCAGCCAGTTGTATCCGCGAAAGATCAACGCGGTCTCGCGCTACGGGACGCCGAGACCTTCGAATAGCTTCGGAATCTATCCAATGAAAACATTGATCTTCGGCGCTACGGGGCTTTTGGGCAAAGCCCTCATGCGCGAAGGAAGTAGCAGCGAGATCGTAGGATTCGCTTCGAGCGACGTTGACATTCGCGATGCGGAGCGAACCCTAGCAGCGGTCGCGGAAGAGCGGCCAGATTGGATTGTGCTCTCCGCTGCGTACACCGACGTCGATGGTTGCGAGAGCGATCCGGAGAAAGCATTTGCCGTCAATCGGGATGGCGCGCTGCATGTCGCAGACGCGGCGAAAGCAGTTGGCTCCCGGATGATGTTCCTGAGCTCAGATTACGTGTTTGACGGGAAACGCACGACGCCCTACGAAACCGATGCGCCGCGCAATCCGAGGAGCGTATATGGACGTTCGAAAGCCGAGGCTGAAGTGCGGTTGCTCGAGAGGTTGCCAGATTGCTGCGTTGTGAGAACTTCGTGGCTGTTTGGCGTCGGAGGCAAATGTTTTCCCGACACAATCCTGAAGTTGGCAGCAAATCGGCCTGCCCTGGATGTTGTGAATGATCAACGTGGTTGTCCAACTTACGCAGGGGACCTGGCAACGGCGATCGCCGCTCTGTGTCGAAAGAATGCGAGCGGAATTGTGCATGTGACCAACACCGGCGAGTGCTCGTGGTTTGAATTCGCGCTGGAAATTGTGAAGGATGCCGGCTTATCGACGGAAGTTCGTCCGGTAAGCAGCCATGAGATGGCTCGTCCAGCTCCGCGACCAGCGTACTCGGTTTTATCCCCAGCCAGCCTGCGGCCATATGGCATCGAAATGTCGGATTGGAAAAATGCGTTGCAACGATATTTGAAAGAGCGAAGCAGGTGAGCTGTTCCGTTGCGTCGCACGAACAGGACTGGTAGGATTCCGCGGGGTTCACGCCGAGTGAAGGTCATCCAGAACTACATCGATGGGAAGTTTGTGACTGGCGGACACGAGTTTGCCGACGTGAATCCGTCGGATGGAAGCGTTATTGCGCACGTGACCGAGGCTGATGAGAGCCTGGTTGATTCGGCGGTGCAGGCGGCGCACAGAGCGCTGATGGGGGAGTGGGGACGCATTGGCGTGCGCGAGCGAGCGGCGCGGTTGTACAAGATTGCCGAAGTGATCGAGGCGCGGTTCGATAGTTTTGTCGCTGCTGAAGTCGCCGACACTGGAAAGCCGATATCTTTGGCGTCGAAACTGGATGTTCCACGCGCCGCCGCCAATTTTCGCGTCTTCGCCGACCTTATCAAGACTGCAGGCATGGAGTCGTTTCAGACAGAAACTCCAGACGGAAAAAGCGCATTCAACTATGCAATGCGTAAACCGCTGGGTGTTGTGGGAATTATCACTCCGTGGAACCTTCCCCTGCTTTTGCTCACCTGGAAAGTCGCGCCCGCGTTGGCGTGTGGTAATACGGTCGTTGTAAAGCCTTCCGAAGAAACTCCGGCGACTGCGACATTGCTGGCGGAAGCCATGCAGCAGGCCGGAATTCCAGATGGTGTTTACAACGTTGTGCACGGGTTTGGTCAAAAGTCGGCTGGCGAATTTCTAACGCGACATCCCGAAGTAAACGCAGTGACGTTCACTGGAGAATCGCAGACGGGCGCTGCGATTATGAAGACGGTTGCGGTGTCAGTGAAGCCGGTTTCCTTTGAGTTGGGCGGCAAGAATGCGGCGATTGTCTTTGAGGATTGTGAGTTCGAAGACGCGGTTCGCGGAATTAGCGAGGCAGCGTTCCTGAATACAGGGCAAGTGTGCCTCTGCGCCGAGCGAGTGTACGTGCAGCGTCCGATCTTTGACCGGTTCGTCTCGGCTCTGAAACAGAAAGCCGAAAGTTTGCGGTTGGGTTCCCCGCTCGACACGGCCACGGAAGCGGGACCGCTGATTTCGGCGCAGCATCGTGAAAAAGTACTGTCGTATTACCGATTGGCGCGAGAGGAAGGCGCCACCGTGATTGCCGGCGGCGGCGTTCCTCGTTTTGGCAACTCTCTTGATCAGGGATTCTACGTGCAACCGACCATCTATACTGGACTGACGGAATCCGCACGTTGTGTGAAGGAAGAAATCTTCGGGCCAGTTTGCCACGTCGCGCCATTTGAGACAGAAGAGGAAGCTGTAAGCATGGCGAATGACACGAAGTACGGCCTGGCAGCTTCGATCTGGACGACGAATTTGAAACGCGGCCACCGCGTTGCGCAGCAGATGAATGTGGGCATCACCTGGGTCAATTGCTGGTTCCTGCGCGATCTGCGGACACCGTTTGGAGGGGTCGGACTGTCAGGAATTGGGCGCGAAGGCGGCATGCATTCATTGAATTTTTATTCAGAGTTGAACAACATTTGTATTCGATTGTGAGCGTCGGCCCGCGCGGAATCGGGATATGGGGAAAACGGAAGCAAAAGTAGTAAAGGGAAAGGCGACGCCGCGCGGGAAGTATCCGCACATCAAGCGCGCAGGCGATCTCCTGATTGTTTCCGGCACGAGTGCCAGGCGTGCAGATAACAGTATCGCGGGTGCGGAATCCGATGCATTGGGAACAACGCATCTCGACATTCGAATACAAACGGCAGCCGTAATCGAGAATATCGGTGACATTCTGCATTCGGCAGGTGCGAGTCTTGCGGACGTAGTCGAAGTGACTACTTATCTGGTGAACATGAATGATTTCGCCGGGTATAACGAGGTCTACGGAAAATATTTTGATCACGATGGGCCCGCCCGAACGACAGTCGCCGTGCACCAATTGCCACATCCGAATTTACTGATCGAAATTCGCGCCGTCGCGTACAAGCCTGGGAAATAGGAGCCGCCATGCCGTCCATCAAGGAGTTGAAGGCCTTTAACTTTCATCGCTGGATCGAAGAAAACAAGGAAAAATTCAAACCGCCGGTAGGCAACGCACAGGTTTGGGAAGACGGCGAAATGATGGTGACCGTCGTTGGCGGGCCAAACCAGCGACGCGATTACCACGACGATCCGACAGAAGAATTCTTCTATCAGTTGAAAGGGGACATTTTTCTCAGGCTGATGGAGACGCCGGGCAAGCCTCCACTCAAAGTTCCGATCAAAGAGGGAGAGATCTTTCTGCTGCCGAAACACATGCGGCATTCGCCACAGCGGCAGGCTGGAAGCATCGGTGTGGTGGTGGAGATGCCGCGACCCGAGGGTGCCGTCGATGCGTTTGAATGGTACTGCCAGAACTGTCATCAATTGGTCCATCGCGCAGAGGTGAGACTGAAGAGCATAGTGCGCGATTTGCCTCCCCTGTTTGAACAGTTCTACGGCAACGAGAGCCTGCGGAAGTGCAAACACTGCGGAACGGTTCATCCGGGCAAACAATAAAGATGCCAGTCATCGATATTCACAATCACTTTTTTCCGCGGACTTGGCCCGATCTGGCGGCGCGGTTCGGTACACCGAACTGGCCGTGGATCAAGCACACCGAAGCGGGGAAAGCGGACATCATGGTGGGCGATCAATTCTTCCGCCATATCTACTCCGCGTGCTGGGATCCCGAAGTCCGCTTGCAAGAGATGGACCGAGATGGCATCGATGTGCAGGTGATCTCGGCGACGCCAGTGCTATTTGCGTACGATCGTCCGATTGAACATGCCCTCGATTGCGCGCGCTTATTCAACGATGCGGCGTTGGAGCTTTGCGCCCAGGGCAAAGGCAGACTGAAAGCGTTGTGCCAAGTTCCTCTGCAGGACCCCGATGCGGCTTGCAAAGAGTTGAGCCGATGCATGAGAGCGGGACATCTGGGCGTGCAGATTGGAAATCATGTTGGCGAGAAGAATCTGGATGATCCGGGCATTTTGACGTTCTTGCATCACTGCGCTGACGAGGGAGCGGCTGTGCTCGTCCATCCCTGGGATATGTTCGGGCAGCCGCGCATGCCGAAATACATGATGCCGTGGACGGTGGGCATGCCCGCGGAAACTCAACTCGGAATCGTTGCGATGATTCTCAGTGGGGCATTCGACAAACTTCCGCAGACATTGCGGATCTGCTTTGCGCACGGTGGCGGAAGTTTTGCGTTTTTGCTCGGGCGGCTGGAAAATGCGTGGCAACATCATCCGGTTGCCCACGGCTTCTGCGAATTACCGCCGAGCCAATACGTGAGCCGCTTCTCAGTGGACTCCGCGGTGTTCGATCCACGCGCTCTCAATTTCCTCGTCGAGACGATGGGAGCGGAGCGAGTGATGCTGGGTTCGGACTATCCATTTCCTCTCGGCGAACAAAACGTTGGATCATTGATTCGCTCGAGCCATTTGCCTGCCACTGCTAAGGAGCAGATGCTGGGTGGAAATGCGGCAGCGTTTCTAAATCTTAAGCACGAGAAGCTTGAAGGCGCGCCGACGAGTGAGGCAGCGCCCATCGTCCCGCAGAGCCACCAACTCACTTACAGTTCCTATCTGAAGGTTCCTGAGTTACTCGAACTGCAGCATCCGCAGTCTTCGCCGCAGCATCACGACGAACTGCTTTTCATCATCGTTCACCAGACCTACGAACTATGGTTCAAAGAATTGCTGCACGACCTGGACGCAGTTGTTCGAAACCTGCGGGCAGCAGGCGAGAGTTCGCAATCGCCGGATGAAGTTTACGAGGCCGCACGCCTGCTTCGTCGATGCACAGAAATCACGCGCGTCCTCGTCGAGCAGTTCACTATTCTTGAAACAATGCTCCCGACTCATTTTCTGGCATTTCGTGGGAAGCTTGAACCCGCCAGCGGGTTTCAATCGGAGCAATTTCGTGAGCTGGAATTCCTGTGCGGCCTCAAGGACGAAAAGATGCTCCGCTATCACAAGCCGACTCCGGAAGCTCACGCCCAACTCGAGCGCCGGCTGCGCGAGCCCTCGCTGCGCGACGTATTTTTTGGGGCGCTGCTCGCAATCGGTAAGCTAAAGGTCGACGCCAGCGCGACCGAGCAAGAAGGATTTGAAGCGCGGGCACGGGCCGTGCTCGCCTTGTATCAGGATGAGCACAGCAATCGTCATTGGATTGATGTTTGCGAACGGCTGACGGAATTCGACGAGCTGGTTGTCAGTTGGAGATTGCGCCACATTCAACTTGTCGAGCGCGTCATTGGTGCGCGCATGGGGACGGGTGGAAGTCCGGGATCTTCCTACCTAAAGCTCACTCTCGATAAGAAATTTTTCCCGGAACTCTGGGAAGCCCGGACGCTCTTGACGGAATAGCAAACGTCTGGAGCTCGCGTCCTTTTTTCTCTTCATGAACCAGAAATCTCAGGCGATTATGTTGATCGGTGCGGGTTTGAATGGACCGCTTCTCGGCCTCGAGTTAGTGAAGCGCGGCTTCGACGTCGAGATCTACGAACGGCGGCCGGATATGCGGCGCGTCAACCTGAGTGCAGGGCGCTCGATTAATCTTGCCTTGTCGACCCGCGGCATTCATGCCCTGAAGGAAGCCGGATTGTGGAGCGAGATGCAGCGGATCATTATCCCCATGAAAGGGCGGATGATGCACTCGGTCGATTCCAAGCTCACGTTTCAACGGTATGGCAAGGACGATTCCGAAGTGATCAACTCGATTTCACGGGCGGAATTGAATATCGCATTAATGAACGCGGCCGAGTCGCAAGGGGTAAAGATTCATTTTCAACAACGATGCACCGGAATGGATCTCAAGTCGGGAACTGTTCAAGTTCGTGACGAAGAGACCGGCAATCAGAGAACGATCAAGTCAAACGTCGTGATCGGGTGCGATGGGTCTGCTTCCGCAATTCGCGGTGAGATGCTGAAGCGAACTCGATTCAACTTCGCTCAAGAGTATCTCGACTACGGCTATAAGGAGCTGACTATTCCCGCGGGCCCGCAGGGCAAGCATCTTCTGGAAACGAACGCGCTTCACATCTGGCCTCGCGGTAACTACATGTTGATCGCGTTACCCAATGTGGACGGTACGTTCGCGTGCATCTTGTTTCTACCCTTCGAAGGAGTTGATAGCTTCGAGGAGCTATCAACCGAAGCAGCGCTCCTCGAGTTTTTCCAGAAGCGATTTCCAGATGCCAGCACGCTAATGCCGGACTTGGCGTCCAATTTCTTTGCTAATCCAACAGGCTCAATGGTGACGATCAAGTGTTCTCCTTGGCATGAAGAGGGTAGAGTGCTTCTGCTAGGCGATGCGGCGCATGCAATCGTGCCTTTCTTTGGACAAGGAATCAATTGCGGATTCGAGGACTGCACCGTCTTTTTAGGATTGCTGGACCGGTACGGCGCCGACTGGGCCAAGCTGTTTCAAGAATTCGAGCAGACGCGAAAAGAAAACACGGATGCAATTGCAGATATGGCTGTCGAAAATTTCGTAGAGATGAGGGATCGTGTAGCAGATCCGCGATTTCTTTTGCGTAAGAAGGTTGAATTGGCTCTTGAGGGCAAGTACCCAAGTCTTTTTGTGCCCAAGTATGCGATGGTGACGTTTCATCGCGTCCCATATGCGACAGCGCTGAAACGCGGCCAGTTGCAGGACCAGATGTTGGAAAAGCTCTGTGACCGGATAGAACGCGTTGAAGATATTGATTGGAATCTAGCGGATGGTCTGGTTCGCGCCGAACTTGCTTTTTTGGAGTTGAATTGAGCGTTCTCACGTTTGAATCCGGGCGGGAGTTCGCGGTAGCGATGGATCGCAGCGATCCGATCGCGCAATTTCGCGACAGGTTTCACATTCCGAAGACAGGTGCTGCCCAGGAATGCATTTATCTGTGCGGGCATTCGCTCGGTTTGCAGCCCAAGAGCGCGCGGGAGTTTTTAGACCAGGAACTCCGCGACTGGGCGGATTTGGGTGTGGAGGGTCATTTTCACGCGAAGAATCCCTGGATGCCATATCACCGCCTGCTCACCGAGCAAACCGCTGCGCTGGTGGGAGCGCAGCCGGCGGAAGTCGTGGTGATGAATTCGCTGACGGTGAACCTGCATCTGATGATGGCTTCTTTCTATCGACCGACGGCGGCGCGACACAAGATTGTGATCGAGCGCGGGGCTTTTCCGTCGGATCAGTATGCAGTGAAGTCGCAGATTCGCTTCCACGGATTTGCTCCAGAAACCTCGCTCATCGAATTGACGCCTCGCGAAGACGAATCGTGTTTGCAGGATGAAGACATTCTCACGTTGATTGAGCGCGAAGGCGATTCGATCGCACTGATCATGATGGGCGGTGTGAACTACTCCACCGGTCAAGTGTTTGACATGGCGGAAATCACACGCACGGGACACCGCAAGGGGTGCGTAGTTGCATTTGACCTCGCCCACGCGGCGGGGAATGTGCTGCTTCAGTTGCACGACTGGGGGCCCGACTTTGCGGTTTGGTGCAGTTACAAATACCTGAACGGGGGGCCTGGCTGCGTCGCAGGATGTTTTGTCCACGAACGTCATGCACAGTCGTCCGACCTGCCTCGCTATGCTGGATGGTGGGGCCACGAGGAGAAAGTTCGATTTCAGATGGAGCCGGAGTTTCGTCCGATGGTGGGTGCGGAAGGGTGGCAGTTGAGCAATCCTCCGATCCTGGCCTTGGCTCCGTTGCGCGCGTCTATGGAAATCTTCGCCGAGGCAGGAATGGAACGCTTACGAGCGAAGAGTGTGGCTCTGACCGGTTATATGGAATATCTCTTGCGCTATGCGGGATCGAACGACTTCTCGATCGCGACTCCGAGTGAAGAGAAGCGAAGAGGCGCACAACTTTCGCTGCGGTTGCGGCACCATAGGCGTGCTTTCTGCGAGAAACTGGCGGCTGAGGGAGTCGTCGGTGATTGGCGCGAGCCCGACACCTTCCGTGTAGCTGCAGTGCCCCTATACAACTCGTTCCAGGATGTCTATCGGTTTGTTCAGCGTTTTATTGCCGCCATTTCGTAACGACGGCGTGCCACTTTCGTCCCTTCATGTCCGATTACTTCCGTAATACCTGTGCTGTATCCCCATGCAAATAGAATCGGAACCGTGGGGAGTGCTCCGCTCCAGAACGGCCGGAAGTGGCTGGTTGGGATAGGTGCCGTCGTGTGCGTGCATGCGGCGCTCTCTGTTTTCGCGCCTCGCAGTTTCGCGCTCACCGCCTTCGGCGACATCCTGCAAAATGCTGTCCTGCTCTGCGCGACGGTCGCGTTTCTCGCCAATATTCGAATCGCGTCCCAGAAGTCGCGGATCTTCTGGGCATTGATGGGCTTGGGCTTGGCCATGTGGCTGACTTCTCAGCTCATGTGGACGTATATCGAAGTCTATCTCCGGCACGAAGCGCCGAACCCATTCGTCGGCGACGTCATCCTGTTTCTGCATATCGTCCCCATGATGGCTGCGGTCGCGATTCAGCCACACCTGCAAAAGGACGATCGAACAATTCGCGCCGGGACGCTCGACTTCGCGCTACTGCTGACGTGGTGGCTTTTCTTGTATCTCTTTGTGGTGATCCCGTGGCAGTACGTGCATCCGTCGGAAGCGGTTTACGGCCGCAGCTTTGATCTTCTTTATGTCAGCGAAGAACTCGTGCTCGCTGGCGGACTGTTATTGGTATGGCGCCGGAGCGAGGGAGCGTGGCGGCGACTCTATTTCCATCTGTTTGTGGCAACGCTGGTCTACTGCGTCGCCTCATTGGTGGCCAGCGAAGCCATCGATTTGCATTTGTACTACACCGGCAGCCTGTTCGATGTGCCGCTGGTGGCAGCTATGGCATGGTTTGTGAGGATCGGATTCCTCGCGCGAGAAACCGAGGAACAACACCCTGTGGCAGAGTTGCCAGTTCGCGGATACGGAATCTGGAAAGCGCGGCTCGCGATGGTAGCGGTCTTCGTTACTCCATTAATGGTCGCGTGGGCGCAATTTGGCGGAGATGCTCCGCAACGGGTTCGCAAATACCGCCTGTTTCTTACTGTCGCAGTAATGCTGGTGATGGGAGTGCTCGTATTTTTCAAGCAACATCTGCTGGATCAAGAGCTGCTCAGTCTCCTGCGATCGTCGCGGCACAACCTCGACGAAATGTGCCGGCTGAAGGACGAATTGGAGAACAAGGAACATTCGCTGCGTTGGCACAGTCTGGAACTGCAAAGAAAAAATATGGAACTGCAGGAGATCTCTTTCACGGATGTGCTGACCGGCATTTGGAACCGGCGCTATCTGGAAGAGATTGTGACTTCGGAAGCAGGACAGGTTCTGCGAAATTATCAGCGCTCGAACGGAACAGACATCAGGAAGATGGATCATCGCGACTTGGTGTTCATCATGGTCGATGTTGATTTCTTCAAGCAGGTGAATGATCTGCACGGGCATCCCGCAGGAGACCGGCTCCTGCAACTGGTTGCGCAGCGGCTTTCGACCGTGGTTCGTAAGTCGGATGTATTGGTTCGCTGGGGCGGGGAAGAGTTCCTGATCATGAGTCGCTCGACAGATCCATCGGGGACGCCGGCATTCTGCAGCCGCGTTCTCGAAGTGATGTCGTCTGAGCCATTCGACCTTGGCCATGGAATTTCGGTAAAGAAGACCTGCTCGGTAGGCTGGGCTGCATATCCATGGTGCCGCGCGTCATATGAATCGTTGTGCGCGGAGGAGTGCATCGCCCTTGCCGATGCAGCTCTTTACCGAGCCAAAGCGTTTGGCAGAAATCAAGGAGTCGGAATCGTGCCGAGCCAAGCGTCCAGTCAAAGCTCCGCCACGGTTGATCTTCTCTCGGTGCGCGAAGGCAATCCCCCACTAGCCCGGATGATCCGAACCGAGTGTCCCGAACCCGGTTCTCCCGGATTGATAACAGATTCAGTCGAATCGACATTTGACGTGCAGTAGCCGATTCCAGCCACTGCTGGCCCGCGCTTGACCTGCGTGTGCGCCTTGACTACATTGGGTAGCCGGCTCTCATGCCTCGAGGCTTAACTTTTCATGACAGCAAAGACCCCTTCGCGGAACACTGGCCTTCGTCAGAAGGCTCAACTGATGTCTGCATCGGAAATCGAACGCACGATGGTACGACTCGCCTATGAAATCGTCGAAAAAAACGGCGGGGTTGCGGGCTTAGGACTCGTCGGGATTCGCCGGCGCGGCGTGCCCATCGCGGAACGCCTTGGCAAAATCATCACGCGTATTGAAAATGCGCAGGTGCCCGTTGGTACGCTCGACATCACTTTCTACCGCGACGACCTGTCGACGCTCGGTCCAAAACCGGTTGTGCAAGAGAAAGAGATCGGATTTGAAATCGAGGACAAGAATATTGTGTTGGTCGACGACGTTCTCTATACCGGTCGTACGACGCGAGCGGCATTGGATGCCCTCTTCTCACACGGCAGGCCACGGCGCGTGCAATTGTGCGTACTGGTAGATCGCGGGCATCGCGAAATTCCAGTAGAGGCGACCTACGTTGGAAGGCACGTACAGACCACGATGAACGAAGTGATCGAAGTGAAGCTGACCGAGATCGACGATGCGGAAAAAGTTCTTCTGATGGAACGATAACAAGCCCTAGCAGGAAAACCGAGGACGGGGGATTTCTCCACCGTCCTTTTTTATTTGCCGCGTCAGGCTTCGCCCGGTCAGTCTAAGCGATTCGCGTACAGACCGCTTTTGTTTGCGTGTAGAGGTTGAGGACGTCGTGTCCCATTTCACGTCCCCAGCCGGATTGTTTGTAGCCTCCGAACGGCATCGCCGCGTCGAAAATGTTGTAGCAGTTGATCCACACGGTGCCGGCGCGAAGCTCTTCCGCCATGCGGTGCGCTTTGCCGATATCGCGAGTCCAGACGGCGGCCGCTAAGCCGTATTCACTGTAGTTGGCGCGTGGAATGATCTCTTCCGGGTCGGTGAAGGGCATCGCTGCCACCACCGGTCCAAAGATTTCTTCCTGTACGACTTTCATACTCTCTTGCGTGTTGACAAGCACCGTCGGTTCCACAAAGTATCCGCGATCGCCAGCCCTGTGTCCGCCGACGACGGCCTTTGCCCCCTCCGACACGCCCGACTCCAAGTAACCGCAGACGCGATTCAACTGCTCCTCAGATACCAGCGGACCCATCTGCGTGTCGGGCTCGAGACCTGAGCCCACTTTGATTTTCTTCGCCTGAGCCGCCACTCCCTCTACAACCTGGTCGTAGACGGCCTTCTCGATGTACAAACGAGAACCAGCACAGCAGCACTGTCCGTGATTGAAGAAGATTGCGCTCGCTGCTCCTGGGATGGCAGTCTCGAGATCGGCATCTTTGAAAACGACGTTGGGAGATTTTCCTCCCAACTCGAGCGAAACTTTCTTTAGGTTCCCCGCGGCAGCGTGGACGATCAGCTTGCCCACTTCGGTGGACCCGGTGAAAGCTACTTTGTCAACGTCGGGATGCGCAGCTAGCGCCGCGCCCGCGGTTTCGCCGTATCCCGGAACCACATTCACCACACCCTCGGGAAAACCGGCTTCCATGATTAATTCACCGAGACGCAGCGCGGAGAGCGGCGTTTGCTCTGCCGGCTTGAGGACGACTGTGCAGCCGGTCGCCAAAGCTGGTCCGAGTTTCCATGCAGCCATCAGCAGCGGAAAGTTCCACGGGATGATTTGTCCGACGACTCCGATCGGCTCGCGTAACGTGTAAGCGAGATATTTCGCGCCAGGCGTGTACGGGACAGAGAGCGGAATCGTATTGCCTTCAATTTTTGTGGCCCATCCTGCCATATAGCGAAACAGGTCGACGGCGAGCGGAACGTCAGCCGCCTTAGCAATGTTGAGCGGCTTCCCGTTGTCGAGGCTCTCGATGTAGCCGAATTCTTCAGTATGTTGTTCGAGCAAGTCGGCGAGTTTCCAGATCGCGCGTCCGCGTTCGGAGGCCGTCATCTTTCGCCACGGGCCGTGATCGAAGGCATAACGAGCCGCCCTGACCGCGTGGTCAATATCCTCGCGATCACCTTCGGCGACATGAGCGAGCACTTCGCCAGTTGCAGGATTGTATGTTGGAAAAGTTTTGCCGGACGCAGAATTGACCCACTGTCCGTTGATTAACATCTTTCGAGGTTTGTCGATGAATTCTGCCACTTGCGGATGGATTTGCGTGGAGACTGCAATGCCCATAGTTCCTCCTTGGTCGACATGGACTAGCGAGAGAGAATGATGCTGGGCTGAATGATGACTGCGGGTATGCTAGCGCTGGAGAGAAACAAAAGCAACGCCGGGCGATTGGGATAGCCGATGCGAAGAGGTGCAGACCGATTTCACGAATCGCGAGCTGCTATTCGCCGTACGGAACCCAGATATTCTTAACCTGGGTGGCGTGCTCCAGGAACCAGCGTCCCTCAGCAATTTTCGGATCGAACCAATCGATGATTCGCCCTTCGTTGGTCCAGACCTGTTTCAAATTTCCAACTGACATGGCTTTCGCGGACGCCACAGTGGCATCGTCTCCAGAACACCAGATCGCATCCACGTCGTCGTGCTCCGCCAATGTCTTCAGAAGTTGTGAAACGTATCCGGTAACAATGTTCACAACCCCGCCCGGGAGATCACTTGTATCGAACAACTGATAAAGATCGCCCGTGATGAGCGGATACTTTTCCGATGGCACGGCGATCACGGTGTTGCCCACCGCCAGCAGCGGCATTACGAGGGAGAGAAATCCCAGCAACGGCGCATCCGACGGGCAAATCACTCCAACCGTGCCGATGGGCTCGTTCATCGCAATCGCAATGTTGCGGAAAGGCGGACTGTGAACGGCGCCATCGAATTTATCGGCCCAGGCCGCATAAGAAAAAATTCGCTCGACGCTGAGGTCGACTTCTCTATCTGCTTGTTTCTCTCCGACGATTGCCGAGAGGCGACTTGCGATTTCATTTCGCCGCTGCGCGAGATTTTCCGCGCAGTAATAAAGCACCTGGGCGCGATTGTGCGCGGTTGCCTTGGCCCATCCTTCGGCTTTGCGAGCCGCCTCGACTGCGTTGCGAATGTCTTTGCGGTTTCCGAGCGGGGCTTCGCCGAGCAGCTTTCCATCGGAAGAACGCACTTCCATGCTGTACCCCGAGTCGGGACGAGCTTGTTTGCCTCCGATGTAGAGCTTCACTGTTCGGTCGATGGCAGGCGCGCTGGAGCCGGGCGTTTCATTTACTTGGGGAACGGCAGTTGAGTGCGCGGCAGGAAGTCTCGTAGCCTGCTTGAACCACTTCGGCTCCATGTATTCCCGTAAGCCTTCTTGACCACCTTCGCGCCCGTAGCCGCTCTCGCGGTATCCGCCAAACCCGCAAGCTGCGTCGAATAAGTTGGTGCAATTCACCCAGACGACGCCGGCCTTGATTTGCGCTGCGACATGCAAAGCGACGTTGATGTTTTCGCTCCAAACGCAAGACGCAAGTCCATAGACGGTGTTGTTGGCGAGCTCCACAGCTTCGCGGGGTGTGCGGAACGTCATGGCTGCCAGCACGGGGCCAAAGATTTCCTGCTGCGCCACGATCGAAGTCGGATGCACATTGCTGAGAAGCGTTGGCGGATAGTAGAAACCGCGCGTGGGCAGCGCGACTTCCGGCTGCCAGCAAGTTGCCCCGTCGGCAACGCCTTGCGCCACCATTCGCTCGATGCGATCCAATTGCACCCGCGCGACGATTGCTCCGATATCGATCGCCTTGTCGAGCGGAGGTCCGATGCGCAGGGTGCTCATGCGCTCCTGAATTTTGGCAATCAAAGTTTCCGCGATGCTCTCTTGCATGAGCAGTCGCGAACCGGCGCAGCACACTTGCCCCTGGTTGAACCAGATTCCGTCGACCAATCCTTCTACAGCACTGTCGAGATCCGCGTCCTCGAAAATGATGAAGGGAGATTTTCCGCCAAGCTCTAGCGAAAGACGCTTGTGGCTGCCGGCAGTCGCTGCGCGAATCGCACGACCGACTTCCGTCGAGCCGGTGAACGCAATCTTATTTATGTCGGGATGTTTGACCAGCGCTTCGCCGGTCGTTCCGTCGCCGGTGATGATGTTGACCACTCCGGCTGGCAAGCCGACTTCCTGGCACAATTCGGCAAATAAGAGCGCAGTCAGTGGAGTGAATTCCGCCGGCTTGAGAACTACGGTGTTTCCCGTGGCAAGAGCTGGCGCAATCTTCCACGCCAGCATGAGGAGCGGGAAATTCCATGGGATGATCTGCCCAACGACTCCGTAAGGCTCGTGGTCAGGAAACTCTTGCTGCAACAATTGCGCCCAACCAGCGTGATAGTAGAAATGTCGCGCGACCAGAGGAATATCAATGTCGCGGCTCTCACGGATCGGCTTGCCGTTATCCATCGTTTCGAGCACAGCGAGCAGTCGCGAATGCTTCTGCACGAGACGTGCGAGAGAGTAAAGATATCGCGCGCGGATATGCGGTGTAAGACCTTGCCATTTCGGAGCCGCACTTCGCGCTGCGCGAACGGCGGCATCCACGTCAGCCGCACCGCCTTGCGCAATGCTGGCCAGCTTTTCACCGTTTGAGGGATCGAGCGTGTCGAAATACTCGCCTGTCGCGGGCGCTTGCCATGCCCCATCAATAAAAAGCCCAAAGCGACGCCCGTGACGCTCCAGCCACCCAACTGCTTCCTTCGAGTCCTCCGGAGCTGGCCCGTACTCCATACTGACGAATTTTTCGGCAATACTCATTCGATCTCGGCTCGTTTCTTAGAATCCATACTCTTGCGACTACGCGATGGGATGTCGATATTCGGCGGAATAGCGGCCCGTTGCGTAATGTTCAAGTTGCCGTTCGATATCTCCCAAGAGTCCGCTCGCCCCGAAGCGAAACATTTCCGCTCGCAGCCAGGAATCTCCCAATTCCTCTTTCATCATCGCCAGCCAGTCGATGGATTGCTTGGCCGTCCGGATTCCTCCCGCAGGTTTGAAGCCAACAGCCATTCCGGTCTGCTGAGCATATTCGCGGATCGCTCGCACCATTACGAGGCTCACGGGCAGCGTGGCGTTGGTCGGCTCTTTTCCAGTGGAGGTCTTGATGAAATCCGCACCGGCCATCATGGCGACGACGCTCGCGCGCGCCACATTTCGCAGAGTCAATAAGTCTCCGGTTCCGAGGATGACTTTCATATGCGCTTCGCCGCACGCGTGCCTGAACGTGGCGACTTCATCATAGAGCGCCTGCCAGCGGCCTCCGAAGACATGGGCTCGAGTGATAACAACGTCAATCTCGTGCGCACCCGCTTCCACCGATCTACGTATTTCGGCTACGCGTTCAGAGAGTGGCGAGAGACCAGCGGGGAATCCAGTGGAAACCGCCGCTACGTGGATTCCGCTTCCTTCGAGCGCGTGAAGCGCCGTCTCGATAAAAGTGTGATAAACGCAAATAGCCGCGACTTTGATCCCCAGTTCCTGGATGCCAAGTCTCTCTGCCAGTTCGCGCTGAATCGGTTGACGCCCCTTCGCGCACAATCGCCGCACGCGCTCGTCGGTGTCGTCACCGGATAGCGTTGTCAGGTCCATGCAGGAGATCGCGCGCAGAAGCCACGCAGCTTGCCATTCTTTCTTGACGGTTCGCCGAGCAGTTTGCGACTGGGCGCGGCGCTCGACTGCGCTGGTATTCACGCGAACTTCCTGCACCCAATTCAAATCGAGAGGAATACCTGCATTCGGAAGGAGAGCTCGCCCCTGCAGCGATGCGATCGAGTTCGACGCGTAAGGCTCTCCGCTAGTGACCTGGCGCCCGCCGCGTGCAAGGTTGGAGTGTTCGTGATCGCCAGCCATGGTTGTGCCTTCGAGTATGCGTACCCGCGAACGGAGAGCAGCTAACTTGAGTTGCAATTGTACGGCAGGCGCTGCGACAACGCGAGTTTCATGCATGCGGTCACATTCCGGACAAGGTTAGTGCAAAGAAACATGAAGTCGCGGCAGGGTTTACAATGGCGCTCGATTCGAAGTCCCAGTGGCGATCCAACAAACTCGCATGGCACGATCATCAATTCTGAAGTCTACCCTCTCCGCGAAAACTCGGAACGAACTCGAACAGGCAGCTGCCAAGGTGATGAAGAACGCGCACGCTCCGTATTCAAACTTTCACGTTGGAGCAGCGATTCTGCTCACGAACGGTAGGATTTTCTCCGGGTGCAATGTGGAGAACGCTTCCTACGGAATGACGAATTGCGCGGAGCGCACGGCGATTTTTTCAGCCGTTGCCGAATTAGGCCCGAAGATTGAAATTCGAGCTGTCGCGGTAACCAACGATCAAGGTGTGGCCTGTTCTCCATGTGGAGCGTGCCGCCAAGTGATTTATGAATTCGGTCCAGACGCGATTATTTTTTTCCAAGGTGCCGCGGGTCCCAAGCAGGCGCACATCACGCAACTTCTTCCAGAAGGATTTCGTCTCCAGTGAGCCAATCGAGTTCTTCGTCGCAAGCATTCCGCGCGATTGACGTCATCCGCAAAAAGCGAGATGCGATCGAATTGTCGCGCGAAGAGATAGAAGGGCTCGTCAACGCTTACACGAAGGGCGACATCCCTGATTATCAAGTCTCCGCATGGCTGATGGCGGTGGTGCTGCGTGGGATGACGAGACCGGAGACGGCGGCGCTGACCGACGCGATGTTGCGATCCGGAGAAGTGCTCGATTTATCTTCTTTGCCCGCTAGAAAAGTGGACAAGCACTCTACTGGCGGTGTCGGCGACAAGACTTCGCTCGTTCTCGCACCACTGGCCGCGGCTGCTGGTGTTACAGTCCCGATGATCAGCGGACGAGGTCTCGGTCATACTGGCGGAACCCTCGACAAATTGGAGGCGATTCCTGGGTTCAATGTGAATCTTCCGGTAGCGGAGTTTCGAAGACTTCTCGAGCTCTGCGGCTGCGCAATGATCGGGCAGACGGCAGAGATCGCTCCAGCGGATCGCAAGCTGTATGCACTGCGAGATGTGACTGGCACGGTCGAAAGCCCGTACTTAATTTGCGCTTCGATTATGAGCAAGAAACTGGCCGAGGGAATCGACGCGCTCGTGCTCGATGTGAAGACCGGCTCCGGCGCTTTCATGAAGAGCGAAAAGGATGCGGCGTTTCTTGCAGAGTTGATGGTGGAGACCGGCGAACGGATGGGTAAGGAAGTTGTCGCGCTGATCACGGACATGGATCAACCACTCGGAAATATGATCGGTAACGCGCTCGAGGTGGTGGAGGTCGTCGAAATATTACGTGGCGGCGGACCGCAGGATCTGCGCCAGCTTTGCATTGAGTTGGCTGGATGGATGCTGCATTTGGGCGGCGTGGCGAGATCTGTCACAGAGGGAAAAGAGAAGAGCGTCAGTCTAATCGCGTCGGGCCAAGCGTTGGAACGATTTCGGCAGATGGTCGAGTTGCAGGGGGGCGATCCTCGGATCATCGATGATGCCAATCGTCTTCCGCAGGCGCAGCACACGATGCAGATTTTAAGCGACAACTCCGGCTACGTATCTTCGATGCAATGCGAGCAAATCGGGACCGCATGCGTGATCCTCGGCGGAGGTCGTGAGCGGAAAGAAGATTCGGTCGACCCGGCGGTCGGAATTATCTTGCACAAGAAAGTTGGAGATCGAGTAGCCGCTGGCGAACCGCTCGCGACGATTTACTACAATTCCGAGCCGAAAGCGGAGAGAGCGCGGCAACTCATCGTCGCTAGTTGCGAAATCTCCGAGTCTGCGCCATCGAAAAAGAGGCCGCTTGTCCACAAAGTTATCGGAAAGTCCGGGGGAGCAAACTAAATGGGACGATTCACAGGAATTCTTGGCCTCCTGACGATGTTGGGGCTGGCGTACGTGTTTTCCACGAATCGTCGCGCGATCCGCGTGAAGACGGTCGCGTGGGGCCTGGGGCTGCAAATTGCGTTTGCCATTTTCGTGCTGCGGGTTGATGTTGGCCGTCGAATGTTTCAGGTCATTGGCGATGCCGCCAACAAGGTGCTCAGCTACTCGTTCTTCGGTTCCGAGTTTGTTTTTGGGCCGCTGGGTACCCAGGGTTCAAACATCGGATTTATCTTCGCGTTTCAGGTTCTGCCGGTCGTCATTTTCATCTGCGCTGTTTTCGCAATTCTCTACCACATCGGTGTCATGCAGATCGTCATTCGCATCGCAGCCTGGTTGATGATCCGCATCATGGGCGCAAGCGGTGCGGAGTCGCTTAACGTTGCGGCTAGTATTTTCATGGGCCAGACAGAGGCGCCAGTAACGATTCGGCCATTTCTGCCTGACCTCACGCGTTCCGAGCTCATGACCGTGATGACCAGCGGCATGGCGCACGTTTCCGGTTCAATCATGGCCGCGTATTTCGCATTCGGCGCCGAGCCAAGACATGTGCTCAGCGCGGTCATCATGACCGCGCCGGGAACGATCTTGGTCTCGAAAATGCTTGTGCCTGAGACTGAGCAACCCAAAACAGCCGGCACTGTAGTCATGAACCAGGAGGAAGAGGAGCGAGAGAAACATGAGAACTTGCTGGGCGCCATCGCGCGCGGCACCGGCGATGGTTTGCACATGGCTCTCAACATCGGCGCCATGCTGATCGCATTTATCGCGCTGATTCACCTGCTTGACGGCATGATGGGTGGTATTCACAACCACTTGACCTGGTTTCCCGCTAGCATTGAAGGAATTCTCGGCGTGATATTCTCGCCCATCGCCTGGGTGATTGGCATCGCACCGAAAGACTGCCGGGCCGTCGGCAATCTGCTCGGCACGCGCATGGTTCTGAACGAACTTGTGGCGTTTTCCATGCTTGGCCCGCAGAGAGCCACGCTCGATCCGCGCTCGTTTACTATTGCGACGTTCGCGTTGTGTGGCTTCGCCAATCTCAGTTCGATCGGAATTCAGATCGGAGGTATTGGCGCACTGGCGCCGAGCCGCAAGGGCGATTTGGCACGGCTTGGTTTCCGCGCGATGCTCGCCGGCACCATGGCCAACCTGATGTCCGCTTCGATCGCGGGCATGTTGCTCTAAACTTAGCTGATCTCATGATTTTCCAGGAGAGGACTCCTTCGTGAAACGGTATCTGGTTGTATCGCTGGGAATGCTCTTGTTCATGTTTTTGTGTTTGGGCAGCGTAGCCGCCGAGTCGCTTCAGCGAGTAATCATAGATACGGATCCTGGCATCGATGACGCGATGGCCATCCTGCTCGCGCTGAATTCTCCCGAACTCAAGGTTGAAGCCCTCACCGTCGTCCCCGGAAACGTGGACGGACATCAAGGTTTGGCGAACGCGCTAAAGATCACGTCGCTGGCCGGACGTTGCGACGTCACGGTTGCCGGGGGGGCCCAGCACCCCCTCAATCAGAAACTGATCACGGCGCAATACTGGCATGGTGCGAATGGCCTGGCCGGGGTCGAGTTGCCGGCTTCGAAGTGCAAGGCCGACTCACGCTTTGGTCCCGATCTCATCATCGAGTTGGTACACAAGTATCCGCATGAGATCACGCTGATACCCGTGGGTCCCCTGACGAATATTGCCTTGGCTGTCTCCAAGGATCCTTCCATCGTTCCGCTTGTCCGGAATATCGTAATCATGGGCGGCTCGATCGCCGGCGGCAATGTGAACGGCGCGGCCGAAGCGAATATTTATGGCGACCCCGAGGCTGCGGCGATCGTCTTCAACGCCGGATGGATGGTGACGATGATCGGCTCCGATGTGGGAGAACGCACTCTGATTACCCGCAAGCACATTGCGGACATGCACTCCGTACCTGGGCCGGAGAGCGACTTCATCGCCAAGCTCGCGGATTTCTACCTTTCTCGCTCGGAGAAGAGTGGCTATTCCGGAGCGGCGATGTACGATCCTCTCGCCGTCGCGACCGCAATGGATGCGACGCTGGTGACGCTGAAGGATATGCATGTTGATGTGGAGTTGAAGGGGGAGTTCACGCGCGGCGAGACCGTTGCCAACCGTATGGGCTCAGACGAAAACAACGTGCTACACGGGGATCACTACGAAATCGACGGGATGGTTCCTTTGAAGCCGAATGCTCGCGTTTGTACGGCGTCAGACGCGGATCGGTTTCTGAACCTATTTGTCAGCCGCCTCAAGGGAAAATAATCTTCAGCCTGCTCTCAACCATTTGAGTGCGCCACGAGCAGAATCGCCAGCGCGTAAAAGACGAACATCAGCCCGAGGTAGACCTTGGCCCGCGAACCTGCTCCGGCGAACTCTTTCCAAGCAAAGATCCCCCATAGCGCACCGACCATCGGCGCAGATTGTCCGATCGCGTAGGAGATCGCAAAACTCGTAGACTTGCCTGCAACTACGTTGAATACCGTTCCGATTCCCCAGACGACTCCGCCCAGAAGGCCCAAGATGTGACCGGAAGGAGCGGCGCTAAAAAATCCGCTGAAGCCTACCGGCTCTCCAGCGAGCGGTCGTTTCATAAAGTAAAGATTCCAGATGAAACAAGAAAGAAGCGCACCGAGCGTCAGAAAAACTGCTGAACTGTACGGCGTCAACGTATTTCCGCGAGTGGCGCCGTAAGCGACAAAAGGATTCCACAAACCCATCAGGACGCCTGAAACAATGCAGATGATGATGCTCTTACGCGATGCTGAACGACCGCTACCCAGACTTCCGAATGCCTTGCCGTCAAGGATGACGGCAATCAGCGCACAAACCACGCCCAGAGCCAGATACAGCGCGATCCCCTTGGGTTGCAGAATATAGCTGAGCACTACACCAACAACGAGCGCAATGCCGATTGAGACCGGAAGTGCGACGGCAAGACCCGCCATGTCGATCGCAGCGACGAGAAGAAGATTCGCAAGATTGAAAATTGCTCCTCCCACCATTGTCCAGAGGATGTTTGAGGTATCCGCGGAGTGAACGTTATTCAGAAAGCTGGAAGAGTCATTCCCAGTGCTTCCCATGGTGAAAGCGAGTACCAGAGAGATCAAAAAGATGCCGATTGCATAATCCCAGTAAAAAAGCTCGAATCGATAATTCTTGACGCCCTTGTATGTATTGGCCCACGAACCCCAGCAGATGGCGCTGGCAATCATCATCAACAGCGCAACAGTCAAACTCGGCGGCGTGAACATTTCGGTCTCCCTTGGAAAACGTGTAACTCTACACTGCTTTGCTGCGGGTCACAAGTCGGCTCGATAGGTGCGCCTCTGCTATCCTTACGCGCGTGACTCGCACTTTCTTGATCGACACCGACACCGCTTCCGACGACGCCGTCGCTCTGATCATGGCTCTGCGCGCGCCGGATGTTCGCGTGGCTGCGATCACCGTGGTCGCCGGGAATGTGGACGTACAGCAGGCTACGCGCAACGCCGTCTACACTGTTGAACTTTGCGGAGCGAGCGTTCCTGTTTACTCCGGCGCGGCCAAGCCCCTGCTTCGTTCTTACCAGAATGCAACGTGGTTTCACGGGCGCGATGGATTGGGGGATCACGACTATCCCGCGCCGCATCAGTCACCTGAGGCCAAGCACGCGGTTGATGCCATCATCGAAACCATCGAGGCCAATCCTGGAATTGTCCTCGTGACTCTCGGACCACTCACCAACATAGCGCTGGCCATCTCGAGAAAGCCGGAAATAGCGGCAAACGTTAGCCGTTGCGTCGTGATGGGTGGTAACCCATGCTGTGAGGGCAACGTAACCCCGGCGGCCGAATACAACATTTGGGTGGATCCGGAGGCTGCGAGCATCGTGATGCGGAGTGGTCTTCCCATCGAGTTGATTGGTTGGCACTTGTGCCGCGGAGAAGCCGTACTGAGTGGCGACGACATTAAGCACATTGACGGGTTCGAAACTCAGCTTGCGCATTTCGCTATCGAATGCAACAGCCATGCTCGCCGCGCGCTCAAAATTCAAACCGGCGAAGATGGCATTTGCCTTCCCGATCCGGTCGCGATGTGCCTCGCGCTGGACCCCACTGTGGGAACAGATTGGAGCGCGCATTACATTGAAGTGGAAACGCAGAGCGAGCTAACGCGAGGAATGACGATGGTCGACCGGCTCAACGTCGCCGATGACGAACGCAACCGCGCCGTGTGGGAGCCGGCGATCAAGAAGGGTCGCGCGAAAGTCTGCTGGACGATCGACAATCAGCGATGGAAGCAGGATCTCTACCGCGCGTTGCGGTAAAACTTAGCCATTAACCTGCGCATACGTCGCGCGGCGCAAAAATTGACCTTGCCCGGCACGGCCGAGAAACTTGTCGCCTTCCACAACGATCTTGCCGCGTGACAAAACGGCATCAGGCATGCCCGTTACCTCAATGCCTTCGAACATTGAATAATCCACTCGCATGTGGTGCGTTTTCGCGCTGATGGTGTGCTTGCGCTTCGGATCGAAGATGACGAGATCGGCATCGGTTCCAACCGCGATCGTCCCCTTCCGTGGATACAACCCGAACAACTTTGCGGGAGTCGTCGACACTAATTCCACGAAGCGATTGGCGCTGAAACGTCCGCCAGCGACACCTCCGGAATAAATGAGGCTCATGCGATGCTCGACTCCAGGGCCGCCATTGGGGATCTTTGTGAAGTCATCGCGCCCCAATTCTTTCTGTTCCTTGAAGCAGAACGGGCAATGATCCGTTGACACGACTTGCAGGTGATCTCGCTTCAAGCCATTCCAAAGTTTCTCCTGATTCCACTTTTCGCGCAGCGGCGGAGTGAATACGTACTTTGCTCCTTCAAAACCGGGCGCCTCCATGTTTTCGAGTGACAGATACAAATATTGAGGGCAAGTCTCGGCGTAGACAGGAAGGCCGCGGTCTCGCGCCTCGCGCACTTTCTCCAGTGCGTCATTACAACTCAAGTGGACGATGTAGATTGGGGCCCCAGCCATCTCGGCCAGCGCGATGGCGCGCGCGGTGGCTTCTGCTTCCGCAGTTGTCGGTCGAGTGAGCGCGTGATACTTCGGAGCTTTCTTTCCTTCAGCGAGCGCTTGCTGCACGATGACGTCGATCGCGCTTCCGTTCTCCGCGTGCATGCAGACCAGACCGCCATTCTTCGAAGTCGTCTGCAAGGCTTTGAAGATGCTGCCATCATCGAGCATGAAGACGCCGGGATACGCCATGAAAAGTTTGAAACTTGTCACGCCCTCGTGGACGAGATCGTTCATCTCCCCGAGCTGTCCGCCGGAGACGTCGGTCACGATGCAATGGAACGCATAGTCACAAACGGCCTTGCTTGAAGCTTTGCTCATCCATGTGTCGAAGGCCTGACGCAGTTGTTGACCTTTGTATTGAATGGCGAAATCGATGAGCGTTGTCGTGCCGCCGAATGCGGCGGCGCGCGTGCCAGTTTCAAAATCGTCGGCGCTCGTAGTGCCTCCGAACGGCATGTCGAGATGCGTGTGGACGTCGATGCCTCCCGGCAGTACGAGCCGGTCCGTCGCATCTAACACCTTGGAGGCGTTCTCGAGCGCAAGGTCCGATCCGATCGCGGCGATCTTGCCGTTCGCAATTGCAACGTCCGCTTTATATGTGTCCGTCGCCGTCACCACGGAACCGTTCTTGATAATTGTGTCGAAGCTCATGAAGACCTCCGTCGCCGTCCGGAATGAGAAGAGAACTATGCTACACTGCCGCCCTTTAGTTCTTCACGATCAGCTTCCCGGACTTCTTCGCGAAAGGGACCAGCCATGCATTTCGGTATCACTTTAAAACCCGATATCTCAGTCGAGCGCATCGTGGGCTTGACGTGTCAGGCAGAAAGCGCCGGATTCGAATACGGGTGGATCTTCGACTCCCACGTGTTGTGGAAAGAATGTTATCCGCTGCTGACGCTGATGGCGACGAACACGCAGCGGATGCACTTGGGAACTTGCGTCACCAATCCCGCGACGCGGGACATGACTGTAACAGCGAGTCTATTCGCAACGCTGAATCTGATTTCTGGTGGACGGATGGAACTCGGAATTGGCCGGGGCGATAGTTCGCGACGCGTGTTAGGAAAGAAGCCGGTCAGTTGGTCGCAACTGGAAGCGTCGGTCAAAGAATTCCGCGATCTTACTTCCGGCAGCGAAGTCTTGCATGACGGACAGCCGACGCGTCTCACATGGGCGAAAATTCCTCCGCGCGTCTGGATCGCGGGATACGGGCCGAAGGTGCTTCATATGGCTGGCAGAGTGGCTGACGGCATCATTCTGCAGTTCGCCGATCCTGCGTTGATCTCGTGGTGCATGAGCTTTGTGAAAGACGGTGCTCGAGCGGCCGGGCGAGATCCCAATCAGATCGAAGTGATGGCAGCCGCTCCGGTATGGGTTTCAGACGATCTGAATGTCGGTCGCGAGCGAGTGCGGTGGTTCCCGGCGCTTGTGTCGAACCACGTCATGGATTTAATACGGCAATACAAGCCTGAAGATCTTCCACCGGAGCTGACATCGTACGTGCAGGATCGCGGGCACTACGATTACCAGCACCATTGCGAGGTTGATAGTGACAATGCGGACTTCGTTTCAGACGAGGTAGTCGATCGATTCTGCCTGCTGGGGCCGCCCGTTGCCCATCTCAAGAAATTGCGCGAGCTTGCCGCTGCCGGTGTGACCCAGTTCAACATCTATCTCATGTGCGGGGATGAAGAGCAGAATCTCGAGTCGTATGCGAAAGAAGTGCTACCGGAATTCCTGAACGCGAAAAGAATTTAGCGCCGGTTCTATGCAGCAGCGGTCGGTGTTAAAGCACGTTGCCCCTGAAAACGCATCAGGCCGTAGTACGCAATGAACGAGACTGCGAACCCGACAAACCACGAATAATCGTAGAGGGCGCGAAGAGAGGGAACGGCCAAACCTGCGAGTGCTGTGCCCGCCCCTAGTGCGAGGGATAGCACGGCGTTCCAGTTAAACCCGTGGCGATATTCGTACGAACCGCCTCTCAGGTAGAGATCTTCTACGTTTAACACTCTCCGCCGGATGATGAAGTAATCGCAAATCATGATTCCAGCCACCGGCCCGAGAAATGCCGCATAACCGCCCAGCCATCCGAGGATGAAAGTTCGGTAATTCGACAGCAGCCTCCATGGCATCATCGCCACGCCCATGAAGCAAGTAATGATGCCTCCCGTCCGGAAGTTGATTCCTTGCGGCCACAGGTTGGAGAAATCATTGGCAGGCGATACAACGTTGGCGCCGATGTTTACGTTCAGCGTGGCGAGAAGGATCGCGATCAAAGAGATTACGACGGCGATCGGCGAATGAAAGCGGCTTAGTAGTTGGACGGGGTCCCAGATCGCAGTTCCATATATGACAACCGTCGCAGAAGTGACCACGATCCCGACAAACGCGTAAAGCGTCATCGTAGTCGGTAGTGCGAGAGCTTGTCCGATAACCTGCTCTCTCTGATTACGCGCGAAGCGCGTGAAGTCCGGAATGTTCAACGAAACCGTGGCCCAGAATCCGACCGTGCCGTTCAGAGCTGGAATTAAGAACTTGAGGAAATCGGGAAAAGTCGTAAAACGAGACGGAACCGAAAACATCGGACCGAATCCTCCCGCCGCGTGATAGGCCCATCCCAACAAGAGCAGCCCCACGGCGAGTAGAACCGGTGCGCTGATGCCCTGCAACATCCGGATGTACTCGATTCCTTTGAGTACGACCAGGAGGTTGATCAGCCAAAAGATAAAGAAGCAAACGGCCGCACCGTGCGGAAAGTTTTTCCACGAAGGGACGAGTGTCGCTAGCAACGTGCTGATCGCTTCGCCACCAATCCAGGCCTGGATGCCGAACCATCCGCATGCGACAAGAGCCCGCAGCACCGCGGCAACATTCGCGCCGAGTACTCCGAACGAGGCGCGAGCCAAAACGGGGAAGGGAATTCCATATTTCGCGCCAGGGTGCGAATTCAATAACATGGGCGCGAGAACAATGACGTTTCCGATGAAGATGGTCGCGACCGCTTGTTTCCAATTCATCCCGCCTTGGATCAAGCTGGCAGCCAGCATGTACGTGAGGATGTTCACCGACATCGAGATCCACAGAGCGGCGAAGTTGTAGGTTCCCCAGTGCCGTTGCTCCGCACTCGCCGGTGCGAGGTCGTGGTTGTAGAGTGGGCTGGATTCGATTCGAGCGCGGAGCTGAGTAGAGTCGGGTGTCGTCATCTTCATCGAGGCCCAAACTGCATCGATCAGTCGGCAGCAGCTGAGCTGGTGCTCTGGTTGGTGATCGGACCGTAGCTGTCCGGCCGGCGGTCACGGAAGAACTGCCACACTTTGCGCACCTCGGCGATCATGTCGAGATCGAGATCGGCAACGACTACTTCGTCCTTATCGCGGCTTGCCTGGGCGATGATCTTGCCTCGCGGATTGCAAAAATAACTCTTCCCATAAAATTCGCCGATACTCCATGGCTTTTCTACGCCTACACGGTTGATCGCGCCAACGAAGTATCCGTTGGCGACCGCATGAGCCGGCTGTTCCAGTTCCCACAAGTATTCTGACAAACCCGCAACTGTCGCCGATGGATTAAACACGATCTCGGCACCGTTCAATCCGAGAATACGCGCGCCCTCGGGGAAGTGCCGGTCGTAGCAGATGTACACCCCGACGCGGGCATACTTTGTTTCGAACACCGGATAGCCCAAGTCTCCCGGCGTGAAATAAAACTTTTCCCAGAACCCAGGATGGCAGTGGGGAATATGGTGCTTGCGGTACTTGCCAAGATATTTTCCGTCCGCGTCGATCACCGCGGCGGTATTGAAGTAGACGCCCGGCATGTGTTCCTCGTAAACCGGAACGACGATCACCATCTTATGTTTGGCTGCCACCTTCTGCATGAGTCGGGTGGTCGGGCCTTCTGGTACGCGCTCGGTCAGTTCGTACCAGCGAGCGTTCTGTTCCGCACAAAAATACGGACCGTAGAAAAGCTCCTGCAGGCAAAGGATCTGAGTCTTCTTGCGCGCCGCCTGATCAATAAGCTTCATATGCTTGTCGAGCATGGCCTTGCGGATCTGGTCGAGCGGGCGCTCGGTGCTGAGAGCGTTGCTGGCTTGAATCAAGGCGCAGCGGACAGTGCGGGGCATCGGATCCTCCACAATTCAATCTAGAGGAACGAAACTATAGCAGAATAATTCCTCCGACTCACCCGCTCCTTGCGGCGTGCCGTTGACACGGCGCTTCGTGCTGAATAGACTCGCCCTTCCACTCCGGAATAACAACGACGATCATGGCAAAGCGCCCTCGAATTGCTGTAGTTGGCAGCGCGAATATCGACCTCACGACTTTTAGCGACCGCTTCCCAAAGCCTGGTGAAACGATCTTTGGCCAGAGGTTCGACTTGGGCTTCGGAGGCAAGGGCGCGAATCAAGCGGTCGCCGCGCGCCTCTGCGGGGCGGAAGTATTTATGGTCGCACGTGTCGGCAGCGACTTATTTGGTCCGGCGACCATCGAAAACTTTCGCAAACAGGGAATTGATCCCACCCATGTCAAGCAGGTAGAGGGTTTGTCGAGCGGCGTAGCTCCGATTTTTGTCGAGCCTAACGGGCAGAATCGCATCCTCGTAGTGAAGGGAGCGAACGATGCACTGAAGCCAGCCGACGTGGATGAGGCTGCGGAATTGTTGAAGTCCGTTGACTGTATCGTCTTGCAGTTCGAGATTCCCATCGAGACGGTTTATTACACGATCGGATTTGCCCGCAAGCACGGAATCCGTTGCATTCTAAATCCGGCACCCGCCCAGGCGATCGACATGGCTGCGTTGAAGGGGCTCGATTACTTCGTTCCTAACGAGAGTGAGGCCGAGACGATCACGGGCTTTCCGGTAAAGACGGTCGACGATGCGAAGAAATGCGCTGGGAAACTATTGGACGGCGGCATTCGACGTGTAATTATCACGCTGGGCGCGAACGGATCTCTGCTGGCTAGCAGCGAAGGCCACGAACACGTCCCGCCGTTTTCGGTTGACAGTGTCGATAGCACCGGGGCAGGCGACGCTTTCATCGGAAGCTTTGCGGTATTTCTCGGCGAGGGTGTTCCCGAGAAGGAAGCTGTCCGTCGCGCGAATCTTTATGCTGGCCTGTCGACGACTGGCGTTGGGACTCAAAAATCGTTTTACGATCGCACGCGGTTTGACGGCGAATGGTCAAAGCGATCCTGAAACAATCGACCTCAGTTTTGTGCTGTCGCAATAAGAATTGTTGTTGAATATCGATCTTCTCAGAGTTTGAGACCGAGAAATTCACAGGACAGTAACACTCGTTCTCTCTTTCTGCGCTGCGCTTGGGTAGCGCTCCATACGAAAATTCTTGACTTACTGTAGATAGGCAATTTATAAGCCGTGCTGCGGTCGGGTAGACCTCCCAGACTTCACGGGAAGGGGGAGGCTCTTTTTCTTTTTTGGGGCAGACCGCCGAAAGGCAACTGAAATGTCGAGCAAAAAGACGCTCTTTGCGGTGTGTTGTTGCGCGCTGATCAGCCTGTTAACTCCGTTTCTCGTTGGCCAGACGACCGGAAGTTTCGCAGGCACGGTTTCAGACAATTCCGGCGCGGTCGTTGCGGGAGCGAAAGTTACGGTCACATCCCAGGAGACCAACATTTCTCGCGATGCGACGAGTGACGACTCCGGGCATTACATCGTGGCTCTGCTCGGCGTTGCCGACTACACAATCAAAGTCGAAGCCACCGGTTTCAAGATCTCTGAAGCGAAGGATGTCCGTCTCCAGGTCGACGAGCATCGCGAACTCGACTTCAAGCTGGTCCCTGCCTCGGTGAGTACGAGCGTCGAAGTGAACGCGACGGAAGTCGCGGTGCAGACTTCGAATCCCACGTTGGGTCAGGTGATTACTTCTCAAGAAGTGTCCGAGCTCCCGCTGAACGGCCGCGACTTCGTTCAACTGGCGACGCTCACCCCGGGTGTCACTCAGGAGACGAATCCCAACAGCTTCTTCAACGGCGGTCCCAGCAGCGAAGTTTCGGCTCGCGGAACGTACTCACTTTCTGTCGGTGGTTCACGCGCCCAGAGCACCGACTGGCTGCTCGACGGCGTCGACAACAACGAGTTGACGGCCGGTGGCATCGCGATTCTGCCTTCGATCGACGCCATAAACGAATTCAAAGTCCTGACCTACAACTACTCGGCGGAGTGGGGCACGCGTGCGGGTCCGACCGTCTTGGTCACAACGAAGTCCGGTTCTAACCAGTGGCACGGATCGTTGTTTGAATTCTTCCGTAATACCAAGTTGGACGCCCATACGTACGACTTCGGCATTCCTTCTCCGAAGGAGCAGTTCAATCTGAATCAGTTTGGCGGCGCCCTGGGCGGCGCAATTAAGAAGGACAAGACATTCTTTTTCCTCGACTACCAGGCTAAGAGGCAGCGGCACGGAGTTCCGTTCTCCGGCATTGTTCCGACCTCGGCGATGATGGCTGGTGATTTTACGCAGGATCCACTCGGGCTGACTCGAGGAATTCCGCATCCACAGTACAATAATCAGATCGCCTTCCCGAACTTAGTCAACCCATATACCGGCGGTCCATTCCAATGCGACGCCTCCGGAAATCCTCTTCCAACTTCAGACGGAACGCAGGCTCTAGGAACGGCTTGCAACAAGATACCGACCGCTCTCGCGGGCAGCGGCGGCATGGCTGATCCCGCCGGCCTGGCAATGATCAAGCTTTATCCTCAAAGCAACGCGAGTAACCCACAGTTAGGCATCAATTTCACAAACACCCCTGTAAGAAAGCTCAACGAAGGTGAGTTCGATATTCGCCTTGACCACAACTTCTCCAGCAAAGACTCGATGTTCGCCCGCTTCAGCTACGACCAGGCTGTTTCGTTTGTTCCGGGTGGCTCGCCGGGATTCGCCGAAGCTGGTGCATTCGCTAGTACGCAGGACATTACAAATCACGGCCGCAACGTGGCTGTCTCCGAACAGCACATTTTCTCTTCCAATACGATCAATCAGTTCACCGCGGGATTTAACCGAATCTTCAATCACATCTCGTCGTTCGGCACCGGTACCTGCGAAGCGGCAAAACTTGGAATACAGGGCGCCGATCTTGGCGCTGCCTGCGACAGCGTCACTGGCTACCCCGCAAGTCTCAACCAGTCGTCAAAGGACTGCGTTGGCTGCGGACTGAGTTCCACGCAGCTTACCGGCTACTGGTCGCTCGGAGATCGTGGTTTCTCTCCGTTCCAAGGTGGAACCAACGTGTTCTCTGTGTCCGATGCGATCGACGTGATTCGCGGCCGGCACCACTTCACATTTGGCGGCGGGATTCGCGCCAACCAGATGAACGTTTTGACCAATGGTTTTGGTGATGGATACTTCCTGATGTTCGGCGGATCCGGCTCGTTCACCGGAGATGACGCTGCCGATCTCCTGCTTGGGCAGGTAGGCGGTTCCATTCACGACCAGACCTTCCTCGGAGCCACGACCGGACGCCGTTGGAAGATGTATCGTCCGTTTGCAGAAGATGAATGGCGTGTTACCGACAACCTAACCCTTAGCTTGGGTTTCGCATGGTCTTTGACAAGTCCAATCACTGAAGCTCAGGGACGTCAAGCGAACTTCGACTACACGACCGGACAGTATTTGATCGCTGGCTCGGCGCCGGGGATCAGCGGCTGCACCAACTGCGTGCGCACCGGAGGAAATGTGGGCGTTCAGTTCGACAAGACGGCGCTTGAGCCCCGCATCGGCATCGCCTGGAAGCCCTTCGCCGACGGAAAGACTGCTGTTCGCGCCGGATATGCCATCTATCACGACTCGGCGTGGAGTCAGGGAGCGCAAGGCCTGTGGCAGAATCCGCCGTACTACGCCGAAGTGGACAACTTCAATTATTTCCCGGGAGCCCCTTGCCCTTACGCGAATGCTCTCTCCGTCGCCCCGCAGAACTGTGGACTACAACTCAGTTTCCTGCAGCCAAGTCTGTCGCCGATTCTGTCTGCTCCAAACCCCGATAGCTTCACGGGAACTATTCAGACACAACCTCTCGACTTCAAGCAGGGGATGGTGCAGCAGTTTAACTTCAACTTCGAGTACCAACTGCCGGGCGAAGTCGTGGTGACCGCTGGCTATGCTGGGGCTCGGAGTACGCACATCCTCAACGACGGCCTGAACCAGAACATCGGTTCTCCGACAGCCTGCGCCGGAGGGCCGAATGCACAGCCTGGTTACACGCTCGGTTGCGGACCCGGAGGAGCTTACTTTCCTGCTCCGTACGGCGAATTTACTTCGATCGACAACAACAGCGACAATGGCCGGGCTCACTACGACTCGCTACAGGTCAAGGCCGAGAAGAATGCGCGTCACGGACTCTACGCTCTGTTGAGCTATACCTATTCGCGCGCATTCGATTCCGGTTTCCCTGATGGAGTGGGCACGCTTCCTGGTGCCATGTACTGGCCATTGCCTGGCACACAAAAATTGGACTGGAGTTTGTCGCAGATTAATCTGAACAACCAATTTACCGCCAGCGTTCTTTACGATTTGCCGTTCGGCAAAGGGAAGAAATTCGGAAGCGGATGGAATGGCGTGACCGATGCCGTTTTCGGAAACTGGAAGTTGAATGTAATCGAGAAAGCGACCTCAGGCTTCCCGCTTTTCGTGGTTGCCAGCAACAACGGTAACTTCAGCGGTTCAGGCGTCAACTTCGCATGGAACGGCAACAGCTTGAACCGTCCCAATGAAGTGGGCAATCCGAACGTGGGTGGTCCAGAGGGTGGAAGAACCGACTGTCCCGCGCAGGTCCACACTCTGACGGCGTGGTTCAACCCCTGCGCGTTCGCGGATGCTCGGCTGGGTGAACTCGGGGACGCGTCGCGTGCGCCGTTGTATGGACCTCGCTTTGTGAACACGGATTTTTCCGTGATCAAGGACTTCCCACTTTCTTTCCGAGAAGGTACATTCGTTCAGTTCCGCGCGGAATTCTTCAATCTGCTCAACCATCCCCACTTCTTCTTGCCAGGCACCAGTGCCGCGTCCATGCAAGATGTGGACAGTCCGTCCACGTTCGGAGTGGTGAACAGCACGTTGAACGATCCCAGATTTATTCAGTTCGCCCTGAAAGTGATCTTCTAGGACGAGTTGAACAGACCAGATTCACGCGGGCAGGCTGAGCGATGCTCAGTCTGCCCAAGTTTTTGCGTCAAGAATTCGAAGGGAGAACTTCATGCCACAGCTCCGCAAGGTGCGGACGTTCTTTTTGCTGGTCGTTGCGTTAGCCTCGTTAGCCTCCGCGCAGAAGATCAAAGTCATCGTCGATCAGGACGCTCGCGGTCCCGGAACCAGCGACCAGCAGGCAATTCTCGTATTCCTCCAGTCTGAGAAATTCGACGTTTTAGGGATTACAACCGTCAGCGGCGATCAATGGGTCAAGGAAGAGACCCAGCACGTGCTTCGTCTTTTGGAGATCTCGGATCGTACGGACGTCCCCGTCTACCAGGGAGCCGAGTTCCCGTTGATCAACTCCAAAGAGGAATCCGAACGATGGGAAGCAATGTTCGGCAAGTTTGAATACAAGGGCGCGTGGACCGACAATTTCAAAGCGAATCGCTCCATCATTTTTGAAATGCCGTACCACGATCCCGACGTCGTTCCGCCCATGCCGGAAGGTGAGCCACATCTGAAAGCACAACCGGGCAGTGCTGCCGAGTTCATCATTCAGATGGTGCATAAGTATCCGGGAGAAGTCGTGCTCTGGGCGGGCGGACCGCTCACCAACTTTGCTCTGGCTCTGAAACTGGATCCGTCGGTCGCGACGCTAGCCAAAGAGTTCGTGCTCATGGGCGGCGGCCTCTACGCGGATAAGGGTGCGATCGATCATGGCGCCATCGATGCCCGGCGCGAATTCAACTGGTGGTTCGATCCGGAAGCAGCGCGGATCGTCCTACGCGCTCCGTGGAAGAAGATGACCATTACTCCCATCGATATCTCGGTGAAAACCCGCTATACGACGGAGATGAAAGCAACCATCGCGAAGGCAGGCACGCCGATCACACAATATCTGGACAAATATTCTTTGCCGGGTTACATGTGGGACGAAATTGCGGGGATCGCCTTGATCGATCCATCGATTATCACGGGACAGAAAAAGCTATACATGGATATCGATATCGACCACGGCGCGAGCTACGGAAAAACGCTGTTCTGGGATGCGTCAGCTCCCGTTCCACCCTATGAACGCCTGGCGAATGTACAATTCGACATTGACGCCGAGAAGTTCTACAAGATCTACACGGACTTGATGACCCGGCCTCCAGGCAAAAAATAAGAGTGTGGAAGCGCGGCGCTTTCGAGCCAAGAATCTAAATCGAAAAATGAAATCCTTTCTGCTCTCGTTTCTTCTGGCGTCAACGCTGTGCGCTGCACAACCGCGGCGTAAAGTCATCATCAATGAAGACTGCTCTGGTCCGGGCGGGAGCAACATGCAAACCTTGTTGCTGCTGATCCAGTCTCAACAGGTGGAAGTGCTCGGGATCACCGTCGTCAGCGGGGATCAGTGGCGCGATGAAGAAGTCGCTCACACTCTCCGACTGCTGGAGATCATCGGCAGAACCGATATCCCGGTGATTCCTGGCGCGGCTTTTCCTTTGGTTCGTACACGCGAGGAGTCGCAACTTTGGCAAGAGCACTATGGAAAGGTTGCATATGCCGGCGCGTGGGACGATCGTTGGTGGCACGAATCATCAGTCGTGCCGCCGCTTCCCGAAGGTACTCCGAACACGAAGCCCACGGACGAAGATGCTGCCCACTTCATGGTCCGCATGGTGCGCAAATATCCGCATAAGGTGACCATCTACGAGGGTGGCCCGATGACCAACACGGCGCTGGCGATCTCTCTCGATCCACAGTTCCCCGAACTGGCCGAAGAGTTGGTGTTCATGGGCGGAAGTCTCAGCCCAGCGACGGATAATCCGGAATTCCTGAACAATCCAAGGCACGAATTTAATTTCTGGTTTGATCCTGAAGCCGCAGCCATCGTGCTGCGCGCCCCATGGAAGAAGATTGTCTGTACACCGACCGACGTATCGGTAAAAACTCACATGACCGCTGCGCTCGTAAAGGAAATCGAAGCCAGCGCTACCCCGGCGGCCCTTTACGTCGCGAAGTTCGCAATGCTGACCCCCGGCGCCGACATTATGTGGGACGAGATTACCGCAGCCGCATGGATCGATCCCGCGATCATTACCAAAAGCGACACTCGATACATGACCGTGGATCTGGACCATGGCCCTGGATACGGAAACACGCTGACTTGGCCCACGACCAATCCCCCGCAGCCCGCGACGCAAAAGGTCGAAATTCAGTTCGATCTCAACACCGAGAAGTTCTATCGCATGTTCGTAAGCCTGATGACCGCGCCTACTCCGCATTGACCGGCTTCCGTTGGCGCTCGCCCGGAGAACGGAATACAATAAAAGTTTGCGGCTATTGGAATATGTCCCCTATACCTGACGATCTCTCGACAGTAAAAGACGACATGATCGCCTTCATCGAAGGTCACGGCATGCGCCGTTTTCACGGCTTCGTGGACTTCGAAGAGGTGCAGTGTGTCATGTGGGATACGGGGGACAATCCCGACGGCTGGAAGGATTTCGTTGAACTCGCCAAAGCTGCGGGGGCGCCTTTTCTGACGATGCACGCCTGGACACTCGAGCGCAGCGAGCTCGACGAAATGGTGCAACGGCTCACGAACTCTGAATTCACCGACGGCGACGATGTGGAAGATGCACGCTGGCTCCGCGCCCACGTCGGCAAGGTTGGATATCTCCAGCTCGGATGGGCCTACCAAGGGTCGATGTTCCTCTGCGAAGTCAGCACAGAATGGTACGAGCGATACCAGCACCTGCTCGAGGTGTCGGATGAATTCGGCGGTCTCACCATGGACGAACCGGACCAGGACGAAGAAAACTAGCCTCGCCCTCCGTAGTAAACTCCTCCATATTTGTCATCTTGAGCGAAGCGAACGATCTACACAGCTTTCTGCCGAAGCAGAGATCCTTTGCGTAGAAAACGCGCGCAGCATGACGGTCATTTTTTATGCGATGGCTTCAAAGGCCGACGGATAAGGCGTTAGTTGAGCCCCTGATCGCCGGACTCCGAACCGATCCGGCTCTTCGCGGAGTCGCTAACGCAGCACATATTCTGGCGCCTCTCTTAGTCCGCCGCGGAATCACCGATTCGGACGCGGCGCAACGTTTTCTGACGCCTTCTCTTGCCCATCTTCACTTTCCGGAGCAGTTGACCGGCCTGCGTGCGGCGGTCGATCGTCTCGACGCCGCGATCGAACGCAAAGAACCGATTCTCATCTACGGGGACTACGACGTCGACGGCACCATGGCGGTCATCATCCTGAAGACCGCAATCGAGCTCTGCGGCGGCACGGCAGACTTCCACGTCCCCCACCGCATTCGCGAGGGCTACGACATGCGCGACGACGTGATCGAACGCGCCGCCGCCGCTGGCATTCGCCTGATCGTCAGCGTTGACATGGGCATCCGCGCCTTCGCACCCGCCGAAACGGCGCATCGGGTCGGCGTCGATCTCATCGTGACCGACCATCACCTGCCCGGTCCCGACGGCGTTCCCAATGCGTTGGCCGTCATCAACCCGAATCAGAAAGACTGTGAGTATCCGTACAAACAGCTTTGCGGCGCAGGGGTCGCGTTCAAGCTTGCGCAAGGACTGATGCAGCGCCGTCTCGACCCCAAAGATCAAAACAAGCTCTTGCTTTCGTTCATGAAAGTTGTAGCGATCGCAACCATTGCGGACGCTGTTCCGTTAACTGGAGAGAATCGAGTCTTTGCCTCGCTAGGCCTCGACGCATTGCGGCGCGCAGTCAATCCGGGTTTAAAGGCACTGCTCGAAGCTGCACAGATTTCCCCGAACCGTCCGCCTACTTCGGGGGAAGTCGGTTTTCGCATTGCTCCCCGCATCAACGCTGCCGGCCGCATGGATGTGGCGCGCGATGTCATCGAACTCTTTAGCGTGAAAGATCCGGCACGCGCTCGCGAGCTGGCAGCCAAACTTGATCAGCTAAACACGGACCGCCAGGAGGAGGAGCGAAGGATCCTTCGCTCGGTCGAGGAGCGGTTCTCCGGGGATCCCACCTTGTGTGACTCCTACTGCATCGTCGTCGACGGCGACGGATGGCATCGCGGCGTCATCGGCATCACTGCAACGCGCATCGTTGAGCGCTACAACCGTCCGACGGTCGTTATCTCCCGAGAAGGCGAGGAATCGTTCGGTTCGGGCCGATCGATTCGAGCGTTCCATCTGCTCGAGGCGATCGAGTCGTGCGGAAGTCTGTTTTCCCGCTATGGAGGCCATTCTCACGCCTGTGGCTTCGCCATGCCGACCGCCAATGTCGAAGAACTTCGCACGCGGCTGGACGAGTGGGCACGCAACCGGTTGACCCTTGCGGATTTCGATCCGGTTCTCGAACTTGACGGAGAGCTGGTTTTGACCGACGTCACTCATGAACTGTTCCAAGCGCTCGAACTTCTCGAGCCATACGGCATGGCCAATCCCGAGCCCATTTTCTGTGCACGCTGGACGGAACTGGCTGCGCCTCCGCGAACTCTCAAGGAGAAGCACATCAAGCTGAAACTCAGGGCCGGGCAACCGCCGAGCCAAGCGTTTCAAGAACAGCCGGAATCGGATCCCTCTGAGTTCGCTACGGCCGCAGTTATGGCCACCCCGCGCTGTCATCCGGACGGCGCAACCATCCGGCGCAGCGAAAAGGCCGCAGCACTTGCGGAGGGATGGAACGATCCACTGGGAGCTGACCGTAGTGAACTGAGAGCTAAAGTAGTTTTCGATGCTCTCGGCTGGAACATGGCTGAGCGTCTGCAGCAGACGCCGCTGCTTGCGGGCGACCGCGTGGATATCGCATTCACCATCGGACACAACGACCACCCGGAGTATGGCGGGCTCGAACTATCGTTGCGAGATTTGAAGCCTGCTTCTACCACAAGTGGTAATGCCCGTCCCGCTGCGCCATCTGCACGTTGACGCCGAACAAAGCTGCCAACCGTTCCACCTGGAGAATTTCTTCCTTTGGACCGTCCGCCACGATCCGTCCGCGGCTCATCAGCACGACCCTCTGAATCTCCGGAACAATATCGGCCAGCTCGTGGGTTACTAGAATAATCGCCGTTCCTGCCTTCGCCAGTTCGCTCATCGTGTGACGGACATTCTGCTGTGCCGACAAATCCAAAGAATTACATGGCTCATCAAACAACAACGCTCGCGGCTTGTGGACGAGTGCCCGCGCGATCAGCACGCGTCTCGCTTCTCCAGACGACATCTCGCACACCGGCCGGTCCGACAGATACGAGATCTTCAACTCGGCCAGAGCCGCGTCGGCCAATGCTGCCTGCTGCGGATCGATTGTGTGATTCGGATAAATGGCTGTGCTGCTGAAGAAACCTGACAGCACCACGTCCCGCCCGCAAGAATCTCCGGTACACGACAACATCAAGTCGTTCGACACAATACCCAAACCGGCGCGCAGCTTGAATACATCCCACATTTCTTGTCCGCAGATCGACATCGACGACTCCGGCCGCGCCACCGGATAGCATTCCCGCGTAATCGTCTTGATCAGCGTGGACTTCCCGCAGCCATTAGGCCCGAGAATAGCCACGTGTTCATCGGCTCCGATGCGCAGGTTGAAGTCGTCGAGAGCAATCTTTTGCCCTCGCATGACGCGCATGTTGTGAAAATCAAGTAAAGGAGAGCTGTTTGAGAGGGTCATCGCATCCAAAGTGAAGATAGAGTGTAAATGAGGTCGCAGGCGCCCAGAAACCGACCCAGACGCTGAGAACTGAGAACTGAGAACTGAGAACTGAGAACTGAGAACTGAGAACTGAGAACTGTTCTACCATTACACTGAACCCAGATGCCGCTGAAGATCTACCGTCTCCGCCGCTTGCTGGCCGCGACCGCGATACTGCTGACGCTGGTCGTGACGGCCATGTATTTCTACGCTCGTTCGCAGGCGACGAATGTATTAAAGACGATTCCCGGCAAAATTGGCTTCGACATTAAGCAAACCGCCAACGGATTTCAGTTCTCTAAGTCCGACGGCAAGCGAACGCTTTTTACTGTCCAGGCTAGCGACGTAAAAGAATTCAAGCTCAACGGCAATGCCGAACTGCACAAGGTCAGCATTGTGCTCTACGGTCGCGATTCTTCCCGCTTTGACCAGATCTACGGCGAGGATTTTGCCTATAACCAGAAGACGGGCGACGTCACCGCGAAAGGCGATGTCCAGATCGATCTTGTCGCGAACCCCACAGGTCAGGCCAGTCCGGATCAGTCCACTCCCAAAGAACTCAAGAATCCGATTCATCTGAAAACGCGGGATCTGGTTTTCAACAAAGAAACCGGGAATGCCTCAACGGATGCGCGTGTCGAGCTGCGCACGCCGCAAGCCAGCGGATGGGCGGTCGGCGTCCAATACGCAGGCAAGACGAACGTGTTGACTCTGTCTTCGCAGGTGCACGTCGAACTAAGCGGGCCCGACGCCTCCGTTCTCGATGCCGACCACGGCATCGTCACCAATGATCCCCGCACGATTGTGTTGGATCATCCTAGGCTGAAACGCGAATCCGGCACCATGCACGCCGATCAGGCCACGATCTACCTCGATTCTCAAAATGAGGTCGAACGCGTCATGGCCTCGGGGAACGTCATCTCCGAGACCCGCATGGCTTCACGCAAGACGGCTCCGCACAATAACGACGCGAAGCCGCCGGAAGAAATCCTGGGCCGTGCAGACCAAGCTGATTTCGAGTTCCTGCAGGGACAAGAAATACTTCGTACCGCGACGTTAATCGGGAGCGTTCACATCGACCAGGTTGGAACCCAGCCGGTCCACGGCGATGCCGGGCGCGTCATCCTCGATTTCGTCGGCGACAACGAGCTGAAAAAGGTTCACGCCCTCGACGGCGTTCGCCTCACTCAGGCGGCTGCAGGCGACAAAAATCCGACTGGAAGTAAAGCAGGGAATTCGCCGCAAGAATTCGAGCTGTCCGCTCCCATCATCGACTTCGACGTCGCTCAGGGAAATCTCTTGCGGCACGCTCAAACGTCAGGCGCCGCTCAGATGACCATTACACAAACGCCGCAGGTTGTCGCATCCGCTCCGGCCTCGAAAGCGGAACGGACGGTCGTGACGGCTGGAAAGTTCGACGCGGATTTCGCCGCGACTGACGGTCGCAACCAACTAACCAGCGTTCACGGAGCTCCTGACGCTCGCATCGTCAACTCGTCGGACGGACAGCCGGAGCGCGTCAGCACCAGCCAGGCTGTCGACGCGTCATTCCTCCCGCAAGGTGGTGGCATTCAGTCCGTGACTCAGACGGGAAATGTTGTCTATTCCGACAGTCAGGCGACCGACAAGAAGATGCAGGCTTGGGCAGACGTCGCCCGCTACACTCCCGCCGACCAGATGCTTGTCCTGACTGGCAGTCCTCGCGTTGCGAATGGCGGCATGCAGACTACCGCCAACAGCGTCCGGATCAATCGCGCCACCGGGGATGCGCTGGCCGAGGGAGACGTCAAAAGCACGTACAGCGAGTTGCAGGAACAACCCAACGGAGCCCTGTTGGCGTCCTCATCGCCGATTCATGTGACCTCCCGCACAATGACCGCTCACAACAACACCGGAGTCGCTCTCTACACCGGCAAGGCCCGTCTCTGGCAGGACGCCAACGTCATCGAGGCGCCTTCGATTCAGTTTGATCGCGATCATCGCTCAGTGACGGCGCAGGGTACCGCTGCACAACCGGTGCAGACCGTTCTCGTCCAGACCGAGAAGCCAGGGACAGACAAGAGCGAGGTCAAAGCATCCGAAATCAAACCCGCCAGGAAGTCGGCGGCTTCTGCTGAATCCAGTCCCATCTCGATCACGGGTTTGAAGCTGACCTACGCTGATGCCGAGCGCCGGGCTCACTACGAAGGGGGCGTCATCGCCAAGGGATCGATGTTTATCGCGTCGGCTAAGACCTTGGACGCCTTTCTGCTGCCCCATGGTCCAACGATCAAAGGTCAGCCAGCTGCCGGGCCAGGTCAGCTCGATCACATGGTTGCCGAAGGTGGTGTCGTAATCCAGCAACCCAAGCGCAGAGCCGAGGGCGAAAAACTCGTCTATACCACTGCGGAAGACAAGTTCGTCCTGACGGGCGGACCGCCTAGCATTTTTGATGCCGAACAAGGCAAGATTACCGGGGTTTCGTTGACTTTCTTTAGACGCGATGATAGGGTGCTCGTAGAAGGCGAAGCAAGCACTCCTGTGGTAACGACGACGCAAGTGGCACGATAAATGCGTACCCTGGCCACCGAAGAGATTGGCAAAAGTTATCGTGGCCGCCGCGTAGTCAATGGGGTCAGCCTGAACGTCGAGCAGGGCGAAGTTGTTGGTTTATTAGGCCCTAACGGCGCGGGTAAGACCACCACGTTCTATACCATTGTCGGCCTGATCCCTCCTGATTCCGGCCGCGTTTTGTACGACGGTCAGGACATCACTGACGTTCCCATGTATCTCCGGGCGCGCCAGTATGGCATCAGCTATCTCCCGCAAGAAGCTTCGGTTTTCCGAAAACTAACTGTCGAAGAGAACATCCTCGCGGTCTTGGAGGCGCAACGCATTTCCTGGCACGAGCGCCGCGAGAAGATGGAAAAGTTCATCGACGAGTTGGGCCTGGAGCACATCCGCCAGAATCGCGGATACGCTCTTTCCGGTGGAGAACGCCGGCGCGTGGAAATTGCCCGCTGCCTGTGCATCAACCCCACCTTCATTTTGCTGGATGAACCGTTTTCCGGGATCGACCCCATCGCCGTGCTCGATTTGCAGAAGATCATCAGCAGTCTGCGAGCCAGCGGCATTGGAGTTCTGATCACCGATCACAACGTGCGCGAAACTCTGACAGTGACGGATCGCGCCTACATCATCGACGACGGCAGAATTTTCCGTCAGGGAAAGCCGGAGCAACTGGCCGGCGATCCAGAAGTACGAAGAGTCTATCTGGGAGAAAGCTTTTCTCTGGTCTAGGTTTCAAAGTTGCAAGGTTTCAAAAGTAATCGCGCGAACCTTGGCCTCTTTGAGACATTGCAACCTTGAAACTTTGAAACATGGTCCTACTCCAGCACAAACTTAGCGTAAAGCTCTCGCAACGCCAGATCCTTACTCCGGGTCTCGTGCAGATGGTGTCTGTCCTCGCGCTCAACAAGCTTGAGCTCAAGGACATGATCACTGCCGAAATGGTTGAAAACCCGGTCCTCGAGGAACTCGAAGAGTCCGTGCCTCTGCTCGACGAAGTCGGCAAGAAGGAGGAAGATCGCGAGCGCGCTGCCGTCGCTTCGAACGAAGAAAACCCCATCTCCGCCGTCGAGAAGAAAGACCCGTTCGAAGAAATCGATTTTGGATCCTTCTTTCAGGACTACCTCGATCCTGGTTATCGCACGCACGGCGAGATGGAAGACATCGAGCGTCCTTCATTCGAAAACTTCCTTTCGAAGCCGAGCAATCTGACCGATCATTTGGCATGGCAGTTAGGTGCTTTAAGCCTGCGCAGCGAGGTTCGCGAAGCTGCCGACTTAATCATCGGCAACCTGAATGAAGACGGCTACCTGATCGCTAGCGATGATGAGTTGCTGGGCGTGATCCCGCCGGCGACTCCGGAAGCTGACGCAGTAACTGCCAAGAATATTGTCAGTGAAGCCAAAGCTTTGGGCATCGCCGAGCCGGTGCTTGATCCGGCAGCCGAAATGTCCGAAGGGGAGACTGCAGAATCCAGCGCGTCAACCGAATTTACGGAGTCGCCGGATTCTGACTCCGCATTGATTTCTGATGCTGCGATCTCTGACGCGGCCCTGGCCGGGAACATGACATTAACTCCGGCTGCCGAACCTCGTGCGGAAGCATCTTTTTCATCGGCATCCGGAAATGAAGCCGCAGCAGTTGCACCCGCCCCAGAGCCTCCAGTCCGCGCGGCGTCGACTTTCAAGCCGCGATTCACTGCCACTGACTTGCAGGAAGCTTTGCAAGTCGTACAGCAACTCGATCCTCCGGGTGTGGCGTGCCGAGACTTGCGAGAATGCCTGCTCGCTCAGCTTCGCTTTCACCAGGTCCAGTTGGAGCAGCACAAAAACGGGAATGGCACGGCTCAAGTGCTTCAAGACGCAACGGCTGTCGTCGATGGCCATCTCCGAGGCTTGCAGAACAAGCAGCATAAGGAAATCGCGAAGGCCATCGGCCGTCCTATCGAGGCCGTGCAAACCGCTCTCGATTACATTCGCACCCTTGATCCGCGCCCCGGACTTCGCTACAACAAAGTTCAGGCTCGCCTCATCGAGCCCGACGTTGCTTTCGTGAAGCACGGGGACGAGTGGCTGGTCATTATGAACGATGAAGACCTGCCGCAGCTTCGTCTGAACCCGGCTTACAAAAAACTCGTCACGCGCGACGGCACGAACGAAAAGAGCACTCGCGATTACGTCAAGGAACGCTACAAGAGCGCCATCCAGCTCATCAAGAACATCGAGCAGCGCAAGCAGACCATCACCAAGGTCTGCTATTGCATCGTCGCTCGCCAACAGGATTTCCTGGAACGTGGCATCGATCAACTCAAACCCATGATGATCAAGGAGGTGGCCGAAGAGATCGGTGTGCATCCTTCCACGGTAAGCCGTGCTGTCGCCAACAAGTACGCCCACACGCCACAAGGCGTATTCGAGCTGCGCTACTTCTTCAGCGAAAGTGTTCAGGGTCCTGAGGGCGGAGGCACTTCTCTGCTCATCCTCAAACGCCGTGTCAAGAAGCTGATCGAAGAAGAAGATCCCAGCCGTCCGTTGACCGACGAGCAGATCACCCGCATCCTGCAATCGCAAGGCATTCAGGTGACCCGCCGCACGGTAGCAAAATACCGCGAAGACATGCGCATCCCAAGCACTCACCAGCGCCGGGTCAAGAAGTAGTCGTTTAGCCATTCGTCGTTGGCGAGTCCGTCTGCAGCTATCGATGTCCGAGCAAACGACGAACGACGAACAACCAATGACTAACAACTAACGACCAAATGCAGTGCCCGATTTAACTCATCACAGCAATTCCTAGGAGGGGCGCTCATGAACGTGGAATACACCGGAAGACAATACGAAGTTACCGCTTCCATCCGCAAAGAAGTAGAAACCGGCCTCACCAAGATCCGCAAAATCCTCGGCGACAAGTTCGAAACCAAGGTCATTCTCGCAGTTGAGAAACACCGTCATAAAGCTGAAATCACCATTACTCCTCGCAAAGGCCCGTTGGTGGGACTCGCCCAAGCCAAGGACATGAGTATCGCGGTCAACGAGGCCCTCGATCACCTCGAAAAGCAGGCGATCAAGTACAAGACACGCTGGCAGTCAAAGAAACGTTCGGCCCGCAAGAGTGAAGAAGACAAGAAGTGGAACGGTCATTCCACGCAGGAAGACGTTCAAACGGTAGTCGGGCTCTCGGAAAAAACCGCGGTTCCGGTGATGGTGCACAAATATCCCGCTGTTGCCAAGTCCACCGAGGTTCACCTGATCCGCTCCGACGAATCGGTCGCCATGCGCCCCATGACGCTTGAAGAAGCCATCAAAGAAGCCCACTTCAAAGATCGGGATGTCTTCGTCTTCCGCGACCCCAAGGGCAAAGTGATGGTCCTGCACCGCGCCCGTGACGGGAAGATGCAGTTGATTGAAGTTCCGTAAAAAGATCTAGTCTGGTGCCCCACCTTCGTCGCGCCGTGTGCGACAGGGTGGGGATTTTGATTTTGGGGTCTGAGCTTCCTGATGCGGGGCACTACTTGTTCTTCAAGGTAATGCCATCCGCCGTCACGGGCGTTCCGCACTTCCCGCCGCGAAGCCCATTCAAGAACGCCTTAGTTTCGAGCAGCGTCAGCTTCTCCGTAGTACCCGCGAATCCCACACCAGCAAAATTCATATGAGATGCCCCGTCGATCACGCCCAGCCATTTGCATCCGCCAGGCATGCCCTCATACGGGATCGTCCGCGTCTTCCAATCTCCATCCAGAGATGCGTCCCGCGTTCCGGTCAGCATCAACACGGGCTTCCGAATCCCGCTCCACGCATCTTTCGGAAACATCGGGCCCGGCCCGTCCGGAGACAACGCAATGTAGGCGTCGAATCGATCGAGGCTCTTGACGCCCAATGTATTTTTCGTGCCCGCCTCAACCATCACCGTACGTGCTCCCATGGAATGCCCGAGTAACGCGATAAAAGGCGCCTTGCAAGTACCCGCCGCCCACTTCAATGCCGCGTCAATATCCATCATCCGCGCGTCGTACGCCTTGGGATCGTTCACCAGTTCGTTCAAACCCTTCTTCAGTCCCCCGGCGTCTCGCATGTCCGATCGCAGTGCCCTGCCGCCGCTTTCCTTGTGCCCGATTACGATCGCTCGCCACCCGTCCGACTGCATTCCTTCCGCCAGATACTTGTATCCGTCTTCATTGCCGCCCGCTCCCGGAGAGATCAGAGCGAGGGGCCCGCAGTCGGCATTACTCGGCGAATAAACGCGCAACGGAGTTAGTGCTCCATCCGATCTCGGAGCTTGTACTAATTGCTGCGCGCAAGCTACCTGTACGACCGCAGCCAAAAAGCTCGCAATAATTCTCGCCTTAGGATGCATTTCTCTTAAAGGCCTCCCGGCATTTGATTAGCCGAATAACTGCACTCAGAATAAAACACTCACCCGCCGCTCGAGTTGCGCATCTGTGTACGCAAAAAATAGCCAAATAGTTACCGTATTCACACGTTTTAATACATCTGCTCCCCATGCTACAATCCGCCGCCGAAGGAGATTCCCCATGAACGTCCGCGCCTACAGCCGTCACTTCGTTGTACCGTTCCTTGTATCCGCGTTGGCGTTCCTCGGAGTCGTGCCGGCGATGCATTCCCAAACTGTTCCATCAAAGCTCTCAGTGCATTGGGAAGAACTTACGGCCTCCGATTTTCGCGAGGGCATTCAGCGTTCTCAGGGAACTTGCCTGCTACCCTTCGGAATACTGGAGAAGCACGGCCCGCATCTCCCTCTCGGTACCGATCTCCTTGATGTCCGTTACGCAGCGCTTCACGCCGCCGAGCAGGAATACGCCGTCGTTTTTCCGGAATACTATTTCGGCCAGATTGCTGAGGCGCGCCACGAGCCCGGAACGATGGCGTACAGCCGGAATTTGCAACTCGCACTGCTCCAGGAGACCACTGACGAGATGGCCCGCAACGGTTGCAAAAAGATCCTCATCGTCAACGGTCACGGCGGCAACGAATCTCTGCTTCCTTACTTTGCTCAAACGCAGCTCGACAAGCCCCACGAATATGTTGTCTATGTGTTTGACGAGCGCACACCGAGTAAGGGAGGTCCGGCAAAGAAGTCAAAGATCGACATGCATGCGGGCGAAAGCGAGACTTCGAAGATGATGATTTCGCGCCCCGACCTGGTTCATCAGGATCGCGCCACGAATGAATCGGGCGCCGATCAGGCTCGCCAGAAACTCCCGGAAGATGTCTATACCGGTATCTGGTGGTACACCCGTTTCCCCAATCATTACTCAGGAGAAGGAGCAGCTGCGACCAAAGAGTTGGGAGAATTCCAGATGAATTGGTGGATCGATTCGGTAATAAAAGCGATCAGAGCGGTGAAAGCGGACGACGTCAGCCCCAAGCTCCAAAAAGAATTCTACGAAAAAAGCACGCACCCGCTCGATACACAGCCATAATTACGATTCTCGGCTTTATTCTAAGGGCGGTGGTGGCGTCGCCTACCGCCTCAGACAACATGGCTTTCCTACGAGCTGCCAATCAGCACACCGGTGATGAATACCAGCACACCACCTAGGCCGACTTGCAGCGCGGCTGTTACCCAGGGAGTATCCATGTAGCGCCTGCGGATCCACGTGATCACGCCCAATTCTGCGACAACCACTGCTCCCGCGGCCCAGAGTGCCGCGCGAAAATCGTGAATCAAGAACGGCAGCGTGTGCCCGATACCGCCGACCGCAGTCATCGCACCGCAGATTAATCCGCGTACCCACGGATGCCCTCGTCCCGTCAGGCTGCCGTCGTCCGATAGCGCCTCCGCAAAGCCCATGCTGATACCCGCTCCGGCCGATGCGGCCAGGCCAACCAGGAACGCATCCCAGCTTTTGTGGGTAGCGAATGCCGCCGCAAACACAGGAGCCAGCGTCGACACCGACCCATCCATCAGTCCTGCCAACCCCGGCTGCACAATCTGCAAGACGAAGAGCCGACGCTGCGCCACCTCCTCGTCGGCCTTCACATGGTCGGGCAGCTTCTGCTTGTCGAGCTCCTGCGCGCGCTCTTCGTGTTCGCGCTCTTCGAACGCGAGGTCATCGAGCAGTCGCCGGATGCTGGCATCCTGCGTCCGTGCGGCAGCTTTCTCATAAAATCTCCGCGTCTCGACTTCCATCGTCGATGCTTCTTTGCGCACAGCCTCGATTCGCAGAGGACGCACCAGCCACAATGCGGGACGCTCCACGAACCCGCGAACATCCTGCCGCCGGATCAGCGGAATGTGTTCGCCAAACTTCTTCTGGAAGAGTTCCAACAACCTCCGCCGGTGTCCCGACTCCTCCTCGCGCATCCCGTCAAACATCGACGCCGTCGCTGGATAATCCTGCCGCAATCCCTCGGCAAAATCGGCGTATACACGTTCGTCCTCCTCCTCAAGGGCGATTGCCAGCGCCAGTACCTCGCGTTCCGTTAGCTCTTCGAACTTTTTCATGACGCCATAGCTTACAGGCCTCACCGCGCCGGACACAATCTGCATTTCTGATTCTTGAAACAATCCAAGCGCACGTCCACTCCGGGCAGTATCTCAGTGAGCACCCGTCGCTTGAAAACGGTCGCGGCCCTTCGATGCTACTATCCAGTAAATGAAGCTGCGGAAGTCCTCTGGCTCCGTCAGGAAAAAATCGAAGAAAGCAAAGAAGTCGTCTGCCCGTACACCGGAGCTCGTCATCATCACTGGGATGAGCGGCTCGGGTAAGGCTTCCGTACTCAAAGCCTTCGAGGATCTCGGCTACTACTGCGTCGACAATTTACCCGTCGAACTGATCCCGAGCTTCGCGGAACTGGCACTGCAGTCGCGGGATATTCGCCGCACTGCCCTGGTCGTGGACGTCCGAGAAGGATCGAAGCTAGAAAAGCTTCCCGGAATCCTGCAGTCCGTCCGCAAGATGATTCCGACGAAAGTTGTTTTTCTCGAGGCGTCCGACGCAATCCTTCTGCGCCGCTTCAGTGAAACCCGCCGGCCTCATCCTTTGGGCACCGATTCGCCGGTGAAAACCGCCCTGAAACAGGAACGCCGGCATCTAAGCGCCATCCGCCGTTACGCCGACTTCGTCATCGACACGTCGAAGTTCAATGTGCATGAGCTGCGCGCGCACATCAACGAGCGTTTTCACGAACAGTCGGCAGAAAAAAGCATTCTTGTATCCTCCGTCAGCTTCGGGTTTCGCCAAGGGGTTCCCGAAGATGCCGATCTCGTCTTCGATGTCCGCTTCCTGCCCAATCCGCACTTCGTTCCCGAGTTTCGTCCGCTGACGGGCCGCGATCCGAAGGTCGCCAAATATATCCGTTCCTTTCCCCAAACGCGTGAGTTCATCTCGCGGATTTCCAATCTTCTCGTCTATCTGCTGCCGCATTACATCCACGAGGGAAAAAGTTATCTTACGATCGCTTTCGGATGCACCGGTGGACAGCACCGCTCTGTGATGATCGCCGAGGAAGTCGGCAAGCACCTTCGCCGCGCCGGATACCGCGTCAAGATCGCGCACCGCGACAGTCCTGAATAGAAGATTTTTCCGCGAGGGCCTGATGCAGGACGATGAGCCGTCCCCCTTCAGACAACTCACGGCACCGGAAACGCCATTCTCCCAGCGCCCAACTCAAGTAAAATAAGTTCTTGCAACTCACTTCAATTCCACCGGCGGCAAGCGATTGCGGCCCGGCGCCCGCAGGAGTTCTATGCGGCAAGTAATGCGCCTCGTCCGCTACGTGCTTCCGTTCCTCCTGCAGTTGCTGCCTGGTGTCTTTCTTCTGGCGGCCGTGGGCTTTCTCGAGGCTTTCCGCCTGGTCCTGCTGAAGCCAGTCCTCGATCGTGTACTGAACCCGTCATCCGGTTCTGAAAATATTGTCTTATTCACGATGCCTCAGACAGGTCAGCCGGTCTACCTTCAGCGTTTCGTTCCTACACACTTTCATAACGCTTGGACCATCGTTGCGTACGCGCTCGTGGCGTCGACAATCTTGAAAGGAATCTTCGATTACACCGGAACCTACCTCGTGAATCACGCCGGCTTCGGCATGATTACGAACCTCCGTAATGATCTGTATAACTCAGTCCTGCGCCGCTCAGCCGCTTTTTTCCAGACGCACGCTACCGGAACCCTGATCTCCACGATCATCAACGACATCGAACGCGTCCAGTTCGCCATGTCGAGTATCCTCGCCGAATTTCTCCAGCAGTTTTTCACCTTCCTCTTCACCGCGGTTCTGGTCGTGATTCTTGGAGGGAAGCTGGCCTGGGTTTTGGTGATATTCATCCCGATCATCATTTTCTCGGCTGTGCGCATTGGTCGCCGTGTGCGCTCGACGACGCGAACGGGGCAAGACCAACTCGCCGATGTCCAGAACATCCTGCACGAAACCATCACCGGCAACCGGATCGTTAAGGCCTTCGGCATGGAATCGTGGGAAGTTGCGCGCTTCCGCAAAGCTGCGCAGCGCTTGTTTCGCGCGAACTTGCGCTCTGTGGCAGCCGCCGCGATTAGCTCACCGCTGATGGACATCTTCGGTGCAATCGCCATCGCACTCTTGCTTCTATTAGGGCGGGCGCAGATTGCTCACAACGAGCTAACGCTCGGAGCTTTCATCGCCTTCGTCGCGGCCGTGCTAAGCATGTATAACCCGGTGCGAAAGTTTGCCGTATTCAACAACAGCTTTCAGCAGGCGCTGGGCGCTTCATCGCAGCTGTTCACCTTCATGGATGCCGAGGACGTCGTAATCGAGAAGCCCCGAGCGAAAGCACTGCCTCCGTTTTCACAAAGTGTTCGCTTCGAAGGAGTTTGCTTCTCCTACCAATCCGACGGCGAAGATTCCCGCGAAATCCTGAGCGGTATCGACCTCGAAGTGAAGCGTGGCGAGATTCTTGCCGTTGTCGGCTCCAGCGGTGCTGGCAAGAGCACGCTCGTCCATCTGCTTCCCCGGTTCTTCGATGTGACTGCCGGACGCATTCTGGTCGACGGCCACGACGTGCGCGACGTAACCCTCGCTTCTCTGCGCTCGCAGATCGGCATCGTTACGCAAGACACCGTCCTATTCAACGATACGGTCCGTAATAACATCGCCTACGGGCAACCTCACGTTCCGCTCAAGGATGTGGAAGCCGCTGCCCGCGCAGCGCTCGCCCACGACTTCATTCTCGCGCTTCCCTCAGGGTACGATACTGTCATCGGAGAGCGCGGTGTGCGGCTTTCCGGCGGCGAACGCCAGCGCTTGGCCATTGCTCGTGCGCTGCTGAAGAATGCCCCGATTCTGATTCTCGACGAAGCCACCTCTGCACTCGACAGCGAGTCGGAGGCGCTGGTACAGTCCGCCTTGCACAATCTCATGAGCGGACGAACGGTCTTCGTGATTGCCCATCGTCTTTCAACGGTGCGCCGGGCGAACCGGATCGTCGTAATCGAGAATGGAACGATCGCCGAAATTGGAGCGCACGAGGAATTGATGCAGCACGTCGGCACATACCGGCGGCTTTATGAATTGCAGTTCGCCAATGCCGACTTGCCCAAAGCAGTTGCAGAAACATAAGAAGACGGTCCACTATGCCCATACGCTCGATGACCGGTTTTTCGCAGGTTCGCGGAGAAGTGAATACTGCGAGTCCCTCCTCCAGTTCCAATGGCAAGCTCGCATTCGTGCTCTCTCTGAAATCCGTCAACCACCGTTTTCTGGATCTGCACTTTCGGCTTCCCTCTGGCACCGACTCTCTTGAAATGCAACTCCGCCGCCTGCTCAAGGAAAAGATGGCGCGCGGCCACGTTGAGGTCTCGTTAAGCCTGGAGCGAACCAGCAACGAAACGTTTGCCATGAATCGCGAAATCGTCGGTGGATACATCTCCGCTTTCCGCGCTGCCGCGGCTGAGTTTTCCATCGCCGCCGTGCCCGATCTCAATGCGATTCTGCGTCTTCCGGGCGCACTCGAATCTGCGAATGAAAGCGCCGACGGAGAGCTGGAGTCCGCCGTGATGGCTAAAGTCGGCGATGCCCTCGACCGACTTAATCAAATGCGCGAGGAAGAAGGCCGTGGCATCGCCCGCGAGCTTCGCGATCGCATGGTTCATTTGTCCGAAGCCAGCAAGAGCGTCCATCAGCACCGCCGTGCCGTTCTTCAAAACTACGGCGAGCGGCTGCAATCCCGCCTGCAGGAGTTGCTTGGAGCCAGCATCGACAAAGAGCGCATATTGCAGGAAGCCGCCCTTTTGGTCGACCGCAGCGATATTCAAGAAGAGATTGTCCGTCTCGAGACTCACGTCCAGCATTTCCTAGGATTGCTCGACCAGGGCGGCGAGATCGGAAAGAAGATGGACTTCCTGCTCCAGGAAATGAACCGCGAAGCCAATACATTGCTGTCGAAAACATCGGGTCTGGCCGGCGAAGCGCTTAAAATTACTGAGGCAGGACTGGCCATGAAATCAGAGATCGAAAAATCCCGCGAGCAGGTGCAAAACCTGGAATGAGCTCATCGCAAAAGCCCTTGGTCTACATCATCTCCGCGCCTTCGGGCTCGGGAAAATCCACTCTTACCAACGATCTACTCAAGCTCGTTCCCAATCTCGAGTTCTCCATTTCCTACACGACTCGTGCCCCGCGCGGCAGCGAGCAGAACGGAAAGCACTATCACTTCATCACGATGGAAGAATTTCAAAAGATGATTCAGGCCGGCGAGTTCCTTGAACACGCCAGCGTGCATGGAAACTGCTACGGCACTGCTCGCCATTTCCTTCGTGAAGCTGGACGCAAGGGCAACGATCTGCTGCTCGATATTGACGTGCAGGGTGCCGCTCAAATCAAGCGCACGCTAACCGATGCCATCAGCATCTTCGTTCTTCCCCCGGACCGCAAAACTCTCGAGTGGCGCCTGCGCAATCGCAGCGAAGATCCTGAAGATGTCATCCAGCGCCGCCTGATCACTGCCAGCCGCGAGATTGAGGAATACGATAAGTACGATTACGTCCTTATCAACGACAAGCTGGAGGAATCCTGCGAGCGCTTGCGTGCAATCGTCCTGTCCGAGCGCCTGCGTCGATTGGACCGCCAGCTCACCGAGCCGGAGTTAAAAACGATCGACCTCGCGAACGCTTGTAGGCTATCCAACGCTCGCGAACGGGTCCAACCCATCCTGTTGTCCTTTAGTGCACCGGCGACTCCTGCAAGCTCTTAGGTTTCGCGGTATGATTTCAATGGCGCAGGGAACGAGCGCCAGACCGGAAAGACAGCCCGAAGCGGAACATGCCTGAAAGTTGGTCCTGTTCTGCGCAACTCATCGACGGATGTTCGGCTCTGATTCGACTTCGAATTTTTTTAACGGAGAGTCCCAATGAAGTTGATCGAAGGCTTCGACAGCAACTACCGGTACATTTTGGTCGCCGCACGCCGGGCACGCCAGCTCCAATCGGGCGCGCCGCCAGTCGTCGACACGAACTCCCGCAAGCCCTGCCGCATCGCGCAAGATGAAATTCGTGCCGGCAAGGTGAAATGGGAGATTCCGCCGATGCGCACCGCCGCCGAGCAGGCCGCGGAAAATCTCGACAAGGCTCTCGGCCAGGACTAACGAGGGGTTGTTGATTGTGGTTGTTGACGGCGACCCATCCAACAGTCGAATGGGCTGTTCAATCGACAGTTAAGAATCATCAATCAATCGATATGAAGATTGCCCTTGGTGTCACCGGTGGAATCGCAGCGTACAAAGCGGCGGAAATCGTCCGCCTGCTGCAAGACCGCGGTGTTCACGTGCAGGTTGTGATGACCCGCGCCGCCCAAGAATTTGTAAAGCCTCTCACCTTCGCTGCCCTTTCCGGAGAGAAAGTCATTACCAGCATGTTCTCTCCCGGCGAGGAGCACGAGCCGAATATCGATTCGGCTATTGAGCACATCGCCGTCGCGCAATCGATTGACGCGCTCGTCGTCGTTCCTGCCACCGCCGACGTCCTTGCCCATTTTGCTCAGGGAATCGCGTCCGATTTTCTGACCACACTTTTTCTCGCAACCACCGCCCCCGTTGTCGTTGCCCCGGCGATGAACGTAAATATGTGGAATCATCCCGCGACGCAGGCGAATCTCGAGATTCTTCGTAAGCGCCGCGTAAAGATCGTCGAGCCGGGCACTGGGTCTCTTGCTTGCGGCATGACCGGCGCCGGACGCTTGGCGGAAAACGAAGCCATCGTTGCCGCAGTGCTGGAAACTCTCGGCGCTTCGCAGGATCTTCAAGGCGAGACGGTGTTGCTCACCGCCGGTCCCACTCGCGAGAAGATCGATCCCGTCCGCTATCTCACCAACCGCTCCAGTGGACGCATGGGATACGCACTCGCTGAATCCGCCTTACGTCGTGGTGCCCGCGTTCTTCTCATTAGCGGCCCGACTTCGCTGACGCCGCCTTCCGCAGCTGAAGTCACGCGAGTCGAGTCTGCCGAAGAGATGCGCGATGCCGTTCTGAACCTGCTCCCGCAAGCCAGCATCGTCATCAAGACTGCCGCCGTCTCTGACTACCGCCCCAAGGCGGCTGCCGGACAGAAGCTTAAGCGCAAAGGTCCGATGACGCTGGATCTCGAAGCCACGCCCGATATTTTGAAAGAACTCTCGCTCAAGAAAATCTCGCAGGTGATCGTGGGTTTCGCCGCCGAAACTGAAAACGTCCTCGAAAACGCTCGTCAGAAGCTGGTTTCGAAGAATCTCGACGCCATCGTCGTGAATGACGTTTCCCGTGAAGGCGTCGGCTTTGATTCTGACCGCAACGCCGTTACCATCATTACCCGCGACGAAGTCGTTGAAGTCCCAGAAACCACCAAGTGGGAAGTTGCCCAGCGCGTTCTCGACCAGGTTGTCCGCATCCGCCAATCTCGCAAATCCCCCGTCAAAGCGTAATTTCTGCTTTTAGTCTTTCTCACTCCAAGCAGCGCAACCCTTACGGGTGCGGTTGTCATTCCGAGAAGCGAAGCGACGAGGAACCTGCTGTTCCTCGCCGCTACCACGAACACGTCCGCCTCGCACTGCATTACAATCGATCCACCGATGCCCCGCACTCTTGAGCCGGATCTGCGCCGCGCGCTCGCCGAGCGAGTTCGCTACTGTCACGAAATGGGCATCTACGATTTCTATCGCCGCGAGTCGCCAATCGTTCAAGAGGCGGAGCCCACGGCCGAAGTTGAAGAATCCGCGTTTTCGCCCACATTCCAGGAACAGCGAGAGGAAATGACCGCAAAGAGATCCGCCGTAGTTCCCAAGCCCGCCAACGAAACAATTCTTGAGACGCTCACTCCAAAGCCCGAGCAGGGAGTTTCCGACCCGGTCGCTGCGCTCAAGCTGATTCGCGAGGATCTCGGCGACTGCACACGTTGCAAATTGCACAAGCAGGGCCGCAAGCAGATCGTCTTCGGCGTCGGCAATCCGCATGCGGATTTGATGTTCGTTGGAGAAGGTCCGGGCGCCGACGAAGATGCACAGGGTGAACCTTTCGTCGGTCGCGCCGGCCAACTCCTTAACAACATGATCAAGGCAATGGGTATCCGTCGCGAAGACGTCTATATTGCAAATGTCGTCAAATGCCGTCCGCCCGGAAATCGCACGCCAGAGCGCGATGAGTGCGAGACCTGCTCTCCGTTCCTGATGCGTCAGATCGCCGCAATCAAGCCGAAAGTCATTGTGGCGCTGGGCGCAGTCGCAGCCAAAAATATGCTCGCGATCAATGCGCCCATGTCCGAGCTGCGCGGCCGCTTCTACGACTTCATGCCTTCCGGCGCCCGCGCTAGCGATCCTTCCTGGCAGGGATCCAAGCTCGCGGTCACTTACCATCCTGCGTTTCTTCTCCGCGATCCGCGGCAGAAAGGCGAAGCCTGGAAAGATTTGCAGATGGTCATGAAATATTTGGGACTCAAACCTCCAAAAGCTGATGCGTAGGGGCGGGCGCATTCGTCCGTCCAGCGAGCGTAACGAGCCGGCGCCCAGACGCCGCGAGCTGTGGTTTATCCTTCCAACCGATGCCCGAATTTTGCGACGTAGCCCTGCCCGTGCCTCTCGACATGGTTTTCACTTACCGTGTCCTCGCAGAAGCTGCGCCAATCGTCGGCGGACGCGTCCTCGTTCCTTTCCGCCAGCAGCGCCTCACTGGCATCGTCGTTGACCTCCACGACCGCAAGCCTTCTGTCGCTACCAAGAATGTTCTGAGCGTCCTCGACGCCGCACCGGTCCTCGATGATCAACTCTTGCGTCTGGGACGTTGGATTGCCGACTACTACCTCGCTCCCATCGGAGAAGTGTTCCGCACCATGCTTCCTCTAGGTGCGGAGTTCAAACGTGTCGTCGGATACCGCATCACCGAGCAGGGCCATATGGCGCTGCATCTCGCGGGAATGTCCGGGTCGTCCGCACGTTCCCAGCGCACCCCCGAAGATCAGGCAACAGAATTCCGCGTGCTCGACTATCTCTCCAACTCCGATGGCGAACTCGTTCGCGAGCAAACCCTCCGCTCGGCCACGCGAATTTCGAGACCTGTCTTGGCTGGCATGGTTCGCAAGAAGTGGCTGTCCCGCGAAGACGTCTCCGCTCCGCAGGATGCAACTCGCACCATAAAAATCGCGCGGCTCAAATCTTCCGAAGGCAAGCTGAACGCCAACCAGCAAACTCTCATCGACACGCTGGCCGCGGCCGGAGGCAACGTTTCCGTCGAAGTCCTGCAAGCTCTCGAAGTCCCGCGAACGACGCTCAGCACTCTCGTTAAGCGCGGTCTGATCGAAATCATTGAAGAGCCCGCCGGATTCACCGTGTCCCGCGCCAAGCCGCGCCCGAATTTATTCGACTTCAATCTGAGCCACCCGCAGCAAGCCGCTCTCGCCCGACTTCGAGAGAGCGTAGCCGCACACAAATTCTCTGGAATGCTTCTGCATGGAGTCACCGGCTCCGGCAAGACCGCTGTTTATCTGGCGGCGATGCGCTCAGTCCTCGAAGCGGGACGCTCTGCAATTCTCCTCGTCCCCGAAATCGGCCTCACACCCGCAGTCGCAGCCGATCTGCATCAGATCTTCGGCGACGAAGTCGCTATTCTTCATTCTGCGCTCTCCGACCGCGAGCGCGCCGAGCAATGGCACCGAATCAAGCGCGGAGAAGCGCGCATGGTCGTCGGTACGCGCTCGGCCGTCTTTGCCCCGGTTGCCGATCTCGCTCTGCTCATCGTTGATGAAGAGCACGACTCCTCCTATAAACAGGAAGAAACGCCGCGTTATCACGCCCGCGACGTTGCGGTAATGCGCGCCAAGATGGCGGACGCCGTGGTCGTGTTGGGCTCCGCCACACCTTCGCTTGAATCTTATTTCAACGCAAAGAAGAACAAGTACGCGTTGATCGAACTCCCGGATCGCGTCGAAAAACGTCCGCTGCCCGAAGTCGAAATCGTGGACATGCGCCTCGAGTTCCAGGAAACGGGCCATGAGCAGGTCATCTCCCGCAAACTGGCCGCCGAGATCAAAGATCGTCTTGAACGCAAAGAGCAGGTCATGGTCTTGCTCAATCGTCGCGGATATTCTCCCGTCGTCCTCTGCCGCACCTGTGGAAAAAAGCTCGAGTGCCAGAATTGCGCCATCGCGCTTACCCACCATAAGCGCGAGCACAAGATGGTCTGCCATTATTGCGGATACACCGCGCCCGTTCCCAAAGCCTGCATCCACTGCGGCAGTGAATACGTATATTTCCTTGGCACCGGATCAGAAAAATTGGAAGAGTTGCTGCACGGCATGTTTCCTCAAGCGCGCATCGCCCGGCTCGATCGCGACACGGTCCGCAGCCATGAAGATTTCGAACGCGCGCTCAGCGGTCTGAACGAAGGAGAACTCGACCTGCTCGTCGGCACGCAGATGATTGCCAAGGGCCACGATATTCACGGCGTCACGCTTGTCGGTGTCGTTGGAGCCGACGTCGCCCTCGGCCTCCCAGACTTCCGTGCCGCCGAGCGCACTTTCCAATTACTCACTCAGGTCGCCGGACGAGCCGGGCGCGGCCAGACTCCGGGCAAGGTTATTCTTCAAACTTACTTTCAGGATCACTACGCCGTCCAATACGCCGCACGCCACGACTTCATCGGCTTCTACGAAAAAGAGCTTCAATTCCGCAGCTGGATGCACTATCCGCCATACTCGGCCCTTGCCAATGTTCTGATTCGCAGCGACAAGCTTGACGACGCCCTGCAATGGTCCGGAACGCTCGGGAAGTGGTTCGATCAGACGCGGCACGAAGGTGTACGTGTTCTCGGTCCAGCCGCTGCCCCCATCATGCGATTGAAGCGCGACTACCGCTATCACTTTGTCTTGAAGTCGCCGAGCCGCAAGCAACTTCACACGACTCTGCGCGCCATGCTCGATCACGCAGTTAAAGAAAAGATCCCGCGCACGCAAGTGATCGTCGACGTCGACGCCCTTTGGCTAATGTAACGTCGCGCAGGTCGGCTCCAGAAGTCGATCAATGCGAGCCTACGGCTCCCCGAATCACAACCACCGACGCAGCTGGCACTTCGTACAACGTATCTTTTCCCGCAGCCAGCTTGGTGCGTGCAAGCGGCCCATCCGGATCGGCCCAACCTTTGGTATAAGCAACCACAGTCCTCTCGGCGGCATGCTCCGCGTGCGCCTCAAATCGCGTGTGCGAAGGATGCCACTGGTACTGCGCGCTTCCAAAGGTTGCGACGTCCACGGGCCCAGCGAAGCTTTCTTCGTGCGCAGATTCCCCGCGAAACGCCACTCGCACCTTGTGCGCAGTTTCCTGATCCCGATTCACCAGCATCAGCGACCACTGCCCATCCGGACGCTTCACCGCATACGCCGTCACCAAGTCATGCCCAGCGCCATCTTCGACATCGCTCTTTGCGGCATACACCTGGTGCGCCCCGCCGGCCGGTTGCACCCAATCCAGATTGATGAGCTGGGCTACGTAGAACTGCGCTAACCGCTGCTGGATTTCGTAATTCCCGTTAATGGTGAACATCCCGAATGTTCCCGGAGAGCCGTTGCATCCTGGTTCCATATGCAGCGGCAGATAGTGAAAGAAGTAGACCCCATTTCCGCCTGCGTTCAGGAACGACCCGATATAGTCCGCCAACCATAATCCAGAAAAAATATCCTGAAACGTTTCGCTCGCTCCCGACGAGAGATTTCCCTCGGTGATGAACATGGGCATATCCGCTGGAATCCCGTCATCGTGCCATACCTGCATAATGTGGCTCACGAGTTCCGGTTCGTCATAGAGCATCCCCCACGGAATTTTGCAGGGTTCGTACGGATAATGTTCGAACGAGAAGAACGCCAGATCGTTCATGCGACCGTGCTGTTTCATGTAGTCGACGAAACGCCCCAGCCACGAGACTTTCCCGTTCGCGTCCGGCCACACTTCAATATCGCGATTCACTCCTTGAAACGAAGGTCCGCCCAGCTTCAGCGCCGGATCAACCTTGTGCAGCGCCGTTGCCCACTGCAAGTAGAGCGCCGCGTAATCTTCTGGAAGCATGTACTGTCCGTCCGCCTCTTCGCCCATCTCCACATACGAAACCGGATAATTCCGTTTCTTCAGATATGCAAGTTCCGCCGCGGAGTTTTCCGGTGTTTCGTAGAGCATCGCCACCGGAATCATCGCCGGAAGCCCGCGCGTTACGCCGCTGGTAAAGAACAGGTCGAATCCCATCTGCGCCTGCGTCGTCGCGCCGAGATCCGAAGCCTGGTGCCACGGATCTACAGAAGAGCAATACGTTGTTGTCTGCTCCTGGTCTTGCGTGTGCCGAAGAATGTCGTGGAACGCTCCATCCTTCGTCATCGTGCCGAGATAAATTTCGCGAATCGCATATCCGACACAATTTCGTGGATCGCCGGCTCCATCCGCATCGCACGTATTCGACGATTCCGTCATCCATATTCGGACGAAGCGCACTGGAACCGTGCTCCCCATCAACCGCAATGTCTCCGTTCCCCCTTTTCCCGCTTCTACGGCGCCCTGAAGAAACGTTTGCCAAACGCCTCTCGTAGGCGCATGAATCGGGTCTTCGCCACCCGTCCAGTACTGCACCGTGTAGACCTTCGCGAACGGCTCTCCCCATGCGATCCGAATACTGTCCACTTGCTGCATTTGCGCCAGATCGAGCACGACCCACTGTGGATGTAGCGCGTCACTCTCTCCCGTGAATCGCTGCGTCAGATACGGATTGCTCTTCCAGAAGGATGCAAGATCGCCATCCGTCAGCCGCGAAAATCCAACGTTCTCCGTGCCGTCGTTTCGAGTGAAGCCGCGCCGCGGCAAACCGTATCCGTAGGAATAGCGAATCGTCTCCGTCGGATTCGCGGATCCTACAAAATATCCCTTGCCCGCCGGATCGCTCCACGTTCCTTGCGGATTCCAATGCCATGCCTCGATGGCCAGTTCCGTATTCTGCCGGTACGTCACGGGTTGCCATCCAGACTCCTGCGTTTGACTGAGCGTAGGCTGCAGCAAATCTTTATCGATTGCCTCGACTGAAATCCGGTCGACTCCCGCTCCGAGTGTATCTTTCGGCACGAAATGATTCGTTGCGTGGGTGGTGTCGACTTCCACCACTTGAGCGTGCGTGAAACTGACTTGGAATAAGGCAAGAAGAACGGCGGCGAAAAGGGAGGCTCGATTCATAGCGCAGCCATATTAAAACGTTTGAATAGCCTAGTCTACTGGGATCAAATGTATCGGTATCTCGGGCGCTGTCGAGATGTCTATTCAGCCTTGCGGTCTATCGATCCCCGCCCTAGTTCATTTCAAACGGAGACACCGTAAAAGTCAGCGCTAGCATGATTCCCGCCAGCAAAGCGAGAATCCACCGGTTACGCGGAAGGGAAGGGAACTCCGGCGCCTGCTGCTGTCGGTACGTGAGGACATTCATCACAATAATCAACCCTGCCCATACGCGCCAACTCACATATGTACGGCCCAAATAGACAAGCACGATCACCGTTAGCCACGAGATCACTCGATGTGCGCGCGGCGCAAGAGCATAAACTATGTGCCCGCCATCCAGTTGGCTGCTGGGCAATAGATTCAGTGCCGTCGCGAACATGCCCACCCAGGCCGCAATCGCCGTCGGATGCAGATATACTCGGCCCAAGGGTACCGCCGCGATTGCATGGTCCGGCAGGATGCTGCGCAACGCACCGTGTACGAGATAAAAAATTTCCGGATATCCCAGGCGCAAATCTGACGGCCCCATCCCCGGCACTAACGGTTTCGAAAGGGTCATTGCCGCCGCCAAGGTCGCAATAGCAACGACAAATCCCGCGATCGGCCCCGCAATCCCGATATCAAATAACGCAGCCCGAGAACGAATCGGAGCCTTAATTCGAATCACCGCTCCCAGCGTTCCAATCAATGTTGGCGCAGGAATGAAAAATGGAAGCGTCGCGCGCACTCCGTAATACCTGCAGTACAAATAATGCCCCATCTCATGCGCCAGCAAGATTGTCAGCAACGTCGCAGAAAACGGGATGCCAAGCAGTAGTCTCGAAGGCCGCGCTAACACCCAGCCGATAGGAAAGAACGGTATGTACTCATCCCCGGCTGCAAACGGAGGCAAATTGTGCAGGAAGTTAAACTCCATCCGCGCCCCTACCACCAGCGTCGTGAAGCACGTCGCCACCAGCAGGAGCGCGTGCAACCAGTAGTGTTCTCGCGGCGGCGGACCTTCCGGGACTGGAAGCGCGTGGTAGAACTCGAGCGTGGATGTAGGAATCGGGGGGCCAGGGTCAGACATGCAATTCTTCGGGCGTAATTCAAATCAAACTATCTTCTGATGCTACTACGATCGCCGAAAATCCGTGATTTTGCCCCCGGCTTCACGCAGTACACGATAGTTATCGCCTATGCGGGCCATTACGAAAGGGCTATTTCGGGTGTAACAAAAATGACCTAGAATTTACAAACGTTAGGCGCTGTTCCGGGCCTTTTGGCTCGATCCCCAACGGCAAAGCCTGACGCCGCTGCACCGAAAACTCCCTCCTCGGTAAAGCGATCCTCCCCGGCACTAATCCTCCCCAAACTTGGTCTCTCAAAATGAGTCTGGCTGCCAGGATTTCCGCCATCGAGGTCCGATCGACTACTGCGCCGCCTTCGGTCGCATGGTCCGAACTCACCCAGCAGGATCTGCCGCGTTGGAACAATATCCTTCGCAAAACAGACGCTCCGATCTACCAGTTTCCATTCTGGAATGAGCCCTATCGCCGCATGTGGATCACTCCCCGCTACCTTTTCTGGGGTGATGAGCGCGATCCCGTGGCTCTGGTGACCATTCTTTCCGTCGGATTTGGTCCGACCAAAATTGGCCTGGTCTTTCGCGGTCCCGCCCGCATAGCTCCGCATTTTCCGCTCACTCGCGGGATGTTCCGTCAGCTCTTTGCCTGGGCAAGCTCGAACGGCTTCATGTTTCTGCGCTTTACGCACTCCGACCCCGAGGTCCTGACCACCATCGCCTCCGCCGGACATGCCATCGATTCGGACGCCTTCCCGTACCTCTTGGATTACCCCGTCCTGTCCGAGGATTACATCGTCAACCAGCACGACAGCGAGCAAGAAACATTGGCCAGCTTCGATCGCGAGGCCCGCCGCAAGATTCGCCGTGGCACCGAGGCCGGATATCAATTCCACTCCACCGACTCTCCCGCTGCACTCCAGCAGGCGTGGCCGCTCTTTCGGGATTGCGCCGAGCGCAAGCACTTTCGCCTGGAACGGCCTCTCTCGTTTTACTCGGATATCATGAGCGAAGCGCAACCCTACAACCGCGCCCGTCTCTACACTGCATCTCTCGACGGCAAAGTCGTGGGCAGTACGCTCGTTTTTCGCGACCGCACGACGGCCCATTGTTCATTGGCGGCATTCGACGCGGAACACCGCAACTCAGCCGCGTTCCTGCACTGGCATTCGATGCGGGATATGTACCGCTTGGGGACGAGCCGCTACAACTTCGGCCCGGGGCCGGGCTCGCTGGCTCGTTTTAAGAGCGAATTTTGTCCATCCCCGGTTCGCTATCCGGGACCTCTCACGATTGTGTTGAAAGAAGTAGCTTTTCGTCTGTGGGGAAAGGCGTTTGTTCCGATGGCAAAACAACTTCAGCCGATGCTTCGCGGTCTCGCCTTCCAGCGCGCAGCGTTGTCGCGCTAACGCTTAGTCGATCGACTGCAGCTCTTTGCCGGGCTTGAACCGCACGGCCCGTCCCGGTGGAATCGACACTTCCGCTCCCGTTCGCGGATTTCGCCCGATCCCCGTTTTGCGCGGGCGCACGTTAAACACGCCAAAGCCCCGCAATTCGATGCGGCTCCCCGCCGCCAGCGCCTTCTTCATGCTTTCGAAGACGGTTTCCACGGCTAACTCCGCCTTGGTCTTGGTGATGCCGGTTTTCGCCACCACTTCATTGATGATATCGAGCTTGATCACAAGAGGCTCCCGCTTGCAGGGTCAAGTTGATCCTTCAAGTGATTGATGCTATGGGAGATAAGTGAGATTGTCAACCCGAGCATCTATCCCGTAAACTGGCATGCACCCAGCCAATCGAATTGAGTAATTGTGGAATCGGGCTAATCTTGTAAATTTTTGTTGGCAACGATCCATCTGCCGAGCCCGTGAGCTTTTCAATTACCCAATTGCAAAATTACTCAATCACTAAATTCTTCTAAGGAGCTTCATGCTGAAGAGCGACCGCTGGATCCGCAAGATGTCCCAGGAACACGACATGATCAATCCGTTCTCCGAGAAGCAGGTGCGTGAGGGCGTGATCTCCTACGGACTTTCCTCGTACGGCTACGATCTGCGCGTGGCGGACGAATTCAAGATCTTCACCAACGTAAATTCCTCAATCGTCGATCCAAAACACTTCGACGAAAAATCCTTTGTCACTGTGCAGACCGACATCTGCATCGTTCCGCCGAACTCCTTTGCGCTGGCCCGCTCCGTCGAATATTTCAAGATTCCGCGCAGCGTCCTCACCATCTGCGTGGGCAAAAGCACCTACGCACGCTGCGGTATCATCGTTAACGTCACCCCCTTCGAACCCGAGTGGGAAGGTTTCGTCACTCTCGAAATCTCAAACACGACGCCGCTACCGGCGCGCATTTACGCCAACGAAGGCCTCTGCCAGATTCTCTTCTTCGAGTCCGATGAAGTCTGCGAAATCAGCTACGCCGATCGCAAAGGCAAATACCAATCGCAAAAAGGAATCGTCCTGCCAAAGCTTTAGATTTTGGATTTGTATCTAGGTTAAAGCGGAAAGGCTGCCCCACCCTGCGCGATTTTCGTAGGGTGGGAATGCCGAGTGTCGAAGAGTTCGTTAAAAATTTGAAACCTTGAAACGCGAAACTTTGAAACTGTCTACTTCAGATTTTCGCCCTCTTTAAACATGTACTTAATCGCGGGCTTATAAATCATCAAATTCGGTTCGCCACTTTCGCGATTCACCTTGATGCAGTTTCGGTCATACCACTCGATGATGCCGTGAACTTCTTCGCCATCCCGCAGAACAATAACCATCGGCGTCCGTGATTGCATCTGTTTCTGGTAATAAAAATTCTCAGCGTTTGTCTGCTCCGGAGGCGCTGGCTTTTTCCCTCCAGGACCGCTCATCGCGCGGTCGCCTCGATCGGGACGCTCTCCCCGCTCCGTGCGCTCTGGACGGTCATGTCGCTCCGGCCGTTCGCGCCGCTCTTGCATCTGCACGGGAGCTGAATTGTGATTTCCGTGATTCTCCGGACGCGGCAGCGTGGGACGAATCAGCTTACGGTTAGCAAAGTTTTCTCGGTCGACGGATTCACCGCTTGTTACGGGATCCATAGTGGTTTCCTTCATGTGGCGCTACCTTGGGTACACGCATTCGTGCTGGTCAATTTGCTCGTTTGGACCCGATGAATGCAACAACGAAGGCGTGGGATTTACCCTAAACGTACCATAGGAGTCTTTCTCTGACAATGATTCCTTCGTGCCATCTCGCGAGTGTGCTAAATCTTGCATACCCCTCTACAATATCGATTCTTTTATCAGCTAACTTGTGTTCGAAAGGTCGGCCCCTCGCCGCTCTTTCCCGCTTGCTGTAACTAGCGCGACCAGCGAAGCCACCAGCAAAACCGTCCACGCCAACATGGGCTGAAAATAACCGCCGTATCTTGTCTCCACCAGCTTCGCTTGCAGCACACCATTCTTCGAAGCGAGAAGATTTCCCAGTTGATACGCCAGCCCGGGGAACGTCCCGCGCACCGGAGCCGGAGACAATTCATTCAAGTGCGCCGGGATCACGCCCCACGCGCCTTGCACCATAAACTGCATCAGAAATCCGCCCAATGCGAGCATCGGAATTGTTTTCGAATAAGCCCACAAAGGAATCACCGGAATCGACAGCAACGCCGCAATCACGATCGCCCGTCGCCGCCCAATCTTCTCCGACCAACTCCCAAACACAACGCCGCCGACCAATGCACCGATGTTCGCAATCACCGCCACTAACATCACTGAATGTGGACCCAGCTTATGTCCCTTAGTCAGAAATGTCGGATACAAATCCTGCGTGCCGTGGCTGAAAGAATTGAATGCGAACATCAGCACCATCATCAGCAAAAACGGCCCGAGAAAGCGGACGACACTCGTTCCAACCGCGGGCTCCGCTTTCTGCGCAACGCGTCCGTGCAGCCACGCTGGAGATTCGTCGACTTTCGTTCGGATATAAATCACCAGAAGCGCCGGCAGCGCACCAATCACGAACATGCCTCGCCATCCCACGTACTCGAAGGCGATTCCGTAAACCAGCGCAGCCATCAAGAATCCGACGGCATATCCTTCCTGCAATAAGCCGGAGAAAAATCCGCGCTTCTCCGCGGGCAAAGTTTCGAAGGCCAGCGCCGCGCCCACGCCCCACTCGCCCCCCATCGCAATGCCAAACGACGCACGCGTGATGATGAACACCTTCAATGACGGAGCGAACGCCGATGCAAGCTCGAACACCGAGTACGCAATGATGTCGATCATCAGCGTGATTCGCCGTCCAAAGCGGTCGGCCATCAATCCGAAAAGAAATGCTCCCACCGGCCGAAACGCCAGCGTGATAAAGACAGCCTCGGTCACCGCAGAAACTTTTGTCTGGAATTGCGCCGCTAGCGCGCTGATGCAGAATGTCAGAATGAAAAAATCAAACGCGTCCAGCGCCCACCCCAGAAAGCAAGCGATGAACGTGTTCCGCTGTACCGTGGTTAGCCGACGAAAGTTCCCAATAAATTCCATGTTGGAATTCAGTCCAGTAATTCGGTCTTACCCCCTTGTGAAACCCCGTGCCCCCTGTGGTGAGAAGCTTCCCCCGCCACAAAGTCCAGCGGATGCTAGCATAAGGTTTTCATTCAACCATCAAAAATCAGCAAGCGAATTTCTCATGCTCGAACTCGATCTTCCCCAACGACAAGCCACCGATACCTTGATGCTGACAGGTTTCTGGTATCGTGCCCTGCCTGCCGACCGCGTTCACCGCAACCAACTCCATAAGGCGACTCTGCTCGAAATCCCTCTCGTCATCGGCCGCGATCGTAAGGGACATGCTTTTGCTCTGCGCGATGCCTGTCCCCATCGTGGCATGCCTCTGAACTGTGGCAAGTTTGACGGTGAAAGCCTCGAGTGCCTTTACCACGGCTGGCAGTTCGACGTGCACAACGGACAATGTCAGTCGATCCCTTCTCTTACTTCCGATCAAACTCTCAAGATTGACCGCATCTACGCCGGCAGTTACCCATGCGAGGAGCGCGACGATTTCATATGGGTCTACATCCCTGATCCCGTCCCGTCCCGAGCAGGTTTCGCCAAGCCCGAAGAAGCGCGTGACGCCGCGCCGCAAATCGAAAAGTTCAGCGACAAATATAAACTCGCTTACCTCCAGGCAGAGATGCCGGTCAGCATCGATCACGGCATCATCGGCCTTATGGATCCCGCGCACGGTCCGTTCGTCCATCAAGCCTGGTGGTGGCGCACCCAGCACAGCATTCACGAGAAGAAGAAGAATTTCGAGCCCATTCCCAATGGCTTCCGCATGAGCTCGCACACTCCCAGCTCAAACTCCGCGCCCTATAAACTTCTGCGGCTTTATGCTGACGCCGATTCCATCACAACGACCATCGATTTCGTTCTGCCCAACATTCGCACCGAAACCATCCGCGCCGGCAAATACTGGTTTTCCAGCCTCACAACAGTTACCCCGATCACGCGCAATCAGTGCCGTATCGACGTGGTCGCTGCTTGGAACCTTTTTCGATGGGTCCCTTTCATGCCTGAGCTTCTGAAATTTGTTTTTGGAAAGTTTGTCGAGCAGGATCGCCGCACCATGGAACTTCAAGCCGAAGGCTTGAAGCACAACCCGCATCTCATGCTGATCGACGACGCCGACCGTCCCGCGAAGTGGTATTTCCAATTGAAAGCGGCGCATCAGGAATCAAAGCGCACCGGCCAACCCATGAAGCACCCAATGCCAGGCCCAGTCACGCTCAAGTGGCGTAGCTGAACGGTGCCTGGACCGAACTGACGGTCCGCATCGAATGTCGGTTGCCGGATAAAAGCAGCCTTGCCTTCACTCCCGTCATCGAACGAAGATGCGCAAAGCACGAACGACCTTTTTCCACCGCCACTCCCTGAGCCTCGTGACCAGCCTCGTCTTGCTAGCCTGGATCGTTCTCTATATTCGATCCAACCCCAGCACGCATCTCGGGTCTTTCTTCGGGAACGCGATCGCCGACTGGTCCGGCCTTCTCGTAACCGTGCTCGCCACCAAATATCTTTTCGAAATCGGTTCAGTCGAGAGCCGGCGGCCTCCGAATCATTGGCTCACTCCGCTGCTCCGCGTGCTGCAAGATCACTCCCTGAGCATTTTTCTGGCAATCACCGGCATCGGCTGGGTTTGGCTGTTCGCCAAGAGCGATCCCAACTCGAAATGGGGACAAGTGGTAGGAAACATCGTCTCAGAATGGACACAGATCTTCGGCATGGTCCTGCTCACCAAGAAATTATTGGAATCGCACTCCAAGGAGAGTCGTTAGTCAGGAAGCTGCAACCGAGAACTGAGAACAGAGAACCGAGAACTGAGAACTGAGAACTGAGAACTGCTCTCACTCCACCAGCCAATCCATCGCCTCTTCCCGCGTCTTAAAGATCGGCAGCTCTCGTTGCGAGAAGCTTTTGAAGTTTTCGTAGAAAACATGCGGCAGACTTTCGGTCCCGAACCATGCCGACCGCTTCACGAATGGACGGTCGAGCACCAGCACCTTCTTGATCTTCGTTGCGACTTCTTTATCGATCTCAGCGTCCGTGAAATCTGCCAGCGTCAGCATCGACCCCGGCGCGTGTCGAGCAATATGAGCGTGAACTTGATCGAGCAGCAGCAGAATCTCCTTCGCCGGACACCGGCTGAAGTCGATCATGAAAATCGCCTGCCCTTTATGCTTGATGAACCTCAGCCGCTCTTTCACGGCCTCTTCGGAAATCACGCGAGCAATCCCTCCACCACGCCGTAAGCCCCGTCCAGCGCGGCATCCAGCGCGGATGCATCCTTCCCACCCGCCTCTGCCAGATCCGGACGTCCTCCGCCCTTACCGCCTACCTTCACCGCGACTGGGCCGATCACCTTCCCAGCCTGCACGCGCGAAGTGAGATCTTTGGTGACGCCCACAATCAGCGCCACATTTCCATTCGACGCCGATCCCAGCACCACCACGCCTGATCCGATCTTGTCGCGTAGTTGATCGACCAGCGTTCTCAACTGCGCCCGCTCCAGATTGTCGACTCGATGTGCCAGCACCTTCACGCCCTTCACTTCCTTGATTTTCTCTCCAACATTCGCAGCCGAAGACGAAGCCGACTTCATCCGCACCTGATCCAGTTCGCGCGTCAGCCGGCGGATTTCCGCGTCCTTCTTCTCCAACTCGGCCTTCAAAGCATCGGCCGGAGAGAAAGATTTTTCAATGTCGGTAGCTAACTCAGCAGCGGGTGCCCCATCCTTGCGCGCTTTTTGCGCAAGGGTGGGAGAGACGAACGATGAAACAACGTTCTCCAGTTGATGATCCTTCCGAAAATGTTTCAGCGATCCCTCGCCGCTAATTGCCTCGACTCTCCGTACTCCCGACGAAACGCTGCCTTCCTTCAAAATCTTGATCAGCCCAATCTGTCCGGTAGCCGCGGTATGCGTCCCGCCGCAAAGCTCCGTCGAGAAATCACCAATCTTGACGACGCGCACCTTGTCGCCGTACTTCTCTCCGAACAGCGCCATCGCGTGATACTCGTTGACCGCCACATCGATCGGCACATCGACAATCGTCTCCACCTTGCGATCGCGCAGCACTTCCTTATTAATGATGTCCTCAATGTCCTGCAGTTCTTCATCCGCGACGGCAGTGAAGTGCGAAAAATCAAACCGTAGATGCCCCGGTGCCACTAGTGACCCCGCCTGCTTCACATGCTTGCCCAACACTTCGCGCAATCCCGCATGCAACAGATGCGTCGCCGTATGATTCCGCATCGTCGCCTCGCGAACTTCCGTATTCACGATGGCGTCGACCTTATCCCCAACGCGAATTGGAGACTTCGCCACAACCTGGTGCGCTCTCACTCCCTGAATCGGGTAATAGCATCCCCTCACTTCGGCGATCACCGTGTTGTGATCGTCCGAATAAAACCATCCACGATCTCCCACCTGTCCGCCAGCCTCCGCATAAAACGGAGTGTGATCGAGAATGATCTCGCCCTCTTCTCCCGCCTTCAACTCTCGCACGCCCTGCCCGTTGTGCCCGCCTGACTTAGAGATGATCGCCAACACCTCACAGCCGTCAGACCGAGTTTGCCGGTATCCCTCAAACTCGGACTTCGGTAGCGACTGGTAAGCCGGATTTGCCGTCTGCTTCGCCGCGCCCTTCCACGAAGCCCGAGCCCGCGACTTCTGCTCCTTCATCGCATGATCGAAGCCAGCTCGGTCAAACTCAATTCCCTGATCGCGCGCCGCATCCTGCATGAAATCGAGCGGCATCCCGAACGTGTCGTAAAGCTTGAAGGCATCCTCTCCAGCAAGTTTCTCGGTAGAACTCTTCAGGAGCGTCTCCAGCTTTTCTAAGCCGACATCCATCGTATGAGCGAACCGAGTCTCTTCCACCTGAACCGCTTTCGAGACTCGCTCCGCCGTCTCATCCAATTCCGGATACGCGTCGCGCATCAAATCCCGGACCGCGAACACCATCTGGTACAAGAACGGCTTCGTCTGTCCGAGTAATCGTCCGTGTGTAATCGCTCTCCGGATAATCTTTCGCAACACATATCCGCGCCCTTCATTCGAAGGCAGCACTCCATCCGAAATTAAAAACGTCGCCGCCCGCGAATGATCCGCAATCACTCGCAACGACGCTGCCGACTTCGTATGAGCCTCTTTGTTCAGCTCCTTCGTCAGAGATGTCCCGGTCAACTCCGCCGCCCTCTTAATCAGCGGCGTAAACAAATCGGTGTCGTAATTCGAAATCACACCCTGCAGTACCGATGCAGTACGCTCCAGTCCCATGCCCGTATCAATCGACGGCTTCGGCAGCGGATTCAGTTTCCCCGACGCATCCCGGTCAAACTGCATGAACACCAGGTTCCAGATCTCTACATACCGCCCGCAATCGCATCCGAACGCGCAATCCGTGTGCCCCTGGTCCGACGCCGCCACGCCCATGTCGTAGTAAATCTCGCTGCATGGACCGCAAGGGCCGGTGTCGCCCATCTGCCAGAAGTTATCCTTCAACCCCATCTCGAAGATGCGCTCTTTCGGTACGCCTTGTCCGAGCCACAAGTCGTAAGCCTCGGCGTCGCGCTGCAATCCACCTTCGCCGTTGAATACCGTGACATACAGCTTGTCCTTCGCAATTCCAAACCACTCGGGCGAAGTGATCAGCTCCCACGCGTAAGCGATCGCATCTTTCTTGAAGTAATCGCCAAACGAAAAGTTCCCCAGCATCTCGAAAAACGTGTGATGCCGGTTCGTGAATCCTACATTCTCCAGATCGTTGTGTTTCCCGCCGGCTCGCACGCACTTCTGCGAAGTTGTCGCGCGCGAATAATCGCGCTTCTCCAATCCAAGAAATACATCCTTAAACTGGTTCATCCCCGCGTTGGTAAACAGCAAAGTAGGATCGTTCGCCGGGACAAGCGACGACGAGTGCACTTCCTTGTGCCCCTTCTGCACAAAGAAATCCAGGAATGTTCGGCGGATTTCAGAACCTGTCAGCATGGAAACTTAATTCTAAACGATAGCGCCCAAATCAAGAGGGCACTGGAAACTCAGGAAGGTCGTTCCTTTGTGTTTCCCTGTGCCCTCAGTGGTGAGTCTTTTTCCTGCGCGCTATTTCACCGCATCAACAGTCTTGTCGGTGCCCTTCTTGACGTCATGCCCGACGTCTTTCGCACCTGTCTTCACGACGCTGCCGGTTTTCTTGGCTGCATGTTCAGTAGCCGCGCCCGTCTTGTCAGCCGCTTTCTCGGTATCCTTACCCGCAACCTTCGCGCCTTTCTCCGTATCCTTCGCTGCAGTCTCGGTGCCTTTCCCCGTATCCTTGGCCGCGACCTTAGTCGCATGCCCGGTCTTCATAGCGGCTTTCTTGGTGTCTTTGCCAGCCGTCTTCGCACCTTTCTCTGTATCTTTCGCTGCGGCTTTGGTGGCGTCCTTCATCTCCGTGCCCGCGCCTTTCTTATCAGTGCTAGTGTCCTGCGCAACCACGAACGGGACAGCACTCAGTAGAGCGGTCACAAGTATCCCTGCCAACTTGGTCTTCATAAGTTTTCTCCTTGTGTTACTGAGGATCGTGTGTGGAGTATGCACGATTTCCGAGGTCGGCGCAATCAAGCGAGAGGTAAGGCGGGAAGTCCCCTGGTGCGAGATGAAGATATCTGCGAGATGAAAATATGAGTGTTCTCTGTTTTGTTGCTTTCCTTCGTGTGACTTCGAGCCCTTAGTGGTGAAAAACGATCTTATTTGATGAGCAACCGAGTTCATCCTTCGGCAGTTTCCCCCTCCAGCGCAGTCAACGTCTCATCATCCACATCCCACTTCTTCAGAATCGAGAATATCGTTTTCATCCCGAACCCCGCGCGCATCATTTGCCGGAAAATCCGTGCCGTCTGCTTCTGATCCTTCGGTTTCTGCATCCGCTTCTTGCGCAGATATTCTCGCGCCTGCTTCTCTTCACTTACGCCGTCATACGCGGACTCGATCGCTTTCTCGATCACCGTCCCGTGGACACCGCGCGTCTTCAATTCGGTCTCGACCCGACGCCGCCCGAATTTCTGATTATCCCGGCGCATCGACGAGTAGTACGCTGCATACTTTGCATCATTCAGATATCCCTGATCCTTCAGCCGCCGGATCACCAACTCCACCAGCGTCTCCGCATATTCCGACTCTGGCTCTTCCACCCGCGCTCGCATCAGACGCTTCAATTCGGCCACTGTCCGCATACGCCGCGCCAGCGCTCCCACGGCGTACTCGTACATTTCGTCCTCAGAATACTGGCGTCGCTTTGGCCGCGAGAAAGCCATAGCCTAACGATAACGCAAATCGCCGCAAACGGTTTCCCCTGTGAAACTCTGTGTCCCCTGTGGTGAAAGGTTTGGCGCAAAAAAGGGGCGCGCAAGATGTGCGCGCCCTATCCAAGGAGATAACCGAACCAGAAGGTGAAGTTCCGAGCTTTGAAGCGTGAGACTCTGAAACGTGAAACTTTGCAGCCTTGAAGTTTTCTACCTTCCCCCAAACCCCGCCGACTGCATCGACTGCCGCGAGATGTCCGCGGTCGAAGCGATGCCTGCCATGCGCAGCTTGAAGTCGTCTGCGTTCGAAGCGTTCTCGAGCGCCGTTTCGTAATTGACCAGTCCAGCCTGGAACAGATCCCACAGCGACTGATCGAATGTCTGCATGCCGTACTGCGAAGTGCCCGCCGAGATCGCGTCGCGAATCGACCGCGTCTTTTCCGGAACCAGCACGCACTCCCGGATGTAGGCAGTATTAATCATCACTTCTACTGCAGGCACGCGGCCTTCAGAATCGCAGCGCCGAACCAGCCGCTGGCTGACAATGGCCCGCAGTACCGCAGCCAGCTGCATACGAATCTGCTTCTGCTCTGGCGGAGGGAAGATGGAAATCACGCGGTTGATGGTTTCCACCGCATCCAATGTGTGCAGTGTCGAGAACACCATGTGGCCCGTTTCGGCGGCATGCAGCGCCGTCGAGATCGTTTCCAGGTCTCGCATTTCGCCGACCAGAATCACGTCCGGGTCTTGACGCAGAGAAGCTCGCAGCGCCGCTCCGAACGAGGGCGTATCCACGCCGACTTCGCGTTGGTTGACGTATCCCTTCTTATCGCGGTGCAGAAATTCGATCGGGTCTTCGATCGTCACGATATGTTCCGCGCGCGATGAGTTCACGCGATCGACCATCGCCGCCAACGTCGTTGACTTACCCGATCCTGTAACGCCCGTCACCAGGATCAGCCCGCGTGGCATGTCGCAAATCTGTTCGACGACCTTCGGCAGGAATAATTCATCCAGCGCTCGAATCTTCGTCGGAATGACGCGAAGCACCAGCCCCACATTGCCGCGCTGCTGGAAAATGTTCACACGGAAGCGTCCCAATCCGGCCACGCCGTACGCCATATCGATTTCCGTGGTCTCTTTGAATTTCTGTTTCTGCCGCGCCGACATCATGCTGAAGGCCATGTTCAGCATGTCTTCCGCGCTGATGCGCGGCTGGTCCGTCAGCGGCACCAGTTCACCGTCAATGCGCAGGTGAGGATAATTTCCCACCTTCAAGTGCAAGTCGCTGGCTCGCCGTTCCGTCGCTATTCGCAGCAGGTCATCAATATTCATGTAGGGAGTCTCACAAGCCATGTCGGCCGGATCTCGATCCGCCGAGCCGAGCGAAAGCTCAGCCGACAACTCGCGCCGCCTTCACAGCTCTCTCTCAGCATGATCGCTCGAATCGTCACCTTCCCCAAGATGACCTAGGTAATGCCCCACCCCCGGCAACCGGACCCCTCCCTTTGGAGCGTTATTCTGGTATTCCCCGTGGGACCCTGTGACCCTGTGGTGAGCTTTGTTGTTTGCCTTAATCGTCGAACTCCCATTGGAAGCCGTATTCCCCTGTGAGACTCTGTGTCCCCTGTGGTGAGTTTTGTTGTTTGACTTTAATCGTCAGGCGTCATCCCGAACGGAGCCGCCTTTCAGGCGAAGTGAGGGATCTCGCGCGTACAACTCACGCACCGGGCCATCGCCGCGAAAGCCCGCACGACCGAAGAAGAGCGGCCCTTCAAGGGCCGCGTCAGAGCGTCCAATGAATCCGGACTTCAGCCCCGGAGTCGGACTCCCATTGGAAGCCGTATTCCCCTGTGAGACTCTGTGCCCCTTGTGGTGAGCTTTGTTGTTTGACTTTAATCGTCAGGCGTCATCCCGAACGGAGCCGACTTTCAGGCGAAGAGAGGGATCTCGCGCGTACCGCTCCCGCCGCTGCCGTGAAAGAGAACATCGCCGCGAACGCCCGTACACCTGTGGAAGAGCGGCCCTTCAAGGGCCGCGTCAGGGCGTTGATTGAATCTGGGCTTCAGCCCCGGTCTCACTCCACTTCACACGAAACTGCCCCATCCTTCAAACCGTACTCGCATCGCCATCGAAACCCATTCGCATCATGCTGTCCGTATCCCCACACTCGAAGATGAAGCGCCTCCTTCTCCAAACTCGACGCCTCCACGAACACGTGATCATTCTCCCGCAGCGTGTCCCGAAGTTCGGCAGGCACAAGCTGAATCAGTCTCGGCTGATCAATCACGAAAGTATTCTCTGAATCGCTCGCGGAAAAGACCACCGCCCGGGAAGTCTTCTTGCTCAAATACTGCGTGACTAAAATGAAATCCCCGGACCACGCCACCGCCGCCACTCCGACATAATCGCAAAGTTTCCTCGAACACCCGTTTGCCCGATCGGTCAGCCACAACGAATGGAATGTCCCCACAAATTCCGACGCCGATCCCTCCCGCCCCGCCTCCCGCACCGCGAATCGCCCATCCGGAGACCCTAACTCTCCTGCCTTCGGAAACACCACAAACGGCCCGGCCGCCATAGCCACGAACATCGCCGCCAGCACACACACCCCAAACGCGATTCGACAAAAGCGCACGTCTCCCCCTCCGATCCTTTCCCATTTCAGTTCCTTCCCAATCCGGAAACAGTGACCCAACGCACGCGCGCATTACTTTGGTTTGCGGATTTCGGGGTTTCGAAGAAAAGGGACTTATATATCTGACGTAAATCGAGGCGCAAAAAAGCCGCCCCTAGCAGGGCGGCCTCCCAGAAACAAAAAACCTATGCTGCTGTTTCCTCTGCCACCGGAGGCATAAACGGTTCGTCATAGCTGCCGCCATAAATAGAAGGCACCTTCGATCCCATCGGCCGCAGATACGTAGCCAGCTCACCGCGGTGATGGATGCTGTGGTTATTCAGAAATCCGAGATACAGCACCGCCGGCAGGTTGAACACGCCGAAAAAGGCAACCGGCGTCATCAACTGCTCCGCCGTCATTCCGGCCACGCGCGCGCATCCTCGCTTGATGTTCTCGTCATACCATGCCACGACTTCCGCCGACGTTTGCGGCTTGCTTTCAGGATTCGCCATCCCAAAATTCATGTCGGCGATGCCATCCAGAAACTGGATATCGGTATTGGCGATGTGCCACGCCAGGTCTTTCGCTGTGCGGCCATTCGGATCATGCCGGTAATCTGATTTCTCGTCAGGAACCGCGGCGATCACTCGTTTCGTGCATTCTGCTTCGCGTTGAATGCCATCGAGCATCATCGCGCGATATCCAAGGGCAAATTCCGGAGTCATTCCTTGCTGGGACATGTTTTCTCCTTCTCAATTGTGACGGTTGTTTTGTTTTTTCGGGGCCTGTAAGTCAAAAGGGGCGCCGGTCGTGTTCGCACGCCGCGCCCCACTTATCGAATTAACGAACGGATTATACGCCGACCGGCTGCTTGCTGCGCACTGGAACCGGCGTCAGCCATCCATAGCGGTCGCTCTTCTCGCCGCGTACGATCGCGTAAAACTCCTTCTGCAACGCCTTCGTGATCGGACCCATTGTGCCCTTGCCGACCTTGATCTTGTCGACCGACCGGATCGGAGTTACTTCCGCAGCCGTCCCTGTGAAGAACGCTTCATCGGCAATGTACAGAAGTTCTCGCGGGATCATCTGTTCGATAATCGGAATATTCAGGTCGCGCGCGATTTGCAGCACCGAGTCACGCGTGATCCCCGGCAGAACCGAGTTCCCCAGCGGTGCCGTGATCAGCTTGTCGCGATGTACCAGGAAGATATTCTCGCCCGATCCCTCGCTGACGAATCCATTCTTATCGAGCGCAATGCCTTCGACATATCCGTTCGCGATCGCTTCCATCTTGATCAGCTGCGAGTTCATGTAATTCGCGCCGGCCTTGGCCATTGCCGGCAGAGTGTTCGGCGCCAGCCGCGTCCATGACGACACGCACACGTCGCACCCTTCGCTCTCGCCGCCCAGATATTTTCCCCACGGATAATTGCAGATATAAACTTCGACCGGGCAGTTCAGCGGATTCACGCCCGCATCGCCGTATCCGCGAAACACAATCGGCCGGATATAGCACGGCCATGCCCCATTGTGCCCAATCGTTTCGACCATGCCGCGCACCAGTTCTTCATGGCTGAACGGCACATCCATCCGGTAAACCTTCGCCGAATCGAGCAACCGCTGCATGTGCTCGTTGGCGCGGAAGATCGCCGGCCCCGAGGGCAGTTCGTAGCAACGGATGCCTTCAAACACCGAAGAGCCGTAGTGGATGACGTGCGACATTACGTGGATCTTCGCGTCATCCCAGTTGATGAGCTTGCCGTTGTGCCAGATTTTTTCGGTCTTTTGGATGGGCATTCCAACTCCTTCAGGGCATTAAAGTGCGCAACGAGGCGGATGTTCCTTCAGCAGGGGAGTGACGTCGAACCCAACCCACGTTACAGACCATTATATCCGACACCTCCCGCGCCCAAGCGAACAGCGCCGTCTTCACTGATTGCTCAACGCCCTTCCGCCGGGAGCAACGTCAAACTCAGGTTTTCGCGATGTGTACTGACACCCGGTGGTTTGATCCGAAAGCGCCCAGTAACTGAGCACTGAGAACCGAGAACCGAGTACTGAAAACTGAGAACCGAGAACTGAGAACTGAGAACTGAGAACTGAGAATCGAGAACCGAGAACTGCCCCCTACTCGCACCTCAGCGCGACAATCGGATCGACCTTGGCCGCCCGCCGTGCCGGGATATAGCAAGCCAGCAATGCGGTCGCGATCAGGAGCAGTATGACGACCGCAAACGTCACTGGATCCGTCGCCGTCACGCCAAAAAGCAGCGACTGCAGCGTCCGCGTGATGGCGAAAGACCCCGCAAGTCCGATCGCGATGCCGATCAGGATGGTGCGCAATCCCTGGCCCAGGATCATCGTGACAACGTCGCGAGAGCGGGCGCCCAGGGCCACTCGCACGCCGATCTCGCGCGTGCGTCGGCTGACCGAATACGCCATTACGCCAAAGATGCCGACTGTTGCCAACAGCAGCGCCAACACGGCGAAGCAGCCAACGAGAACCGCATTAAACCGGCGTGAACCGAGCGATGCCGAATAAATCTGTGAGAACGTGCGGAACCTCGGCGGAATTTCCGGATTGAGCTCGTGCAAAATTTCGCGGGCAGACGAAGTGATCATTCCAGTGTCAGCGTCGCTCAACATGCTCACCGTGATCGCCGGTTCGGGCCGTTGAAATAAATCTACGTAGACGGTGGGCCGGACTGGAACATCGACACCGTATTCGTGGACGTCGCCTACGATCCCCACGATCGTCAGCAAGCGCAGATCGCCATCGATATTTCCGAATTCCATTGTCAGGCCGATAGGATCCTGACCCGGCCAGCGCGTCCGCGCAAGCGACTCGCTGATGAGCGCCGCGTGCGGCGAATCTGGCGCGTCGCGCTCGTCGAACATGCGTCCTCGAATCAAGGGGATTCCGAGCGACTGGAAAAATCCCGGCGTCGCCGCGCAGAAATCTGCTTCCCCCTGATTCTGTTTGTCTCGGAACAGCGAATCGAACAGACGACTCATCCCGTCGAGAGTGTCGGGAACCTTGGGAGCTTGGTCTGGCCTCATGAGCAGAAACATGCCGTTCGGCAGGCCGCCATCCAGTGGAAGACCATTGGCCGCTCCGGCCTCGCGCACCCCCGGAATGTGTTTGAGGCGATCCAGCAGATTCCTGTAGAAAACTCCCTCCGCTGTTCTTGCTTTGTGATCGTTCCAACCCGGCCATGGCAAAGCGACATCCATCGTCACGATCTTGTCGACGCGAAATCCAGGATCGACTTCGAGCACCTTCATCAAGCTGCGGCCAAGCAATCCTGCTCCGATCACTAACACCAGCGTGATGGCGATCTGTCCGGCAACAATGCGCGGACCGATACGACGGCTGTACGATCCTGACTGCCCGCGTCCGCCCTCCTCCAGTTGACTGCGCAAATTGCGCGAAGTCGCCCGCCACGCAGTAAGCGCACCCAGCCCTATGGCAACCGCCGACGACAGCAGGAACGCAAATACAAGAACTGGAAAATTCACTGAGACGCCGCTCGAAGATGGCAAATTCTCCGGCGCCAGCGCCAGCAGCGTCGAGACGCCCCAAAAAGCTCCCATCACTCCCAGGCCGCCTCCGAGCAGCGCCAGCAATGATGTCTCTGTAAGGAACTGCCGGAACAGTCGTCCACGCTCTGCTCCCAGCGCGCTCCGAATCGCAAGCTCGCGTCCTCGCCCCGACGCCTGCGCGAGCAACAAATTCGCAATGTTGGCGCACGCCACCAGAAGAAGAAACCCAACTGCTCCGAGCAGAACCAGCAATGCCGGTCGAACCTCGCCCGTCATCGAATCCTGCAGCGGGACCACCGTCGCATCCTTGAGTAGATAATCATTTTGATCGCTCGCGGCGTCGCGGATGCGCCGCCCAATCGCGCTGATTTCCGCATTCGCCTGCTCGACCGTGACGCTATCTTTCAAACGCCCGACCGCGTCAAAGTTGTGCGAGCTTCGGCTCTGGTTCTCGCCTTCCCGATCAGCGGCCACCCACAAGTCCGTGTTCGCAGGGAACTGGAACCCGGGCGGCAACACGCCGATCACGGAAAAATCAGTGCCGTCGATTTTCAAATGTAGCCGCGATAAATCTGACGAAGATCCGAGAGCCTGCTGCCAGTATCCGTAGCTGACGAGGACAACCGGTGCAGCGCCTTTCGTGGAGTCAGTGGCGTTAAAGTCGCGGCCGATAATCGGCTGCACCCGAAACACCGGCAGAAACGCGGGCGTCACATGGGCAACCATCGATCGGCTCGGCTGCGCATTACCCAAAACCGGGGACACATAGGCCTTGTACTTGGCCATCTTCTGAAAGCTGTGGTTCTGATCGCGAAAGTCGTCAAAGTTCGGATCGGCGATGCGGTTCAATGATCCCTTTGTCGTCACCTCAAAAATCGCCATAATCCGGTTGGGATCGCTGTACGGCAGGGGCCGCAGGAGCACTCCATAGACCACGCTGAAGATCGCTGTCGTAGCGCCGATGCCGAGGCCGAGCGTGATCACGGCCACCAACGTGAATCCCGGACTCCTGCGCAGTTGGCGCAGCGCGTAGCGAATGTCCTGAGCGAGTGTTCCCATCTCGAGTCCTCCTATTCCACAGCGCTGCCGCAGCGCGGACCACACCTCAACAAGCAAAAAAATAGACAGATCATGTCTCGCGCAGCACGATGCTCTCCAATCCGGTCCGAAGCCTAACTCTTTCGTACCAAAGGACGAGAGAACTCCGCACACGAAACAACTGTGCTTCAGACTGTGTCCATCTCCGGCCTTCGATGTCCGGAAGCGAACAGGCGAGATCGGCCAGCGCAGGGTTAAAGGAAGGCTCTACTGTGCCAGGGTCAGCCCCATCTTTTTCACCAGCGCCTGGTAGCGCGGGTCCGAATGGAGGAAGTCGAATAACGGCTCATTCTGGATGAAGATCAGGTCGGGATCATGCTGGCGATAGGAGGCTTCCAGGTATTTTATTGTCTCGTCCTTCTCACCGGTGAAGGCGATGGTACTGGCGACGTAGTCGGTCTCGACGTATTGCTTGCTCGCGAGAGCTTTGATGCGCTCCGCGCCCCAGTGCTCGACGGCAGTTTCTCCGCCGCTTACCCAGGCCTTATGGGCGGCGGCTTGGGTTGCGCTATCGTGCTGCAACTCAAGGGACTGCTCGTATTCCTGCTGCGATTCCTTGTACATACCTCTGAGCCAATACGTCTTGGAAATGGCTGCGCGAACATCAGCGTCGTTCGGGTGGGCGACGATCCGCATTTTGAGCTCTTGGATGGCGTCGTCAAACCTGCGCTCGGTCGTGTAATAGGACCCGAGTTCCCACGGATGAATAAAAGGATCGAGTTCTACCGATCTCTTGGCCGCGGCCTCCCCTTCAGCGTAACGATTCTGAACTTCAAGAACGTAGGAAAGCACGTGGTAGCCTTCGGCATAGTTGGGGTTGAGCTCGACGGCGCGCCGCGACTCGACTTCCGCCCGGCCCGGGTCCCACGCGTAGAACAGATACCATGCCGCCAGAGAATTGTGCGCCTCGGCAAGTGACGGATCGAGCTCTATGGCTTTAAGGGCGGCAGCGTGAACTTTTTCTGTTACCTCACGCGGCGGATGATTCATCATTCCGTCTACTGCGTAGGTATCGGCGAGGCCGCTCCATGCCGCTGCGTAATCTGGCTGCAGCTCGATCGCCTTCTGAAAGTAAGGCAGCGTGTTGGCGACGTTGAACGTGAACCAGAAATAGCGTCCGTGCAGATAAGCATCGTGCGCTTCCGGATTGATCGCGCGCTGACGCGGCGCTGTCGACGTCGCGCTCTTCACCTCTTTCGCGATGGTCTCCGAAAGCTCCGATGGCAGTGACACGGCCGCATTCAGATCGCGGTCATAACTCTCCGCCCAAACATGCGTGTCGGTCGGCGCGTAGATCAACTGCACCGTCATGTGTACGCTGTTCGCTAAGCGCTCAATCGATCCTTCGAGAATTCCGTCGACTCCCAGCTCACGCGCAATCTCCGGCAGCGGACGCTTCACGCCCTTGTACTGCATCGCCGACGTCCGCGACACCACGCGCAGCGAAGTATTCTTCGCCAGCATCGTGATGACCTCATCCGTCATGCCGTCGGCAAAATATTCCTGCGAAGCGTCGCCCGACAAATTATTCAACGGCAGCACGGCAATCGAATGAATTTGCCGCGCCCGGCTCCCGGGAAACAGTCGATCGCGAACTCCTCCAACATTGAATCCCGCCACCGCTCCAGCTACAACGACGACGACCACTGCCGCCGCGGGCCAAATCATCCCGCGCGACTTCGACTCGGGCTTCGACCCGGCAACCGGACTCGCCGCCACCGCGGCCGGCTGAGCCGGCGCAACTTCGACCGCTGCCGGCATAGCCCCCGAATCTCCGTTCTTCTCCGCGACAAACCGGTAACCCTTGCCGGTGACCGTCTGCACAAATCGCGGCTCGTCCGGATCATCCCTCAGCGCCTGCCGGATCTTCCTGACCGCCGTATTGATCCCGTGCTCGGTATCGACAAAAACTTCCTTGCCCCACAGCCGCTCCACGATCTCCTGCCGGGTCGCGACATTGCCCTCTTTCTCCGCCAGCAGAATGAGCAACTCCATCGGGATGCGTTCCAATTTTTGGACGCGCCCGTTCCTCCTCAATTCAAAGCGAGAAGGATCCAGCTCGAAATCGCCAAACTTGTAGATCAAGGCAGGCACACGACACCCCGGGGGAGGCAAAAAACTATACCATTGATCGCCTCCATTTGCATCGAAACTTCCCTTCTTGCAACAACTTACAAATTCACCTCTCCTTCACCAAAGCTTTACCCGCCCTCCATTGTGCCGCCCCGCCATTTCGAGCACGATGCCGCTCGCACGTCTCGACACCTTCAAGGAGATGGACACTCAAATGACATTCAAAAAGATCACCTCTACTCTCGCCCTGCTGCTGGCCTCCGCGTTGCTGACCGTGACCGCCGTTGCCCAGTGTTCCAGCACCACGCCTTTACCCCACGCCAAGCTGCACAAGCAAGCCTGGCACCCGGGCAGCGACTCAGCCTTGCTGCTCGAAACCTCGTCTTCGACTGATCCCATCGTCGGCTTGTGGCGATTCCAGTTCGTTTCTGGTGGAGTAGTCATCGATCAGGGCTTCACGCAATGGCACAGTGACAACACCGAGCTGATGAACTCCTCCCGCAATCCCGAAACCCAAAGCTTTTGCATGGGCGTCTGGCAGAATATGGGGGGCTCCACCTACAAGCTCAATCACTACCCCATCTCGTGGGACCAGACCTCAAGCACGACCACTCCTCTCGGCCTCGCCAACATTCGTGAGACCGTCACCCTGGCAAAGGACGGACAGTCGTTCTCCGGAACTTTCATCCTCAACCAGTACGACGAGAACGGAAACACGCTGGCGACCATCGACGGAACCATCACTGCCTATCGCATCGACGTCTCCACCAACATCAAAGTGCTGTTCTGAGCGCGCTGTTCCGTCCCGCCCGGACCGCTGGGGAAGGCAGTCCGGGCAGACGGATACGCGTCCAAACATGTATCAACCGGGTGCCCCATTTCCGACCGCTTTTGCCGGAAGTGGGGATTTTGACTCGAAGGAAAGAAAAGGAAAGAAGTAGTCGGCAGGCTCAATTCGCCCATGTCATCCTGAGGCGCAGCTTTTGCGCCGAAGGACCTATGTACTCCCAGCATCAATCTCAACTCTGTGTCGCGAGCAGAATCGAGCGACCCGCCATTGCTTTGTCATTCCGAGCGCAGCGAGGAACCTGCTTCCAGTGAGCGCAATAAGGGGTCAATGATTTAGATGGAATGTCACGCCAACCATTACCCAGCAGTCTCTCGACTTGTGCCTTGCATCACAGACATCCTCGCCAACGAGCACAATAATCGCGACGGACAGAGGTGGAAAAGCGCCTCTCCGTCGATGTCCTCAGATTGGAACGGACTATGATCTTTCATTTGCTGGTTGCGGCTCTTCTGCTGGGAGCGAGTGTTTTCTGGGTTTTCATAATCGTCGACTGTGCCACAAAAGAATCCGCGACCGGGAACGACAAGCTGATCTGGATTTTGATCGTCATTTTCACTCATTGGGTCGGCGCGCTTATTTATTACTTTGTTCGACGGCCGCAGCGCATCGCAGAACTCGGCGCGTAATACCGACGCCCCGCATGTCGCGATAAGCCAATACTGCTGGGTCTCGAATGTAAGGAGTCTGAACAAGTCATCATCGCGGTTGGTGATCTTATAAATGGCTGGGTCGGACTGAGTTCCTGATCCCAACGATTCACAGCGAGCCCAGCTTGGAACGCGCAACCACAACGAGAGCGAAATGGCGCTCTACCCAGAGTGCATACCGAAGTGTGCGTCAAAAAGCGTTTGACACAGCGGGCATTGTTAGAGATTGGCGATATTTCGCCAACCGTGCCCTTGACGTGACCTTGATCCTCGACGATTCAGTGCTTCGATTGCTAGACTGCGCTTGCCGGAGCGTGCCTTATGCTGAATCGACGATGGTTGCTCTTCCTGTTCGTGGCGACCCTTCAATTAGCTCTCGCGCAATCTAGTCCACCCCTCCAAGACGACACGCCGACAGATTCCAAACTTCAACTGACTATCAAAACAGAACGAAACGTTTTTAGAATGTCTGACACGCTCGAAATGGAAACCCGTCTGGACAATTGGGACAACAAGGGCTCTTACATCTGGGAGCAGGATATGTGCTGGAACCCGGCGCGGGGGCTGTCAATGCGTGTTATGACATCTGCCGGAAAGGACGTTCAAAGTTCTTTTCTGCTCGATTGCCTTCCTCCACCACCACGCGAAGGGGATGCATACCAGTTCGTAAGAATCGCGCCTCATGCCTTTTATGGGAAGGTCCACAGATTCAAGGTTGCCGAATTGGTGAACAAACCGGGTGAGTACACTATCCATGCGACATTCAACAGCTTCTTGTCTGCCAAGTTTATTGCCGAGACTCTTTCACACGATCCGATCAGCAAACTCTGGACCGTGGACATGCCTGCCATCACGTCAAATCGAATCAAGATACGCGTGAAGCCGTAGCTCAACTGTCGGAATCAGGTGTTTCCACTCATTGGCTGTTCGTGGTGGCCGGCTGTGATGAAGTCGGTGCGGTCTGCGCTGGAGCAAATCGGGTACAGTTAAGCAGAAAAATCAACGCATCATCCGGAACGTAACGCGCTTTTGCTCGATATTCCTACCTTAAGCGAGCATCGGCTTTAGCGCTATGCGATTGTGACAGGCTCCGGATAAGCCACGGATCACTTCGGTAACCGTTGTTAACTAGCGTTGCCACTCATTGACCTCGGCAGGGAGCGACCGGGAAGGGTTTTAAGTGGGAATGGCAATATTACGTCCACCAACGAGACTGAGCCTCTACTCTGCCCCTCAATCTCGTTGGTGGATTGTCTTACGGACGAACCGAACTTTCTTCCCGCCGCCACAGCGGCATGCCTTCTGCTCCCGCCGCCAGCATGCCAAGCGAGGGGCCAGCTTGCTGCTGCTTATTCTCTGCCGGAACCTCGGCTATCGCCGTCGAAACAGCTCCCGCCTTGATCGCCTTGTTGGCCACCGTCTCATAGGCATACTCGGTAATCTCAGCCGACAGGATTGGCCCCTGGACTTGCTTACTTGTCGTTACTGTCAGCCGTATCCAGCCATAGTGGAACTGGCCATGGATCTGGAAGCGGGCGCCAAGATATTTGTCTCTAGGATTTCCTCCCCAATATCCACGAAAACGTTTTGCGGTCGGGTAGGTCACGCTGCTTTCGACCCGGGCGTACCCGTACCAAAAGGCCGAGTTTTTGGGACCGATCTGTTCGCCGGAGGGCAGTGCCATTGCCGACGCGCTCCATGTGCCCCCATCGACGATTCCATCATTCTTCGTCACGCCATGCACGTCCAGGTCTCGAAACGAGAGGCCGGAGCTGAGAATGAAGATGAAGTTGTCGATGCCGTTATTAGCCAGGGAGATGTTGACCGGGTGTGGTTCACCCTGATGCGACACCGGGATCGGAATGGTCTTTTTGGTGACGACGACTTCGCTTTGGGCAGGCTGCGCCAGCGCAAGCACGCCTACACTCGCAGCGGACGCGGCGAGCGAGTAAAGACTGATCTGACGATTGAGTTTTTTGGAGATCGGTTTGTCGACAGGATCGGTGGGACGAGTAGACACGGTAGTCCTCCGTCGAAAATTGGATATTGATTTCTTGGCCCGAGGGGAGGAAAGACGCTTCAGAATATCTAACTAACTTACGCAATTGTCAAGGTGCAGAAATCTGCATAGCCAGTTTTTTCAATGGCAAGCGATATCACTCATCGAGAATCGAAGGATCGGTCAATGAGCGTAGTCGCAACATTACGTCAACGAGATCCTGGATAGCTTCCGGTTTGCCCACCACTAGTGCATAAGCGTCTCAGGTTTTCCAACACTTCCTACCTCATCGCGGTTTCGATTTCCTCCGCCGAATAGGGAACTCCCGGCGTAAGTAGCTCGGCGCCATTCTTGGTGATGATGTACATGTCTTCCAAGAAAAATCCTTGGCCATCGACTGAGGCGATCGGCTCAAAGTTGATCGTGGTTCCTTGTCTCAGTGGCCCAACCGGGCGACCGGCCATCAGGTTTGTCGTATGCACTTGCCAGTACGGGACATTCTTGCGATCTGACCAGGCATCAATCGCGTGCTGCGCAAGCAGACTCTTTGCTGATGCGCGATGACGCAGCAGTTCTGCACGCCAGACATCGAAGATTTGGTCGACAGTGGCCCCGTCGCGCAGCCCGAGGACACCAGCATGATATGCCGCTACGAATATGTTCCAGGTCTCTCGCTGATCCTCGTCATAGTGGCCGGAGACCGGCACCGTCCGCCCCAAATCTCCGATGTAGTGGTCCTGTTCGCATCCCACATCAAGGCGCACGAGTTCGCCCGAGCGCATATTCTGGTTCAGGTGATCGTATCGCGCGAGCGAAGTAAAAGGCCGCGGGAATACGGCATTGTCTCCTGCCATTGCCCACGGCCAGAAGGAGGAACCATGTGCACCCACGCTCCAGCATGTGTTTTCGACCGCCGCTTCGACGCTCCGTTGCGATACGCCTGGTCGAATTGCGCGCATTCCAGCCATTACGGCAGTCACAGTCGCCTTCGCAGCCGAGCGCAGAGCGGCGGTTTCCTCCACAGTCTGAACTGCCATAAGGGCCTCGATTCGTTCCCCCGACTCTCTGGCTTCAAAAGCGGGCCATCTTTGCAGAATGATCTGCAGCCAGATCGGAGCTTGGGGCGACTTCGGGCTGAGAAGGTTGGCTGGCAGTTCGGCGAATATTGACTGATCGTCGCCATAGTAAAGGGGCGGCGCTTGGCCGGCGTGTGAGGCCAGAAACCCTTCCAATTCGGACCAGTCCACGACATGTTCCATGCCCAAGCGCTTTGCTGCTTCCGGTCCGGGCTGAACTTCCGGCTGCAGACCGATCTTTAAGAACGGGGGTTTGGCTGGCAAGAAAAGCCAGCTTTCGCCCGATCTTCCGTCGATGGCGAGCACGGCCCCGACAGTGTTCCCCAAGCCCGTGAAGTAATAGAAGAAAGGATCCTGGCGGAAACCATCAGCGGTGAGATTCAGCTCGGAACTGGCGTGGAACAAGAGAATCCCGTCGCGGAACGCACCGGCGGCTCGCTGCCGGCGCTCGCCCACGACCGTATTTTGAGACGTCGCCACGCAAGTAAAACCGATGAGAAGAATCGCCAGAATCAATCCCGGAACTCGCATGGCGGAATAACTTAGCACGCAGACTGTGACATTTCCTAGTCCGCACAATTGGTTTCTAGGAGAGTCTCTCTGACTGCGCATTTGTGGGCGAGTGACGGGCTACCCGTCAGTTGGTGACTCCTGGGGGACAACCTCAACTTCAGAGTTGCCGACTAACCGGACGCTTAGCGGAGGAGAGCGGCCAGGGCGTTTCTCCACTTTAAGGTTCTTCTTGAGTGAGTGCGCTCATGATGTGTTCGGGTGAGACTTGAACGATAGCGCGGCTGGGGCTATCCCCAGCCAGTCCATAAAAATCTCGCGTCATGTGCATCTGATCGTGGTATCCAAGCGTGTGCGCAACGGCTATCCACGAAGGAAACTCCGGCGACATCTTCAGCCGCAGCGCCTCCTGGAACCTGGCGATACGGGAAAACACGATGGGTGCGACACCGGTGTATTCGCGGAAGCGCCGCTCGAATTGCCGGACACTCAGGCCGGTCTGAAAAGCGATATCTGAAACTCGGTCTCGCGCCCAAGGATCTCCGACTCGCCCCTGCGCCCTACGCAGCACGATTGCGATGGTTCCTGCGAACGGATCGGCCGGCCCACTCAACAAAAGTTTTTGGCTCAAAAACTTCTCCATTAAGAGCACGCGTGCGGCAAATGTTCCTGTATTTCCCAGGCGTTCACGAAGCTCCGTTACGCAGTGTCCGAGGAGACTGTGAGCATCTGTGCCACAATCGGCGAATCGATCAAGGGGTAGGCCAAACAGTCGGTGAAGGCCCGCGGGGCGTAACATCACGGCGAATGCCGACACGGTGCCCCGGAGGATCAACTGGGCGCGTCTATGAGTCTGCGGCCCGACAACCACCACCGGTGGGCAATCGTCCCTCTCGTCCGATCCATAAAGCCGAACTTCGTAAGGTTCGCCGAAATGAAACTCGAAAGCCTGCTCCAGGCGCGCCATCACTGGCTCGACGGTAACGACTCCGTCAACGCGTGCGTCGCGCTGAAGGTAGCAATGGACGAACGGTCGGAGACACTTGCTGGGTTCAGCGCGGCGGACCGCGAGTTTCGTTACTGAATCTATGAAGTCCATCAAATACCGTGGGCATCAACCCGCAGGAAGTGGGGGCCCGAGCACACTCATTCCGTGAGCGGCAAATAATTCGTTGACCTTATCTCCCCCGACCAGTCCCCGTACAGAGAGTTTCGAGAATTCGTCGAAAAACTCCTCCAGCGTCCCCGCAGGTTGAGCGAGAATGAGCACCTTCCCGGTCGACGACCCGGTATTCTGAAAGCGATGCGGAACCATTCTGGGCACCAGAATACTCATCCCCGGCGTCATGCGATGCTGCTCGCCGCCCGCTTCGAATATGAAATCACCCTGCATCACCTGAAACCATTCCTCTTGGAGAAAATGCAAATGCAAAGGAGGACCAAACCGGGGAGCTATCACGCCCTCGAACATCGCCCAGGCGCCTCCAGTATCCTTGCGTGAGACCTTCACCCACGCTGACACCGCTGGGCCGATCGGCTGGCCCCAACGGTCCAGATCGGATTTCACCACAAACGAGCGGTTTTGCATAAACACAGGATGGGCCGACAAGCGAAGCCTTCCATAGTACAAACGCGACATTGCCCAGCAATGCTTGGGTTCGTGATCGGATTACGGGCTACCTAAAAGTCAACTTCCCAATCGCCGGCAATACGTCCGGAATGCAAACTTCGGTTGGTGTGCGTGTATTCCGGCCCCTCTGCGCGCTTCTCGGGCTGTACACATTTCAAGCCTTTGGGAATCTAAAAGGCCGACGCGCAACAACGGCTTTCGGGGGCCTTGCGGTCGAGTGACGTCAACGGTCAGGGCCGGACGCCCTTGCAAGGGAAGAAGGATTAAACGTCGTATAATCTCGAGCGCCCAACTTCGAAGCAGAGCATATGAACGTACAAGAACAAATCACGAACTATATTACCAGCCAACCGGAGCCCAAACGCAGTGACATGCGAGAGTTGCATCGACTCACACTGCAAGTGTCGCCCGATTGCAAATTGTGGTTCTCCGATGGTAAAGACAGCAAAAATCATACCGTTTCCAACCCAACGATTGGATATGGATTTCACACAATTAAATATGCCAATGGAAAAAGTAGAGAGTTTTTTCAAATCGGTGTGAGCGGAAACCAAACCGGAATCTCTGTCTATATTCTTGGTCTCAAAGATAAAAAGTACTTAGCCAAAACGTATGGAAAAAAACTGGGCAAGGCGAGCGTGACTGGATATTGCATTCGGTTTAAAACTCTAAAGGATATAAACATCGATACGCTTGAAGCGGCAATACGATATGGGCTTGCAGGTCAGAATGAAAAGGCAGGCTGATGAAATAATTCCACTGTTACAGGCAAGCAGTTACCCATGTAAAGGGCACCCCGTACAACCTTCCACCCCAATGCCTCCAACCAAATGGCTCAGTCAATGATCTTGGTTCCTCCCGCCTTTAAACGTCCGAGACCTTCCCTCATTTGTCGAAGCTGATCGATCGAGTGACCTTGCCACTTCGTAACCTCTCCCACTACACGAAGCGGATCGCGCGAGCGGTACGAGAGTGTGGGATTACCAGGAAATTTCTGGTCGGTGAGGTTTGGATCATCCACCAGCGGTCCCGTTGGCTCCACGACATATATCCTTTCCGGACTATTTCCGACAGCCAGTTCTGCGCCCCAGATCGCGGCGTCCAGTGTTCCAGTGCAGTACACCCAGGATAGAACTTTCCCCTCGCCATAGTTGGAGTTGAAGCCAGCTGAGATGAGATCGCCGTGTTGCAGATCAGCACGAGTGCCGTGGAAGAATTGCTGCCGAAATCTGCTATCAGTTGAGGACATACTGCTCCCTTCGAAAATGAAACGTCGAAACACCGTGGCAAGCCTCTTGGCTCGTCACTCACCCAAAACAGCAGGATCGTCCGAATGTCGCTTGTGACGCCGTTCTCGCGCGCCGAATGACCATCATGAACCAAGATCCGGGTGTTGCCGCAAGCGCACTCGCACTTGTAAACTGGTAGTGGGATAAAGCAAATCTTCCCTCCGCGTTTCCCTCCTCATTCGCGTTGCAGCCCTTTTCGAAGATCATTACTTCGTTGACGTCCTCTGTTCGATGGAACGTCCCCTGAAGTCGGCTTCTGGTTAGTCACTCATCACAAGGGAGCCGGCCGTTTCTAGTTAGGAAATGCCCAGGCTGTATGATTTCTGCATGGCCCCTATCGAGACGAGTGCATGAATGTAAATCGGCGAAATTTTCTGGTGCAGGCTGGCGCGGCGTCCTTCAGCACGGGGATTCTGGCCACACACGCATTGGCTGCGGATGCCGGGAGCGCAATGGATCACGAGCGGATGCGATCCGTCGCTGCCTTCACGGCGGAGACGCTGAGCACGGATCATCCGGTGCTCTTCGGCGCAGACATTGTGAGCACGGCTACCGGTGAGCGGCTGATGCGCGCGGTCAATCGCGTAGGTCCCGACCACGATCCCAGCGCGCATGCCGAAACTCTGACAATTCGACTCGCATGCGCAAAGCTGGGCTCAGGATCACTCAAGGGCTACACCCTGTATACGACGTGCGAGCCGTGTGCGATGTGCATGGCCTGCGCTCTCTGGTCGGGCCTGGACCGATTGGTCTTCGGTGCCACGATTGCCGATGCCAGCCGGTTCGTTTCACAGATTCGGATCCCGGCGAAAGAAGTAGCCCGTCGGACCGACCTGCAATGTGTGGTGGCTGGGCCAGTCGAGCGCGAGCTTTGCGTGAAACTCTTTACCGATCCGCGCATGCAAAAGACGTTCGCAATGTGGAAGAAGCATTGAGCGAACTCTGCCGTATGAAGTCCAATATTCTGTAACCCTGATGACCGTCGCTTCTGCGGGCGCATCGATAACAGTAAGCCGGTCTTGTTGTGAATCGATTCCAGAAACCAGGCTGTATCACCGCCAAAGCTGAAGTTAACTGTTGTAACTGGCGTTTACACTCATTGATCTTTTGGCCTCCTCAATGAGTGTAATGGTGGCATTCCGTCAGTTGTCATTAAGGATCACCGGACTTCCGGTGGGTGCGTCCTGCTCGTGAGGGTTGTTCTAAATAGTGAACTGCCAACTTGGAACCAGAACAGGCCGTTTGAAACGACGAATGGCAAGGCAGCAACGACCCACGCAATAATCCGTGTTCCTCTTGACCGATGAAAAACGACATAAATTGCGAGTGAAAGGCACGAAGATATTGCCGAAAATAATACTCCTAGCACTAGCGTCTCCCGAACTCGCCGCCTCCTTTCCCAATAGCTAAAGTGTTGCCATTCTTTCGCACCGGTGGCATATCTCCGGCCACAGCGACACTCAAATGTTTCTGGTCCCATTGGTTGCCAGACATGTGCGCGGCCGGGATGAAAGTGTTTCGTGACCTCTCTGCCGCAGTTGTCACACGTATAAACATCAGCTTGTTTCGGAAACGCACTGGCGGGAAGGTGTGTTTTCAAATTACCCAGTTCTTGGTTTTCGTAAGTCACCGTATCGGATTTTGAGCGTAATCGCGATTTTTCGACAATCGTCCGGAGTCTCTGCTTGTCTGCAAGCATCCGGGGCGTTAACATCCATCGCGTGGACGAGCAGCGAGCCAACTCGGAGCAGGACAACGAACGGCGACAAAAGCGTTCGTTCCGCCTCTATATCGGCGATGCGGGATGGTTTGCATTCACCTACGCCATCGCCTTTATCGCATTCCGTTTGGACATCCGCCGTCATGGACCTTCCTTTCAACATCCGATGACGACTTGGACTTCCGCTTGGGTTGCCCTGCTGATTGCCACGGTACTGAGCGTCTATTGGAAGATCCGGCACGGAGGTCAATGAGTGATATCGCGATGTTTCGCCAATCATACCGGCCGGAGTAGACTCAGTCTCGGCAGTTCTGTTGAAACCACGTCAACGATGTGGTTCTCAGCTACAACTTCGACGTGCGTGTAGGGTCCCGGATACATGTCTGTTGCCAAAGTTGAATGGGAGACATAGTCGAGGAATGCCGATTTGGAGTAGCGCCTTAGCAGTTTGCCAGAATCCGGTGAGGTGATTCCCTCCTTCACAGCGAAAGACTCATTCGTGACACCATACGCGACGTATTTGCGCCACACCAACTCGATCAGCCGACTATCGGTACCCGTATAAAGGCGGTGCAAGCCGTCGATTTTCGTATCGGCAATCTCCAGCGACTCGCTTTGAGCACTCACCTTGCCCTCGTGCAGAACGAGACGCAGCACGTTCTCTTCCGGTTCGCCAATGTCGCGCAGGAACAACGAGGAACAAGAGTCAATGACATTCATGAGTTCGAGCCAGTCGCTCATAGCGACATTGTCGCAGAACATGACTGACGAAATAAGGCCATTTCGCTCATTGAGATTGGTCGTCGGGGGCAATGAGCGTAATGGCGATTTTTCGCCAAGAACGCCCGTTTGCGAACCGCTAAGATATTCCCTAATGAGGAAAATCACTGGATTCACCATTCTCGGTGCTGTGGTCCTGATCTCACTTTTCGTTGTACGTTCCAAGCTCAATCAAGCACGCCGGGAGGCTTCTTACCGTACAGCCGTCGCATCATTTCAACGCGATCTCCACATCGGCGCAGACAGGGGCGAGGTTCAACAGTACCTTCATTCGCGAAAACTGGACTACCACGTCGTCAGGTATGGTGGGAATGATGCAGACACATACGAAATCAAGATTGGCGAAGAGCCATCCAACAGTTTGGTTTGCGAAGACTGGGACGTATATGTCGCGTTAGAGTTTACCGCCGCCGCCAAGTTGCGGGAGATCCATGTCAGGAAGATCGGTACGTGTCTGTAATTGCACGAGGGTGCCTTTCCCAAGGTTCAACTGTCGATAACAGGCGGTTTCACTCATTGAGGTCTGGCTGGCCGGCCGATCGGGGTCAATGAGTGTAATAGAGATTTTGCAACAACTGCCGCCCTTTCGTGTCAAAATACTCCCGTGAACGTAAACAGTTTCCCTGACGCGGTGGACCCGAATCTCGTGGGCACGTATTCACCGCTGGCAAAGGCTGGCGGCGGTTACGTTTGGGATGACGTTCTGGAATACCGCGTTTGGTGCCACCCGGAGCGCGGTTCTTCTGACCTTGAAGACGGCAGTGACTATTACCGCCCTTTCGCGACCTACGCCGAGGCGCTTGCATTTTCCCAACGCACTCAAGGTGCCGAAGCACCGCTCGCGCTCATTCGACAGCTTGAATACATCGCGGAAGATAATCCCGGCGAGTATCGTCACGTAAAGGAGGAACGTATCGCCGAATGGCCAGTAGACTTCCTCCGCCGTCCTCGACGCACGCAGAATACAATTCCCGATTTTCTGGCACCGAATGCGCCTGCCCACAGGCTGGATATTCTTCGCGGTCTGGCAAGTCAGAACTGAATCAGGAGGCTCGCCCCGCGAGAGTGAGGAAATCACACCATTTCGCTCATTGTGGGGTTTTGAGTGTAATGGCGATGTTACGCCAACAATGACGTTCACCATATGGTTGCGCCTCGCGGAGGAGGCAACGGCTCTGGCTTCGCCGAGTTGAAATCAGCTAACTCCGCTTCTATGCCCAGCCCGTCAGCTTCACGCCGGGAAGTCAGAACTTTTCCGTCTCTACAGAAAACGAGCCTTCCGTTTTGATCCCAGTCTGCCCAACTTGCGCGTGTGATCGGGGTCCAGATCGGCCTCTCGGCGCACATGACAGAAAACCTCTCTGCATACTTTAGACCATCGATGGAACGCTCCAAGCGAAGAACAAATTTCCCATTCAGGCTTAGTTTTTCCCGTATTTCTGCCTGAACGGTACGATTCCACTTCGGGTACCCACGGTGTTCGACCTTCCATTCTTGCTTGAGCTTCCACCCGTCTCGTTCGATGCGATCCGAGAATAGAGGATCGTCGTCTCCGCGCCCACGGTCTGAAGAAGTAATATGCAACCAGCCTGGCGGTTTGTGGTTCGGGTGCGCTGTGACTTCTCCGATGTGGTAAAGCACTAGCGCCTTGTCACTCTGAAACAGTCCACCGCCATTGAAGCAGTCTCGCTGCGGCCAAAGAGCGAGCGCTGTCAGATATGGCGGCTTGCTTACCGCTGTCCATGCGGACGTGTATTCATTGTCCTTCAAACTACGTGCAGAGATTTTCTGAGCGAAATAGACTAGGAGCGAGCCATCGGGGCTTAGGTCGCACCGCCGCTCGTAGATTCTCCCATGAAACCATTGGCCGCTCTCGAAAGCATCAGTGTCCGTGTTCCACTTGATTAGTTGAACCCACCTTGATGGTCCGCGGCGAAAGATCACAGCGTGATGCGCCTTTCGCGCTAGGATCGGGAAGAGCCGCGCTCCAATTGGTTTCCTGCTTCCTTTGGGGATGACCGCTGTGTTTTGCACGCTTGGATTTTGACACACTAACAGGAGGCGGACACCCCAATTGTTGTTAACAGGCGTTTGCACTCATTGAACCCGTTCAGGGCCTGCCAGAATCCTCCTGAGTGTAATAGCGATATTCGCCAACAATCCGGCCGTGTTGAAACCTCGATGACGAGCAGGGAGCTCACTTGGGGTTAAGAGTGCTATCCTCCGCGCAATGCAAGATCGGGCGCTCCCGTCTAACAAGGAGAATATCCAATGAAAGAAAATGTGACGTTGACCATCGCGTCTCTGCTGTCGATCCTCTTGCTGACGCTTCACATTACGGACGACATCGTCCGTGGCATATCGAAGGCCGAGCCCTCAAACATTGCCTTGGCCGTTCTCGTGGTGTTGTTGTACGGGACGCTGGTGCTCGCAGAACGACGATCGGGGTACGTCATCACGCTGCTCGTCGGGTTGTTCGCGGTAGCTATGCCCGTCATGCACATGAGGGGGGCACATTATGGCGAGATCGCCAAGTCCGCTGGCGGCTTCTTCTTTGTCTGGACACTCTGGGCGCTCGGCGGGCTCGGGGGCTTCACCTTCATCCTCTCGGCGCGCGGACTGTGGAGCCTGCGTCGGGGCCAGCCACGGTAGTCCAACAATCCGAACATGGAAACGCCCGATTTCGGGGTCTGCCCCCTGCGAGCCAGATGTCGAGTATCGAACATGGCCGTTTTTCGCCGCACTCGCAGAAAGTTTTCCACAGCTTTATTTCATTCCTGTGACGCATAACCTTTACTGAAAAATTCAGACCAGCGAGATTGGGACTATGTCCGGCCAAGGTCTCAACTCTCCCGTTCCCAACCCAAAGAAAGATGCGTCATCCCGAACGCACGCGCTTTCACCAGCGGGCGCAGCGATCTCGCGTGAAGCGTCCTCGCGGCCCGCCCAGACTTTCCCCGTGAAACCCTATGTCTCCTGTGGTGAACCGGTCTCCCAGCCTTGGATTCCCGAATCGAAGCTCGCTCCCATCTCGAAAAACCCGATTAAGTCTATTGTTCGCAATATTTTACTTACAAACCCTTTGTTTCCAAGATTTTACGCGGACGTCGTCATCGCCTCTGCCCCTAACTCCAATGAAGCCAAGATTTTAGCTTCCAACTACCAAAAAATCATCGATAGGACCTCCATGCCTAACCCTCGCATCTGCACTCATATCAAAGTCACCGGAGTCCGCTGCGACTCCCCGGCTCTCCGCGGAGAGCAATTCTGCTATTTCCACCAGCGCATGATTCGCGGCGTTCGCACTCCGCCGCGCGCGCGCCTTCATCCCATCGCCCAGCTCGAGAGCGAAGAGGCCATTCAGGCCTCGCTGATGGAAGTCATTAACGCGCTCATTCGCGACACCATCGAGACCAAGCGCGCCGAGCTGATCATCCGCGCCCTCCACATCGCAGTAAAAAACGCCCACCGCGCCAGGTTCAACAATACCTTTGACGCAGTAAAAGAAATCCCCGACTACGCTCCCGCCACAGAAGCAAATGTGGGGACAGCCGCCCCCGGCTGTCCAGGCGGCCCGGAAGTACCGGGCCGCAGTCCGGCGACGAGCACGTCCGTCGACTCCGAATTCGAACTCCCGTTCAGCGCCGCCATCCCGCCATACCCGACGCGCGAACGCCAGCGAGAGATAAGACAGCAAGCCAAAGATCAGGTAGAGCAGGACCGCCTGGCCGCGATCCGAGCGTCCCTCATCCGCGCCGCGCAAAACTTGGGCTCCGGCCCCAGAATCCCAAAGCCCGCCGAGTCAATCCCACCCCACGACTTCAAAAAACAAGAAGAGAAGAGAGAAGAAGAAAAGCAGGCAGGGCCACAACAAAGGCAGGAAGTAAAACCGCAAAGGCTGCCCCACCCGTCGCGCCTTTCGACGGGTGGGGGTAACAACGGCGTGAACTCGAATGCCAACAAATCTTCCCGTAAGCCGCCCGTGAGCGTAACTCCAGCTCCGAAGGAGCGAAAGAATGCAGCCCACAGCCTGCCCTGAGCGAAGCCGAAGGGGCGCAAGCTGTGGGTGAAGAGGCAAAGAGAGGAAACAAGCCCCACAGGGGCGAAAGAAAATTAATGGCGGAACTGCACAGGTCCTTCGGCGCAAAAAACGCGCCTCAGGATGACAAAGCAGGAAGCGCGCCCACGACAAGCAAAGGCCCCCACGCTGCAAAAGCGAAAGCCCCACTTCTCGCAAGGTTCGCGGGAAATGGGGCGCCCGGTCTCGTTTAATTCGCTAGCGGGTCAGAGCTGCCTGCACGGTTGGGGCGGGCATCTCGTCTCCCCGGAAGTATCGAGGATTGTCTTTCGACCGTTCCTTTGAATTCGGATCCGCTTTGAGGTTGGCCGCTTTCATCTCCGGCATAGCCTCGTAAGGTTTCGAATAGTCGTTGGCGGCGTTCCAGAACAAGAATCCGTCGCCACCTTTCGTCTTGGCAGTTTCCACCTGAATCTTTATATATTCGGGGGAATACGTTTTCGTCCGCCAGTGGAAGGCTTGCAGCCAGGGACGGATCACGACACCGCTGCCCTTGGTGATGAGCTCGAAGCGGTCCATCGATTCTCCGATGAAGTGCGCGGGCTCGTCGCCGGGATGAGCGATGCCGTCCATGCCGAAGAAGTGTGATGGGTAGATCATCGGGCTGAGAACGTCGCAGTAACGGGCCATCTGGACGATGTCTTGTCCGGTGTGGGACAGATCAACCTGACGCTGCCAGGCCATCACGCCGAAGACGTCGAGCGAGAGCAGGACTCCGGTTGGATGCAGCTCCGCATAGGCCTTCTTCAGGAATCCGGCGATGACGTCGGAGCGCTGGGGGCCGTGATTGGCGACTTGGCATGCCGACTGTTTCGACGCGGCGGACTTTCGCGCCTTTGCGGTTGGCTTGGCGTCGGCGGTTGTGCCCGGGGCGCTCGGCTTCGCCTCGCTTGGACGGCCGAGGCGGCCGTCACCACATGAGTCCTGCTGGGCTTCGGCTTGAGCTGTTTCCGGCTGATCTTTCTGGAAGACGAATTGGGCGTCTTTTTGGTCGCCTTCGGCGGGGAAACGGACGTAGTCGAATTGGATCTCGTCGACGCCGAGCTGGGCTACGTGCTTGGCCAGGGCGATGTCATAGTCCTGGACTTTGGGGTTCGAGGGATCGGTCCAGACCAGCTTGCCGTTCTCACGCCAGGCCGTGTGGTTCTTGCGAGACTGGACTGCCAGCTCGGGATGGGTGACGACCAGGTGCTCGTCGCGGAACATGGCGATGCGGGCGATGGCGTGCATGTTCTGCTGGTGCAGGAAGTGCACGAATTTCGGTACGTCGTGGATGTAAACCTTGTGTTCGCCGAGCAGCGGGTGCTCGAAGGGGATGTTGACGCTGCCGTCGGAGTCCTTGATGTCGAAGACCACGGCGTTTCCGCCGACTTCGCGCCAATGCTTGATGATGCGAAGGCCGTGATCGCTGGCCGCCATGACTCCGGTGAGATAGATGGCGCGGACTTCAAAGTCCCTGGAGACGGGGATCGTTTTTTCTGTAATCGGGGCTGGGAGGATGCCGGGGATGATGATATTCTCGTTGGCCTTCAGGATATTCGACGACTCGGATTTGTGATTCACGGCGCGGATGGCGTCGGACAGTTCCGAGGACGTCAGATACGAAGTCTTACCAAGATAATGACGGGCAATCGTCGGGATCGCTTCTCCGCGTTTTGCGGTATAGAGCTCGGTGCCGGAAGCGACGACGGGCCTGGGATCGGGGATCGAGAGCTTGGCCGATCCGGCTGTATCGCTGGCGGTACGGAGCTGAGCCGATGATTGCGACGACGAGATGACGGGCTTAGCCGTCTGGGCTTGGACAGTGAATTCTGAAGCGGAGTGCGGAGCCAAGTGCCAGGCGGCGGCTCCGAAAAGAAGACAAGAAATTCCCGTGATGACGCGAACTGACGAGTGACGCAATCGATCCTCCCCCTACCTGAGGCGATCGTAGATTGAGGTTTGGGAGGTCGCTAGTTACGCAGGGAGGCGTACGAATGGGAGGCGCGCGGAGGCTGTCGTTGGTATCTGGCCTTTGGTCGTTCGTCGGTTGTCGTTGGTCATTGGCTTCGGGTTTCGGCATGTGGGAGGTCGCGGGGTGAGTTCTTGCGACGTGGCGCTTGCTTCGCATCGCTGGGACGGCCGAGGCGGCCGTCACCACTAGGGATGGCTAGCATGTTCCTTCCGCGATGGTGCAAAGGTTTTCGCTTATGGTGCGCGGGGGTGCGGTGCGGGGGCTGAGGAATTGTTCCCGGGTGACGCTAAGCCGTGCAGATGCAGCGTTTGCGCAGAGTCACAGCATCGGTCGGAGCGTGGCCAGCCATTTGCTTATTTACGGAGAGTCGGACGCGTCAAAAGCTGGAAGGGTTTTTGGGGGACTTCCAGAAAGCAGGCATCTAAGGAGTAGGTGAGCCTGCAAGATCCGGCGATAACCATAGAAGAGCCGAAGAAAACGGCCGAAAGGGAAAGCGTCCGGGGGACCGGAAACGATCTTATGAGAACCAACCTCGCAACAGTGCTCGATCCGAACCGTCGCAGCAACGATGCTGGAGAGTTTGATTCCGCCCTGCGCCGCCGCATTGTAGGACAGGATGCGGCCGTGGAGAAGGTTGTTGAGATCTACCAGATGTTCCTGGCCGGGTTGAATGCGCCGGGACGTCCGGTGGGGAACTTGCTGTTCCTGGGACCGACGGGATCGGGCAAGACAAGAGTGGTTGAAGCGATGGCCGAGTCGCTGTTTGGGGACTCGCGAGCGTGCATCAAGATCGATTGCGCGGAATTCCAGCACTCGCACGAGATCGCGAAGCTGATTGGTTCGCCTCCGGGATACTTGGGACACCGCGAGACTCATCCGCTGCTGACGCAGGAAGCGTTGAACCAGTGGTTCACCGAGAAGCTGAAGCTCTCGATCCTGCTGTTTGACGAAATTGAAAAGGCTTCGGACTCGTTGTGGCAGTTGCTGTTGGGGATTCTCGACAAGGCCACGTTGACCTTGGGTGATAACCGACGCGTCGATCTTTCGCAGTGCATCATCATTATGACTTCGAACCTCGGCGCGAGCGAGATGACGAGCCTGGTGGATGGCGGGTTCGGATTCGCTCCGAAGGCAGTTGAGGTCGACGAGTCATTCGACGACAAGATCCAGCGGACGGCGGTCGAAGCGGCGCGGCGCAAGTTCACGCCGGAGTTCATGAACCGCATCGACAAGACGGTCGTATTCAAGACGCTGCGCGATGAACATCTGTCGCAGATTCTGGATATCGAACTGGGCATGGTCCAGCAACGCGTGCTGATGGCTGCGGGAACAAATCAGTTTGTGTTCAACTGCACGCCGGCCGTGAAAGAGTATTTGCTGAAAGAGGGAACCGATCCGCGGTATGGAGCGCGTCACTTGAAGCGCGCCATCGAGCGGAACCTGGTGTTTCCTCTAGCGAACCTGGTCGCTACCGGACAGGTGAAGCTGGGAGATTTTGTTCGCGTCGACATGGCTTCGGAAAACAAGATGATCTTTGTGAAGGAAGCCGAGAACGCGATGGCGCCGGTGCTGCTCGAGCGGTACGGAGCAGCGGCGTCGAATCAGCCTACAACGCGTGCAGCGCGCACGGCGGTGAACAATCGCCGCGGAGATTTTGGCGCGAGCCCGTCGGTGGCGGAGAGCAAATAGAGTTTTCTCGATATCGCTTTGCGGACCACGCATCCTGCAAAGCGAACCTCGTAGGCGCCGGTCCCTTCCCGGCGCCTTTTTTTATTTCCGTTCACTTCGACAGGCGGGGAGTGCTGCGCCGGCGACGACCGGTTAATTTGGGCGATGGGGTCGGGATTTGATATCGTGCCGCATGCCTTCGGAGCTCTCTCCTCCAACCAACCGGCCAGCACCGATCAATCCGGCACCGATTAATGAAGAAGGGCTTCGCCACCAGCTTTCTGCCGGGCAGATGGCGATGGTGGCCGTGGGAGGCTCTATCGGGACGGGGCTCCTGCTGGGGTCGGGGGCCGCGATGGAGATTGCCGGCCCAGCCGTTATCCTCAGTTTCGTTCTCGCTGCATTCTGCAATTGGACATTCGCGATGGCGCTGGGCGAATTGGCATGCGCCCATCCAGCCGCTGGATCGTTCGGAGTCTATGGCGATCTCTACCTCAACCGGTTCATGGGATTCCTGGCGCGGGCAGGCTACTGGGTGGGGATCGCATTGAACATTGGAGCCGAGATGGTCGCCGCCGCGACCTACATCGCGTTCTGGTTTCCCGGTGTGAGTTCGTACATATGGATTCTGATTTTCCTTGCGTTGCTTCTCTTCGTTAATCTCCGCAGCGTGCGCTCCTACGGTCGTTTCGAGTTCTGGTTCTCGATGATCAAGCTGATTACTCTGGTAGGGTTCATCGTGATCGGTGCTTCTTTGCTGCTCAGCGGCCGTGTCGCACCTCAGTACACCGCGCAAGGAGGATTTTTTCCCAAAGGAATTTGGGCGCCGCTGATCGCGATGACGTATGCCGTTTACAGTTTTGGAGGAGGAGAAATGGTCGCCATAGCTTCGGGCGAATCGCGTTCTCCCAAGGAGATCCGGCGCGCGGTATGGATTACATTGTTCACCCTGACGCTGGTTTACCTGTGTGCGGTAACGGTTTTAGTGGGCGTTATGCCATGGAATCACGCGGGCGTCACAGAAAGTCCGTTCGTCACAACGCTCCGCTTCGTCAAGATTCCGCACGCTTCGGCGGTGATGAACTTCGTTGTGCTGACCGCAGCTCTCTCGGGAGCGAACGCCGCTCTCTATGCTGGATCGCGCATTGCATTCTCGCTGGCCCGGACAGGATGGGCGCCGAGGCGGGTTGGTGTTGTCAATCAGGAGGGCTCGCCGCAGGTTGCGGTTCTGTTGACTTCGTTCGGCATCCTTATTTCTCTGGCTTTGGTGCTTTGGGTACCCGGGAATGCTTTCCGCTACATGATTGGGGCGTCCCTCACGGGCTTGCTGCTCTCGTACCTAATCTCATTGGCTGCCCACATAAGTTTCCGGCGAGGCGCAAAATCGCAAGAGCTTGCGGCGTTGCCGCTGCGGTCGCCACTGGGCATGTGGGGATCCGTCTTAGGACTCATCGGCATCTTCGTCGTGCTGGTGCAGACATGGATGCATCCGCTGGTGAATCTGTGGAGCGGCTTGGCGTGCCTGGGGGTGCTGACCGCTGCGTACCTGGTGTTAAAGAGTGGGGCTGGGAAACGAGCGTAGCCGGGGAAAGAGCTGCTTTTTGGCCGCGTCTCTGATGCCTAATATGTTGTGGGAACTTTGGGCACGTTACTGCCGTGCCACCCACGGAGTGGCCATTTTCAAAGGTGCGTTCTTGAAGGAAACTGGATTCACGTTATGGCAGCCGAGACACCAACGCGCAAAGATACGCTGAAGGTCGAAAAGCTGTCGCTTCTTGTGCTGACGCTTTGCGTTGTCGTGCTGGTGTACCTGCTGATTTTCCGGCCTTTCTAGATCCCACTTCGCAGGCACAATGTGCCGGCGCATCCCAAATTTTCAAAACGAATCCCTCTAGACAGAAACAGGCCACAACGATATCTTGCGGCGATGCCGGGAGAGCACCACGACGCGCGCATAAGCGACTTGACGGGCGGAGCTCCGGGCGAAAGTCTTGCGCAGCGCTTCAAATTGTTCCGGTTCGGCGAGGTGGACTGGACGGCGCTGATCGCAGCGGTCACCGCCGCATTCGGCATTATTTCGGGATATTGCCTCTATGTCTTATGGTGGGAGCACGATGAAAAAGGCGAGAGCGGCTGGACGTTTGCGGTCGCCTTTGCGGTCGCCGCTGGGATGTCGTTCATCTTCGAGGCCTTGCGCACGACGATCGAAGGCAGTCCACACCGCTGGACGCGTTCTCGAGTCGTCAGCACGGTCGTAATGCTGGCCGCATTCGAGCTCTTTATCATCGCGACGCACGGTGCAGCTGAGATGGATCGTTGCAAATTTGTGGGTGTTGCTGGATTTATTTTCGGGGAGAGGTTTGCTCCGAACATGTCCGCCGGAGAGAACGTTCTGGCCCTGGGCTTGCTCTGGATCGCAGTCGCACTAACTATCGCTTACAGTCTGCGCCGATTCATTCTCAAGTGGCCTTATTCGAACTCCGGCACATATCCGAAAGGGCCGCTTCCGCGATTCCTTTCTGCGGCCGGGCCCGACATGTGGCGCGGATCGATGGCGGGACTGCGGGCCGGAGTCATTTGGGGCCCGCTCATGGCCGTTGCATACGTATTCGTCTTGCGGGCAATCGGTCTCGCACAGGATCTTCATGCGAACCCTGATCACAACCCGATAGCGGGTGACAACCCGGTCTGGAGGCACCTCCCGCGCTTTCTCGAACCCTTTATCGGCGTTCCGCTCACCGTTGTTTTGTGGTTCACAAGGTCCTTTGGTCCTTGGGGACTGGTTCTGGGGATTATCCTGGCATCGCTTGGCGCACGCGCGATCACTTCCAAGGAAAAGCGCGACATCGCCGTGCTCGTGCCGACAGCGGCGGTTCTGTTAGTGCTGATCGCGCCGATTCTCACTGAGCCGGGCGCGATGCATGACTTTGGTTCTCTTGCCATACTTTCGGCGGTGATCTGGGGGCTGCCCGCCATGCTGCTGGGCGGATTATCTCCGCTGCTCCGGCGACCTGCCTACAGCCCGCCGACGTGGGGACTGGTCGCCGCAGCCGCTGCATGCGTTCTGATGGTACTGACCCTGGCCCGATTTCTTGCCGCCAGCGCAAGCGGCGCAGAACGAACGCTGCTTGCTCTGGGCACGCTGGCCTTGCTCGGCTTGGCACTCGTGCTTTTCCGTGGAAGCTGGGTGGAGGAATTCTGGCTCTTAGTGGCGCTCAGCATTGGAACCATCTTGTGGGGAACTACGGCCGTTGCACAAAAAGCCAACCTGTTCGAGATGCAACGGAACGCGCACACGCTGATTGCGTTGCCAGTTTCGTTTCCTTCGAAGAGCGCCACCGATTTCGAAGAGGCGGTAAATCAGTTGCGGCGCTCAGTGCCTGTAAACAACAACTACCAGAATCACGCCGTTCAAAATAAGAACGCATGTCCCGAGGACATCGCGGGTTCTGCACCAAGCACCGAGAAGGAAACCAGGCAGACCGAACAAGCCCAACGCCTCGAACTTGTGATGACGAGTTCTCTTGGATTCTGGGTGACGATCGGAATGCTGGCGATCTGGCGGCTGACGGATCCTGAAGGGAACGAGGAAGGCTGATGGGTTGTCGTGGCGCCACTACGGCTTGCACTGGGGAGGATCCTGGGCCATGTGTTCGAGGAATGATTTTGCCTTGCCGTAGTCAGGATTAAATTCCAGAACTCGATCCACAAATTGGTGGGCGACATCTTTCTTGCCGGCGATGCAGAAAACAATAGCCAGATCCATCCCGACGGGACTTCGGTTGGGTACTCTCTGGAAAGCGCCGCGCCAGAGATCGACGGCCTGCTGAAGATGTCCGGAGCGGGCCTCGATGATTCCGAGATCGGTGGCGGCGTCGTTCAGCAGCGGGTCGATTTTCAGCGCATGCTCATAAAGGTCGCGTGCCTCAGCGTCGTGCTGGTGCGCCTGTTCAACGAATCCTTCGGCTGCCAGGAGCACTGCGTCGTCGGGCCGCTCTTTTACCGCCTTGCTTAGATAATCTTCGGCCGCCTGAGGAGCGCCTTCGGTGCCGCGCTGCGCGAGGGTTTCCCAGGCGAGGGCGAAGTCGCGCGTGGTCGCGAGTGATTCGTCCGTGGTTGGAAACGAAGTTAGCGGCTTTCCCCGCAATTGCAATTGTGGAAGCGGCGCCTCATTGGGATAGCGTTGAATCCGGTGATCTGTGGTCTGCGTGTGAGCGACATCTTTCGACGGGAGCGCAGGCATGTGGCAGTGAGTGCAGTCGGGCTTGTCGGCATGGTGCTTGGCGGCAAAAGCTTCTCCATGGCAAGCGAGACATTTGGCGCGGTAGAACGCGACTTTTTCTTCGGGCGCAGGGTCGCGGTGGGCGTCGTGACAACTGCCACACCACATTTTGTCGCCGGATTGACGCTTGCAGGTGCTCTGCGAAAGCGCCTCATATTGGCTGATGGCGCGCGGAGCCTGCTCGCGAGTTCCAGTGAGAACAAAATAATGGATGTAATCGGAGAGGCGCTCGCCGGGCAGGAATTGATAGAGGTGCTTGGCTGGCTGCTCGACAGCGACTGTGCCTTCGAAATGACACTCCATGCAGATCGCGTCCCGACGGTCGGGCGAGAGTTTTGCGGGATTGACGATGGCGCCGTTGCCGTCGGCGTGATTAGTGTCGGCGCCGTGGCATCGCTGGCAGGTGATACCCCCATGCGAAAAAGGTTTTCCGGAGAACTTGCTGTCAGTGCCGGGGACTGGCGGCCGCATTCCGCTGGTGTGGCAATTCAGGCAATCAACATAGGCGGGCAGATTCAGCGGCATTTCTGACGCCTCAGTGTAGGCGGGCGTCATATTCCATCGCTTCTCTTGCGAATACCAGTTGATTGGCGCTTCGAAGAGAAATCCCTGGTCGGAAAAAAGATAGGTTCGACCCTTCTTGCCGGAACCGATGAAATAGAGAAGTTCGCGCTGACCGTGAAGGCCGTCTTTTCCGGGGCGCTCGTAGCTCATCCAGACTTTGCCGTCCTGTTCGTAGACGCGATAGTGAACTTTGGATTCTTTGTGATCGAATTCGCCGGTGGTGAGGCCGTCGGCTGCGGCTCCGCTAGCGGTCGCCATCGGAGTGGTTGCATAGGATTTGTAAATGTCCGCATGACAAGACGCGCAAGCTTCACTCGCGACTGGATCTGTTGACGGCGGGTGCGGAGCGGCGCCGCCGCTCTGCAATGAAATCCCGGCTCCGAGAATGGTCGCGAAGATCAGCAGCGTAGCGGATGGCTGGGAGAACATCGAAACAGATTCTATAACTGGTTTGGGCAGGCGTGCGGAGAGCGGTGTGTGGAGCAGGGGAAATACTGGAAAAACCCTATACCCACATCGCATCTTGTCTTAGAAAATTTGCGACAAGGCTAAAACCAAAACCTCTGATTCGTTTTGCCACACGGTCTTGCGCCATCGATCGTGCTGGAACTCCGCTCGTGTCTTTGACCAACAGAGGCTCTCCAAGAATCTCTGTTACGGCTCTCCGCTTCTCAGTCGTTGGCGATGTACCCCGAGTGTATTCCTGATCGACGTTTGCTCCTCAAAGCGCCAGCCGCTTTGAGCGGGCCCCCTCACATGTTGCGCTTACTCCCGGAGGAAATCTGTATGAAGTCACAGTTTGATTCCATTCGCTTTGCCCTGACATATGTTCTGGCCCTGTTGCTTGCCCTTGTTTTGCCTAACGTTTTGTTTAGCCAATCGCTGACATCTGGTGGCGTCGATGGGACAGTCACCGATCCCAGCGGCGCTGCGGTTGCCGGCGCGACCGTCACTCTAAAAAATCAAGATACTGGAACGACACAGACGGCTACGTCGAACTCAACCGGAGCATACCGGTTCTCGCTGTTGAATCCCGGAAACTATAAAGTGTCCGCGGCTGCGCAGGGATTTCAGGGATCGCAGCAGGCCGTTTCCGTCGCAGTCGGACAGAACAGCATGGTCAACCTGCAAATGCAGGTGGCGACCGCCAGCCAGACAGTCGAGGTAACAGCACAAGGTGGCATTGTTCAGACCGACAACGGAAATGTTTCCACAACGCTGAGTCCGGAGATGGTGGCGAACATTCCGAATCCAGGGAACGATCTGACATATTACGTGCAGACTTCTCCGGGTGCGACGATGAATACGCAGGCTGGGTACGGCAACAGCGCGACGTATGGCATCTCGGCGACGTCGAACTTGTTCACCGTCGATGGCATGAATGAGAACGATCCATTTCTCAATCTGAGCAACTCGGGCGCGACGAATCTGTTGCTGGGGTCCAACGATGTTTCGACGGCGAGCGTCGTGAACAACGGCTACTCGGGCGAGTACGGGAGCCTGGCCGGCGCGAACGTGAACTTTGTCACCAAGTCGGGCACCAACAAGTTTCACGGAAACGCGGAATATTTTTGGAACGGCCGCGTGATGAACGCGAACGACTGGTTCAACAACAACACGGGGACGCCGCGTCCGTTTGATAATGCGAATCAGTGGGCGGCTTCGATTGGCGGACCGATTGTGAAGGACAAGACGTTCTTCTTTATCGATACCGAAGGCTTGCGACTGCTGATTCCCACGGCGCAGCCGGTAAATATTCCGAGTCCGCAATTTCAAGCAGCTACGCTGGCAAATCTGACGGCGACGGGAAACGCGGCAGAGATTCCTTTTTACAACCAGATGTTCGGGCTCTACAACAACGCGCCAGGAGCGGCGCGGGCGAGCAATAGCCTTCCGGGCGGCGGTTGCGATGGTTCCGTCACGCTGGCGGGCGGGGCTCCTTGCGCTCTCGTGTTTCAGTCGAACATTAACAACCTGACGACCGAATGGCTGATGACTGCGCGTGTGGATCAAAACTTCGGCACTCGCGATCGCGCATTTATTCACTTCCGCACCGATCATGGATTGCAAGCGTCGTTCACCGATCCGCTGTCGTCCAAGCTGAACGCACAGAGCCTGCAACCGCAATACGAAGGGCAGTTTCAGGAAACGCACGAGGTCGGCGCAAACAGCATCAACCAGCTGATTGTGGCGGGTTCATGGTACGGCGCAGTGTTTGGACCTCCGAGCATTTCGGCCGCGCAGAGCCTGATGCCCTACGAACTCTTGTTTTCCTCGGGCCAGTTCGCTACGCCCGGCGGCGGGTTTTACAGCACATGGCCGCAAGGGAGAAATGTGACGCAGTACCAGTTGTCCGATGACTACGCGTGGCAGAAGGGAAGCCACAGCGTGAAATTCGGAGTGAGCTTCCGGCGCAACGACATCACCGACTACACGCCAGGAGGATTTAACGCGACATTTCCAACGGCGATTTTTAATTCCGAGGCGAGTTTGTTCAACGGGATGACCGACGTTTTCGAACAGGGATACGCGACGCGTCCAACGCAGCCACTCGCGCTCTACAGCCTTGGGTTGTATGCGCAGGATGAGTGGGCGATCCTGCCGCGGTTGAAGATTACGCTTTCGTTGCGAGCCGAGCATAATTCAGATCCGGTGTGCGCGACGAATTGCTTTGCCCGTCCGGATAGTTCGTTCCTCAGCATGTCGCATGATCCGACGCAGCCTTACAACCAGGCGATCATGACCGGATTGCACCAGGCGTTGCCGAACTACCAGAACATCAGTTGGGAGCCGCGTATCGGATTTGCGTGGCAGCCGCTGGGAGATGGCCGGACCGTGATTCGCGGCGGCATCGGAATTTTCTCCGACATTTTCCCGGGGACGATTGCAAGTTCGTTCGATACGAACTCGCCGCTGAAGAATACGTTCCTAGCGTCGGGACTGCTGGCGCCGGGAATTCCGGGGAACGCGCAATCGGTGACGGCAGCATCGAATGCGGCGTTTGTCGGGGGATTCAACTCGGGAATGAACATCGCACAGATCGAAGCTGCATTGCCGGCGGGAGTTCTGTTTAGTCCGCCAACGTTGACGACCGCGGCGAATCGAATCCAGTATCCGACGTATCAGGAATGGAACTTGGCGGTTCAGCAGGCCATCGGCACGAAAACTTCATTGACTCTGAATTACGTGGGCAATCATGGCAGCGATCTTGCCGCGACCAATCCAGGCGTAAATGCATTCTGCAACGGGCCGGCGACGCCGCTGGTTTATCAACCCGGAGTTCCGGACTGCCAGACGACGCTGGGAATCAGTTCGTTCGTCGGTTTGCCGACGGCGCCGTTGGATCCTCGCTTCACAAGCGTGGCCGAAGTCGGGAATCCAGGAGTGTCGAATTACAACGGGCTGACGGCGTCGCTCACGCACAACGTCAATTCGTCATTGCAGGTGCAGGCGTCGTTCACGTGGAGCCATGCGCTCGACGACATTTCGAACGGCGGGTTCTTGCCGTTTAACTTCGATACCAACACAAGCATTTTGTCGGGCCAGAATCCCTACAATCTGCGGCAATACAACTATGGGAACGCCGACTACGACGTACGCCGGCAATTCAATTTGAGCTACGTCTACCACACGCCGAAGCTGCACAACATGCTTTGGGACACGCTGCTGGATTGGACGATCTCGGGCGTGATGTTCGCGCGCACGGGGCTGCCCTTCACCGTGATCGATGGAGCGTCTACTGGAGCCCTCGGCGGATATAACTATGGACCGGCGACGGGACTCGATTTGTTCGCGGATTCTTCAGTGGGTACGGTCAGTTGCAGTTCGTCGGCGGCCTACAGTGTGTCGGGAACAACGACGCCGTGCTTGAATGCGACGCAGTTCGCGTCGGCAGTGGGGCCAGGTGGCGTGGGAGCGTTCGGCAATCAACGACGCAACCAGGTCTTCGGGCCAGACTACTTCGATACGGACCTGACGCTGATGAAGAATTTCCGCATTCCCCGGTGGGAAGGCGCGGAAATGCAAATCGGTGTTCAAGCTTTCAACATCCTGAACCATCCGAACTTTGATCAGCCGATCGGGGATGTATCGAACTCGCAATTCGGTGACATTGTGCGAACGGTAGCGACTCCCACGAGTATTTTCGGATCATTCCTGGGCGCGGATGCTTCGCCGCGCGCCTTGCAGATCCGAGCTCAGCTCAGGTTTTAACCGCACTGGAGCCACAGCGGCGGCCCGGTTCCCCACCGGGCCGATTTTTTTGTCCGGCAGAATTGGACGATCGAATTTCACACTGGATGCCGCGGTCGGCGGAGAAGGAGTCACAATGTTGCGGTGAAATGCTCCCACTGCTGCTTCTGTTGGGCCATGAATGCGACGAACTGCGGATCCTTTCTCAAGTTATCCAACTGGGCGTCCTGCGTAAAGAGCGGATAATTTGGAAAGCCCTCATCGGCGGTCACTCGCAACCATTTCATCGCTTGCTCAGGTTCATTCATCAGAGCGTACGCGGAAGCGATGTTGTAAGACGTGTGATGGAAGTGAGCGTAGCCGCGACCAATGTTCAGTGCTCGTTGGATCGTCTCTTCAGCTTCACGTTGTTTGCCGGACTTCGCCAGCATCATGGCCTTCACGCTGGTGACCAGCCCGCCCTCGTCGTTGGGATAGTCTTTAAAAAATTGCGCAACGATCGCAGAGGCTTCCTCGTTCCGGCCGAGCCGAAATAACGCGGTAGATGTATACGATGCCAAAAGCGAAGGACTCTTTTCGAGCGGGGTCGTGTTGAAGATTTGAAAAGCTTCGTCGTACTTGCCGCGGCACATATCGATGACACCGAGACGATATCGCGCCAGGCTGTTGCCTGGGTCGATCGCCAATGCCTTTTGAATTTCTTCCCATCCCTTGTCGAGCAAGCCGATGTGCAGGTAGACAAATCCCAGTTGGTGATGCGCTTCCGCGAGATTAGGGTTTAATTCGAGCGCGCGTTTGTAGGCTTGGACCGCTTGTTCGTGCGGGAACCGTTTGTAGGGCGTCCACAGGATTAGACCGCGAGCGAAATAGCCCTCCGCCAGATTGGGATCGAGCGCGAGCGCCTTTTCCACGTCGACTTCGGCTTCTTCGTTCAACTGCTTCTTCTCGGCTACAGGTGCGAAAAAACGCACCCTGATGCTGTAGGCACGGGCGAGTTCAGCATAGGCAGAGGCGAAATTAGGGTCTACCGTGACGGCCTGCTTAAAGAGTTGGATAGCATCTTGATTGTCGGATGGATTCTCGCTGCTGACCTTGACCATGCCACGCATGTACGCGTCATAAGCGGCGGAGTTTGTGGATAGCACAGGGGCGCCCGATGCTGGAGGGCGCTTCGCGTTTCGCGATGAGTAGACGTACACGAGTGCGGCAAGCGTGAGCACAACGGACGCGACGATCAACTCCATCCCGCGCTTTGAAATCCGGGATCCGCTTGCGCCGGTCTTTTCCGGCTGCGGGATCACAACCGTTGTCTTGACCGCAGGCACGACGCTTCCACTTTCGTATTGGCTACGAATCTGCTGCAGGTCGCCGATCAGATCTCCCATAGTCTGGTAGCGCAGGGCGGCATCTTTCTCCAGGCACTTTCGGATCAGGCCTTCTTCTGCGGCGCCGCTGTGTGTGAGGCTGGAACGATTCATCGGCGGCGGTTGCTTCGTTAGGATCGCCGAGATGATTTCCGCCGAACTCTTGGCTTCGAAAGGCTTCCGGCCGGTCAGCAACTCGTAAAGCACGGTGCCAAAGCTGAAGATATCGCTGCGGCAATCCAGTTCCTCGCCGCGCACCTGCTCCGGGGACATGTAGGGAACGGTGCCGATGATCATTCCCGGAATACTCAGCATGGTGGCGGTATCACCCTCGATGATGTTCGAATCGCGGACGAACTTAGCCAAGCCAAAATCGAGTACCTTGACCTGGTTTCGCGCCGTAAGCATGATGTTTTCCGGCTTGATATCGCGATGAATGATGCCACGCGCATGCGCTTCGTTGAGGGCGTCGGCGACTTGGAGCGCGATCGCGAGCGCGTCACGGAAATCGGGCAGTTGGCGCTTAATCCGCGCGGCCAGGGTTTCTCCTTCAACGTACTGAAGGACGATGAAGCTGTTTTCGCCCTCCTGCCCTATCTCATAAATGGCGCATATATGTGCGTGATCGAGGGTGGCTGCGGTCTGCGCCTCGCGCAGGAGGCGTTGTTTCGCGCGCTCGTCGGTGGCAACTTCCTTGGTCAGGAATTTAATGGCGACTCTCCGGCCAAGATGCGTGTCCTCAGCCAGATAGACTTCGCCCATGCCGCCGCGCCCGAGTTTCTCGAGAATGCGGTAGTGCGAAATAGTCAGCCCAATCATTTCGCGGAATCTTATGTCTGCGAAACTCGCAAGTCAATGAAAGCCTCGCAGCGCGGAGTGGCTGAAGTTGATTTGGCGGCGGGGATGACCGACCAGACTTGGTCATTGAACACGCTTCTGGAGTGATTGGAGATCAAGAAACAATCCCTGTTGACATACTCTGTGCTCCGTCCACGATGTGGGCACGAGCAGACACTATGGCCCCGTTGAGCGCGGGGCTTTTTCTATTTCAACTTTGCGCCAATCCGCCAAAGCACCCGCGACACGACAAAAGCACCAACAAATGGGACCGCGAGGACGATCAAATGCATTGGTTGTAAGATCCCCTCAAGCATAGGTTCTTCCGATATTGTCCTATTCTCTCGTCACTCCCAAATTCAGCGCAAGGCAAATTCAGCTACTACGCTCGCGGGGACTGCCGACGAGAGATTGTCGGGGAAACATTCGCGTCTCACTTATTGTGTCCGCCGGAGGGGGAGAGTGTAATTGGCCTGGGCACCACAGTGTCGCGGGAACCAGATCAGTTGCCACGGAGTCAGATAACATAATGCGACCAATGAAGCTTCATCAAATGCTGCTCTCGTTTCCGATTCGGAAGGGTCGTTTGGTAACTGTCTGCTTGTTTGCCTCGTTAACCGTGTCCCTTTGTTCAACGGCGAATGCAGGAATACGAAGCCCCGGCAAATATAGCGGAGTCGTAATTTTTGATCGGTGGGATGGCTGCATCCTGTTTAGCGGCGTATATCTTATGTATGTATCGGAGCGCGTGAAGGACCAGCTTCGCTCATACGAAGGACAGGCTATCCAATTGGACGCACTCGAAGTCATACAGCCAACTAATCCGGGAGACGGCCTGATTCGGAAATTGAAAATTCTCGGTCCGGCTCCGCCAAGTAAAAGTCCATTTACGTTCGACGGAATTAGAATCGACGCACAGCCCGTAGCAGTTGACGGTGTGCGGACCGCAATAGAACTTACGGTCACTAATGAAACGGACAGGGCAGCTAAAATCGACACTTCCGAAATCGGGTTTGTGATTTTGTCTGAGAAGGTTGTTGGAGCCGAGACGCCGTCGGATGGGCCGTCGACGGCAGCGATTACGCGTACCAATGTTTTCATCGGTGAAGGCACATGGGGTTTGGGGACTGATGAGAGGGTGTACTCATACAGCTACATGATCGCTGAAAGCCTGAGATTGCCTCGAACGTTCGAGCTTATACCTCACGCGTCACGCAGCACGCAAATCCGTTTTGAACTTCCAGCGGGACACTACCAGTTTTTCGCGGGGTACGGCGGTGGCGTCCACGAGTCCAAATTAAACATCAGCAACCCTGTTTCGATAGAGCTGTGGTGAGCATTTCGTAACCCTCGTAGCGCGGCAGATCTGCATGCAGGATTGTTATACGATCGCCGCTATAGTCTTTGCCTGTTCCAATTGACATCCTGCCGCTATTCCCAGCACAATGCGTTTCCATTCCAAGGAGCCGCAAGGTATGCGTTATTTCACGCCCGCAATTCTCTTGATCGCTATCGTGGTCGCCACTTCTGCCGTTGCGCAGGATCGAACGAATGCGCGCAGCATGGTGATCTCGCCTTACGGTATTGTCGCGACGAGCCAGGTGCTGGCTTCGCAAGCGGGCGCGGAAATCCTAGCGCGTGGTGGCTCCGCAGTCGATGCCGCTATTGCTGCGAACGCGACGCTCGGCGTAATGGAGCCCGACATGAACGGCATGGGAGGCGACCTATTCGCAATTTACTGGGACGCCAAGTCCGGGAAACTTTATGGCCTCAATGCGAGCGGATGGGCTCCGAAGGGGCTGAGCATTACCTATCTCAAGGCGCGCGACGTCAGCAAAATGCCTGCTGGGGGGATCGACACGGTCACAGTGCCGGGCGCGGTCGAAGGTTGGAATAAACTGCACCAGAAATTCGGACATCTTCCATGGAAGGATCTTTTTGCGCCGGCCATTTTTTATGCGCAGAACGGGTTTGCAGTGCAGGAATTGATTGGTGCGGACTGGGGCAGCGAAGTTGCGAAGTTGAAGGGCGATCCGGAATCGCGACGCGTGTTCCTCGCGCACGATGAAGCGCCGAAGATGGGTGAAGTGTTCAAGAATCCTGATGTGGCGAGAGCGCTCGGGCTCGTCGCCTCGGAAGGTCCGCAGGCTTTCTATTCGGGAGAGATTGCGAAGGCGATCCTTGCGACCGAGCGCGAACTCGGCGGCACGATGCAAGCGGACGACCTAAAAGAATTTTCCGCAGAATGGGTTGAGCCGATCTCGACCACATATCGGGGATGGAAAGTGTACGAGCTGCCGCCGAATGGACAAGGCATGGCAGCGCTTGAAATGCTGAACATCATGGAGCAGTTTCCGCCAGCGAAGGCGGGAGCTCTGAGTACGGAAGAGATTCACACGCGCATCGAAGCGATGAAGTTGGCGTATGCCGATCTGGCGCGTTACAACGCGGACCCGCGCTTCGCTAAAATTCCGGTCGCCGGTTTGCTGTCGAAGGATTACGCGAAGGAGCGCGCGCAGCTGATTAATTCGCAGAAAGCCAATTGCAGTCCGGAAGCTGGAGTTCCTCCCTCAAGCGATACGACATATCTGACCGCCGTGGATCGCGGAGGGAATATTGTGTCGCTGATCCAGAGCAATTTTTCCAGTTTCGGCTCGGGCATCACGGTGCGCGGGATGGGATTCGCTTTGCAGAATCGCGGAGCGCTTTTCATGCTCGATCCTTCGAAGCCGGACGCGCTGGCTCCGCGCAAGCGTCCGTTTCACACGATCATTCCCGCGTTCATGGAGCGGGGCGACGACCACATTGGATTCGGCATCATGGGCGGCGCGAACCAACCGCTGGCGCACGCACAATTTGTGTCGAACGTTGTTGACTATGGGATGAATCTGCAGGCTGCGATGGAAACCGCGCGCTTCACTGTGCGCAGCAATTTCGATATCGGCTGCCAAATTCTGATTGAAGACCGAGTGCCCGCGGACGTGCGTCAACAACTTGCGGGCATGGGGCATCAACTCGATCTGCGCGGTGATTTCTCGCTGTTCATGGGACGCGGCCAGGCCATCGATCACAACACGAAGTCGGGGATGAACTTCGCCGCTTCAGATGCGCGAACAGACGGCTCGGCAGAACCGGAAGTACCGCCGGCGTTGCGCTAGCTATCTCTCTTGACACTTACGAGACGAGGGGCAATCGGATAGAGTGAGGACACTTCATGCCCTCCCTCAGCTGGAATGCTCGCCTCACGCTGTTGCTCGTTGCACTCTTGTTTGTGAGCGGGTGTAACTCGCTCAATCCGCTTTGCGGCAGTTCGCGTCCTGCGCCGTTGCTGCAATCGATTTCGCCGGCCACGATGACCTTCGCGACACTTCCTGCCAGCTTCACGCTGACGGCTAACGGCAGCAGCTTTGTTTCTTCGTCCGTCGGTGTGTTTAATGGCGCGACGCTCGCGACGACCGTCGTCAGCAGCTCTCAACTTACTGTCACCGTTACGAACGCGATGATTCCCGCCGCAGGAAGCTTTCCGGTTACGGTGAATACGCCCGCAGGCAATACAGGAGTCGTGGGCTGTTCCAGCGGCGGCACCAGCAGCGCGCAAGACTTGACTGTCAATTGAAGCGAATGCCGTTTAGTGCTGACCCTCCGTGTTGTTGATCACGGTTGCGTAGGAACCGTCTCCGGTCGCACCCGTCTGGCCGGGCTGTCCCACCGCTTGAAAATATGGAAGCTGATCCGCAGGAGGCAGAGCGATGATGGGAATCTGCACGCTGCCGGCGCCACACAATCCGTTCGCCGCGGGCAAGACGCAATAGTTTGGATCATAGGCGAGCAACGCGTCGAGCGAATAGAGCTCGAGAATCGTCATGTGGCGTTGCACGGCGAAGGGAAGCAGCGGGCGCAGATCGCCGGTTGCGCTGTTGGTGCCAGAGATCGCTACCGGCGCAGAGAGCCCAGCCTGCTGAAGTTCCAGAGGGATGCCGGAGCTGTAGTAATTGTCGAACGTCGAGCACCAGTCGGATGTGCATCCGCCGCCCGCGTTGTAGTTCGAGATGTCACTGGACTGCAGTCCCTGGCTGCCAATTCCGTTTGTCTGTCCGGATGCATTTTTATACGTAACCGCGGTCTGCGCTTCCTGTGAGCCGTAGCTGGTCGCCGCGCTCGGACCGCTTCCTGCCTGATTCAGAGGATCGAGAATCTGCATCTTTGGATTTTGCGCGGAAACGAACTGATCGATGTCGGTGTAGTACTGCAGCCATCCCGATTCGGTGTAGGTGTTTGGCGCAGGAATCTGTTCGAGATTCGACAGGCATTCGGGATAAGCCTCGCCGCCGGCGGCGCGTCCGACGCGCATGTAGGAAATTTGCGAGAGATTCGCTGACGCGTTGTAGTGCATGATCGCCGCCACTACGAATGATTCCCAAGCCGTCTTGTACGGCGTTTCGTAGGGAACCGGCCACGATTGTTGCTCGCTGAGGACGGTTCCAGGGGTGGTGGCGCTGCCCGCAGTTGTGACCGCGGTCTGATATTGGAAAGTATTTGCGGTTGCGTTTTGAACGGCAACGCCCAAGGGATTTGCGGTTCCCGAAGTTTCAGCCGCGGGACCGTAGTCGGCGTGAGCAAACGTCGCGGTGAATGAAGTCGAGGTGGCGCTCGTGATGGTGACCGTCTGACCGTTGAGGAATGTCGCCGCACCAAGATTTTGAAACGTGACCTTCATCCCCGCGGGGAAGCTGTTGGTGGCAGTGATGGTCAATGTCGAGGAGGCTGAGACGACCTGAACATTGGTTACGCTTTCTTGCGCGATATTGAAGTTCGAAGGCGTGGTACTTCCGATCCAAATCGTGTCGCCGTTCGAGTAGCCATGATTGGCCTCCGTAACGGTGACCAGCCCAGCGGCACTGCGGGTCATAGAAGTGGCGATCAATCCCAGATAATTTGTGCAACCATCCTTGTTCGCATTGATCAGGTCTTCGTTTCCCGACTGGGTGTGGGCAGCCCAACTCGATGTAGTCACATAATAAGGAGTGACGGGATTGATGCAGGTATTGTCGAGCAGGCAGTTGGACGAAGCATCGCCGATGCCCTCGACAATAATGTTGACCTTTTTCGACCCTGACTGCGCGGAAAACCATCCGGAGTTGGCGCTGTCGATCGCCGACCAGTCGTAGGTGTGCGTCCAGCCGAAGGCATCGAGCTGGCAGGTGTCAGTGCCTATGGGACTACAAGTGCCGGGACCCGGCGCGCCGGTTTCAGCGGACATCCAGGCGCTGCCGACGGTCACGCCTTCAATCGCTTTCTGCGGCATCACGGTGTTCATGAAGTGCGAATAGTTGGGATCGCTAGTCGAAGGCGGAAAGACGACAAAGACGTGTGTGAACTGCCCTAGCCCTGAGCTGGAGGAACTCTTGGAACTTCCGCCGCAACCGGTGAGCACGCCGAGCATGCTGGCGGCAATTGAAAAGAAAATAAGAGTTCTCCACGATCGCGACACAGACGGCTCCCTTTTTAAATGTTTATGAAATAGTAAAGATGATCGATTCCCGCGTTAAGGTTGGAAAGCCCAGAAAAATCGCTCGGTTTTTTATGAATGCGGGAGCGCCGGGCGTGGATGCAAGATCTTCGCAGCGGCGATCGATGCGGAAGTCTGCCATGTCCTTGTGTCATCTAAACCCGGCGGCGAGAAAAAGGTTTCGCGACTGCATGGCCTTTGTTGAAGGAATCAAAAAACGCAAAGAGCGTGTATAGTGTCAGCGTTCGCGGGGTTTGTAACCCGCACTCACGTTTGGGAAAGGGCCTTCGAGTGGGACGAGTCCTGGAGCGTTCTGTTTATTTTCTGCTGCTTTCATTTTTTCTGACGGTTGGCTCGCTGTGGGCACAAGGCAGCTCCGGCGAGCGCGTTTTGTTTCATGCCAAGATTTTTACTGCGGAGCCGGAAAGTCCTTACGCGGAAGCAGTCTCGATTCGTGGAGACAAGATTGTTGCTGTGGGCACTCTGCCGGAAGTGTTGAAGTCCGTTTCGGCGGGAGCCGAGCGCGTTGACCTCGATGGCAAGACTCTCTTCCCTGGCTTTATCGATTCGCATAGTCACTCGATCGATGGAGGACTGAATCTCATCGGAGCCGACGCGACCGACAAAGTCGGTACGCTTGATCAACTTCCGGCATTCGTTGACGAAGCGAAAAAAACAGGGCGCGGGGTGCGCGGCGATGTCCTCGAAATTCAAGGATTGCCCCTCGCCTTCTGGTCGCACCCGGATGTGCTGAACAAAGACTTCAGCACAGGGTCCTACGCGAATCAGCAAGTGCTGCTGCGAGGCATGGACGGGCATACGGCTTGGGCGAATCGCGCACTGCTGAAAATGGCCGGCATCAATGCCGAGTTCTTGAGCACGCTTAGTCCGGATCAGCGGGCATACTACGGATACGACAAGAACATGCAGCCAAATGGATTTCTCGTCGATGCGGGTCTGGAACGAATCGAACCGCTGGTGCCACCACATTCACAAGACGAATTGCTCGCCGCGGGACGCGCCGCACTGCAATACAACTACAGCCTGGGCATCACTGCGTGGCTTGATCCGCTGGCGTCGGCTTATGTTTTGCAGGCTTACAAAATGCTTGCGGATCATAAAGAGCTGACATCGGAAGTGGTAGCTTTTCCCCAGGTATTGGTGAGAAATCCTGCAGCCGAACTGGCCACCGTTCAGAAGACGCAAGAACAATATAAGAATGTCCCTCATCTGCACGTCACGGGAATCAAGATCTTTGCGGATGGCGTCGCAGAGTTTCCTTCGCAAACGGCGCACCTGACAAAGCCATACAAGAACAAGGGGCACAACGGTGATCTGCTTTTCGATCCTGAGAAATTTGCGGAACTCTGCGTTGCTGCCGACAAACAAGGGCTGATCATCCATGTTCACGCGATCGGGGACGGAGCGGTGAAGGCTGCGCTCGATGGCATTGCTGCGGCGCGCGCGGCGAATCCGTCGTCTCATTTACCACATACACTGACGCACGAACAGTTCGTGCGGCCGGAAGACTTTCCCCGCTTTCGGGAACTGGGAGTGATCAGCGCTTTGCAACTGTTCTGGGCGGAGGCGAGCAACGACACGATTGAGATTTTGAAACCCTACGTCGATGAAGAGATTTACAAGTGGCAATATCCGGCCCGTTCGATTCTGGACAATGGCGGAATAGTTTCGGGAGCGAGCGACTGGCCGGTATCGACGGCGAATATTTTTCGCGCGACGTATCAGGCGGAGACGCGCAAGGGAAGTGAAGGAGTTCTGGATGCGTCCCAGGCGATGCCTCGGGAAGCGATGTTTTACGCCTACACGCGCAACTCCGCGAAAGCGATGAACATGGATTCGATCGGGTCTATTGCTCCCGGCAAGCGCGCGGACCTGGTGCTGCTCGATCGCGATGTACTGACAATTTCTCCCGAAGAAATGCGGGATACAAAAGTATTGTGGACGATGGTGGCGGGAAAGACGGTCTACCGCGCGAAGTGAGGCGTGACTCGTTTAGACGCTACTTTCCGCGACGGCCTGGTTGAGCACGTCGCGGAAAGTCATACAGCGCCGCCTTATTTCAGCAAACCGTAGACGACCAGATTCTTCTGAGTCATGAAGTAGACTTTGCCGTTCGCGACCGTCGGCACCGAGAACTTGATGGGTGCTCCCGGATTGTCGCGCGTAGCTTTCGTCTTGCTGCTATACAGTTGCTTGGCCAGATTGGTCGCGTTGTACGCGAGCAGAGTGGCCTGTCCGGTAGTGGTTTTGTAAGAAGAATTATTCAAAGCCCACACAATTCCATTGGTCGTGCCATTCGACGAAATCGATACGGTAGCTCCTGGATAGCCGAATGCCGCCGCGGTCTTTGAAGCGGGAGTCGTTGAGAGCAACCCGGTCAACGGATCTAGGGAGAACGCTTTAATCGAGTCTGCCTGGCCGTCGATATAAATATAGTTGTTCCACCACGAAGGCGAACTCCACATGCCCTTGGTCGCGTCCGAAATCGACTGCACGATCTGGTTGTTGTCGTTGGAATTGTTCTGTCCCATGTTGTCGCGATTGATCACATAAAGATCTCCCGCTTTGTCGCCTTGGACGAGCAGGTGGGGATACGCTCCGGTCAGATCCGGCAACAACGTTAGTCCTGATGATCCGATATCGAGATCGGTGATGTTGTAGGTGGTGCCGTTGTAGGGGGAGAAATAATCGAGAATCGGAAATCCACCTTCGGAGGGCGGACCAAGCTTCACGATGCTCTGGCCGTAATCGCCGTCGCCAGTGTCGACGTCGAAGGTGCCGTTTCCGGTCGCAACGAAGGTGTTGAACGAGGAGTCTCCCGCCACGCCGTTGCCGCTTTGCCAGATGCCGCCTTCTTCTCCATCCGGTGTAGTCAGCCATACCGCGGTTTGCGTCAACGTCTGCGCGTTGTAAGCCATTACCCACCCGTGATAACTGCCGTAGTCGCAGAGAGAAGCCCAGCTGATATACACAAGCCCGTTCTGCAGTAGCAATGCAGAGCGCTGACCTTCGAGGAGCGCATTGAAGGTGATCACGCCCTGTTTCGAGCCTTTACCGCTGCCCGTCGCCGTAGCCGCGATTGCCACCGGGCCACCAAATTTCTCTGCGCCCGTGGTGATATCCAAGGCGTGGAGCCGCTGGAAATAGGTTCCCGTTTCCACCGTGCGCACCAGAACGTAGAGTGTGTTGGATGTAGGGTCGATCACGGGTGTCGACATGATGCCAACCTCGGTGGTGATCGCGTCCGGGCAATGAAGGGCATTGGTCGAGACTGTCGTGATGCCCAAGGACGGATTGGTGAAGTTAACCTTCCAGAGTGGTTGCGCATTGGTTCCGGTTTTGCTGTCAGCGTCGAAGGCGTAGACGCTGTCGTTCATCGTAGCCACGTAGACGACGTTATGTGTGCCCATGTTCGGAATCGCAACATTTGGCATGTACAGCGGTTGCGAATACGAATAGCCATCGACTGATTGAGAAAAGAGTTTTCCAAACGTATTCGCATTCACGTTCGTCGTCGTCAGAGTCACTTCTTGGAGGTTCTGGCCAGTGCGGCCGTTATCGTTGTGATACGTCGTGACACTCACTTGCGCTGCACAAGGATTCAGGCACACAGACAAAAGCGTCGCAGCCATCAGGCTCATCAACACTTGGATTCGCATAGTAACGACCTCTCGATTTCGGAGCATTCCAAGACAGGGCCGAAGATCCGCTAGCCGAGGGGGCCCAGGAGCCGAGACAACTTCCCAAGATCGGTCTTTATTGAAGGAACGGGGGGAAACGAGGGGGGATTGGCAGGAATGGAGCCCAAAAAACTGCTCCTGCGCTATTGAAATCTAGACCCGCTGGGAACGGGTGTCAAGATGCAAGAACCTGCACTTTTGGGGCTGATTTCGGGGGTTGTAAAGGCCCATTTGCTGCTCGCGAGGACCTCTGCACGGGTCCTCGAAAGGGTTAGCCTTTCGCGAGATACTTTCCTGCGAGACGGGCGCAAGCCTCCACAAATTCCTGTTCGCCCTTAGTGAATGTGCCGGGAAAGTAGCTCTCGACATCGAGCTCACCGAGAAGTTTGCCGTTCACCGAGATCGGCACGACGATTTCGCTGACGACCATCGACGAGCCGGCGAGGTAGCGCGGATCTTTCGTGACGTCATCCACAATGACGGTCTGCCCTGTGCTCGCGGCCGCACCGCAGAGGCCTGTGTCGAGGGGGATGCGGGCGTTCGGAGTGAAGCTGCCCACGTACGGTCCGACTACGAGTACGCCAGAATCCGCCGGATCGACGAGATAGAAGCCTACCCAGTTGTACCGGGCCATCTTCTCGTGGAGACGGCGCGTGATGTGCTCCATGACTGCTTTACTGGTCTGAGCCGTCTTGGCGTTATCCTGAAGCTCTCTCAGAAGTTCGTCCTGCTCGCTCGTCATATTCGGACCTCGTGCCCGACTCCCATGAAGAATTTGAACGATACAGTCTATCTGTACCTTGGGTTGCATTGGTATAGTGGTGGCTGCAAGTCAGGTTGCATCCCGTCCGCGGAAAGGGAAGATCCCACCTGAGCGATTCCTGATCGTCGAGCATGAACTTCTCTTCTGCCCGAGATAGCGGACACCGGGCCATAGGAGGAGTTATGTCTCGCCAGCTACCTGAACAACCCAATCTCCAACATCTCAAGAAGCAAGCCAAAGAATTGCTGCGGAACATGCGGCAAGGGAAACTCGCGGACGCGCAACATGCGATCGCGAAGGAGTACGGTTTCGCCACATGGGCAAAGCTGAAGTTGCACGTCGAAAGCCTGGGGCTCAGTCCGACGCAGGCGCTGAAAGCGGCTGTGTGCGATAGCGACGCGTCGCGTGTACGGACACTCCTCGAACAGTATCCGGAACTGCGGGCGAAGATCGATGATCCTATGCCGGATTATGGTTTCGGGATCAACGCGCTCTACGCGGCGGTGCAACGAAGCGATCAGGAGACGATCGATGTGCTGCTTCGTGCAGGGGCAAATATACGGAAGAGGACAGAATGGTGGGCGGGGAGCTTTGGCGTGTTGGACGAATGCGATCCCAGCCTGGTCGAGTTTCTCACGAAACGTGGCGCGGAACTGGATGCTCATTCGGCCTCACGTTTGGGAATGATGCGGAAGTTGCAAGAGTTCGTGGCTGGGGACCCAGAGGTTGTTCACGCGCGCGGAGGAGACGGGCAGACGCCTTTGCATTTTGCTTCGACCGTGGAGATCCCGGAATTTCTGGTTGCGCATGGCGCGGATATCGACTCGCGCGATGTGGATCATGAATCGACTCCGGCGCAGTACATGCTGCGCGTTTCGCAGAGAAGGCACTATCCAAAAGATCGCCAGGATGTAGCACGGTACTTGGTGTCGAAAGGGTGTCATACGGACATCCTCATGGCAGCGGCGCTCGGCGACATTAATCTTGTACGGCGGCATTTGGACGAAGATCCCAACTGCATCCGCATGCGTGTGTCGAAGGAGTGGATACGGTGCAGCAATCCGCGAGCTGGAGGACCGATTTATCTGTGGACGCTGGGAGGCGGGCGCTCGGCGCACACGGTGGCTCGCGATTTCGGACACGAAGATGTTTTCCAACTGCTGATGGAGCGGACACCGGAGGACTTGAAGTTGTCCCTGGCTTGCGAACTCGGAGATGAAGCAGCGTTCCTGCAATTTCTGGCAAAGAATCCGGATGCGGTGAAGACGCTCTCTGAGGACGATGCACGAAAGCTACCGGCGGCTGCGCAAAGCAACAATACAAAGGCCGTCCGATTGATGCTCGAAGCGGGATGGCCGGTGAACACTCCGGGAGAAATGGGAGCGACGGCGTTGCACTGGGCGGGATTCAACGGAAATGCGGAGATGACGCAGGAGATATTGCTGTTCCATCCGACGCTGGAATTGAAATCCAAGGAATACGAGGGGACCGCTCTTGGCTGGACTGTGTTTGGGTCGGGAAACGGATTTCATCGAGAAAACGTGGATTATGTGGGGGCGGTGAAGGCGCTGATGGATGCCGGGGCCACCGTTCCTCCGCATGCGGAAGAGCTGGAGCCGAGCGAGGCTGTGCTGGAGGTGTTGCCATGAGCGGCGGCGAAAAGCGGCCTCTTGCGGTGACGATTGTTAGCTGCGTTTACATCGCGGTGGGCACAATCGGCTTCGTGTATCACTTCCGTGAACTTCTCTCGCAACCCGACGGGCTCAGGGATGCCGCGTTGGTCGAAGCAGTCGAGTTGGTAGCGATCGTCTGCGGCGCGTTTATGTTGCGGGCCTTGAACTGGGCGCGATGGACAGCGCTCGCGTGGATTGCGTTCCATATTGTGCTGAGCGCGTTTAACGCGGTTCAGGAGTTCGCGATGCACCTATTGATCGGAGTCGTGATTTCGTGGGCGCTTTTGCGTCCGGAGTCGGCGCGGTATTTTCGGGGCGTGAGAGCCGATCCTCCGGAGGATTAAGTGATGGGCGGGAATAGCAGGTTCCTCGCTCCGCTCGGAATGACAAGCAACGGCTCAAGGCAGCAGATTCCTCGCTCTGCTCGAGATGACAAGGCGGGGTGGAAATAGTTCGAGGGGTGACCTTCGTAATCGCGCGGGGGCGTTACCGCATTGCTGGGGTTGGGGGGCGATCCTAGAATCGGAGCAGGGTTTACTCCGCCCGAACTGTTCATGCCTGAGCTGACAAAACGATTGGACCGAGCCGAACTGGGGAAGCGCGTGGAGCGCGCGGAAAAACTCCTGCAAAAGGGGAAGACCGCCGATGCCCTCGAAGAATACCTGTTGGTCCTGCGAGATGATCCGGAAAATGATGTAGTGCGGCAACTTGCGGCCGATTTGTGTCTCTCGTTGAGCCGCAATGCGGACGCCGTAAAGCTGCTGGGTGAGCTGTTTGAACGGCAGGTCGGAGCCGGGGACGCGACGCGCGCCAGCCTAACTTATAAGAAGCTGGCCCGCCACGGCAGTCCAACGTGGCAGCAGAAGTTCCGCTTCGGGCAGCTGCTCGAAGGATCGAACAAAAAGCTGGCGGTTGGGACGTATGAAGCCGCGCTGCAAGACTTGGTAAAGCTTGGGAAGAAGCAAGAGGCAGCAGAAATTCTGGATCGGGTTGTCGCGATCGAGCCAACGCAAGCAAATCTGCTGCGAGTGGCGGAACTGGCGTCAGAATTAGGAAACCGGAAAGCGGCGGCGCAAGCCTTTCAGCGGATTGCACAGGTTGCCGGAGCCGAAGGCGCGGACGTCACGCAATGGCATGAGCGTGCGTATCAGGAGGACTCTTCGGATCCGGGCATTGCGCTGGCGTACGGCAGGAGTCTGCTGGGTCAAGGGCAGGCTGGCGCTGCAATCTTCATTCTTGAACCTCAACTGAATTCGGGCCAGGTCACGCCCGCGTTGCGTGAAGCCTATGCCGATGCCCTGGTGGCTGCGGGGCGCTATGCCGAAGCAGAGCCGCTGGTTTGGCAGCTGTTTGAGCTGAATCCGGCGCGGGTGCAGCAAGTCATCGCGCTGATTGGAAACTTTCTCGATGCGCAACAGGACGACGCAGCGGTGGAGCTGGCGCGCAAGCTGGAACAATTTCAGCGGCGGCGCGGGGAACGGCGGCAGTTCATCGCCATTATGGAAGACATTACGGCGGGGCACCGGGCGTCGCCGCAGATTTTGGAATTCCTCAGCGAGCTCTATAACTCGTCCAACCGGGAAAATGATTACTGCACCACACTGCTGAAGTTATTCGATTTGTATTGCAGCACAAGCGAGTTTGCGAAGGCTGCGGAGTGCCTGGACCGCGCGGCGGAAGTGGATCCGTATGAGCCCGGGCACCTGAAGCGGCTGGAGATGTTGAAGGGAAAGATCGACGACTCGCGCTTCAAGGTGATTGCTTCGCGGTTCAGTTCGGCTGCCAAGGCTCCCGACGAGCCGACGCATTCAGAAGGGCCGACACTGGGAGCCGGCACGCTGCAAGACCTGATGCTGCAGGCGGAGATCCTGGTGCAGTACGGGATGCGCAGCAAGGCAGTCGAGCGACTGCAAAGAATTCAGGAATTATTTCCGCGCGAGGAAGAGCGAAACGAAGATTTGCAGCGGCTGTATCTGGCCGCTGGTGTGACGCCGCGGTATGCAGGATCGGCTCCCCTGCCTCCGGCGGCGGTTGCGGTTCCGGTACCAGTTGCGCCGGCACCGGTCGCAGCTCCGGCACCGGATCCGGCAGCGGATGTTCGGAGTTTCACGCGCGTAGCTGAGATTACGCGCAAACTGTATCACCAGGGCACAGCGCCGGCGGTGCTGAGCACGGCGGTGAAAGAGATCGGGACTCACTGGGAAGCGACGCGCTGCGTTGCCGCCATGGGAAAACCCGGCATGCCGCCGAGCGCGATGGATGAATTCTGCGCGGAGGGAATTAAGAAGGCTGGGTCCGCGGTTCTGGGCGAGTTGGTGGCGTGCCTGCAGCAGGCGGTTGACGGACACGAACCGTTGTCGATCCAGGATGCGCCGAAAGCTTCCGCGTTGCAGTCTGCGAAGAAAGTTGTTTCCGAGCTGGATGCTTCGTCGATTCTCGCGGTGCCGTTGAGCGACGGGGAAGAGACGGTCGGGATACTGGTGCTGATCCACAACCGTCCGCGGGTGTGGCAGCCGTCGGACTTGGTTGTGCTGAAGACGCTGGCCGAACAGATGGTGATCGCGCTGAATAACGCTGGCCTGCGGCGACTGGTGAAAAATCTTTCGGTTACGGACGAGAAGTCGGGGCTGCTGAAGCGTGCTTCGTATATCGATCTGTTGCTGGCGGAAAGCAAGCGTGCGGTGCAGAATTCGTCGGCCCTTTCGGTGGTGTTGCTGCAGTTTGGCAAGAGTTCGGCCTTGATCAAGGAATATGGCGAGGCGGAAGTGCAGGCGATGATCGAGCGGGCGGGACAGTTGTTCGCCGCGAATATCCGGTCGAATGATCTGGCATTTCGCTACGACGCTTCGACGATCGCGATTCTTCTGGGCGAGACCGCGGAAAAGGAAGCGATGCTCGCCATCGAAAAATTGCGGAAAATTATTGCAGATGTTCGGTTGCCGGGAAAAGACGGCGCGCAAGGGCAGCCTGCGCAGTTCTCAGCAGGAGTGGCCGAAGCGGTAATCCGGACGGAATACGATCCCATCGATGTCGTCACGGAAATTATCAATCGCGCGGAACACGCCGTGAGTCAGGCGATGGCGCAGGGACCGGGCAAAGTAGTAGCGCTGGGTCCGGCCGCGCTGGCTGTGACTGCCGTCGCGTAGACATTTCTACCTTCAGGTACCTCGTCAATGCGTCGCTTCCTACTTCAGTTTCTTTTCTTCATGGGAATCCTGAATTTCCTCACTTTTTGGTTTGCGGCAGTTTACTTGGGAGGCGATGCGGTCAACGGCAGGGCGGTGGGGGACCATTATTTCTTGTCGAACCACGGATATCTTCACGAGGTAAGTAAGACAGTGTTCACGTTCAGCAAATGGCATGTCTATAGCGTGTTCGTTACCCATCCAGTCGCCATTCTTAGCGCATGGTTTCTGAAGCGCGATTCCACCACTGAGCCCGCCGCAATAGCGACCTGGTTTCCTTCGATAGGCAAAGCTCCTTTCGCGCTGCTACACTGACAAGTTTGGCGAATCGGCTCTGACCGGGTCCGGTTGGGGTTCTGCGAGATCATCATGTTAAAAGCCGGGGACATTGCGATTGTCAGTGGGGCGCGTACGCCCTTTGGGCGGTATTGCGGCAAGCTGAAAGATTTCACTGCGCAGGAATTGGGCGCGGTGGCGGGCAAGGGCGCGATCGAGCGCTCAGGGATCGATCCGAAGGAATTCGATCACGTCGTGTTCGGCAACGCGCAGCAGACTTCGGGCGACGCGCTCTATGGGGCGCGGCACGTGGGATTACGGGCGGGGATTCCGATTGAAACTCCGGCGTTGACCGTGAACCGGCTGTGCGGGTCGGGCATGCAGGCCATCGTAAATGCGGCCCAGATGATCCAGACCGACGAGGCGAAGATCGTGCTCGCGGGCGGGATGGAGGCGATGTCGCAGGCCCCGTTCACGATTCGCGGGCGCGATGGGTTCACGCTGGCGCCGGGCGGGAAGCTGGAAGACTCGTTGATGGTGGCCTTGCGCGATTCGTATTGCGGATCGTACATGGCGAACACCGCGGAACTTTACGGCGAGCAGCAGGGAATCACGCGGCAGGCACAGGATGAATTTTCACTGCGGTCGCAACAGCGGGCGGATGCCGCTTATAAAGAAGGACGCATCCAGGAAGAATTGGTTCCGGTGCCGCTACGCAATCATAAGGGCGAGGCGACAGGAGAGTCGCTGACCGAGGATGACCACCGGCGTCCGCAGACGACGATGGAAGGGTTGGCGAAATTGAAGCCGGCGTTCGGGAAAAATGGAACGGTAACGGCCGGGAATGCAAGCGGCATTGTCGATGGAGCCGCGGCGGTTGTGATCATGTCGCTGGATGAAGTCCGCAAGCGCAACATGGAGCCGCTCGGACGGATCGTGAGCTGGGGAGTAGCGGGAGTGGATCCGAAGGTGATGGGACGCGGTCCGGTGCCGGCGACGAAGATTGCGCTGCAGAAGGCCGGATTGAATCTGGACTACATCGATCTGATTGAAGTAAATGAAGCCTTCGCGGCGCAGTATCTGGCGGTCGAAAAGGAACTGGGACTCGACCGCGAGAAGGTGAATGTGAATGGCGGAGCGATTGCGCTGGGACATCCGCTGGGCGCGACTGGGACGCGGCTGGTGATCACGCTGCTGTACGAGTTGCGGCGGAGACATAAGAAGTATGGGCTGGCAACAGCTTGCATCGGCGGTGGGCAGGGGATCGCGATGGTGGTGGAAAGCATGAATTAAAGCGGAGGCGCTCAGTATGGGATCTCCTAATGGCCGGTTAAGCCGCCTCGTCTGGTCCTGTGTTTTTGGTACCACGGCTGTTGTTTTGAGCACGTTGTCTTTCTTGATCATTGCATCGGCGAGTCCGTCGAAAGTGCAGGAACTAGTTTCCGATGTTGTCGGCGTTCCGTTGCTACCAGGCGTAGGCTTCGTGTCAATGTTTTGGGGATCGTGGCAGGCGTTTCATCAAGGACAAATTGCTCTGGTTCCTGCGGTGAGCATCATTGTGGATGCGTTGATTATTTTTATGATCTGGGAGCTCGTGCATCGCAGGAGATCTCCGAAGGCGGACGTTCACACTACGTTGAATCTCAATGGGTGAATTCGAATGGAAATTAAGAAGGCTGGGGTACTTGGTTGTGGGTTGATGGGGTCGGGCATTGCGCAGGTTTGCGCGATGGCGGGATTCGACGTCACGGTGCTTGAGGTTGAGCAGAAGTATCTCGACAAAGGATTCGCGGGGATTGAAAAATCTCTGGGGAAATTTGCCGAGCGGCCGGTCGAAAAGGGCGGGATCACGGCGGAACAGAAGACTGCGATCCGCGCTCGGCTTAAAGGGACGACGAACAAGTCCGATCTCGCCGATTGCGACATTGTGATTGAAGCCATCATCGAGAACGTCGAAGAGAAGAAGAAGATGTATGCGTCGCTCGATGGCATTGTGAAGAAGGATGCGATCTTTGCTTCCAATACTTCTTCGATTTCGGTGACGGAGTTGTTAACTGCGGTTAAGAGGCCTGAGAGATTTATTGGGCTGCACTTTTTTAATCCGGTGCCGCTGATGAAACTGGTGGAAGTCGTGCGCACGATTGCCACCGCCGACGATGTGTACGAGTCAGCTTATGCGTTTGCGAAGAAGCTGGGCAAGGTTCCGGTGCGGACGTCGGACAAGACGGGATTCATCGTGAACCGGTTGCTAGTGCCGTACTTGCTTGACGCCATTCGTGCATATGAAGAGGGCGTCGGATCGATCGAAGATATCGATAACGCGATGAAACTGGGCTGCGGATATCCGATGGGGCCGTTCACGCTGCTGGATTTCGTCGGGCTTGATACGACGTACTACATCACCCATGTGATGTATGACGAGTTCAAGGAGCGGCGGTTTGCGTCGCCTCCGCTGCTGAAGCGGCTGGTGATGGCGGGGTGGTACGGGCGGAAGTCGGGGCGTGGGTTCTATGATTATGCGGACCCCGAGAAGCCGAAGGCGCAGAAACTCTGAACCTTTCGCCACGGATTTCGCGGATTCACGCGGATCAAAGAATGTCATCCTGAGGAGGGCGCAGCCCTTCGAAGGACCGTACGTCGTTTATGGTTATCAAGACGGCCGGACGGTCGCCGCGCTGTCTGCGCCTTGGAACCCTCTCGACGGCATCGGCGCTTTCGGCTTCCGTGGGGTCCTTCACGTCGGCTTTCGCCGCCGTTCAGGATGACAGGGTTTTGAGATCCGCGTGAATCCGCGGCAAGGAATTTGATCTTATGAACTTTGAAAACACACTTCTCGAAAAGAAAAACTCGATTGCTTACGTCACCGTGAACCGGCCGAAGGTCCTCAATGCGCTCAACATGGCGACCATGGAAGAACTGCGGGCGGCGTTTCATGACATCAAGAACGATGCGGCGATGCGCGTCGTTATTTTTACCGGATCGGGCGAGAAGGCATTCATTGCCGGGGCGGACATCGGCGAACTGGCGAAGAACGATGCGGTGACCGGCAAGGAATACACGCATCGCGGGCAGAACGTGCTCAATCTGATTGAGAATCTGGGGAAGCCGGTGATCGCCTGCATCAACGGATTCGCGCTGGGCGGCGGTTGCGAGATTGCCATGGCTTGCACCATGCGGCTGGCCAGCGAGAATGCGAAGCTGGGACAGCCGGAGGTGAAGCTGGGGATTATCCCGGGGTACGGCGGTACGCAGCGCTTGCCACGGCTCGTTGGCAAAGGGATTGCGATGCAGATGGTGCTGGCGGGCGAGATGATTTCGGCTCAGGAGGCGCATCGCATCGGACTGGTAAATGAAGTGCTCCCGGCGGCGGAATTGATTCCGCGCGCGGAAGCGATTGCGGCGAAGATCATCGCGAACGCTCCGCTGGCCGTGCAGTACGCGATGGAAGCCGTGAATAAAGGCATGGAGATGACGCTGGCTGAGGGACTGTATCTCGAGGCAGTGCTGTTTGGCGTCGCTTGCGCCACCGAAGACAAGACCGAGGGCACGAAAGCATTTTTGGAAAAGCGGGCGGCGCAGTTTAAAGGGAAGTAACTTTTGGCCGCAAATTTTCGCTGATCGCGCGGATCGAACTTCAAAGTCTTTACCACAGAGGGCACAGGGGATCACAGAGGAATGAAATTGAAGACTGAGTCTGTGCCGGAAACGGTTGTTTCGGCTATTGAGGGGAAACTGGACGCGTCCGGGAAACGGTTCGCGATCGTCGTTGCGCGGTTCAATGCATTTATCACCGAGCGGTTGTTGTTGAGCGCATGCGATGGACTGGTGCGAACCGGGGCAGCTAAGAAAGATATCGATGTCGTGCGCGTGCCGGGGGCGTTTGAGGTACCTTCGGCTGCACGGACTTTGGCGGAGACAGAAAAGTATGACGCGATCATCTGCATCGGATGCCTGTTGCGCGGCGATACTGCGCATTACGACGTCATCGTGAACGAAGTGACGCGCGGGATTGGGCAGTCCGCGCAGGAAACCGGAGTGCCGCATGCATTCGGCGTCTTAACTTGTGACACTCTGGAGCAGGCCATAGATCGGGCCGGGCTGAAGATGGGGAACAAAGGGTTTGAGTCGGCGCTGGCTGCGGTGGAGATGGCGGAGTTGCAGAAAGGGATCAGGGGGCAGGGGAAAAGTGGCGGCGGACAGCAGGTTCCTCGCTTTGCTCGGAATGACAAAACCAAGCAGGTTCCTCGCTCCGCTCGGCGCGACTCCAGAAGCGCTCGGAATTACAAGAGTGCGAGTGCTCGGAACGACAGCGGTCAGAAGACGCCGAAGAAACGCAGATAGTTCTTTCCTGAAGTAAACTGTTCACTCAAGTAACAAAGATGATCGCGGGCTTCGCCCGCCGGACGGACGAAGGCGTTCGTCCTAACATCACGCAATGGGTACACGGCGCAAATCTCGAGAACTGGCGTTGCAGATGCTTTTCCAGTCCGATATGGGGAAGCAGGACGCAGAGCAAGTACGGCGGACGTTCTGGGCGGAGCACGGGTCCGCGAGCGCCGAAGTGCGAGGCTTCGCCGACGATCTGTTTCGTGTTGCGACCGATCGGGTCGGTGAGATCGATGGCTTGATCGAAAAGCACGCCGAGCACTGGCGCATGGAGCGCATGGCTGCCGTGGATCGTAATCTTCTACGGGCTGCCGTCGCCGAGTTACTGGCGTATCGCGATACGCCGCGCGCTGTCGTCATCAACGAGGCGCTGGAAATCGCACGAAAATTCTCCACCCCGGAGTCCGTGCATTTTGTGAATGGTGTGCTCGACAGCGTGGGGAAAGAGCTGGAGAGCAGTGGGGCCTGAGGTGTCGTTCGCTCGCGGTGCCTTGCTGGACCCGGTTATTCTCTTGCGTTTACCCCGGACTCCTTCATCCTTAGCCAAGTATCCTTGAACCAAGCATTGGTCTGCCACCAACTCTTCCCGGTTAGCGCGTATTTACTTCAAGGGAGTAGTTAACCCTACGGTTTGGTGAGCGCCACGTTGAGAGCGCACGGACCAGTAGCAGGCGAGTACGTACAGAAGGCGTTCAGGTAGTTGGGAATATTTGGGAAGGCGAGTTGGACCTGATCGCTGCCGCCCGCGGACGTAGTGATCTCGTGCAGCATGCCGTCGCTGCCGGCAATCAAGATCGTTCCCGCATCGACCGACATCGTGGCGCTGACTGGCGTTGCATTGTTCAGGAGGGGAATGCCGCCAATCACCGAGCCGACGAGGAAGTTATAAACGAAGATCGTAGAACTGCTGGAGTTGACGACGTAGAGCTGCGAGCCATCAGCAGAAGAAAAGAAGTTCACAGGCTGCAGAGTGCCCTGGCCTAATTCAATCCTCTGCGCGAGCCGCAGCGGATCGTTGCTGATGAAGGTCAATCCTTGCGGGCAGAGAGTTCCGGTCGCGGGCGGGGAAACGGTTGACGTCAGGATGTCGAATCCGGTGGCGTCGAGCACGAGGACGTGAACGCCATCAGGAATCGAATTGCCGTAAGAGTCCTTGCCGTCGAGATGAACGTTGGGGAGGACCTGCATCAGAATGGGATTCGCCGTGAGCGGGACAGTGGCGGCGACCTGATTGTTGCAGTTGGCGTAGGCGGTCACGTTAGCAGATGCCGCGCCATTGGCCGCTTCGGCGACATAGGCAAATCCCCCGTTCGGCGAGAAGGCAATGGAATTACCCGCTCCGGATAATGTGATCGGACCTTGCAGGGCTTGGGCGCTGGAGTAGACGTAGAGCGAGGTCGCGCCCGTTCCTCCTACAACCCAGGTCTTAAGACTATCGGGCGAGAACGCAGCCGCCGCTGCGCTGGAAATATTCAGCGGAACGATGGCCGGCGTCGTCGTATTGGCCGTGTTGACGATATAAACCTGGTTTGGAGTGTGAACCGTGTCGGAGAATGCAGCGGCGAATCCGTTGCTCGAGACTGCAAGGACATTTCCGGTCACCGTGCCGATTGAAGTGAATGGATTGTTTGTAGTTCCGAATTGCGCCGGGTTAATGATCTCCGCGCCGAAGTCGCTCCCCATATAGATTTTGTCGCCGCCGAGATCAAAGAGGAGAGAATTCGGCGCCACAGGGAAAGGTGTTTCCGCGCCAGGAGCCGCCTTTGCAGTCGATACATAGTAGCTCGAGGTGGTGCAGGTGGTGGGAATCACGTGGGCGCAGTTGGTCGTAGTCGCGAGCACAGAGGCCGCGCCCGGAGCACCGGTGACAGTACCCGCAACGGAACCGGTCGGCGGGATCAGGGTGGTGTTCCCGGAAGGTGACACGAAGAGTGGAGTCGCATAGACAGGAACCGGGATGAGTTCCTGGCAGGTGAAGGCATGGTTCGGCGCAGTGGGCTGAAAGAACTGGGTGCATGCATTCAGTTGCGCGGTGGTTGAAAGCGTCGCAGGGACAAAAGGGAATCCAACGTTACAAGTTGGAGGAGAGCAGGCAGCGGTGACCGTTCCAGCCCCCGGTGACGCCGTCGAAATCGTGCAGGATTCCGAGCAACCGCTGCCGATCGGCATGACTCCCGGCTGAGAAGATGTCCAGGTCAGAGGGACTTTGCTGAGAATGATTCCCCCGTCGGTATTGGGAAGGGAACTATTTCCCATCGCATCGGTGAGAGTCGCGATAACGGTCTGGGAAGTTCCCTTGGAAGTTACAAAGCTAGTCTGCCCAGAGCCGGCCGTGCCGACTTCGAGACTGATGTTTTGGACAGGGCAGGTCGAAAAGAAATCAAGAATCGGCGAATTGGCGCCTTGCGCATTCGCGTATTGCGGTTGTTGGAATGAAGTACTGGTCACGCCGCTTGCAGTGGCGTAAATCTGCGTAATGCCGGGAACATTGCCGACCGCCGTGGCCTGATTCGTGGGGAAGTTATAAGCCGTGTTGACCAGCGGAATGAGATTTACGACGGAAGGATTATTCGCAGTCCAGGTGAATGGTCCCACTGAGGAAGTGACGTCGGTGCCCTGACTGAAAGCATGCGCTTCAACCGTCATGGATTGCGTTTGTGACAGGCAGGGTTCTTGCACTGGAACACCGGTGATCAGAAGTCCGGTAACAGTAATGTTGTCGATCGCCGGATGAACGAAAACCCAAGTCGGGACGCTGTTGGCTCCAAGGGCGCTGGCAGTGACGGTGACAGGACCGATGGCGCCGGGAGTGCACGTCGTGAACGCGACATCCCAGTGGCCGGCGCACGCAAAGCCGTTCGGGGCGATATTTAAGATCGAGGTGTCGCTGGATGTGTACGTAATGGTGGTGCTGATGTTGGTTCCGGAGGCCGACTGTGCCGATCCAGTGAAGAGGAGCGTTCCTCCGAGGGCCAACGAAGAGTTTGTGGTCGGGCTGAGGGTGATGTGTCCCGCAAATAGCGCGGTGCCGCCCTTTTTGCTGCCGCCGCATCCGGCAAAGGTGATGAAAGAAAGGATTGTAACTGCCAGGAACACACCGCGAAAACGGAACCTACCCATGCACCCCTCTTCGCACCTTGCGACAGCCAACGTCGGGACTTCACGCAGGCGGGACTGTTGAATGAACTGGAAAACCAGTAGTGTAGAGGCTGAGGGCGGAATCAGCAAGCGTCAGCGGCAGTTCGCTGGATAAATGCTGGGAGGCTTCTGCAAATTCCATTCTCAAACTACACGAAACGTGGGATGCAAAATCATCCGTTGACGATGTTTGCAAGTAGTTGCTATAGTAGTTTGGTTCCGCGAGTTCATCCAGGCTTGCTGTGTGCTGTCGGTTTTCTGTGCAGTTTGGGCAGAGAACTTCCGGCGGAGCGGTTGACATGCGTTTTCGAATGTTGAAGTGATTCGAAAACTTTCCTCGCTGAAACGTTCCTGCGGTGCCTTTCGCCCTTATGCGAAAGGATATGCAGGGCAAGGCTGACGAAACGGAGTGCCCCCGGAATTAGGGCCGGGCGCCACCGTCGGCGGCGTAAGTCTTAAGGGAATCCAGAATCTCTGCGGCGCTGGCTTGCAGTCAGGAAGTTGCGCGGCGAGAAGTAATGGTTGGCTTTTGAGCCGGCCATGCCCACGGATGCGCGTCAAGAAGAGTGGATTTGAGCTGTCGCTGCCTGCGCGATCGCAGGTGAGTGTGCGGCCAAGGAGTGGCAAGAGTGCCTACGTTTAACCAATTAGTGGCGCAGGGCCGAAAGCGGCCCCGATACAAGACGGCGAGCCCTGCACTGCAGGGATGTCCGCAAAAGCGCGGTGTTTGCACGCGCGTATACACGCAGACCCCCAAGAAGCCGAACTCGGCTTTGCGGAAAGTAGCGCGTGTGCGGCTGACAAACGGCATTGAAGTCACGACGTACATCCCCGGAGTTGGACACAATCTGCAGGAGCACTCGATTGTGTTGATCCGCGGCGGCCGTGTGAAGGATCTGCCGGGTGTGCGCTATCACGTGATTCGCGGGACGCTGGATGCGGTGGGCGTTGCCAACCGTATGCAGGGACGTTCGAAGTACGGAGCGAAGAGACCGAAGAAAGGCTAGTGGCCAGTGGTTAGTGGCCTGCAAAGCTCAAGCTAGAAGCTATGAGCTAGGAGCTAGAAGCTGAATGCCTCGTAAAGGACATATCGCAAAACGGACCGTTCCGGCCGACGCTGTGTATCAGTCGGACTTGGTAACGAAGTTCATCAACTCGATGATGTGGCAGGGAAAGCGGAGCACGGCGGAGGGCATTTTTTACGAAGCCCTGAAGCGCGTGGAGGCCAAGGGCGGAGACGAGGCCCTGAAGCTTTTCAAGAAGGCCGTCGAGAACGCGAAGCCGCTGCTCGAAGTAAAGACCCGCCGCGTCGGTGGCGCGAACTATCAGGTGCCGGTCGAAGTGAATGCCGACCGCCGGACTTCGCTGGCGATCCGCTGGATCATTAGTTATGCGCGGTCCCGCGGCGAAAAGGGAATGATCGACAAATTGAGCAACGAATTGCTCGACGCCGCGACAGGAAAAGGCGCCGCGATCAAGAAGAAAGAAGATGTGCATCGCATGGCGGAAGCCAATAAGGCCTTCGCGCATTATCGCTGGTAAGGCGATTTTGTAATTTGGTAATCGGGTAATTTTGTGATTTGAGAACCCGGTCTTCGAGAGATTTCAATTACCAAATTACCCGATTGCAAAATTACGAAATTAGTCATTCGGAGCCCAGAAAGAGTTAACGGTCGTGCCTAGAACAGTTCCATTAGAACGCTGCAGAAACATCGGCATCATGGCTCACATCGATGCCGGTAAGACCACTACGACGGAGCGCATCCTGTTTTATACGGGCCGCACGCACCGCATCGGAGAGGTGCACGAAGGCACGGCTACGATGGATTGGATGGAGCAGGAGCAGGAGCGCGGGATCACGATTACGTCCGCCGCTACAACCTGCACCTGGCGCGACATTCGAATCAATATTATTGATACTCCGGGCCACGTCGATTTCACCGCGGAAGTTGAGCGGTCGCTGCGTGTGCTTGACGGCGCCGTCGCGGTATTTGACGCTGTCCATGGCGTGCAGCCGCAGTCGGAAAAAGTCTGGCGGCAGGCTGACAAATACGGCGTTCCGAGAATTTGCTTCATTAATAAGATTGACAAGATGGGTGCTGATTTCGAGCATGCCGTCGATACGATCCGCAAGAGACTCAGTGCCAAACCCATCGCGATTCAGATTCCCATCGGACAAGAAGCAAAGTTTGTCGGCGTCATCGATCTGATTGCCATGAAGGCGATCGTCTGGAAAGACGAGACCATGGGCGCCGAGTACGTGACGGAAGAAATCCCCGCCGATCTGAAGAAAAAGGCGGAAGCTTTCCACGCGCAGTTGGTCGAGAGCATCGCGGAAAACGACGATGAGATGCTGCACAAGTTTCTCGAGGGAGAAGAGATTACCCCTGAGGAGCTGAGGAAATCGCTACGCAAGTCGACGATCGCTTTGAAGGTTTTCCCGGTCGTGGTTGGAACGTCGTTTAAGAACAAAGGTGTGCAGCCGCTGCTGGATGCGGTGGTGGACTATCTGCCTTCTCCGCTGGATGTGCCCGAAACCCACGGGCTGAATCCGGATAACGGCGAGACGATCACGCGCAAAGCTGACGATAAAGAGCCGTTCTCGGCATTGGCGTTCAAGATCATGGCTGATCCGTTCGTGGGCCAGCTGACATTTATTCGCGTGTATTCGGGTCAGTTGAAGACCGGGGATTCCGTACTGAATGTCCGTACGACTAAGACTGAGCGCATCGGACGGTTGCTCAAGATGCACGCCAACAAGCGCGAAGAGATCAGCGAAATTCTCGCTGGCGACATTTGCGCCGCAGTCGGCTTGAAGAATGTGGGCACGGGCGACACGATTTGCAGTGAAGACAAGCCCATCGCGCTCGAGTCGATCACGTTTGCGGTTCCTGTGATTTCAGTCGCCGTCGAACCCAAGACGAAGGCGGATCAGGAGAAGATGGGCATGGCGCTGGCGCGCTTAGCCCAGGAAGATCCTACCTTTAAAGTTCATACCGATCCCGACAGCGGACAGACGATCATCAGCGGTATGGGTGAGTTGCACCTGGAGATCATCGTCGACCGCATGATGCGTGAGTACAAGGTCGAGGCCAACGTCGGCAAGCCACAGGTAGCGTATCGCGAGACGATCCGCAGGCATGCCGAAGCCGAGGGCAAATACATTCGGCAGACCGGTGGTAAGGGACAGTACGGACACGCCAAGATTTACCTCGATCCTCAACCGCCGGGGACTGGTTACGAATTCGTCAACGATATTACGGGCGGTTCCGTGCCGAAAGAATTCATTAAGCCGATCGATCAGGGCATTCGAGAAGCGCTGGAAGGTGGAATTCTTGCGGGCTATCCGATGGTCGATGTGAAGGCCACGCTGTACGACGGCAGCTATCACGATGTCGATTCGAACGAAATGGCGTTCAAGATTGCTGGATCGATGGCGTTCAAAGAGGCGGCCCGCAAGGCGTCTCCGGTACTGCTCGAGCCCGTAATGGCGGTCGAAGTCGTGACGCCGGAAGATTATGCCGGGACGATCATGGGCGACCTGAGTTCTCGGCGCGGCCGCATTGAGGGTATGGAGCATCGCGCCGGATCGCAGGTGATCAAGGCGATCGTACCGCTGGCGGAGATGTTTGGTTACGCGACCCACATGCGTTCGTCGACGCAGGGACGCGCGGAATACTCGATGCACTTTGCGCGCTATGAGGAAGCTCCGCGGTCAGTGGCGGAGGAAATCATCGCGAAGGTGCAAGGAACCACGAAGTAATTACGGTTTGAGCTGAGGAGCTAGAGGCTGGTTATGGCGAAAGAAAAATTTGATCGGACAAAGCCGCACTGCAACGTAGGGACAATTGGTCACATTGACCACGGGAAGACGACGTTGACAGCGGCGATCACCAAGGTGTTGTCGAAGCACAATCCGAAGAACACGTTTCGGTCGTTTGATTCGATCGATAATGCTCCGGAAGAGAAAGCGCGCGGAATTACGATCGCGACGGCGCACGTCGAGTACGAGACGGCGAACCGGCACTACGCGCACGTGGATTGCCCGGGCCACGCCGATTACATCAAGAATATGATCACGGGTGCGGCGCAGATGGATGGCGGCATTCTGGTCGTGGCAGCGACGGATGGTCCGATGCCGCAGACGCGCGAGCACGTGTTGCTGGCGCGCCAGGTCGGTGTGCCGTATCTGGTCGTTGCGCTGAACAAGGTTGATGCGGTGGATGATCCGGAGCTGCTCGAGCTGGTGGAGCTTGAAGTGCGCGAGCTGCTGAAGAGCTACAAGTTCCCGGGCGACGATGTGCCGGTGGTGCGGGTTTCGGCACTGAACGCGCTGAATGGAGAAGCAAAGGCGGAGGCGCAGGTCGACGAGTTGATGGCGGCGGTGGACAAGTACGTTCCGCAGCCGGCGCGCGAGTTGGACAAGCCGTTCCTGATGCCGATTGAAGATATTTTTTCGATTCAGGGACGCGGCACGGTGGTGACGGGGCGAATCGAGCGCGGCAAGGTGAAGGTGGGCGAGGAAGTGGAAATCGTCGGCTTCCGCGAGACACGCAAGACGGTGGTCACCGGCGTCGAGATGTTCAAGAAGCAGCTGGACGAAGGCATGGCGGGCGATAACGCGGGACTGTTGCTGCGCGGCATTGCGAAAGAGGACGTGGAGCGCGGCATGGTGCTGGCGAAGACGGGCTCGATCACGCCGCACACGAAGTTCAAGGCAGAGGTCTACATCCTGACGAAGGAAGAAGGTGGACGACACACGCCGTTCTTCAAGGGATATCGGCCGCAGTTCTACCTGCGAACGACGGACGTGACGGGCGTGGCGGAGCTTCCAGCTGGCACGGAGATGGTGATGCCTGGGGACAACGTCAGCCTGGTGATCGAACTGATTACGCCGGTAGCCATGGAAAAGGGCTTGCGCTTCGCGATTCGCGAAGGCGGCCACACCGTGGGAGCCGGCACAATCGCGGAGATTATTCAGTAGTCAGAATACGGTGGAGCTTCGCTCCGCAGACAGCCGAGGGCGGCTGTCTCCACATAAAGCAAGACAAAGCGGCTTGCAGCTTGCCGCCAGTTCTTTCCTCCCGGGTTTCTTGGAAGATGGTCGGGAGGGGTTAGAGAGATGAAACAGTGATTGGAAAAGAAAGAATTCGTATCCGGTTGAAAGCTTACGACTATCGCATTCTGGATCAGTCGACGGGCGAGATCGTGGAGACGGCGCGGCGTACCGGCGCGCAAATCGCGGGACCGATTCCGCTACCCACGATGAAAAACAAATACTGCGTGCTACGTTCCCCGCACGTAGACAAGAAGTCGCGCGAACAGTTCGAAATTCGCACGCACAAGCGCTTGCTCGATATTCTCGAGCCGACGCAGCAGACTGTGGATGCGCTGATGAAGCTTGATCTTCCCGCCGGCGTGGACGTGGAGATTAAGGCATTCGGAAAAGAACATAAATAGCTTCGAGCCTTGAGCTTTAAGCTACGAGCAAATTTGCTCCCCAGCCAATAGCTAACAGCCACGCTGGGCATGGAGAAAGAAATGGCAACGAAGGTCGCGGGAATTTTGGGCAAGAAAGTCGGGATGACGCAACTGTTTGACTCGAAGGGCGAAGTTCGCCCGGTCACAGTGCTACAGGCCGGCCCTTGCGTGGTGACGCAGCACAAGACCGCTACGAAGGATGGTTACGAGGCGGCACAGATCGGTCTGGTCGAATTCGTAAAGGAATCGCGCCTGACCAAGCCCGCGAAGGGACATTTGGCGAAGAACAATCTGCCGCCAGTGAAGTTCATGCGCGAGGTTCCGCTGGAAGTCGAGCCCTCCTCCGAAGGCAACGGTGCGGTAAAGGTCGGCGATCGCGTCCTGGTCGAGATGTTCGATGGCGAGAAGTTCGTTGACATTGTCGGAGTCAGCAAGGGAAAAGGGTTTCAAGGCGTCGTGAAGCGGCATCATTTCGGCGGTGGTCCCAAGTCGCACGGTTCGATGTTCCAGATTACCGGTTCAATCGGCTCGTCGGCCTTCCCGTCGCGCGTGTTTAAAGGCATGCGGATGTCGGGACATATGGGAAACCGGAACGTGACAGCGCGAAATCTGCGCGTGCTAGGCGTCGACAAAGACGAGAACCTGCTGGTGGTGGAAGGCAGCGTACCCGGACCGCAGGGCGGATACCTCGTTATCACGAAGGCAAAGAAACCGCCGAGAGAGCGCCGCGGATTCGCGGGTTCGGCGACGGTTGATCCGTTGAAGGCGGCGAAGAGAGCAGCGAAGAAAGCTTAAGTCAGGGATCAGTGGCCAGGGGTCAGTGATCAGGAATGCAAAAGATATGGCAACGATTGACATACACAATTTGGGCGGCGAGAAGGTTGGGACATTCGATCTCGCCGATGAGATCTTCGGCGCGGTGAATGAAGATCTGCTCTGGGAAGCGGTGAAGCACTACCGCGCCGGGCAGCGCGCTGGAACGCACAAAACCAAGGGCCGCTGGGAAGTTTCCGGTTCCGGCAAGAAACTTTGGAAGCAGAAGGGCACGGGCCGGGCCCGAATTGGATCGATCCGATCGCCGCTGTGGCGGCATGGCTACACGGTGCATGGTCCGCAACCGCGCTCTTATGACTATTCCTTCCCGAGGAAGAAATTGCTGGGCGCGCTGCGTTCTGCGCTGGCAGCGAAATTTGCCGACGGGAAGTTAATCGTAGTGAACTCGTTCGAACTGAAAGATCCGAAGACCAAGGAATTCCGCAAGGCACTGAACTCGCTGAAGGTGGATTCGACCGTTCTGATTGTTGAGGCGCCCCAGCACGAGAACAAGAATCTGGAATTGAGTGCGCGCAACATCGAAGGGCTCGAACTGGTACGGGGCAATGAAGTGCATCCGTATCATCTGCTTCGGTACGACCGTGTGATCTTCTCGCATCCTGCGATCGAAAAACTGCAGCTTACGTTGAAGGACACTGTCTCCAAGCGGAAGCACAAGTCGGGCGAGGACGAAGCGGCGAAGAAGCCGACACACGAACGGCGGCGTCGCCAGCGTAATGAAAAAGCGGCGGAGGTGGCGTAATGAAGAGCGCATACCAAATTATTCGCCGACCGGTGATTACCGAGAAGGGCCTGGCCATTAAGGAAAACCAGAACACGCTGGTATTCCAGGTGGCTCCGAAGGCGACCAAGACGGAAATCAAGGAAGCGGTGCAGTCGATTTTCAAAGTGAAAGTGCATTCGGTTCGCACAGCAACGTATCCGGGGAAAGAGCGGCGCCGCGGAAAGTTCGCGGGATACCGTCCGGATTGGAAGAAGGCGTACGTGCGGTTGCGGTCCGGCGAAAAAATGCCGGAGTACGCGCAGAATCTATAAATCGTCGTTGGGCGCCGGTCGTTAGTCGTTGGCCGGCGGGAGAAGTTGCGAACGACAAGTGACGAACGACCGGAAGTTGAGAGCAGAACATGCCGATTAAAACATACAGACCGACGACGCAGACGTTGCGATATCGCACGACGATCGTCAACGACGACATCACGACGAAGAATCCGCACAAACCGCTGCTGGAACCAAAGCCGCGCACGGGCGGGCGGCGCAACTCGGGCGATATGACGATGCGCTTCATCGGAGGCGGGCACAAGCGCAAGCTGCGCATTATCGACTTCAAACGCGACAAGACCGGAATTCCGGCCACCGTCACGACGATCGAATACGATCCGAATCGCTCCTCACGCATTGCGCTGCTGGCGTATGCCGATGGCGAAAAGCGTTACATCATCCAGCCGGAAGGTTTGAAGGTTGGACAAAAGGTTGTGAGCGGTCCTGAGGCCGACATACTTGTGGGCAACGCGCTGCCGCTGCGCAACATTCCGCCAGGCACGCAGATTCACAATCTCGAGCTTAAGCCCGGCAAGGGTGGACAGATGGTGCGGTCGGCGGGTGGTTCGGCTCAGCTAGTGGCGAAGGAAGCAGAATATGCGCTGGTGAAGTTGCCTTCGGGCGAGACGCGCAAGATTTCGCAGGACTGCATGGCGACCATTGGACAGGTCGGCAACATTGATCACGAGAATGTCACCATCGGTAAAGCGGGACGGTCACGGTGGCTGGGTAAGCGTCCGCATAATCGCGGAGTTTCAATGAACCCTGTCGACCATCCGCACGGTGGTGGTGAAGGAAAGACTTCTGGCGGACGGCACCCGGTAACTCCGTGGGGCCAGCCGACGCGGGGATACAAGACGCGGAACAACAAGCGCACGGATAAGTTCATTGTGAGCCGTCGCAGCAAGTAAAAGTAAAGCAGATTCCTCACCGGCATAGAGCGCCGGTTCGGAATGACAAGATTTGAGTTTTGCTAAGAGCTAGAAGGTTAAGAGCTAGAGGCTGAATTTCTATGGCGCGTTCAACGAAAAAAGGCGCATTCGTCGATAGCCACCTGATGACGAGGGTGGAAGGCATGAATGCGCGCAATGAGAAAAAAGTGCTGCGCACGTGGTCGCGGCGTTCGACCGTGGTCCCGGAGATGGTGGGACACACGATTGCGGTCCACAACGGGAAGAAATTCATCCCGGTATATGTGACCGAGAACATGGTTGGACACAAGCTGGGTGAATTCAGCTTCACGCGTACCTTCAAGGGGCACTCGATGAAGGCGGCGACGGAAGTGGCCGCGAAGCCGGCGGGCATTCCGGGTGGTCCGGGAGCTTCGGCTCCGGCAGCGCCTGCGGCGCCGAAGGCATAACGAGCCGCTAGCGGTGAGCTGCTAGCGACGAGAACTGAGATACGACTATGGAATTTCGAGCTGAAATGCGTTACCTGCGCGTCTCGCCACAGAAGGCGCGGCTGGTGCTGGATTTGATCAAGGGGCGTCGCGTGGAAGAAGCGCGCAATACCTTGATGTTCACGAAGAAGCGTGTGGCCGCACACGTCGGCAAGCTGCTGCAGTCGGCGCTCGACAATGCGAACTTCCTCGCGACCGAGAAGGGGTTAGATGTCGAGATCGACAACCTCTACGTGAAACGCGCGGTCGCGAACGATGGACCGCGCATGAAGCGTATTCGTCCAGCGCCGCAGGGACGTGCATACCGCTATCAGCGGCGTATTGCGCACATCGAGCTCGTTCTGGCGGAGCGCGGAAAAGACAGCGGTCCGGTGGTTCATGCGACTGACGGTGATACGGCTCCGGGCGCAAAGGTGAAGAGATCCGCTCCCAAGGCGAGAGCGGCAGCGAAGCAGTCTGCGGGCAAGAAGAAAGCAGCCGCGAAATAGATTCAAGTCTGCCGGCGAATATGCCGCGCACATAGTTTTGATTTAGGAGAAGCAATGGGACAAAAAGTCCATCCTTACGGGTTCCGGCTTGGGTTTACGAAGCCGTGGAAGTCGCGCTGGTTTGCCGAGCGGGACTACGACAAACAGCTGCACGAAGACGTGAAGCTGAAGAATGAGCTGAAGGAAAAGCTCAAATCGGCTGGCGTCAGCTCGATCGAGATCGAGCGTCCTGGTAACAAGCTGCGCATCATCATCAAGACGGCGCGGCCGGGAATCATCATCGGGCGCAAAGGCGCGGAAATCGACAAGCTCAAGGGCGAGCTGCAAAAGCGCACCGGCGGCAAGGACATTTTTGTCGACATCCAGGAAGTCCATAAGCCCGAGCTCGATGCGCAGCTGGTTTCGGAGTCGATTGCACTGCAGTTGGAAAAGCGCGTGGGCTTCCGGCGCGCGATGCGCAAAGCGGTGGATTCGGCGCTGCGCTTCGGATGCAAGGGAATCAAGGTTCGCGTGAGCGGACGCTTAAACGGAAACGAAATCGCGCGGTCGGAGTGGTATCTGCAAGGGCGGTTACCTTTGCATACGCTGCGCGCGGATATTGACTACGGCTTTACCGAAGCGCGGACGACCTATGGCGTGATCGGCGTGAAGTGCTGGGTGTACAAGGGCGAAATTCTGCCGCAGAAGAAGCGCGAACCAGCGGCTGCCGTTGGTGGATTCTAAATAGAGAAGCGCGCCTGACGCGCATTTGAGCAATCTCGCAAAAAGCGCGAGATTGATAGCGCGGCATGCTCAGGTCCTTCGACGACAAAAGCATGTCGCCTCAGGATGACACGAGAGAGCTGATTTTATGTTGATGCCAAAGAAAGTGAAGTATCGGAAGCAGCAGCGCGGGCGCATGACCGGCAAAGCGTGGCGCGGATCGACGCTGTCGTTCGGCGATTTCGGACTCAAGGTGCTCGAGCCTGGATGGATCACAGACCGCCAGATTGAAGCGAGCCGCGTCGCTATGACGCGTTTTGTGAAGCGCGGCGGAAAGATTTGGATTCGCGTGTTCCCCGACAAGCCTGTTACGAAGAAACCGGCTGAAACCCGTATGGGTAAGGGCAAGGGCGCGCCTGATCATTGGGTCGCGGTCGTGAAGCCAGGGAAGATCTTGTTTGAGATGGAAGGCGTATCGCTGCAGGATGCGAGCGAGGCGATGCGACTGGCGTCCCACAAGCTGGCGCTGCGCACGACTCTCGTGAAGCGCGAAGGCGTGAGGCACTAGGAACTGATTATGAAGGCAGACAAAATTCGAAACTTGACGGAAGAAGAGTTAGGCCATCAGGAGCGCGAGCTCGCGGACCAGCTGTTCAAGCTAAAGTTCCAGCTGAACATGGGCCAGACCGAGAGCCTGAAGAAGATGCGCGGCCTGCGCAAAGACATTGCACGGGTAAAGACGATCGCCGCCGAGCGCAAGCGTTCGGCCGCAACGGAGAAACGATAATGGCGGAAACAACGGAAAAGGCGCAGGGCCGCCGCAAAGAAGTGGTGGGAGAAGTCGTCGCCAGCCGCATGCAAAAGACGATTGTGGTGAAGGTGACACGTAAGAAAGCTCATCCGTTCTACGGACGCGTAGTCGCTCGCAACAAAAAGTTTTACGCGCATGACGAGACCAACCAGGCGCACGTCGGCGATGTGGTTCGTCTCGAGGAGACGCGTCCGTTGTCGAAGCTGAAGCGCTGGAAGCTGAAAGACATTGTGCGTAAGGCAGCGCTGGTGCCGGAAGCGGCGACTGAAGTTCCGGGCATCTAACGCGCGAGTGAGCATATAAGAGGGAGATTGACGCCATGGCTGTGATGATGAGATCGATGCTGGAGGTCGCGGACAATTCCGGCGCCCGCAAGCTACAGATGATTCTGCCGCTCGGCGGCTCGACCGGACTGAATGCGGGGCTGGGCGACATAATCACGGCGGCCGTGAAAGAAGCGGCTCCTGAGGGCCAGACGAAAAAGGGAGCGGTGGTCAAAGCCGTGATTGTGCGTACGCGGAAAGAGTCCCGCCGGCGTGATGGAACCTATATCAAATTCGATTCGAACGCAGCGGTGCTGATCAACGATGCGGGCGAACCGGTCGGAACCCGCGTGTTCGGTCCTGTAGCGCGCGAATTGCGCGAGAAGAAGTTCTTGAAGATTGTGTCGCTGGCGCCAGAAGTGATCTAAGAAAGTTTCGGAGTTTCAAGGTTTCAAGGTCCTTGAGATTCCGAATCAAGCGATGAACGATTAGCTTTGAAACCTTTGCACTTTGAAACCTTGAAACATTGACTTTATGAGAACTGTAAGCACTGCAAACAAGCGAGTGGATCTCCGGCGGAACGACACCGTGAAGGTGATCACCGGACGAGACAAAGGCAAGGAAGGGCGCGTACTGCGCGTGTTTCCCAATGACGCGAAGATTCTGGTCGAGCACGTGATGATGGTGAAGAAACATGTGCGGCCGAATCCACAGCGCAACATCAAAGGCGGCATCGCCGAGCAGGAAAGCCGGATTGCGATCTCGAACGTGCAACTGGTCTGTTCGACCTGCGGGCCGGTCCGGGTCGGGCACGAAGTGCGCGGAGACCGCAAGGTGCGAGTCTGTAAGAAGTGCGGGACCACACTGGACAAATAGTTATCACATTCTTACGAACCGGTAACCACTCCGAAACCGTGAGAGGAAGTTGAAGAGAAATGGCAAAAGAAAAAGAGAAAAAAGGTCAGAAGGAATCGAGCGAGCAGAAGGGCCCGGAGCAGGCGCGGCATAGCGCGAAAGAGCGTCCGCGGCTGCGTTCCAGGTTCGAGAAGGAAGTTGCTCCCGCGTTGTTGAAAGAACTGGAACTCGGGAATGTGATGGCGGTTCCCCGGCTACACAAGATCGTCGTCAACATGGGAGTCGGCGAGGCGACACAGAACGCGAAGGTCCTTGATCCGGCCGTAAACGAACTAGGGCAGATCACCGGTCAGAAGCCTGTTGTGACGCGTGCGAAGAAATCGATCGCGGCTTTCAAGGTTCGCCAGGGGCAGTCGATTGGCGCGATGGTGACACTGCGCGGCGACCGGATGTACGAGTTCTTTGACCGGTTGGTGAACATCGTTCTGCCGCGCGTGCGCGACTTCAAGGGAGTATCAACCAAGTCGTTCGACGGGCGTGGGAACTACACAATCGGATTGCACGACCAGTTGATCTTCCCGGAGATTTCCTACGAGAAGGTCGACAAGCTGAAGGGCATGAACGTCACAATTGTGACGACAGCCGCAAATGACAATCAAGCGCGAACGCTGCTCAAGCACATGGGCATGCCGTTCCGCGCATAAGACGAAGTTCAAAGCATCAAGACGCAGACGAAGGATTGAATGGCGACTACAGCAAAAAGAGTTAAGGACGCGAAGAAGCCCAAGTTTTCCACGCGCAAGCACAACCGATGCAAACGTTGCGGACGTCCGCGAGCCTACCTGCGGAAGTTTGGCCTGTGCCGCTTGTGTTTCCGGCAGCTCGCGCTGCTGGGCGAGATTCCAGGGGTTTCGAAGTCTTCGTGGTAAATGCGGCGTTGGCCGCTTGTCGTTGGTCGTTCGCAACGGCAGGTGAGCAAGCCAACGACGAGCGATGAACGCGAACGATTGAAGAACAAGCCGCTGCAGGTTCTCCGCTCGATGCGGAGCGAACGGGTGGCTGAAGGAGAAGCAAACGATGAGGTTGACCGATCCGGTCGCAGATATGCTGACGCGAGTGCGGAACGCACTCCAGGCCCGGCACCAAAAAGTTGATATTCCGGCTTCGCGGTTGAAGCTGGAGATTGCCCGCATCCTGAAGGAAGAGGGCTACATCTCCAACTTCAAGCCGACCGAAGAAGAGGGCCACAAGGTCATCCGGATTTACCTGAAATATGGCGCCAATAACGAGGCGGCTATCTCGAAGGTCGAGCGCGTTTCGCGCCCGGGATGCCGTGTGTATGTGCGCCGCAGCGAGATTCCACGAGTGCTGGGCGGCATGGGGATCAACATCCTCACGACTCCGCGCGGCGTCATGACTGGCCGGCAGGCGCGCAAAGAAGGCGTCGGCGGCGAGTTGTTGTGCGAGATCTACTGAGTGCAGCTTCTGGCTACTAGCTTCTAGCTACTAGCTAAGGAGGCAATGTCGTAACAGATTTGGTTTGAAACAGTTCTGACAAGGTCAGCACTGAATCCCAAGCAGCCTAGCTAGAAGCTAGGGGCTAGAAGCTAGAAGCTTATGTCGCGAATTGGAAAAAAGCCGATCGAGATTCCCAAGGGCGTCACGGTCAAGGTGGAAGGAAACACGGTCCTGGTGCAGGGACCGAAGGGCAAGTTGGACACTCCTCTTCCGACTGGAATAACGGTCGAGCAGAAGGACGGCCACATTCTTGCGGTTCGTGAAAACGATTCGCAGTCGGCGGTGCATGGACTGGCGCGAGCGCTGGTTAACAATGCGGTCGAGGGCGTGACCAAGGGCTGGACGCGGGAACTGGAAATCGTCGGCATCGGGTATCGTGCCGAGATGAAGGGCAAGGTCACCGTGGTGTTCAACCTGGGATATTCGCACCCGATTGAGTATCCGTTGCCAACCGGAGTCGATGCCGCTGTCGATCCGAAACAGACGAAGATCACGCTGACGGGCATTGATCGTCAGAAGGTGGGACAAGTCGCGGCCGAAATGCGGTCGCTCCGTCCGCCGGATCCATACAAGAACAAGGGCGTCCGCTATGTCGGAGAGCGCCTGAAGAAGAAGGTCGGAAAGACCGGAGCGAAATAAGCTGCTAGCTGTCAGTTGCTAGCTCTCAGCCCTAGGGTTCAAGAGCTTAGCTGATTGCTGAAAGCTGATTGCTGAGAGCGTTCATCATGCTTAGAAAAATTACAAAGAACCAAAAGCGCGGACACGTACACGACCGCATTCGCAAAAAGATGCAGGGAACGGCGGAGCGTCCGCGGCTGAATGTGTATCGTTCGCTGAATCACATCTACGTGCAGGTCATCGACGATCTTCACGGCAAGACGCTGGTTTCGGCCAGCACCGCCGAAGGGAAGAAAGAAGATCGGCGCACGGGCGGAAACGTTGCTTCGGCCAAGGCCATCGGTAAGGCTATCGCCGAGCGCGCGAAGGCCAAAGGTGTGACCAAGGTCGTGTTCGATCGCGGCGGATACATTTATCACGGGCGCGTGAAGGCTTTGGCCGACGCGGCTCGCGAAGCGGGATTGCAATTTTAGACGTGAGCTTCGAGCTTCGAGCTGGTGAGCAGACCGGATTTGCTCAAAGCTCAGAGCTCACCGCTCGGACTTGGAAATTATGCCAACAGTGATTAAGAAACTCGATGCAGGGGCGTACCAGCTGAAAGACCAGGTGGTTGCCATCAACCGCGTAACCAAGGTGGTCAAAGGCGGCAAGAATCTCTCGTTCGCCGCGTTGGTTGTGGTCGGCGATCCGTCTGCGGGAGTGGTGGGCTACGGCTCCGGCAAGGCGAAAGAAGTGCCGCAAGCGATCCGCAAAGGGATTGAATCGGCGAAAAAAAATCTGATGAAGGTCAACCTGACCCAGACCAGCATTGCGCACCTTGTGCTAGGGCGTTACGGTTCCGGCAAAGTGCTGCTGAAGCCGGCCCCGGAAGGAACGGGCGTGATCGCTGGAGGCGCAGTGCGCGCGGTCATGACTTCGGCGGGTGTGCAGAACGTGCTGACAAAGTCGATTGGGACGACCAATCCGCACAACGTGATCAAGGCGACGTTCGATGCGCTGAAACAATTGAAGAACCGAGAAAGCGTTGCGATCATGCGCGGCAAGACGGCGCAAGAACTGTAGACGGAATTAGGTCACTGGCCGGTAGCAGCTGACCATTGAGGTTTGGAAATGACGGCAAAGAAATCAAATTCGGGCAGCGGAAAGATTCAGCTGAAGTGGGTGCGTTCCGCGATTTGTGCCCCGGTCAAACAAAAGCTGGTGATCAAGGGTCTGGGATTTACCCGGTTGAACCAGGTAATTGAGCGTCCCGACACGCAGGCCATTCGCGGGATGGTGGCGAAGGTTCCGCATCTCGTGGAATTCGTGGACTGAGAGTTTACTTATGAATTTATCGAACATTCACGCACCGAAGAAAGCAACGACCAAGCGCAAGCGCGTCGGGCGCGGTATGGGCTCCGGCATGGGAAAGACTTCCACCCGTGGACACAAGGGGCAGCGTTCGCGCACCGGTTCGCGCATGATCCGCGGATTTGAAGGCGGCCAGATGCCGCTGCATCGCCGCATGCCGAAGCGCGGCTTTACGAATATCTTCCGCAAAGAATTCAACATCGTGAGCCTGGAGCGTCTGGTGGAGCTCGGAGAAACAACGATTACTCCGGAAGTACTACGGAAGGCTGGGGTTATTAAGACCAAGCACCCAGTGAAGATTCTGGGTGATGGAGAACTGAAGACCGCGCTAACCGTGAGCGCTCACAAGTTCTCGAAATCGGCGCAGGAAAAGATCACCAGGGCAGGCGGCAAGGTCGAGGTCTTGCAGTAATGTTTGACAAGCTGGCGAACATCTTTCGAATTCCAGATCTGCGCAAGCGGATTTTGTTCACGCTCGGAATGCTCTTTGTGTACCGGCTGGGCGGACACTTGCCGACGCCCGGAATCGATACCGCCAAGCTGGAATCGTTCTTTACGCAAGGCAGCACCAGCGGTTCGCTTCTCGGATTTGTCGATCTGTTCTCCGGCGGCCAATTGCGCCGCATGACGATTTTTGCCCTCGGAATCATGCCGTATATCACGGCATCGATCATTCTGCAGTTGCTGACGGTTGTGTACGAGCCGCTGGCCAAGCTGCAGAAGGAAGGCGAACTCGGGCGCAAGAAAATCACCCAGTGGACGCGCTACATCACCGTCATTCTCAGCGCGGTGCAATCATTCGGAATTGCGATCGGATTGGAAAAGGGCGGTTTCGCCCTGAACCCCGGCTGGGGTTTCCGGCTGATGACGATGCTGACCCTGACCACGGGCAGCGCATTCATCATGTGGCTCGGCGAACAGATCACCGAACGCGGCGTTGGCAACGGAATGTCGCTGTTAATCTTTGCCGGAATCGTTGTGGGCCTGCCGCGCGGCATTGTCGATCTGATCGACAAGGCCAAGAACAATGCCTGGGGTGCGGTGACGTTTCCGCTCATGGCAGGCCTGATCGTTTTCATGATCGCGGTAGTGGCCTTCATCGTGTATGTGGAACGAAGCGAACGGCGAATTCCTGTCCAGTACGCCAAGCGTGTGGTTGGACGCAAGGTGATGGGCGGACAGTCGACCCACCTGCCGTTGCGAGTCAATGCCGGCGGCGTGATGCCCGTGATCTTCGCGTCTTCGATTTTGACTTTGCCACAGACCATTGGCTATGGCATGCGCAATAGCCGATATTTTAGCGACCTGTTTCGATGGCTGGGATGGGGCGAACCGCTCTATACGGTGCTCTACGCCGTTGGCATTATTTTCTTCGCGTACTTCTATGTTTCGATTGTTTTTAATCCGAGCGAAGTAGCCGACAATATGCGCAAGTATGGCGGATTCATTCCGGGCATTCGTCCCGGTAAGCGCACGGCGGATTTTATCAACGAAGTTTTGACGCGCATCACGCTGGTGGGTGCGTTGTACCTGATCATTATTTCGTTCATTCCGGAGTGGATGATCACCGGTATTCACCTCAACCATCTTTATGGGCCGATCGGGCGAATGTTCGAGAACGCTCCGAACTGGGTTTTGAATGGTTTGGGGGTTAGCTTCTATTTCGGTGGGACGTCGCTGCTGATCGTTGTGGGCGTGGCGATGGATACGGTTACGCAGATCGAAGCGCAGTTGATCATGCGTCATTATGACGGATTCACTCCGCGTAGCGGACGCGTGCGTGGACGCAGGATCTGGTAGGAATGTCGATATTGGCTGTGGGGGTTGCTGCACCTCGGTCGTGTTTCTGGGGCGCCGGGGAGATTGAGGTCGGGAGGCTTTGGCCAAGCCGATGGCGCAGGAAACCTCGCGTGCAGTAGGTCCCGTGGTGCTGCTCGGACCCCCGGGTGCCGGAAAAGGCACTCAGGCGAAGCGCATCATGGAACGCTACGGAATTCCTCAGGTCTCTACCGGTGACCTGCTGCGGGAGAACGTAGTCCGTGGAACGGAGCTTGGAGTCGCGGCCAAGGCTGTAATGGCGCGCGGAGAGCTGGTTTCCGACGATTTGGTGTGCAACATGGTCCGGGAGCGGCTGCTTCTGCCGGATTGCGTACGGGGCTACATTTTGGATGGGTTTCCGCGCACCGCGGCTCAGGCCGGATGGCTGGATGCGCTGTTAGAACGGGAGCTCTTTGATAATTCGCGTCCGACGCGGGCTTGGCCAATTGTGATCCGGCTCGAGGTCGACTATAATCAATTACTGCTCCGTATTACTGGACGACGCTCTTGTCCCACCTGTGGACGGATCTATAACGTCCACTTTCAGCCGCCCCGCAAAGATGAAGTGTGCGACGAACCACACGGGACAAAGCTGGAAGCCCGCAATGACGACCGGTTGGAAGTAATTCAGCCCAGACTCACGGCATTTCAGGAGCAGACCCGGCCGGTAGCGGATTATTACCAGCGGACAGGTAGGCTGATATCAGTGAACGGAGATCTGCCCGTCGATGAAGTGACGGCACAGATTTTCCGCATATTGGAAGATCATCACGCGTAAGCATGGCGATTGTATGCAAATCGGCGACTGAGATTGAGAAGATGCGGCACAGCGGCCACATCGTTCGCCAGGTTCTCGATTATGTGAAGAGCCTGGTGGCTCCCGGCGTTACGACGATGGATCTGGAGCGCGCCGCCGAGAAGAAGATTAAGGAACTGGGCGCGAAGCCAGCGTTCAAAGGATATTACGACTATCCTTGCGTGTTGTGCACATCAGTGAATGAAGAGATAGTGCACGGCATCCCGTCTGAAAAGCGGGTGCTCAAAGAGGGTGACATCGTATCGATCGACTGCGGCGCGGTTCTCGAAGGGTACTACGGAGATGCTGCGATCACGGTGCCGGTGGGAAGCGGATTGAAGCCGGAATTGCAGAAGTTGCTCGAAGTGACTGAGGCTTCCCTCTACTGCGGAATCGAGCAGGCGCGAATTGGAAATTCGATCGGCGATGTTGGAGCCGCGGTTCAGGAGCACGTAGAAGCAGCGGGATTCAGCGTCGTACGCGAGTTTGTCGGGCACGGCATTGGGACGCGGTTGCACGAAGAGCCGCAAGTCCCGAACTTCGGAGCCCGAGGTCACGGCGCGAAGTTACGCGAAGGTATGGTGATCGCGATCGAGCCGATGGTTAACTACGGCAAGCCTGAGACGCGAGTGCTGGGTGATAAGTGGACGGCGGTGACCGCGGACGGAAGTTTCAGTGCGCACTTTGAACATTGCGTTGCGGTGACAAAAGATGGTCCGGTGATTTTGACGCAGTAAGAGTAAGTAGAAGCTAGGAGCGAATGAGCAAAGAAGACGCGATTGAAGTTATGGCGGTGGTGCTGGAACCTCTGCCGAATGCCATGTTCCGGGTGGAATTGGAAAACAAGCATCAGGTGCTGGCTCACGTTTCCGGAAAGATGCGCAAGAACTTCATTCGCATCCTGCCGGGAGACAAGGTTGCGGTTGAGCTTTCGCCGTACGACCTGAATCGCGGACGCATTGTGTATCGCTACAAATGATCTTGTAGAGACAACTGCTGGGCGCTTTTGCCGGGGGTTGAGAACCGGGAACTGAGAAAAGTATGAAGGTTAGAGCATCGGTAAAGAAGATTTGTGACAAGTGCAAGATCATCCACCGGAAGGGTGTGGTGCGTGTGATCTGCGTGAATTCGAAACACAAACAGCGCCAGGGCTAAGCCCGCGCAGGAGTTACGGAATGGCACGTATTGCAGGCGTGGATCTTCCCCGCCAGAAGCACATCAGCATCGCGCTGACTTACATCTACGGCATTGGGCATCCGCGCGCCGGTCGCATTCTCGACGAAGCGAAGGTCGAGCCGATGAAGAAGGTTTCGGACCTCAGCGAAGAAGAGGTCAACCGCATCCGTACGGTCATTGAGGCCGAGGGATTGGTGGAAGGCGATCTGCGCAAGGAAGTTTCGATGAACATCAAGCGTCTCATCGAAATCGGTTCCTATCGCGGATTCCGTCATCGCCGGAACCTGCCGGTCCGGGGACAGCGCACACATACGAATGCCCGGACACGAAAAGGTCCGCGCAAGGGAACAGTCGCACAGAAGAAGAAGGCGACGGCAAAAACATAAGAGCAGCTTCTAGCTCCTAGCTACTAGCCAATTAGGCTTAGCTAGAAGCTAGTTGCTAGGAGCTAAGAGCTACCATGGCGAAACCAGCAGCAGCGGGCGGCGCAGCCGCCGCACCGGATAAAAAAGGCAAGAAGAAAACCTTCAAGAAGAAGGAACGCAAGCACGTGCCCCATGGGCTGGCGTATGTGCAGGCGTCCTTCAACAATACGATCGTGACTATTTCCGACATGAACGGGAACGTTCTGTCGTGGAAGAGTTCGGGATCGCTGGGCTTCCGCGGATCGCGCAAGGGCACTCCGTTCGCCGCGCAACAGGCTGCGTCAAACGCCGCCAATATGGCACGCGATCACGGTGTCCGGAGCGTAGATGTGCGGGTAAGCGGCCCGGGATCCGGACGCGAGTCGGCCGTGCGTGCATTGGCCGCAGCCGGCATTGAAGTGCGTTCGATCCGCGACGTCACCCCGATTCCTCACAATGGGTGCCGCCCGCCGAAGCGACGCAGAGTATAAGAGCGAGTGGTCAGTGGCCAGTGACCAGCAAAGCAGCACAAATTGGTTTTTTCTGGCCACTGATCACTGGCCACTGTTTTACCGTCCGGGACGAAGGGTGAAGCCAAACCCGTAAACCGGTCATCTAAAGGAGAAGAAACTTGGCCCGTTATACCGATGCAGTCTGCCGTCTATGCCGCCGCGAGGGCATGAAACTATTCCTCAAAGGCGCAAAGTGCTTCAGTGATAAGTGTCCCATCGAGAAGCGCAACTTCGCTCCTGGACAACATGGGAAAGACCGCAAGGCCAAGATCGTCGGCTACGGTCTCCAATTGCGCGAAAAGCAGAAAGCGAAGCGCATTTACTTCACTCAAGAAGGCCAGTTCCGCAACTACTTCGAGAAGGCGGCGCGCTCCCAGGGCGTCACCGGCGAAAAGTTGCTGCAGCAGCTCGAGCGGCGTCTTGACAACGTTGTGTTCCGCCTTGGATTCGCGCAATCGCGGCGACAGGCGCGGCAATTGGTCCGTCACGGACACGTCGCCGTCGATAACCGCAAGGTGAACATTCCTTCGTACGAAGTCAGCGCAGGCGAAGAAGTCTCGATTCGCGAAAACAGCAAGAAGCTTGCGGTGCTCGAACTCGCGAAGGAATTTGCCAGCCACGGCACGCTGCCGAGCTGGCTGGAAGTGGATCGCGACAATTACAAGGCGCGCATCCTTTCATTGCCGAAGCGCGAGGATATTCAGCTGCCTGTGAACGAGCAGTTGATTGTGGAACTTTATAGCAAATAGTCGTTCGTCGGCGGTCGTTGGTCGTTAACGACCAGCGACAAACCGCGATTTTGGTCCGTTACACTCGAGCCAGATCAGCCTTTCCTGACATCGACCTGAGTTGGACCACTCAGCGAGTCGGGATTGAGCCAAACGGCCGAAGGAGAAACACATGCTTTGGAAGGGTTTTCAAAAACCGAAACGTCTCGCAGTTGACACCTCCAGCCTCACTGACAAGTACGGTATTTTCTGGGCGCAGCCGTTTGAGCGCGGATTCGGCACCACCGTTGGCAATGCTCTGCGGCGCGTGCTACTGAGCTCGATTGAGGGCGCTGCCGTCACGGCGGTGAAGATGGAAGGCGTGTTGCACGAATTCCAGTCCATCCCCGGTGTCGTCGAAGATGCGACCGACATCATCCTCAACCTGAAGCAGATTCCGTTCAAGCTTGCGGGCGACGCCCCGAAAGCGATCTATCTGCGCGCGGATCAACCCGGTGTTGTCACCAGCGGCATGATCGAAGCCGATGGCGACGTTGAAGTCCTCGACAAAGACGTCTATATCGCGACGGTCAGCGAGGGCGGCAAGCTCGACATGGAAATGCGGTTGAAGCGCGGTCGCGGATATGTTTCCGCCGACAAGAACTTCGACGAAGATCTCGGCATTGGATTCATTCCGATCGATTCCGTTCACTCCCCGGTGCGCAAGTGCAATTACACGGTGGAAGCGGCCCGTCTCGGACAAATCACCGACTACGACAAGCTCACGCTCGAAGTTTGGACCAACGGTTCCATCACGCCTGCCGATTCGATTGGCTTGGCCGCGAAGCTGCTGAAGGACCACATGAACATCTTCATCAACTTCGAGGAAGAAATCGAAACCGGCACGTCGTCGTCGGACGATCGCAAGCCCGAGATCCATAACGAGAATCTGAACCGTTCTGTCGAGGAACTCGAACTCTCCGTGCGCAGCTACAACTGCCTGAAGAATGCGAACATCCAGACGATCGGCGAGCTCGTGCAAAAGACCGAAGCCGAGATGTTGAAGACCAAGAATTTCGGCCGCAAGTCGCTGAACGAGATCAAAGAGATTCTTTCCTCGATGGGTCTGAGTCTCGGCATGAAGATCGACGAGCATGGCAATGCCGTGCCCGGACCAACTTCGAACGTACCGTTGCCCGCGTCCGCATACGGACCGGACGACCAGCTGTAAGAAATCAGTTTCAAGTTTCGAGTTTCAGGTTTCGAGTAGTCGGGCAGACCCGATTTCTCCCTGAACTCGAAACTTGAAACTCGAAACTTTGAAACTTTGAAACTGGGGTATACCCATGCGTCACAAAGTTGCAGGCTATAAACTCGGACGGAACACATCGCACCGGCGTTCGCTGCTGCGCAATCTGGTCACTTCGGTGATCGTGGAAGAGCGCATCGAAACGACCGTGCCCAAGGCTAAGGCCGCGAAGCCGATCGTTGAGAAGATGATTACGCTCGGCAAGCGCGGCGACCTGGCTGCGCGGCGGTTGGCTGCGGCTTACCTGATGACCGATGAGGCCGTCGTGAAATTGTTCGACACGGTTGGTCCGCGTTTTGGAGATCGCCAGGGCGGATACACCCGCATCATCCGCACGCACTGGAATAAGGGTGACGGCGCCGACAAGGCTTTTCTCGAGCTGCTGGGCAGCGAGAAGGTCCTCGACGAGAAGAAAGAAAAGCGCGCCGAAGCTCGCGCCAAGAAGGCTGCCGAAGCCAAGAAGGCGATGGAAGAGGCCGAGGCGCAGGCCGCGCAGGATGGCGGCGTCGAGCCAGCAAAAGAAGACGATAAGAAAGAGTAGATTCGCCCTCCCGGTTATAGGCACGGCCTCGCGCCGTGCCTTTCCTTTTAGATTCCAAAATTAGGATGATACTTAGGCATTCGCGGTTCGCATTGGTTTATCCGTCGGCTGTGGAGGCGGACCGGCTATGGAAAGTTGCGTCAGACGAAATGAAAGCAGGTTGAAACCTCGCGATTCCAGCCTCGCTTTGGCGCACTTATTCATTTCGGCTTCAATAGCGCCTTGATTGACTTTTAAGTCTCCGCTTGCCCGCTGATTCAGAACAGCGCGACTGCAGACTAGTAAAACGTAAGCGGGGACTTGGCTGAAATTCTGTGCTGAGTAGAGGGCTTTGCGTGCGTCCCGTACTTCGGCGCTTGCGGAGAACCCATAAATGGCTGTCTGACCATCTGTCAGGGCAACCGCGCGATTCTCAAAACTGACCGGAATCGTGCGGGTGTCAACGATGATCACTTTCTCGACGCCCGCCCACACGCGCACCCTTCCTGGGCCCACATCCCTGACTGGCAGTCCTTTTCTGTAAAGTGTTCCAGCCTGATAAGGCAGGAGGTTGACGGTCGTGGGCCAACCCAAGTGGCGGCGGATCAAACTGATCGCAATCACGCACACCCAGAATGCGACTGCAATAGCGCCCATAGTCAGTTGGCTCCCATCATCATGGGTGGGTTGATAGTGCGCGACCACAGTTCGGTGACTTCGACATTCTGCAAGCGGATACCGAACCTGGAGAGATGAGTGTTGAGGCCGGCAGCGATGTCCGCTTCCAACTTGCTTCGAGCTTCCGGCACTGAATCTGCGATTCTTTTGGACACGATTCCGCGAAGTTCATCGCGAATGATAGCGATCGAATCGTTGACGAGGTTCTTGAGCTTGGTGATGGCTTGGCACGGATCCGCGATCACCAACTCGGCTCCAATGCTAATCACTGAAGGAGCCTGCGTAGCGTCCTGATAGAGAACACGTTCCACTATGATTGGCTGCGGTCTTATGTCGACGACGGTGATCTGCTCGCGCTTGCTGTTAGGATGGTAACTGCCGGGCCCCATCACATCCACAAATGAACCGTCAACAAACCTCACGGCGCGCTGGTAATCAGGGAGAAACAGCGCTTTATTTTTCCGAGCGGATATACGCATTGCAACCATGGCAATCACGGCGCCCAGAAAAACAACTGGCCAGATAGTGTCTGCGTTCATCCCTGCCTCAGTTATATTTACGCCCGTCCGTCGATGGCAACTGCAAAATAGATTTGCTTGTTACTCGTTTCTCGCCCACTCGTACATGTACGACCGTGTCTTCCACTAGTAATCTTGCCGCGCTGTGTGCTGTATCCCTAAACTTTCCTAATGGCTTTCACCAAGACACAAATCGGCATTGCCGTTGGCGCCGGAGCGCTGCTGGTGATGGTGTTTGTGGGCTATCTCTGGTGGCTGAGTAATCAGGGGCCGGTGCTGGCCCGCTCTGAGGATCACGATCCCCTGACCGGACTGCCAGTCACCATCAAGATGAACCCCCTGCGCGACCGTTCGACCGAGAAAGCTGCCAATGCCTTTCTACGCGATTTGCGCGACGGCCACTGCGACGAGTTGCTCGCCAAGTGGGAGCACGACTACCACAAGAAATATGCGAAATATATCTGCCAGTCGGAGACCCAGCATCCGCTGCTCTCCTGGCAACTAGCGGATTGGGAAGAAGCGCCTCCGCTGGTGATTCTTCACTACCGCGGCAAGCGGCCGAGCAATGCCGCTCCCAACCAGCCTGGGATCGATCAGGACCAGTTCACTCTCACCGTCGAGAATGAAGGCGGCCGTTGGGTCGTGACCAAGTACGACGCGATGTACTGAGGTAGTCGTTGGTCGATAGTCGTTTGTCGTTAGCGTCCCGCTTTCAACTCCATTCTGATCCATTCTGATGTCCGCCTCCGTGCCTCCGTGGTAAAAAGTTCTATGCAGGATCCTTCTTCCGAGCCTCAGCCATCCGCTACGCGCAATATCTACGCCTTCGGAATCACTTCATTCTTCAACGACACCGCGACCGAGATGGCCTATTGGGTCCTTCCGGCATTTCTGATTTCGTTAGGAGCCGGGCCCGCGCAGTTAGGGGTGATCGAGGGCATTGCTGAGAGCGTTGCGTCGTTTGCCCAACTTTTCTCTGGATATCTCGCCGACCGTCTCGATCGCCGCAAGCCGATCGTCGTCGCCGGATACTTTGTCGCGAATGCCGTAAAGCCGTTGCTTGCGATAGTCACCGCGTGGTGGCACATTCTGCTGATCCGATTCACGGATCGTCTGGCCAAGGGAGTTCGCGGAGCTCCCCGCGATGTGATGGTCGCGGAATCGGTTGGGAAGGAAGGGTTCGGATCCGCCTACGGCCTGATTCAATCCCTCGATTCAGCGGGAGCTATCGCGGGACCGCTCGTCGCGCTTCTAATGCTCGCGCATTACGGTATCCGCAGGGTTTTCTGGGCAGCCGCCGTTCCGGGAGCACTGACTGTGCTAGTTGCTCTCTTCGGGATTCGCGAGACCAAGCGGGGCACCGCAGAGAGAGCAGGTACGAAATCCGGCGCGGGGACCTCACCAGTAAAAATCGCCCCTGTTTCAGTTGTGTCTGCGAACCGATTGCCGATGGCGTTTTACATGGTCGTTACTGCAGTCACGCTGTTCTCTCTGGGGAACTCAAGCGACATGTTTCTGGTGATGCGAGCGCAAAACGTCGGCATCGGCGTATCGCTCGCGCCATTGTTGGGACTGGTTTTCAATGTGACGTACACGCTGGGATCGTGGCCGGCAGGCTGGTTCAGCGATCGCTTCTCGCGCCGCGGGATTGCCGCGGCAGGCTATCTGATTTTCGCCGGCGTTTATTTTGTATTTGGACGGGCGCCATCCACGCTCGCGATCTGGATCACGATGGCAATCTATGGTTTGTATTACGCGCTGACGCAGCCGGTATTAAAAGCGCTCGTCGTGGAAAGCGTGGCGCATGAAGTCCGGGGACGAGCGCTCGGGGTTTATTTCTTTATCACCAGCGTTGCGACCCTAGCTGCCAGTCTGATTACGGGAGAATTGTGGAAGCATTACGGCCCAGCGTTTCCGTTTTATCTGTCGGCCGGTATAGCGGTAATTTCGGCGGCGCTCCTGCTCATCACTCCGGCAGAGAGGGCATAGTCAAAAGTCAGGGCCTGAACGCCAGCTTCCAACTCAACGCGAATGCGGCCCTCAAAGGGCCGCTCTTCCACGACGGTGCATTTGTCCAGTCTTGCTATTGAAACTATAGAGAGGCTCCGCCTCCGCCATCGGGCTCGGGCTGCGCTTTGCCGTTCTTGATTGCTTCGTCAAGCAGTTCTTTCATCTGCTTGTTGGCCTTCTCGGCGAGTTCAGCCTGCTGACGGCCAAGTTCTCCTTGTTCTTCGCCGAGCTTGCCTTGCTTTTCTCCGAGAGCGCCCTGCTCTTCGCCGAGTTTGCCTTGTTGCTCGCCCGCTTGAGATTGAATCTCCCCGATCTTGCTCTGCAAATCTCCGATCTCTGATTGCAGATCGCCAATCTGTTCCATGGTCGCGCTGGGGCCAAGCTTCTGCAATTTCGCTTTCAGTTTGTCGAGAGCAGCGGTCATGTCTGGGACGTTGACCCGAACCTGCTCCATCTTCTCGCCCAAAGCTTCCTGCTGCCTACCGAGGGCCTCTTGCTGTTTGCCGAGCGCTTCCTGCTTCTTGCCGAGTTCCTCTTGAGGAGCCCAGAGCTTCCGGGCGCGATCAATGGTCGCCTGGTCGCGAATGATGTAGGACTTCTCGTCGGACTGGAACCAGATGAAGTCTCCGGGAATTTGCTTTCGCAGCTTCTCGACGTGACGCGCATCTTCGCTAGAGCCCGACATCGTGAACGATTCGTTCTTGCCAGTGACGATCACAAATCGCTGATCGTCGTCGTAGCCGAAACTGTAGGAAAAGCCGTGACCGTAGTTTGATCTCCCCCCGTCGTCTTGGGTGGACCAGGACGCAACCGGGGCTGGCGGCATGGATGGTGCAACCGGAGCCACTGGGACCATCGGCGCCATGCCGCTGTGCGAAACTACGCCGGTCGTAGGCGCCGCTGGAAGCGGAGGAGTATCCGCAAGCGCCGGAGGCGGATCGAGTGGAGCGCTCGCCGGTGCGGGCGGTGCCGGTTCTTGTGCAAGTGCTGCGCTGGGATTTGTCGGACGCACCGCGGCCGTCAGATAAACCACTGGGACTGCGAGCGCGATGATGCCGATAACTGCAGACTTCTTGAGATTCATAACGACAGCTCCTCTCCACGCAAGAATTCTTTCCACCCTTTGTTCGGCCTGTCCTGCCTTGGCCATCGAAACTCCCTGCCACCACACGCGCCCAGGAGCGGCGTGCAAAGACTCGAAAAATCCCAGCAACGTTCGAGCGTAGTCGGTGCGGTCGGCACCGCCGGCGAGCGCGGCTTCGTCGCTAGCTTCTTCGGCCAGGACGGAGAGATGACGATCGAGCCACCACGCGAGCGGACTGAACCAGAAGATTGCGCGATGCAGCAAGGAAATGCGCTGGGTCAGGGCGTCGCGTCGCGCGACGTGGGATACCTCATGTGCAAGCACGGCGTCGAGCTTGGCATCGTCCCACTCGCGCCAACTCATGGGTAGCAAGATCGTTGACCGCAACGCGCCCACCGTGACCGGCACCGAGATCCATTCAGACTCCGCAATTTTCGGAGCAGATGCGAGGCCGACGGAATGGGCGCGGGAGGCGAGCCTTTGTGTGATTCGCAGATGGTTTATCGTTCGGGCTGCATTAACCAGTCGCCGCGCGAGCACGATCCCGATAACAAAGCGTGCGAGAAGAAATACAGCTACGGCCGCGTAGAGCTCTTCGGCAACTGCAGTCCAAGGAATCGAAACATGACTGGAGTGGAAAGGGCGTCCGGCTGCTACGGGAACCGTAAAGTCTCCGTGCGCACCGCGAACGTCAGAGATTTTTTTGCTGGTCGCCTGAGGCCGTACGGCCGCATTCGTCGCTAACGTTGCGCTGTTTGAGATCGAGGGCGAATTTACCTGGGTCACGTCACTCGCTACAACCTGCACGCTCTCGCTGTGAAGAAAGTCCGGCATCGGAACCGATAGCGGGGGCAGCAACCATCCGACGAATGGCATGGCGAGACTTGGATAGAGCACCGTTTTCCAGGCAAACAGGCGCAAGGATGTCGACTTAACGCGCAGCGCCGCCAATCCCAGCCCAGCAATTCCCGCCAATGTGAGGGATCGCAGCGCGGATACACCTAATGCGGAAAGCACTGGCGTAAGCCAGGAAATGTGAACGATATAAGTCATGGCTTTCTTTCCTTTTTTCCGGAAGGGATTTCATCGGCGGATTGTTTTTCCGCAATCTTGCGTGCAAGACGTTCCAGTTGCTTGCGATCGAGAACAGCGTTATCCACCATACCGAGCACGAGCTGTTCGGCCGAGCCGCCGCAGAAGCGATCGATAATGCTCTTCACTGCGCGGACTGCCACATTTTGCCGCGCATCCGACGCCGTGTAGATGAAAGTCCTGCCATCGACTTCATGCGTGAGATATCCCTTCTCTTCGAGGCGGCGCAGAACGGTGCGGATGGTGGAATCTTTCATAGGGCGCGATACGGCCAACGCTTCGCGGCAGGCCTCCGCGGTCGATGGGCCGTGCGTCCATAGATAATCCATCACGCTCTGCTCAACTTCGCCCAGGTTTTTTAGACGTACGATCCGTGTGTTAGTCATTGTAGCGTTACAATGTGTAACATTAGAAGGCGTGGCTGTCAACTAGGAAAAGATTTCCAATCTGCGGATGATGGGAAACGAATCGAACAGAACTACGCTGGAGAGGAAAAATCAGACGGGAACATCCTTGCGCGCAAGGTCCCCCTGGTGGAATCGCTTAGCGAATCCGGGCCGATGGAGTGGAGGGTGGCGCCGTGCGGCCTTCTGTTATGAGGAGATCCGGAGTGGGTTTGGCGGCGAGTTTGGCGACGTAGCAGCGCTCATGAACAGCATTTCCACCCTCATCAATCTTGCACTGCTCGAGTGCAACGGGGCTGCCGCAGATGACGCAGGAGACCGACTGCCTGCGCGATGAAAAAGCCTCGCGCGCTGCGACCTGTTTCGCGAGAGCAACGGGAACCTGCTCGAAATGGGTCTTTTTCATCGGCTTGCTCCTTCTCACCACTGTCTTGAACCTAACAGGGCTGAATAGATACGGGTGAAATCCTTAGCAGCGCGCTGTCAGGCTTTACTGCGACTCGGTCATGAATGTTCAGGCGGTCCGAATCCGTATTTGCGAGCCTCAACGCTTTGTTAGGCTGTGAATATTTTAGTGTTGACTTACTGCTACGAAGTGATACGATAACGCTACGTTTGTTTAGCGAATCGTTCCCAGTGAAAGGAGCCGATCATGAGTGTCCGTCGTACCTCTTCACCCATGCACTTCAAAACAATGTCCGTTCCCGACGTGCCGCAAGGGCGAAACGGAAAACACAAGGAAATCGTCAGCCAGATTATTTCCGACCTCGATCAGGTCGAGAATGGTATTGCTTTAAAAGTCCCTCTAGGCGACTTGGCAGAGAGCAAGGAGAAAGTTCGGTCGGCTCTGAACCGTGCAACGCGGAAGGCTGGACGAAGAGTCGCTACTGCGAGCGACGAGAAGTTTCTCTATATATGGACTGAGACGCAAGCGTAGAAGCCGGGGGGCTTAGATCCACTTGCTGAACAGGAATAGCAGGAACTGAGCGGCGATACCGGCGCACGTGTCGAGCACTACGTCTTGCCATCGTCCCGTGCGCGAAGGCAGAAAGCTCTGGTGCCATTCGTCCAGGCTCGCGACCAGGGCGGTTCCGAGCATTGCAATGCCAGCCCAGCGCAGCGTCCACTTGGGATTGCTTCGCGCCGGCAGCGTCTCGCGCCATGCTCGAAACAGCAAAACACACAGCAACCCGTAACCGATGACATGCCCAGTTTTACGGATGTAGAAATTCCACGGTTCGAATCCGGCACGATCAACGCCAAAGAGAAAATGAATGAGAGGATAGAGAAACCTTCCGGTGTTGTGCGCGGAGAGATACGCCGTAGACTCGATCGCAATGACGATCAGCCAGAGAACTGCGGCGATCCAGGCTTTTAGAACGTGGTGCTTGTCGGTGCTCAAGCGGATGGACGACCTGCGCAGATAACTTTCCCCGTCGCGCAAGCGAAGCACCACCGCAACAGACGGTGAGACACCCGCCTCAGCCGGTTATTCGATTGCATAGTTCGGAGCTTCCCGCGTGATCATGACGTCATGTACGTGCGACTCGCGCAGGCCCGCGCCACTGATTCGCACGAAGCGCGTCTTCTGCAGCAGTTCTGCGATCGTCGCGCAGCCGCAGTAGCCCATACCGGATTTCAGTCCGCCAACCATCTGATAAATAATCATCGAGACGGAACCGCGATAGGGAACACGGCCTTCAATTCCTTCCGGGACTAACTTCGCGAGACGGTTCGATTCGCCGTCGGGAGCAGAGACGGAAGAACTCGAATCGCCGCCGTCGGTGCTTTGAAAATAACGTTCGCTCGATCCCTGTGCCATCGCACCGAGCGATCCCATGCCGCGATACGATTTGAACGAACGGCCTTGATAAAGGATCAGTTCGCCGGGGCTTTCGTCGGTTCCGGCAAACAAAGATCCAATCATCACCGCACTGGCTCCAGCGGCCAGTGCTTTCGTGACATCGCCGGAATACTTGATGCCGCCATCGGCGATGATGGGAACACCGGAATCTTTCGTCGCTCGATATGCCTCGGAGATAGCGGTGATCTGCGGCACGCCAGCGCCGGTCACGACGCGGGTTGTACAAATGGATCCGGGGCCTATGCCGACCTTAATTCCGTCCGCTCCCGCGCGAGCCAATTCACAAGCTCCATCAAAAGTAGCGACGTTGCCTGCCAGGAGTTCGATATGCGGCAGCTTCGACTTCACCAGCTTTACCGCTTCCAGCACCTTTGACGAGTGGCCGTGGGCGCTATCGATGGCGAGCACATCCACTTTCGCTTCAGCAAGCTCTTGCGCTCGCTCCAGAAAATCTCCCGTTGCGCCGATGGCCGCGCCGACTCGAAGGCGGCCCTGCGAATCCTTTGCGGCGTTCGGATACTTCAGTTTCTTTTGGATGTCCTTAACTGTGATTAGGCCTTTGAGGTTGTACTTGTCATCGACGACCAGCAGTTTCTCGACGCGATGCTCGTGAAGAATTTTCTCCGCGTCTTCGAGCGTGGTGCCGACCGGCACGGTGATGAGATTTTTCTTGGTCATCACCTTATCGATTGGAATATCGAACCGGGTTTCGAAGCGTAAGTCGCGGTTGGTGAGAATGCCGACGAGCTTGCCGTGCTCGGTGATGGGCACGCCGGAAATCTTGTACTTGCGCATGACCTCGAGCGCATCGGAAACCTTGTCGGTGGCATGCATCGTCACCGGGTCGACGATCATGCCGCTTTCCGAGCGCTTCACCTTATCGACTTCGTTGGCCTGCTGATCGATGGTCAGATTGCGATGAATAATTCCAAGTCCGCCCTGTTGGGCCAACGCGATCGCCATGTGCGATTCGGTGACGGTGTCCATGGCAGCGCTTACGATAGGAATGTTCAGGCTGATATTGCGCGTGAGCTGCGTCTGGGTGCTCGCAGTCGCGGGGACAACGTCCGAACGGGCAGGCAGCAGAAGGACGTCGTCAAAGGTAAGAGCCTCAGGAACGGGAAAATGAATCATAAATGTCTCGGAATTCCCCAGCGCTGTGGGTAAACGAATATTGTAGAGAGCGGCGGAAGATCAGGCAAATGGGGCGATAAACAACAGACTTAGCACGTGGACTGCTCCATGGCTGAGTGGTCGTTACGGCATCGGCGCACAGTGGTCCACCCGCGTCTGCAGCGTTACTTCTATGCACTCAAGGACTTCGTTCTGCAATAGTTTCGAAACCAGGCGCCGGGAACCAGCGGCTATCGTGAATTCCAAGTCATAATCTGAGCACACGCACCAGCTCCGGTCGCTAGGCCACCAATATTCGAAACTCAGCTTATTCTCTTTCTGAAAGTCGCAAACCTGATCCAGAGTGCCCCTCAATAACTGTGGTTTTCTTGAGTTGGCGGGAGCGTAAAACGGAATATCGGAGAAGCGGAAAAGGCATTCTTTATTCTCCGTAGCGGAATTGAGGATAGATATTAGCGCCTGGTACTCTTCGTCACTGAGCCGACCGTCGTCGGGACCACGGAAGAGCCTGGGCCAGCACCACGGATCTTCAAGTTTCTTCCGATACCACTCGTGCTTTATTGCGGGAGCAAAAGGGACATTTAGTAACTCGGCAAGCTGCTTCCATCGGATTCTGCTTCCCGCGGAATCAAACCTTCGCGCTTCGATGAAGGATTTCAGGGGTTCGCAAGACGGGATTCTCAGCACCGCTCTTTCGCACTCCGAAAGTGGGGTTTCGATGGATTCGTAGTGAGGGTGGATGCTGTGAAGGATCTTCGCATATGACTCAAAGCTGGGAGGAATCAGATTCGATACGAAAATGCCAGACCAATCCGGAGTTCCGCGCTCAGTGACGTCTTCACGGCCTATTCGGATCCAGTCGAATGTGGAGTGATCGTGCTCCGGAACCATAAGAATCTCAGAATCGAACCGCTATCCTATGTCTCTCATCACTGGTTGTAAACCGGCGTCGGCAAAGAATTCAGTCATCTAGTCTTCTGGCAGCCCGTTTGTCTTTTTACCCCCCGCGGGCGTATATTAGGAATCTGAGAACTGCTGTGTACCGGCATTTGGCGAAGCACACCAGTGGGCGCAAGCCCACTTTTTAGTTGGAGCCCCGTCAGGTGTAGCAGCCATCCGCCAGTAAGTTATTGGATCCATGGCGCTTGACGTTGAACGTGTGCGGGAAATCGCGGACCGGGTCGCAGCTTCCAGAGGACTGGAAGTCGTGGAAGTCGAATTTCTCGGCGGCGGTAAGGCGCGCATGTTGCGAGTGTTCCTGGACAAGCCCGCCGCGGGAAGAGATCCTCTGGCCGGAGTGACGCACGAAGACTGCGCCAACTTCAGTCGCGAGTTCGGCACAATTCTCGACGTCGAAGATGTGATGCCAGGCTCGTACACGCTGGAAGTTTCGTCGCCTGGGCTCGATCGGCGGTTGATCAAGCCTTCGGACTTCACCCGGTTCGCAGGGAGCCGCTTGAAGTTGACGACGCGCCAGCCGGTGGAAAATAACCGCCACTTTGAAGGGCGACTGGAAAGCTTCAAGGACGGCCGTCTGACGTTGGACTTGAGCGTGGCAAGTCACAAGTCGCGCAAGAAGATGGGTGAGTCGGCCGGGCAGAAGATTGAGATTGAATTCGCCAACGTGGAAAAGGCGAACCTGGTTCCAGAGATTTAGAGAGATTGGGCAATTTTGTAATTGAGTAATTGAAACGCGGAATGCCGGTTTTCAATTACCAAATTATCAATTACACAATTACCAAATTGTTTTCTTATGGCTAGCGAGCTCTACAACACGATTGACGCACTGAGCCGGGAGAAGGGGATTGATCCCCAGATTGTAGTCAGCGCGGTGGAAGACGCCATCGTCATGGCAACGCGCAAGTACTATAAGTCGCAGGAGAACCTCCGCGCCAAGCTGGACAAGGATACCGGCAAGATCAATGCGTTCGCGGTCAAGACCGTGGTTGAAACTCCGGAGCAGGTGGAAGATCCGAACCTGCAGATCACCTTGGAAGACGCGCGCAAGGTTGATCCCAGCCTTGAAGTCGGAGGCGAGCTGCAAATTCCGAAAGTCACCGAAGGCATTCTGGGACGCATCGCGGCGCAGCTGGCGAAGCAGGTAATTTTCCAGAAGGTGCGCGAAGCCGAACGCGACACGGTCTACAACGAATACATTGGCCGCGTGAACGAAATCGTGAACGCGACTGTGAAGCGCGTCGAAGGTCCGGATGTAATTTTCGATATCGGCAAGGCAGAAGCGCGCATGCCTCGCAAAGAGCAGTCGCGGCTCGAGTCGTTTGCCATTGGCGAGCGCGTGCGCGTCGTGATAGCACGCGTGGAACGTGCGGCAAAAGGTCCTGGAGTGGTTGTATCGCGTGCGGCGCCGGAATTGGTGCAGCACCTATTCCAGACCGAGGTTCCGGAGATCTACGACGGCACCGTCGTGATCCGGGCGATCGCACGTGAAGCTGGTGAGCGTACCAAGATCGCAGTCATGTCGAAGGACAAAGACGTGGACGCGGTAGGCGCTTGCGTCGGTATGAAGGGAATGCGCGTCCAGTCGATCATCCGTGAACTGCGCGGAGAGAAGATTGACATCATTGAATACCATGAGGATGCTGTCACCTTCGCTGAGAAGGCTCTGCAGCCGGCCAAAGTCAGCCGAGTGACCGTGATCGACAGCGGCGAAAAGCATCTCGAAGTTGTCGTCGACGATAGCCAGCTCTCTCTTGCCATCGGCAAAAAAGGACAGAATGTTCGGCTGGCGGCGAAGCTGCTCGGCTGGAAGATCGACATCAAGAGCGAAGAAGAGAAGCGCCAGGAAGTCGAGCAGCAGATGGCGGCGATGGCTCCGCAGGCGACCACTCCACTCGAGAATGTTCCGGGCCTTGGTGACGGGCTGGTCGAGAAGCTTGGAGCTGCCGGTGTAACTACAGTCGAGGCCTTGGCGGATATGACGCCGGAGCAACTCGAGGCCATTGAAGGCATCGGGCCGAAGACAGTGGAAAAAATCAGCCTCGCGGTGAATAATTATTTCGCGAGCCTGGATGCCGGAGCGACGGAAGGCGTAATCGCCGAAGGCGAGGTAGTGGCGGAAGAGGCAGTTCCAGAGGCGTCCGAAGAAGCCGCGACTGCCGAAGCGCCGGAAGCAGAAACTGCTTCCGCAGAGAATCCCGAGCATGAGCCGGAAGCCGGCGATGCTCCTGAAAAAACCGAATAACATGGCACGCGCAAATATTTTCGAAAGTATGCGAGTGCAACAAGCTGACTCCGTGAGGGCTCCGATGAAGACCTAGCGCGGGGAAAAGAAAGGCCGGATGAGTAAGGTTCGAATCAACGATCTCGCAAGGGAGCTGGAAGTTAAAAGCAAAGCCATTCTCGACGCGCTACCGCTCGTCGGAGTGACGGAGAAGAAGACCCATTCCAGTTCACTTGAGGACCATGAAGCAGAAAAAGTGCGAGCCCACATCCGCGGCTCGGCTGAAGCGCAGAGCTCCTCTGCGCGTTCCGCGCGTACATTGCGCGGTGAAGAAGAAATCAAAACCAAGATCGATTTGTCGCACATCTCTCGTCCGGGGGACGTGCTGAGGGCGATTACCCAGAAGAAGGAAGCAATCGCCGCGCCGCCCGTTCGGCCGCCTGCAGCGCCGCCTATTGTGGCGAAGCCCGTTGCGCCTGCTCCTCCGAAGCCGGCAGCGCCGCCCGCAACTGCACCCGCGCCACCTCCCGCTGCGCCAGTCGTTCAGGCACCTGCGCCGCGCATGATCGTTCCACAGCCTGTCGCGGAAAGACCGACTCATACTGTTGCTCCGCCCGCGCCTCCGGCGGCCGTACAGCCACCGCGTCCAGCCGCGCCATCAACACCTCCTGCGGCTGTTGCCACTCCGCCTGCGCCCGCCGCTCCTTCGATCACAGCTTCGTCAGCACCACCGACACCGATCGCGCCACGCCCGACTGCTTCTCCGGTCGTTGCCGGACCGCCGCAACCGCCCGCGCCGCGCATGATTGTTCCACAGACTGGACCTCGCCCGGTTTATAAGGCTCCGCCACCGCGTCCGGTCCCACCACCTACACAAGCGAGCGGACCAATAGGAACCATGCGTCCGGCTCCGGGACGTCCTGTGCCGGGCCAGCCGATTTTTCAACGCCCGCGTCCGCAAGGTCCGGGTGGCGTCGGTGCTCCGCGTCCGCCGCTGCGTCCGGGCGAGCGTCGACCCATGCATCCCACGCGTTCAGCCCCGACGGGTCCGCGTCCGCTTGGAGTTGGTCCGGGGCTTCCGCCTCCAGGGCCGGTGCGTCCAGGCAGCCGTCCGGGAGCGCCTTCACGCAGGCCTGGCCAGCGCTACGTTCCGCGCGGTGTAAAAGAAGGCCCAATGAAGGGCTACACGCCACCGCCGCGCATGGTGGTGTCGAATGAGCCGATGCCGATCACGCGCAATATCACGATCACGGAAGGCATCAGCGTTAAAGATCTTGCCGAAAAGCTTGATATCCGCGCAAAAGACCTGATCTCACGGTTGCTGGGGCGCGGTGTTTTCGCAACGATCAACCAGACTCTCGACGCGGAACTGGCCAGCGAAATGGCTCGCTTCTTCGGTGCCGACACCAACGTGATTACGTTTGAAGAGCAGGCGTCAAAAGATATCGACGCGGCTGCGGCCGGTGGTGAGGATTCGACTGTTGAAGTCACCCCGCGTCCTCCAGTAGTCACGATCATGGGGCACGTCGACCATGGCAAGACCACGCTGCTCGACTCGATCCGCCTTACTAGCGTCGCCGAGGGCGAGGCAGGCGGCATCACGCAGCACATTGGCGCCTACAAAGTTCGTATTACGGACAAGGAATCTCCGGCGTTCGGTCGCGAGATTGTGTTCCTCGATACGCCGGGTCACGAAGCATTTACGCGTATGCGGTCCCGAGGCGCGAAAGCCACCGACATCGTGGTTCTGGTTGTGGCTGCTGATGACGGAGTCATGCCGCAGACAATCGAAGCCATCGATCACGCTCACGCGGCTGAAGTTCCAATTATCGTTGCCGTGAACAAGATCGATAAGCCGGATGCTTTGCCCGACCGGGTGAAGAAGCAACTGGCCGATCGCGGGTTGGTGCCGGAAGAGTGGGGCGGCAAAACAGTTTTCGTCGATGTTTCTGCGAAAAAGAAAACGAATCTCAATCTGCTGATGGAGATGATCTGCCTGGTTGCCGATCTCGCGGAGCTGAAAGCCACCCCCGAGCGCGCGGCGACTGGCGTGGTTCTCGAAGCAAAGCTCGATCGCGGACGCGGTCCTGTGGCCACCGTGCTCGTGCAGAATGGCACGCTCGTTGCCGGAGATAACTTTGTAGTGGGCAACGTGTTCGGTAAAGTCCGCGCGATGTTCGACGATCGCGGGAGCGCGCTGCAATCCGCACCCCCGTCGACGCCAGTCGAAATTCTTGGTCTGGAAGGTCTTCCGCAAGCTGGCGATCAATTCGTCGTGGTTGCGGATCGCGACAAAGCCCGCGGCATCTCTGAATACCGCGAACAAAAGGCTCGTGAAGCGGCGCTGGCCAAGAGTTCTCGTGTATCTCTGGAAGGACTGGCTGAACAGATCAAGTCCGCCGGCACCAAAGAACTGAACATCATCCTGAAAGGCGATGTGCAGGGCTCGGTCGAAGTACTCAGCGATCTTTTATCGAAACTTTCCAACGACAAGGTCCGGTTGAAGCTGCTGCGGTCGGGTGTGGGCGCCATTACCGAAACCGACGTTCTGCTCGCATCCGCATCGAACGCGATCATCATCGGCTTCAATGTGCGGCCCGAGCGCAAAGCGCAGGAACTGGCCGAACAAGAAGAAGTCGATATCCGCTTGCACTCGATCATTTACGAACTGCAGGACGAGATCAAGCGCGCCATGAGCGGCTTGCTCGAGCCGACGATCAAGGAAACCTATCAGGGTCGCGCGGAAGTGCTCGAAGTGTTCCGCATCCCGAAAGTGGGAACGGTTGCTGGCTGCCGCGTGAGCGATGGCTTGATCAAACGCGATTCCGAAGTTCGCCTGCTGCGCGACAATGTAGTCGTGTTCAAGGGCAAGGTTGGCTCGCTGCGCCGCTTCAAGGACGACGCAAAGGAAGTCACCAACGGAATGGAATGCGGTATTTCCATCGCCAACTATGGTGACATCAAGGCTGGCGACGTGATCGAGGCCTTCGTGACGACGCGAGTCGCTGCGGAAGTGATCGCTTAAAATACCGGCTAGTCATCAGTGGCTGGTGGACGGTGGTTTGCTACCCACAGACCACTAGCCACTTTCACTTCATGCCCATCGCTTTTCTCACACTCGAACTTCACATCGAAGCCGCGCAATCGATCAAAGATCGGCGCCAGGTTGTGCGTAGCCTCAAAGATCGCCTGCGCACGAGCTTCAACGTTTCGGTCGCCGAACTTGATTCGGCTGAACTCTGGAACCGCGCCACCATCGGCGCGGTCAGCATCTCGCCCTCCCGCGATTACCTCGATGGTCTAATGAAAAAAGTAGAAAGCGCGGCCACGCGCATCGCCAACAATCACGGTGCGGACATAGCCGATTCATTCGTGGAATATTTGTAATCGGCTCACGTGGAGACCGTGTCCGTCTGCCCCGAGCGATCCTCAGCGGAGAGAGCGCATCAGGCGCGCGGCGAAATCTAACGACCAGCGACCAACGACCAGAGCTCTCCAATATCCCCTAACACCTTGTTACCTCCGTACTTACCTCGGACCTGCCCGAGCACGCGACAATAGCGGAGCGCAGTCACACACGGCCGGCAGTTTTTCTGATATTCTCAAGCGTTTTACCTGAGGTGCGAAGTGGAGAAGCGCGGGCTGAAGTACCATCGCGGACGGGTTGGCGAAGCTCTGCGCGAAGAGATCGAAACGCTCGTCGAAGGCGAGCTGGCGGATCCACGAATCGGCCTGGTTAGCGTCACTGCGGTCCACATCGCCGATGACGGGCGATCCGCGGAAGTCTGGGTCAACGTTGAGGGCGACGACGCAGATGCGGATCAAAGTATCGAAGGTCTCGAAGCCGCCAAAGAATATATCCGCCACGAACTGGTGGAGCGACTGCGCCTGAGACGTGCCCCGGAATTGTATTTTCGCCTCGACCGCGCCGAGCAGGACAAAGCTCGCGTCGAGGAATTGCTGAATCGTTCCAAGAAGCGAATGAAGGCGCGCAAGGAAGCCAGTGGAAAGAAGTCATAGCCACATGCTCGAGGATGTGCTCCGGCAGATCGGGCAGCACGAGCGCTTCGTGCTGACGTCGCACGCCCGTCCCGATGGAGATGCGGTCGGATCGGCTCTCGCTTGCTGCCAGGTACTCCGCGCCATGGGCAAGCAGGCCGACGTTGTGCTGCACGATGGCGTACCCCGCATCTATCGTTCGCTTCCATTTGCCGATCAAGTTGTGCAATCCAGCCGCGTCATCGGAAGTTACGAGGCGGCCATCATTCTGGAATGTGACAGCATTCACCGTACGCGCCTTGAAGGCCTCGAAGATCGTTTCCTGATCAGCATCGACCATCACGTCAGTGGACGTCCTTTTGCGCATGTGAACTGGATCGATCCCCATGCCGTAGCGACAGCGGAGATGGTATTTCGTCTGGCGCGCGAAGCGGGCGTGAAGTTCTCTCCGGAAATAGCGACCTGCCTCTATACCGCACTGATGACGGACACCGGTTCGTTCATGTTTCAGGGAACGAACGAGAATACTTTTGCGCTTGCCCGCGAGTTAGTGCTGGCCGGAGCCGATCCCGCTCACTGCGCGCGAGGAATTTATTTCGCGCATTCGGCCGCCAAAATTCGGCTGCTCGGCGAGGCGCTGCGCAATCTGAATCTAGAAGGCCACATCGGATATGTCTGGGTTACACAAAAGCAGATGGAACGTTGCGGCGCGATCGAAGAGGACTGCGAAGGACTGGTGAATTACGTTCTGTCGATCGGTGGAGTCGAAGTGGCTGCGTTTTTCCGTGAATTACCCGGCGGGCGATTTCGCGTCAGCCTTCGCAGCAAGGGCAAGATCGATGTAGCCAAGGTCGCGGAAACCTTCGGCGGAGGCGGCCACGAGTGCGCCAGCGGATGTTCTGTCGATGGGCCGCTCGCCGACGCGGTGCGGGGCGTGATTCTGCAAATCAACCGCGGGCCTTCCGTACAATAAACTGATCTTGAATCTTGGGTTGACCGTGCATTGTCTTTCAGACGCGACCCTCGGCAATCAAATCTAGCAACCTTCCGATGACCGCTCGCACCCGCACCGATCTCCTACTTCTCGCCGGCTTCTGCGCGTTCCTGTTCTTTTACGGGCTCGGCGCCTTTGGCCTGATTGGCGCGGACGAACCACGCTATGCTCAGGTCGCACGCGAGATGCTCGAGCGTCGCGACTGGATTACGCCCGTTCTCGGCGGACATGCGTGGCTCGAAAAGCCTCCTCTTTACTACTGGCAAGCGATGTTGGCTTACAGCATCTTCGGAGTGAGCGACGTTGCAGCTCGAATCCCATCGGCGTTCGACGCCACTCTGCTGGTGATCGCTGTATATCTTTTCTTTCGCAAGTTTCGCCGCGGAGTCGAGGTCGATGCCGCGCTGATTACTGCCTCCTGCGCGGGAGTCATCGGCTACGCGCATGCGGCTTCCATGGATATGGGGCTCGCAGCTTCCTTTGCTACCGGAATGCTGGCGTGGTGGGGTTGGCGTGAGAACGGAAGCCGAACTCTTCTCGCCGTCTTCTATCTATGCATGGCGTTGGGCATGCTGGCAAAGGGACCGGTGGCTCCGTTTCTCGCCGCTGTTCTGATCGCATCTTTTGCGGCGGCAACTCGTGAATGGCGTCTCGTGCTCAAGACCCTCTGGCTGCCCGGGATTGTTCTCTTCTGTGCTGTCTCACTGCCTTGGTACGCTCTGGTTCAGAGTCGCAATCCGCAATTCTTTCGAGAATTCATTCTCGAGCACAATCTGGCTCGATTCTCAACCAATCTCTACCATCATCCGGAGCCCTTTTGGTACTACATTCCTGTCACTGCCATTGCGCTCTTGCCATGGATCGTTTTCGTAATCCTCGCTTTTGTGGAGTCCGTACGCGCGTGGTGGTCAGAGCGCGAATCAATTCAATCTGAGCCGGAGCTGGAACTAGAATTCCGTGTCTTTGCTTGCTGCTGGCTCGTGCTGCCAGTCGTATTCTTCTCAATCTCGCAATCGAAACTCCCGGGCTACATACTTCCCGCAATCCCAGCGGGTGCCGTGCTGTTGGCGGACTACCTTTTGCGCCGTTCGGAGCGAGAGCAGCCCGTATCAAAATGGCTTGCAATCGTGCACGCGATCGTCGCCTCAGCACCGGTTGTGCCGGCAATGGTTATTGGTTTCATCGTGATGAAACACGGCCTGCCCGCGGGACGTCCGATTGTGTTCGCGCTTGCGATAGCTTTTGTGCTGTGCGTGGCGATCGCACTGACCCTGCTCAGCCGGTTCCGTCTTCGGATGTTGCGGTTCGTCACGCTGATTCCCGTGGTGCTCGCGGTTGCCGCTGTGCTAAAACTTGGAACCGCTGCCATCGATCAGAAGCTCTCCACGCGCCCGCTCGCAATCGAACTAGCAAGCGTTGAAACGCACAAACTCCCGGTCGCTGTTTTTGGCACTTCGCGCGAAATCGAATACGGCCTGGCGTTCTACCGCAACCAAATCATTGCTCGATACGAATCAGGAAACGTGCCCAGCGAGGAACACTTGCTAGTCGCTCCGACGACGTGGATGGACAATGTCGCGCATCAAACTGCGGGCCGCAAGGTTTCATTCCTTGGACACTACGCGCCGCAAGGTGTGGATTACTACTGGGTCGCGGCGGTGGGAACGAGCCAGTAGGGAGGAGATTCTACTCGCTCGCGTACGTCAGTTCCTGCAACCCCTGCCTGGGCGGAGCCGCTGCCAGCGCGGTTGTCCCGTACTCCAATCCTTTCTCAAACGCCTTCAGATTCAGTTCGCGAAAGCTCGGAGGCACCGAGTCAGCCACGGCCTTCCGAACCGCATCAGCGCTGAGAAGATTTGTGACGGCGGTAAAAAAACCGACCATGACCGAGTTCAGCACCATGCGTTTGCCCAATTCCTCGGCGATGCGCGTCGCGGGAATGCTGTAAACCTTGGGATCACCCTTCAGATCGGAAACGCGCACTAGATCTTCTTCGACGATCAAGAGGCCTTCCGGCTTCAGTTCCTGCGCGAAGCGGTTGTATGCCTCCTGCGACATGATCACCATGATGTCCGGCTTGGTGACATATGGATACAGTACAGGGGAATCCGAGATCACGAGCTGCGCGCTGCAAGCGCCGCCTCGTGCCTCGGGGCCGAAGTTTTGCGTCATCGTGGCAAAGCCGTTCTCGTAAATCGACGCCGCTTTACCAAGAATCACTGCCGACAGGATGACACCCTGGCCTCCAAAGCCCGCAACACGAATTTCAGTTAGCCGCATACGCACTCCGTTTCTGCTTCCTCGATATAGCGCTCGCCCAGTGATTCGACGTATTGAGCCCGCATCATGGATTGATAATCCGGCCGGTCGCGGTCGACGAACTTGCCGACGGCAATTTCACCGTTAAGCGTCAGCCCAACTTCGCTCGTGGGCGCGCCGTTCTTCACCTTGCTCTTTTCCTTGTAGTACTTCATCGTGTCGAGGCCGTCGCCCATCTTGTTGCGGCGCTGGTAAAGCGTGGGGCAGGGAGAGATCACTTCGATGAAAGAGAATCCTTTTTTCTGAAATGCCTCGCTGATTGATCGTGCTAGTTGCCGCACATGAAACGTCGTCCAGCGCGCGACGTAAACCGCGCCGGCCGCCTCGACCAGGTGCGGCAGATTGAATGCCGGTTCAAACGTGCCATAAGGATTGGTTGATGTAGTCGCGTGGCCCGGTGTTGTCGGAGCGGTCTGGCCTCCGGTCATGGCATAGATCAGATTGTTGACGCAGATCACTTTCAGATCGATGTTGCGCCGTGCGGCGTGGATCAGATGATTTCCGCCAATCGCTGAAAGATCGCCGTCTCCGGAATACACCACGACATTCAGCTTGGGATTCGCCAGCTTCAGTCCCGTGGCAAAAGGGATCGCACGTCCGTGCGTTGTATGAAATGAATCGAGCTTCACGTAGCCTGCAACTCGTCCCGTACAGCCGATCCCCGAGACGAGCGCCAAAGATTCCAGGTCGATGTTCGACTCAATCAGCGCACGCGAGAAGGAGTTGACGGTCGTGCCGATGCCGCATCCGGGACACCAGATGTGCGGCATGCGGTCGCTGCGCAGGAACGGTTCAACCGGATTCACCGTTTCGTCGTTCAGAATATTCAGCATCGGCTCGCCTCCACGATCGCATTCAGGATTTCGTCAGGGTTGTGAACTCCGCCGCCGGCGTGCGACACGGCGAACGTCTTTGCCTTGCCGTCCGCAGCGCGCTGGACCTCGCGCACCATTTGTCCGAGGTTGAGCTCCGGAACCACAAATGCTTTGATGTGATTCGCTAAGGCAGCAATCTTCTTTTCAGGAAACGGCCACGCGGTAATAAGCCGAAGCTTGCCGACCTTCAAGCCCTTCTCTCGCGCTGCATCGAGCGCCCGTTGCGCGACTCGCGAGGTGATGCCGTAGGAAACAACCACCACGTCCGCATCATCCAGTCGTTCTTCTTCGAACAGGCAAATGCGATCTTCAGCGGAACGAATCTTGTTCTGGAGGCGCCGCACCAACTTGTCTTGTGTCTGGGGTGTCATGTTGGGATAGCCGCGCTCGTCGTGTGTCAGGCCGGTAACGTGGAATTTATAGCCTTCGCCGGCATGCGCCATCTCTGGAACCATGTCGCCGTTGGTTCCGTATGGCAGATAGTCCTCTACTGATTTGCGTGTGTGCTTGCGGGGCACAACTTCGATCTGATCCGCGGGAGGGATCACAACCTTTTCCGTCATGTGTCCCACCACTTCGTCCATCATGAACATCACGGGCACGCGGAATTCTTCGGCAAGGTTGAAAGCTTTAATCGTCAGATCGAAACATTCTTGCGGAGAGTTCGGGCACAGCGCGATTATCTCGTAGTCACCATGCGATCCCCAGCGTGCCTGCATCATGTCCGCTTGGGCGGGAAGTGTAGGCAATCCAGTCGACGGACCGCCGCGCTGAACGTCGACAAACACACAGGGCGTCTCGGTCATTGCGGCATAGCCAATGTGTTCCATCATCAAAGAGAAGCCGGGTCCCGAGGTTACGGTGAAAGCTTTCGCTCCGCCCCAGACTCCGCCTTGCAACGCAATCGAGGCCGCGAGTTCGTCTTCCATCTGTATAAAGCAGCCACCGACGGTCGGCACTCGCGACGCGAAGCGCTCCACAACTTCGGTCGACGGCGTGATCGGATATCCCGCCGCAAACCTCGCGCCAGCTGCTAACGCGCCTTCGCAGCAGGCGTGGTCGCCGTCGATAAAGTGAGTTCCTGTCAAGACGCCATGAGGATCGGCTTTCATTTCTTCCCTCCGTCCTTCTCCGCTTCGGCAGACTTTGCCGCTGTCTTGCTGCCGTAGATTGCGAAGTCCGGACAATACATCCCGCATAAGTCGCAGCCGCTGCATTTTTCCGGATGCACCACATGCGGCGGATGGTATCCCTTGGAATTGAAGGCGGAAGAGAGCGCTAACACGTGCGTGGGACAAAACTCCACGCAGAAGCCGCAAGCCTTGCAGCGCTCAACGACGATCGAAACACGTCCTTTTGCCACGCGATCCCCCAGCTAGGAGCAGCCAATCACTCCGGAGATTCAGTAACGCAGGATGTGATTATGCTTTTTCAGGGTACGAACGCGGTGTGATGAAGGTCACACAACGCCGTGAGGCGAAGCACGAGGCTTCCTGAGCCTTCTGTCGACGCAACTGAATGCAGATAAAAGACTTACTCCGCCAGAACAGAGTTAAGAGTGTTGCCCAATACCGTTGCAAAATGGGGAATACGTGAGAAAAATCACTCTGATTTGTGACGCGGAACACGAGAACTGGAATCACCCTTGTCCATGTTGCTGCCCTGTGTTCGCCGGGTTTGCCTCTGTTCTGTGAACCAACTACACTCGGACTTTTGCCGCGATGTTGGCCGCTGCCCGGCTGCCGCTGCAGGAGCCCCTTGGAGATCCTCGACCTCAGGCACTTTTCTTCCATCGATTTGCGTTCGTTGCTCGAAGACGAGACGCAGGTCTGGTCGCGCCTGCTTTCCTGGGACTACTCCGGCTCGGCGGAAATGATTCTGCGTTATGTCGACGCCAAAATCCTGCCGGGATACGCAGCTGTCGATCGCGGACGCATCTTTGGGTATTCATTCTTTGTTTACGAAGGCAGTAAGGGAGTCATTGGCGATCTCTACGTCACCAATGGCACTCGGCTCCCCGACGCGCGTCCGGTCGAGATTCGACTGCTCACGCATGTCATCGAGACTTTGCAGCAATCGCCGGGGATTCACCGGGTCGAAGCCCAATTGCTGGCCCATGAGGCCAACGCGGTATCGCGCCCATTTCTCGAGACCGGGTTTCAGCGCCATCCACGGCTCTTCATGGTACTAAGCCTGGAGAAGTCTCCCACCCAGAAGCCTGTCCTGCATCCCGAGGTCGAAATGCGGCCGTGGGCCGAGAGTGACTACCAGCCCTCTGCCGCCGTGATTACCGCGTCTTATCGTGGCCACGTCGATGCGCAGATCAATGATCAGTACCACACACTGAGCGGATCTCTGAGATTCCTTAACAACATCGTCCGTTTTCCAGGATGTGGTGTGTTCGACGCCGAGTCCTCGTTCGTGGCGCTCGATCGCAAGACGAAAAATCTGATCGGATTGATCCTGTGTTCACGCGTTCGCAAAGATGTTGGCCACGTGACCCAGATATGTGTTTTGCCGGAGTATCGCTCGCGTGGGATCGGCGAGTCTCTTTTGAGCGCGACGAATGGAAATTTACGCAAGCGCAACTTCTCGTTGCTTTCGCTTACAGTGACTGAGGCGAACACCAAGGCAGTGGCGCTTTATCGCCGTCTGAATTTCGATTCGAAGCGAGTCTTCGACGCGTTCGTCTGGGAAGGATGAGTGTGCGGTTAGCCTTCAGCTTGCGGATGTTCAGCAATGAAGTCCCGCTTCACATAAATGAGGTGGATCGTCCCATTGCGGTCTCTGAACTTCAATTCCGCGCGACCGTTCTCGTCATACCCGTTCAGTCGGATCGGCTTCCCAATAACGTCTGCAATAGCCGTTTGGTCTTCAACTGGTGGGTCGTCAAGCAGGCCCGGCGGAATTTCGGTGAGTACCACCATGTCGCCCGGCTTTGGTCTTAATCGGTTTGCGCTCGTCATTGCAGGGTGGCCTGAGCGCTGACGGCTACCTGCGTAAAATCCACATCGCCCAGCCGGCAACGAATATGCCGCCAATAAACATCGCAAAACAATACATGCCGTAGCGGAACATCTCGCGGGCGTTGTCGCGGTGGGTGATGCCGAAGACAATGGACGTACACAGGGCAAAGACCAGCGCTGCGCTGAAATGATTGAGTGTAATAGTCACTGCGCCCGTCTCCAATAAGGGTAGTCGACTGAAAGCTGAGAGCTGATGGCTGAGGGCCACTTCATTGCTTCTTCCCGATAGCGATGTGATACGCGTCGGCCACGGCAATAAAGTTTAGCAAGCCCGCGACGATCATGAATTTCGTACCAAAGTCAGCTGTCGCAAAAGCGATGGCGCCCTGTCCCCAATCGTTGGCCAACGTCAGAATATAGAGGCCACCAGCGCCGACGTCCCCAACAAAGCCGAGCATTTCGAGAATGTCCCCGCCGTTCGCCTTGTAGATGCGCCCTTGCATCGCGAGTCCCAGCAGGAACAATGCCACGATCGAGAGAAAGAGGAGTGCACCGCGGATCCAGCGCTTCTGGATCATGTGTCCGGCCCCAGGAATTAGCCAACCGACAGCGGGAGCTACGATCGACATGATGCTCACCGTTTCGGCGGGAGCGGCTTTTGCTTTTTCTGTGGTGGAATTTGCCATTTAAATCGTCACAATCTCTCGCTGTATTTTCCCGGTAACTTCCGCGGATTTGGCTCGCACCAGCACATTCACTTCGCTGCGCACTCCGAACTCCGGCAGGTAAATGCCGGGCTCGATCGAGAAGCAGGAGTTGGGAAGAATCTGCCGCTCGTCGTGAATCTCGAGATCGTCCATGTTGGCTCCATTCGAATGGACGTCCGTCCCGATGGAATGTCCCGTGCGGTGAATGAAATAATCGCCGTAGCCAGCTTTTTGGATATGCCCGCGGGTGGCACGATCGACCTCCCATCCCGCGATGCGGCGGCCGGAGTTGATCGCATCCAGTACCGTCTTCACGCCCGCGTCCCGTGCGTCTCGAACAATCTCGAAGACTTCGTGTATGCGTCCCGAAGGCGCTCCACCGACAAAGCCCATCCATGTGATGTCGTAGTACACCGCGCCGGGAGTATTCTTCTTTCCCCACACATCGAGCAAAACGAGATCGCCCTCGCGAATAGACACTGGATGGCTCGCGTGCGGCTCGTAGTGGGGATTCCCCGCGTTCGCATTCACGGCTACAATCGGCGGATCGTCGGTCATAAGATTTTCTCGCGCAAACGCTTCCATGAACCACTGCTGGATCTCGTGCTCTTTCGTGCCGCCGTTGCGGACGCGTTTGCCGATCTCTTTGAATGACTCAGCGACAATGGAATCAACGCTATCTCTCGCAGCGAAGTGAGTCTGAATCTGCTCGTCAGTCCATGTCGACTCGAACTGAGCGACCAGATCCGCGGAACTGACCACGTTCTTTCCCAACCCGCGCAGCAAGTCGATCGTGCCGCCATCGACCAGCGAAATCGTGAAAACAATATTGTTCGGCGAATACTGAAGCGCTAGGTCACGATAGTTCGCCAGCATTGCTTTGAGCTTGTCGAACAGTTCCTGCCACCCGGAATATTGCGTTTTCTTGCCTGGCAGGGAATCGAGATGACCGGCTTCGATCTTGTGTAGGAGCTTAAGCGGCTCGCCTTCAGCCGGAATTAAATAGAACCACCGCCGGGTGACCATCAGGCCGGCAGGCAGTCCAAGTACACGGTACGCAATGGGATCGCGATGGTGATGATCGCAAAACAGCCATGCGTCGATATTGCGTTCGCGCAGCGCAGATTGAATCGCAGCTAGATCCATGGGCAAACCCCTATTGTAAACGAGGAAAAGCTAGCGTGGGGAAAGCATGACCGATTCAGAGGATCGATAGCGACGGCAGCGTGTTTGATTTCGCATTGAGCCGCAGACAGTGAGTCCGTAAGTCGCGGGCCGCTCAGTTGACTTGTTAAACTTCCGAGAATGTCGGCCATGCCCCAATCCGTCCCCGGCAAACGCCTTCGCATCGAGTCGATCGACGTTGTCCGCGGTTTCATCATGATCCTCATGGCGATCGATCATACCCGCGACTTCTTCGGTCCTCCGGGCATCAATCCAACGGATCCGGCAACGACCACCATCCCGCTATTCTTTACTCGCTGGATCACCCATTTCTGCGCTCCCACGTTCTTTCTGCTGACTGGAACTGGCGCCTTCCTCGCGCGCAGGCGGAAATCCACCAATGAACTCTCGCTGTTCCTCTTCACCCGTGGCCTATGGCTGCTCTTCCTGGAGATGGTTGTGGTCCGCTGTTTGGGATGGCAGTTCAACTTTGATTATCACGTGACGATACTCAATGTCCTATGGGCGCTGGGATGGGCAATGATCGTGCTATCGGGCCTCGTGTACTTGCCAGTGTGCGCAGTCGCGGCGTTCGGGATTGCGATGATCGCCTCACACAATTCGTTCGACTTCGTGGAGTCCTCCAACTGGCTTTGGACCATCTTGCACTCGCCGAACGTTCTTTTGAATCGTCCCGGCCACATCGTCTTGGTGGCTTATGCACTCATCCCTTGGGTGGGCGTCACCGCCGTTGGATACGCTCTGGGACAGATTTACAGCTGGCCTTCCGAGCGCCGGAGACATTTCCTTCTGTGCCTTGGGCTTGGATTGACCGCCGCTTTCTGCGTGCTACGCGCGATCAATCACTACGGCGACCCAGTGCCGTGGAGTACACAGCGGTCGGCGGTCTTCACCGCGTTGTCGTTTCTGAACACGACAAAATATCCGCCGTCTCTCTTTTTCCTGTTGATGACCCTCGGCCCAGCGATACTTTTTCTCAGGGCCGTGGACTCCGGCACGCCGCGCTGGCTTTACCCCGCGCTCATCTTCGGCAAAGTACCAATGTTCGACTACCTGCTGCACATCCCGCTCATCCACACGCTTGCGCTCATCGTCTGTTACGCGCGCTATGGCCAGGTGCACTGGATGTTCGAATCGCCAGGGCTCGGCCAGTTTCCCGTCACACCGCCGCCCGGCTGGGGATACTCGTTGCCCTTCATTTACTTGATCTGGGGAATCGTTGTCGTGACGCTCGTTCCGTTATGCCGATGGTTCGCCGGCGTGCGGCAGCGTCGCAACAACGCTTGGCTGAGTTATTTCTGATTGGAAAATCTTCAATCGGCTTAAGAAGATGTGGATAGCACCCGTTTGCGCACATTATCGGGCAGCGTTTCGCATGCTGTCCGCAATACCAGGCGTGGAGCCCGTCCGCGAATCTTCTTCAAGTACGGGACAGTCCGCTTGGCGTCGAACTTCGCCGTTTCGCGCAGCAGCCAACCCAATCCCTTCTGAACCATGTCTTCCGTATCGCTCAGGAGAAGATCCGAGAGATTCACAATCTCGGGAAAGAACATCATGACTCGCGTTCCGCGGATGAGCGCCACGCACGCAGCCCGTCGATGCCACCGATTTTTCGACTTCGCCCAGCGGAACGCATGTTTGACTCGCGCCGGTTTGGCCACCATCATCGGCGCGATCAGAGAGTGCACGAGCGCATCGTGGTCTGCCCAGCTGCTGATGCGGTCCAGCCACTTTTCGAATAGTTTGAATTCACGATCTCCAAACTGAGCGTCCAATCCCTCAAGAAGAAAGACGCCAGCGATTTTCTCTTCGAGCACGTTTCCGCGAAAGAGTTGGTCCGCCACCTCGACCAGGAAATCGAACTCCTGCTCCCGCAAAATCTGGCCGCGGCACTTCCGGACTGCACGCCGCAATGCGGCCGTATACCACCCGTGCGACTTGATCTCATTTTTGAAGAACCACTGGACCCCAGTCGAATGTTTGGCGGAGCCACCTTCTTTCAGTGCGCCACGAATCTGAGCAGCGACATCCCTTGGGCTCGACTTTCGGCTTGCCATTGAATTCACTTCCGACATCAAAAGAGGCGGCCCCGGCAGGCCGCCCTAGGTCGATCGTTCGTCGTGGTTAAGCAGCGCGAGTGGTGGCCGTCACCGGACGATAGCCGCAATCTCTCGCCTTTTTCAGCGCCTGCATGGCCTCTTCTGGGGAAATCAGCGGAGTGGTTTGCACTGACTTGCATGCCCCGCCCGAGGCGAACGCCATCGCAATCGCTGCGGCGCTCACGTTGTCGGGCATGTCTGCGATCACCACGATGTCGTAATCTCCAAAGGAGAACCACGCGGCCTCAATCTTGCCACCCAATTTTTCGATGGCGGGTCGCACCGCTTCGATCCGGTCCTGCGGGTTCGCTACCAGGGCCCCCAGCCTTCCTGGGAATACGCAACTTGCTGCAGGTAATGTGGCATAGAGCCTCCTTGCGATACGCTAACTGCGGGCGAATGATCCCAGAGGCTGAGTCGGAAGTCAAGCCGTGGCACTCTTGTCCTCGCGAATGACCCGGTCATAAATCCAGAGAAGGAGCGTCGTGGCGACGCCAACCGCCGTTACGGACCACCAGACCATCTGCGGACGGTGCAGTTCTTCCCCAAAGTGGTGCATCAGCCACCCGCTAAACGGTCCAGCAACGAACGATCCGATTCCGAGCGGAAGGAAGGCAAATCCCATGTACGTTCCCTGTTGCCCTGGAGGAGCAAGACGGGAAATATAGTCATAATAGCGGGGCGCCTGGATGATCTCGCCAGTCGCAATCACCACGAGTGTGACCACGGCCATCCATACTGACGGATGCAGGATCAGAGGAATAAAACCCAGGCTCGTAATTAGCGTCCCCAACACGACGGCGTGAAACGCTTGCATGCGCTTGGTCAGAAATCCAATCACCATGGTGAAGCAGATCACCACGATCGGATCGGTCGCGAGAATGCGCGCCGTGTCGGCCTTGGGATCGATGTAGGCCGAGATGTAAAGCGGCAGAGCGATAAATTCCTGCCAGAAGACGATCCAGTATCCCGTGAAGATCAGTAGAAACAACATGAACCGCGGATTCGAGACAACTGTGACGAAGTTGATCCCGACCTGCCGGAGGCTCGCCTTCTCGCCTTCGTCGGCGCGGCGCGGTTCTTTGAACAGTAAAAGTACAAAGATGAGCATGAGGAACACGCTCAACGCGGCGATACGAAATACGTTCTCCACGATTCCGTGACTTTGTGCCCACGAGGCGAGCAACGGGCCCGCCGTGCTGCCCACGTTGACCAGCGTGTAGTAGATGGAATACCCAACCGAGCGGACATTTTCCTTGGACGCGCGAGCCGTGGTCCCGACCACACTGGGTTTCACCAGGGCGACTCCAAGCGCGGGCAGAATTAGGATGAACGCCACTAGTCCCACGAGCGGCACATGGCTTCGCAAGGGAGCGAGCCAAGGGGAGCCGATCGAACCCATCAGAAAATAAGCGAGACTCAGAATCAGATAGGCCAGAGACAGCGCTCGGCGAAAGCCGAGTCGGTCCGCGACCGCGCCGCCAATCACGGCCAGGAACCACACCCATCCGCCAAACATTCCCGTCAAGCTGCTGGCGCGTTCGACATCGAAATGCAACCCCTCATGGAGATAACGAGCCAGTACCGCGAAGACCGCGTAGTAGGAGAGACGCTCGAAAAGCTCGCTGATATTTGCGACCCAGAACGGCCGCTCAAATCCTGTTCGGATTTCTTCGAAGCGTTGGGAAAAAGTCAAAGTCGCTCCTGTCGTGTTGCGCCGGCGCTATGCCGTTCTCCGCGAGGGCATCTTGTCCTCGCAGGCGGCCTCTATCCAATCGTCTTCCGCACTTCGGCAGCTGAAATCCCCGCAACCCGAATCACTTTATTCCGGCTGCTCTGGCCGGACGCAATGGTAACGGAAGAGCGCGGCACCTTCAAAAGTTTCGCGAAGAATTCGATGCAAGCATCATTCGCTCGTCCCTCGATCGCAGGCGCGGTCAGAGAGACTTTCAGAGCATCTCCCAACTCACCGGTGATGGCACTCTTTTTCGCCCGCGAATGCACTTTCACTGCGAAACTTGTACCGCAATCCGATTCGAAGAGAGGGATCATCGTATGCCCCTGTGATCTCTGTGCCCTCTGTGGTTAGAGCTTTTGCCGTTGCCCGAAAATAGCCGTTCCCACCCGCACGCAAGTCGATCCTTCTTCAATCGCAATCTCGAAGTCGTGCGACATTCCCATGGAAAGAACATCCATGGGTACTGAAGGCAGCTTTCGCGCGGCAACTGAATCGCGCAACTCTCGTAGCTTCCGAAAGTAAGGCCGCGCCAGTTCTGGATCATCCGTGAACGGAGGGACGGTCATCAGACCACGAACTTCCAAAGCCTCGAATCGCGGTGCAGCGAGCAGCAATTCCTCCAACTCCGTTGACTCCGGCTCGACGCCGCTTTTCGCGGATTCGCCGCCGACGTTCACTTCAATCAGAACCCCCAGTTTCTTCCCGAATTCTCGTGCGGCCGAGTCTAGCTTCTCGGCCAGCTTCACGGAGTCGACCGAGTCCACGGTGCCAAACAACTCCGCGGCTTTGCCGGCCTTATTGCTTTGCAGATGACCGATCATGTGCCATGAAGCGGCGTTGAGGTCGGCAAGCGCGCCAGCCTTGCCGGCAAATTCCTGCACGCGATTCTCGCCGAACAACCGCAGTCCCGCGGCATAAGCTTCTCGAATGCGCTCCGGCGGATGTGTCTTGCTCACCGCCATCAACTCAACTTCCTCAACAGGCCTGCCCGCGCGCCGCGCCGCCGCAGCGATCCGTTCGTGTATCGCCGCAATGTTTTCAGAAATCGACATATTCGAAACAAAGACTACTAAACCACGAAGGACACCAAGTGCCACGAAGGCTTTCTTGATTTTCCTTCGTGCAACTTCGTGCCCTTCGTGGCTCAAGAGTTACATCATCGCCGTTGGCGGGGCGGGTTCGTTCGGATCTCCCGCGCTGGATAGCGGGAGAAAGATCATTAGCGCGGCCAGCAAAGTCATGACAATAATTCCCCCAAGGTATAGCGGATGAGCGAAGATCTGTGCTGCCTTGATCTTGGAAGCCCACGCTGAGGCCAGGCGTAACCATGGCTGCTGAGCATAGGACATTGCGATGACGCCCGCCCATAGCAGCCCACAGATCGCTTCCCCCGCGATTAGCCCGGACGCTGTGAGAACTCCAGCATTTTCCGCTCGGGCCTTTTGAGCTGTGTTCAATCCGCGCCTCTTCGCCATCCAATCCCCGATCGAGCGGAAGATTCCGCCGAGGAAAATGGCGAACGTCGTCTCAAACGGTAAATACATTCCGACCGCCACCAGCATGGGGCTCTTCACCTGCATCATGATTAGCCCGATCCCGAAGCACACGCCCACAACCACAAGAGGCCATGGCATGTCTCCGCCCACGATGCCGATCGCCAGAGTGGCCATGAGCCCGGCTTGTGGCGCCGAGAGTTCGCGGCTTCCGAAGCCGAACGCTGTGTGCAACAGGTAGAGCGGCCAGTACATGACCAAACTCGCGACCACAACCGCAATCAATTCCGCACTTTGAATCTTGCTGGGAGTGCCTCCGAGGATGTAGCCAACTTTGAAGTCCTGCAACAACTCTCCCGCTACAGCCGCCGAGACGCAAACTACAGCGGCGACTCCAAGTACGGTAGCCACGCCGGAAATTCCGTGAACGCCAAGAGCCACCATCAACAGCGCAGCGATGATCAGGGTCGAAAGGGTGAGACCAGAGATCGGATTGTTAGAGGATCCGATGAATCCCACCAGGTTCCCCGATACCGTGGCGAAGATGAATCCCACGACCAGCATGACAACCGCCGCCAGGATCGCGGGCCAGACCAAACCCGAAATATGCACGTAGAGGAAGCACATCGCCACAAACATGAGCGCGATCAACCCAAAGACAATTTTCGAACTCATGTAGCGCTCAGTACGCGAAAGCTTGGCCTGCTGCGCTGCGGTTTGACTAAGGTCAGAGAATGCTTTCCCCAACCCTGCGGTTAGGCTCGCGCGCATGTTGTAGAGAGTGTAAGCCGCGCCTACCAGCATGCCGCCCACAGCGATGGGGCGCACGATATATCGCCACACAGCCGCCGCCATAGTTGCCCAGTCATCCGGTGTGTCCGCGGGAAGATATTGCTTGAGTTGCGGTCCTAGAAAATACATCAATAGCGGCACCATCAGACCCCATGCAAGGACGCCGCCCGAGAACTGGAGCGCAGCCAGCCTGAGCCCGATGATGTAGCCGACGCCCAAATATGCAGGGCTCACGCTGGGAGCGGCGACCATGCTCGCTCCACCTGCCGCGATTACATTCGTGCTCCCCACGGAACCGAGCCGGACCTGACTGCGTCCCAGGGTGCCCACGCCGAAGTGAAGATCCTTGTCGGCGGCAAACAACCCGAAGCGTCCCAGTAGGTAAACGAAGCCGCCAACGCCGATATTCCAGAACAGATACTTCGCCGCCTCCGCGCCGCGCTGTCCGGCCTTGTGAATTTCCGAGGCCGCCAGCGATTCCGGGAAGGGCAGTTCAGGGTCCTCGACCATGCCGCGCCGCACCAGCGAGATGAACAGCACGCCGAGAATGCTGCCCACCATGATCAGCGCAGTCGACTTCCAATACGCGTCGCCGGGTCCGAATGTGGGCCACGCCTTCGCAATCAGGAATGCCGGAATCGTGAAAATCGCCCCCGCTGCCACGGACTCGCCGATGGAGCCCGCGGTTCGCGCGATGTTTTCTTCGAGCAGCGATCCCTTCCACGCGCGCATCGCTGCCATCGCAATGACCGCTGCCGGATATGTCGCGGCAATCGTAATGCCGGCCCTCAGGCCCAGGTATGCGTTGGCTGCACCCAACACGATTGTCATGAAGAGACCGAGCAAAATCGCCCGCAGCGTGAACTCCTTCATCTCCATCGATTCGGGTACGTAGGGCACGTGCTTCTTTGTACCCGGGAGTTCATTGGCACGACCGCTCATAGGTGGGATCCTTTTGGAACTGTGAATGAAGATGCAATCGACGACTTCGATCGGCTGATCTCAAAACAGTGGAACGGCGCACGTTAGCACGCGGCAACCCCGCATGACAAGTACGCTTGCATCGGTGCCGCACCCTTGTGACGTTTTGGGCAAAAGGACGAAGAGTTGACTACGGCTTCGACAAAACCAATAGCTGCGAGCGGCGCGATCGGAACACTGCCACTCCCGGGGTCGTATCCATCCACGAACGGGCTCCTGGTGTAAAATGAGATCAATCTTTCTCCGCCCCTTCGCGTTTTTTCGTTCCGAGGTGTGAAGTATGAGTGTCTCCCCCGATCTACCTTTTTCCGTGCCATACCAGTGCCGCGATTGTGGCAGCGAAGTCGGTTTTCGCTCGCGGCGTCGAACCTTGACCGAGCGATTTATCCTGCCCTTGCTGCTTCTCCAGCCAGTCCGTTGTGGAGAGTGTTTTCGCCGGGATTACCGCCTGATTTTTGCCCGTGTAAGCAAGCGGTTGTCAGAAGCCCCGCGGGTCATGCCCTCGCGGCAGCCGTCGCCGCCCAATCGCAACGTTGCCTAGCGGCGCTCGTCGCCGCTATACTCTGTTGTAGAGATCGTGTTCGGCCGCGGCGAACCCTCCGCGGATTGAGGAGGCCGTCTTCAGCAGTAGTGAGGACCGAATCCGGGCTGACCAGGCCACAACCGCAGAAGGTGGGCCTTCTATTGTTTCCGAACAGCCCGCGTCGTTCTCTGCGACTTGGATTCAACGTGCCGCCGAGGGTCTCTTTTCCGTTCTGTTTCCTTCCGATTGCCGCATCTGCGGACTTCCGCTCCTGAACATTTCCCGTCTGCCAGTGTGCCCAAACTGCCTGACAGAAATTCATCCTGTGCGCGGGAAGGTTTGCTCAATCTGTGGAGAGCGCGTCCTCACCTCGTACGCGGATTGCGATGACGATGGTCTCCGTCGATGTCCTGTCTGCCGCCGCATCGATCATCCCTTTGATCGCGCGGTTGCTTACGGCAGTTATGACGGCGGGTTGCGCGAGCTCATTCATCTGTTGAAGTACAACAGCGTGCGCCCGGCAGCCGACGTACTTGGTCGCATGCTGGCCGAGGCCGTGACCACTCTGGAATCCGCATTCGAGCAGGCGACCGTCCTGGTCGTCCCGGTTCCGCTGTTCAAAGGCAAACGGAGCCAGCGCGGATTCAATCAAGCCGAGCTGATTGCTCGTGCCGCGCTCAAGGCATATCCAGGGCAACGGTTGCAACTTGCCCCGGATATTCTCGTCCGCACCCGTGAGACTCATTCGCAAATCGGATTGACCAGCCATCAACGCCGCGAGAACTTGCGCGGAGCCTTCGCCGTCCCGCGTTCCCAGGAAGTCACTGGCCGCGAAATCCTTCTCGTAGATGATGTCTATACCACTGGGACCACGGCCTCGGAATGCGCCCGCGTGCTGCGTCGCGCCGGAGCTTCCAAGGTATGGGTAGCGACCGTGGCCAGAACGCTGAAACTGGCATCTAAGTATCAGGGGATCGAGCCAGTTGATGGGGAAGATTCGAGTTTCAAGGTTTCAGAGTCTCAAGGTCTCAAAGCAGAAGCTGAAAGCAGAGGTTGCGCCAGCAAGATTCTTGAAACCTTGAAACATTGAAACTTAGAACGTTATGTCCCTACGGCTGCAACAACACGACGCAATATCACGGCACGCGGCAGGCTTATTTCCGCCGGTAGCGCCGCATCGTGCCGGAGACGGCCATGCCCTGCTTGCTCCTGTGCTCGTGCTGAACGCCTCCTACGAGCCGATCAACGTGTGTGCCGCGCGGCGCGCCCTGGTTCTTGTGCTCAAGGGCGTCGCGATGACGGAAGAAGAGAACGGACACTTCCTGCATTCTGCCCGCGTCGCCATGCGTCTGCCCTCGGTGATCCGGCTGCTCGAATATCGCCGCATCCCGCACCAGAGCCGCGCTCTCTCGCGGAAGAATATCCTGCTGCGCGATCGCAATACCTGCCAGTACTGCGGCACGATCCTGGCTTCGGGCGAACTCACGCTCGACCACGTCATCCCTCGATCCCGCGGAGGCCTCTCCACCTGGGAGAACCTCGTCGCCTGCTGCCATCCCTGCAACCGTCGGAAGGGCAACCAGTCACCCACGGAATCCGGGATGAAGCTGATGCGCGAGCCTCGCGCATTCAACCTCCACACCAGCCGCCACATCATGCGCCTCATGGGTCGCAGCGACGACAAGTGGCGCAAGTATTTGTTCTACTAGCGTTCTCCGGGCGGGACCCTCACTTCCCTAACAAGAGGCACTCCGTGAAAGCCTTCTCCCCTGCGGCAATACCACTTTTCATTCTCCTCGGTCCGTGTTTTCTCGCAGGCCAAGCCGGGGCTGCGCCGAACTCAATCGAGAGCCGTCAAGGACATCACCCCGATGGGCCAGACGTGATCGGTCACGCCCGCATCTCGAAAGGCGCGACGTTGAAATGCATTCTGGTCGAGGTCTACGACGAAACACATCAAGCATCGACTTCATGCGTCGTCGAATTCGAGAACGGCGCCGTCCACGAACTGGCCTTTGGTGAGTCGATGCAGTCGCCACAGGACGGACGAATATCGCTGGAGTGTTCCGGCAAAGTGCCGAGAAGATGCAAGGTACGCTATGACTAGAGCGGTTTTCGCTCCCATCAGTCTCTCGCTATCGCTCGTTCTGTCCTCACTCGCGTCAGGACAGGCAAAATCCAAGCCCGCTCCCGCGCCGCCGGCACCCTTTTTTCGCATCACCTTCGAACGTGGGGAACCCGTCGCTGGTGTGACTGTTACCGGAGCGGTCGCCGTACCGTTCGAATGCACGAGCGACGGCACCGCTTTCGTGAACATGCTTTATCCCTTTTCGCCCGAGACTCAGTCCGCACCAGCATCCCATTTTTCGAAATATTCCGAGCCGCTCGAACTTGTATCCGTTCCCCCATCCGGTGAGGCGCACGAATTTCGTCTCGATCAGATCACGGATCTTTACGACATTCGGCTCAAGGCCTATTACGCTTCGGAATCAGAAGTCCTTATTCTCGTGATCGCCGCGCCTGAGGACAAGCAGGGCAAGCAGCAGTTCGGGTCGTCTGATGGAGTCAAGCACGAGGTTCCGGCAAACTTAGCCGAGCATCACGATTACCTCGTCGTCTTCGACCGCAAAGGAGACTATAAGGAGACGATTCAACTCAATGACACTCTCGCAATCCAGAAGGTGGCCGCTTTCCCTTCCGGCATGCTGTTGTCGTTCGGTTTCGACAGGCAAGACCGTACCCCGAAGTTGTTTATGCTCAAAGACGACGGCTCTCTGCTCAAGTTCCTCGAAATCCCCCGCGGCGCCGCACCCACGTCGGTGTTCCGCACGCAGTTTGACAACGGCGAGGGGCCTGCTGTGTTCATCAAGCCGGTGCAGCTCTTACCTCGTCGTGACACCATCCTGGTGGTTCAAAACAAGAGCAAATTCCCGGTACTCGAAGTGAATGAGGCCGGTGCCGTCCGGGAGATTAAGCCGAAGTTGCCCGAAGGGATGCAGATCAATTCGCTTATCCCCAGCGACGGAAATCTTTATGCTCAGATCGACGGTTTCAAGAATGGCTTGATCTACGAATTAAATCCTCAGGATGGATCCGTCGTTAGACGCTTGGAAGCTGCGAACAACGAGGTTCCAGCAGAGCCGGTTGCCTGCGTGCACGATGGGAAGTTCCTGGCGTTTTACCACGGCGAAGGAAAGCTGGTCCCGCTAGTCGGCACCGCCGAGCGAGCGCCCGAAGCCGGAGCGGCGAATACTTCATCCGGATCCACAACGAAAAACCAGTAGCCGCCAGAAAATCAGTCGACTGAAAAATAAACCCTTGTCATCCTGAGCGAAGCGAAGGACCTATGCACCCCCTCAGCAGCGCCGACGCGGCCTCGAGCCAAAAAATCCTTCGTCGCTTAAACCGCCGTCTTAGGATGAAAATTTAAGGGTCACTTCTGCGGCGGATTCTGATCAGGTTTCGTCTGATCCGGCTTGCTCGGATCCGTCTTCTGCTCTCCCTTGGGAATCTCTTTCCCTTGGTACAGAATCTTGACGTTCGACCCGAACCGCTTGTAGTCCTCGTACTTCACGATTTCCTTGATGTGTACGTCTTCCATCTTGAAGTGCAACTCATCGTCGGCCTTGGTATAGACCGGAAACCAGTATTGCCCATCGATCTGCTGCCGCCAAGTGGTGAATTTGGGGAACAGATTTTCCTGATCGCCACGTTTCGGCCTAATGTCGGGTACAGTCTTGCCATACGTTTTCACGATCTGGAAATCGTGGTCATCAACCCATACCCGTCCCTGAAAATACCGCTTCTTCCCCTCAATCTTTTTGGGAGCGATGTCGAACACGTAGCAATGCAGTTCATCTTCCTGCTGCTGGCCTACGTAAAGAATGCTGTATTCGGGAAGATCCTCGGTCGTAAGCACGAACGGCAGACGGTGCCGTATGTCTTCCATGTCTTCCTGGGACATATAAATCTTGGTCAGGCTCGACGCCGGAGCGAAAACCACGTTCTCGATCCGGTGCCCCTTGTCATCGAACATCACGTCGAACACTTCGTGGTACTGACCGTCGACCGTCTCTCCGTCGAGCGTTTCAACTTTCACATCTTGGCGATACGTGTACTGGTCGCGCGCTTTCGCGAACTCCGTCTCTTTCTCGGAGAAGCGCTTGATGATCTCGTCCGGAGTGATGTCTTTGGGGGGATTCGTTTCGAGCGCGCCTTCCTGAGCGAGTGCGGGCAAGCCCGCCAACCCGCAGATCAGCAGCGCGAGGCATAGCGAAAAACGGCCGAATACCTTCATCCGACTAGTTTATCGAATCTGGAGAGAGTTGGTGCAGAGACGTAACCAGCAACTCCCCTGTTTGACGAGGGGTCAGCAGCAAGCTACGTCTCCACTCTGCGGCAGAAGACCGCGGCGACCCCGCCCTCCGGCCCCTCTCCGCTCAGTGAGGTCGGAGGGAAGGGGTGCTGCAGTTCTGCCACTCAGTTGGATGCCTTCATCGATAAGAGGTTGCCGTCCGGATGATAGCCAGTTTGTAAACGCACGAAGAATTCCGCGAACGAGAGATGAGGTTTTTTCGAACGCCCAGAGTGTCACAGCGCCCGCGATGCTTCGATCCACAGCGCTCATAAACTTTGTCATCCTGAGGCGGGCGAAGTTCGCCCGCCGAGGGAGCTGACGAAATTAATTAGTGGAAGCGCACCGGAAGCCTGTCATGATTCCCAGTGTCAACGCAGAATGAGGTCTCAAAGTTTTCCACAACAAAAAATTTTAGCTTGTGACGAACGACCTTTACTCAGACTCCGCAAAACGCCGACACTGGATTCATGCGCGCGATCGTCGTGAAATCGGATCGATACACTGTGCAGAGGCGCCATCTCCTTCTTAGGCCCGCTAACTCCTTATTCCGCAATATTTTGCCTATAAAGCCTTTGTTATCAAGATTTTGCGGCCTAACAAGCGGTCTTCTTGGCTGTAAAGCCAATGAAATGAAGATTTTGCAGATTCGTTCGAAAAATTGCGGAACCCGAATCTCAACCCTCGCGGCCAGCCTGCTACACTCATCCGTTTGTCGCAGCGACGTTGCTCGCAACGTCTCGATGCATTTGAAGGAGCTCTTCATGCGCCGTCTTCTTCTCTCTCTTCTCGTGTTTGCATTCACTTTTCCGGTTCTTGCCCAAGCCAAGCACCCCTTCACCTTTGACGACATGATGAAGCTCAAGCGCGTCAGCGACCCGCAAGTCTCGCCTGACGGCAAGTGGGTCATCTTCAGCGTGGTCGATGTCGATCTCGCGGCCAACACGAAGACGCCCCACATCTGGATCGTGCCACTGAATGGGGAGAAAGATGCTCATGTGGGGCCGGCCGCCCCCGGCCGTCCAGCCGAGCAAAGCTCGGCAAGCTCTTCCGCGGCGGAAAGAGTTCTGATCGCCGATCAAGACGGCGACCGTCCGCGCTGGGCCCCGGATGGAAAGCGCTTCGCATTTCTCTCAATGAAAGAAGGTGGCTCGCAGGTCTGGATCGCCGATTTCGATGTTGCCGCCGGAACGGTGAAAGGCGTGAGTAAGTTGACCTCAATTCCGACGGAGGCCGGTGGTGAACTTTGGTCGCCGGACGGAAAGGGCATTGTGTTCGCGTCCGATGTTTACCCGGAATGCGATGGGGCGCCACAGGTGGAAACCGAGTGCAACACCAAGAAGCTAAAGGAAGCCGAGCAATCGAAGATGAAAGCACAAATTTTCACGCACCTCCTGTATCGGCACTGGAATGCATACAAAGGGGGGAAGCGCAGTCACATCTTCGTGGTTTCCGTCCCAGACGCTCGCCCCTCGTATGCTCATGCCTCCGATAGAACAGGAAAGGTTATCAACCATGTGCTCTCGCAGGACGTGACGCCGCGTGATTTGACGCCCGGCGACTACGATGCACCCGTCTTCTCCCTCGGCGGGCAGGACGACTATGCCTTCTCGCCCGATGGGCAGGAGATTTGCTACTCCTCGAATCACGACAAGAATCCCGCGGCTTCGACCAACAATGACTTGTGGATCGTCCCCGTAACCGGAGGCCCAGCCAAGAACATCACCGCCGACAATCCAGCCAGCGACACGTCGCCCCTCTATTCCCCCAATGGACGCTACATCGCCTACCGCGCCCAGCAGCGCCCCGGATACGAGAGCGACCGCTTCCGTCTCCTGCTCTTCGACCGCAAGACCGGCGAGAAGAAGAACCTGACCGAAAATCTCGACCGCTGGGTGGGAACCTATGCGTGGTCTCCAGACTCGAAGCGCATCTACTTCGTGCACGAATCGGCGGGCGAAGCACCAGTGATTTCGTTCGAGATTAATCGGCCCTTCGATCAAACAGTTACTGTGGACGGCGATCCTAAGGAAACTGCCAAGAACAACGCCGCCGTAGTGCTTCGCGATGGCTTCAACGACGATGTCTCCATAACACCGGACGGAAAAACCATCGTCTTCACGCGAATGTCGATATCGTTCCCAACCCAGATCTACAAAGCGGATTCCGAAAGAAGCGTTGCCGAGCAAGTTGCTCATCCTCCTAATCAGCTGACTCGCGTCAATGATGCGCTTCTGTCGAGTACTCTCATGTCCCCGCTCGAATCCTTCTGGTTCACTGGTGCCCACAACGACAAGGTCGAAGGTTTTCTGGTCAAACCTCCGAACTTCGACGCCAGCAAGAAATATCCCGTGAAGTTCCTCATCCACGGCGGTCCGCAAGGCGCCTGGGGAGACGACTGGTCCTTCCGCTGGAATCCCGAACTGTTCGCGTCCCCCACTTCAGCACAACCCTCCGGCTACGTGGTCATCATGATCAACTTCCACGGATCGACCGGATACGGACAGAAATTCATCGACGCGATCAACGGCGACTGGGGTGGTGCTCCGTACGAGGACCTGATGAAAGGTCTCGACTACGCCGAGCAGACCTATCCATTCATCGACAAGAACCGCGAATGCGCGCTCGGTGCCAGCTACGGCGGGTACGCCATCAACTGGATCCTCGGCCACACCGACCGCTTCAAGTGCCTGGTGTCGCACGACGGCATGTTCAATGCCGAGTCGGCTTGGGGCACGACCGAAGAGCTGTGGTTCAACGACTGGGAGTTTAAAGGCACGCCGTACGACAATCGCGCGGGCTATGAGAAGTGGTCTCCGCACCAGTACGCCAAGAATTTCAAGACGCCGACTCTCGTCATTCACGGTCAGCGCGACTACCGCCTCGACGTGAGCGAGGGCTTCCAGCTTTTCACCACGCTGCAAATGGAAGGCGTGCCGTCGAAGATGTTGTATTTCCCCGACGAAGGTCATTGGGTGCTGAAGCCGCAGAATTCCCAGCTTTGGTATAAGACCGTCAACGACTGGGTCGATCAATGGACGAAGTGAAATCGATGACGCCGCAGGCAAGGCTCGCATGACAACAGCCGCCTCGGCTGTCTGTTTCAACTCACCAGAGCAGCCCGATTGGATGTCGATCGAACGGCGGCGGATCGATTTCCGAAGAATGATTTCCGCGGCTCACCGCCGGCAAGACTTGCAGCGGATCATCGATCACAGCACCAGCACCAGCAGTGACCGACACGTCCACTTCGAGCGGCGGACTGAATCCTCCGCTTGAGGGCACGATGCTGGCCAGCCCGTTTCCATCGGTCGCGGCGTTGCTTTGGCTGACCTGAAGGATTACCGGCATCGCCGAGTTACCGGGATTCGTCTCTCCGTCGCCAGTTCCCGGTGCACTTCCACCAGGACGCAGCACAGTTTCCAGGAAAGCGACCGGAGCAGCAACGACGGCATTCGGCGGCGTGGCGGAATCCGTGACTTCGACCACGACTGGCTGCAGAGCTTGCCCTGTCGAAACCTGCCCGGCTCCGGAGATTTGCTCAAGATGCTGCTGGGCCAGCGGAACGGGATTGACGTAGAATGTCCCGCACGGAACATTGCCCGGCGCGGCGCACGCCGTTACCTGAGCCATGCCCGTGAATTGCGTCACCGTGAGATTCACTGTCGCATAGCCTTTCGAATTCGTTTGCGCGCTCGCAGCGCTCAGCGTTCCGGTTCCGTTTACGAGGGCGTAATTCACTTGCACGTTGTTCCGTGCCACTCCGTTGCTCAGCAATTGCGCGGTCAGCGGGACGCTGACGCTGGCTCCCTGCGAGACCCAAACAAAGGGCGAGACGATTCCGATGTCGGAGGACGTTTCGGTTGCATAGAGCGTCGCGTTGACCGATTTCGAGGACGTGTACGACGCCGGAGCCAAAGTCGCAGTGATCGTCGCGACTCCCGCCTTCGCCGGAGTGAGCCAAGTTGCGGCATCTCCATCCTGATCGCTGGTTACCGAGCAAGACGACGCGCCGGCGCAAGCCGAGAGTTGCAGAGAGTTGGTTGCGCTCCAAGCGATGGTCGCACCACCGACGGGAGTGACTCCATCTGCCGCGAGCACGCGCACGCTTACCGGGTGTGCAGCTTGTGCTCCGACCGGCGTGGACGTGTTGAGTCCGTAGAGCAAGACGATATTGTCGGTGGCAGCCGCGCCATACGTGAGCGCTGCAGTCATCGTCGTCGAAGCTCCGCTGACCGGATCAGTAATCGTAATGTTCTGCGCTCCGTCGGGGTGCGCCGGCGCGGCAAGAATCATTTGGCTTGCATTGACGGCAAGCTGCGGCACCAAAGTAGTTCCTATTGTCGAATTGAATCCGGGAGCGAAGCCGGTGCCCTGTATGGTGACGGCACCGCCCGCTACCCCCACTCGTGCCGGAGAAACGGCGTCCGCGTAGAGGACGTGAGCGTGATAGCGGTAATCAGGGCGTCCATCGCCGCGCAAATCGGCGATGCCGATCAGGTAGCTGCCGGTGGTGAGAACCTGCGTATCCAACCGCGTCATGCCGAAGGTCGTCTGGTTAAACGCCGATGGCGTGAACGTTGGAGGTGCAGTCCCTTGTGGATCGGATGCAGCCCACATTCCGATGACTGGCTGCATTTTTACTTCGCTCGCGTTGCCGGATTCGTCCAACGCCGTTACGGCCACCGACAGCGTGCGATTGGCTTGCGCGGGAAAAACGAAATATGGGATGTTGCCGTAGTTGTTCAACGACGAGACCCAATCACCGCCGAGGGGCAAGGCCGCGGGCATAGTCCAAGATGAAGGCGATGCCGCCACCGGCTGCGCGGTCGCGCTCATGAGGATGTCTTGCGCGACATCGTTGCCTGCCGTGACCGTAACGGTGATCGGCAGAATCGAGCCCGACGGAGAAACCGGGCCGGGTGAATACGGCCCAACACCGGGCGACCAGTGGGGATCGATGGCTTCCACCGAGAGTTGATATTGCGCGCTACCTCCATTCGGAAGCTGTAATCCCGCGAGATCGAAAAAGCCTTCTACCCCTTGGTTGTTCGATCCCCACTCGCTGAATGCGTCACCGGTTGAATCAAGGTATCCGGTGACCGGATTGCCAGCGTTCCCAGTGAAAAAAAATCCTGACACGGAAGTTGCGGCGTATCTACGAGAAGGCATTCCCGTGGACGGATCGATCCATCTTGCGACGACATTTACGCCCTGCATCGGCTGCGTCGCATTGCCATGTGTATTGGTGAACCAGACGGAGCCGTGAATGCGAGCGGTCACGGCTGAGAAAACTTGCTTGCCGGGAAAGCTGGATTGATTTTGCGATGTCACCGGATATAGACGAGAGATGGCAGCGGCATCGTCCATCGACAACTGGTACGGATTCGGATAACAAGCGGTGATGGGTACGCAAGTCCACGAGTCCTGAAAGTGCATGACCGGGAAGCCGGCATAATCATCCGATGTCGGACGAGGCGATCCTGTCTGCACGTTCAGATTAAGCTGCGACCACCCAAGGCCCAGTACTTCACCGATCACGCGCACCAGACGATATTGGACATCGGTGAGCTGGGAAGATTGTTGCGCGCACTGGCCATTAATCACGATGAGAGCGTGCTGATAAACGGCGAGCGATCCGTAGTTGTCGTTGCCGCCAAAGACGGCATTGGAGAAGCACTGGCTTGCATCTCCTGCGCCCATACCTAATAAAGCGTCCGTCACCGAGCCGTCTGCATCGTAGACAACGCCAATCGGAGTTCCAGTTGCCGTCGACTGGATATCGGTTGGCATGGAAATAGTTCCGTTGGCGTTTACGTAGACATTCGCCCCATTCACATCTTCGCCTAGTTGGCCGCCGCTGGTCGCTGACAGAGCGGCTGTCGAAACCGACGTCCATTGGCCGAAGGCGTTGGTAACGAAACTGTTGGCAGACGCATTGGGCAGGATCGGACTCAAATCGCCTTGATCGGTGTAATAGGTAATGACTCCTTGTGGCCACACGAGCGGTTGACCGGACGTCGTCGAATCGAAGTAACTTGATCCCGCTACGCACTTTGGACCGCCCGCCCGCAATACAACAGCGCAGGCAGAAATGAGGAAGGCAGCGAAGGCCAGCCTGAGGAGAAATAAGCGAACCGTCAATGCCATGCTGGTTTCATGGTCACCTCGTCTCATGCTCATTCCTCCTCACTGGCCCGCCGCACCGCCAAGGCGAAATCGCTGAGCCGCACGCGCGATTTCCCACCAAGGACGGGGTCCTGTTGGAAAGCGGAAAGATGTTGAGCCGTGAAGAGAACCCGGCCCCAGGAATCAATCTCGAATCTCCCCATCGCTCCTGCGACCGAGCTGGTCAGGCCCAATTTGCTGGGTGGATATAGAAAAACAAGAACATGTTGGCCCATACGATAGCGTTGACCACCGGACCAAAAGCCAATCCATTGCGAGATGATCAGATTCTCGCCGGGCGTCGCGCCCCGAATTGCATCCTCAACGCGGAAGGTGACCGCAATCGTTTCGAGCGCCTGGCCGCGGTCTGCCGGGCGGCGTTCAATGCTTGTGACACGCCCGGAGAAGATCATTCCCGCTGCGCGGGCGATCTGGGGCAGGCCAACCCTTGCGGGAGGGCGAACCGGAAAGCTAGGGACGACAGGCGCCGGCTCCTGGATCGGAAACTCGGCGATGTGTGGCAATTGCCGCGCATCGGTAGGAGTATTCCGGAGATTTGCGGAATGCGTTTGGCCGCTCAACGATAGCGGCGCGGACATCAGCAAAGAGAGTGCGAGCAGACAACGACCACTTCTCCCAAACATGGGGAAGACCTCGAAATTGGACGTCTGCTCGGAGGGATTACCGGAAACGTGCCAGAGTAGTCCCCGTGGAATTATGAAGTCAGTGACGGATGTCACAAGGGGTTGTGGATTTCATGGGCGAAACTCACGAGCGAATCAGTCTCGTAAGTTGGAACTTTATCGGGCCAGCGTGAGTTTGGTTAGACTAAGACTCCGAATCATTGCCAGCGATTATGGTCCCCTGGTTTCGGGATATCAACGGAGTATCAAAAGGACAGAATGTCGACTCTTGAATTCACGTTGTTTGTTTGCGCTGGTTCTTTGCTAGCCGGGCTGGTGGGCGCGCTCACGGGCTTGGGCGGCGGTGTCGTGCTGGTTCCGTTTCTGACACTGCTGTTTAAAGTCGACATTCGATATGCGATCGGGGCATCGCTCGTTTCGGTGATTGCGACGTCGTCTGGTGCAGCGGCCGCTTACGTGAAAGAAGGTATTTCGAATATCAGGATTGGAATGTTTCTTGAGATTGCGACGACGCTGGGAGCCCTTCTCGGCGCGCATCTCGCGGCCCGAGTCTCGACTCATGCGATTGCGATTGTATTCGGCGTGGTTCTCTTGTTTTCGGCATACTTCGCGAGGAAGCCACGACCACTCCACGAACGCACACTGCCGCCGGATCCGCTGGCTACCCGCCTGTGTCTGAACGGAAGTTTCCCGGACGCGGAAGGCGATCGTAGCTATAACGTTCAGCACGTGCCGGCGGGATGGACTCTGATGTTTGGCGCCGGAGCCTTGTCGGGTCTGCTGGGAATTGGCTCGGGAGCAATGAAGGTTCTCGCCATGGATCAGGCAATGAGAATTCCGTTCAAAGTTTCGACGAGCACCAGCAACTTCATGATCGGCGTGACTGCGGCGGCGAGCGCGGGCATCTATCTGCGGAGAGGATACATTGATCCCGGACTGGCGATGCCTGTAATGCTCGGAGTGCTAGCCGGTTCTCTGGTCGGAGCGAAGCTACTGCTGCGCGTGCACACAAAGTGGCTGCGGCTTGGATTCAGCCTGGTCATCGCATTGTTGGCGCTCGAGATGCTCTATAACGGACTGTCGGGGAGAATCTAAATGCCGATGGAAGCGAACTGGACCGATCGAAGAATTGAAGGTGCAGTCGGAAACCTGCTGCGCGGGGGAGTTTCGCTCGCGGCGCTGATCGTGTTTCTTGGCGCCATCATTTACTTGGTGCGGCACGGACTTTCGCCGGTGGAATATCGCGTGTTCCGAGGTGAACCGGCGGACCTGCGGACGGTTCGCGGCATCTTTCGTGACTCGTTTCATCTGCGAGGACGGGGAATCATCCAGCTGGGACTCCTGGTTCTGATCGCAACTCCGGTCGCACGAGTAGCGCTTGCAATGTTCGGTTTTGCCGCGGAACGAGATCGCATGTATGTGTACTTTACGGCGGTCGTCTTCCTAGTTTTGCTTTACAGCCTCTTGGGATCGCCGAACTGAGAACGTCTTGTTAGCGGGATAGGTGTGCGCCGCGTCTCGTTGACTTGAGTTTCCCCGAACCCTAAGATGTCTCACCTGCTCTACGGGCCGAGCCTGGGCGGCTTTCGCACCATCTGCTCACAAATCGACAAATGATCGGCCAAACCATCTCGCACTACCGGATCGTCGAGAAACTCGGCGGCGGAGGGATGGGTGTGGTTTACAAGGCGGAGGACACCGAGCTTGGCCGCTTTGTGGCGCTGAAATTCCTGCCCGATGACGTGGCTGGCGATCCTCAGGCGCTGGAGCGCTTTCGGCGCGAAGCAAGGGCGGCTTCAGCCTTGAATCATCCCAATATTTGCACGATCTATGAGATTGGGAAAAGTGGCGACCAGTCGTTTATCGCGATGGAATTTCTCGACGGCGCCACGCTGAAGCACCTGATTGCCGGTCGTCCGATGGACATTGAGACGATTTTGTCGCTGGCCATAGAGATAGCAGATGCGCTAGATGCGGCGCACGCGCAGGGAATTGTCCACCGCGATATCAAGCCGGCAAATATTTTCGTGACGAAACGTGGGCATGCGAAGGTTCTGGACTTCGGTCTGGCCAAAGTCATTCCAGCGGCCGGTTCGGCCAGTCAGATTGCGGCAGAGGACACGCAGACCCGGACGTCGGATGAAGCGCATTTGACGAGTCCGGGCACGGCTCTTGGAACCGTTGCTTATATGTCGCCGGAGCAAGTGCGGGGCAGGGAATTGGATGCTCGCACAGATCTGTTTTCGTTTGGAGGAGTCCTCTACGAGATGGCGACCGGACAGTTGCCGTTTCGTGGTGACACCTCGGGGCTGATCTTCGATTCGATCCTCAACCGAACTCCTACTCCTGCCGTGCGCCTCAATCCCGATTTGCCGGCGAAGCTGGAAGAATTGATCCAGAAAGCGCTGGAGAAGGACCGGAACCTCCGATATCAGCACGCGGCCGATATTCGGGCGGACTTGCAGCGGCTGAAGCGAGATACGGAATCGGCGCGGATGGCCATCCCTGTTGATTCTGGAAAGGTACGTATTCGATGGCAGCTGATCGCGCTTGCGCTTTGCATCGTGCTGGCATTCGTCGGACTAGTGGTGGGGGGATATCTCAAACTTCATCAAAGAACGAAATTAACTGTAAAGGATACGGTTGTCGTCGGCGATTTCGCGAATAGCACGGGAGACCCAGTATTCGATGACACGCTCAAGACCGCACTGGGCGTGTCGCTGCAGCAGTCGCCATTCTTAAATGTGCTCTCAGACGACAAGGTGGGAGAGACGCTGAAGTTGATGACGCGTCCCGCGAACACGAAGCTGACACCCGAAATTGCCCGGGAGTTGTGCCAGCGCGCGGAGAGCAAGGCATATATTGCAGGATCGATTGCCGCCCTCGGAACAGAGTATGTTCTGGGACTGAAAGCCATTAGCTGCGAGAGCGGAGATACGCTGGCACAGGAACAGGTCACAGCATCTGCCAAGGAGAAAGTGCTTGATGCGCTGGGGAGCGCGGCTTCAAAGTTGCGCGGGGAGTTGGGTGAGTCGCTTGCGACTGTACAGAAGTTTGATGTTCCACTCGAGCAGGCTACGACGTCGTCGCTGGAAGCTCTGAAGGAATTCAGCCTTGGTGAACGAGCATCGCGCGACAAAGGACCGATCGACGCCCTTCGCTATCATCAACGCGCTGTGGAGTTCGACCCGAATTTCGCATTGGGCTACTGGGCTGTCGGATATGACTTCGTGCACGTGGGGCAAGATGCGAAGGCGACTGAGAATTTCACAAAGGCATTTGAGTTGCGAGACCGCGCCAGCGAACGAGAAAAGCTGGCGATCGCGGGCATCTATTATCAAAACGTCACCGGCGAAATCGAGCGAGCCGGCGAGATCTATGACCGGCAGATCGAGATTTATACGCGGGACGCGAGAGCCTACAACGATCGAGGATATGTCTATGCTTTGCAGGGAAAATATGACAAGGCGCTTGACATGGGTCGACAGAGTCTTCGACTGTCGTCCGACAGCGTTAGCCCGTACGAATTTATCGGCGTCTATTTGCTGGCATTGCAGCGCTTGGACGATGCGCGACAAATGATTTTGCAGGCGCAGAGCCGAAGCCTGGATGACTACCTGCTTCACAATCTGACGTACACTCTGGCTTTTCTTGGGAACGATTCGTCGGGAATGAACGATGCGCAGAACCTTCTCGAGGCGAATCCCGAATCCCAGCAGTTTGGATTGTCACTGTCCGCCGACACAGCGCTGTACGCCGGACGAGTTCGAAAGGCGAGGGAGTTGACGGAGCGATCTGCGCAATCGGCATTGCAAACGGGCGGCAGCGAGAACGCAGCCATCTGGCTAGAGAACGCTGCCATCGCGGAGGCTGCTTTTGGAAATGCGAAGGAGGCAGAACAATTAGCGGCGAAAGGAGCAGAACTCGGTCCCGCCCATCGAGGTAAAGAGGCCGAAGCCGCCCTTGCTTTTGCCATGGCGGGCGACGTGGCCCGCGCTGAATCGATCGCGCAAAATCTAGACAAGAGTTTCCCGCTAGATACTTCGATCCATGCGCTGTGGTTGCCTGCGATTCGAGCCCAGATAGCGCTCGATCAAAACAAATTTAATGAAGGCATTGAGCTTCTACAAACTACCGCTCCGATGGAATTAGGTTCGATCAGTTTTGTGAACAACGTTTCCTGTTTGTATCCGATTTACATTCGGGGGCAGGCGTATCTCGCAGCCGGACAGGGCACTGCGGCAGCGGCCGAGTTTCAGAAGATTCTTGATCACAGCGGGATTACCTGGAATTGCTGGACCGGCGCGTTAGCACATCTTGGAACAGCACGGGCCAACGCTCTGGAGGCGAAAAACGACAAGGGAACTTCCAATGATGCCCGGGTGCGGGCACTCGCCGCCTATAAGGAATTTCTCTCGTTCTGGAAAGAGGCCGATCCCGATACACCGATCCTGAAACAGGCCCAGGCGGAGTATGCAAAGTTGTCAGCAGCGGGATCGTGAGTGGGGATCTAACAGACCATCCTTTCGTTGACTTGCCTCCGTTTGCGCCCTAAGATGGCTCACCGGACTTCTGGGGATTCACCTTGCGCGCTGCGCCCTTGCGGACAAAATGATCGGCCAGAACATCTCTCACTACAGAGTGATCGAAAAGCTCGGCGGTGGCGGGATGGGCGTCGTTTATAAGGCCGAAGACACGCGCCTCAAACGCTTCGTTGCGCTGAAGTTCCTTCCTGAAGATGTGACGCGAGATCCTGGCGCGCTCAGCCGGTTCCGGCGCGAGGCGCAAGCCGCGTCGGCGTTGAATCATCCCAATATCTGCACCATTTATGACATTGGCGAAGAAGGCGATCAGGCCTTCATTGTCATGGAATATCTTGAGGGCGAGACCCTGAAGCACCTGATCGGCGACCGGCCGATCGAACTAGAGAAATTGTTCGGGATTGCCATTGACGTGGCGGATGCGCTGGACGCGGCGCACTCGAAGGGAATCGTCCATCGCGATATCAAGCCGGCGAATATTTTCGTGACGCGGCGCGGAGCGAAGATTCTCGACTTTGGATTGGCCAAGGTGACGCAGGAATCGAGCCGCGCACTGGATCCATCGGAAGCGACCAAGACCGAAGGCGAGGGCCCGCAACATCTGACCAGTCCGGGATCGGCCTTGGGCACCGTCGCGTATATGTCTCCGGAGCAGGTGCGGGGCAAGCCGCTCGATGCCCGCACGGATTTGTTTTCGTTCGGAATCGTGCTGTATGAAATGGCGACGGGGACCATTCCGTTTCGAGGCGAGACTTCGGGAGTCATTTTTGACGAGATTATGAACCGGGCGCCAGTGGCGCCGGTCCGGCTGAATCCCAAGCTGCCGCCGAAGCTGGAAGACATCATCAACCGCGCGCTGGAGAAAGATCGCGATCTTCGCTACCAGCATGCGGTCGACATCAAGTCCGAATTGAAGCGGCTGAAGCGAGATCTGGAATCGGGACGAAGTTCGGCGGCTTCTTCTTCAGACACCCACGCAGTTTCTCCGGCTGAATTACCGTCTTCTTCTGCTTCAGCCCAGAAGACGAGTGGATCGGCGCGGATTGCATCGTCCTCCGGTTCTGTGGAAACCATCGTAGAAAGCGCTTCTCCGCGTAGTTGGATCAAATGGATGATCCCAGTCGCAGTCGTGTTGGCACTTGCCATCATTGCCGGCGGATTCTACATGCGCAAGCGCACGACTGTGCAGCTCACCGACAAGGATCAGCTCATCCTGGCCGATTTCACGAATCAAACGGGCGATGGCGTCTTCGATTCAACGCTCAAAGAAGCGCTCGCGATTCAGTTGGAGCAATCCCCGCTATTGCAGTTAGTCAGCGATGCAGAACTGCACACGAACCTGCCGTATTTGGGTCAAGTAAAAGATCAGAAGATCACTCCAGAATTGGCACAACAACTGGGGCAACGATTGGGAGTTAAGGCGTACCTGGCAGGGAGCATCGCTAGCCTGGGAACGTCGTACGTAATTCAGATCAACGCTGTAAACGTTGCGACCGGCGAGGTGTTTGCGCGAGAGCAGGTCACGTCTCCCGACAAAACTGGAGTGCTGCAGGCGGTTTCGCAAGCAGCGACGGCGATGCGATCTCGGCTTGGGGAGTCGATGTCGTCGATTCAGAAACTGACCACGCCGTATACCAATGTGACGACGGCTTCGCTACAGGCGTTCCATGCATTCTCGCTTGCCGAAGATGAGCATCGGGTGGGACACGACTTTCCGCAGGCAGCTTCGTTGTACCAGCAGGCAATTGAGCTCGATCCTGCCTTCGCGATGGGATACGCGCGGCTGGGCGTTGCCTATGGCAATGTGGGATCAATTTCGAAAGCGCTCGAGAATTTAAAGAAGGCCTATGACCTGCGAGAGCGGGTGACCGAACGCGAACGGATGTATATCGAGTCGCAGTACGCGCTGCAGCAGTACGACATGCCCAAGGCGATCGACTCCTACAAATTGTTCGTCGCGACGTATCCGCGCGACGCCGCTGCCTGGAACAATCTGGCGAGCGCGTATGCGGGCATTGGAGATCTGCAGCAGGCGGCGCAAGACTTTGTAAAAACCTGGGAAATCGCGAAGTGGGATAACGTCGCAGCTCAGAATGCGACTGGGGCGTTCCTTGGAATTGATAAATTGCCGGAGGCGGAGCGTTATCTGAAGGAAGGCCTGACTCAGGGCGGAGAAGACGACTCAAGCTATCAGCAAAATGCGCTGCTCGTGGATTTCGCAGCCGGGCGAGACTGGGAGAAGCACATGCAGCAGACGGCCGGTCGTCCCGATGGCTTTGTGGTCGAGGGTGGCGCTGCCACAGTTTATTTGTACCTCGGCCGAATGCACGAGGCCGACGAACATTGGGAACAGTCCGCCAAGAGGGCCGAGCAACAACACCTTACTGACTCGGCGGGCGGCCTTTATGCGATCAAGGCGTTGGACGATGCATTGGTATCCAACTGCAATGCCGCACGCGATGCGGCGCATAAAGGTCTGGCGGTCGATCACTCCATCGCGACCGTTCCGAATGCGACGCTTGCGCTCGCGTTGTGTGGGGGCGGGGAAGCGGCGCTCGAAGAAATTCAGCGGGTAGCCACCGAAGCTCCGACAAACACTCTCATCAACGAGATTTATGTTCCGGAGGTAAAGGCGGCAATTGCGCTGGGGCAGCACCATCCAGAACAAGTTGCAGGATTGTTGTCGGGGGCGATGTCGTATCCGCTGGCTTCGAAAGGCGCGCATCTCCTCGGCCGCGCCTCGCTGGAATTGAAAAATGCAACTCAAGCCGTGAGCGATTTTGAGCCGGGCATGCGTTACCACAACTTAGCCTTAGCCGAGGGCGGCGTGGGCGGCAACGGGTTGTACCAGGCGCCTATTTATCCTCTTTGCCTTCTAGGAACGGCGCGGGCACAGGCGCAGTTCGACAAAGCGGCGGCTACGAAAAGCTACCAGCAGCTACTCGACATCTGGAAGAATGCCGACGCGGACTTCATTCCCGCACAGGAGGCGCGGCGGGAATTAGCAGCACTCGGAGCGGCGTCAAAGAACTAATTCAGCTCACAACACAGGAAACAGAGGATCATAGGGAGGCTTGGATTAGGTGGTTCTCCAGGCGGTGCGGTTTGCCCATCCGTTACGCGCGATGGGACAATAGAGGTCTATGCAAAAATTGCTTACCGCACGCGTTATACCTGTGCTGGCGGCTGGGATCATGTTGCTGGGTTACGCCCAGGCGCAGGGAACTCCGGCATCCGGTTCTACTTCATCCACCCAGCCTGCTGGCGGACAGTCGACAGCCACGGCTCCCAAAGCATCGACTGCCAAGAAGGCTCCTGTGACCACGAAAAGCGCGACTACATACACCCTGAAGACGCAGAAGGATAAGTCCAGCTATGCGCTGGGAATGAAAATCGGCAACGATCTCCGCCGGCAAGGCGTGAATGTTGCGGTTGATCCCGCGGTTGTAGGTCGCGGCTTGAGAGACGCACTGGGTGGCAGCAAAACGCTGCTGACTGAGGACGAGGAGCGCGCAGCCCTAACGCAACTGCAGAATCAGGTGCGCGGCCAGCAAGAGGCCAAGGCTCACGAAGCAGGCGGGGCAGCCCGTAAAGAGGGCGATGCGTTCCTTGCGGCGAATAAGAGCAAAGAAGGCGTTACTGCCCTCCCGGACGGCCTGCAATATAAGGTTTTGACCGAGGGATCAGGACCAAAGCCGACCGCCAACGACACCGTGACCGTGAACTATCGCGGGACGCTGCTGAACGGCAAGGAATTTGACAGTTCCTACAAGCGTGGCCAGCCCGCTACGTTCCCGGTTGGCGGCGTGATCAAGGGCTGGACCGAAGCATTGCAGCTGATGCCCGTCGGTTCAAAGTGGCAGCTGTTTATTCCTTCGGATCTCGCGTATGGCGACCGCGGAGCTGGGGGAGATATTGGTCCCGGAGAGACGTTGATCTTCGAAGTTGAGTTATTGTCGATTGGAGATCAAAAGAAGTAATTTACTCTAGGCGGGTTCGAGAACGGCCGTCTGCGCAACGCGGGCGGCCGCTTTTATTTGCGCGGGGTACGGTGCATTATCCGGGCGGCATTCGCAATTTTGGTGGATCAGAGGGCATGGCCGAGATGTTCTTCGGCTGAAAGATTTGCGCCCGCGAGAAGTAACAATCCTGAGAGAAATGCCCAGAACATCAGGCTTACCGAAAGCGCGAAGGGACCGTACACTTCCTGAAAATTCAGCCAGGGAAGTGCCAGGATGTAAGCATACTTCAACGCTTCGGAGAGCAGTCCCGTGATGATGGCCGAGGGTAGGACTGCGCGCGCTGGAACCTTGCCGTTGGGCAGGAGCCAGTAAATCAGAAAGAAGATTGCGATGCTCGCGGCGATGGCGAAGACCTTCATCATGAGAAATCCCACCAGCCGGACAAAACCGGTGCCGTAGCCGTGCAGTAGGAATTCCAGAAATGCGACCGGGACCGCGGTCAGCGCAATCGAGAGCAGGGCAAGCGCGCCGCAAGCAAAGGCCAAGCCCAAAGAGATCAATTGATTGCCAAGATAGGATCGATTCTTTTCAAAGCGCCAGATGCGGTTAAGAGCAACTTCTAGAGGAAGGAAGACGCCAGAGGACGTCACGAGGAGGATGGCGAGTGAAAAAAATTGCACTCGCTGCCGGGAGTCCACCATGGAGTTCAGATTTCGGATCACGAACTCTTGGCCTGCCGGCAAATAGTCCCGTAGCAATTGGAGGACGACCTCATACATCACGCGCGAATGAAAGACGCGGCGGATCAGGGTCATCATTAAAACGACGAACGGGAAGAATGACAGAATCGAATTCGCAGCGACGGAGAATGCAAAAGTATGCACTTCAGTGCGCAACAGGTATTTCACGGTTGACGCGACTAGGCTGGGCTGGCGCCGCCGGGGGCGGCGAACCGGGAGGATTGACGGCTGTTCGGCCGCCGGAGCGGCCGGAGTTGGGCTGCTGGGCATGTAAAAGTAGATCGTACCAGAGCGGGCCGCAAGAACCGGGAAACCGAAGTTTCTGCAGAGGTTACCGAGCTATTTCTTAATCTTAGTTAAAGTTATCGTCAGATGACCTGCGGTCACTCTCGATCCACCTTACGATTTCCTTCTAATTTCTCTTGCGAAACGTTTTAATACTGCTTATTATCTTCTGCTCAATACCGGGATTTGGTCCGGTGGTGAGACCAAGTAAGTGGTTGACGTTTGTTTGGGTGTGGTGGAAACGAGCCAAATTGCCGGACTCCAAGAGATCTCGCGAATGCTCATTGCATTCGGGAGAGCTTAGGAGTCTTTTCCTTTTTGGAAGTAATTCCCTCTGCTCATCGTAGACGCAACCGAAAGTTCAACCGGCTTCTTTGAGGGGGGCTTCAATCGATCGAAGCGCGATCCGAGAAACTGGGGAACTATTCTTCGCGATTGGTGAAAGGAGTTTTTTCCGTGAGAGAGAAAGGTACAGTGAAGTGGTTCAACGGGGCGAAGGGATATGGATTTATCCAGCGCTCAACGGGGGAAGATGTGTTCGTACACTTTTCCGCGATCCAAGAGAACGGCTACCGCACCCTGAATGAGGGGGAGACCGTCGAGTTCGATCTGCTGAAAGGCCCCAAAGGCTTTCAAGCGGCCAACGTCGTCCGCGCATAACCTGCGAACCATTCCAGAGCCCTCCCCATCCCAGCGGGAGGGTTTTTTATTTGAGTGCAGGTCCCGCTCACGGTGACGTTTAGCCGAGAGCCCAGCCGCTCCTCTAACTCCTAGTCATCGTCCGGATCGACCGCCGGACTCTTGTCGTTGATGAAGTAATTCGCGTCGAGAGTCGTTTTGATCGTCTTGAACGAGCGCGGAGTCTTGGTGAGGTTGAAGAAGGTTGTCAGATTCGTGCTGGCGCGAGCGTCGGCGAAATTCAAAGACCCCTGCTGGATCCCGTAATTCTGTTCCACAAACCGAAGGATGCTGCCGAAGTCGTGACGGTTGTTGTCGACGTAGCCGGCCGTGGTGTAGGCGGAAATCACAATCATGGGCACCCGAAACCCGTACTGATAATCACCGTACGGTTGCGCCAGGATGGTGGGTGGTTCGTGATCGTACCATCCTCCCCAGTCGTCCCAGGTCACCAGAATGGCGGTGTTGTTCCAGTAGAGCTCTCCATTGGAGCACTTCGCGTTATTTCCGATGGCATTGACGACGGAAGCTACCCAGGATGGACCTCCGCCGGTGTTGCTGCTGGCATGATCGGAATTCTTTCCGTCAGGAATCACCCAGCTTACTTGCGACAGTTTGCAGGAGGAGATGTCTGTGAGGATCTTGGATGGGTTGATGATGTCATTTTTCCAGTCTTCGCCGGTGCAGCTGCCACCAGTGGACGCACTCGGCACGCAGATGTGCTGAATGGAATTGGGGGCGTTCCAGAGATTTCCGACAGTGGGTGCGTAATACTTCCAAGTGACATTGACGGATTCCAGCAGATCGGACAAGGTCTGATGTTCGAAGCAGGGATAGATCTTCTGATTCTCGCCCGCTTGCGTAATTAGTTTTACGGTTGAACCAGAGAGCGCGATGCAGCCGGTGATGGCGGTTCCGGGTTGGCTTGGCTGGGAGACGTTCGTAGAGGCGTAGGTTCCTGCGGCGTCATCCTCGGTGCTGGGTGCAGATGTGCCTCCGAAAATGAATTGATGAGCTGGGTAGCTCGGGCCCTGGTTTGTCTGAAACATGTAATTCGCCCAACCGTATTGAGTCGCAAGATCAAGATACGGATTGAGAATGGCGCTCGAATTATTCACATACTTAAACTGCGGAGTAGTCGCGCACGTGCCGGTACACACGACATCGCCGGCTCCGTCCATCTTGCAGACTCCTGTCTTCGAATTGAGGTCACACATCTTCGTGAAGGAATCGTGGTTGTGGCCCAGGTCGTATGCGTTTGCGAGGGCAATGGCTGAGGGCTGTGTCGAGCCGGTGGAAGAATGCTTATTCAGCCAGTTTTTAGTCTGGATATTGTATTGAGATCCGGTGGGCTTGGTGCTGCAGGAACTCGCGCTGCCATATGGCGCTGTGCACAAATTGTAGAAGAGGTTATCGGGCGTGCGGTTCTCCTGAAAGATGATGATGACGTGTTCGAAACTGGAAATCTGAGCGTGCGCGAGCATCGCTCCAAATAAGAATAGAGGTAAAACGCCCTTCAAAACTCGTTTCATAATGTCCTCCCCCGAGGTCATACAGGCGGAATCGCAGGACGCGGTCAAATGTCTTAACAACACCGCCATTCTTTTGCATTGAACGATGGAAGCTTGCGGTTGTGTTACGCACGCTGGTACTGGCCGCTCCGTCGTTAAATCAAGCTCCCATTGCGAGTGCTTTCGTACGGGCTTCCGATCTGTCAGGTGATTACAGATGGCCGAAAGAAGAGAGACAGTTCGGGATCTCGTCCCGAAACCTAATGTGATGAGGGGTCCGTATCAGTGACGGGCATCACGACTTCGCGTGATTCGAGGATCGCTAGGAAAGAGCGGCTTTCGCGGGAACCGTGCGGAGCGAATTTGCTCGGCGATCCTCACCGCATTTCTAATGAGACAAGATCTCCGTCAGTCGGACCGTTCGGCTTGTAGTTGACCGTGACCTGGCGGTTGCGCCAATCGCAGGAAAAATTGTCGGTCCCAATTAACAGTAAGGATCGGTAATCATTGGCGTGAAGCCTCAGGATGCCTGCGTCCGAATTTACGGTTAGGACGGCCGCTGGAGGTTTTGAGCAGTCCACCACAACCAGGCGTCCCTTCACAAATTTTGTGGCGCGTTTATCTCCGCTGCCGGGGTGGGATTTTTCAGCCACTTCTCGTTTTGCGGCGTCCTCATCAAGAATATCGAAGGGAGTTTTTTGCGCCTCATATTTAGGCTGAGCTGCCGCTCCATTCACAGGAATGCCGTACTTGCGTTCGGCTCCGGACTTCGATTGCAGTTCCGTGACCTCGGCGACAATTTTCGGATCGTTGCTGGCCTTCAGGCGCCCAAATAGTGCGTCTGCGGCTTCCCACTTCTTGCTCGCAACATAAATCTGAGCAAGGTGGAGGGTATATCGCTCATCGCGCGGGCTCAGCGTGATGGCAACGCGTTCGGCTTGCATGGCGGCGGTGCTGGTCCCCCCGGCATTACGCGCTAGCGCCATGAGATCGTATGCGTCTGCCATTTCTGGATTCCACTCGAGAACCGCTTTGAGGTCCAGCAGCATGTTCGCGAGCCCGGTGATCTCTGTATGTTTGGCCTGCGCCATCCGATATTTTGCGGAGGCGAGATAGTAGTGCGTCCACATATCACGGCGGTTCAGAGATGCGGCATCTCCGATCTCAACGAACGCTTCGTCAAACTGGCCGTGCTGAATGTGATCCCATGCAAGGATGCGGTGAGCTAAGGCGTTGCCTACGGAATCGCTGGGAAGTTGGTTTGGATCCTCGCCGACTCGCTTTGTCTGCTGTTTCACCGCGGCTTTCTTGTCGGCTTCTGTAGGAGTCGCAGTTAAGTCGTTTAACGTTTTGAGACCGGTGTCTCGGCGTTCAGGGATACGAATTTGAATTCCCGCGTAGAGTGCACGTGCGTCGGACTCAGGCATCGATTTCGAAGTGATCGACGAGTCTTCGGGACTGACGGGAACCGGCGAGTGGTCAGACCATCCTGACGCAGTGCGAGCGTGGAAATAGTCCTGCACAGCTTTTTGAAGGTCGGCGGAACTGATCCCATAAGCCTTTTGAATCGCCTCATTCGGATTCAAGTGCTGGATTAGCACCAGGCCCAGATATGTGCCTGTTTCAGGCAACTTGTTTTCATGGACCAGGTAGTGCATTACCATCCACGAATCGGCTTCGTAGATCCCCGGATGCGGCACTTGCCCGCCGATCGATGCTTCATGCTTCGTGGAGAACAGGTCATCAAGAGGCAGCCACGTCTGCGACTTCAAAAGTTCCGTTAACGACTGCGGATCGCCGCCGATCTCGAACTGCTTATTGTCGACTCGAATCGAACTGAAATATTCGGTCAGACCTTCATCGAACCATCCTTGGGCCGGGGGATAGTTCCAATCCAAATACATCAGCGCCAAGTCACGCGCGACCGCACGCCAAGCTTCCGGTTCGGACAGGTTCAGCACGATGAAATCCTGATCTTCGCCCGGCAGGAAGAAGCCGGGTGCGTCGATCGGTTGTCCGTCGCGCAGCGGAGCCGCCTGGTAATAGGACTTGTCGTTCTGGAAGGCAAGAATGGTCAACGGAATCGACTGATTGAGCCGGTCCTTTGACAGCAGAATGGCGAAGATCGACCGCATCTGTTCGAAGCGGAGCGCGACTTCGCGGCCTCGGTTCTCGCCCGCATCCGTGACGACGGTGAAATGCGTGGAATGGATCTCGAGCCAGGCTGAGCTTTCGGCGCCTTGCGAGTGGACGCAAAACGGTAACACCAGGAAAGCAGTAAACAGCGCGATGGACCGGGTCGTGGGCATGGAATGCCGCGAGGAGAGAGGTATTCAAAGAAATGCTATCACGGACGATCAGGCGAGCGCGCTGGAAGGAGAAGGTTCCGAGAAAGCCACGTACAATCACACTTCAGTTGGAGGGTACAGCCTTATAATTCCCGGTTCATGTCTTGGGGCCTGCGAATTCGATGTCTTCTCCCGGTTATGGCGGGTATGTTATTTGCCCTCCCATTCGCACAATCACTCCCTGCGGTTTCGTGGAGCGGAATCCTGACCGACAGTGCAGGAAAGCCGGTGCCTACAGCGAGCGTGAACTTGCGTTCTGATTCTGGCGTTGGCGATTTTACTGCCACAACCTCGGCGGATGGAAAGTTTACGTTTGCTGTGATCGGACCCGGTTCTTATGAAATTTCGGTGAAGCTTGGCGGCAAAGAATGGAAAAGCGTCACTCCGATCGTAATCGGCGGAGATGGGTCGCTCGTGACATCCTTGCAGCTCTCGTCCTCCGGTCAAGTTCTCCAAATACACGGTGCGCAGGCTGCTGAAATCACCAGGACTGCTCCGAGTGGTCAGGCGGTTGCAGCGCCTGCCAGCGGAGGCGAACATCTCTCCAGCACCGAGGTTTCAAGTCTTCCCCTGAATGCTCGCGATTTCAGCAAGCTGCTCCTGCTGGCTGCGGGAACGATGACTGATGCCAATGGAGCTGCGAATTTTACTCAGCAGTTTGCGGTAAACGGACAGCGCGGAGTGACTACAGTCTTCGCCGTTGATGGCTTCGACACGACAGATCCGGAGATGGGCGGGGCGACATTTTCCAACTTCAACGTCGATGCGATTCAAGAAGTGCAATCGAGTTCGGGAGTGTTGCCGGCAGAGGTCGGTCACGGAGCGGCAAGCTTTACCAATGTCGTGACCAAGTCGGGAGTGAATCAAATTCACGGCAGCGTGTTCGAGTTTCTTCGAAACGCGTCGCTCGACGCGCGGAACTACTTCGACTACATCGACCCGACTGGACGGCGACGTATCCCACCGTTTGCGCGCAATGAATTTGGGTTTACCAACGGCGGTCCAGTCGTTATTCCAGGAATCTACAACGGCCGCGATCGCACATTTTATTTTGGTGAATATCAGGGTTTTCGCCAGGTGTTGGGTACGACGCAAGTAATTCCGGTACCGACCGTGCAAGAGAGGCAGGGAATCGATACCACAACGTTTCCCGGCGATACGCTGACGATTCCGGTGAATCCTGCGGCCCTGCCGGTGTTGAATGGGTACCCTCTGCCGAATGAACCGATGGGTTCGTTTGGCGATCGGACGTATGCGGCTTCGTCGAAAGTTGTCACCACCACGAATCAGTTTTCGATCCGTATCGATCACAAGATCTCGGATAAGGCCTCATTGCTGACGCGCTTTAGTTTGAACCAAGTCAGCGGGCCGCTCACGAATCCGGACCAGACGGCGATTAATCCCACGTTTGGCGTGCTCTTCTTCGACCACCAGCGCAATTTTGGCGTGAATTATACGCGCACGGTTTCGCCGCACCTGACTTCCGAGACCTCTCTGAGCTACATCCGCAGTACGCCGTTCTTTCCGGCAGACAATCATACGCAGCCGGGTATCACCTTTGCCGACGGTTTGTATCAGCCGTACAACCAGCCAAGCGGATCCATTTTCGGCTCCTACAGTAATCTCTATCAATTTCAGCACGGCTTCGCGTGGATTCATGGTGCGCACGCTTTCAAGTGGGGAACGGAAATACGAGTAAACCGCGATTCGACCATCTTCGGAACGAATCCGAACGGGATCTATCAGTTTGGCGGAGGCACGGCATACTCGCCCGTGGATATCCCCTCGGCGAGCGGCCTGCACAATATAAAAGCGGGCGATCCGCTGCCAGATTCCCTGACCGGGTTGCTGACGGCCACTCCGTATTCCTACAACATCATGGGAGCGGCCAACATTACTCCAGTCGGCGGAAAGTTCAATGAAGCCGGTGTCCGGCGCGAGGCCTACAACTTCTATTTTGAGGATGCCTGGAAAGCGACGACGCAACTCACCGTTAGCTATGGACTGCGCTACGAAGTGAACAGCCGCATCCACGAAGCGACGAAACGGACTTCTCTTCCGGTTTTCACGGGCGCGAATGGCAAGCCGACTGGGTATGGGGACAGTTCAGCCACGCAAACGATGATGATCAATCCGCAACCGCCCTACGATCAGGACTGGAATGGCTGGGGACCTCGCCTCGCGGTCGATTATGCCGTAGGCAAGCATACGCTGCTGCATGCGGGTGGGGCGATCACAACTCTGATTCCGAATTTGTGGCAGGACAATTTCCTGACAGCAGCGATTCCGTTCGTGTTCGCTCCCTCCATTTATGCCCAGCCGAAGGAGCCAGTGGCATTTCAAGATACATTCGTTCCCCTGAGTCTGCCGACCGCGTACAACATTCAGGGCCAGCCGATATTCGCGACAGGCCGGTCACAGGATGTTCCCTCGAACACCGTGTTTGATTACCGGCGCTTCCAAGCGGATCTCGATGCACTGTATCCCGGTAACGTGCAGCTACTGAATATCACGGGTATCGCAAAGAATTTCGGTAACGGCTATATCGGAAGCTGGACTGCCGGCGTCGACCATGATTTCGGCGACTTCAAGTTCAATGCTTCTTATGTGGCGACGACCGGAATTCATCTGGCACGAGCGTATTCGCCGAATGGCTACGGCGGGGCGTGCCAGGGATTCGCGCCTTTCACACAATTCGATTCGCCTTGCCACGCCACCGGTGGCTTCGGGCCAGAAGTCATCATGACCAGCGGTTCGCACTCAACGTATCACTCACTGCAAACGAGCCTTTCGAAAAATTCTCCGCGACTGGGTCTGGGATTGCAGGCGAGCTATACCTATTCGAAGTCTCTCGACGATACCAGTGCGGTACTGGGTGGACTCTTGGGAACGGCTGGAACAATTTTGCAAACGGTGCCGCAAAATCCATGGGATCCATCAGCGGAAAAGGGACCATCGACCTTCGATGTGACTCATGTGTTTGCCGCGAGTGTGATCCAGTTGCTCCCGCTCGATCGAGTGCGATTCTTGCGGCCACTGGGTCGAACGCTGACCAAAGGCTGGCAATTTCTGAATCTGACGACGCTGACTACGGGATCGCCGTTCACTGTATTTTCGGGAGTGCAGCAAACCGGGGCCGGATTGGGTGGCGGAGACCGCCCTGATCTGGTTTCGATGCCGCATCTCTCTACAAGCCGCGCTGTGCGGGATGACTATTTTGGGCTGGGCCCAGTGGGTAACCGTTCGTTCTTCAACATCCCGATTAATGTTCCGGGAGGAACGGGTCCCAATCTCGGGCGATTCGGCACGATCGGCAGGAATACGTTTCGCGGCCCCGACTACCACGATTACGACGTTGCTCTAATCAAGGACACCCCGTTCGGCCATCGGGGCGGCGCGGAACTCGGTACCGTCGAATTCAGGGCGGAGTTCTTCAACGTTTTCAATATCCCCAACTTCGGCCTGCCATCGAATATTGTCAGCGGCAGCGGCTTTGGAATCATCAGCAAGACAGCCGGTACGTCGCGGCAGATTCAGTTTTCCCTCAAAGTGATCTACTAACCCGGAACAAGTTCCTCGGTCTATCCGTAGTGACAGAGGGAGGGATATGCCCATGCGGATTCATTGTCTCCTAATGGTTATGCTTCTGGCTGGAGCCTCGTCCGCGCAGAGCGCGCAAGCCAACCCTCCCTCGGAGCCCCTGACTGCCGATGCCATCATGGCGCGGGTGGCTATGAACCAGGATCGGAGCGAGGAACTTCGGAAGCAATATGTCTACCGCCAACACACGCACATCGTGAGCCACAAACCGAAAGGCAGGCTGCTGCGTGAAGAGACGGCTGACTACGATGTGACTCCAACACCCGACCGAACTCAGAAACAACTCAAACTGCTGACCGGACGTTATTGGAGCAGAGGCAAATACGAGGAGTTCAAGGGCGAGCCTGCGCCCGGGTCCGACAGTCTCGATGGTAGTTTGATCCACAACTTCCGCGAGGATATGTCGAACGAGAAGACCAAAGACGGCCTGGCGAAGGACTTGTTTCCACTGACTACCGAGGGGCAGAAAGATTACGCATTCACCTTGCTGGGGCAGGAGATTCAAGATGGGCGCAAGGTCTTCCACATTGGTTTTCGCCCCAAAGACAAGAATGACATCAGTTGGGCTGGGGAAGCGTACATCGATGCCGCAGAGTTCGAACCGGTGCGAGTCTTCACAAAACTGTCGAGGCGGATCCCGTTCGCAGTGCGTACCTTTTTAGGGACGGATGTGCCGGGGGTGGGATTCAACGTGGTCTACAAGCGCCAGGAAGATGGAGTCTGGTTCCCATCTACGTTTGGGACAGAGTTCCGCATTCACGCGTTGTTTTTCATCAACCGGGAAGTATCGGTCTCGCTCGAGAACTCGGCCTTCCAGCATACCCATGTGGAGAGCAAGATAAACGTGGTGGGTCCGGCGGATTAATGCTGGAATTGCAGGTGAAGCGACGCTGTCAGCCGGTAATCAAAATGGATATAGCGAAGGGTGAATCAGATAACGGCATGCGCCCTCACGACAGCCGGAATCATGGTGGCGCTACTCCCAGGGTTAGTCGCCGCTAGCGTGATTCTGCGTCGGCACTAAAACCAACCGCGGGCGGGACGGTTCAGCGTGAGTTGGGCGTCCGAACAAGGAAATGATTCCAAAGACCGCTACGTAGGCGGCCAGGACACCGAACCCGACCGAGGCGATGACGGTGAAGCAAAGGACGAAGGGCATTAAGAGCGAATTCACGATCAACCAACCTTATTAGTGAGCTGTTATCAGATGCAAAGCCCTCGAAACCGTATATCTGTCTTCTGCGCTGCCGGGCCTCGCGAAACCCCAAGGGCTTCTCAAATCTACCCGCGTTGACGCTCCGCGCTGTTAACGACTAAGATACGGAGTAGAGCTGTGCATACCTACTTTCGGACAATTCTGTTGGCCTGTCGACATTACGGAAGGCGCTTGTCCCCGGACAGATAATGGCCATTACTAAAATCTCCGTCCGGGGGGCCCGGCAGCACAATCTGAAAAACATCAGCGTCGAGATTCCGCGTAACACTCTGACGGTGGTTACCGGACTGAGCGGGTCTGGGAAGTCCTCCCTCGCCTTCGACACCATCTACGCCGAAGGCCAGCGCCGCTACGTTGAAACGCTCTCGGCCTATGCCCGCCAATTCCTCGATCAGATGGAGCGTCCGGATGTAGATGGAATCGATGGACTTAGCCCGTCGATTTCGATCGAGCAGAAAACCACGAGTCGCAGCCCGCGGTCGACCGTGGGGACCATCACCGAAATCTACGATTATCTTCGCCTGTTGTTCGCCTCAATCGGTGTTCCGCACTGCCCCAGGTGCGGACGGGCGATCAGCCGACAGTCCGCGGATCAGATTGTCCAGAGGGTCATGGCCCTGACGCCCGAAGACCGGGTCATGGTGATGGCGCCGATCGTCCGGGGGCGCAAGGGTGAGTTCAAGAAGGAGATGGAGACGCTCGTCAAGCACGGCTATACAAGGGCGCGCATCGACGGGGAACTGGTCAACCTCGATGACGATGTCGCGATCAATCTCGACAAGCGGAAGAATCACACCATTGAGGTTGTGATCGACCGTCTGCTGGTGAAGCCGGGAATCGAACATCGGTTGGAAATGTCGGTTGGACTGGCCATGAAGCTAGCCGGCGGGCTGGTGCAGGTTGCGGTCGTCGGCGGAGATGAGCAACTGTATTCCGAAAAGCTGGCGTGTCCCGATTGCGGGATTAACGTGCCGCAGCTCGAACCTCGATCGTTCTCTTTTAACAGCATGTATGGAGCCTGCCCCGAATGCCACGGTTTAGGCAGCAAGTACGATTTCGATCCGGCGAAAGTGATCAGCGACTGGTCGAAGCCGCTGCTCGATGGCGGCTTGGGACCGGGATCGGCGTCGCAGAATCTTATCCATCAGCTGCAAATTGTTTCGGCAGCAACGGGCATCGACTTGGGCACTCCGTTTGAGAAGTTTCCCGAGAACACGCAGGACTTTCTGCTGAATGGCGAGCAAGGGCGCGGCGGTAAGACCGGCTTCCACGGCATTTTCGGGTATCTGAAACAAAATCTCGAAGAGTCGACGTCGGAAGGCTATCGCGATTGGCTGATGGATCACATGTCGGCGACGGAGTGTCCTGCGTGCCACGGCAAGCGGTTGCGGCCCGAGAGCCTCGCGGTCAAGGTTAGCGGAATGTCCATTGCCGAATTCACAGCGATGCCAGTGTCGAGGGCTCTGGAAGTCGCGCAAGGCATCAAGCTCGCGGGACGCGAGTTGGCGATTGCCGGCCGGGTCATGCACGAAATTGTGGAACGTCTGCAGTTTCTGAATGCAGTGGGACTGGGTTACATCTCGCTTGATCGTTCAGCTGCAAGCCTGTCTGGTGGAGAAGGGCAGCGTATTCGGCTGGCGACGCAGATTGGATCGAAGCTGCGAGGAGTCTTGTACGTGCTCGACGAGCCTTCGATCGGGCTACACCATCGAGACAATGGACGACTTCTGAATGCGTTGGAAAACTTGCGCGATCTCGGTAACACAGTGCTAGTCGTCGAGCATGATGAAGAAACGATTCGCCGTGCGGATTACGTCGTAGACCTCGGACCGGGAGCGGGGCGGCACGGTGGAAGCCTCGTGGCGCACGGCACGCCTGCCGAGATTATGCGCGAGCCGGGCTCGCTTACCGGTGCTTATATTTCGGGTCGAACTTCGATCGAAATGCGTTCCGAGCGCCGGCATGCCAATGGCGCGGCGCTGACGATTCTTGGAGCGAAAGAGAACAATCTCAAGAATCTGGACGTCACGTTCCCGCTCGGCGTGATGACGGTGGTGACGGGAGTATCTGGCTCGGGCAAGTCCACGCTGGTGAATGACATTCTCTATCGCGCGCTGGCTCGGCAGTTGTACCGCTCTCGCGAGAAGGCGGGCGATCACAAATCGATTTCCGGTGCCGAGAATATCGATAAGGTCATCCGCATCGATCAATCCCCGATCGGTCGGACACCGCGATCCAATCCTGCGACGTACACGGGAGTGTTCACCGCAATTCGCGATTTGTATGCCATGCTGCCCGAGTCGCGCGAGCGTGGCTACAAAGCGGGACGCTTCTCCTTCAACGTTTCCGGCGGTCGCTGCGAGGCTTGCCAGGGCGAAGGGCAGCGGCGCATCGAGATGAATTTCCTCCCCGACGTGTACGTGCTATGCGAGGTCTGCGGAGGACGACGCTATAACCACGAAACGCTGGCGGTCAAATACAACGGCTATTCGATCGCGGATTTGCTGGAGATGCCGGTGTCCGACGCGCTGCCGATCCTGGAAAACATTCCGCAGGTGAAGCAGAAGTTGCAGACGCTGGTCGATGTGGGCCTCGGCTACATTCATCTTGGGCAGTCGGCGGTGACGCTCTCCGGCGGAGAGGCGCAACGCATCAAGCTGGCCCGCGAATTGAGCAAGCGCCAAACCGGCAAGACACTCTATCTGCTCGACGAACCGACGACCGGGCTGCACTTCGATGACGTAAAGAAACTTCTCGATGTCCTGCATCGTCTAACTGATTTGGGAAACTCGATCATCATCATCGAACATAATATGGATGTGATCCGCAACGCTGACTGGATCATCGATCTCGGCCCCGAGGGCGGCGAGGAAGGCGGACGCTTAGTGGCGCAGGGCACGCCAGAGCAAGTTGCGCGGGTGAGGAAATCGTATACAGGCCAGGCGTTAGTCGGTTATTTCGCGAAACCAGTTGTTAGTGCGCAGTAATTAGTTCTCATTCGAACATTACTTGCACGACGGACGACCATAAGGAAAACGAGTTTTGTCATCTCCCGACGATCCACAGTTCGAACACCAGCCAGGCGTGAGCGTCGATCCAAGGGTAGTCCCGGACGGTGAACTTCTAAGTTTGCCGGTCGAGACGCTCTCGCTGACGCCAAACCCGCCTCGCGATCCCGTCTGGAGCGGCTGGGATGTAGTGCTGATTGCTGTTCTCACAATCGTAACGATCATTGTGGCGGAGTTCCTGACTGTCTGTGTGGCTTGGGTATTCTTCCATCGGCACAGCGGCTTTCGCGAGTTGCTACAAACACCTTCCCTCGATTTGCTGGGAGAAGTCTTCGGATACATTGCCGTCGCGCTCTACATGATCATGTTGGTCGAGGGCAAATACCGAACGCCCTTTTGGCAAGCAATCCGCTGGAACTGGAATGGCCGGGCAGTTCCGAAGTTGCTCCTGTTGGGAGTGTTCACGGTGACTCTCGACCTGCTGGGCCGCTATTTACCCATGCCGAAGACGTCGCCATTTGATCAGTTCTTCGAGCGCCCGAGCGATGCCTATCTCATGGCCGCTTTTGCTGTGACATTTGGGCCGCTGATGGAAGAATTGTTCTTTCGAGGATTTCTTTATCCGGTACTCGAACGAAGAACAGGAGTGACCCTTGCAGTGCTGTTCACCGCGCTTCCTTTTGGGCTCATGCACTACCTGCAATACCGTTCCTGGGGCGCCGTGCTGGTGATTACCTGCGTAGGCCTGGTTCTCACCACGGTGCGGGTGGTGACAAAGTCAGTGGCCGCAAGTTTTATCGTGCATGCCGGCTACAACGCGACTTTGATGTTCTTTGCCGCTGTAGCGACCGACGGGTTCCGGCACATGGATAAGGCGGTATTCAGTCCTCTGCGCCTTTATTGAAGACTCTCGCGTGTGGCTGGCATCATTGGAGTACGATGCTTCCGAAGCTTTTGAAGTATAGTAGGCGCATCTGACGTTCCCAGAATGGAAGTCGAACATTCCTGCTTGACCCTAGGAAACTATGCAGTCTAATCCGAAGATCATCGCGGATGCTCTCCTGTCGACCTCGATCCTCGAAGCGATTCCTGACGCTGTTGCCGCGGTGAACCAGCAGGGCGTCATCATTCAAGTCAATTCGCAGATCGAAGCATTGTTCGGCTACACACGCGGCGAACTTATCGGACAGAAGGTCGAAATTCTCGTTCCGGATCGCCAGCGTCCGCAGCATCACATGCACCGTGAACACTTCCACCAGCAGCCCAAGATTCGGCGCATGGGATCGGGACTCGATCTTTACGGGAAGCGGCGCGACGGCTCTGAATTCCCCGTGGAGATAAGCCTTAGCCCGGTTCCCGTCGATGGCGGTGTCATAGTTCTCAGCGCGATACGGGATATTAGTGATCGCAAGCGGATAGAAGAAGAGCTCCGTCACGCGAATGAGGAGCTTGACCGCAGAAAAACACGCGAACTCCGTGACTCTCAGAACCGCCTGGCCTTGATCGTGGATTCGTCCCAGGATGCAATCATCGGGAAGAATCTGGATGGGATCGTGACTCACTGGAATAAAGGTGCCGAGGAGATATACGGATATACCGCACACGAAATGATCGGGCGGCCGATCTCTACGCTGGCTCCATCCGAGCGCGCCGACGAAATCCCCAGGATCCTTGAAAAAATCCGCAATGGTGAACGCGTGGAGTATTTCGAGTCAGTCCGCGTCACAAAGGATAAACGAAGGCTGAGCGTTTCGATCTCGGTGTCACCAATTTACGACGCTGACGGTAACGTCGTGGGAGCATCGACGATTGCCCGCGATATCACGTCGCAGAAAAAAATCGAAGATCAGCTTAAGCAATCACAAAAGATGGAAGCCGTGGGGCGTCTCGCTGGCGGCGTCGCTCACGACTTCAACAATCTTCTGGGAATCGTGACTGCTTGTTCCGAACTGCTGCGCGATCGCGTGGATGCAAGCAGCATGGAGTACATTGACAACATCCGCGAGGCGGCCAAGAGAGGTTCGTCGCTCACTCGGCAGTTGCTTGCTTTCAGCCGCAGGCAACCGGCCCAGGTGCAAGTCCTGGATCTGAATGACCGCCTGCGCGAAGTCAGCAAGTTGCTTCGGCCGCTGATGGGAGATGATGTCGAGATATCACTGTTGCCGCGTTCCATGAATGCGATTGTTGAAGCGGATCCTGGACAGTTGGACCAGATCGTTGTGAACCTTGCCGTCAACGCGCGCGACGCCATGCCGCGCGGCGGCAAGTTGATCATCGAGACCTCCGTCGGCGATTTTGATGAATCCTTTGCGCGAGAGCATCCGCCGATGACGGCTGGGCGTTACGTCATGCTGGCAATCAGCGATAACGGCGTTGGAATGGACGAGGGCACACGGGGCCGCATTTTTGAACCCTTCTTCACCACTAAGGAAGTGGGCAAGGGAACTGGGCTCGGATTGGCAACTGTGTACGGTATTGTGAGGCAGGCCGCTGGGCACATTTTGGTCTACAGCGAACCCGGACGAGGATCCACCTTCAAAATATATTTTCCCAGCGCAGACACAAAACTCGAGATTGCTGCGGATCGGACGGAAGAGACATTGCCGCCGCGGCGCGATGGAGTGACGATTCTCTTAGTCGAGGATGACACTCTTATGCGCCGCCTTACCCGCAAAATGCTCGAGGATCATGGTTACAAAGTGCTCGAAGCTGAAGATGGCAAGGCCGCCTTGAAGGTGATCGGTGCAAGCGCCAATCCCGTAGATATTGCTCTGACTGACGTCGTCATGAAGGGTATGACCGGCCCCGAGTTGCTGCTCCGATTATCTGAATCTTATCCGCGAATGAAGAGGATATACATGTCCGGCTACACGGGCGAATTGGTTGCAGGCCAGGGATTGGACAGTAGTGTTCGCCTGCTCGAAAAGCCCTTCACCCGGCTCGGGCTCCTCAAAACATTGGACGAAGTGCTGGGATAAAACTACTGCCGGTCGTAGCTGCCCTGGGCTGCTGGTAAACCTAATTACTTTGTCGTTGCTCTTCCTTCCGGGCTTTGCGATACTCCTGCCGTTATGAAAGGTAATCCGAAAGTTCTAGCTGAACTGAACAAAGCACTACGAGAAGAGCTGACTGCGATTAACCAGTATTTCTTGCACGCAGAAATGTGCGAGAACTGGGGATATCACAAGCTCTCTGAATACATCAAGAAACAATCCATCGGCGAAATGAAACACGCCGAAGTGCTGATTGAGCGGATTCTGTTTCTCGATGGTAGCCCGTCGATGATGCCTCTGGAACTGAAGGTCGGCGGAACGGTCAAAGGAATGCTCGAGAGCGATCTCGCATTAGAAGTTTCCGCAGTCAAGCAGTACAACGATGCGGTGGCGATCGCGACCAAAGAAGGCGACAACGGCTCACGTGATTTGCTGGTTCAACTGCTTAAGGATGAAGAAGACCACGTGGATTTTCTTGAAGCGCAGATGCACCAGATCAAAGAGGTTGGATACGAGCGCTACTTGAGCATGCAGATGGGTGAGAACGAAGAAGAGTGACAGGAATTGAAAAAGTCCCATTTCTGTGGCAAAAAGAAATGGGGCTGCCCGAATCTAGAACCGTGTTATTTCACTGTCACGGTCAGCAACTGAGCTCCGCTGACGACATAATCCAGAGACGGGGTGGCCGTTTCGTCAACATTTGATTCACCGCTCACGATCATCTCTTGATTCCCGCGCATTCCATCCATCACATTCATGACAGAAAGAGGCAGAGTCGGCATGACTTTGTCTGCGACTCGGGCTTCCGGATCGGCCTCAAGCAGCGACACGTAGAGCCGGTTGTTGGAATGCTCTTTATTCAGTAATGCGATGGTGGAAGCGAGATCGAGCTTCCGTCCAAATGCTGGATTTGTGTGGCTGGCCCGATCGAGAGTTTCGCCGTCGCTGACCAGGATGCGCAAAGCTCCCTTACTGGCCGAGGTAGGAATCTTTACTGGAATCTGCCGCACGACGCGCTCACCACGATAAGGAGCCAGCACGGTTTCAACCATGATCTGGTCACCGGGCCGGGCTTCGCTGACATCGGTGCGGGCGCTCTCCAGACGTGCCCAGCGCCGCTCCCGAACCAAATCAAAATCGAGCTTCACGCTGTTTACGGCCGGCGCATTGTACGGATTGTCATAAATCCGTCCAAACCGCTCTCCAAGTGAAAGGGCCGCCGCCATAGCTGCGGGTTGTCCGTTTTCTGTGGGCACAAACATGTTGCGCAGGCCGACTTCGGGAAATCCTCTCACATCGATGCTGCCATTCAGCCGGTAAGTGATTTCCTCGCCATACTCATTCACGCCGTGCAGAGCATTGAATACGGTAGCCATAATGGCGACCGGACTAAGCCTTGGATTATTCAGGACTTCGTAATGGAAGTCTTTGGTGCCGGTCCCGCTGTGGATCGACAGAGTCACCGGGATCATGTCGGGCTGCTTGTTGAAGACGCCCATGATTCCCGTATGGCGGTCCTGAACAAAGACCCCGGCGCGTTCGGTGGTGTTCACAATTTTGAAAGCGTTGAGGGGCGAAGGAAGCGTCGCCAGTACCTGAGCCTTGTTCATCGGGAGATCGACGGAGCCGAACTGCAACAGAGGATGGCCGCATGCCAGCAGGCGCTGTGGGTCGATATAAGTGACGGTGCAGGTTGCCGCGATATCCATGTCTCCGCGGACCAGAATCGCGCTCACTGCGGATCCGGCTTCGAGTGGTTCGGGCTGCTTTTCTTCGCTGACCGAGCCCGCACCCATGACCGGGACAATTCCGGCAGCCGCAAATTGCGGAGCAAACTGCCGAACGGCATCTTCCGAGAATCCGTTGAAAACCAGCGGAGTGTCGATCGGCTTAAGGTAGTCGGCAAAATTCTGGGGTGAGCTCGAAAGGGAAGCGCCATCTCCGGGAGACGAGGTCTTTCCGGCAGCATTTGTCACGGAAGGCTTGATGGCCGCTGTTTCTTCGGCCGGCGACTTATCCAGGGCATTGATCTCAAGCATGTCGGCAATCGGAGTGACGCCGGCAATCGGTTCCTTGGAGAACTCACCAATGCGGAAAGCGAGTGCCCCCGCGAGCTTGCCGTCGAGATAAACCGGACTTCCGCTCATGCCTGCGACGACGCCGGTGTATTCGACTTTCGGCCCATGCAGGCGCACCAGGATAATGTTGCCCTTCGGTCCATTCACATTGCGCAGAACGCCAAGGACTTCAACGTCCATGGGTTCCGGCTTCACGCCCTGAAACACGGTATAGGCCACGCCGCGCATCCCAGCATGAATCTGGTCCACAGGGATAGTGGGCTGCGTTTTTTGGGCACTCAGCGTTGCAGTGGATAGGGATATAGCTAGGACGAGAAGCGCGAGAACAACTTTTCTCATGTAAAGCCCCGACAGGCCCGCCAACGAGCCTACCTTAAAAAATGTTAGATCCGGACCAACTGCGACTACGTTGCCAGGAGGGAGAGTTCTGGGACTGGCAAAACATCCCAATTGCGAATCCTTGCGTCTATACTAGCACAGAGGTTTTTCGGGGTTCACTCATGTTTAATCCTTGGACAAATAAGACTTTAGGGCAGAATTCAAGCGGCTTATTCCGGCCAATCCTGGCAGCTTTAACCGGCCTCGTTCTCGTGTTTGGGACATCCCCTTTGTTCGCGCAGGATCAATCTGCGTCGCCCTCGCAGTCATCGGCTCCTCCGGCAACCGACAACGGAAAACCCAAACAGGATGTTCCCGATGAAGCCGGAGGTCCCACCGACAATGTTGGTCCCTACGCTATCCCGAAGAAGAAAGCGGAAGATGCGCCGCCTCCGCCTCCTGTCACCCCGAAAAAAGTCGAGGATATGCCCGACTATTCGCTGAAGGTGAACGTTCCTCTCGTGAACGTCGATGTGCTGGTCACCACGAAAGATGGGCAATTCGTCCCGGGGCTGAAGCAAGAAAACTTTCGCGTAATGGAAGATGGGGTTCCCCAAACGGTGAGCCACTTCACTGTGTCGAAGGCGCCAATTACCGCGGTGCTGTTGGTCGAGTTCGCCTCTACCAACTACGTCTTCATGATGCAGGCCCTCCAGGCGTCTTATGCTTTCGCCAACACCCTTAAGAAGGATGACTGGGTGGCCGTCAGCTATTACGACATGCAGCCGCACATTCTTGTGGACTTCACGCAGGACAAGCGAGCCGTCTATGGCGCGCTGAATGAATTGCGCATTCCCGGTTTTTCGGAAACGAATCTGTTCGATGCACTGTTTGACACGCTGGACCGGCTCGATCGTGTGGAGGGGAAGAAATACATCATTCTCGTGACCACCGGAATCGACACGTTCAGCAGGCTCACGCTCGACAAGATCATGAAGAAGATTAAGGACACGAAGGACGTGACGATCTTCCCCATCAGCGTAGGATTCATTGTTCGCGAACTTTGTGACGCTCATCCCGGTAGTTGCCGGAATACCCACGGCATGGGCATCCCCGTCGGGCACATGGACTATCTGCAAGGCGATAACGAGATGCGAACGTTCGCGGCAATGACTGGCGGGCGAGCCTATTTCCCGCGCTTTGAAGGTGAGTTGCCGGAGTTGTTCGGCGACATCTCCAACGACATTCGCAATCAATACACCATCTCTTACGCCCCAACGAATACCAAGCTGGACGGAACATACCGCAAGTTGAAGGTGCAGATCGTGGCTCCGGACGGCGGTCAATTGAAAGTCAAAGATCAGAAGGGAAAAGACGTCAAGATCGAAGTCGTGTCACGCGAAGGCTACACCGCCAAACACACAGTGGACTAGCGTTTGCTGCTTGATTACAGCCGAAGCCTCCGAAATTCGGAGGCCTTTTTTTGCGGAAAGGGAATCAAAGCGCATGAAATGCGCGATCGAGAAGGAAGAATAAGGCAGCTCCGACGAAGACCAGGAGAGCCATCTTCATCGCGGGCTCCTTATTTACTTCTGGGATCAAGTCGGAAGCGGCGACATAGATCGTAACTCCCGCCGCCAGCGGTAGACCTGCGCCCACGTGGTGGCGGAAGATAGCCATCGTCAGCACTCCTGCGAGCGTCGAGCCACCCAGAACGACCGATGCGCCCCATGCAATTCCCCGGCTGCGTCCGCTCGCCAGCATGACCGAACTGACCGTGAAACCTTCTGGGATTTTATGCAGAAAGATCGCCAGGAAGATCAGCCATCCCAGCCAATTCGAAACCAGAAATCCGGAGGCAATGGCAATTCCGTCGAAGAAGGTGTGGATGATTAGACCGAATAGAACGGAATAGGACTTATGCGAGTGAATAAACTCGTCCCGGTGTGTCTCTTCTCCGAAATGAAAGTGGGGCGTGACCGTATGCTCAAAAAAATGGATGATCAAGTAGCCGAGTAATACAAGAAGCGCCGCGCCTCTGCCGCGCAGTTCGAGGCTCTCGGGAACCATTTCGACCAGAGCGGTGGCCAGCATGAATCCCGCACCGAGTGCCACAAAATATCGAAGATAACGACGCTCCCAGTGCCGCTGCACGATGATCGCTCCGCCGAAAATATTGGCAGCAGCAGCCGTAAGGCCGAGAAGAACACTGGTGAGGATGGGGTTCATTGGAATCGGGATGATATCAGTTCTCAGTCCTCAGTTCTCAGTTCTCAGTTCTCAGTTCTCAGTTCTCAGTTCTCAGTCAAGATGCATGCGGGCGGCTGCCAGATGCACCGTTTCGGGAAATCAACAGAGCGAATAAGGGTTGAATTGTTCAGTTGTCACAGAATATTTGCGCGCCCTTGTGCAACGCTTTTGCGAGGAGAGCTGCATGGGAGAATCCTATCGAGACTTGATTGCATCGCAAAAGGCCATGCATCTCGTGACCGACATATACGACGCTACGCGTGCGTTTCCTTCCGACCGAGCGGTATGGACTAACGAATCAGCTCAGGAGAGCTGCTGTCTCCGTGCCAAGTAATATTGCGAGGGTCAGGCTCGGTTCTCATCGAAGGAGTTTCATCATTTTCTCAGCCTCGCTAGAGGATCGCTGGTGGAGATTGAGACCCAGCTGATCATTGCCGAGAATTTGGGGTATCTGCAGTCAAAGCAGACTCGACCCTTGCTCGAGGGAGCCGCCGAACTAGGCAGAGTTCTCAACGGACTGATTGCGTCGATCAAGCGAGCAGCCTAGACTTGCGTTCTCGTCCGAAAGGTTTAGCCTTTCTGAGAACTGAGAACTGAGAACTGAGAACTGAGAACTGAGAACTGAGAACTGAGAACTGAGAACTGAGAACTGTAGACTCAACCGCTATGTCGGATATGCATTACATCGCCATCCTGCACGATGTAGTCTTTGCCTTCGAGTCGAAGTGTCCCTTTGGCGCGGGCATTTGCTTCTGAGCCGGCCTCGAGCAACTGATCCCAACGGATCGTCTCGGCGCGGATGAAGTGCTTTTCCAGATCGGAGTGGATGGCTCCGGCCGCTTCCTGCGCACGCGAGTTGGCAGGAACTTGCCATGCGCGGCATTCATCTTCTCCGGCGGTAAAAAATGAAATTAGGCCGAGGAGTTTATAGGTCGTCCGGATGAGTCGCACGAGTCCGCTTTCCGTCAGGCCGTAACTCGATAGAAATTCCGCTGCATCGGCATCACTCATTTCGGAAAGCTCGGCTTCGACCTTCCCGCAGATCGCGGTCGCAGCTGAATTCGGGCGAGCCGCGATTTCTGTCAGCTTGTATTTCCCGACGGCCTCGTCGAGTTCCTTGCCAAGTTCAGTCGATTCGCCGATATTGAGCACGTAGAAAATCGGTTTCTCGCTCAGGAACATAAAGCCGCGAATGCGTTTCTTGTCCTCGGGCGTCATCTCCATTTCGCGCAGCGGTTTTTCCGATCCCAGGTGTGTATTCGCGCGTTTCAGCAACTCGAATTCTTTTTCGAGCTCCGCGGTCTTCATCTTCTTGAGATCTTTTTCGAGGCGCTCGAGACGTTTTTCGATTTGTCCAAGATCGCTCACCATCAGGTCGAATTCGACATTCTTGATATCGCGCAGCGGATCGATCTCCCCCACATGCGGAATCGCCGGATCGTCGAACACCCGAACCACGTGCGCCAGCGCATCCACCTGCCGCAAATGGCCGATGTAGGCCGATTCCTTCAAGGCATCCTGCCCGATCGCCCCAAGATCGACGTAATCAACCGACGTGTGCGTCAGCTTTTTCGGGTTATAAAGTGCAGCCAGCCGATCAAGACGGTCATCGGGAACTTTGGCAACACCGACATGAGCTTCGCGCGGGTTGGCCGACTGGGCTGACAGATGCGCCTTGGTTAAAATGCGGAATAGGGATGTCTTGCCTACTTGCGGCAGTCCAATAATGCCTGTTTTCATAAGAAAGTTATCGTGAGTTTGGCTTGCAGCTCCGGGCGTTGGCTCAAATAATTTTCCAAATGGAGCCTACTCAGACGCGCCAACGCGGAGCAACTATCCAGAATAACCTATGCGATCACAGATTGCTTAAAACCGGCTTGCCTGTTGAGGCAGATGGTTGTCTGTGATTCTAATCACATCTAACAGTGACATCTTGGACAGGAGCCGATTCGCCCCTGTCTTACCCTGCGTTCAGAAGCAGTTCCACCGAGCTGTCCGGCTAGCTGCGGGGAATTTGTTCAAAAGTCTGAATGGAGGCGGTGAATGTTCGCCAAGGCCACAGCCAGCTGGTATCACAGCAATCAATATAATGAAGAAGCGACCTGCGAACACTGCGGAGGAGTCGTGCGTCACGAGAAGTGGTGCATCACGTGTAATCCTCTGGTGCAGTATGCCTATGGAGCGGTGTTAGATTCACAGGCCCTGACGCTGCGCGACCGATTGGTCCTGCACGCGCTAGGAGTCTTGTGGGAGGAGAATGGCTGCCTGGGGTCGTGCCCGAAGCCTGTTCGAAGCTAGCGTCCGGCCGCTTGCGCCGCCGCAGCGGCAGGAATGGAAATCTTTACTGAATCCGGCTGCGTCCAGACTGCCGCTCCCTTTGAAAAGTCGACGCGGTTCATTGTGATTGCTACCTGCTGGCTGCCCACTTCCACAAATAGGTAGTGATAATTTACTTCCTTGCTTTGAAATGGATCGCTCGGCATTCGCTGGATGGGATAGGCGTGCGCTCCGCCTCCGCCCGATACAAAATATGTTACGCCACCGTGCTCGTGCCGTTCGTAGTTGTGGACATGACCCGAAAAAACGATGATGCGGAACGGTGCGCGCGCCTGACGTTCCTCTAGCATTTTCGCAAGCGCTTGTTCCGGAGTGCGCGCCGAGTGTCCTCCACCGTGCATCTTGTCATCCGACGAACTCGTGTAGGGAGGGTGATGAAACATGAGAAAAACGAAGTTCACGTCGGATGGAACGTGATCCAGCTTGTCCGCCAGCCATGCTCCTTGTGCTCCCGTAATTTCCTCCTGCGAACTATCGAGCGCCAACAGCAAGGCATTCGCTGCGCGCACCGAGTAATAGCGGCTGTCCTTCAGTTCGGGAAAGCGATGAAAGTAGTTTCCTAACGCCACTTTCACGTCGCCATGGAACTCGTGATTGCCGAGCGCTGGATACACCGGAATCCTTTTCTCCCGCCATACGCTCGTTTCGCTGTCCCAAACCTTCCAGTCGTTGCTGTCGAAGCCGTTGTAGACGAGATCTCCCGTAAAGCAGATAAAGGCCGGCTTCACTGCTGCGATCGCTTGAACCAGGGTAAGTCGTGCCATGGGATTTGCCGGTCCCGCATCCGCGGGGTCATGAAAACGCGTGTCACCGTACGCCACAAATGTGAACGGCGTCTTCACGTCCGCCCGCAGATCGACGGCAGATGCCTCCGCGCTTGACTTTTTCGTGCAACACGTAAGACCCAGGACCGCAGCCATCGCGATGGCCAAGCCTGCGGTCGTCATAAGAACTGGGCGACGCGGAGTGATCATGAAGGTAGGTTTCGGAGTGCGTTCCTATTTTCCCACGACCAGCACTTCGAATTGCCCATTTTCGACCGTCGAGAGGAAAAGCCTGTGCGTCTTCAGATCGAGTGCCATCGTCTTAGCTCGCGGCAGAGTTTTCACTGTTTCAACTAACGAGTATTTATCCACACTGTCTTGATGAATCACGCTGATCGTGCCTTCGCCATTGGAGTTGAATATCAGTTTGGTTTCTGTATCGAACGCGGTAGCGTCGACATGATCTCCGATGGGCACCGTGGTGATGACCTGCCCGTTGTCTGCATTGATCACCGCCATGACCTTGCTCCGGCAACCGATAAATAAACGGTGATTTGCTCTATCCATCGCCATGCTGCTCGGAGATTTGCAGGGTGCGGTCGGCCAACGTTGCTCCACCTTCAGTTCGCGCGAATTGATCTTCAAGACCTGACTTTCATCCTCAAGATTATTGAAGATATAGCCGTTGGCGTCGGCAGCAGCAAATTCAGGGCCGCCGTCCAGATTCACCGTGCCTGCAACCTTTCCAGTAGCAGCTTCGATCACGGTAGCGCTGTTGCTTCCTCCGTTGAATGCGAACACCCGTGAAGTCGCCGGGTCGTAAATAATCGCATCGGGCTTCTGCCCTGTTGGCACGTCGCCAATCGGCTTCAATGTTTTCAGATCAAAAATAGTAACCGTCGACGCTTGGCCGTCGCTGACAAATCCTCGACCGGTCTCGGGAGAGATCGCAATTCCGTGAACACCCGCGGTATTCTGAATCTTTCCGACGATGCTCAACGAATCGATGTCGAGCACTTCCACTTCCGTTCCGTGCGACACATACAAACGTCGCGCCGCCTCATCCACCGTGAGGTAGTCAAAGCTGCCCTGACCGGGAATGGGGATTTTCTTGATGACGGAAAAGCCAGCCTCGGGCGCTGCAGCCCCGAACATCGCAGTGCTTAAGGCCGACGTGACCATTAGACTCACAATACGACGCAACATATTTTTGTCCTCGAGCTGAAGCCTAGAGGAACCGTCTGAAGTTTGCCTGAAATCAACTGCTACAAGTCAGAATTTCACTCGCACCATGAACTGAAGCTGTCGCGGAAGGCCTGTGCCCGTATTGGGAGATGCCGCATTGTCGTTGTTGTTATTGAAATTCACAGTCGTATCGATCAAGCCGAAACCGCCCTGAGGTGTCAGGTAGCCTGTTCCCGATGCCGTCGGATCATAGACAAGGTTGAGCGCGTTCGGATCGCCGAATTGCACATGGTTGAAGATATTGAACGCCTGCACTGCAAACACCAGGGAAGAGCGCTCTGTCAGTTTCGTCTCCTTGGTAAGGGCAAGATCAATTTGCCAATACGGCAACGCACGAATGACACCGTTCGGCTCATTGCCAAAGCGGGTGAAGTTTCCGTTTGCGTCAACCGGGGGAGCCTGGAACGCAGCCGCGTTGATGTATGGGGAACCCGCGCTGCCTCCCACGGCAGGATGCTGATGAGGAAGTATCAGCGGTACTCCCGGAATGATGTCAGGCCGCTGATTCGTTTGGTCGTTCCCATCTGGGAGAAGATACGTATAGGGCAGCCCGTTGAATGCAGAACTCGGATTCGTAATACTGTTGCTGAGGTCCATGAAGACTGTCAACGGGTGCCCAGTGTGCCAGAGGCCGATGCTGCTCAGTTGCCACCCGCCGAAAACCTTGCCGAGTACCCCAGGACTGTTCAGCAAAGCTTTCCCGGGCCCGAACGGCAATTCGTACACCGCATTGACCGCGACATTATTCCGAACATCGAAAACACTTGGTCCCTTGTCGCACTCCAGGCAGTTCACATTTTCCGGCCCGCTGGATTCCCCGCCACCAACCGATCCATCATTGATTGAGTGAGCCCACGTATAACGCGCTTGAAATTCCAGGCCCGCGCTCAATCGGCGCTCGAGAGAGAGTCCGAGGGCGTTGTAGGTGCTCGATCCGATATCACTTTTATAGTCGACTGAGCCGAAGGGATTGCCGGCTGGATAATACTGGTCCAGCGTGCGGACACAATCGCCGTCGACTGGATTGAACGTGACCGGCTGCGTGCAAAGGTTTACGGCCCCTCGCGAAAACAATCGCACGCCGCGGCTGCCGAGATACTGAGCGGAGGCCAGGAAATTTGCGGGCAGCTGATGCTCCACGCTTAACGTCCAAGACTCCACATAAAGATCTCGTCGCCCTTCGCGCTGCAGCCCTCGTGGATGGTTAGCTTGTTTTCCAATGCCGCTTACACCCGTGAACGTCGGATCCTGCTGTTCGAATTGTGTCTGCAGATTCGGACAAAAAACATTTGCGCAGGTTGCGTTGAAGTTGTTGACGAGAACACGAAAGGTATCGCTTTCTAGTCCGGCGTTCAAATCGTCGTTCTGAGCGGCGCCGTGATAAATGCCGAAGCCGGTACGGACCACTGTCTTTCCCTGCATCGCACTGGGAGCCCAGGATAAAGCCAACCGTGGATCGAAGTTCACATAGCTCGCGTTGTACAAGGCCGGGTTCGCGGGGCAAGCCGGGGTGTTGATGGGCCCTGGGCTGGGGGCGACATTGAAGGATCCTGTCCCGAGGCACACACCGTGAAACTGGTTCAGGTCGAATACGGTCGTGCGATTCGTCGCCTCGTGAGCGACGCCATAGTAATCCCACCGTAAACCAGCCGTAAGGGTGACCGTCGGAGTTGCTTTCCATTCGTCCTGGAAGTACGGCATAAAGAAATTGCGCCGCAACCGGTGACAGCACCACGGTGCGATGTAGTTGATGTTGGCAAGCGAAGCTTGCGACAGCGAGTAGTCATCGCTGAACGTCAAGTTGTTATTGGAGGTTTGTCCCTGATTGAGGCGAACTCGCCGGTACTCCATTCCCAGCTTGAATGTGTGGCGCCCGTGCGACCAGATCAGATTGTCGATCAAGCCATATGTGGTTCCGACCTCGATGTCTGCGCTGTCATTGTTGAGGCCGACGAAGTCGTTGGTGCTCACCGCGTACGGAAGAGCGCTGGCCTGCGGGTTATGAAAGGGAGCGCGATTGACGTAGAACTTAACTTCGTTGAAGAGAGTGGGCCGGAAGGTGTGCTCCAGCGCCAGCATATAGTTTGCCGGATGATTGATCGTCTGCAGTTTGTCGGATTGCAGGCTGCTGCTTCCATTGGGAGCATCCACCAGGCTGATATCGCGCTGTGCGCGGCCGTATAGCAAAGTGTTCTCACTGATTTTGTGATCAATCCGTACCAGCCATGTGTCCTCGTGCACCGTGGTCGGAGCGGCGAACGTTACTTGATCCTGGTTGCCGCCCTGGTATTGGAAAGCGCTATCAGGGAAAACAAAGCGCGGCGTACAGCCGTCGATAGAACCGACGGATGATCGCCAGGCGTAACCCTGCATGACTTGGCACATTTGAGCGCCATATCCGAGGCTCGTTGCCTGATCCAAAACGTATTTCTGATATGGAGTCGTTACCAGACCCGGTTCACCAGCGCCAGTGAAGTCACCGCAGCACACACCAGCAGGAACAATGACTTGCTCCGTGGTTGACTGCAATTGCCGGATGCCTTCATAGCTGATGAAGAAAAAAGTGTTGTTCTTCTTGATCGGGCCTCCAAACGTCATTCCGTATTGCCCGAGCCGGAAGGGAGGAATGGCCGGATTGCCGGCAAGGTTGTAGTCGTTGTAGTTGCGAGCGTCAAAGACCGAGTTGCGGAAATAGCCGAATACCGTGCCGTGATAGTCGTTTGTCCCGCTCTTGGTTTCAACGTCGATCTGGCCTCCGCTTTGTGTGCCATATTCCACGTCGTAGAGTGCGCTATTGACGCGATATTCTTCGATTGCATCCTGAGAGATCTGCAGGCGAGTCTGCGATTTCTGAGCTTGCTCCTGGATGCCGCCGGCATCGACGCCATCAATGGAAAAATTGTTGTCGTCACGGGCGCGGCCGGCGAAGCGGATAGTGCGCTGATCGCCGCCTCCGTCATCCTGGGCAAAGGGCGCAAGCAAAGTGAAACTGGCCCAGTCTCGTCCATTGTTGGGCAAGTCCGATATCTGATTCTCATCGATGACCGTGGCTGCCTCGGCAGAGACTCGGTCTGTGGGAGCCATAGTGGCTTGGACTTCAATTTTTTCCCTGACTCCGCCGACTCCAAGCTGTACATCGAGTGTGTGGGTTTGTCCGACGCGCAGAATGACATCGTTAACCGCTTTGGTCTCGAATCCGCGGCCCGCCGTTGTCACCGTATACTTGCCAACTGCCAGGCCAGGAAAGCGGTAATAGCCCTTCGAATTCGTTCGCTGTTCTTCAGTCAGACCCGTATCCACCGCTAGCACTTTCACGCTGGCACCCACAATTACCCCTCCCGAAGAATCCGTCACAGTGCCTTCGAGTTCGGCTCGATCGACCTGCGCCAGCGCGCGAGTTGCTCCAAACGTGAAAGACAGGGTGATTACGAGCAAGAGAAAGAAATGCGATAAAAATTCTGCGGTAGAGCACGGGTGGGGACGTGGCATCAGTTCTCCTTGCGGCTTCAGAAATGCTGACGACGGCGAACCTTCGACGCGGAGGTCCTTTTGCTCGAGATTCGCATCTCCAGCCACACTTCGATTGGGGTTTACGAATGACTCGAAATCCTAGAGATCTCGTATGACGTGACAATGAAAGTCACGTTAATATTTCTTCAGGTTGGCGAAAGCGGCCCTGCCCCCTCTACACTCGGGAAAGCTTCTTGCGGGCTGTCGAAGTTTCGAGACTGAATGAAGCTGCTCATAGTCGAAGACGAAGCTCGCATGGCGGACCTCCTTCGGAAAGGATTGACGGAGGAAGGACACACCGCGACTTGCGCCGCGGATGGCGCCGAAGGGCTGGCGCTCGCGAAGTCCTACGAATTCGATGTCATCATTCTCGACGTGATGATGCCCAAGCTTAGTGGATACGAACTTGCCAAACGACTGCGCCAGGAAAAAGTTCGCACGCCGATTCTGATGCTGACTGCGCGGGATTCTGTTCCCGACATCGTCCGCGGCCTAGATCTAGGCGCTGATGATTACATGACCAAGCCGTTTTCGTTCGACGAACTGGTTGCGCGATTGCGCGCCGTGAAACGTCGAGCCCTTGCTGCGGAGGACACTCACCTGCAGGTCGCGGACCTGACCTTGGATCCCGCCAGCAGGGAAGTGCTGCGCGGAGATGATCGCGTTTCCCTCACGCGTACCGAATACAATTTGCTGGAACGGCTGATGTATCGCGCCGGGAAAGTCGTCTCCCGTCGTTCACTCATCGAGTCTGTTTGGGGATTTGATCGCGAAATTGAAGACAATACTCTCGACGCTTTTATGCACTTATTACGAAATAAAATCGATCCGCCGGGACGCGAGAAATTGATCCACACCGTGCGCGGTATCGGCTACATGATTCGCCCGGACGGTAAAGCATGAAGAGACTTTCGATCGGAGTCCGCTTGATGCTGTGGTACTTGGCGATCTTCGCGCTGGGAGAGCTCGCCTTTGGCGCCGGTATGTGGTTCATCCTCCGTCAGAACCTTTACGACTTGGTCGACGATGGAATCGAGAGTCAGGTCGACGATCTGAAAAGCTTTCTGGAGGCGCAGAAGAAGGACGCCTCGTTCTCGAAGCTGCAAGAGGAAGTGAATGAACGTTATTCCATCGAACATACCGGAGATTATCTGGCGCTCTACGCAGAGGATGGCGAACTCATTTATGAGTCTTCGATCTTGAAGGCACACCAATCCGTGCTGATGCCGCCGGAACAGATAAAGCGTCCACTCAACCGAAGCCGTCGGATTGACGACAAGCCATTCCGTTTCTTCTTTCAAAAAATCACCGTCAACGGTCGCGTCTTCATTGCAGAGATGGGATCCCCCGCCGAAGATGCCGTCGAGACTCTCCATCTTTTCCGTTCCTATTTGCTCATGTTCGCTCCATTGCTTCTCATCGTGGCGGCCGGTGTTGGCTATTGGATGAGTCGACGCGCTCTCTCGCCTGTCGATGAATTGGTGCGGACAGCGCGGGAAGTCAGCGGCGCAAATCTAAGCAGCCGTCTGCAAAAGCTCGAGACTGGAGACGAACTACAACGCCTGTCCGACACGTTGAACGAGATGCTCGACCGGATCGAGGCAGCTTTCCTGCGCGTTACGCAGTTCACGGCAGATGCATCGCACGAGCTGCGAACGCCTGTCTCCCTCATTCGCACCGAGGCGGAGTTGGCTCTGCGGCGCTCTCGCGGAGAAGCCGAATATCAGGAGGCGCTGCGCCACATCCTGCTCGAGTCCGAGCGCACGACCATGCTGCTGGAACAGTTGCTTTCGCTCGCTCGCGCCGACTCGGGTCGCGAAACCCTTCAGATGCAGCCGGTGGACTTGCGATCGCTGTTACGCGGCGTGGTGGACAGCTGGCAGCAGGTCGCTGCGATCCGAGGGTTGAATTTTTCCGCCAACATCGACGATCGCGAATCGTTCGTGATGGGCGACGAAACCCTTCTTCACCGTTTGACAGAGATTCTTCTCGACAATGCGTTTAAGTTCACGCCGGCTGCCGGCTCGGTGGAACTGTCGCTGGCGTCCAAGGGTGACAACTTGCGGTTAATGGTGCAAGATTCCGGCGTGGGAATTCCTCAGGACGAGCAGGGTAAAATTTTCGAACGCTTCTATCGCGTTGACAAGGCTCACAGCCGCGCGCAAGGAGGTGCAGGTCTGGGGCTCTCCATCGCGCAATGGATTGCCTCTCAGCACCGCGGCTCGATTACGGTAGAAAGCAATCCTGGGGAGGGCGCGGCGTTCCGCGTTGATCTGCCAAAGATCGGGGCGCCGGTCGCGAATCCGCAGCCCGCCTAGGCAGTTCCAAAATTGAGAACGCCTGCCGTACAATAAAGAACGCCTTCCAAAGCCGGGATGGCGGAACTGGCAGACGCAGCGGACTCAAAATCCGCCGACCTTCGGGTCTTGGGGGTTCGACTCCCCCTCCCGGCACCAACCTCAAAAGCCCACGGAACAGGCGGCTAGCTGGTGCTAGCTCCGCATGAGATGCACCTCCGGAGCAGACACAGCGGATTTCGCGTCGTATCTAGCTGCGAATGAAAATCTATCACATTGAAATGAGTAGGTTTATGGACGCCTAAGTAGCAGGTCTGGCTTACACGTCAGTTGCACATTTTCGGATTCGCACCGCCTTTCAAGCGAATAAAGATGTTGGAACTACGAATCAACCTTGACTGCAAGCTATTTCGATGAGGACGGGAGCCGCTGGTAGCGATATCCCCGAGGTTTGAGGTGCTGATTCACGTAGGTGCCTTTGGAATCGGCGGCGAGGAATGCGGTGTATTCCTCGGCGGGCACGTCAAAGTATTGATAGACCTCGCCCGATTGACGAAACTCCAGTTCCATCACGCGTTCCTGGGGAGCGTAGCCGATGCTGGCGATACTGCTGGACTCAACCGGAATTCTCTGCATTCGAATCGAGCACTCTCCGGGCGCGCTCTTTCCCTGGATGCGAATGACGTCAAGGAAGGAACTCGCCCACTTGTCTAGACGGTCACAACAGGACGCTTACACCTTCATTCACTGCGACCGAAGACCGTGAAAATTCGAGTCACACCCACAAGCAAGACATTGGCGCAGCAACAAGGCGATCGCCGAAGGGGACTGGCCTTCCGCCATCGTAGAGAACCACTCCCAGCTTGAAGTTATCGCCGCAGGCCTCGGCCAACTTTCGGAGTCCCTTGAAGTCGCCAACATTCACGGTAGCGCTCGCCTTGACTTCGATGCCGACCAATGCGCCACTTCCCGTTTCAATCACAAGGTCAACCTCGTCCTGATCTTTGTCCCGGTAGTGGTATAAAGCGCAGCTCTCATCAAACCAAGACGCTTGTTTCAATACCTCAGAGAAAACAAACGTTTCGAGCGGCGGCCCGAAGATCGAACGATCTTTCGCGACCCGCTCAGCACTAGCTCCTAAGAGCGCGCAGAGCAGCCCGGAGTCAAGGAAATGCAACTTGGGCGTCTTTACTAGTCGCTTCAGCTGGTTCCGAAACCACGGTTCCACCCGACGGACGAGAAACAACTGCTCCAGGATGGCCACGTATTTCCTTGTGGTTTTGTCGTCAAACCCAACTTGGCCGCCAATCTGCGTGAAATTGGTGAGCTGGCCAGAATGGTGGGCAAGAACCTGTAGCAGACGCGGCATTTGGTCGAGCTTTTCAACTTCGGCAACCTCGCGCACATCCCGCTGCACGATGGCTCTTACATAATCGCGTGCCCACGTCTGGCGTCGCTTTGGGTCTTGACGCCGCAGCATTTCGGGGTAGCCTCCAATCAACACGGCTTGAACTAGGTCTTTGCCGATCATTGGCTCCGCGGGTTTGCCAAGTTTGCTATCGAACGCTGCTTTGAGAAAACTCGGCTTTTTGCCTCGAATCTCAGCCCGTGAGAGGGGCAGGAGGCTCACGATCTCCATGCGGCCAGCGAGACTCTCCGAGACTTGAGGCAGGGTGAGAATATTGGCTGAGCCCGTCAACAGAAACCGTCCGGGCCGGCGATCATCATCCACTGACTTTTTGATAGCCCGGATAAGGTCGGGCACTCGCTGTACTTCGTCAATGGTCGTTCGATCGAGAGCCCGCACCAACCCAGTGGGATCGCTGCGTGCCGCGGCCAGAACTGTGTCGTCGTCCATGGTGATGAATTCGCGTTTGCCCCCCACTAAATCGCGGACCAGCGTGGTCTTGCCACACTGGCGCGGCCCCGTAACCATGACGACCGGCGTGTCCTTGAGCGCGGTAGCCACCAGTTTGGCAGAAAAGCGAGGAAACAGCACGTGATGGGTATCGTCCATACCGGATGTAGGCTCCGTCTAATTCGGATTATTGGCTCGTCCATTTCGGATTATAGACTCGTCTAATCCGGAATGGAACCCGAAACGGTTCCGTGAACGCATTCCCGCTTGTGGGCAGACCAAGGATTCCTATTCCCCAACCAGATTTTGTCGATGGCCCCCGTCAATACGATCTGAGCATAGTGTGTGGTCCCCATCGCCTCCATAACAGCGCCGACACTGAGGGTATTTGTGGAAAGAAGCGGCCCGAGATGCCTCGAAAAATCCGTGACGCTTACACCATGACTTTCAAAGTCTTCACATCTTGCTTCAGCTATGTGCTTTATTGTTCAACACCTAGCTTGAATCGCAGCGGACTCAAAATCCGCCGACCTTCGGGTCTTGGGGGTTCGACTCCCCCTCCCGGCACCACGATTCCCCAGCACTATCCCAAGCAAATCCGCTCTTCGATCCACTGCCATGCGATGGGCATAGATCAGCCCTACGAGGATTTTTCCCTTCTTAGAATTCGGTATCGAATCCAAATGTTTCCTGAAACAATCCGACGGCCGAAATCGTATCCCCCAGGTATGCTAACGCGGCTAACTCTGCTTTTAAGTGTTCTACTCATCGTCGGCGGAGTAGCTCGCAGTGATGACCTAGCACTGACCGGGGCGAAGATTTACACCTCGCCTACCGAACCACCAATCGAAAACGGATCGATCTTGATGCGTGACGGATTGATACTCTCCGTCGGTCCCAATTCGACGATCAAGATTCCGCACTCAGCGACAGTCATCGACTGTAAGGGAATGGTAATTACGGCAGGATTTTGGAACAGTCATGTCCACATCCTCCCTCCCGAACTTTTGCATGCACAGGACACCGCCGCAAAAGAGCTTAATCAACAACTGGACACGATGTTCAACCGATGGGGTTTCACTACTGTGTTCGACATCGCGTCAGTGCTGGACAATACCCTCGCGCTACGTCGTCGCATCGAAAAAGGGGAACTGCGCGGTCCGCGCATCCTAACTGTGGGGGAGCCTGTCTGGACGATTGAGCCGGTATATGTGCGGGATTTTCTCCGAGAAAATAACGTTCATATCGAGAATACGCGGACCCCGGAGCAAGCGATTGCTCTGGTGCGCGATCATGCCGCGAAAGGCGCCGACGGGATCAAATTGTTTGCGGGCTCGGACCAGGGACACGGGGAGGTTGCCCTTCTTCCGCTACTAATCGCCAAAGCTGCCGTAGATGAGGCGCATCGTCGTCACCTTCCAGTCTTTGCCCATCCTTCGAATGTAGATGGCGTGCGGATCGCCATCGACAGCGGCGTAGACGTATTGGCCCACACATTGCCCCAGTCGCCACCTTGGACGTCTGAATTTGTCCAGCAACTAAAGCGTGCGAACTTGAGTCTGATCCCGACCTTAACGTTGTTTGATGTCGAGGGGCGCAAACAAAACGTTCCTGAGCCCGAACTTACGAACTGGATCGGCCAAATGGTGGACCAACTCCGAGCCTACTCTCAAGCGGGAGGCGACATTTTGTTCGGAACGGATATCGGCTATACCAACCACTACGACACAACACTGGAATTCACGCTCATGTCGCAGGCCGGCATGGACTATAAGCAGATTCTCGCCTCTCTCACAACCAATCCAGCTCGAAAATTTGGAGATTCAATGCATCGCGGCCTCATTGCAAAGGACATGAAGGCCGATTTGGTGGTCCTGGCCGCCGATCCTGCCAATGACCCGACGGCCTTCGCCAAGGTGCGGGTGACGATCCGTAGCGGGAAGGTCCTCTACAAGCAATAGGCTTCTCCGGCTCTGCGAGAGCGATGGACCGATGGACTCAACGCTGTAAGAGCCCTCGCGGCGTTAAAAGCAGTATCATCGACTCTTGAGATTCAACCCAGCTACTAAAAATGACTAATGGACAATTGAAAGCAGTCGTTCGAAATGCAGAAGAGGCTCCGCATCCCAACGCTTTAAGACAAATCACGAAGAAATCGCACGCGAAAGCTTCCAGAATTGCCGGTGTTATTTCGCTCGTCCTCTTCATTGCGTTGACCGCTTCGTCCGACGAGTGGAAATCTTCTCACGGACTCGTCTCGGTGACTGGTGTGATGAACCTGACCGAACCGCCGCCGCCGAGCGAAGTGTTTTTCTCCGGGCCCGACAGTGCTGCTCAAACTGCCTCATGGCTCGAAGGTCTCAACGCATGGCGTGCCGATCGTCGTATCCGCCTGCGATACCAGGATGCTCAGTATGACCGCGCCGATCTTGCGTGGACGCAGCATGTCTTCCTTCAGGTACAGGTTCTCATCTGGGATCGCAGTCTCTACGACGCCGACAAAGGCGAATACACCGTCGACCGTTTTTTACACGAGACCGAGCAGCGTCTCGGTAAGGTCGACGCTGTTCTGATCTGGCACGTCTATCCCAATCTCGGGATCGACGATCGTAATCAATTCTCCCTCCTGCAGGACCTCCCCGGAGGCATTCCTGGCCTGCGTCATCTCGTCGACCAATTTCACAGTCGCGGAGTAAAAGTCTTTTTTCCATTTCTTGCATGGGACACAGGAACACAGGAGCAGCGCGACCTTGCCAACGTCCTTGCACAAGAAATGAAAGACATCGGTGCCGACGGAGTTAACTTCGACACGCTCGAAACCGTCCCGGCATATTTCCGTCAGGCTGCCGACGTCATCGGTGCACCACTGGCGCTCGAGCCACAATTCCAGCCTCGCGACGAATCCATCGCATGGACGAACATTTCCTGGAACGACTGGGTAACTTGGGAGGGAAAACAGTACCCTTTCATTCCCATGGTGACCAAGACGAAATGGCTGGAGCCTCGCCACATGGTCAGCGTGACCGACCGCTTCACGCGCGACAAGACCGACAGCCTGCAGCATGCATTCTTCAATGGCGAGGGATATGCCGTTCTCGAAAATCTTTGGGGCTTTTGGTATGGCATGAATTCCAACGACGCGGAAGCCGTCCTTCGATTCACCGCGATCGAGCGCGCGATGGCCGCGAATCTTCGCAGTCCCGATTGGCAACCTCACACTCCAACGCTGCAAGAAGGAGTGTTCGCCAGCCGATTTCCGAGCAGTTCGAGCACGCTCTGGACGATCGTGAACCGCAACGAGTACAACGTCGCTGGCCCACAGTTGCGCATTCCAGCGCAACCGAGCTCTCACTTCTTCGATTTATGGCACGGAGTCGAACTCAAGCCCGAGCTGAAGGGAAACGAGGCCACGTTACGTTTTGACATCGAAGGCCGAGGTTTCGGCGCCGTGTTGGCGACGGATGAGTACCCGGTTTCTGATGAAGTCAAGGACCTGCTCGACTTCATGGCGCAGCGTTCGCGCCGTCCGCTCGGATCGTTTTCCCGCGAATGGAAAGCCGTGCCGCAGACGATGGTCGACATCACCGCGACAAAGCCCGCTGCCGCTGCGCCTGCCGGTATGGTTCTGGTCCCCGAAGGGGACTTCAACTTCCAGGTGCGTGGAATCGAAATCGAGGGCGGTAACGACCCCGGAGTCGACGTTCAGTATCCATGGGAGGACTCGCCCCGCCGCAATCACTCCCATCCCCTGCACGTGCCGGCCTTCTATATCGATCGCACCCTCGTCACCAACGCCGACTTCGCCAAATTTCTGGCTGCGACAAACTACCATCCGAAGGACGATCACAACTTCCTTCGCGACTGGAAAGACGGTCATTATCCGGAGGGATGGGCTCAAAAGCCGGTCACCTGGGTCTCGATCGAAGACGCTCGCGCCTATGTCGCATGGGCAGGCAAGCGGCTTCCTCATGAATGGGAGTGGCAATACGCAGCCCAGTCGTCGGATGGCCGTATATATCCGTGGGGCAACGACTGGAATGCGCAAGCTCTGCCACCACCCGATCACGGACGAACTATCTCGCCGCTGCCGAATGTAGCTTTATTTGCAGCCGGCGCGAGTCCTTTCGGAGTTCTTGATCTAGCCGGCAACGTCCTGCAATGGACCGACGAGTTCCGCGACGAGCACACGCGGGCCGCGATCGTGCGCGGAGGAGCCGCCTATCAGCCTCGCGGATCGATCTGGTATTTCCCCCAAGCCTACCGCCTGGATGAGCACCAGAAGTATCTCCTCATGTCCCCCGGCCGCGACCGCGCCGCGACCATCGGTTTTCGCTGTGTCGTCGACGCGGAGCCGGACAGCAAACACAAGTAGCCAAGTCTCGGCTCGGCTTCAAAAGATTCATAGCCGCACTTGCAGGACGGTAGTAGAATCCTCGCCACTTGCACGTTAGGAGGCGGTGGTGAAGCTCACCCTTACGATCTCTGTCGTGCTGTTGCTCGGGTTAGTTTGCTTGTCTCAAAGTCCTCGTCCACTTCCACCGCAGATGCAGCATGCACAAGAGCTGCAGGCTCAGAATGAATCTCCGACTTCTTCGCGAGTTATGGTCGATACGGCCGCCTTGCGGGGCGAAGCTGATCTACTCGCCACTCTGGCCACGTCCCTGCCAACGGACGTGGTGAACGCAAATCGGGGTCTCATGTCCAAAGACTTAATCCAAAAACTGAAGCAGATCGAGAAGCTGTCGAAGCATCTTCGGAGCGAGTTGGCGCATTAATGTTGTACCCAACGAACGGAGCGTTCTAGCCTTTGACTGCCGATCTGATTTTCGGTGTCCCCGCGACTGCCGCCTTTGCCGCCGCATCGGTTTCGATCAATTCCAGAACTTTTCTGGTCATCTTCTCGTCGATGTCCGGGGCGCTTCGAATTTCCACCGGATAACGCACCAGCAACTCTAGTCCAGTATCGGCGAACTGTAGACGAGCCCCAGGACGCGGAATATCAAGCTGGAAATCGACACGACGCTCGATGCCGGCATGTTGGCGTTCAATCTCACCGCTATATTGCGAATACACCGCATTCACGGCGGCAACCAGTTTCTCTTGCGCAACTTTGTGATTTCCTCCAGGAGCAATCATTACAACTACTTCATGCCACGAATACTCAGTCCCGGGGATTTGTTTGAAGAGCGGTGTGCCTGCCTGGAACAGCACGGAATTCGAGAACACCACAATTCTGCCGGTCGGATAGAAGTCCAATCCAGTACCCGCTAATTCCATCAGATAGAGCCGGACCAACCCGATATCGACTACGTCGCCGGTGATTCCCGCAACGCTGATCCGGTCGCCCACGCGTATCCCATACCTACCGATGATAAAGAAATACGCTGCCACCGAAAGAAGGACAGCTTGCAGTCCTACGGCGATGCCTGCGGTGATGAATCCGGCAAACGTCGCGAGTGAGCTGAATTCGCTGACGAATCCCATGATCAGCACAACCACAATGAGGAAGCCGATCACGACTCTCCGCATTACCAGGAATTGCCGCCGTCGGCGAGGGTCGCCGATGTAACGGAAAGTGACGCGACGCCAGATTTCCGACAGCACGAGAATCACTCCCAGCGCTACGACGATCGCCAGCACTCGCAGCAGTACGGATCGAAGAAGGTATTTTGATTCGCGCTCGATCGAACTGCGCCACTCTTCGAAATTCGTTTTGCTGTCGTTCAGCACAATCATTTCTTGACTCAGCGGCATGAGGGCAGCCGAAAGTTGTTTGAAGCGCTCAGTGATGGCCTGGAAAGTCTGCCGTTCCACCTGCAGCTGCTGCGGATCGGTAACGGGAGGTTGATTCGCTAGTTGCTGGCTCTGTTGGATCGTTGCTCGCAGGGCAGCGCGGAGTGGTGTGCGCAAATGATCCGCGACGTCGCGCACGTAGTCGGTCTGCTTAGCGATTCCCTCAATCTGGTGAGCGGCGCTCATGTAGTCATAGAGGGTGATCGCTTCGCTGATCAGACCTCCGCTATTCACAAATGAAGGTTTCCCCGCCGTGGGCGCCGTTGCAACCGCTTTCTGCTCTTTTTCCGGAGTGCCGAGGACTTCGGGAATTGATTTCGCCAGCCGGTTGATGTCTCCTTCGAGGCCGCCTGCCATCTCTCCGTTGGTTTCAACAAAGGCCGCCATCTTCTGAACTGCATCGAGGAGTGACTTTTGCAGTTCCAGTTCGCTCTGCAAAGCATCTCGCTGCGATGTGAGCCCAACCCGTTTCGAAGCCGCAGTCTTCTCGATCTGCGCGTTCAACGTCTGGATTTGCGACTGCAACTGGTCGATCTGAGCCGATGTCTTTGCCTCCACTTGAGCCAGATTTTGCGCTTGAGTAGTCTCGGCGGAAGTGCGATTTGCAGAGTTCTTTTGCTGCCCTTTGATGAGCGCGCTCTCGGCCTTGGCCGATTGAAACGCCAGTTGAACGGCTTGCGCTCCAAGGCTCTTCAGGTTGTCTTGATAGATAGCGTCGCTTGGCAGGCCGACCGACTGAATCCCAGTTGTGGCGTGACGATACCAGCTGATGATTTCGTTCAGGTGATGTAATGTCGCTTCCCCGTCAACATCAACCGGTGGCAGCGGATTTGACGGGGGTTCCGAGGTCTGCTGCGTCGGAGCCTTCGCCGGATCGGGCTGCTTCAAACCCTGCGCTGGTGAACCCGGACCGCTGAGCAAAAACGACAGCGCAAGTCCTGCAATCCAGATAGCCTGGGATAATTTGAGAGATCGATAGTGTTTCGTAATTTTCATTCGCAAGTTCTTAAATTCGGATAGATTCTTGTTTGACGCATTATTTCAGGGGTGCGGCAGAAATTTTCTTGCGTCTCTTTATAACGATCGATATTCGATCGAATCTGTAAGACCAAGTCCGCGAAGTTTAAACCGCTGGACTTTGCCGGTCGCGGTCTTCGGCAGTTCCGGCAAAAACTCCACCCAGTGCGGACGCTTATAAATCGGCAATCGCTCCAACACAAATTCCTGCAGTTCCTTTGCCAATGCAGGGCCTCCGGTCGCTCCGTCCCGCAGTACGACGCAAGCGGCGGGCTTTGAAAGTTCGTCGGTGTCTTGCCGAAATACGACTGCAACTTCCTGCACGCTAGGATGCTCGATCAATACCCGCTCGATTTCAATCGGACTGACCCAAACACCACTCACCTTCATCATGTCGTCCGCGCGTCCCGCGTACCAGAAGTATCCGTCTTCATCCTGGTGATACTTGTCTCCGGTGTGCAGCCAGTGGCCGGCGATGGTCTCCTTGGTTTTCTCGTGCTGGTTCCAGTAGTGAGAGCACGTAGAGTCCGCCTTCACGATCAAGTTACCAACCTGTCCTTGCGCTACAGGATGACCGTTATCGTCTACGATCCGGGCCTCGAAGCCCGGGATAACTCTTCCGCTTGAACCGGGACGCACTTCGCCCGGCGCATTCGAAATCACCATGTGCAGTGCTTCCGTCGATCCGATGGCGTCAAGAATTTCGACTCCAAACCGTTTCTTGAATCGATGAAAGACTGAAGAGGGAAGCGCTTCTCCGGCCGAGACCCCATGGCGAACTGAAGAGAGATCGAAATCGCGTTTACCGGTCGACTCACGAGCCAGCAACTTCACATAGTTGGATGGAACCGAGAAAAACAGTGTTGGCCGGTGCCGTTCGATCACTTCGAAAACACTGTGCGGGCGTGGCGGGCCCGGCATCAGAATGCTCGTTCCGCCTACAGCCAGAGAAAAATAAAGTCCATTGCCCAATCCGTAAGCAAAGAAAAGCTTGGCCACGCTGAAAAAGCGATCCGCCTCGGTGATCCCTAGAATCGCTTTTGCGTAGCGCTCCGAACTCACCACCATATCGTGCTGAAGATGGACGCAAGCTTTCGGCAGTCCCGTACTGCCTGACGAATAGAGCCAAAACGCCGCATCATCTTTACTGGTCGCAGCGGGCTGCAATTCCGGAGAACTCTCTCGTGTCAGGTCTGCGAAGGAGACCGTCGCCTCCGTGGCTTCTCCCACTACGATGAGCGTTTCCAAGTATCGAAGTTCACTTCGAGGAATCGCCTGAACAAGCGGCAGCAGGGAATCGCTGACAATAGCGACGCGCGCCCGTGAATTGTTGAGCATGTACTTGTAATCCGCTGACTTGAGCAGCGTGTTCACCGGAACTGGCACTGCGCCAATCTTGATTGCACCGAAAAAGCTGGCCGCAAATTCAGGCGTATCCAGCAATAAAAGCAGAACACGCTCTTCGATGCGGACTCCTAAGCTTTTCAGCCCGTTGCCTAGTCGATTCACCAGTTCCGCAAGCTCTGCATACTTGACACTGCGATCGCCGCATTCAATCGCCGTTTTGTGGGCGCGCCCCTCTCCAATGTGTCGATCGACGAAATACGACGCAGCATTGAATTCTTCCGGGAGAGAAATCGGTGGGACAAAGCGGCTTTCGGATATTGGTTCCATACCAAGCGCAATCACTTTAAAATAGTCCACCACAATGAAGAAAGAAAAACGCTTGTCGAACTCCTTGCGTCTTTCCGGGAGTTTCCATTGAAGCCACGGCGCATTGCGGTCGTCGGCAGCTACGCGACTGGATTGACGATGAAAGTTGCGCGAATCCCCGGAGCCGGTGAAACTGTGCTCGGCAGCGGATACCGCGTTGATTTCGGTGGCAAGGGCTCCAATCAGGCCATAGGCTGCGCTCGGCTCGGTACGCAGGTAGACTTCGTCGCATGTATCGGCAAAGATCCCTTCGGAGATATGGCGCTCGATGTGTATGGCCAAGAAGGCATAGATACGCGGTTCATCAGCCGGTCGGACAATGCGCCAACCGGTGTTGGCTTCATCGTCGTCGAGCCCGAAACTGGGCAAAATTCCATTGCGATCGACCCCGGCGCGAATGAGTTACTGACGTGCGCGGAAGTATCTCAGGCCGATGTTGCACTGAGTTCTGCTGCAGTCGTTCTAACTCAATTAGAGATCCCGGTCACAACCGCCGAAAGCGCTTTAGCGCGAGGGCGATCTGCCGGTGCTGTCACTATTCTTAATCCCGCTCCAGTCCGCAGTCTTTCTCCCTCAGTTCTCGCTCTGGTCGATGTACTCACTCCGAACGAAACAGAAGCCAAAGTATTGGCCGGTCTCGCCGCCGATGCAGCGATCGAGCCGAAAGTCATCGCGGAGATGCTTCTCCGCCTCGGAGTGAAGCAGGTAGTCATCACGCTTGGAGAAAAAGGAGCGCTGTTAATCAGCGCTGAAGAACAAAAGCACTTTCCAGCGATTTCAGTGCAGGCGGCTGACACGACTGGAGCCGGCGATGCCTTCAACGCCGGCCTCGCCGTCGCTCTTGCCCATGGAGATACGATGGAATGCGCAGTTCGTTTTGCAATTGTTACCGGGGCCATGGCCGTCACGAAAGAAGGAGTCGTCCCGTCTTTGCCTCGATGCAATGAAGTTCGCTCCTTCTGTGAGCTTCGTCAAATCGAAGTTCCATCGTGGCTCAGTCGTAATGCGGGTCGGATTCATCGTCTCCAACGTTAAGAGCGCTGTGGTCTGTGCTACCTTACTAACTTTCACCTCGGAGCCCATGAAACTCGTTTCCGCAGCGCTTCTCTCTACTGCTCTTTTATTCTCCGGTTCTTCGAAACCATCTCAACCACCTGCCACTTCCGATGTACCTTCTGCCGCCGCGGCATCTGCATCACCTATCTTCGGTTTCCGTGACGCCGCTGCTGAAGCCGCGACGGAAGCGCGATTCCTGGCTGTGCCAGATCCAAAGCTTGCGGAAGAACATCTCAATATACTCAGCAAAGTTCCGCACATGGCCGGCACGATTGAGGACAAAGCGACCGCCGACTACGTTGCGCAGAAGTTTCGCGATGCCGGGCTTGAAACCGAGACTGTCGAGTATAAGGCGTGGATTAACTATCCGGTCGAAATCAGCGTCGATCTCACGGCGCCCGCCGGCGTCGAAATGCATGGACCCACACGTGAGCATGTCGACGGCGATCCGTATCAGGACGATCCGCGCGTCGTGATGCCGTTCAATGGAATGTCGCCTTCCGGAGACGTGGAAGCGGACGTGATATACGCCAACTACGGCACTCCGGATGATTTCGAGAAGCTGGAGAAGTTGAACGTCGATATACGCGGCAAGATCGTGCTGGTCCGTTACGGCCAGAATTTTCGCGGGGTGAAAGTGTTTACGGCGCAGGAGCACGGCGCGGCGGGTGTGATCATCTATTCCGATCCGGCGGATGACGGATGGCGGCGCGGCGACAAATATCCAGATGGGCCGTGGCGGCCGGACACAGGCGTGCAGCGCGGTTCAACGGGATTCATGTTCGAGTTTCCCGGCGATCCGACGACGCCGGGAGTTGCGTCGGTGGCGTCGTTGCCGGAGTCGGAGCGAATCTCCCCGGAGAAGTCGCCGCAGATGCCGAAGATCCCCGTCACGCCGCTTTCGTATCACGATGCGTGGCCAATCCTACAGCATCTCAGCGGACCCGACTCGCCACGCGAATGGCAAGGGTCGCTGCCGTTTACTTACCACGTTGGTCCAGGACCGGCGCGTATCAAGATGCATCTCAAGCAGGATTATCAGTTCCGAACGCTGTGGGATGTGATCGGCAAGGTGAAGGGCGCCGAGTTGCCAGAGGAGTGGGTAGTCGTCGGCAATCATCGCGATGCATGGGTGTATGGCGCAGTCGATCCAAATAGCGGCACGGCGGCAATGCTCGAGAGCGTGCATGGCATGGGAGAGTTGCTGAAGTCGGGTTGGAAGCCGAAGCGCACTATCGTGTTCTGCAGCTGGGATGGCGAAGAAGAAGGACTGATGGGGTCGACGGAGTGGGTCGAGCAACACGAGGCCGAGCTGGGCCATGCACCGGCGTATTTCAACGTTGACGTTGCGGTGTCGGGGACGAAATTTGGCGCCTCGTCCGTTCCGAGCCTGAAGCAGTTTCTGCGTGACCTCACTAAAGTTGTTCCGAGTCCGAAAGGCGGGACTCTGTACGATGCCTGGCAGAAATCGGCACTGCCCGACGCGCCCTCAACGCAGTCACCGACCGAGGCGATTGGGGATAGCAGGCGAACTCCGGCGGCGCAGGTAAAGGGCGACGTGCCCGTGGGCGATCTGGGCAGCGGCTCTGATTACACCGCGTTTCTGCAGCATGCGGGAGTTCCCTCGAGCGACGTGAGCTCGAGCGGTGCGTACGGCGTCTACCATTCGGTGTTCGACAATCTGGCATGGTTCAAGAAGTTCGCCGATCCGGATTTCGTCTATGAGCAGGAGATGGCGAGAGTCTTGGGGCTCGAGGCCATTCGCATGGCGGATGCGGATGTGTTGCCCTACGACTACGAGGAATACGGCAAGGAAGTGACCGCGTATCTGGATGCGGCGCACAGGCGTTCCGAGGACAAGTTCGGCAAGGGCGTGCTCGACTTCGATGCAGTCGAGGCTGCCGCACGACATTTTCAGTCTGCGGGAGCGAAGGCGCTGGCGAAGCAGAAAAATCCGCCGCGCGATGTGGCAAAGCTGAACGAAGCGCTACTTAGCGCGGAGCGAGCGCTGTTGGTACCGCAGGGATTGCCGCATCGCCCGTGGTTTCGGCACGCGATTTATGCGCCAGGCGAATACACTGGCTACGCAGCCGTGGTGATTCCAGGTGTCAATGAGGCGCTGGATAAAGGCGACGGCGAACGGGCACGTGAACAATTGGCTGCGCTGGCGGCCGCGCTGGAACGCTCGGCAAAGGTTCTCGAGGGATATCGCTAAGGAATGAACACTGCACATGCTCTCGGGCACTTCCTGCGCACGTTGCCAGCTTCGGCGGCGGCTACTTTTCTCGCGCTGTTTCCGATTGTCGATCCTTTTGGCGGCATTCCAATCTTTTTCACCATGACGTCGACGTGGACAGCGCGGGACCGGACGCGCACTGCGTTCAAGACGGGCATGTGGGTGTTCATCATCCTGGTGACGTTCCTGTTCTTTGGACGATTCGTGCTCTATTTCTTCGGTATTTCTCTACCGGTGCTGAAGATCGCTGGAGGACTGATCGTTGCCAACACGGCGTGGGGCATGGTGACGTCGCATGCGCGCATCACGCCGGAAGAAAGCCACGAAGCCGAGGACAAGGAAGACATTTCGCTGACACCGCTGGCGATGCCGCTGATGTCGGGACCGGGGGCGATTGGCGTAGTGATGGCGTTGGCCGCACACGTGGATAATGCCGCGGCGTACATCGGGATGGTGATTGGCGTCGCGGGCGTTGCGCTAAGCGTGGTGCTCTTTTTCTGGATGGGCGGCCCGCTCGTCCGAAGGCTCGGCCCGAGCGCTGTGGGTGCGATTAACAAAATCTTCGGATTCCTCATTCTTGCGATTGCCGTGCAACTGGTCTGGGACGGCGTGGCAGACTTCAAGAGCTAAACCTTCCGGAACAATCAGGTGTCGGTCTGCGTATCCCATATAGGCGCTCCTGCGCCGAGAGGTGTTCCATGCCTGGAAGGTCTCTTCTTCGAGTAACGAAACTGCATAGGGTGGCTCTGTTGTGTCTAGCGTTGGTTCCGCTGTGCGCAGCGAACGACTGGAACTATGAAGACAGTCGGCATGATTCGCGGGATTTTGTTGCGGGAGGTTCGATCCACGTGCGGCTGAGCGTGGGAGACATACATATTAAGCGCGGCGATTCAGACAAGATCCGGATCGAATACACGGTGAAGTCGCGGCACGAACAGAATGTCGAAGAGGCGAGCGTGGATTTCGATATCCAGGGAAACAACGCCACGATTGAGTTTCATGCGCCGTCGGGCGGGAATACGCAGTTCGACGTCGAGATGGAAGTCCCGCAGAAGACGAACCTGGATGTCCATGAAAAAGTCGGCGACGTGACGATCGACAAGATCGACGGTGACAAATATCTCGATGTGGGAGTCGGTGATATTCGCATCTCCACCGAGCATTCGGGGTATCGGCTGGTGAATGCGAATACTGGCATCGGCGATGTTCATGGCGATGGTTACGGAGAGACCAGCGGATGGCTGGGGAAGTCGTTGAAGTATCGCGGCGACGGGAAGTATGAATTGAGGGCGCACGTTGGGGTGGGAGACATCCATCTCGACGGGGACTGAGCGCTGGATCTTTAACCGTCTTTAAACAATTCGTTGTCTCAATTCGGCCGATATTTTCGGTTCCCACTCGTCGAACATCGCGGGTGGGGCGGCCTTTGTTCGATACGCATTCCTATCTTAAAAGTCAAAATGCCCGCCCTCTCGCAAAATGCGTGAGGAGGTTGTGGCACCCTCGGAGTGTATTTCGTCGGTGGACCCGGTTAGTGATGTATTGGCGGGCTGGTGGCGATTGGCTTTCTTATCGGAATTCTTGGGTGATGATCCACGATGACCCAGCGCACCGTCGGATGGAAGATCGGTGGGCCTCCGAAGCGGGTCGCGGGAAAGTGAAACTGGACGTTGATGAAAACTTCCTGCTGGAATCCCGTGGGATCAAAAGACGTGCTTCTGACAATGTCCATCGCTTGCCGACTCAGGTCGCGGTCCGTGGTCTGAAGAGGCTCTGCATCGAGCACGGTTCCATCTTGCGCGTCCAGAGTTGCATGAATGATCACGGGCTGGAAGAAGCTTGAAGTGGGCGCATCGGAAGGGTCGACGCGCAATGGCAAGCGGCTCGGCGGGGATAGAGCAAAGGATTCCCCAGCGTCCGCCATTTCTGCAGTTGGCTTAAGAAGCGCAGGATCGAGGTTGGGTGCGTCTTCGAGACTCTCAACGCGCACCTTAGCCGTGGGCCGCCCCTCCTCAAATATAGAAATCTGCCGCGGCAGGACGTGGCCGTGAAAATCTGCGGAGCCGGTGTAATCGTAAAGCGCAAAGATCCCCGGAGCTTCGGACCAGCTTTGTAGCAAGGCGGTTGCGGGATCGATACAGTCTTCTCTCTCGACCCAGGATCGCGGCGCCGGATTCGGAGGGAGCGAATGGCTGAGAAGTAAACAGGAGAGCTGTTTGCCATCGCGCTCGACATTTGCAGCTCGAATCACGAACGGAGACAGATCGTACAAAACTGGCCGCATCAGCACGGAACGAACTAGCTGAACCCGCAGGGGCACCGGTTCATCGGGATTGGTGCCGTAAATACGACCCTCCGCACCAATGCGAACTACATTTGAATTCTGAAACTGCTCGGTCCAGCGCCAGTGTGACTGCCCGTCATAAAACTCCTGCATTGTGCCGGCGCTCTCATTTTGTGCGGCACCGCTGGTCTCGAAAGATACTTTGAGGGCATAGGGAGTGGTGATGTTGTGGAGGTCGAAGTTCTTTCGGGCGCGATCCATCAAATCGACGGCAACGGAGCGGTCGGCGACCTTGGAGAGCGTGCGCGGTTCTCGAGTCACCAACTCGTGCGGGTCGGGTGGAGGAGGATTGGTCTGGGAAAAGATTGCCGGAACACAAAGCAAACACGAAACGAGTAGACCAGAGAGCCGGATAGTGATGCGCATAAGAACTCCTTAAACGCGCCGAATCCAGGGCCGAGGACGACGGCTGGATTGTAACTAAGGGTCGTCAGCAGAGGCAATATCAAGGTTAGCGTACTGTGTATTGAACACGCACAAAATACGAGTCGAAATGGTCATATCGACCGCCTGAGATTCTTGTCCTTGTTGGAGTTCAATCCGCCGCGGACGCCACTCTTTCCGCAGAGTCCACGATGCCGGTATTACTTCTCTTGTTGTTCAAACGAATTCGCAGGTGGCCTCGTGCGGGGCTACTCGAAGGGAATGACCTCGATCTAAAGCTATAGGCGGATCAGATTGCCGAGGAGGAACAATGAAGCGAATCGTAAGTTTGGCATTTGCGGCGTTGATGCTGGTGGCATTCTCCAACGCGCAGGACAGCGCAAACAACAGTGGCGCGGAAAGCAAGACGGAACTGATGACGGTAGTAGGCTGCCTATCAAAAACGGCGAACACTTTTGTGATTACCGGAGGCGCTCCGGGAGCGCAGCAGTTTCGAATCATTGATGGGGACACTTCGGCGCTGAAGGGAAAGATCGGACAGACGGTGAAAGTCGTGGGGATGGTGGGAGACAGCGATCCTGCGCAGGTCGCGTCCCCACCTTACAACGAAGGATCGACAACCGGGGCTGGATATCACACGATCGCTGTTCAAAAGGTCAAAGTGATGGGCGGACTGTGCAGCAATGCGGGGCAGGAGTGGAGGGGGGAACATAAATAGACCGCCGGGCAATGTCTTTGCTCTTCGTCACAGTAAGAGCCCCCACCCTCTCGCAATGCACGAGAAGAGTGGGGGCGCGGGAAGGCTTTGACACATCACTTACAGATGCAATCCTAGCTCGCCTTTACGCGGCTAGAAGGTGAAGCGGACGCCAAATTCTCCCCAGATCGAGCGCGGGATGAATGTCGCGTTGGGAGCAAAAAATCCGGCTGGATGACCGAACGTGGTCTGGCTGCTGATGTCATTGCCGAAATTGTTCCCGTAATTCGCCCGATTGGTGAGGTTGAACACTTGCGCTATGAGTTGTAGGTTCGCCCGCTCGCCGAACCTGAAGTTCTTAGCCAGCTTTGCATCCAGCTCAAAGAATGCCTGGCCGCGTAGAGCATCGAACTTCGAGATCGTGCAGTCGGTTGTCAGGTAGTAGCAGATTCGTGCGCCCACATCGTTACCGGCAAACGCAAAATAGTTGGTCGGATCGTTAGCCGGGACGACAACTGCGTTGGTCGTTCCTCCGCCGGCGTTCAGAGTCGGGGACGAACTCGTCGGGTTGTAGGGGCGCGCCGAACCAAACTGGAGAATCGGAGCGAATTGCAAGCCTTTCGGCAGGTCGACCACTCCAGCTACCGTGATGTGATGACGCTCGTCATTGGTCATTGGGCCCCACTCGTAGGATGCGAAGGGGTGATAACCATCGCGAGCATAGTTACGGAATGCCGAGAAACCACCCGCATCGTAGCCATAAGCCCACGACAGCGTGTAGTTCGTGTTCAATGAGAAATGGTGGCTTAGCCGCTGGCGATAGCTGAGGTTCACTCCGTCGTAGCGGCTGCGGTTGATGGATTCATCGTTGCGAACACTATTCATTACCGGCTGTCCCGCATTGGTGAGCGCGGCCGAAAGCGGCCGGATCAAGGCCACGTCTCCTGTGCTGGGATCGATTCCAGAGGGGAAGTCTGCGTAATCGACGACTTTCTGGTCGATGTTGATGGTCTTGTTCTCATGCAAGCTGAGAACATGGGTGTATTCCGCCTCGAAAACGGAGTTGTTGTTGAGCGCCCAGGTGTAACCGAGGTTGAATTCCTCAGTTACAGGATTGCGATAGCCGGGATCGATGAGGCGGCCAACGCTGCCATCCGCGAGCGTAGAAGATGGGCCGGGCAAACAAGCCTGCTGGGCCGCGATATTAGCCTGCGAATAGGAGAACGACCCAAGTGCTCCGCCGCAAGGTAGCGTGTCCGTCGGGCTGGAAATGCTCAGCGCGGTTTGGAAGATGGTCGGATTCGCGAGTTGCTCCATGAACAGTGGAATGTTCTGGAACACATTGCCAAAATACAGACCGAAGCCGCCACGCAGAACATGCTTGCCAGCGCCGGTCAGATCATAGGCGAAACCGATTCGCGGGCTGAAGTCTTTCGTGTCATCGTGAGGCAAGTGGCGGATGTAGTAATTGGAATACTGCTGAGCTGCTGGATCAGATGAGATCGCAACCAGTGCCTGGTAGGTACGGGTCTTGGTGTAGTCCGAATTGCCCAGCATGTTGAAATCGCGGTCCCAGCGAAGACCAAGGTTGAGAGTCAGCCGATTGGTGACCTTCCAGTCGTCCTGGCCATAAAATCCCAGTTGTTTGGTTGCAACCAAGAAGTAAGGGTCGCCTGTGGAGTACGACATGCTACCGATCAGGCCCGGCGTTGCGAAGCCTTGGGTGTAAACCGAGGGGCCGCAACCCGCTGTGTTCGCGTTAGCTCCCACGCCGAGAATACAGCTTGGATCAACGAGGAAATCGGCTTCCAAGGTCGAGTTGAACTCGAAGAATCCGCCCTCAACGGGGTTGTAGATATAGTCCACTCCAGCCTTCAGAGTGTGCTTGCCGAATGACTTCGAAATATCATCTTTGAACTGCCATTTTCGCTGAAAAGACTGCTGCGGAACGTTCCCGTTCGTGCCAAACGACGCATCCGGGAAAGTGACAAGTGGTGCGCTGATCTTGCTCGCAATCAGGTTGTTCCAATACTGGAATCCGAGAGTGAACTGGTTGACGATCGATGGGGAGAGCTGAGAGTTCAATGTGAAGTTGGCAATCTGCAAGTGATTGGTGGTGAAGTTTCCTTCGGTCAAGTCCCCTGTATCGCCGGATTGGTCGTTCAGACTATCGTTGGCCTGGGAGCTATAGCTGATATAGGCGCTGTTTTTGTTGTTAAGCGTCAGGTCCAGGCGGCCGTTGTAACGCCACTCGTGGAAGGGACGCGGAATCTGTAGAGCAGGTTGGGCAGCCAGATTGTTCTTCTGGGCAATGACCAGTTCGTTGTAAGCGGTCGTCGCCTCGGCTAATTGCTGGCTCTCGCGCTGTCGCTCGATGGCGAAGAAGCCGAACAGCCGATCTTTCACGAACGGTCCGCCAATCGATCCCCCGAAGAATTGCCGGCTGTAGTCCGGATTCTGGGGAGTAGAAGTTCCATCTCCATTCGCAACCTTTTGAGCCGTCTGCAATGCTGCGTCGCGAAAGTACCCGAACACCGATCCGTGATAAGCGTTGGTGCCAGCCTTGGTAATCATGTTGATGGCGGCGCCCTGCGAGCGGCCGTTTTCTGCAGAGAAGCGTTGCGTGCTGATCTGGAATTCCTGAACAGCTTCCAGAGGCATCTGCATGACCGCGCCACCGACGGTATTGTCCTTGTTGTCGACACCATTGATGGTTGTGTTCACATTGCGTCCGTCGGAACCATTGATTGAAAGAATGGCGTAGCGGTTCTTAGTCGGGTCGTAGGAGTCGGCGGCCTTTACACCGGGAGCGAGATAGGCAAGGTTCGCGGCATCGCGACCCGCGAGAGGAAGATCTTCCACCTCTTTCGGCGTGATGTCCTGGCTGACGCTGGTCTTGGTCAAATCGACGACCGCAGCCTCTCCTGTTACTTCAACTACGGTGGTGGGTGCACCAGGGTTCAGCATTACGTTAACTGTAGCCGCTTGGCCTATGAGGAGCTCGGTTGTTTCCACAACCGAGGTAAAGCCTTCCTTGATGACTTTGATCTGGTACGTCCCGGCTTGGACGAAATCGAAGCGAAATGATCCCGTGTCGCTGGTCGTCGCGGTTCGACTGAAGCCAGTGGCTTTGAAGACGGCGACGACTTGCGCGCCGGCCACGACCGCTTGGGATTTGTCGATGACGGTGCCTTGCAGGGTTCCGGTTGCAGTAGCTTGGGCGAGTAAGGATCGGGTACTACAGACAGAAACAAATAACATCAACAAAAACACGTATACACACGTCTGCCTGTGAATCATTTCGCTTCACCTCCCGGTGAATTCAGCCTTTCGGCTGTTCAATCGTTCGCACGCCCCAACGCGAAGCGAGACGATAAGTTTTATTCAGCCCGAATACGCGGATCACACCGCGCTCCAGCTTAGAAATACACAATTCGGGCAAAGACAGGGTGATGCACAATACGCAGTTTGAATGTTGATTGTCAAGAAATGTAAACAGAAAAACGACTAAAAGGATTTAGTGACGCTCGGCGTCGTGATTTGTCAGGAGAGCTTTGTCGTGGGGGATGAAGAACGACAGTCCATGCCCGTCAAAAAGCCTGGCGTGAGCCCGAAACACTTAACTTCCAAGGATGAAAAACTCCCATTCTGGCCGAAAATGGGCGGCTAGAATGGGCACGCACTTCTGACCGAACGTCAGCGGACGAATGCATCCGCGGCGCGAGCTATTTCAGAGTAACCAATTTTTCTACGAGTTCCGAGTAGTCTTTCTTCTCGATGCCGTGGACCTGCTTGTTGTATTCGTCCACCTTCGACGAATAGTTCATCGAGCAGAATTTCGGGCCGCACATGGAGCAGAAGGCGGCTTCTTTGTAGAAGTCGTCGGGCAAGGTCTCGTCGTGCATCGCGCGAGCGGTTTCGGGATCGAGAGAGAGAGCGAACTGTTTTTCCCAGTCGAACTTGTACCGGGCGTAGCTGAGGGCATCGTCGCGGTCGCGGGCGCCAGGACGCCCGCGGGCGATGTCGGCGGCATGAGCGGAAATCTTGTAGGCGATGATGCCGTCCTTCACGTCTTTTTCGTTGGGCAGGCCGAGGTGTTCCTTCGGCGTGACGTAGCAGAGCATGGCAGCTCCGTACCATCCGATCATGGCCGCGCCAATGGCGCTCGTGATGTGGTCGTAGCCGGGAGCGATGTCGGTGACGAGCGGGCCGAGCGTGTAGAACGGCGCTTCGTAGCAGAGCTCGACTTCCTTCTCGACCTGCTCCTTGATCTTGTCCATGGAGACGTGGCCGGGGCCTTCGATCATGACCTGCACGTCATGCTCCCATGCCTTCTTGGTGAGTTCGCCTAGAGTCTTGAGTTCGGCGAACTGGGCTTCGTCGCTAGCGTCGGCAACGCAGCCGGGACGGAGTCCATCGCCTAGAGAGAAGCTGACGTCGTACTTCTTAAAAATCTTGACGATGTCGTCGAAGCGCTCGTAGAGAAAGTTCTGTTTGTGGTTGTAAGCCATCCATTGCGCGAGGATGGCGCCGCCGCGGCTCACGATGCCGGTGATGCGCTTGGAGATCAGCGGCAGATATTGGATGAGCACGCCGGCGTGGATCGTCATGTAATCGACGCCTTGGGCAGCTTGCTCCTCGATCACTTCGAGCATGACTTCGGCATTGAGGTCCTCGACGCGCTTCACGCGCGCGATGGCTTCGTAGATCGGGACGGTGCCAATGGGGACCGGGGAGTGGCGCAAGATGGCTTCGCGAATTTCGTGGATGTTTCCCCCGGTGGAGAGATCCATCACAGTATCGGCGCCGTAGTGGACGGCCGTGTGCAGCTTCTTTAATTCCTCGTTCACTTCGGATGTGACAGCTGAGTTGCCGATGTTGGCGTTGATCTTACACAGGCTGGCCACGCCGATTGCCATAGGCTCGAGCTCGGGGTGGTTGATGTTGGCGGGGATGATCATGCGCCCGCGGGCCACTTCGTCGCGGACGAGCTCGGGCGTGATCTTCTCTTTATGCGCGATGAAGGACATCTCTTCGGTGATGACACCTTGGCGCGCGTAGTGCATCTGCGAGAAGTTGCCGTCCTTGTTCTGGGTCTTCCGCTGCGCGAGCCATTCCGCGCGGGGTTTGGGGACGGTGTAGCCGTTGCCGTTGGAGCCGTTCGTGGAAGTCATTACCAGGCCAACCTTATTCTAGAATTCGATGATTTTGATTATAACCGCGATGGGAGATGGGGCGCTTGCTCGGCGAGCCGGAGCTGAGTGAGATCAACGGCAAAACAACACCTTCTACTACAGCGGGTCCGGAGACACACAGAGGGAAACCTTAGAACATCGGGGAATTGTGTATGTTCTGGTGTTTGCTGATCTTCACTTGCGAGCATAAAATCGCAACGATCTTATCGTGGCCCGCAGATTCCGCTTTTCTCGAGGAGAGATTCTTGATGCGTTCCTTTCGTCTTGCGCTGATTTTTTTGACGTTGTTCTCTGTCGCCGGTTTTTCCCAATCGACTTCAACAGCTAAGCCCGCACCGGGGTTCAGCCTCGATACGATCGACAAGAGTGTCGATCCGTGCGTGGATTTTTATCAGTACGCATGCGGCAACTGGATCAAGAATTCGGAGATTCCTCCGGATCAGTCGCAGTGGGTGAGCTTTGTCGAGCTCAACGAGCGCAATCGGAATGTCGAGAAAGACATTTTGGAGAAGGCAGCCGCCGGCGGCAAAGAGCGGAACTCGATCGATCAGAAAATCGGCGACTTCTACGGCTCGTGCATGGACGAGAAGACGGTCGACAGCAAAGGGATCGCAGCGCTGCAACCGGAACTGGATCGCATCGATGCCGTGAAAGACAAGCAGGCGCTGATCGACGAGATCGCGCACGTCCATATGGTCGGGCCGAACCCGCTCTTTAATTTTTATTCCTCGTCCGACTTGCACAATGCGGATCAGGTCATCGCGAATATCGATCAGGGCGGACTGACTCTGCCGGACCGGGATTATTACCTGAAAGATGACGAAAAGATGAAAGGGATCCGGCAGCACTTTGTCGAATACATGGACGGAGTGTTCGTGCTGGCCGCGGCGAAGCCTGGCGAGTCCGGAGCCGCGTCGGGGATGGATGCTATGTCTTCGAAGGATGCGGAGACGGTATTGCGGATTGAAACTGCGATTGCGAAAGCTCAGATGGATCGTACGGCACGGCGCGATCCAAAAAATCGCGATCACAAGATGTCGCGCGCCGATGCGGTTGCACTTGCACCGAATTTTCATCTCGACCGGTACTTTCAGGATGTGAACGCGCCATCATTCAGTGAGTTGAACGTTGGAAATCCGAACTACTTCAAGCAGATGAATGCGCTGCTGGAATCCGAGTCCCTGGAATCGTTGAAGACGTACGTACGATGGCACGTGTTGCATGCGGCGGCGCCGTGGCTGTCGCAACCGTTCGTCGATGCGAACTTCAAGTTCCAGCAGGTGCTGACCGGGCAGAAAGAAATCCAGGCGCGGTGGAAGCGTTGCGTGAGTTTGACGGACCGCCAACTCGGTGAGGCGCTTGGGCAGCGATATGTCGATGTAACGTTTGGTCCGGAGAGCAAGGCGCGCATGTTGAAGATGGTCGACGCGCTGGAGCAGTCGCTGGATTCCGACATCCACGATTTGTCGTGGATGAGCCCGGACACGAAGAAGGAAGCGAAGGTGAAGCTGGAAGCGATCCGAAACAAGATCGGATATCCGGATGTGTGGCGCGACTACAGTTCGGTCACGATCAAGCCGGGCGATCTGGTGGGTAACCTCGAGCGTACGACGGAATTTGAGTCGAAGCGCGAGATTGCGAAGATCGGTAAGCCGCTCGACCGCAAAGAGTGGGGGATGACTCCGCCGACGGTGAACGCTTATTACAATCCGTCGTACAACGAGATTGTGTTTCCGGCGGGGATTTTGCAGCCTCCATTTTTCGATCCGAAGCTGGACGATGCGGTGAACTTTGGCGGCATCGGGCTGGTGATTGGTCACGAACTGACGCACGGCTTCGACGATCAGGGAAGGAAATTCGATCCGCATGGGAATTTGCACGACTGGTGGAGCGAAGAAGATGGAAAGGAATTTGAAAAACGCGTGAGCTGTGTGGCGGACGAGTATTCGAAATTCGTTGCCGTCGACGACGTGAAGCTGAACGGGCGGCTGACGCTGGGCGAGAACACGGCTGACAACGGAGGGGCGCGCATCGCGCTGGCGGCGCTGGAGCGCCTGATTGCCGAGGATAAGACCGGCAAGGAAGGGCGGACGATCGATGGGTACACACCCGAGCAGCGGTTCTTCCTCGGATTCGCGAGAGTCTGGTGCGAGAAGCGGCGTCCGGAGGTTGCGAGGATGCGAGTGCTGACGGATCCGCATTCGCCGGGGAAGTATCGCGTGGACGGCGTTGTTCAGAATATGCCGGAGTTCCAGAAGGCATGGTCCTGCAAAGCTGGACAGCCGATGGTGGCCGAGAACGCTTGCCACGTGTGGTGAGTAGGACCTTTCACCACAAGGGGCAGGGAGGGACACTGAGGAAACCCTGGAATATTTTCTCGTATACCCTTGCGAAATTCCCACCCGTCGAACATCGTGACGGGTGGAGCAGCCATTGACGTTAAGACTGCCAATCAGGATTTGTCGCGGAGCCTTAGTTGATGTTCCAGTTCCTGGAAGCGGCGCGTAATCGTGTGCAGGACCAGGCCTACTACGATCAGAAGCATGCCCGACAACACCAATCCCACCGCCAGCACCGCCGACGGGAGCTTCGGGACCACGCCCGTCTTGATGAATTCCACGATCACTACGGTTCCCGGCACGAATCCCAGAAGAATGAAAATGAGGCCCATGCCTCCGAAGAAGGTCAGGGGCTTGTAGTCGCGAACGAGGCTGAGGATCGTGTTCAAGATGACGAAGCCGTCTTGAACGATGCGGATTTTCGAGAAGCTGCCCTCCGGCCGCGAGGTCAGGCGCACGGGTAATTCGGTGATGCGGTACCCGCGAGCCAAGGCCTTGACCGTTAGCTCCACTTCCGTTTCGAATCCACCGCCAAAAACTGGAATGCTCTTCACGAACTCGCGGCTGAAAGCACGATAGCCGGAGAGAACGTCCGAGAGCTTTACCTTGAAAATCGAATTGATGACTTGCAGGAAAAATCCATTGCCGAGTTTATTGAGCAGTCGGAACTCGCTCTCGGATGACGGCATGAGGCGCGAACCAACGACCATCTCTGCCTTGCCTTGAACTATCGGCTCGATGAGTTTGTGGACTTCGGAGGCGGGATAGGTGTCGTCACCATCGACCAGGACGTAGATGTCGGCGTCGATCTGGGCGAACATCGATTGCACGACGAATCCCTTGCCCTGGCGGCGTTCGTACGCGACGTGGGCGCCGGCTTCGCGGGCGCTGGCAACAGTGTGGTCGGTGGAGTTGTTATCGAAGACGTAAATATCGGCTTGCGGCAGCTCGGTGTGGAAGTCGCGCACCACTTTCGCGATGGTGAGTTCTTCGTTGTAGCAGGGAATCAGGATCGCGATTTTCTGCGGCATGGGCGGCTGGCGTGGTCCACGTCAGAATACACCGGCCGGAAAAAACATTGAACCACGCACGAACGTTGAACCACGAAGGACACGAAGCATCACGAAGTGCTGCGTAAGCTTTTCTTCGTGTTGCCCGCGTCCTTCGCGGAAGGCCTCCTGGCTTAGATTTGCGGCGTCGGCAGAACAACCTTTGCTCCGGCAGATTGGCAGGCGTCGATTATGTGTGCGACAAGTGAGAAAGGCACGGCGCCGTCGGTTCTAAGTAAGGCAATTTTTTCTGTGCGTCCCCGGAAAAGTTGTTCCATGGTGGTCTTCAGGTCATCCCCCGAGATCGTATGACCGTTGATTCTGAGCGCTGGCGAGCCTGGCTTGGCGCTGAGGAGTTCGATCAGCACTGAGCTCCCATCTGACACGCTTTCCGATCCCAGCCATACTTGCAAGCCCTGCGGAGGGATCATCGTGCCCGGCGGGGTTGAAACGGTTTGCGCTGTCAAAAGCAACGGGGCGTCGAACTTTGCTGTCTGCGCGGCTTTTAGGGCGGACGCGACCGCGGCGTAGGGAGCACGCCCATCGGCTTTCACGTAGAGATTCTGATCGCGGTTGCGGGGCGTGCGGATCATCTCGGCGATGAGATCATCTCGAGTTACAGCATTCGTTCCGAACCACAGCCGGCCGTCTGCGGTTACCGTGACGATCCAGGCATTTAGACTGTCGGCGGAGGGCATCGGTAAGGCGTTGGTGGTGGGGGCCATCTTTACGTTGATGCCCTTTTGCAGTTGTTGGGAGTTCGCGATAACGGTGGCGAAGAGAACGAGGGCGAGTAAAGCCATAGCGCTCGCCGCGAGATCAAATGTCTTTCTCGACAGGTTTGTCGGATGCGAATTCATACACTTCTCCTTTATCGGCAATCGGCCGCAGGGGCCAAAGCCCATTCTTTGTGGCGTTGATTTACGGCCCGACCTCAAGCCGGGCTCTTCCCGAGGGTGGTGGATAAAAGCAGCTTACGGTTTGACTCCGCCGAGGGCGGCGGTAGCGAGGTTGCCGCCGAGGCCCATGGTTTCTACTGCGGACGAGGGCACGATGACCATCGAGCCTTTCTCCTTGATGGCTTCGTAGAGCATGTTCATGGCACGGAGGTGCAGGGCGACAGGATTTTCGGCGTAGGAAGCGGCCGCCTGTACGAAACTGTCGGCGATTTCCTTTTCCGCCTGACCGAGAATGATGCGGGCCTGACGTTCGCGCTCAGCCTGTGCCTGACGCGACATGGCGTCTTCGAGGCCGGATGGAATCTTCACATCGCGAATTTCGACCGACTGCACCGTGATTCCCCATGGATTCGTTTTCTCGTCGAGAATCCGCTGCAATTCGCGTCCCATGATTTCGCGCTCGGTGATCATTTGCGCGAGCTCGTGGCGGCCAATCGATTCGCGAAGAGCGGTTTGCGCACTCATGTTGATCGCGTCGACGAAGTTCTCGACTTCGAGGATGGATTTCTCGGCATTCCAGACCATCCAGAAGATGATGGCGTCGACGTTAACCGGAACGGTGTCGCGCGTGAGTGTGGATTCGGCTGAGACGCTGGCCACGCGCACGCGCTGATCCACATAAGGGCTGAGCGTTTCGAGGATCGGCACGATGTGGCACATGCCAGGACCGCGCAGTCCGACATAGCGTCCGAGGCGCAGGACCGCAACCTTCTCCCACTGGCGGATGACTTTGATCGCGAAGAGGAAGTAGAGGCCGACTACGGCTCCGGCGATTGCGTAGGCGGGCTGGCGCGTCGGCTCCGCGATGGCGAGTCCACCCAGGACGCACACGGTGAACAGCAAGAGGGCGACGCCGTTGAATTCATTGATTCGGATTCGAGCCATGACTATCTCCTTTGTGCAGGATGCGGCAACAACTCGCGCAAACGATCTATCACTTCTTCGAGGGTGAATCCGGCGGCTCCCGCACGGGCTGCGAATTCCCCGGCCATCTGGCCGAGCTGACGCTCGCGCTCGGCGGATTTTTTTTCGGGTTTCTTGTCGGTGATGAAAGTGCCCGTGCCTTGATGCGTTTCGAGCAGACCGCCGAGTTCGAGCTCGCGGTAGGCCTTCATAACAGTGTTGGGATTGATCGCGAGATCGACGGCGAGCTGGCGCACGGTGGGAAGCTGGTCGCCGGAGGTGAGGGAACCGGCAGCAATGCCTCCGCGGACTTGATCGATCAGCTGGCGGTAGACGGGGACGCCGCTGTGCAGGTCGATGGAGAGCTGAACCGCGCCGGGAGTGGTTCCCTTTCCCATGTGTGTCAGTGTACTACAGTATTAGTACAATATGTCAAGAGAAAAGATCAGCCCTGAACATGATCGATGAGCTGGCCTGAAGGCTCATCGCTTTAGCTAATAGTCCTTTGTTCGCAGCTGACTATTTCGCGACCTTGAAGCCTTTGCGGCGTTGTTCGCTGTAGCGGTGCAGGGCATCGAGGATGATGGGGTAGGCCTCGCCGGCGGGGCGGATTTCGTCGACTTCGACCGCTTTGCCTTCGAGCTGTTTGTAGTCCTGAAAAAAGCGGCGGAGCATCAGAAGTCGATGCGGAGGCATCTCGGACGCCTCGTGGTAGGGGTTGAACTCGGGATCCTGTGTGGCAACAGCGATTATCTTGTGGTCGGGCTTGCCTTGGTCAACCATCGTCATCAAGCCGACAGTACGTGCGTGGATGATCGTCAGGGGTACGACGGTTTCCTGGCATAGAACAAGAACGTCCAGCGGATCGTCATCTTCGGCGAACGTTTGTGGGATGAATCCGTAATTAGCGGGATAGTAGACGGCTGAATAGAGGACGCGGTCGAGGCGGATGAGGCCGCTGTTTTTGTCGAGCTCGTACTTCACGCTGGAGCCGAAGGGGATTTCGATGACGCAATCGAATTCCTGCGGGAGCTTGTCGCCGGGAGTGACGTCGTGCCAAGGGTGAATCATACGTGGGTGTAGTTTTCTCCGTGAAGGAACATTCTAACGGAGGGACTCGATCGGATGCGCGCGAGTGTTCGTGAGGAAAGTCAAATGCCCACTCAAGTCGCAAAAGACGCGGCTAGAATGGCCCACCCATCGTTCTCGCACCTATTGTGTCAAGTGGAATTCGGAGTGAAGTTTGGCTTGCGAATTGTCGCCGACCCACACGTCGAAGTGTTCTGGTTCAACTACCCACTGTTTTTTCGTCGGGCTCCAGAATTGCAGTTCCTCCGGGCCCAGCTTGAAATGAAGCGTCTGCTTCGCACCTGCGGCGAGGTTCACTCGTTGAAATCCTTTGAGTTGGCGGACCGGGCGTGATGCGCTTCCAGCTTGCTGGTGAATGTAGAGCTGAACGACCTCGTCTCCGGCGCGGCTGCCGGTGTTGGTCACGTCAACAGAAACATCCACGCTACCGCCTACTTTCGCCTCTCTTTGGCTTAGCTTCAGATTGTCAAAAGAAAAATTCGTGTAGCTGAGGCCGTAACCGAAGGGATAAAGCGGCGTGCTCTTGATGTCCCAGTAGCGCGATTTGAAATCAGGAGCATCTTCCGGCGCGTGGGTACGGGTGTGATTGTAGTAGAGCGGGAGTGTGGCGGCACTGCGAGGCCAGCTGACGGGAAGGTGTCCTGCGGGATTGGCGTCGCCGAACAAAATGTCGGCGATGCCGTTGCCGGCCTGGCTGCCCGGATACCAGGTTTCCAGAATCGCCGGAACGTGCTCGGAGGCCCATGAAATATCGAGTGGACGGCCGTTGACCAGAACGAGCACAACTGGCTTGCCGGTGGCGACGACTGCCTCGAGCAATTCTTCCTGACCGCCGGAGAGTTTGAGCGAGGAGCGCGATGCGGCCTCGCCGCTCATGAGCGCGATCTCGCCGAGTACCAGCACGGCGACGTCGCTGCGCTTTGCGAGGGCGACGGCATCGTCGAAAGCCTTGCGGGCTTCTTCAGGAGATTGTTCGGGCTGCTCCTTGACCGTGACGATTGGTTGGTTCTCGAACGCCGATGGGATATCGCGCCGGATATTCGGTCCATGAGCGAATCCCACTTCCACGGCGCCGCCTACTTTGTTCTTGATTCCTTGCACGATGTCGACCGTCGGCCCCGGCTTCACCAGAGCACCCCACATATCCAGCAGGTCGAGTTGAGCGTCCGCCAGCGGGCCAATTACGGCGATCGATTTGATTTTGGATTTGTCGAGCGGGAGCGTGTTTTGTTCGTTGCGCAGCAGAACGACGGATCGCTGTATTGCTGTACGTGCCAGTCGCTGATGCTCGGGATTGTTTAGAACCTGGTCGATCTTGGATTCGTCGATGAATGGATGCTCGAAGAGTCCGAGACGGATCTTGGCTTCGAGAACGGCGAGGACTGAGGCGTCGATCTGCTGCATGGAAATGCGTCCGCTCTTTACTTCGTCGGCCAGATATTTCAGGTAGGTGCCGCTTGCCATGTCCATGTCGAGGCCCGCGCTGAAGGCTTTGTAGGCGGCGTCATCGCCATCTCGCGCGTACCCGTGCGTGATGAGGCTGTGAACGGCATTGGCATCGCTCACGACGAAGCCTGTGAAATTCCAGGCCTCGCGCAAGACATCGTGGAGCAGCCAACGATTGCCGGTGGCGGGGACTTCGTTGAGATCCATGTAGGCGCTCATGAATGTGGCTGCGCCGGCATCGGCGGCTGCTTTAAACGGCGGCAGATAGGTGTTCCACATCTGTTCTTCGGGGATGTAGGAGGAGTCGTAGTCGCGTCCGCCCTCGGCGGCGCCGTATCCGGCGAAATGTTTGGCGCAGGCGAGTACGCGGTCGAGCGCTCCGGGCTGCGTTCCCTGAAAGCCGAGGACTTGGGCGCGTGCCATCGCAGCTCCAAGATAAGGATCTTCGCCAGCGCCCTCGACCATGCGTCCCCAGCGAGCGTCGCGCGCAATGTCGACCATGGGACCAAAAGTCCAGGCGATTCCGGCGGCGCGGGCTTCACGGGCGGCGACGGTTTGAGCGGCTTCAACCATCTTGGGATCCCAAGAGGAAGCCATCGCAATGGGAGCGGGGAAAATTGTGTGATAGCCGTGGATCACGTCGAGGCCGAAGATCACCGGAATGTGCAAACGGGATTCGTCAACGGCAATGTGCTGCCATTGATTCATTTCCTTGGGATCGCGGACCCAAAGAACGGAGCCGGCGCCATATTTTCGCAGGACATCCTTGGGATCTCCGTCCTGCTCCTTGAATTCACGGATAGGGAAGCCGGGAAGTTGCGAAAGCTGGGCGACCTTCTCTTCGAGCGTCATCTGCTTGAGGAGGTCTTTGGCGTTGGGATGAGACTGGGCGAAGCCAAGAGGCAGATAGAAGAGCGCGACTGCGATAAGAATGATAGAACGGGAGAATTTATGATTCGAGAAAAGGCCGGCCATGGGGTTGTTGTCCCTCCATTCGGAAACGAACAATTTGATTTGGTTCGTGCAGCGGGCTTTCAAGCCGGGAGAAGTGTAAACCTTCGAGATCTGAAGTAAATCGGTTTTTCTAGTCATTCAGGCCCGATTTCAACATCGGAGAAAAATGTTTAACCACGAAGGGCACTAAGTAACACGAAGGGAATCCGCTGATCCCAGTGACTGCTTTAGGAAGCCGGGACTCGCTTTTTCGGTGATCTTGATTCCCGTACTGGCAGCGCGTAGAGTTTAAGGCTGGGGATTGTTCCTCTGGGGCGCATTATGTCGAGTCAAGTCAAGACGTATCTGAAATTCGGGGGAGCTACGGTAGTGATTTTCCTGCTGCTGGGCTACCTCGCCTATACCGGTGTGCAGGATAGCAAGAGCTATTACGTCACCATTAAAGAGCTCCACAAGATGGGGGACGGCGCTTATTCGAAGCGCCTGCGCGTAGCCGGGAACGTGAAGCCGGGCTCGATCAAGCGCGTGGGAACGCACGTGCAGTTTGTTTTGGTTGAAGAGGATCAGACGCTGGCCGTGGACTATACGGGAACCGAGGCGCCTCCGGATACATTCAAGGACGATTCGCAGGCGCTGGCCGACGGGCGGTTTGACCACGATGGGACGTTCCACGCCAAGCAGCTGCAAGCCAAGTGCGCGTCGAAGTATGCGCCGCAGCAGCCGGGTACTCCGGCGAATGGTATGCAGGCTCCCGAGCCTGCCAAGAGTTTGACGCAGGCTCAGCCAGGTCCTGCGCCTGGGGTTTCGAATTAACGGGAAAGAAGCTTTCACCACAGAGGCCGCGGGGCTCGCAGGGCAACCCTAGCCTCCCTCCATTGACAGCCGCGGATGTCTCCACTTGTTCATACCCAGTTCAGTTGATCCTTGCGGGATAATTCCACGCCGTTCTTTCGTCCGGTAGACTCAGGGCTGGAGCAAAGCCTCGTAAGTCTCTCTCAAGCCTGTGACCGACGCGACCACCTCGATCATTACCGTCCGCGATGTCATCAAGCAGTTTGGGCGTTTCGCTGCCTTGCGGGGCGTGACGGCGGAGTTTGATGCGGGACGGTTCCATGCAATTCTGGGCGACAACGGGGCGGGCAAGACGACACTTCTGCGCGCGCTCGCTGGGTTGGCCAATCCAACGCGCGGTGAGATCGAGATCTTTGGGAAAAGTCCGAAAGAAGCGTGCCGCGATCTCGGATACATGGCGCATCCCTCGCTGCTCTATGACGAGATGAGCGGGATGGAGAACCTGCGATATTTTGCGCGACTCTACGGGATTCAAGGCGATGCGCGTTGCGAGCAGGCGATTCGCGCCGTGGGGCTTGACCCAGAGCTGACTCGCGCCGTGGGGCAATATTCGCAAGGCATGCGCCAGAGAATGTCGCTGGCGCGGGCGATTCTTCACGATCCGCGAGTGTTGCTGCTCGATGAGCCATTCTCAAACGTCGACGTGCATTCCGCGAGAGAGATGGTCGGACTGCTCGGAGGGATGCGCGACGCCGGGAAAACAATCTTCGTGGTGACGCATCAGGCGCTGCTGCTCGAAGGGGTGGCCGACGAATTCGTTTGGATGGAAGCCGGTCAGATTGTAGATCGGACCGCGAGTGCCCAAGCCCACACGTCCGGGGGAGTGCAATGAGTTCGCTCTGGGCGGTGATGCTGGCGACATTGGTGAAAGACATCCGTCTGGAGTGGCGTTCGAAGGATGCGCTCAACTCGATGCTGTTCTTCTCTTTGCTGGTAGTCGTGATCTTCGTGTTTTCGTTTGATCCGCTGGCGGAGGAGTCGCGGCACATCGTCGGCGGACTAGTCTGGGTGGCGTTCCTGTTTGCGGCGGTGGTGGCGCTGAATCAGACTTGGGCGCGGGAGTTGCGGAATCAGGTGTTGGATGCATACCGGGTGTCTCCGGCTCCGGCGACGGCGTTGTTCCTGGCGAAGTCGGTCGGGAATTTTCTTTTCGTCAGCGTGCTGGAAGCCCTGATGGTGCCGCTGTTCGTGATCTTCTATAACCTGCGTGTCCTGGGTCCGGCGTGGCAGTTGTTGCCGATTGCGCTGCTGGGAACGTGGGCGCTGGTGGTGAACGGGACGTTCTTCGCGGCGATGTCTGTGCGTACGCGCAATCGCGAGTTAATGCTGCCGTTGCTGTTGTTCCCGATTTCGATTCCGGCCGTGATTGCGATGGTGGCGGGTACGACTTCAATCCTCACGGGCGAGGAGTCCGCGCACTTTTACATCGTGTTGCTTCTCACCTACGATGTGGTGTTTACTACAGCTTGTCTGGCTTTGTTCGACACGATTCTCCACGCAGAATGAAGCGTCTTTTCCCGATTCTCGCAGTGCTTACGGCGGTGTTCCTGGCGTATGCCTTATACAGGGCGCTGGTTGTGGCTCCCGCGGACGCGTTGCAGGGCGAGGTCTACCGCATCATTTATTACCACGTGCCTTCCGCGTGGACGGCGTTTTTGCTCTTCTTCATCAATTTCATTGCCTCGATCCAATATCTGGTGAGCAATAAACCTTCAGCGCGCACGGCGATGAAGTGGACCGTCATCGTGATTGGAGTGGTCGGGGTCATTGCGACGTATCTGCCGCCGATCAAGCGACTGATTCCAGCGGGGATGGAGCCGAGCGCGGTGGCGACGACGGTGCTGGCTATTCCAGCGGCATATTTTCTGATCGGCTGGCTGTTTCCGGGACAGCGTCTGGATGTGCTGGCGGTGACGAGCGCGGAAGTGGGTGTGGTGTTCTGCACGATTGTGCTGGTAACTGGGCCGATCTGGGCGCGCCCGGTGTGGGGGATCTGGTGGGCGCCAGGAGACATCCGGCTGACCTCGACGCTGGTGCTGTGGCTGATTTATGTGAGCTATCTGGTCCTGCGGCGCTTCTCAAATAGCGCTCAGACGCAAATGCTGGCGGCGGCGCTTGCTGTATTCGGCGCGCTTGATGTGCCGCTAGTTTATTTTTCAATCTGGTTCTTCCGGACGCAGCATCCTCAGCCAGTGATCGGAGGCGGCGGATCGATGGATCCGCGTATGCTTCAAACGCTGCTCATCAGCTGGATGGCATTTTTGTGCTTTGCATTTTTGGTTTGCTGGTCGCGCTTCCGCCTGGAATTGCTCCAACGCGAAGTTGAAGAAGCGCACGCGATGGAGTCGTTGGTGGGCGCGGGAGTTTCTGCGAAAGCCAGCATGCCGTTGAGTCGGAGTTCAAGATGAACGCTGTTAAGTTTCTATTCGCCGCTTATATCGCGACGTGGGTGATTCACGGAGTTTACCTGGGGACGCTCGTCCGCCGGTTCAGCAAACTGCGCCAGCAGCTGAAGGACATAAGCCGCAAGGGGTAAAGCCCACATACTTTTGGCTGGCCGACAGTAGGCTAAAGCCATGCCCTAATACGAATCGAGTCGACGCCTGTGGGCGGAGTTGAACCGGGTGCGATGATCGACTCCTCAGTTCGTTGCTTTCCATCCGGCTTGCAGCGCGGCTAGAAAGTCTGGACTGCCATTAGATCGGAGGAATTCGTAATCCTCAATCATGGCTGCTGTTCCGACACGGGCCGATGGCAGAGGCTGCTCGACGCGAATCACACGGGCAGTAAAGCGGACGCGGACAGCGTCGGTGAGTGTGATATGGGGCGGCAACGTGAGAGTGACTTCAATCTTGGTTCCGGCGGAAACCGGGCGATCAAGGTAGAAAAAGACGCCGCGGGCGCTGACGTTTTGAGTTTCCGTGTGGAACTCATTGGCGCCCTCGAGCCGGACGACAGCCGGCAGGCGCATGTCGAAGCGCCGCATCGTCCGCCGTTCCTGTGAATTTGCCTGCATGGTCGTCCCGACAACGTGAAGTGCAGTCCAAAGCGAGCATCGCGACAGCCAAGGATTCCGAGAGAGGTCAGACATCTTGCTGCCCTCAATCTATAGAACCACCACCACTTTGCAAGCAAAAATCCGGATTGCACGAACTCGATCAAATCTGTTCGGAATTTGGAACAGAAGCGATCCGGCTCCGGAAACAAGATCAATTTATGGGGCGGGCGGATAGGACCGAGCAATCCCTCTGCCACAAGAAAACAATCGTGTTTTGGATTTTTCTGATTCGAGTCAGCGGCTTGCAAGAAGTGTTCGATCGGACTCTGCGAAGAGCCCCACGTCCCCTCGGAGAAGATCGCCAAAGATTCGACACTGCTGGAGCGCATGCTTTTGCGCATTTATTGAAGCCGCGCGGCATCTTTCCTCGGACGCCGACGCATCTGACGAGTTTTGGAGCGGTCGAAGGCGGGCGTCGCTCCAATTTGCCGAGGTGAGCGGATGGAACTGTCGAGTCTGCTCGATTCAGAAGCCCGAAATGGTTGCCGCGGCGAGGCTTTTTGCAAACGGCGACTGATCTCGGGCTGAGGTCGGCTTGACTTGTCTATCCGTCAGATGTTTAAGTAGTTATTTATTTTTCCGCCAGTTCCAGTGAACCAGCAAGCTGCGGACGAGGCTCGCCTTAGGAATTCGACGAGGCGAGGTCCAGACCAACTCGTGCGCCATTTCTCATCTCACGACTGATCGGGCGAAAAACGGGCTGGATGGAAGAGAACTGAGCGAAATACTGATTTGAATCATCGGAGGAACGCGTGAACGTAGATCGCCGCTGGTGGGAAACATCCGTGGTACGGGGTCGTGTTCTGGCCGCCGGGTTGGTATTGGTGGTGGCAGGATGCGGAATTCTCGGGCTCAGCGCCCACATACGGTCGACCCCGGCGACGGCTGCAAATACTCCCGCACCGGCAGGCGCTGAATCTGTGCCCGGCCCATTGCCTGCGAGCGTGAGTTCGTCAGTAGGCGCACAGACCGAGCGGCAAGCGCGTTCGCTGTTTGCCGGACTGCCCCTTAGCTTCGAACCGAACCAGGGGCAAGGCAATCTCGATCCCGCCGATGCACGTGCAAAATTCGTCGCTCATGGCTCCGGCTACAGCCTTTTTCTTGGCACGCAGGGCGCGATCCTGAGCCTGCTGTCGCGCGATCAGCCGAAAGCGTCCGGTCAGGATAAGACGCCCAAGCTTGCCCGGATCGAGTCAGTTGAAATGAAGGTGGCGGGAGCGAATGCGAGCCTCACTCCGACCGCATTTGACCCGTTGCCCGGTAAGAGCAACTACCTGATCGGCAATGATCCCGGGAAGTGGCGGCGGGGAGTGCCACAGTTTGCGCGGGTGCAGTATCAAGACGTTTACCCGGGAATCAATTTGGTTTTCTACGGCAATCAGGGTCGGCTGGAGTATGACTTTCAAGTAGCCCCCGGCGCCGATCCGGCCCAGGCCGAACTTGAATTTAATGGCGCCAAGAAACTCGAAGTGGAAGATGGAGCCTTGGTCATCCGCAGCGACGCCGACAGCATCAGGCTTGAGGCTCCGCAGGTGTATCAGGAAATCTCCGGCAAGAAGCAGACGGTGGAAGGCCGCTTTGTTCTGCGTGGAAAGAATCACGTCGGTTTCGCCGTGGGTGCCTATGATCGCTCTCGTGAGCTGATCATCGATCCAATTCTCAATTTCTCGACGTATTTCGGCGGCAGTGGCGACGAGCACACCACTTCCGTCGCAGTCGACGGAAGTCTCAATATTTACATCACAGGCTCAACCACTTCGCCCAACCTGCCCTTTACCCCGGGCGTCATCCAGGCGGCCCTGAATGGCGCGCAGAATATTTATGTTGCGAAGATTACTCCGCCGTTGGGCTCGATCGTTGCAGTGCTCGATTACGTAACCTATTTGGGCGGAAATGGAACGGACAGTCCCGTAGGAATCGCGGTGGATGGTGGTGGAGACGCCTTTGTGGCGGGAACGACTTCGTCCACCAACTTCCCCACGACCTCGACGACCGCTTACCAGACTGCTCCTGAAACCGGCAGCACGGGCACTTCGCACGTATTCGTGTCGGAGTTGAACAGCGGACCGACGCCGACCGCCGCTTCAGAACTCTTGTATTCGACTTACCTGTCGGGCAATGGGACCGATGTCGCCAGCGGAATGACCATTGATGCGCTGGGCGATGTTTTCGTCACCGGAACAACTGCATCGACCGATGTTGCCAACGCGAGCGCGGGTATTCAGTTTCCGGCCAGCACTCTGCCCGATGGGCAAGCGTTCCAGATCATCTCCAACGCCGCGATTCAGTTCTTCGTCACCAAGATCAACACGACGGCTTCGCGCGCAAGCAGCATTGCATACTCAACATATTTCGGCGGCGCGAACTTCGATACTCCGACGCCGATTGCGGTGGGTGGTGGCATTGCCGTCGATACTTCGGGCAATGTGTACTTTAGCGGAACGACGAACTTCACCTATACCGGTTGCTCGGGATGCGGAAGCACCGATTTTCCGATCCTCAATGCATACCAGCCCTGCCTCGATACCGCGCCTCCGACCGTCATTGTGAATCCTCCCAGTTGCACGGCGAATACCAGCACGACGGCCTCGGACGCTTTCGTGGCGAAGCTCAACCCGAACGGAGCCCAGGGAGAGCAACTCATCTGGTCGACTTACCTTGGTGGTTCGCAAACGGATTCGAGTACTGGCGTCGCCTTGGATACGGGAGCCGCGAATGTGTACGTTGTGGGTACGACGAACTCCCAGGATTTCGTGGCATCGACAACGATCGCGACCTTCGCCGCGTATCAGCAGTGTTTAAACAACCTTCCTACGACGACCACGGGTGTGGTTTGTACGACCCAGACGGATCCGGCGCCCACGGATGCTTTCGTCGCGCGTGTTAGCAATCCGGCGAAGTCAACCGGAACGCCAACGAATGTAACGCTCGGATATTTCTCGTACCTCGGCGGCAGCAGTAACGAAGAAGGGCTGGCGATCGCCGTAGATTCCGCGCAGGGTGCGCTGATCACGGGTTGGACCCAATCCCCCTTTACCACCGCAGGCGCTGCCGGCAATTTTCCAGTGTCTCCGTATCCCAACTCTATTCAAAGCTCCCTAAACGGCACGCAGGATGCCTTCGTGGCCCGTCTGAATACAGCAGCCGTGATCGGACAGTCGACGTCTGCTTCGTGGGCGAACTACTTTGGCGGCACAGGAACTGATTCCGGTACGGGCATCGCACTCGACGTCAACCAAGACACCTATGTGGCCGGCGAAACGAATTCGACGGACCTGTTCTTGAGCAAGCCAGTGCCGGTCAATGGAACGCAGAACAATGGCGGGTACGATGCGTTCGTCACGCAGCTCGGAACCGCTGTCAGCGTTTCGATTTCTGGGGTGCTAAGCCTAGGGCCTAACCAGACATTTATCCCTGCAGGAACACCAGCTACCTTTACCTATACCATCACGAATAACGGTCCCGACCTGGCCAGCAATCTATCCATAACCGACAACTTCAGCACGGCGATTACAGGTATTCCTGTGTTATTTGATTCGGCATCTATCAGCAGTGGGACCTGTGGCGGCGTTTCAACCAACGCCAGCGTCACGTGTACGCTGCCCTCACTCCAATCCGGATCGACGGCCACGGTCACAATCTCGTTGACGCCTACACCAAACACGACCGGAAGCCAGGCCGAGTTTAATGGCGGCACAGTTCAAGTCAGCGGGCAGGGCAATATCGTATTCGCGCAAACTTCGGTTCCGGCTGAGACGTCAGATTTCGCCATGACAGTTGGCCCCAACAATTTCTCCGTGGCAGCGGCGGGTGACACCGCCACCTATCAGGTTAACCTGACACCGCATCCTCTCTACAATTACCCCATCGCGCTCTCTTGCTCCGGCCAGCCGACTGGGGCGACCTGCAACTTTACCCCTCAGACTTCGATTACTCTGCAAAGTGTCAGCGGTGCTACAGCGACGCTGAGCATCTCGACGACGGCGCGGCCGATTGTGACGCCTGCCGCATTCATCTTCCCGCGCTGGTTCCTCGGCCTCTTCCTGGTTGTTCCGGGAGTGGTGATGTGCGTAGGCGGCCGACAACGCCGGCGGATTGCGGGCGCTCTCATGCTGTGTACGGTCTTTGGTCTGCTTGTGTTGTTGCCAGCCTGCAGTCACAGCAGCACGCAGGCTCCGGTCAGCGGAACTCCCGCGGGCACGTACACGATCACAGTAACGGCGGCGGCGAGCACCGATTCGAAGAGCCAAACGGTTACGCTGACTGTCCCGTAGGAACGATTTCGCTAACTTCTAGCAAAGAAAAAAACGCCCTCGGCTTGTGTCGTGGGCGTTTCAATTTTGCAAGAGGACGGTTGCAGCCGGAGACTTACGCTCCCGCAGAAAGCTTGTGATGTCCACCCTTGGATTCGGCGATGCCGTATTGCCTGATCTTGTAGAGCAATGCTTTGTAACTGATCTGCAAGATCGCCGCAGCTTGCTTGCGATTCCAGTTGGTTTGCTCGAGCGCTTGCGTGATGGCAACTGCTTCGGCTTCGTCTTTCGCTGTACGGCCCAGAGACTTCAATCCACCCGCATCTCCGCCTCGCGAGGACGAATCGCCCTGCACTCCCCCGTTGCCGTCCAATTTCGGCAGAAGCTCACTGACCGCAAGGCTTTCATCGCCCAGAATCAGATAGCGCTTCAGGAAGTTGTTTAGCTCACGCAGGTTGCCCGGCCACGAGTGATTCTGGCAGGCCTGCAGCAAATTCGGAGAGAGTGGCAGCGGGTTGCGAGCGTAGCGCTCGGCCATACGCGTCATCGAGTGCTTGAGCAGGATCGGAATTTCTTCTTTGCGATCGCGCAGCGGTGGCAAGCTCAAGGTGAAGGCGTTGAGCCGGTAGTAGAGATCCTCGCGCAGGCGCTTGGTGGCAAGCGCTTCGGGAATGTTGATGTTGGTTGCTGCGAGAATTCGGACATCAACCTTGATCACTGAGCGGCTGCCGAGGCGCGAGAATTGTTGATCCTGCAAAACGTGCAGCAACTTGGCCTGCAGAAGCGGCGGCATCTCGCCGATTTCGTCGAGCAAGATCGTGCCCTTGTTGCAGAGCTCAAACTTTCCCGGCTTTGCGTGAGTCGCGCCGGTGAAGGCTCCGGGTTCGTAGCCGAATAGTTCGCTTTCGAGAAGATCGGCCGGTACTGCAGCGCAGTTCACTTTGAGGAACGTGCGATGGGCGCGTGGAGAGAGCTTGTGAATGAGCCGTCCCAGAACTTCTTTACCGGTTCCGCTCTCGCCGAGCAGCAGCACCGGTATGTCGACGTTCGCGACGAGCGCGGCTTGCGAACGAATCTTGCGCATGGCGGGGCTGGCCGCGATAAAGAACACATCGTCGGCGAGCTCCTCGACTTCTCCGTTGAATGTCTGTTTTCCCTGGCCCAGGCTGAGGTCGATGACTGCGTCGAGTTCAGCCTTCTGAAAGGGCTTTGTCAAATAATCCTGTGCTCCCAGTTTCATGGCGTGAACGACCTTGCGAGTGTCGTTGACGCAGGAAAGCATCACGACCTTGGCGCCGGGCTGTTTCTGGCGAATTTGCTCGAGCGTCTGCAACCCGTCGATACCTGGCATCAGGACATCGAGCAAAATGAGATCGGGATGAAGTCCTTTCTCGATTCTCTCGAGCGCCTCTTCGCCGGTCGTCGCCGTTTCAACTTTGTAATCGTCGACCTCGAGCAGGGTCTTGATGTAGCGCAACATTCCCGGTTCGTCGTCTACCAGCAGTATTTTTGCAGTTTGCTTCATGAATTTTTCCCCTTGCTGGCAGCGGCAACAGCAGGTTTAAAAGGGATGAGGAAAGAAAACTTGCATCCGGGCGAACCCGGATCGCTCTCGACCCAGATCTTACCGCCCATGCCCTGCACGAGGCGGCGAGCGATGGCGAGGCCCAATCCCATGCCTTCCTGATTTTCCGTTCCAGGAAGGCGAAAGAAATCGTCGAATACTTCGAGGTGAAACTCCGGTGGGATGCCGGGTCCGGTATCGGAGACGCTGACCTTTACCGAGTTGGGATGCGCAAGATTCTGGCGCCGGCGTTCGGAACTGGAAGGCATTGACTCCGCGCGGCGCTCCCACATGTACGGCTCGGCATGAAGCCAGACAGTCCCGCCTTGCGGCGTGAACTTGTACGAATTCTCCAGAAAATTCGAGATTACGCGCTCGAGCTTTGGAGTATCGAAAGGAAAAATTGGTAGCTTGTCGTTCGCGAGGAAATACAGCGCGATTCCTTTTTCCTGGAAGCGATTCGACCAGAGCCGGCACACGCCCGAGAGGCAATCGTTGATGTTGGCGGTGTCGAACTTCATGCGCAGTCCGCCGGTCTCGAGTGCGCTGTAAGTCAAGAAATCCTGGATGAATTGTTGCAGGCGCTTTCCGCTCTCGCGCATGTCGCCCAGAACTTCGCGCTGGCGTTCGCTGATTGGTCCCAACTTCTCGCTTTGCAGAAGTTCGATATATCCGTTCAGGATGGAAAGCGGCGTCTTCAGATCATGCGCCGCGGATCCGAGAGCATTCGTTGTGCGATGCAGCCGCTCGCGGAGCTCTTTGTACTCCTGTAACAAGTTCTCGGGTCCGGGCACGTCCGCATCGACGCGCAGCGCTGCACCTGCGGTCGGCTCAACTGCCGTCCCTGCGTCAAAAGCAGACGAATTCTTACGGTTCGAGGCCATACGGAAAAAAACCACAGGCTGACACAGGGGAGAGGGGGACTGCACTCAGTGCTAACGAAGTGCGGTAAGAAAATCGTATGTCAGGGGTTTGTTGATGTCAACGAAAAAGGATACCGAAATTACCCAAGTGTAGCAAAAGCTTGCACTTCTGCCCGCCAAATGAGTCTCAGTGCTCGTCGATGCATGGCGAATATAAAGCGAATAAAATACGCGGCAAACTCGGTTTTCTTCCCGGTTTTGCCGTCTCGGAAGCGGCGATGTAGGATTTTCCTTCGAGTTTGAAGGGCAAATCGCCCGAAATATGGCCACTGATGTGCTTTGAAACAGTCGAACGACCATGAATATCCGTATCAACGGGGCTCGACCGGAGACTGAGCGACGCAGGTGGACCAGGCTGCCGCTCGCGATTCCCGTTTTCGTCCGGGGCCGAGACGATCAGGGCAAGGAGTTTCTGGAATTTGCCACCGCTCTCAACGTCGGCGCCGGTGGAATGCTGGTGGCGATGCGCCGTGTGTTGTCCGCCGTTGCTCAGATACGCCTGGAGATCCCTAGCTCGCCCGTAGCAGAGCTTGCGCCCCTTCCTAGGGCTTCACGGAGCCTCCGGGCGCGTACGCTCCGTATAACGCCTGCACAAGGGTATTACCTTGTCGGAATCAAGTTTTCCCGCCCCCTGTTGCTGACCCGAGAAGGCACCCGAAGGAAGAAAGCACTTTCCGTCGTGTGAAAATGTTTTCACACGGATTACGGGCTTCGGTTACTTTCGCAGTCAGCTATTGGTTACTTGCGTGTCACCCGTCAGCTCTTTGGTAAGTTGATCCCCCTCAACCACATAGTCTAGATTTGAATCATTCCCCTGAAGCCACGCACGATTGGCGCTCCGGATGCTATATAAGGGTTTCTCCCCCCAATTGGATAAAAACCAGCCATGAACTCTGGCAGTGTGAATACGCTCGTCCAACCCTTAGGGGAGATGCCTCCCGACCACATCATTTTCGGTCGAACCGAGGCCATGCAAGCTGTCCGCGAACGCCTGACGAAACTCGCGGGCGCGAACGTTCCTGTGCTGATCCAAGGTGAAAGCGGAACGGGCAAGGACATCATTGCCCGCATGATCCATGCTGCGTCGCCATGGAAAACTGGGCCTTGGGTGAAAGTAAATTGCCCTGCGATTCCCGGCACCCTTCTCGAGAGCGAGCTTTTCGGCTACGAAAAAGGAGCCTTCACCGGCGCCTACGGCGTGAAGCCGGGCCGCGTGGAGATGGCGCACCGCGGCACGCTATTTCTCGATGAAATTTCCGAGCTCGACATGTCACTGCAGTCGAAGCTGCTGCAGTTGCTGCAAGACGGACAGTTCTGCCGTATCGGCGCTCAGGAAGACAAGAAAGTCGAAGTGCGTATTGTTTGCGCGACCAATCGCAAGCTCGAGCAGGAAATCGAGAATGGTACCTTCCGCTCCGACCTGTTCTATCGCATCAACGTTGTGAATCTGCACATGCCGTCATTGCGCGAACGCGCCAGCGATATTCCCGAGTTGGTCGACTATTTCCTGCAATATCACAATCGTAAATACAACTGCCGGGCAAAGGCACTCTCCGCCGACATGATGGCCGAATTGCGCAAGTATCACTGGCCCGGAAACATTCGCGAACTGGAAAATCTAATCAAGCGTTACGTGATTTTGGGCAGCGAAGATGTGATCTCGGCAGATCTCACGCCGCGTCCCACCGACTTCTTCAACACCGAGATTCCGGTCGACGGACAGATCTCGCTCAAGAAGCTCACGCGCCAAGCCGTGCGCGAATTGGAGCGAAAAGTTATTTTGAAAGTTCTGCAGAACTGCCATTGGAACCGCAAGCAAGCCGCGCGTGCGTTGAGCATCAGCTACCGTGCGCTGCTCTACAAAATTCGTGACGCTGGCCTGCCCTCGAATCGCATCGCGAAGCAGACCCTGGCTGCGGCGAAAGACGTCGCCGCGGACTAACCGCTCATCCCGTTCCGCGCATTCGACATTTCTCACTGCAGTGCATTGCTGCGCCATACCCGGGAATTCGCACCCGTGTCATCCCAATCCGACTGCCCTCCGGTAGAATCAGAATCTCCGCTTATGAAATTGTCGGTGGTGATGCCGGTCTACAACGAACGCGCGACTCTGCGCGAGGTCGTCGAGCGCGTCTTTTCGGTGGGGCTGGACATTGAAATGTTGTGCGTCGACGACGGGTCCACCGATGGCTCCCGCGATATTCTGGACGGCCTGCAAAAGCAGTGGCCGCAGATGCGGGTCATTCTTCAACCGAAAAATATGGGTAAGGGTGCAGCGCTGCGCCGCGGAATTCAAGAGGCGACCGGCGATTACGTCATCATTCAAGATGCCGACCTGGAATACGATCCGAAAGACTATAAGCAGTTGCTCGGTCCTCTCGAATCAGGACAGGCAGATGTCGTCTACGGCTCGCGCTTTCTGGGAAGCGGCCCGCATCGCGTGCTCTACTTCTGGCATTCTGTCGGCAACTCTGTGCTGACGCTCCTCTCGAACATGCTGACGAACCTGAATATGACGGACATGGAAACCTGCTATAAGGTTTTCCGCCGCGAGGTCATCCAGTCGATTCGCCTTGAGGAAGACCGCTTTGGATTCGAACCGGAAGTTACCGTGAAGATCGCCAAGCGGAAGCTGCGCGTCTACGAAGTGGGCATCAGTTATTGGGGACGCACTTATGCGGAAGGGAAAAAGATTGGCTGGAGAGATGGCTTCCGCGCGCTGTTCTGCTTAGCGAAATATGCGATAACAGAACCGGAGCTCCCCGAACGAGGACCGGATTCGCGGTCGGCGTCGTAGAACTCAACTGAGGGTTCGCCGAATCTTATTTGTGGCTGGATTCGCCTGCCGCAACCGGAAGATGACCCTGCACGGCCGCTAGTAGTTCTTCGCGGAGGAACGGTCCGCTCGCCAGCAATCCGGTCAGCAGAGGGTTTTTTCGGTTGCACTGTAAGGGAGTATTTTCGAGCGTGCTGACGAAGCCTCCAGCGCTTGCGACCAGCGCTGCGCCCGCGGCGACGTCCCACTCGTTCTTCGGCGTCAGCGTGAAGGTGACATCGGCCAATCCGGCGGCGACCAATCCCAATTTGTAAGCGACTGATCCCATCGGTCGAATCTGATATTCACCGCTCTGAAATTGTTGCCATTCGCCGCGCTTCACTTCGCTGCGGCTGGCTAGAATCAACGATCCCTTTAGCGTCGTGCGTTGGCTGGGCTTCGCCGGCTTGCCGTTGTAAGTCACGCCGCAATCGATCGCGCCGATAATGGTCTCGTTTGTTGCGGGATTACAAATGCCACCGGCGACGGCGCGGCCGTTTTCCACGTAACCGATCGAGACGCAGAACTCAGGGATGCCTTGGACAAATTCACGCGTGCCATCGAGTGGATCGACCACCCAGACGCGGCTCTTGTCGAGGCGTGTCTGGTCATCCACTGTTTCCTCAGAGAGCCAACCCTCGCCTTCGCGCAGCAAATTCTGGCGCAGGACGGCGTCGACGGCGCGATCAGCTTCCGTCACCGGGTCATGCCCGATCTTGTATTCGGTTTCGATGGCACCGGGCGTGAAGCGCGCAAAAACGGTGCGGGCGGCTTCGATCCCCGCCTCAATGCGCTCGAGAATGTCAGCGTAAGCAGATGAGTTCATGGATTCCTGAGTCATTTAGAGGAAATTATGCCCACAACATGCGGGCGCCGGTAATAAGCAGTAAGGCGCAGAGCAGGCGACGAAGCCAAAGCATCGGCAAGCGGGTGGCCAGATGCGATCCAACGAGTCCGCCGGGAACAGAACCGATCAATAGCGTGATCACAAGAGTTGGATCTACGTTGCCCAGCCGAAAGTGCATCAACCCGGTCATTCCGGTGAGAAGAACAGCATGTACGATATCGGTTCCAACGTTGACCTTGGGAGGAAAACTGTAAAAGAGCAGCAGCAACATCATGATGATGCTGCCCGAACCGACCGATGTCATACCAACCAGGAAGCCGGCAAACAAGCCGATTAATGACATCCCCGCAAAGCCTCTCATGGTCGGCGGGCGGTGCGAGACGCGTTCTTCTATCCGCTTCTGAAAGAGCAACAACAGCGGAACGATGATGAGCAGGATACCCACCGCGCTCTTGATGAAATTATTCACGCCATCGCCATAAAGATGACGAATGTGCATCAACATCTTGACGCCGCCGTACGATCCCGGGAGACTTCCCAGCGCCAGGGCGAGGACGACTTTTCCCTTCACCGTGCCTTTTTTCAGGTGTAGCAGGCTGGCGGGAATTTTTGTGAAGAAGTTAAACAGGGCATCGGAACCGACAGCCACGATCGCGGGGACTTTCAGGCCGAAGATCAGCACGGGGAGCAGCAGAACGCCGCCCCCCACGCCGCTCAAACCAATGAGAACGCCGACGACAAAGCCCACCAGGATTTTGCCTACCAACAGTTCCATAAATGCCCCAGTTGCCCAGTGTTCGTCTTAAACCGCTGCCGCCCCGTTTACACCGATGAAGCCCTCGCGTTCGAGATGCAGAATAATTTCCTGCGCAGCCTCTTCGGCGGACAACTCGCCGGTATTGATGGTCACATCTGCATCCGCCGGAACTTCGTAGGGATCCGAGATCCCGGTGAATTCCTTGAGAATGCCGGCGCGTGCCTTGGCATACAAGCCTTTGCGATCGCGCTGCTCGCAGACATCCACCGAAGTGGCGATGTGCACGAGGATGAACCCTCCGTAGGGTTCGACCATCTGGCGGACGTGCTTACGCGTCGCATCGTATGGAGCGATGGGCGCGCAAATCGCGATGCCGCCGTTCTTGGTGATCTCCGAAGCCACATAACCGATGCGCCGGATGTTGATGTCCCGGTGCTCCTTCGAGAAACCGAGTTCCGACGAAAGATGCTTGCGGACCAGGTCGCCGTCGAGCAGCGTGACCGGACGCCCACCGACTTCCAGAAACTTCGTCAGCAGAACGTTGGCGATCGTTGACTTGCCCGAACCTGAAAGTCCGGTGAAGAAGATCGTCACGCCTTGACGGGCCCGTGGCGGAAAGCTGCGACGGAGTTCGTGAACCACTTCCGGATAAGTGAACCATCCCGGAATGTCGCGGCCTTCGTTGAGGCGATCGCGCAATTCGGTGCCGGAGATGTTCAGGACCTTGTCGGTCTTCTTGACCTCATCGTCCGGAACGTAGCGGTCCTCAGCCTCGAGGTACACCATCATGCTGAAAGGCACCATGGTGACGCCGATTTCGGACTCATGCTTCTTAAAAACTTCCTGCGCTTCGTACGGGCCGTAGAACGGCTTGCCGTCGGTATCTTTACCCGGTCCGGCGTGATCGCGGCCAACGATGAGATGCGTGCAGCCATAGTTCTTGCGGATCAGCGCGTGCCAGATGGCTTCGCGTGGGCCGCCCATGCGCATGGCAAGAGGCAGCAACGAAAGCTTCTGCGTTCCCTGCGGATACTTCGAACTCAGCAACTGGTAGCAGCGGACACGGGTGTAGTAGTCCACGTCTCCAGGCTTGGTCATTCCGACGACAGGATGGATCAGAAGGTTGGCTTCAACTTGCTTGGCCGCGCGGAACGTAAGTTCGACGTGGGCGCGGTGCATAGGATTGCGGGTCTGGAAGGCAACCACACGGCGCCATCCGAGACGGGCAAATTCGGCGCGCAACTCCGCTGGAGTCAGGCGAAGGGTGCGGAAGTCGTAATGCGAAGGAATCTGCAGGCCTTCAATGCGGCCTCCGACGTACACCGGGTTCGACTTGTTCATGGTGTAGTCGGCGCCGGGATGTGCCTTACTGGTGCTATTGAAGACGGCTTTCGCTTCGGCAGCGCGATCGGGTGTCCAGATCTCTTCTACGTGCAATACGGCGAGCATCACGCCTTCGCCGTCGCGTAGGGCGACTTTGCTGGAGCCGGGCGTCAGTTTCTTGGCAAATTCTTCAGTGATGTCGAGCGTGATCGGCATCGGCCAAAGAACGCCATTGGCCAGGTGCATGTCCTTGCAAACGCCTTCGTAGTCGGCTTTGGTCATAAAGCCGGTCAGCGGCGAGAAACCACCGTTGATCAATAATTCGAGATCGCAAATCTGGCGGGCCGTGAGGTCCCAGGACGGCCACTCGCGAGAGTGAGCTTTCAGTTCTGCGGCTTTTTCAGGTGTAACAAGCAGATTGACGAGTTCGCCGCCGTGCGGAGCAATCAGATGACTAGTGGAAGCAGACAAGCGTGTGAACCTCCCAGGTTCGTCGAGATTTATTTATTGCAAATGTAAATTCAATGTCTCGCAGAAGGAATCGGTGATGACTTCCAGAAACATGCTTTTGGGGGGACATTCTAACGAGACTTACAACTTCCTGCGGGTCTATGACCCTGATTGAACTCAGTTTACACCACAGTTTTCAATATGCTTACTGCACGCACGTGCCATACCGACGAGGGGGTTGAGTCATTGTACTGTAAACTGATAAGGATAAAAGGTTAAAGTTCTATTTTTTCCGTCGAAGCAGCTGGTTCTGATCCAAATGTGCAAACCCTTGCGCAGAGCAGGGAAGCATTTCTCCTAACTAAAGATGCAGTATGCAATTTCTTGCGGGGTGCTTTTGCGCGGAAAATCTTCAGTAACTTCTCAGCGGTGACTTCGGGGTGCGACTTCTTTTTCCACTGCGAGCGCAGCGGAATATCCCGATTTTGCGGAGACGTTGAAGATAGCCCAGCGGTTGGCCTCAGAGCGATCAGGCCTGGTCGCTAACAACGCCAGCTGCGGATCGGGCTCGATCGATACATCGAATTGATGAAGCGGTAGCGAGAGTCCTTCGCCCTTGGCTTTGATGTACGCCTCTTTGCGCGTCCAGCAACGGAAGAAGGCCGCGTGCAATTCGTCTCCCGAGAAATCGCGCAGCTGCTCGCGTTCGCGGACCGAAAAGAAACGCTCGGCGAGTTTCTTGGCGTCGTCTTGCGCGCGCACCTGCTCGACGTCGACTCCGATTTCACGTTGCCGAACAAATCCCATCAGCGCAAGGCCGTGGCTGTGCGAGACATTGAAGCGCAGGTCGCTCTGAGGGATGAGAAACGGCTTGCCATATTGTGTGTAACCGAACGAGATCTCAGCTGGAGTGAGATGAAGATATTGGGCGAGCAAGAAACGAAGCGTGCCGCGCGTGAGAATGTAATCGCTGCGCGGGCGTTCGATACGGTAGCGCATCGCTTTCTCGCGTTCTTCTGCTGAAAGCAATTCGCGGCATTGCGCAAGATCCGGCGATGCGGTGTGTAATTCTCGTTGCCACAAATGCACAACTCTAGCTGGCAAATCGGCTGGACTCGACGTCAGCGACGCATCCCAAACCCCGCAGATCCTAAAAGGAGAGCTTTCCATACGCCATGATCTGATGTTCGAAGCGTTGCATCTGACAATTGGCGAACGACCAACGACCGAAGACGAACAGCCAAAAACTAGGAGCTGCCTTTCTTCAACTGCTGCTTCCAGCCCAATACGCGTGCCTTCGCGCCTTCCGCTTCGGCCTCAGGGATCATTCCTTTTTTCTGGTAGAGCACCGACAAACTGGTATGCGCGAGGACATCGTCGGGATCGACCTCTGCAATGCGTTGCGCCACCGCGATCGCTTCATCGTATCGCTGTAAATCTTGAAGGGCACGCGCGAGTCCGTGCATGACTTCGGTAAATGTTGGATCGGCGGCTAGCGATTGCTGGTACGCAGCGACGGCATCTTCCAATTTTCCATCGGCCATCAGGTCGAGTGCAGCGTAATAGAGATCTTCGGCCTTTTGGCGGTCATTGGCGTCAGGCATGAAGAGAGTTTCCCAAGCGGAATTCGGATTCTAGCATGGAGCTGCAGCGGCAAATGTCTGCTCGATTCCTTCGTGTAGTTTGCGGCCTTTGTGGTTATGATATGCGTGCATGCGCACCAAGCTCCGCTTTTTGTGGAATGCGACGAAGGGGCATCGGCTCGCTCCGTGGAGAAGTCCCTATCTTCTGTGGCGCATTGAAACCTACACGGGCGTGAAGATGACGCAGATTGGATTCCTGGAATTCTGGGAATTCGTATGGCGCGAGCGCAGCGAACTGTGGCGCTTTCTGAAATGGACCGGCGAAATGGAACGCTGGGTCCATCCCAAACCTAAAAATTCCTAACAAAAAACTTTCACTACAGAGAACAGGGAAATCTGTCCGTGCGTTTTACGCGCCTTTTCCCGCCGCTGCGGCTTCGCCGAAGAAGATACTGACTTCGCTGCCCTTGCCGGCGCCGGTGGCTTGCGCGGCGGGAGCGCGGTTGGCGACGATCTCCAGATATCCCATGCTTCCGAGGATCCCGAAGACTTCTCCGGGTGCTCCTTCGGCATAGTTTGTGCGGATGTCGGTGATCTCTTTGCTGCCAACCACGATCTTGAAGGGCGCGGGATCTGCGCCGAAGAGGTTGGGTGCATCCTGCGGGGTCAAGTTCGTGATCAGGTTGCCGAAGCGATCGACTTTCAGGACGACTGCGCGCAATCGATTATCGCCAGCGGGCTTTGGCTTCGGGGCCGCGAACTTCACGTAGTCCTCAATTTCATCTCCGAACTTGTGCGAGTCGACCAGCTTTGCGAGATAGGCAGCGACGGGAGCGAAGACGTCGCGTCCGTGGAACGTGTTGCTGACGGGCTGGCGGAAATAATGTTCCGAGGTCACGTGACGCACGTGGATGCGGTCTTCCTTCGCATAGACCATCGAGAGCACACCGTTGTCGGGCGCGACGAAATGATATCCATCGCTCGAGGCGATGATGGGACGGCGGGTCGTCCCAACTCCGGGATCGACCACGACCATGTGAACGGTTCCGGTCGGGAAGTAAGAATATGTTTGCGAAATCGCGATTGCTCCGTCGAGGACATCGAAGGCCTGAATGGCGTGCGTGATGTCGACGATCGCGGCCTCGGGGACAATGTCGAGAATGACACCTTTTACGGCGCCGACAAAATGATCGTTGGTCCCAAAATCGGTGGTAAGAGTAACAATCGGACGATGGGGCAAATTTTCCTCGCTGGAAGACAAAGTACTACGTACTTGCGAACTTAATTGGCAGGGAAGTCGTGCGTCAAGGCACGCAGGTAATAGGGAATGACGACGCGATCGTTGACGCTTGATGCTGGTGAATCGCTCGCGTTAAATATTTTTTCTGACCTTACGATCAGCCGCGCGAATTTTCCCGTTTTGGAATCGAGTTTACCTTTTAGTACTCCCCACCCCCCTCCCCCTCGGTGTACTGAAATCATCGAGTTACAGGAAAACGGCGAAATAATCTATGGGCTGCAATCACTTAGGGGCAAAATCTTGAGCCGGAAGGACTTGTCGATCGTGCCCCAGAATAATGCGAGCCGCGCGCGGAGCCATGATCCGATGAATCGATTGTGCGACGCAAGGGCAGATGTCACAGGGGGCTGTGGATATTGCGGTTTGACAGTTTAAAAGTTGCAGGATCTCGACAGACGTCGTCACCGCTGTTGAGGGAGCCGCGGTCTTGGTTGTAACTGACGTAACTGGAGGCTGCTTCGTTGTCTGCTATACTGTTGTTGACGCTATTGCCACGGTTTGCTTGCCGCGCGGTGGTCTCTTCATTAAGACCAGATTCATCTCCGCATATCCTGCCCGCCGTTTATATGCGTGAAACCCAAGAACATTGAGTGTGAGCGGCGTTGCGGCTCTTGACGTGTGTCAGAGTGTGCGTGACAAACGGCCCCTCCAGAAAGAAACAAAATCGAATGAGTACATTTACAGAACTGCCCCTAACTTCTGCGTTGCAGAAGAAGCTGGCGGCAGCTCAATTTACAAACCTTACCCCGATCCAGGAGCGCGCCATTCCTCCTGCCCTTGAAGGACGAGACGTGATCGGGACCGCCCAGACGGGCACCGGAAAGACCCTGGCATTCCTCATCCCACTGATCGAGATGCTGGAGCACGAACCCTCAGAGCATACGACCGCGCTGGTGCTGCTGCCGACGCGTGAACTTGCGATGCAAGTTCACGAACAGTACGAACAGCTGCGTTCCCCGAAGATGCCGAAGGCGGCGCTGGTGATCGGTGGAGTATCCGAGAAGGGACAGATTCAAAGCCTGCGAGCCGGATCGGAGCTGGTGATTGCGACTCCGGGAAGGCTGCAGGATCTGATGAACCGCAAGTTTGCCGATCTGCGGCATGTCAAGATCCTCGTGCTCGACGAAGCCGACCGCATGCTGGACATGGGATTTCTTCCGGCGATCCGGCGGATTCTGGCGTTGCTGCCCGTGAAGCGGCAGACGCTATGCTTCTCGGCGACAATGGAGCAGTCCGTTGCAGGGCTGGTGAATGAGTACATGAGAGATCCAGTGCGGGTTGCGCTGGGATCGGTGCTCAAGCCTGCCGAGAGCGTGCAACTCACGGCCTACGAAGTGCGGCCGGGGGAGAAGATCGACTTGCTTCGGCAGCTGCTTTACGCGGAAAAAGGGCAGACACTGATCTTCACGCGTACCAAGCGTGGAGCGGAGCGGCTCTCCAAAGAGCTGGTGCGAGACGGATTCAATGCCGGCGTGATCCATGGTGACCGGTCGCAATCGCAGCGGAATGCCGCACTGAACGGATTTCAGGAAGGGCGTTATCAGGTGCTGGTCGCGACTGATGTGGCATCGCGCGGACTGCACGTGGATGACGTCGCCCACGTGATCAACTACGACCTGCCGAAGATGGCGGAAGACTTTATCCATCGCGTGGGACGCACCGGGCGAGCTGGACTGCAGGGACGGGCGTCGAGCCTGGTGGCAGGAGCCGAAGTCGTGGAACTGCGCCAGATTGAGCGGACGCTTAAGCTGAAGATCGAACGGCTGCAGGCGAATGCCGATTCGGCGGCGCCGCCACGGCGAGCGATTCAGAACACGCTTGCATCGCGGACGCTGACTGCTTTGCCGGGCGAAGTATTTGTCTAGAGATGCAAAGTCTGGTGGCCGGAGCGTTGAGTTCAGGCCACCAGAATTTCTGCGATTAGCGGCGGGTACCGGAAGAAGAATCGTCTGATGTATCCGAATCCTCGAAACCTACGTTAAACAGGGCTGCTTGCTCGGCAGCGTGAGCCTGCAGTTCCGCAAGATCGTCAGTCGCAGCACCACCTTCGGCAGGTTTTTCCTGCTTGCGTTGGGCGCGACGTTCAATCTTTTCGCGTTGTTTTTGTTGTCGTGTCTGTTCTTTCTGGCGCTTTGTAAACGTCGATTGACCTCTCGGCATATCGATCCCCCAAGATAGTTTTTACTTCTCACGGGCTAAGTACCGCCCGACTGAACGCAACGAACGCGTTCGAACTCTACCAGCGCGGTTCGCGCGGCTGACGTGGATGGCCACGATAGTCGTCGCGTCCGCCGCCACCACCACCGCCGCCAAAACGGCGGCCGCCGCCTGCTCCACCACCACCACCGCCGCGAGGACGATCGGTCTTTGGCTTGGCCTCGTTGATGGTCAGCGGGCGTCCACCCATATCAGAGCCGTTGAGAGAGGCAATTGCTTTGTCCGCTTCCTCGGCATTCGTCATTTCCACGAAGCCAAAACCACGCGAGCGGCCGGTATCGCGGTCAGTGACGAGCGTGACTTTTTCGACGGCTCCGTGCGCTTCGAAGGCGTTTCGGACCTCGGCTTCGGTAGCGCTGTGCGGCAAATTTCCAACATACAGATTCTTCATCGTAATTCCTCTCTAAGCAGATCGTCGAGGGTGGCGGCGGAAGTCGGGCGCCTCTCGGGTAGTCCTTCAGGATCGCGCGGGGGCAAAGGCCGGTTGCGCATGGCTTGTGTGCGAGCGTTCGATGCGGAGCGCACAGCAGAGATTCTGCGGGACGCTTCGAGGATTCCCCAGCGCTGCGACAGGTCACTGAGGTTGGCGGATAAGGCAGCCTTGATATCGCCGACGATGCTGTGGCCGTTCGCAGGTTCTGTCTGAAATTCCTCATCAGAATTGGGAGCGTGCGCGAGGTATCCGGGCTTGCCGACGAGGAAAGCGAGTTGCTGAGGCGGAGTGGCCGCGCGCACATCGTCACAGAATCGATCACGGTGACCGCGTCCTTTTTCCATGTTGATGAGCACGAGGTCATACAATGCGGCGCGCCACCAGGAGCGGGCTCCGGCGATGTCAGCGGCGCAGTCGACATCGATGCCGAGCTTGCGCATGACTTCCGCGCGCAGATCGCGCTTCGCATTGGAAGTGTCGATCAGCAGCACCCGCTTTTTCTTGGCATCGCCGAGCGGCGGAATGGGCGCTGCCAACTGCGAAATGTCGACGGGAGTATTCATGCCTGCACCGACTTGGGCGCAGCCCCGGGTTTGGATTGCATGGCATGCTTGAGAAGCTCGCGGTTACGCAGGCGGCGGGCGATTTTCTGCTTGCGTTCCCGGTGATATCTGGACTTGTCACCGTTAATTTTGGACATCATGAGCTCCTGCCGTTGTAACGGCGAACTTCGGGCAATGCTAACTTTCGAACCGAGGCGCTAAGCTAGCGGCCTTTGCGTCTTTCTGAGGATCAGGGGCGTGGCTGCGAAGAGTGCGAGCGTCGCCATGTCGAGTACGGAAATGAGAAGTTGGGAAAATTGGCCACGCTGGAACGGCGTGAAGATGCCGAGAATTCCCAGGAAAAGCAGTCCCCATACGAGCCTGCCGGTGAAGAAGCTCCGAATCGAAAACGTAATCGTGGCCAGCGAAACGATGACGCAGATCACAATGCGATAGTCGGCAGAAATGCTGAACAAAACGGCGAATGAAAGGGCGGCGGTGGCGACGAGAGTGATGAACCGGATCATGGCGTACCTCTCCGGCTGCAGTTGCGCCCGGTCGGGGCGTAAAGTGTTGGTTTCAAACGCCTCTCGATCTCTCAATCGCGAAGGCGCAAGATACTTGGACGGCGTGGCTTCGAGGTTGGTATATCCAGTATACGCGAGTTTGGCGAGATCGCGGCGAAACATTGCGGACACGAAAGGAGCGTGGAGAAGAACACTTTTTGTGATGGGAGCTCGCTTGCCGTGAGTCTATTTTCAGCGATGTAGCTTGCTAAATGTTGATTCTCCGCGTAGGATGCCCGTGTGCGTTAGACCGAATCGGTCGTGAGCAGTTCTTGCCTCAACAGCCAGTAACCTGCCGCAGTACCTCCGAATTCCATCCAGCGTAAATCGATTGAAAGGAACACCGGTATCAACATGGCAGAACAAGGAACAGTAAAGTGGTTCAATGACGCCAAAGGCTACGGCTTTATCAGCCGTCAGAGTGGCGAAGACGTTTTTGTGCATTTCTCAGCGATCCAAGCGGGCGGCTTCAAGAGCCTGCAGGAGGGCCAGACCGTTCAGTTCGACGTGACGAAGGGGCCCAAGGGGTTGCAGGCAGAAAACGTTCAGCCGCTGTAAGCCGGCGAATCTCAGGGAGAGGCGATGTCCGCGGATGTCGCCTTTTCCAATTTCATATTGGATTTTCTTATGACGCGTGACGAACAAAATTCTGCGTACGCTATCATCCGGCACAACGTGCGGACGTACCAGTCCGCCGGAGTGGTGGAAGTGATGAAGGGCAAGCTGAACGCGGAATCAGAGTTAAAAAAGCTGGAGCAGTCACAAATGTCGTCGGATCGCCACGAAGGCTGGCGCTACTTCATCGAGAAGACCGATCAGAAAGTTGGAACCGATCCCGCGGAGGCCACGCTCGTGCGCCAAGCGGAGTTGGAAGTTCGAGAAACTAAGGCACAGCAGGAGGCCGACAGTTCGGCCACGCTGAGGCCAGATCCGCGCAGATAATTGTTCTGCAATACGTTCCGCCGGTTCGATCCCACTGCTAATTCTTTCTTGCAATCGTCGACAGGAATTCGTGCGCGTGCGCGAGTTCTGGGCGAGTGGAATTTCCGGCGGCGCAGATTTTCACGAGCTGCTGGTAGTAGGACGTTGCCTTGATTGAATTGTTGGCGGCCTCAGATGCGTGCCCGGCCCCGTAGAGAGAATCGAAGCGATTCGGGTTCAGTTTGAGTTCGGTCTCGTACTCGGCGAGCGCGGGTTCGGGACGATTCATCTCCATTAACATGTCGCCCATCATCTCGTGGGCGGGAGTGTCGCCGTCGGCAGCGAAAATTCCGTTGTCTTTCTTCGCGATCTCTTGCAGAAGTTTCAGAGCCTCGTCGTTGTGGCCTTCGGCGTGGTCAATCCAGGCTTGGATGACGCGGTGGTCTTCGTCGACGGCGCCTGCCTCGACAGACTTCTTTTGGTCGACCAAAGCGGCATGCAATTTGTCGATCGCTTGCAGATTCAGCTTCGCCGTTCGCAAGTCGCCGAGGTGGATGGCGCCTATCGCCCGAGCTCTGTAAGTCATGGAACTGTCGCCGTCATCTTCTTTCGTGAGCAGTGGCAGCGCGGCGGCGTCTTTCCACCTGTGAAGCTCGGTGACGTAGGCCGCGGAATATTCGACGATCGCTGAAATATTTGGATCGTAGTCGGCGCCGTACATGTTGTGCATCTTCGGCAGAGTCTTGACTTCTTCGATCACGCTGCGGGCTTCAGCTTCGCGGCCGGATTGAAGGTAGGCATACACGAGAAATTCCATTGCGTGGAATTGATGGCCTTCGTCGTCGCCGTGCATCGTCGAGGCGCGGCTGGCTTTGATGGATGCAAGATTGGAGTCGATGTCCTCCTGCCAAAGTCCGAGGCGCGCAAAGATGTGTGACGGCATATGCAGAGCATGAGGTGCGGCGGGAGCGATCTGCGCATAGCGGCGAGCAGCGGGAAGGCCAAGCTCGGCCATTCCGGGGACGTCGTAGCTGTGAATCAAGTAGTGGGCTACGCCGGGATGGTTCGGTTCTTCAACGAAAAGTTTTTCGAGGATGGCGGCAGCTTTCTTTCGATTGGCGTGATCATCGTCGTCGGTGTCGATGAGGGACCACGCATAGAAGGCTTGCGCTTCGTGGTCGTCGGGATTCTGCTGGATGAGTTTTTCCATCGCGCGATTGAAGGCCTCGCCGCGCCTGTACTTTTCGTCTTTGGGGTGAGCGTAGAATTTGCCCATGGCCGCAAGATAAGCGCGCTCGCGGCTGGTGGGAGGATGCAGGCGCTCTCCAGCCTTGACCTCGCTGGCGCCCTGCTCGCGGCGCGGGACATCGGTATCCCAACGCCATTTGCTCTTCGCGATACCCCAGTGGGCCATGGCGCAGGATGGATCCTTTGCAAGAACCTGCCGGAAGGTTTGTTCAGCCGTGTCGAACGCGAAGGAATGAAGCAGGGCGATTCCGCGTTCGAAATCTTTTTGAACTTCGGGAGAGCACGAGGTTGGGAAGTGAACGGTGCCTAACTGCTCGGGGGCGAGTTCGTGCGGATGATGGCCCTCGTCGGCGAGGCAAGGCAGAACTATTATGAGCGCCGTAAAGAGAGCCGTAGCAGTAAGGTAACGAAGCATCTGGTTCACTTCTAATGCAGAAATTGTCAGCAATAAGTTATCGCTGAATGGACTGTAGACACAATCCTACAAAAGACTGGGAGAAATTCATTCGTAACGCAGGGCTTCGATGGGATTCAGTCGTGAGGCTTTTAGCGCGGGGAAGAAGCCGGAGACGACCCCGACCATGGAAAGAATGATGAACGAAATCGCCATTACGCCCATGGAGGCGTGGAGGAAAATTGCGCCCTCGTGGTCGGCAGTTTTGTAGAACTCATCGTAGAGCGGCATGGGCGGAATGACCCAGGTCAGCAATTCGGCGACGGCCATACCGACGAGGCCTCCTACGAAGGTGAGGACGAGAGCTTCGAGCAGGAACTGTACTAGGATGTGACGCGGGCGAGCGCCAATCGCCTTGCGCAGGCCGATTTCCCGGGTACGCTCGGTGACGGAGACCAGCATAATGTTCATCACACCGATGCCGCCGACGGCGAGAGTGCAGATGCCGATGAGTCCGAGCACGGCTTGCAGCCCGTAAGAGAAGGCGTTGATCATGCTGCGGTCTTCGATCGTGTCCCACTCGGGTGTGGCTTTGTCGTCCTTGGGATCGAAGTGATGGCGCCGGGCGATGACTTCACGCGCGGCCATGAGAGCTTTCTTGTTCAGTTCGGCCGCAGCGGGCTGAATGATGATCTCGTCGGGGTCGCGAATGTTTTTGAGATCGCGCATCAGTGCGAAGGGAATGAAGCCGTTCTCATTGTCAGGACCTTGATACATCGAATCTTGGATCTTGTTGCGCATGGTGCCGATGACTTCGAAATCAAGTCCTCCGATTTCGACGTGTTGCCCGGCGCCGGGCGCTCCCTGAAAGACTTTCTTCGCCGCCTCGTAGCCGAGGATGACGACGCGACGATGATCGGCGAAATCGCTTTCGTCGAAGTAACGTCCCTCGGCGAGCGTGAGCTTGCGCATCTGGCCGTAGGGCATGTCGACGCCGCGCACCAGGATGGAGACAACACGGGTGCCGATCTTGAATCCGAAGTCGCGGTCGATTTCGCCGCTGACCGCGCGAACGAGAGGAACTTCGTCGCGGATGGCTTCGACGTCCTCGAGTTCGTAGGTGACTTTCTTTCCGGCTCGCTGACCGCCAGCCTGCATGCTGGTTTGTCCAGGCCAGAGGACGATGACGTTGTTTCCCATGTTCAGGAAGGCGTTCAGAACGCATCCGCCGAGGCCTTGGCCGTAGGCGAGCAGAAGCACGACCGACACCAAGCCCCAGCCGATGCCGAGCATGGTCAGCGCGGAGCGTGTGCGGTCGCGCATCAGAGCTTGCCAGCCTTGCGAGATGAGTTCTTTCAGGAACATGGCTTTTGCTCGGCAGCTAACGACTTCTTTGCCACGGATTCACGCGGATCTCACGGATACAATCCGAAAAACTTAAACATTGAAAGAGCAAAATCGGCCATAGCGCGGGAGCTGAGCCTGATTTTCTTTTATCCGTGTTCGTCCGTGTAAATCCGTGGCGAATGAAGTTGTTTTCCTATTCGATATGAATGTCTCCGGAGCCGGTGCGGACGCGGAGCAATGGGCCTCCGCCACGGACTTTGCCGTGGACTGATTTGTGGACGTCGCCTATGCGGCCCTGCACTGTCATTTCGATTGGAGCGCCAACGTCGACGCTGCCCGAGCTAGTAGAAATGTCCGCTTCGAAGGCCGCGTTGCCGGGCAGCCTCACGTGAACGTTGCCTGAGCCGGTACGAATCTCCCATGTGCCGGTCTGCGTGCCTTCGGCCGTAACGTCACCACTGCCGGTTTCACCGTGGAATCCACCATTGACGCCACGTGCGGTGACGTTGCCCGAGCCGGTGTGCAGGTCGATGTCACCCGACGCTGTCTCTTCGATTTCGATGTTGCCGCTTCCGGTGCCACCATGAATTGGGCCGGAGATCGAGTGGGCGCGGACGTCTCCGGAACCAGTCTGCAGATGAATCTCGCCTGTTATGTTCGAGAGCTTCACGTCGCCCGACCCAGTTTGCACGTCAGCGTTACCGCGCGTGCCTTCGAGGATTTGATCACCCGATCCTGTATGCGATCGGATCGTGGTGTCAGCGGGAACGGTGATCTCATAGTCCACCGAAATGTTGTGGTAGTTCACGTAATCGATGTGAACGCTGTTGCCTGATTGGTGGATGGGCGGATTCTGCTCGATGGCGTGAACGTCGTCGTCGCGGCGTCCGCCAAACCAGCGATCGCCAACATAAATCTTGCCGCGAATGAAGATCGAGCCGGAGGAACCGGCGCGGACGGTAACATCGCCGGAGTGGGTGAAGACTTCGAGATCGACCGGGCCGCTGACCTGCAGCGTCTTCTCGAAGGTGCCTTGCGGCGTCGAGGCGAATGCGGCGGTGGAGGCGCAAAGGACGACCAGCGCGGCGAACAGTGAGAGGCGGCTGGATACGTGAGAGAGAACTCGATTTTTATTCATAACGTAGTGACTCCACAGGTGTCATGTCCGCGGCGCGCTGGGCGGGATACATGCCTGCGGTCACGGTGATTAACGAAAGAGTGAGAATTGAAAGGACGATGGAAATCGGAGAAACAATTGGATGCGGAACAAAGTCAGGCAGCGGAAGAGCTTCGAGCGCGACACAGGTTCCCAGGCCAAAGGAAAATCCCAGGATGCCGCTGGCGACAGTGAGCATGGCGGACTCGGCAAAGAATTGGCGGAGAATGTCGCGCTTGGTTGCGCCCATCGCTTTGCGCGTTCCGATTTCGCGCGTGCGCTCGGTGACCGAGACCAGCATGATGTTCATGACACCGATGCCGCCAAGACACAGAGTGACGATGGCGACGCAGCCGAAGAATAAAGTGACGACGCCGAAGATCTTTGCCAACTGCTTGGCGCCGTCCATGGTGTCCCAGATAAACAAGGCATCTTTGTCCAGCGGATCGAAGTGGCGCACGCGCGCGATGGCGCGCCGGACTTGGAATACGGCTTCCTCGTGCGCTTCAGGATCAGCGACTTCAAAGACGATGTCGTCGAGATAGCCGCGGGTAACGCCGGCCCCGGGCTTCTCCGGAGGTGGAAAGTCGCGCGAAACCGCGGAGTAAGGCGCGAAGAGATAATCATTATCTGGACCGCTGTAGTTCGAGTTTTGCTTTTTCTCTTGGAGCACACCGACAACCGAGTAGGGAACGCTCTTAACGAGCACTGTCGCGCCGATCGCGGGCTGTCCCGGGAAAAGCTGGCGGTAGGCTTTCGACCCAAGAACGAGGACGCGCCGTCCTTCGCGCTCGTCGTCGTCGGTAATGAGGCGGCCTTCGGAAACCTTGAGCGATCGGAAATCCTGATAAGAGGGCCACATACCGACGATGCCGCGGTTGGCCAAGTTGAACTGGCTCACTTCCGGGATGGTGCGGCGCAATTCCGGGCTTACGTTCTTGATCAGGTAGCACTCGTCGCGGATTAACTCCGCGTCGTCGACGTTGAGATGAATTTCGCGGCCGGCGGCGCGGCCTCCGACCTGTGAACTGGTGCGGCCGCCCCAGACTATGACAAGGTCTTTGCCAAGACTTTCCATGTGCTTCTTTTGATCGACGACGAAGCCGCGGCCGAGTCCTACGAGCAGGATCACAGAGGCAATGCCCCATACCAGGCCGAACATGGTGAGGAAGGTCCTCATCTTGTGGGCCCGGAAGGTGGCGACGGCTTGTCGAAGGATTTCGGAGAGCGTCATGGTCGCACCAAAAAGTTTGGGTCTTAGGAGACAGGGCTTAGGCTCGGCACCTAATACCTAAAGACCTAAGACCCAATTGCTGCCAGTTACTGGAGAACGACCTGATCGCCTTCCTTCAAGCCGCTCAATACTTCAGTCTTGGCGCCGTTTGAGATTCCGATGTTGACGGCAACTTTATCTTTGCCATCTTTGCCCTTCGGATCAGGAATCTCGACGGAGGCTTTTTTGTCCTTGTCGTAGAGGATCGCGCCTTCAGGAATCTGGAGCACGTTCTTGTGCTCTTCCAGAATGATTTCGGCATTGGCGGTCATTTCAGCCTTAAGTTCGCCACCGGGGTTCTGGATTGAGACGCGGACTTCGAAAGTCGTGACGTTATCCTTCTCGACGCCCATCGGAGAAATCTTGGTCACCTTGCCGTCGAAAGTTTTGTCCTTGAAAGATTCGACCTTGATACGGGCGCGCTGGCCGAGATAGACCTTGCCGATGTCGCTCTCGTCGACCTTGCCCTTGACGTAGACTTCGCTGGTGTCGCCGAGAGTCATGACGAGGGTGGCGGACGAGCCTAAGACGAGAATCGAGCTGACGGCGTCTCCCATTTCGACGTCGCGGGAGAGCACGATGCCGTCGATTGGAGACGTAATGTCGGTGTAGCTGAGCTGTTCTTCGAGCTGTTTCAGGTTGGCCTCATCCTGCATGACGTTAGCTTGCGACTGGGCGATCTTGGCCTTGAGAACCGTGACCTGCGCCTTGGCGACGTTCTGCTTGTTGAGAGCGAGTTCGTAATTTCTTTGGGCGTCATCCAGCGCGGAAGCGGAAACGACTCCATCTTTCGCCATGCCGATGGCGCGGTCGTAGGCGCGCTTCAGGAGCGGAACATCCGGTCCCTCGGCGTCGACTTTGGCGCGCTCGTAGTCGGCCTGCGAACTCTTCAGGCTTGCTTCCGCGGCTTCGAGGCCTGCTTTGGACTGCTCAACCTGCGCCTCGATCTCGATCTTGTCGAGTTGGGCCAACAATTGACCCTTCTTCACACGGTCGCCGTATTCGACGTAGAGCTTTTTCACAATGCCGCTGGCCTTGGACTTCACTTCGACCTTGGTGATCGGCGTGACCTTGCCGGTCGCGACTACGCTCTTGGCGAGGTCTCCTTTCTCCACCTTGGCGAGCTTGGAGGGATCAATCTTGGTGCCACCGCGGGTGGCGGCGAAGACTCCGCCTGCGATGAGCAGGACCACCACTGTCACGATGCTTCCCCAGATGATTAATCTGCGACGCTTCTTTTTGCCATTAGTGCTGTTACCGTTCACAAAACCTCCTGTAGATGTCACCAAGTGGAGATGGGAAGCCATTCCGCCGCCCTCGAGAGTTGATACGCGGCCAGAGTTGCTTTTGTTCCGGACTTCTTGATGATGTTCGACCCTGGGTTCAAACTGACTGGCGGTGCTAAATCATCTGCCGCCAACAGTTAGACCAGTCGTCTTATAAAAGGATAGCGGATTAGGAGGCGGATTTTTGTGACGGAGCGTACAAAAGGTGAGAAAGTTGAAACCGAACGGGCGCCAGAACAGCGCGAGCAACTGTTTTCAAATGTTAGAATTACGGTTCCATGATCGCCTTTGTGCTGCTCCGGGTGTTTCTGATTCTGCTCCTGGTGGCAGCCAATGCCTTCTTTGCGGCCGCTGAGTTTGCCCTGGTGAGCGTCCGCGATACCCGCATCCAACAGCTGATTGAATCGGGACGTATCGGCGCCCGCATCGTGCAGCGCCTCCATCAACATTTGGATGAGGTGGTGAACGGTGTCCAACTGGGCATCACCATGGTCAGCCTGACCTTGGGCTGGATCGGAGAGCCGATGGTTGCTGGACTCGTCGGCAGCCTGCACTTTGTACAGCGGCTCCCCCACGTGGAAATCTATGCCCACGGCATTGCCATCGCCATTGCCTTTACTTTGATCACGTACATGCACGTGATCTTAGGGGAACTCGTACCGAAGACCTTGGCCTTGCAGCGCGCCGAGCAGATTGCGCTGGCTGTTGCGGCGCCGATGGAGGCATTCCTCACCATTACGCGGCCGGTGCTCTTCTTTATGCGGAGATCGGGCGGGTTGGTTTTGCGGATGTTCGGGGCGCAGGCGACACGTCGCGGAGGCGCGGTGCATTCTCCAGATGAACTGAAGCTGATTGTGACGGCGAGCCGCCAGTTCGGGCAGATCCCTGAGTTTCAGGAAGAGATGATCCACAGCGCAATCGAATTGGACAGCATCACGGTGCGGGAGGTCATGGTGGCGCGGCCGGATATTTTTTCGCTGCCCTCAGACTTGCAGCTCGATGATGCACTCGTGCGGGTGGTGGAAGGGCAGCATTCGAGGATTCCAGTTTATGATCCGCTGCGAGGGCCGGAGCATATCGTCGGCGTCCTTTATTACAAAGACCTGATGCGATGGATGCGGCTGCGTTTGAGCAATCTGGGGCAGTCGACGGCGACACGGATTTCGCGGATGCACATTGGCCAGATCATGCATGATGTGGTGGTGGTTCCGGAGACAAAGGTGTTGGCGGAACTGCTGGCGGAGTTTAAGGAGCGGCGCCGACATCTCGCCGTGGTGGTGGACGAATTCGGATCGACCGCCGGCGTCATTACGGTCGAGGATATTTTGGAGCAGCTGGTCGGCAATATAGAAGATGAGTTCGATGTGTCGCCGAGCGAGCCAGCCCTCGAAGATGAGTCCGTGCTGGTGCTGGAAGGGTCGGTGAATATTCGTGACCTGGAAACGGAGTATGGGCTGACACTGCCGCGCGACGCTGGATTTGAAACGCTGGCGGGATTTATCCTGGCGCGCCTGCAGCGGATTCCAAATCTGCGGGATTCGTTTGAGTACGAGGGGCGCCGGTATACGGTCGAAGAACTGGAAGGGCACCGCATCGCGCGCGTGCGGATTGAAAAGATGGCGAAGGTGGAAGGCGAGGCCGAAGTCGCCAAGCAAGGCGGAGACTGAGAATGCGGGGTCTTGCCGAAACGCCCTGACACGCCGCCGGGAGCGAAGGCATGCATCGGATCCTTCGACTCTGCGCGCTCTTTTGAGCGGGCTCCGGTCAGGATGACAACGGTTTATTTCAGAATGATGACGAGCCTGTAACGAGAATCGAGAACTGAAACCACTCCTCCAACGCGTGCTGTATACCCTCCCCGTCATCTGGCTGGTGGTCAGTCTCGTGTTTCTGATGATCCATCTTGTTCCGGGAGATCCCATTGCGCAGATGCTTGGCGAAGGAGCGCCGGCGGCGGACATTGCGGCTACGCGTCATCTCTATGGTTTGGACGCGCCGCTGGGTGAACAATACATTCGATATTGGAAGGGCGTTCTGCACGGCGATCTGGGGCGGTCGATCCGGTACAACCAGACTGTCACACGGCTGATCGCGCAACGTTATCCCTACACGCTGCGGCTCACGCTGGCTTCATTGCTCGTTGCGGTGATTCTTTCGATCCCGGCTGGGGTTCGATCCGCGCGGCGAAGGAATCGATGGGATGACCGGCTGCTCTCCGTTGTCAGCCTGTTCGGATTGTCATTTCCGAATTTCGCGCTCGGTCCGATCCTCATTCTGCTGTTTGCGATAAAGCTGGGCTGGCTGCCGGTTTCTGGTGCGGGATCATTCGCGAACATTATTCTCCCGGCGCTAACGATGGGAAGCGCGCTGGCGGCTATTCTTACGCGGATGGTGCGGACGTCGATGCTGGAAGAGTTGAGCCAGGATTACATCCGCACGGCGCGGGCGAAAGGATTGCCGGAGCGCACGGTTGTATATCGTCACGCGCTGCGTAATGCCATGATCCCGGTGCTGACGGTGTTGGGCCTGCAGTTCGGCGCGCTGCTGGCGGGGGCCATCGTGACGGAAAAGATTTTCTCGTGGCCGGGCCTCGGACGGCTGACCATCGACGCGATCTCGAACCGCGATTATTTTCTGGTGCAGGGCTGCATCCTGGCGATTGGGTTGACGTATGTCGCGGTGAACTTTCTGACGGATGTGCTCTACTCGGTGGCGAACCCGAGGATCCGGCAGTGACGGTCCCCGCAAATTGAAAATTTCCATCAACAGCACAGAAGCGGCGATCGGCCTGCTCGCCGCTGCGAGCCTGGGTGTGCTGGCCCTCCGCAAGCGACATTTTGCCAGCAAGGCGGCAACGTGGCCGACCGTCGTGGCCAAGGTTGAGAATGTGTTTTTGGACGTCTCCTCGAGAGGCCCCAATCGCCGAGATGTGACGCACACTGTGCTGGGATACGCCTATTCGGTTGGTGATTCGTACTACTCCGGGCAGATAAGACTCTTGGTGGGTGAGATCAGTCTCGAGTTCGTGGAAAAGGAGATGGTTGGGAAAACGATCTTGGTGCACTACGACCCGGATGAGCCACAAGTCTCCATTTTCTTGAAACACAAGGTACGAGGCTGGCTGGTTGTCGCAGATCGAAGGATTTCTCTGTGGACTTGGCTGGAATGATCGCCGAAGTCCTATATCGGAAGAGTTGCCGGTACAGTGGTGCGCGCAGCCGATGTATCAGGCCGGAACGCAGGTCCCCATTGCCATTTGACCAGCTTTGCGAATCAGGGGACTCGGTTGGAATGACAAACCGAAATTAATGCGGCTGGCGGGCGGCCTGTACAACATGGATCGTCTGCAGCCAAGTTTCCACCAGCTTTGGCCAAGCCGTGACCGGAAGTTCGGTGTGGCGCAGGCCGTAGCCGTGTCCGCCTTGGGCGTAGAGATGCAGTTCGGCCGGAACGTTCGCATTCTTCAAAGCAAGAAAATAGACGGTGGAATTTTCGACGTGCACAGGATCGTCTTCGGCCTGAACGATAAACGACGGCGGCGTCTGGCTGGTGACGTGGATCTCGGGATTCGGCGCCATGTTCTGTTCCGATAGCGCCAGGTAGCCGGGGTAGACGATGACGGCGAAATCAGGGCGGCAGCTTGTTTTGTCCGCGTCATCGACTGGGTCATAGAGGCGCTGATCGAAGTGAGTACTGAGCGCGGCCGAGAGGTGGGCTCCGGCGGAAAATCCCAGGACACCGATGCGAGCCGGATCGATTTGCCATTCTTTCGCGTGAGAGCGCACGATGCCGACGGCGCGTTGAGCGTCTTGCAACGCGGCGGATGATTTGGGATAAGGCCCGGAGTTGGGGACGCGATATTTGACGAGAATGCAGTTGACGCCGACTGAATTGAGCCAGTCGCAAACCTCGGTCCCTTCGAGATCGATGGCGAGGATCTGATAGCTTCCGCCCGGGAAGACTACGATTGCGGCGCCGGTATTGTTCGATTTCGGCGCATAAACCGTAAGCGTTGGCACAGATACGTTCCCTAAACGGATGACCGATTTGCCGGCGATCATACGGTCCTTGGCGCTCGTGGTGTTCACCTCGGGAGGAGAGTTCGGTTGAGCGCTGGGGGCGCCGTGGGGCCAGAGGTTCAGGGTCAGGTGGCCGGGAGAGGGCTCCCATGCGGGTTCTTGCGCGAATGAGAGCGAGGAGAAGGAAAGTATTAGAGCGAAAGAAGTGAGATAAGTGCGCATAATTGGGTCTTCGTGTCGAAAGGTAAGACTCGAAGCGGAAGAATGATCGCAGCCAGCCGGGTGCGTGTGCAAGAGGAATTGGACGAATGCAAGTCGCCGTATAAGATTGGAGATCGAATTCATGTCTACGGCTGCCATCACGTTTCGCCGGCGAGTTGCGGGAAATGCCCGCCACAATCCCCTGGCAGCGATCGGCGTAGTGCTGGTTTTAGTGTTTGTGATATTCGCGGTGTTTGCTCCGTGGATTGCACCGCAGGATCCCGCCTCGATCGATCTGCCTGCCCGCCTCGATCCAGCCTCGCACTCGCACTGGTTTGGCACCGACGAACTGGGCCGCGATATCTTTTCGCGCGTCATCTGGGGTGCGCGGATATCTATGCTTGTTGGCAGTTGTGTCGTGCTGACATCGCTTGCACTGGGACTGATCATCGGCTCGATTGCCGGATATTACGGCGGAGGCATCGATCGCTTCGTCAACGTCGTGCTGATGAATGCCTTCCTGTCGTTTCCAGGAATTCTGATTGCGATTGCCTTTGTGGCGTTTCGCGGGCCCGGAATTTTGAATTTAGTGATCGCGCTGTCACTCGGCGGATGGGTTGGCTATGCGCGTCTGGTTCGTGGGCAAGTGCTCGCGGCGCGCGAACGCGAATTCGTTGAGGCGGCGAGGGCGCTGGGCGCTAGCGATCTGCGAATCATCGTGCGACACATTCTTCCCAACATTATTCAACCAGTAATCGTGCAGGCGGCGATCGGCATGGCTGGAGCGATTCTTGCCGAAGCGACGATGAGCTTTCTCGGACTGGGCGTGCCTCCTCCAACGGCGAGCTGGGGGGCCATGCTGAACGATGGACGAGCGCATTTGTTCGATGCTCCCCACCTTGTGCTTTTTCCCGCGCTCGCGGTGATGTTGGCGGTGCTGAGCTTTAATTTCATCGGTGATGCGCTGCGCGACTATCTCGATCCGCGTTCACGCATTGAGGCCGGGCTCTAGTCACCTTGTTGCTCTCTCCGCATTCATTGCGCTAAATCCAAAATCATCACACGAAGACACGAAGTATCACGAAGAGTGTACTTCCGACTATTCGGCGCTAAGTCCTTTTGTTCCAGCCGCAGATATTTTTCGCAACATTTCTTTACACGCTGTGTTTTCTCAGCCGTGGCCACAATAAAGAATTGAATTTGAAGCATCGGACGAACTTAGGAATTTACGGAGACATCCCCATGAAGAGCACTCTCAAGATCACGTTTCTCGGCACCGCGCTGACGCTGCTTGCGCTGCCGGTTGTGGCACAGACCGCACCCGCTGCTCCATCGACACCAGTGACGGCGCAAAGCATTCAAGGCCGGAAAGAAAACCAACAGGATCGCATCGCGCAGGGCGTGGACAGCGGCCAACTCACGGCCGGTGAAACGACCAACCTGGAAAAGAAAGAAGCCGACATCAACAAAGAAGAGCACGCGATGTCGAACGAAAATGGCGGCAAGCTGACCACGGGTGACAAGCAGCTCATCAACAAGCAGCAGAATCAACTCTCGAATCAGATCTACCAGGACAAGCACAACTCCGCGGTGCAGAACACGAATCCGACGAGCGAAGTCGGAAAGCGGGAAGAGAATCAGCAGGACCGGATCGGGCAGGGAATCAAAAGCGGACAGCTGACGGCCGGTGAAGCTGCGCATCTCGAGAACAACGAATCGAAGATCAACAACGAAGTGCGCAATGATCGCGCTGCCAACGGCGGCAAATTGACCTCGGGGGAAAAGAAGCAGGTCAATAAGCAATTAAATCGGCAGTCGCGCCAGATCTATCGCGACAAGCACAACGGGCGCCGCCAGTAACGACTTTCACCAAGGGCAAAAAAAGAACACCACAGAATAGTCCCTACATGCCCCCGGGCCGACCGGGGGCTTTTTTCTTGAGCCGCGAGCGGTGAGCCGCGTGCTCTGAGCAAAACGGGCCTGCTCGTCGCTCACGGCTCGCTGATCCTCATTTCCCGCTCGTAACCCATTGATGCTAGCAGGCTATACAAATCTTGACATACATCGCAAATTGCAATATAACTATTTCGATTTGGAATTGCAGCTTGAGGCGACGATGAAGCTGGGCGAGAAAATCCGGTACCTGCGCGAAGTGGAAGGCTCGCTTCGCGGTTTGGGGCGGGCGATGACGCAGCAAGAACTGGTGCGCGCGATTCGCGACGAGATGGGCAAAGGCAACAGCATCAGCCAGTCATATCTCTCGCAGATTGAAAACGGCGCGCGTCCGCACATGACGCAGTCGTCGCGAGCGTCTGCTGGCGAAGTTTTTCAAAGTGCATCCGGGATTTCTCGTGGACGATCCGGAGGGTTATCACACGGAGCTGACTTCAGATCTTGCGCACGACTGAAGGACAGATTGATGTTTGGCTGCTGCAAGGTTCCGAGAAGTTTGCGAGTGATCCCGAAGTGAGCGACGTGCTGATCAAAGCCGCGCGGGAGAAAGATACGCGGCGCTGTTTGTTGTTGCTCGGCGCAATTCTCGACACGCCGGGGCTGGCGGACCGGCTGCTGGATGCGCTGCGTCCGGAGTTGGTGGAGGCAGGCAATCATCGTCGCGGGACGAGTGGCGAAGGGAGGCGAATCCGATGACTTGGTCTGACTTTTATTTGATCTGTTTCGCAGTCGGTTTTTGCTTCAGCTTCTTTTCGTTTCTGTTTGGCGGATCGCGTTTTGGGCGATTGCATCTGCCACATTTTCATGGGCACGTAGCGCATTTGCCGGCGGCGCATGGTCCGGTTGGTCACGCGCCCGCTACCGGGGCGCATGGACCAGCTGCGAATGGGACGGACTCGACTGGAGTGGATCGTGCAGCATGGTTCCAGTGTGTCGCCGCTTCAATCCCCCAGTGATGGCGGCCTTCTTGGCATGGTTTGGAGGGACGGGCTATTTGCTGACGCGCTTTTCGGCGGTATGGGTCGGTATGGGCTTGATGCTGTCGGTAATCAGCGGCCTGGTCGGTGGAGGAATTATTTTCCTGTTCCTCAGTAAGGTGCTGATGTCCGACGAAGAGTGCCTCGATCCGGCTGACTTTGAAATGGTCGGCGTACTGGGCAAGCTGTCGGTGCCGATTCGCGAGGGCGGGACGGGCGAGTTGATTTACTCGCAGATGGGAACACGCCGGGTGTGTGGCGCGCGCAGCGAAGAAGGCGTTGTGATTCCGAAAGGGACCGAGGTTGTGGTCACGCGGTACGAGAAGGGAATCGCATACGTACGGTTGTGGGAAGAGATGGCGAACGAGTAGAGATCGCGAACGAGCAGCGCAAGGATCCGATCATGGAAACAAGCAGCCTACAAAACGACGTGCTGGCAGTAGAGACGCATGCAGGACGCGTTTGGAGCTTGCTTATATTCCCGGCGCTGATTGTGCCGGTGGTGTCGGTGATCATTTATCCAACGGCGCCTGCGCGGATTGCCATGGTGCTTACGGCAGTAGTGGCGGTTGGCGCACTGGGATTGGTGCTGAGCGGGTTTCAATACCGTTTCTTGCGTCATGGAGTGGAGGTCAGCACGTTGGGAATCCGGCTTCGGACGATTCCCCGTCAGCAGATCGTCAGCTACTCGATCGAATCGTGGGGACTACCGCGCGGTTATGGAATTCGCGGCATCGGCAGCAGTCGGGCGTATGTCTGGGGAAACAAGGTGGTGCACATCAAGACGACGAACGGCGACGTTTACCTGGGGCACAGCGATCCGGAAAAGATTGTTCGGGATTTGAATCAGGTAACGGGTTTTGCGACGAACGGGGAGGGAAGCGCGATGACGAGCAGGACTGCCGAACTTTCGCAGAAGGAATCTTCCAGCCGCGGTTGGCACAAGGCGTTGATCGGGCTGATGTGGGTGGCGTTGGTGAGCACAGCGCTGAATTACCGGAATGCGTGGGATCAATTGCCGGCGCGGATGGCGGTGCACTTCGACGCGAACTGGCAGCCGAATGGATACACATCGAAAGAGGGGGCAGTGGAGTTGGGACTGGGGATCATGGCAGTGTTGTTGGTCCTTTTCACGGTGGCAGGCTTGATCGCGAGTGCGCAGAAGCCGAGCGCGTTCTGGCCAATGTTGGTCGTGTTCTACGTGGTGCTGGGCTTTTGCTGGTACGGGAATTACTCGATCATCAAGTTTAGTTTGAACGCGCAGCCGGCGCATTCCGAGTTGGTGAGGCCGGGTAGAAGTTCTCAGTTGTCAATTCTCGGTTCTCAGTTTTGAAACTGAAAGTTCGACTGAGAATTTGCAACTGAGGTCTTTCAGAGGAGGCGTTATGTTCGCAGGAGTATCGAACGTTGTAGTCATTTGGGTCTTCGTCGGCCTGGGAGTGATGGTCTTGCTGTTCTTGATCAACGGGATGGCGAGGCTTTATCGCAAGGCCGGTCCACATGAAGCGCTCATTGTGTATGGATTGGGAGGAACGCGCGTGGTGAAGGGCCACGGCACGGTTGTTCTGCCAATGGTGCAAGTCTGTCGGGAGCTGTCGCTTGAACTGATGTCGTTTGACGTGGCTCCGCAGCAGGATCTTTACACCAAGCAGGGCGTGGCCGTAACGGTGGAAGCCGTGGCGCAGATCAAAGTGAAGTCGGATACAGAATCGATTCTGACGGCGTCGGAACAGTTCTTGACGAAGACGGACGACGAGCGCCAGGGGCTGATCCGGCTGGTGATGGAAGGCCATTTGCGCGGCATCATCGGGCAGCTGACGGTGGAAGAAATCGTCAAGCAGCCCGAGATGGTTTCGGACCGCATGCGCGGCACGTGCGCCGATGACATGAACAAGATGGGACTGGAAGTCATTTCGTTCACGATCAAAGAAGTTCGTGACAAGAACGAGTACATCACGAACATGGGGCGTCCCGATGTGGCGCGCATCAAGCGTGATGCGGACGTTGCCGCTGCAGAAGCCGACCGCGATACAGCCATCAAGCGCGCTCTGGCGACTCGGGAATCTGCGGTCGCGAAGGCGCAGGCCGATCAGGAGCGAGTGCTGGCAGAGACGTTGTCGTTGGCGAAGCAGGCGGAAGCGCAGCGCGATCTCGAGGTGAAGAAAGCGCAGTTCCTCGAAGTCACGAAGCGGCAGCAGGCGCAGGCCGACAAGGCGTACGACATACAGACCAACATCATGCAGCAGCAGGTGATCGCCGAGCAGGTGAAGGTGCAGCAGATCGAGAAAGAGCAACAGGTCAAGGTGCAGGAAGCGGAAATCAATCGCCGCGAGAAGGAATTGATCGCGACGGTGTTGAAAGGTGCCGAGATCGAGCGTCAACGGATTGAAACGCTGGCTGCAGCAGAGAAGCAGCGTCTGATCGCGGAAGCCGAAGGACAAGCGTCGTCGATTCGCGCACAGGGTGAGGCCGAAGCCGAGATCATCTTCAAGAAAGGCGAGGCCGAAGCCAAGGCGATGAACGTGAAGGCTGAAGCGTATCAGGAGTACAACCAGGCGGCCGTGATCGACAAGTTGTTCACAGGCATGCCGGAGATCGTGAAAGCGCTGGCGGCTCCGCTGGCCAACGTCGACAAGATCACGATCGTCTCGACTGGAAACGGCGATGCGTCGGGGATGAACAAGATCACCGGCGACATCACCAAGATGGCGGCTCAGGTGCCCGCGTTATTCGAGACGTTGTCGGGTATGCCGTTGGGCGAGTTGTTGGGCAAGGTACGGCAGATTGGCGACAAGAGCTTGAAACCGGGCGATGCGCCGAAAGCTTAGCGAGGGGTGCGGGAACGGGCCGGGGCTCGTTCCCGCTTCGTTCAGGGATCCGGGCGTGATCTTACGGGTTGCGGCCCGGGCGTGAAAGAGCTTCAGGAGTTCAGTTATGACAGGCAAATCAAAGCACGCAGGATTGGGAATTGCGCTAGGAGCGGCTCTAGGCGCGGTGTTTGGAGTGATCGCGGGAAACGTTGGAGCATGGCTGGCGATTGGAGTCGCGATCGGTATGGTGCTTGGCGCATCGATCCGTAGGAAAGGTCCGGAATGTCCGCAGTGCGCGGAGATGCATCAGTCGCATGCGGCCTTGCAGCAGAGGAGGCCGTCTTGACGACGAACAGAAAGATAGGAAGCGCAATGGCGTTAGTGGCGGCGATTGTCGCGGCGATCGGTGTGGTCGTGGGGTTTCTGAATATCACATCGGCCGTCGGATTAGCGGTGTGTGGAATCTTTTTGGGGACGGGCGTTGATCGAGGTGCATTCTCCGGCGCGCCCAAAGCACGATGAAACTAATTCCGGCAGACAAGGATTGTCTGCTCGAAGCTCACAGCTCAAAACTCGAAGGGGGTTCGATATGGCATTACTTGAGCGTGTTTCCACGTTAGTCCGGGCCAATCTCAACGACCTGATCGATAAGGCCGAAGATCCGGAAAAGATGATCAAGCAGGTGATTCTCGACATGCAGAACCAGCTTCTACAGGTCAAAACGCAGGTCGCGATTGCGATCGCCGACCAGCACCTGCTCGAAAAAAAGCAGAAAGAGAACGAACAGAAAGTTGCGGAATGGATGCGCAAGGCCGAGCTCGCCGTCGACAAAAAAGAAGACGACCTGGCGCGGGCCTCGCTGCTGCGCGTAGAAAGTTATCGCGAGTTGAGCGAAAACTTCACGCAGCAGGTCTCTGACCAGAAGGCGCAGGTCGACAACTTGAAGTCGGCGCTGCGGCAACTGGAACAGAAACTGACTGAGGCGCAGGCCAAGGCGGATGTGCTGATCGCGCAGGCTCGTCGCGCGCGGGCAGTGGGCAAGGCCAGCGATGCGCGGATGGCGTCCGGTGACGGCTCCAAGGCCGCGGCGTTCGACCGTATGAAACGCAAGGTGGCGCACTCGGAGGCCGTGAGCCAGGCCAAGTCGGAGATCGCGTCGGACAACATTGAGGATCGACTGGCGGCACTCGAAAAAGAAGACCGCATCGAGCAATTGCTCGCGGAGCTGAAAAGCAAGCGCGGGGCTTAAGAAAACGCGGTTCGGTTCAGCCGAACGCTTCGCTTGGGCGGATCGAATCGGCGCGTTCTATCAATATTTGCATTCACGGGGAGGAAAGTGTGCTTCAACGCAAATTCAATCGTCTGGTTCCAATTGGCCTTCTCATGCTCTCGGGCGGCCTGATCCTGCATAACTGGGTACACGGGCGCTATACGGAATTCGCCGGCGGCTTTCTGATCGGCATGTCAATCGTGTTCATGATTGCGGGAATCGTGGGGCGTTCGCGAAGTCAGACGAACTGACCTAGTTGCGCCGGGCCGCGAGTCGCTTCAAGCTGGCGTGTCTATTGGACTCCACGACGGTGGCGTGCGTCGTGCAAGGATGAGTTGGATACGGCAATTCAATGACATGCAGCGTGCCTACAACAAATCCGGCTGAATCGGGTTTCTACTGCTAAGCGGCAATCGCGCGCCGAGGCCACCGGCAGAGGCGATTTTGGCATCTAGTTTAGGCGCCCCTTCGGACTATCAATCTGAGGGATTTTACTGATGAAGCAGTTTGCGGTTGCGGTTTTACTGGCAGTGGGCCTGGCTCTGGTGGGATGCGGTTCGAACAGTTCCAATCCGGCCAACGTTAACGGAACGTGGAATGCCACTCTGCTCAGCAACAATACATCCACCGATTTCAACTTTGGGACGTCACTGACCGTGAACGGCGATAGTTCCGTCAGCGTCACAAATTTCAAGTTCACGACGAGTTCGCCCTGCTTTGCCTCAGGCGAAACCGAGACGGGATCCTTCACTTTGAGCGGAAACTTCAATGGCAATGTGAACGGAAAGTTCGGCATGAATGTGAACTCAGGAACGCCGTCGGGAAATGCGCTGGCGCTGGTCGGAACGGTGAATGGGAACACCATCACTGGTACGTGGACGTTGACCGGAAGCTCCGGCTGCACCGGGTCCGGCACGTTCACTATGAATAAGATGTGATGCCCCAATCGAGACCTTCTTCATCGGCTTCCGGGGTTCGCTTCTAGAAACTGAATCGCCTTGCGGCGACTCCATCCAGCCACCGGAAGCCGAATGCAGGGGCCCCCGCCTTACATCCATTGACGGCCCTGCCTGCATCTCTCTATTCTCATAAGGATCTCAACTGAAGGAAGGTACATGAAGAAGCTTGCCCTTATCGTGCTGGCGCTGGAACTCGCGGTGTGTGGCTGCGGGAACAACACGCGACTCACGACCGTGACGACCACCAGCAGCGGTAATTGGGAGGCCCAGCTCATCGGAGGAATCGGACCGGCCAGCCAGTTGAATTTCGTGACTTCCTTTACTGTGACCAGCACAACCGGCTTTACCCCGCAGCCGTTGGACATCACCGGTTTTGGATTCTTCAACACCAACGAGTGCTTCTCTACGGGATTGACTGAGCAGACGGAGACGGGTACGGCGACGCTGAACACCACCGGCTCGGGAGCGGTGACAGGCGGCCTAACCTTTACCGTGAAGTCGACCACCGCACCCGGAAGCGTGCTTTCCTTGACCAGCACCGACGGCTTGACTGGAACTTCTAGTGGCACGACGACGACCGCAGGCACACTGAGCAATGGGATTGTGGTCGGGACGTGGACGCTCAGCGGTAGCAGTGATTCCGCTTGCACCGGCTCAGGAACGTTCATCATGTGCCAGGGCACCAGCACCTGTACACCTCCGTAGACTGAGGCGGTTCCTCTATCTAAGCTTTAGTTCTCTTTTTGCACCGGATTACGCCTATTTGTGGCGGATTGCGGACAACTCCGCGTCAGCCCTTCCTTCCGTTCGTTCTGCTGCGATACAGTGAAAGCCATGAAGCGTCCGCTACAGCAAATCGCGGAAGGTGTGGGTGCGCGCCTGATCGGCGACGGCAGTGTTGCCGTAAGCGGGGTCGCGAGCATGCAGTCGGCGGGCCCGGACGACCTGGTGTTCGTCGAGGACGCAAAACATCTGCCTGCGGCCTTGCAGTCTCGAGCGGGAGCTTTGATTGCAAAAGAGTTCGCAGCTTCGGTCCCGTGCGGTCGTCCTGTGTTGATCAGCGATCATCCCAAACTTGCGTTCGCGCGGGCCGCGCGGATGCTGTACGACGGCTCAGGGATGGACGATTGGCACGGGCGTGTGCATCCGTCAGCAGCGATGCATGCGACTGCAACGCTCGGCCCCGGCGTTTGCATCAAGGAGCATGTTGTTGTCGGCGAACACGCGCAGATTGGCGAGGGTAGCTGCATCGGCGCCGGCTGCATGATCGGCCCCGGCGTCATTATCGGCTCCGCTTGCGAACTCTATCCAAACGTCACGATTTATTCCGGGACTACGATTGGCGATCGCGTGATTGTGCACGCGGGTGCGGTGCTGGGCAGTGATGGCTTCGGCTACGTCCGCGATCCTAAGAGTGGAAAGTACGAAAAGTTTCCGCAGGTGGGGAGGTTGGTAATCGAAGACGACGTCGAGATCGGCGCTAACACCACGATTGATCGCGGAGCGCTCGACGAAACGCGGATCCGGCGCGGATCAAAGATCGACAACCTGGTTCACATCGGCCACAACTGCCAGATCGGGGAGAACGTCGTGATCGCGGCGCAGACTGGATTGTCGGGAAGCATCGTGATTGAAAACGGCGTCGTACTTGGAGGACAGGTTGGCATAGGCGAGCATGCGCGCATCGAAGAAGGCGTCATGCTGGGCGGCCAGGGGGGCGTGCTACCGAATAAAGTTCTTCGCGGCAAAGGCGTGGCGTTTTGGGGAACTCCAGCGCAACCGCTGCGCGAATATCTGAAGCAGCTGGCGACTTTGGCGCGCCTCGCGAAAAAGGATTAATCGTGGCTCTGGTCGTCATTGGCGGGCACTCGCGGAGCGTCGGCAAGACCAGCGTGGTGGCGGGATTAATTTCGGCGCTATCGGAATTTAGGTGGACAGCGGCGAAGATCACGCAATATGGCCACGGAGTTTGCTCGGCCAACGGCGAACCCTGTGACTGCGTGACGGGCGATCACTCATGGGCGATTAGCGAAGAGCGCGACCGTTCCGGAAAATCGGACACCTCGCGCTTTTTAGTTGCCGGTGCGGCGAAAGTCTATTGGGTGCGAACGGAGCAGGGAAGGCTCGCCGAGGCGATGCCTACGTTGCGGCGACGACTCGAGGAAGCGCGCAATGTGATCCTGGAATCAAATAGCGTGCTGAAGTTTGTGCGTCCCGATTTGTATTTGACGGTGCTTGATCCGGCGACGGTGGATTTCAAGAACTCCGCGCGGGAATTCCTGGATCGAGCCGATGCGGTGATCCTGCACGATGCGCCTGGTGCGGCGGCATGGCAGGCTGTGTCAATGAAGCCGGTGGCGGAGCGGCCGATTTTTCGCATCCAGCCACCGCAGTATGTGACGCCTGAGATCGTCGATTACGTGCGCTCGAAACTCGCAAGCGAGGTGCCGTCATGAAGTTTCGTACGCTTACCGTCTTCTGAGAACTGAGAACTGCTTTGCTATCCTTGGGCGTGCGGCAAATCCACTCCAGCGCCTGGCTGTTGATGTTGTTGTCAGCTGTCCTGCAGGTTCTGATATTTCCTCTTCCCGGCATCTACATCCTTTCGTGGCTGGCGATTGCTCCGTTGATCGTGGCGCTGTTGAGGGCGCGTCCTGCCGGAGAGCTCGAAGTTGCGGGGGCAGTTCGATTGCAGCCGGCATCTCCGTGGCAAGGATTTTTGCTGGGCTATGTCTGCGGGATTCTTTGGTACGCCGGCACTTGTTACTGGATCTTCGACACAATGCGCCAGTATGGCGGCCTGAACGCGCCGATGGCCGTGCTGGTGCTGTTTCTGTTCTGTTGCTATCTCGGCTTGTATCACGGCTTCTTTGGATTACTGGTCAGCCTGCTTGCCGAGCCACGCGACTATCGTCGAGCGCTCGTGGCCTCACCTTTCTTGTGGGTCGCCGTGGAACTGGCGCGGACACGCATCACGGGATTTCCGTGGGACCTTCTAGGAATTTCCCAGGTCGATAACATCGCGCTCTCACGCATTGCAGGATGGACAGGCGTTTACGGGATCTCGTTTGAAATCGTCTTGGTGAATGTGGCGCTGGCTGCCGCATTCCTAGTGCCGCGGCCGAAACGGGGAGCGATGCTGGCCGCCGCACTCGCCGCAGCCGCGGTTTTACAGGCCGGCAGGTTGGTCGAGGCACCCGATGCAAGACCAGATCGTGCGGCTTTGCTGGTGCAGCAGAACATCCCAGTGTCGGCCGAGTGGAATCCCGTTTATTTTCAACAAACGCTCAGCGATCTCACGAACCTCACCGAGCAAACGGTCGCGAATAATCCCGCTGCGAAAATCGGACTGGTGGTCTGGCCGGAATCCCCCGCGCCCTTTTTCACGAATGACCCGCGAGTCCGTGGTGCGGTGGGCGAGATGGCGCACAAGACGAACGCATGGGCGGTCACCGGCACGATCGGAAGCAACTCTCCAACGCCAAATTCGGACGGCGCAATATTTAATTCCGCGGCGCTGGTCAGCCCCAACGGGGAATGGAAGGCGCGCTACGACAAAGTGCATCTCGTTCCCTTCGGCGAGTATCTTCCGTTTCCGAGTATCTTTTCGTTTGCGGGAGGTTTGACCAAAGAGGTCGGACAATTCGAGCATGGGACCTCGCGTGCACCTCTCGACGCAGGTGGACAGGAACTCGGCGTGTTTATCTGCTACGAATCAGTGTTTCCGGATGACGTCCGGCAATTCGCCGCGAATGGCGCGCAGGTCTTCGTCAATATTTCCAATGATGGCTGGTACGGCGACAGCGGCGCCTACGCTCAACATCTCAACCAAACACGTATGCGAGCGATCGAAAACAATCGTTGGCTGTTGAGCACGACGGATACGGGCGTCACCGCGTCGATCGATCCGTGGGGCAGAGTTGTCGCGCGGATTCCCCGCAAGGAGCGGACGACACTGGTCGCACCCTATGCCCTCACTTCCGTCACTACTTTCTACACGCGGAACGGCGACTGGTTCGCGTATGGCTGTGCGATAATTTCGATAGCAGCGCTGTTGTCGCGCTTATCGTTTTTCGATCGTAAAAACCGCAAGAAGGCTGAAATCTCCTGATGATTCAAGAGCACGAGCAGGAATACGAGAAGCTGAGCAAGAAGGTCCACGAACTTCGGGAGTATCTTTGACGCGGACAAGCTCCGTCCGCAACTAGCCGAAATCGAAAAGCAGTCCGCCGACCCGAATCTGTGGTCGAATCCGCAAAACTCCCAGCGCGTGATGCGCGAGAAAAAGCGGCTAGAGCACGTGCTCGCCACCGATGCGGACCTGGCGCGCCGCAGCGACGACATTGCCGCGTATTTCGATCTTGCCAAGGAAGGCGAAAATGTCGACGGAGAGTTACAGCGCGAGATTGGATCGCTGCGCGAACTGATCGACAAACTGGAAACCGAGACTCTGCTCTCGGGCGAAAACGATGCGCGCAATGCCATCGTGACCATTCATCCCGGTGCGGGCGGCACAGAATCGCAGGATTGGGCTGACATGCTGCTGCGCATGTATTTGCGATGGGCCGAGCGGCAGGGCTTCGAGACCGTACTTTATGACTATCAGCCGGGCGAAGAAGCGGGACTGAAGTCGGCTACATTCGCAGTGAATGGCGAGTATGCCTTCGGTTTATTGCAGGGGGAAATCGGCGTGCACCGCCTGGTGCGTATTTCTCCTTTCGATCAGGCGAAGCGACGGCATACTTCGTTCGCCAGTGTATTTGTCTCTCCGGAGATCGACGACAGCATCGACATCGTGATCAAGCCGGAAGACATCCGCATCGATACCTACCGTTCCAGCGGCAAGGGCGGTCAGCACGTTAACACGACGGATTCTGCAGTGCGTATCACGCATATCGCGACGGGCCTGGTCGCCAATTGCCAGAATGAACGCTCGCAGCACAAGAACAAAGAGCGCGCCATGAGCATGCTGCGGTCGAAACTCTATGAATTTGAGATGGAGAAGAAGCGCGCGGCCACGAAGAAGATCGAAGACTCGAAGCTTGATATCGAATTCGGATCGCAGATTCGTTCGTACGTTTTGCAGCCTTACCGGATGATCAAAGACCATCGAACGAAGACGGAGGTCGGAGACGTCGATCGTGTGCTGGACGGGGATCTGCAGCCATTCATTCGCGCTTACTTGCTGGCGCGGCGCGGGGAGAAACAATGAAGGCGCCGCGGAAGACCTTGAACCAAAAAGGCCACGAAGAACCACAAAGGAATTCTAAGAAAGCTGTGCGACTGGGGCCTCGGTTCTTGCGAGCATTTCTTTTCGCCGCCGACAAGCATTCCGGGCAGGCTCGCAAAGCTTCGACGATTCCTTACATCGCTCATTTGATGGGGGTCGCATCTTTGGCGTTGGAAGCTGGAGGCGACGAAGACATTGCCATCGCCGCGCTCTTGCACGATGTAGTTGAAGATTGCGGCGGAGCGCCCATGCTGAAAGAAGTCCGGCGGCGTTTTGGCAAGCACGTTGCGGAAATGGTAGATGGTTGCACCGATGCGGATACCGTACCGAAGCCGCCTTGGCGCGAGCGGAAAGAAAAATACATTCGGCGATTGAAGACGGAAGCCTCCGACGCGCGCCTGGTTTCAGCCTCCGATAAGCTCAACAATATTCGGTCCATCATCAGCGATTACCGCGCGATCGGCGAATCGGTGTGGTCACGGTTCAATGGAGGGCGCGACGGCACTCTTTGGTACTATCGGACTTTGCGAGATGAATTCTTGCGAAGCAGGCCAAATCGCGTGACTCGGGAGTTCGACTTGGCGGTGAAGGAACTGGAATCGATGACTCGGATTCATCAAGCTTCGGTCGCTTCGAATCAATTTTTTTCGGTCGAGGAATGAAGTTATGGCGCGCATGATCGATCAAATCCGCGCATCGAAGTTACCTTCCAACATGATGCAGTTTGCCGCGCGGGGAGCATTGCAGGTGGCGGCGGCGGAAAATATCGAAATCCTCGTCCATCTGGCCCGCCACAACAAAGTGTTTGGCGACACGGCTCGGATGACGCTGGCCGGATGGGATGAGAAGTCGTCGTTGGCCGTAGCGGCGGATCCCCAGAGTCCGGCGGAAGTCTTGGAGTACATGATCTCTAGCGACAACGTGCGGCCCGCTCTGCTACCGGCGTTGCTCGAGAATCCTTCGGTCCCTGAACAGAAGATCGCGAAGCTCGCGATCTCGGCAATGCGGGACACGATCGAAGCGATGCTCAAAAGCGAGCGCGTGCACTCGATGGCGGGGGTCCTCGATGCACTCAAATCCAATCCTTATCTAAAGAAAGAAGAAGCGGAGGCCTTGCGGAAGCCAGCCATGGCGGCCGCACCGGCAAGTGCGGTGTCTCCAGCAATTCAAGAAGCAACGCATGTGTCCAGCGTGGATGCGACGCCTGAAGTCCTCGCTCCAGCGGTGGAAGGTCCTGAACCCGCCGGGCCGGAGGATGAGGAGGCGGTTGCAGCTTACTTGAAAGAACATGCGGCAGCGATCGCAGCCGAAGGGGATAAACCCTTTCAGTCGATCGGTGGAGTTGTCGAATTGTTGGGGGAGAGCTTTTTTCCGGTGACACAAAACGCCCAGGTTGCGCAGCCCGCCGCACCCGCTCCCATTGCGACGGCACCTGAGGCGTCCAAGCCGCAGCCTGCATTGGAGGCCAAGAAGCCGCCGGCGGAACGCCAGAATACGATGCAGAAGATTAACGGCCTGGATGTAAAGGGCCGAATCCAGCTCGCGTTGAAAGGTAACAAAGAAGAGCGCTCCATCCTGATTCGCGACGGTACCAAGGTGGTCGCGCTCGCAGTGCTTGAGGCTCCGAAGCTTGCGGACGGCGAAGTCGAAAAATTTGCCAGCCAGAAAAATGTTCTGGAAGCAGTGCTGCGCCAGATTCCGCTGAAGCGGCGTTTCATGAAGAATTACATTGTCGTGCGCAATCTGGTGGCGAATCCGCGTACGCCGATTGATCTCAGCCTGGGCCTGATGAAGAATCTGCTGGCGCAGGACTTGAAGAATATTTCCTCGAACAAAGAAGTGTCGGAAACAATTCGGAAGCTGGCGCTCAAAATGTATAAGCAGAAGATGGACGCTGCGAACAAGAAGTAAGCTGGAGGCGTTCTTGGCTTCAAGGCCACAATCCGACCCCATCGCTGATTTGCTGAAGCGATCAAAGACCATCGCAGTGGTCGGATTATCTTGCAATCCCATGCGTCCCAGCAACGGCGTCTCGGCCTACATGCAGAGCCATGGGTATCGCATTATTCCGGTGAATCCGAACATCGACGAATGCCTTGGCGAACGAGCGTATCCATCGCTGCTGGACGTGCCGGAGAAGATCGATATCGTCAATATTTTCCGGCGGCCTGAATTTGTAGAGAAAGTGGTAGATCAGGCCATCCAGTTGAAAGTTCCGACCATCTGGATGCAGGAAGATGTTGTCCACCAAAGAGCTGCGGAAAAAGCGCGCGCAGCTGGTATTTTCGTGGTGATGGATCGCTGCATCTTGAAGGAACATCGGGTCCGTTTGTCATAAATTCAGAGCCCGGAACTTATCCAAGCCTGGCTGCGTACAACTAACGGAGCGAGATCGACCCTTACCTTCCGAGGAGGCGTTTTGAATCCTGACGGACCTTTGCTGCCCGCCGAACCAATTGTCCCGGCCGAAACAGTTCTCCCCAATCAACCGTCGACTGCGCGAAAAATATTCTTCGGCAAAGACGGGCTGCGCGCGGGCTGGAGCCTGCTGATCTTCATCGCTATCTTCGCCGTCGTCATTTTCTGTGTGAACTTCGGACTCCGGAAATATCTACCGCAAGATCCTAAGGCCGCCATGCCAGCCGGTGGACTTCCCCCACGCTTCTTACTTCTCGCCGAGGGCATCCCTTTTGCAGTAACCGTCTTCGTGACCTGGATCATGTCAAAGATTGAGCGGCGGCCGGTCGGTGTTTATGGTCTGGGGGACAACCGCAAATTCGGGCGCTTCTTCGCTGGACTTGGTTGGGGAGTTGTCTGTCTCTCGTTGCTTATCTTTACTCTCGTGAAGACCGGGCATCTGGTTTTCGACGACCGTCTGCTATTTGGCAGCGATGTTTTTCGCTACGGAGCTATCTGGCTGTTCGGATTCTTTCTGGTCGGCCTGCTGGAGGAGTACCTGACGCGAGGCTTCGTGCAATACACACTCGCTCGCGGCTTTGCAGGACTTTATGAGCTGGCTTTCAAAACGCGGCATAGCAAGGCCTTGGGATTCTGGACATCTGCCCTCATTCTTTCTATTCTCTTCGGCCTCGGACACGGCAAGAATCCGGGTGAATCGCCGATCGGGTTGCTTTCGGCCGGCCTGGCTGGCATGGTCTTCTGCTTTAGTTTATGGCGCACTGGTTCGTTGTGGTTCGCCATCGGATTGCATACTTCGTGGGATTGGGGACAATCCTTTCTATATGGCGTTGCCGACAGCGGAATGATGGCGCAACATCACCTCTTTGCGACGCATCCTGCGGGTCCGCCACTTCTCAGTGGTGGAGCTACCGGTCCTGAAGGCAGCGTCTTTATCCTCGCAATTCTGGCGATCTTCGCTTTGATTATTGTGTTCACGCTACCCCGAGCTCGTTACGGCGAGATGGCCGAGCACAGCGCGATGGTCAGTTAGTCCAGGAAAAGCTAGTAGGACAGGCGGACGATCTCGACTGGCGCGAGGATCTAGCGATTCACGCCCACGAAGACCACGCTGGCGTCGTCGCGTACGCCCGAGCCGTTGGCATAAGTGCGCACTTCATCGACGATACTGACGGCGGAAGCGTCGGGACGAATTGCGTGTTCGGCGAGACGGCATAGTCCAAATTCTTCCTGGTTCGCGTTCTCTGCTTCAGTGATGCCGTCGCTGTAGAACACCAGCCGCGAACCTGGAGACAGAGAGATCTGCATTTCCGAATAGTCTCCACTCGCCACACCTAGCGGCAACCCTCGCTCGACGTCGATGAAGTGCTCACCCTCATCATCTATGAAAAGCGGCAGCAAGTGGCCTGCATTGGCGAACACGAGTGTACGGTTGGCGGGATCGAGAACGGCGTAAACCATCGTCACGAATTTTCCAGCCGGGAAATCGTCGACCAGTAGCTGGTTGAGCTTTGTCAGCACTTCTCCAGGACTGCAACACGCCTCGGCGAGAGAGCGAAACATACCCCGAGTGGCCGACATGAGCAGCGCAGCTGCCGTGCCCTTGCCCGAAACGTCGGCGAGGACGAGTCCCCAGCGTCCATCCGGGAAGGGAATGAAATCGTACCAATCTCCGCCGACCGCGCGCGCCGGAACGCTGCGTCCCGAAATCGCGAAGCCCGGGATATACGGAGAACTCTTCGGCAGCAAAGCTTGCTGAATCGCACGGGCTTCGTCCGCCTCGCGGTCGAGAGCCACACGTTCCGCGCGTTCCGTTTGTAACCGTCGCGCGTTGTGCACGGCCACCGCGACATGTTCGCAGAGCGCCTGCAGCAGTCTCAGTTGCTTGTAAGGAAATGCGTCGACATCGGGATGGGATGCTGTAAAAACTCCAACCAGGCGGTCGCCGGCTCGCAGCGGAATTGCGACTTCGGAACGCGTATCCGCATGGCAGGCGATGTAGTACTGATCCTTGCGGACGTCGGGCGCGTAGCGCGTTTGGCCAGTCGAAGCCACGTAACCGACCATGCCTTCATGACCAATCTTCAAGCGATACCCCTTGTCATGAGCGTCGCAACCTTCGACTCCAGCGAGCACCATCTCTCCTCGCTCTTCGTCGTGCAAATAAATGCTGGCTTCGGTACAGCCAAACGAAGCCGTAACTTCGCTCACGACGCTGTCGATAAGCGGATCGAGATCGAGAATCGAGGTGATTTTCTGCGCGGCCTTTTGCAGGCGCTGCAAGTCTTCGACGAGCTCTGCCGTAAGAACCGGCGGGGAAGTCTGAAGGTCGGCGAGATTTGGTAGTGCGGCCAAAACACACCCCTCTGGCGAACTTTTGCAGATACGAAAGAGATGCTCGGTTAAGCCGCTATGATTCTTTTTTTCGAGGCTCGGAGGGAGGATCGGCGGCGCCGGAGCGCTGCCGTTTGATCTCGTTCATGCGATCGCGAATGCGCTTTTCGATGCCTTCATTGGTGGGACGGTAATACACGCGATCACGCAGATTGTCGGGCAGGCATTGCATGTCGGCAACTTTGGATTCGAGATCGTGCGCGTACTGGTATCCGGAACCGTAGCCAAGTCCCTTCATGAGCTTGGTCGGCGCATTTCGTAGGTGCAGAGGAACCGCTTCGGCTGCCGTTCGTTCAACATCCTGCTGAACGTCGCTATAGGCGGTGTAAAGCGCATTGGATTTTGGCGCGACGGAAAGGTAGACGACGGCCTGCGCCAGTGCGAGATTGCCTTCGGGCATGCCGATAAAGTCCACCGCATCGCGGGCTGCCATGCATAAAGAAAGAGCGTTCGGATCAGCCAGTCCGATGTCTTCGACGGCCATGCGCACCACGCGGCGGGCGACGTAAAGCGGATCTTCTCCAGCTTCGAGCATGCGGCCCAGCCAGTAGAGGGCGGCGTCAGGATCACTGTTGCGCACAGATTTGTGCAACGCCGAAATCAGGTTGTAATGCTCTTCCCCAGCTTTGTCGTAAAGGAGAATGCGCTTCTGCAGTGCGTCACGGACGACGGCATCGGTGATCTCGAGCGCTCCGTGCGGATTTTTCTGCGCCAGGCCGGCCGCGACTTCCAGCACGTTGTAGGCGCTCCGGGCGTCGCCGCTGGTATAGCTGGCGATGGTCTTGAACACATCGTCGGAGGCGGTAACGTTCATTGCTCCGAGGCCGCGTTCACGGTCGTTCAATGCGCGACGCAACAAGAGCACGATCTGCTCTTCGCTTAAGGGATGCAGCACATAGACTCGGCGGCGCGAGAGCAGCGCCGAGTTGATCTCGAACGACGGGTTCTCGGTGGTTGCGCCGATCAGCCGGATATTTCCTTTTTCTACGTGGGGCAGGAATGCGTCCTGCTGTGCTTTGTTGAAGCGGTGAATCTCGTCGATGAAGACGATCGTACGCGTGCCGTATTGCTTGGCCCGTTCGGCGTCAGCCATCACTTGCTTGATTTCTTTGATTCCGGCAAGGACCGCGGAGAATTCGATGAACTCCGCCTTGGTCATGTTCGCGATGATCTTGGCCAAAGTTGTTTTGCCAGTGCCAGGAGGTCCCCAGAAAATGAGCGAGCCGGAGTCGTCGCGTTCGATCTGCACGCGTAACGGTTTGCCGGGACCGATTAGATGCTCCTGGCCTGCATACTCGTCGAGAGTACGGGGGCGCATGCGGTCGGCGAGCGGGCGCGTGGAATCCGCCGTATTTCCTGCATTCGGAACGGGCTGAAACAGGCTCATGACAGAGTGAATTCTATCGGACGGCTTCGCGTACGGGGTCCGCGAAATGAAGTTCCGGCGCTACGGGCAAAGCGCCAGTTTCCGCGGCGTAGCGGTAGAACAGACGCAAGCCGTCGATACACGCTCCGTCCAGATGGTAATAAATACTTCGCGTCAGATACGCGTGCACATCGGCTTCACTCAGATTTAGTTTCGGCGCCCACTCACTAGCGATTGCGTTGAGACTGGCTGGCTCAAGTCCATGATCGCGAGAATTGCGGAAGATCGCAGAAAGGTCGAGGCTCGGATCTGCTTCTTTCAACGCTTCACCGCGTACCGCCCAGAAGGCGAAGACGAACGGCTTGCCGGTGTGGCGAATCCATTCTTCCGCTAGGTCCAGTTTGTAATAACGCGCACGATCAATTTGCAGGGCGGGGTCGCCAATGACCAGGCCAGCGTCGCACTGCTCCAGCATTTTCTCAATCACAGGCTCCATCGGAGTAAATGTGCGACCACCGCCTAGCCATTTCTCGAAGATCACTTTCGTAAGCGCTACGGACGTCATGGAAGACGTATCGAGCGCCACACTGCGGACTTCGTCGATAGGCCGCCTGCTGACCACCAAAATCGAACGCACGGCTTGGCGTGACGCGATCGCAACATCGGGCAGTATCTGCAAGCCCGGAATTTGCGTATAGGCTGCCGCGGGAATGATGCCGATATCAGCCGTGCCTGTTGCCAGCGCTCGTGCGCACGCCGAAGGCAGAGTGTAATCGATGTCGAATTGCTGGCCCGCCGGACCGTGCTCGAAATCCCACATTAAAGGAGCGGTATTCAGGTAGGAAATGGCGGAAATACGAAGCCGTCTCATTATTTCCACAATATTAACAAACCGTTTGTGACATGTGACCTTGACACCATTCTTCAGCGGTAATTACAGTCCGCTCGGAGTCCATTTTGAGCAACGCCGTCGCTGTGCCCTCTGCCGCCCATGCTTTGGAGTGGGTGGCACTATCTCTTACCCCAGGCTTGGGACCGACCCGGTCCCGCAAACTCGTTGAGCACTTTGGATCGGCTGAGGCTGTCTTCCGCGCCTCGTTGACCGAACTGGAAAGCACGGGCGTCCAAGCGGTTTCTGCGCAATCGATTGCCACCGGAAAGTCAGCGGAGCTCGCGCGTGAAGAGTTGGCGCGGGCCGCGGACGCGGGCGTCACCGTGCTCTCGATGGACGATCCTTTGTATCCATCGCGGTTGAAAGAAATCTATGATCCGCCGCTCATCCTTTATGTGCGCGGCGAGCCGGGAGTGCTAGCGAATCCCGGGATTGCGATGGTGGGAACGCGGCATCCGACGCCGTACGGTTCCGGCATGGCGGAACGCCTGGCCTGCGATCTTGCCGGGCAAGGGTTGGTCATTATTAGTGGCATGGCGCGCGGCGTGGATACGGCCAGCCATCGCGGCGCGATCGCTGCCAAAGGCAAGACCGTTGCGGTATTTGGGACTGGCGTCGACGTCATTTATCCAAAGGAAAATTCTCGGCTGTCGGAGCAGATTCTTGCATTCGGCGGTGCGCTGATCTCCGAATTTTCGATGGGGAGCTTCGCTGCACCGCAGAATTTTCCCATTCGAAATCGCATACTCAGCGGGATGTCGATCGGGGTGCTGGTCGTCGAAGCCGCCGAATATTCCGGAACGCGCATCACGGCGCGGCTCGCGCTCGAGCAAAATCGCGACGTGTTTGCCGTTCCCGGCAATGTCACCAACAAAAACTCCTGGGGGCCGAATACCCTCATCAAACAAGGCGCGAAGCTGGTTGCGACGTGGGAAGATGTTTGGGAAGATCTCCCGACAGAAGTACGACTTGCGTTAACGCCCGCCTCCACGCCTGAATCCCAAAGCTCTTCGCCGGCATCTCTATTTCCGGACGAAGGGCTCCCTCCTCACGAAAAGCGAATCCTGAGCCTCCTGAAAGCTGACGAAGCCACGCACATCGACCAAATCGTCGAGAAGCTGGAAGCGGACATGTCTTCTTCGGAAATCTTCGCCGCACTGTTCGAACTGGAACTGTCGAACAAGATTAGGCAGATGCCGGGGAAGAATTTTGTGAAGAGCTTCTGAAGCTATCAGCTATGAGCTGTCAGCTTTCAGCGTTTGGGTCAACGAGGAGGAAATATACAGGATTTCAGGAATCTGAAGGTGTGGGAGAAGGCGCATGCCTTGACTCTCGATGTTTACAGGGTGAGCAAGTCTTTTCCTCGGGATGAAATGTATGGGATGACGAGTCAGATGCGAAGAGCCTCAGTGTCGATTGGTGCCAACATCGCTGAGGGAGTTTGTCGGAGAGGGGATGTCGATTTCGCTCGCTTTCTCCAGATTGCAGCGGGCTCCGCCAGCGAACTGGAGTATCACCTGCTTCTTGCAAATGATCTTGAGTTTATGAAAGCGTCGGATTATCAGAGAATTTCGGAAGAGGTAGTCGAGGTGAAGCGGATGCTGGCGTCGCTCATGCAAAAGCTGAGAGCTGATGGCTGAAAGCTTACATCTTGCACCCGGTAACTTGTTGCTCTCCGCCCATTCGTGCTAGCTTCGAAACGAACTCTGCAGAAATTGAGGACACATTGTCTAAAGGTTTAGTCATTGTCGAGTCGCCGACCAAGGCGAAAACGATCGAGAAATATCTGGGTAAGGGATTTACCGTCGAAGCCTCGTTCGGGCACGTGCGGGACCTGCCCAAGAGCACGCTCGGTGTCGACATCTCGAACGACTTCGAGACCGACTACATCGTTATCCCTGGCAAAGAGAAGGTTGTCGCCAAGCTGAAGAAGCTGGCCGCGTCAGCTGACGCCATCTATCTGGCGCCTGACCCGGACCGCGAAGGTGAAGCCATTGCCGCGCACCTTGCGTTTGAGCTTGACGATAATGGCGGCAAGAAGAAGAAAGCCAAAAAACTCAAGAAGGGGGAAGTCGAAGCTCCGCCGCGCATCCAGCGCGTGACGTTCAACGAAATCACCAAGCGAGCCGTGCAGGCCGCCTTCGAACATCCTCGGGCGATCGATCAAAATCTGGTCGATGCACAGCAGGCTCGACGTGTCCTCGACCGTTTGGTCGGATATCAGGTATCCCCCCTGTTGTGGGACAAGGTTCGCCGCGGTCTGTCCGCCGGACGAGTGCAGACCGTTGCGTTGCGGCTGATCGTCGAACGCGAACGCGAGATCAAGGCGTTCGAAAAGAAAGAATACTGGACGATCGATGCGAACCTGGCCGCGAGCAAGCCTCCGACCTTCGACGCGCGATTTCTCGGCAAGGGCGAAGAGAAGATTGAAGTCACGAACGGCGAAGACGCCGAAAAAATTCGTATCGCGCTCGAGAAAGCGGATTGGGTCGTTCGTTCGGTCGATAAGAAAGAGCGGCGCCGGAACGCCGCGCCTCCGTTTACCACCAGCAAGTTGCAGCAGGATTCTTCGCGCAAGCTGCGGTTCAGCGTGAAGCGCACCATGATGATCGCGCAGCGCCTGTATGAAGGCGTGGAAATCGGAGAAGAAGGGTCAGTCGGCCTCATTACTTATATGCGTACCGACTCGACGCGGGTTGCGCCCGAGGCAATCCAGGAAGTGCGCGAGTACGTGGGCAGGGAATACGGGCCAACCTATCTTCCCGAATCGCCGAACACATTTAAAGAGAAGAAGGATTCGCAGGGAGCGCATGAAGCGATCCGCCCAACATCGGCGATGCGGCATCCCGACCAGATCAAACAGTATTTAAAGGAAGACGAGTTCAAGGTCTACAAGTTGATCTGGCAGCGTTTTGTGGCATCGCAGATCAATCCCGCTGTCTTCGATCAAACGACCGTTGATATCGATGCGAAGAGCGGCAGTGAAGTCTTCTGGTTCCGCGTGACCGGGTCGGTGCTGAAGTTCGACGGCTTCCTGCGGGTATACGAGGAGTCGAAAGACGGCAAAGACGAGGAAGACGAGGAACTGAAGCACAAGCTGCCTGCGCTTGAAGCGGGACAGAAACTTACTCTGAAAGAACTGAAGCCGGAGCAGCATTTCACCGAACCCCCTCCGCGCTTCAACGAAGCATCACTCGTGAAAGAACTGGAAGAGCGCGGCATCGGGCGTCCGTCGACTTATGCGGCAATTCTGACCACCATCCAAGAGCGGCAGTACGTTCAGAAGATCGGCGGAAAGTTCGTCCCCACCGAAATTGGATTGGTGGTCACCGATCTGCTGGTGGAAAACTTCCGCGACATTTTCGACTTGCAATACACGGCCCGTCTGGAGGAAGAACTCGACGAAATCGAAGAAGGCAAAGAGAAGTGGCAAGACGCCATGGCCGAGTTCTATAAGAAATTCCAGAAAGACTTGAAGTACGCGGCCAAGCACATGGAAAACATCAAGCGGATGGAGAAGCCGACTGATGAAAAGTGCGAAAAGTGTGGCGCGCCGCTGGTGATCAAGTGGGGCAAGCATGGTTCCTTCTACGCTTGCAGTACTTACGACAAGGAAGACGAAAACACCTGCACATTCACGAAAGAGAATCCGATCAACTTGCCGGATCTCGATTCCGCGGACGTGCAAGGAACAACGCAGGAAGAATATTGCGAGAACTGCGGCCGGGTGATGGTGCTGAAGCGCGGTCGCTTCGGCCAGTTCATGGCTTGCACGGGATATCCCGATTGCAAGACGACGCGGCGTCTGGATCAGGGCAAGAAGGTTCCAGATATTCCCCTCGACGAGCTGTGCCCGAAATGCGGGCGCAATATGATGATCCGTCACGGGCGTTATGGCGAGTTTACGACTTGCAGCGGATATCCCGAGTGCAAGTACGTCAAGCAGAACTACATTGGCGTAAAATGCCCAGAGTGCAAAGATGGAGACTTGGTCGAGAAGCGCGCGCGCAAGGGCAACACCTTCTACGGTTGCGGAAACTATCCGAAGTGCAAGTTCACTTCGGCTCACAAGCCAATTCCGGAGAAGTGTCCGAGCTGCGGCAGCGAGTATCTCGTGGAAAAGAATCTAAAGGCCGGTCCGGTGATCGCCTGCCCG
>CAWFQZ010000019.1:0-80553 GCA_963818115.1 uncultured Acidobacteriota bacterium
AGGGCGCCATATGGGCGCGTGGAACCCTGGCCAATAGCACCAGCCTGTCGGAAGGAGAGAAATTCACCACCAACTGCCGCTACGTGTTCGCTTCCTTTCCGGAGGTGAAGAACGGTGGTATCGGAGGTGGGTCGTCCCGACGATGGAACTGACACCGGTGGTTTCGGCAACACCGAATATTTTGTCGATTTGAAACCGCACGACCAATGGCGCCCGGTATTTCATAAGAACAAAGAGGAGCTGATCGCCGCCATGAACCGTGCACTGGAAAAATATCCCGGCGCGATCTGGAACTTCTCCCAGCCCATCGAAGATAACGTCGGCGAAACCATGACGGGCACCAAAGGCTCTCTGGCGCTCAAGATTTTTGGCGACGACCTGAAGACCCTTGAGCAGAAGGGTGAAGAGGTCACGGCCGTCATGTCGAATATCTCCGGCATGCATGACGTCAAACTCCTACGCGATTTCGGACAGCCCAATCTCGACTTGACTATTGACCGCCGGCAGGCTGCGCGTTTTGGTATCAATGTCGCCGACATCCAAGACGCCGTTCAGACCGCCGTGGGCGGGAACGCCGTGAGTCAGGTACTCATCGGCGAGCAGCGCTACGACGTGGTGGTTCGATATCAGGCTCCCTTTCCGCAACACGCAGCAGGCCATCGAGAGAGTTCGTTTGCTCTCACCCTCCGGCGAACGCGTCTCGCTCGCGCAGTTAACCAGTGTGGAAGTCAAGGACGGCGCGTATGACATTTTCCGCGAGGGCAACATTCGATATGTCGCGGTAACGTTCAACGTGAGAGGCCGCGATCTGGGAACCACGGTCGAAGACGCGATCAAACAGATCGGTCAAAGTCAAGCTGCCGCCCGGCTACAGCCTGGGATGGTCGGGCGAATACGAGAGCGAAAGCGCGCGGAAGCGCGGCTGGCTCTTATCGTTCCACTGACCATACTCGTCATCTTTATCATTCTTTACACCATGTTTCGCTCGTACAAATGGGCGCTTCTTATTCTTCTGAATGTGGCCTGGCTGCGTCGGCGGCTTTCCGGCTTTGCTGCTTACCGGCACCTATCTCAGCGTCTCCTCGGGCGTGGGCATGCTCGCTCTCTTCGGAGTCTCGGTGCAAACCGGGGTAATCATGCTGGAATACATCAACCAGCTTCGCGCCCGCGGTTACTCGATTCCTGATGCCGCGGTGGAAGGCGCGGTGCTGAGGCTTCGTCCCATCATGATGACGATGCTGGTGGCGACTCTGGGACTGCTGCCCGCGGCGCTGTCGCACGACATCGGATCAGATTCTCAAAGGCCTTTCGCAATCGTGATCGTGGGTGGATTGATTTCGGATCTGTTGCTGATATTGTTCTACTCCCCACATTTTATGTCTGGATCGCAAGAGATGGCGATCAACTTCCGGAACCGGAGGCTGCCCTTGAATAATGGAGTGTTCTTCCGGAGGATTGGCGTTCTTGTTGTTGCATCGGTAGCGCTTCGATTCGCACAGGCCAGTGCAGCATTCAGCCAAAGTTCTGGGCCAACCAGTATCTCGCTCGACGAAGCCATCCAAATGGCGCTCCAGCACAACCACAACATGCTGGCCGCACGCACCACGATCCAGCAGAGCCAAGCTGAAGAAATCACGCAAGGCCTGCGACCTAATCCTGCGCTCTTTGCCGACTGGGAGTATCTGCCTCTGGGCTCGCCCGCGAAGCAAAATCCAGGCATCTACTGCGGGCAGTCGACCAACAGTTATCTGCAGAACAATACGGAAGGCGACATTGGCCTCAGCTACCTGATTGAACGCGGCGGGAAACGACATGACCGGCTGCAGGCGCAGAAAGATATCACAGCCCAGACGCGCTCGCTGGTTGAGGATAACGGGCGCGGGCTTACATTTCAGGTGGCCACGCTCTTTTACAACGTACAACTCGCGGAATCGACACTCGAACTGGCCGAGAAGGACGTCAAGAGCTTTCAGGAAACCGTCGATATCAGCGAGCACCAATACAAGGCAGGCGGCATCAGCGAGAACGACTACCTGATGATCAAGCTGCAGCTATTGCAATTCGAGAGCGACGTGGAACAGGCGCAGCTGGCGAAGGTGCAGGCGCTGTCAGATCTGCGGCAGCTGCTGGGCTACGAATCCGTGGCTCAGAATTATGACGTAGCGGGGCCCTTTGAATATCAACCAGTGAAAGGCAATCTCGAAGATTTGCAGCTAAAGGCGCTGCAGAATCGCCCAGACCTGCGCGCGGCGCAGCAAGGCGTGACCGCTGCGAACAGCCAGCTCACTTTGCAAAAGGCCAATGGCAAACAGGATGTGACCGTTCAGGGTAACTACTCGCATGTGAACGGAATCAACGCCGCTACCTTTTATGGCAGCATTCCTCTGCCGATTTTTAATCGCAATCAGGGCGAAATCGCCCGGGCGCGGTTCGCCGTAACACAGGCGCAGGAACTGGAGAAAGCAACGAACGGGCAGGCCCTGACCGATGTCTACGATGCCTATCAGGGCCTGCGAACCAATGACAAAGTAGTGTCACTGTATATTTCGACCTATCTGGATGCGGCCACGCGGTCGCGCGACATCAGTGAATACGCTTACCGGCACGGAGGCACCAGCTTGCTCAATTTTCTCGATGTCGAGCGCAGCTACCGGGCCACGCAGCTTGCCTACCGGCAGGCCCTCGCTTCATACTTGCTCGCTTTGGAGCAGCTGCGGCAGGCGGTGGGTACGAGGGCTCTGCCCTGATTTGACATTGAGGTTTGCAAACTTTCACTCAAGGTACATCGGCAAACATTGCACCGATCGCACAAGGAGCCGGATCGTTGAACAAGCAAGAGGTACGAAGCCGGATCGAAGAACTTGGAATCATTCCTTCCATCCGTGTATCGACAACGGAGGATGCTCTTTTCGCCGCTGAAGCGATCGCCCGCGGTGGCATTCCTATTCTCGAAGTCACGTTGACCGTCCCCGAAGCGATCAAAGTTATTTCTCAAGTCGTAGAGCACACGCCCGAAGTGATCGTCGGCGCAGGAAGTGTGCACGATGTCGAAACCGCACGCCGGTGCCTGGATGCCGGGGCAAAGTTTCTTTCGAGTGACGGCCTTGATCCAGAGACGGTGAAGTTCGCTGTGCAGCAAAGCGTAGTCGTGATTCCCGGAACCCTCACACCGACCGGAGTCATCACCGCGTGGAAACTGGGTCCGGACTTCGTGAAGATCGTGCCGTGTGGGCACATCGGAGGTGACAGCTATATCAAGGACCTCAAGGCTATGTTCCCTTACGTTCCAATGATCGCCGCGGGCGGCGTCAATCAGAGGACCGCATTCAGTTTCATTGCTGCCGGAGCAATCGCGCTGGGCGTTGGCGGCGAGTTGATTCCTCGAGAAGCGATTCGGCGACGGCAGCCCGACCGCATTGCCGAACTCGCGCGCAGGTTTCTGGAGTCGGTGAGCAACGCTCGCGACCGCTGAGCAGGTGGGCGGAAACCTATCGGGAGCATGCGCCGCTTTCGGGACGGCATTGTTCGAGTCCGGCCTGCAGCCTGGAAAGTTAGTATCCATTGTGAATCGATATCTGGCAGTGCTGAGCGCGAGCATAACAACCTTCGCTGCTACGAATATTGACGACGCCTTTCTCCTGACGCTGTTCTTTGCCCGGAAAATTCCGGCGCGACGTATCGTGGCCGGGCAATACATTGGTTTTGCGGCGATCCTTGGCCTCGCCCTGTTGTGCGTCTGGGGCGCTCTCGCCATGCCGTATCGGTGGATTCATTTTCTCGGGGTGCTGCCGCTCGCGATCGGAGTCAAGCGATTGATGCAAGCGCGGCGATTCGATTCGAAGGAGGGTGACGCCGGCACGGAGAGTGTCGCATCCATCGCTCTGCTGACCATCTCGAACGGGGCGGACAACATCAGCGTATATGTGCCGTTTTTCATCATCGGTCGGGCGAACCTGTGGCTCATCCTGATCGTTTACGCCACGCTGGTTGCGGTTTGGTGTTTGGTCGGCCGATGGCTCGGACACCACTCTGTCATCCTGCGCTCCGTGGAAGAGTGGGGCCATTGGATCGTACCGATGATATTCGTTGGGCTCGGGGTTTATATCCTGACTTCTTGAACTGCGAACGCCACGAAGGCGGCTCCAATGCTTAACAATCTGAGCTAGACCGGAAGGTCAGACGGTTATATACGCACACGGTGCAACCGAGGAGGCTCACATGAAGTTGGTGAGGTTTGAGGAGATCAATGGCAGGGAAACATTCGTCAACCCAGAGCGTGTCAACCACGTTAGCGATTATGGCAGTGGAACCACCGAAATCAACTTTGGGGATAAGCAGGCGAGCGTCTTCGTCGCGATGGAAGTCTCGGCAGTAGCCTCAACCCTGCTGAAAGCAGCGACACCTAGTTAAACCGCTTTTGGTCACAAGATGATGCAGTCCTGCTCCCTGCAACCTCAGCGGTCGCCGCTCCCACGACGAGAGACTGCCTCAAGTCGGCTCACGACGGAGCTGCCCACGGACCAAAGAGGTATTTACGCCTTTTCGACGGGGATAATTCCGTGCAGGTCTTCAACCGCGCCTCTGCGGTGGAGACTTGGTGGAACACCTCTTTCGATGGCGCTAGCCTCAAAACAAACGGGTTCTAGTAACTCTCCCAAATTAATAACGATAAGTCGGCTTATGGGAAGCTCTGCCTGGACTGTTACTGAAATTTCTAGACGGGGGAGTGAAACTCTCGATGCGGCGAAATGCGAGCAAACAGCGGAGATCCCAAAACCATGGGGCATTATCGGTGCGCGAATTGGATGGCTGATTTCGCAGCTCCGCAGCTTCCACGATGCGAATTTTAGCTGAGCCGTGCCCTCTGGGAGCATGGTTCGTTGCGAACTCCCCGACTATCACGGATTTTGAGCGCTCCTTGTTGAGGCGATGACGATTAGCGCTCTCTCGCGCAGGTAGGAAAAACAGCGAGGAGCCGTTCGCTATCGGAAAAGTGAATCTACATTCGCCAACTGTTCGGTTTGTGATCGCAAACTGATCGCCCCAGCTGACTTGCAAATCTGGGTGTCCTACGGACCTTGGGAGAATTTGCGAAAGAAATGCCTTGTCCTCACGGGCTAGCAGAGTTTCTCCGCCCCAATTTCAAGGCGGACTATCGCCAAATTTAGGCCATTTCCGCTAGATTCTTCGGAAATTCAGCGAATATTCTCCACACGAGGGACTGAGTGGTGAGCGCGGAAGGAATCGAACCTTCAACCTACTGATTAAGAGTCAGTTGCTCTGCCAATTGAGCTACGCGCCCACAGTGGGGATGGCTGGTAGGACGAAAAAAAATTATAACATCCATCGCTGGTTTCTCGCGGACCTCTCCTCGCTCGATTGGAAAAACTCGCCGCGTTCAGCTATGTGAATCGCCTAAAGTTTGCGCAGCCAGAATTGAGTTGCGTGGCCGGCGTCGCGGTGAGGCATAGTCAGTCGTGTCTGATTACGATTCGACGAGAGATTGAAATCGACGAGAGGTTTGAAATCTTTGATTAAGAACTCATCGACACAGTCTGCATCCGGAGATCGGTAGGCGAGGCGGGCATACCTTGGCCGCGTGCCTATGATGCGTCTGACCTTCGACGCGTTAGGGGCGCTGGCGAACTTCCGCAGCAATACTCCCGGACTCGCTCGCCACGGGACGACGCGGAGTTAGCGGTTGGGAAATCGTCGGACGGCGTTCAATCGTTCCGATCACCGGCGCCTCCATTCCATCCGCATACGCCATTGATGCAAAACTCTGCTCACTGCACATCCGGTCGATCAGACGCTGTTGCCGTCCGCTCAAAACAGCGTGCGGAAGAATCGGAAAGTTGCGAAACATCCACAACAAGTAGACGCGCTGCAAGAAGGATGGCATTACATACCGTGGTCCGATGGGAGTTTGCACTTCCACCACACCAGCCACGAGTTTATCGATCAACATAGAAACGGGCCCGCCTGGAACCTAAAATTGGCCAGAGCAATTTGAAGGCCGCCATTATTGCACCATCGCTCATGCAATGGAAAGCCCTTTTTCACAATTTCACGGAGAATTTTTATCGAAATGCATTGATTCGCCCGAACTGGGCACAAATTCGGGATAGCAAGACTTCCGGTGGACCGAAATGGGAGCTATCGGCCGGTATAGCCCGTCAGACGGCCACTTCGGGCAGGATATCCATGCGGCGGATCTGGGCTGCTACGCCGAACTCCGGCCCCTCTTCCACGCGGACGATCGTCGCCTGACAACAGACCCAGCACTTCTCTCCCGCTGTGAGTTCGGGAGGAAGGATTAGAACCAGCTCAACATCCGTTCCCTTCTCCATCTTGGAGTTGGTGTAGAGAAAGACTCCGTTGGCGCTGACGTCGCGGGTCTGGGCAGTCTGCTCTGCGCCCTGGGCGGTGCGGACGCGCGTAGGTACGCGGGTCACGATTCTGGTTCCGGAGCGACGTTCGTTCTCAGCTGACATGTGGGTCCGTAGTGCCCACATACTCTACACCAAAAGAGCGGGATCGGGTGGAAATCCCGGGCTTCAATGGGAAGCCCGGAACCGAATTGGGACTAGATGTTGGGACGCTTGGCGCGAGCCGCTGGAACCACCAAAGCCTGCTCCATGGTTGGCACGTTGGTTCCCCGAAGTTTGGCTTCCGCTTCGTGAAGCTTGTCTGCCTGCTCGGTCTGATAGTAGGCCTGGACCAGCAACTCCAGTGTGAACGGATTATCGCTGTCCTCTTCCAGATGCGAGATGGCGTCGGAGTATTTCTTCTGGTTGAACAGCAGCGTGCCAGCGGCTCCCTGATACGAACTCTGAATCACGTGATTGCGGCTGCCGCTCGCCAGAGCTTCAAGTTGCTGAAGGCTCTTGTCGGCCAGTGGCTGATTACCCGCGAGCGCTGCGCGGACCGTACGATTGCGCAAGATGCGCGACAGTTCCTCGTCTCGGTCGGAAGATGAGATCGTAGGACGATGGCTCAGCGATTCCTCGGCTAGCTTCAGATGCTTGAGGGCGATCGCATCATCCGGTTGATATTCCGCCATATGACGAAGGGCTTGCGCTTCCTGCAGGTCCTGCTCCTTGGCGTGAGCATTTTCCGCAATTTCGAGAAACTCTTTGTCTGCCTGCCCGAAGTTGCCGTCGCGAACATAGGTCATTGCCTTCTGCATGCCATACGTGAGGCGATCAGCTTCGGTATGGGCGAAGCGAATGGCTTTGTCGTATTCGGTACGAGCTTGTTCCTGATTTCCCATCAGCGCGTAGGTATCACCGAGTCCGAGTTGCGAGGTGACGAAGTCGGGATCGATCTTGAGCGCGGCGCGGTAGTGGACAAGCGAACCTTCGAAGTTCCCTGCCATGCGAAGAAGCTCTCCGTAGGAATCCTGCGGATTGGGTTCTTTAGGAAGAAGAGCAACGTAGCGATCCATGGCTGCGAGAGCCTTGGCGAATTGCCGGTTGCGCGCGTCCAGATATGCCAGATCGTTCAGCGCCGCGGGAAAGTTCTTGTCAATGGCGAGCGCCTTCACCATGATGCGTTCTGCCTGCTCATTGCCATCTTCGAGCATCAGCCAGTTCCCTGCTTGATAAAGAAGATGCTTGTCTCGCGGATACATCTCCAGCATGTCATTCATGGCGGTGATCCCGCCGATGTAGTCGCCTTCCTGCACTTTGGAAATCCACGCCACCATCAACTGTTCACCGGGAGTGGTCTTGGGCGCGAGCGACTTCGCTCTCGCGCGCGCGTCAGCGACTTCCTGCGGATTGCCGCTGTTGAAGGCGATCCAGGCCCAAGCGACAGCTAGACTCGGGTCTTCCTTCACGGCAGCGCGCCAGTCGTCGTTGCAGCGCTCGAGGTACAGATTCTCGTAGTCCTCCATGCCTTTGATGTAAAGTTCGCGCGCCTTGGGCGACGTCGTTGTGATGGGCATGCTATTGGTTTGCCCCTTCTGGACGTGGTGCGCAAATAAGGGCGCGGCAAAGCAAAGCGCAAAAGTTAAGACGACGCAAGTCTTCATAGAAACAGTGCGGCGCATCGGAATCTCCAGGACAGAGCTATGTGGGGAGGGCTAACGAGATGAGGGTAACATCGGCGTAATCAGCGGACGAGGTGACGAAAGACGGTGAACGAGCAGGGGAGATCGGGCCATCGGGTCATTTAGCCATTGAGCCATTTGGCCATTTTGTAATTCGCCAATCGGGTGATTGAGTAATTTGAAAACCGCGCGGAAGTGCGACAATTGGAAGCCTTGCGTCAATTCTCTTTTCTCTTTGCACAGATATATTTTCAAGAAATCCTGCTTCTTGAGTGGAATGCTGATTTGGAACTGAGTATCACCAGCTAGTTATCCCCACCCCCCCGCCCCCCCGGTCTATTGAAATCATCGAGTTAGCGGAAAACTGGCCGCAAGATCTTGCAGCTCAATCGCTTGCGGGCAAAATCTTGAAAACGCGAGGGTTAGCTTCAGCGTGCTCACTCTAGCTACGCCTCGCGCGCTGCGTGATCATCCGGCAAAGCGAAGGCTGTGCGCAAGGTCAGATGTCACATGGAGGCTGTGGAATTGCGATGCAATCTCAAGATGCTCCTTGAAGACCGGGATCGGCTGATCTTGCGCCTTGGCCGGAAAAGAAAAAAGCCCCTGCTGAAGCAGGGGCTGGGTCGAGAACTGTGCGTGATTAGAACTTGAAGACGGCCGACAACTGAATGCCGCGGGGACCGCCTCCACCGATGAACGGGTTGCCGATGCCCACGTCGCCAGTCGCAGTAATTGGTAGAGCGCCCGACGTAACTTCGTGATTTCCCGGAGCATTCACGAACGTTCCCGTGTAACCGGCATCTGCGATGAACGCCGGCAACAGCGGATTGGCAAAGTTGGGATGATTCAGCAGATTGAAGAAGTCGACGCCGACCTTCATGTTCAAACGTTCGGTGAGATTGGTCTTCTTGTAAAGCGAGAAGTTCCATTCCCTAAAGGTTGGACCGCTGAGCGAGTTGCGTCCCATATCGCCGAAGTGACGAGTGCCGATCGTGCAGTCCGATGCGGTACCAGTCGCCGGCACGGCTACGCTGCAAGGAATTGCGAACGAGCTAAGGTCGAGATAGTTATAGGGATTGCTCTTGTCGTATTTGATTGGACCGACAACATCAGGACGATCGAAGGCGTTGCCGCTGCCGCTGTAGTCGTCCCAGAAGTTGTAATTCAGATGGAAAGGCTGGCCACTCTGCAGGGTGGCGACGCTGTTGAAGCCCCATCCGTTTTTCAGAGCCTGCATGCTGCCGCCGTGGTTCGGCAGGTCGTACGACAGGTTCCAAGTAAACCGCTGCGGGACGTTGAAGCTCGACGGCCCGTATTCGAGCCACGGCCGTGTGCTGTCGTTAGGCTGCGCCTCGTTCGGTTCGAAGTCTTCGCCGTCGCTCGAGTTATCCAGCGACTTCGACCATACGTAGTTCACGATGGAACTGAGACCATGCCATCCGGTGATTCGCAGGCTGGCCTGGATTGCGTTGTAATTCGACTTGCCGGTGGAGTTCTCCTGCAGCACGTAGTAAGCGCCGTAGGGGTTTCCGTTGAGCGGGCGAGCCGAGGTACCGAAGTCGTTGATGCAACCGCAGGCAATGTCCGCCGCGTTGATCTGGGCCGTGCTCGGCTGGCTGATATCAAAGAAGCGCCACAGACGATGACCTTGCGAACCGACGTATCCGAGCTGCAGGACAGCGTGACTGCTGAGTTGCTGCTGGACGTTCAGGTTGTAGTTCTCCATGTAGGGCGTCTTGATATTGCGATCGAATGCGAATACATCGCACTCGTAGTTGCAGCTCGTGGTCGGCTGGAATACCGGAACACCCGAGGCGATGGGTCCGCCCACGGCGCCGGTGGACAGAATCGCCGAAGGTCCAAAATTGTTGTAGGCCGGTCCGGGGTCGAAGTACGGCGCGTACGGCAGATGGCCGAGGACCATGTCTTGTGAGAACGCGTCGTAGAACATGCCCCATCCGGCGCGCACGACAGTCCTGCCTTTTCCAGTGACGTCCCACGCGGTGCTGATGCGCGGGGCAAAGTCTTTTTTGTCGGGGTTATAAAGGCTGGGCAATCCGGGCTGACCAACCTGCGTCAACGTGAAGGTCCCCGTTCCCGGCGCGGGCGAGATGCTGGTGATATTGCTCAGCAGGTTGTTCTTCTCCTGCACAATACCGTAATAGTCATAGCGCAGACCAAAGTTGAAGGTTAGACGCGCCGTGGCTCGAAAGCTGTCCTGAGCGTAAAACCCGACGCTGTTTTCGTGGGTGTGGCGCAGTGTGTTGCCGAAGTATTGGAAGCCGCCGTCCACATCGCCAGCGAGAAAATCTTGAATCGGATCGCCAGTGGTGGATCCGTCGAACTTCAGACGTCCACGGAAATACTTATCGAAATACTGCTGAATCGAGGTTCGATAGAAATCCGCACCGAACTTCAGGTCATGCTTGTTGATCTTCCAGGAGAAGTTGTCGAGCGCCTGGTTATTCGAGTCGAAGCGATGACGCGGTACGCTGCTGGTTGCTCCAAGTTGGGCCACGCCGCTGACAAGGACGATCGGCATGCCCGAATCAGATGCTCCGCCGTTGCAGAGGAGTGTCGTAGTGGCTGCGCATAGGCCTATCGAACTTGGACGAAAATTCTGATCCGCAGGGAAGAAACCTTCTGCGAACCGGTTCCAGCCGTAGCGAAGTTCGTTCACCTTGTTTGACCCAATAGTGTGCGTGTAAGAGAGTGACACCAACTGCACGCGCGTCGGGGTGAAGGTGTTATATCCGGGTAACTGGCCACCACTGGCCGTCAATGCCAGAGGGAATGACTGAATGCTGTCACCGAAGAAGTATCGGCCAGTCAGCACATTGCTCGGGCTGAAGTTTTCGTCGATCTTCGCGATAAAGCTAGTTAAGTCGTTAAAGGAAGGCGAGACCACCGAAGACTGACCGACCGTGGACCCTGCCGTGGTAGGCAAGTTTGGAGCGGGCCATGGATTCCTGGCTAACAACTGTGCGATCACGGGATTGCTGGCGTCAGCCGGCACTAGCTGACCATTAAGACCAGAACCGGAAGCTGGCACGTTCGCAATCGTGACTACACCCACCGGCTCGCGCTGACCCTCGTAATCCGTGTAGAAGAACGTTTTGTCCTTCACGATCGGGCCACCCAGGGACGCACCGAACTGGTTGTTGTGAAAAGGAGCCTTCGGCTGGCTGGCAATGTTGAAGTAGTTGCGCGCATCAAGAGCACTGTTGCGGAAGTATTCGGCTGCGCTGCCGTGCAGCTGGTTGGTACCGCTCTTGGTCACGATGTTGACGACGCCACCAGAATTGCGGCCGTACTCCGGAGCGAAGTTCGAGAGAACGTTGGCTTCGGCGACGGCATCGATCGGAAGGATCGTCGACGGAGTTCCGAACACGCCCGCCTGGTTGATGGCGGGATCGTTGCGGTAGCCGTCGTTCATGTCGGTTCCGTCAAGCAAGTAGTTGTTTGAACGACCCCGCGCGCCGTTCATCGAAAACTCGCCGTAGGAACCGGGTGAATCGGAGATCTGATCGGGAGAACCCGCCACTCCGGGGTTCATATAGATGAGCTTTGTATAGTCACGGCCGTTGACCGGCATGTCCTGCACGGTCTCAGCGGTCAGCACGCCACCAAGCGTGTTCGTGGTGGTTTCAACGAGTGGAAGCTGGTCGGCGGAGACTTCAACCTTGGTTGAAACTTCGCCTGTTTTTAGCGACGCGTCAACTCGGCGTTCCGAGGCGACGTCGACCGTCACGCCGGTGGCAACGAAGGTCTGGAAGCCACTCTGGGTGACCGTGACGTTATAGGTGCCGATAGGCAGTTCAGGAATCGAGTAGCTGCCGTCGCCGCTGGTCTCGGTGGAGCGTTCGAGGCCCGTACCGGTGTTTTTCACGGTGACTTTTGCTCCGGAAACAACCGCACCGGAGGGGTCCGTGACCGTCCCTAGAATCGTTCCGCGGAAGGTCTGGGCCGACAAGCTCACCGCAGCCAGAAGAAGAAACACCAGGAAAATGCGCGCTCTCATTAGGTCTCCTTGAAACCAGTCAAGTTTTTAGGGGAGTGGATCGTCTTTGCGGAACCAAACGGCAGTCTCGGCTAACATCTGGGAAAGCCTGCAATTCCTTGCATACTAACAAGATGCCTGCCCGCAAAGTCAGCTAAGAAAACATACTCAAAGCTGATTGCAAGAGTCAACCAAAGAGTTATCGATGGTTACCATAGATTTTACGAATAAGGCACTGGGCTGGGCTGTGAGCAGCAAGTTCGGAGCGGTGAGCATGCGCCGGGCTCAGGGCACGCGAGCGCCGATGCCCATTGCTCTAAGCTGATGACTCTAAACCGTTTAGAAGTTAAACGCGACGCCGCCTCGGATGGAGCGGGCCGAATCCACGAGATAGACCGTCTGGCCGTCCTGGCCGAGAACGGGTATGTATCCTTGGGCCAGCAGGTTGCGGATGTCAATGAGGGCTTCCATGTGGCCGCCCAAGGCCGGAATCGGCTGCCGGATGAAGATATTCAGGTAAGGATCGCTCTGTCCGGCCGATGCATTGAACATGTCAACTGGCGTGAGGGCGGGGCCATTGATCCACCGGTAAGAGGCGATCCAGCGGGTATGGGTGCGGCTGACCGTCCCGCTCAACTTCGCAGCCAGAGCGTGACGGCGCTGAGTTGAGATCCACTGCTGGGCGCCTTGCAGAGGCACGTCAGGTTGTGACAGGTCGAGAACCCCGCCAAAGGCGTAGTCGACGGTGGCCGTCAGGTCGGAGGAGAACTTGCGCTGTAGCACGACGCGCAGACCGCTGGTATCGAGATTTTGCCCGGCAAAGCTGAAGGTGCCCGAAGAAATGTCGGGAAGAAGATATCCACCTGCCGAGGTGACTTCGCCAGTGCCGGTAAGGGCGGTGTTGTCGACGCGATCGGAAAAGACTGCGACTTGAAGATTGTTCTTGCCGATTCGCTGCGAGAGGCTGAGTTCCTGATGATGCGCGTTCTCCATTTGAGGAGAGTAATTCAGCAGGCTGACACGTGGGTTCGATTCGCTGAGGTCGGCCGGAGCGGAATCAAAACCTTTTTCGGCGCGCAGATCGGGGCGCGAAGTTGTGTAGTTGTACTCGACGACGGTATTACGAGACAGATGAAGATCGGCAGAGCCGTAGGGCCGGAAGGCATTCATCTGACCGAGGAACTGGATCGTCTGCAACTCGCTGCCGAACTTGAGTTCGAGCACGTCGCCGAGAGTAAGGTCATCGGACGCCGAGAAGGCGATCGCCTGCAACGCTGCATTGTGCAGATTGGGATCGGAGGGCGCGAAGCGGCGAACTGTGAGTCCTACGACCGGAGTCGAACCGTCGGCCGTGCGATGTGAGTAGCCAGCATGAAGAACCGCGGCGGGCAGCGAGGCTCCGTAGCCATAGCCAACATTGCCGCTGAAGGCGAGATGTCCGTCGGAGAAGATCGACCGGTCGAGCGTAAAGCTCGTGCTCATGTCAGAGCCGGTACCATAGCCTCCGGCAGCCGATCCTGCGAGGAAGGAAACCGTGCCGCGCATCTCATGGTCCTGCCTCTCAGCGGGAGCGGCGGGGTCGTCGAAGACGCGCAGTATGGGGCGATTCGCGACCGAACGCAGCGTCCACTTCCAGTCGTCCTCGTCAGGCAAGCTTCGAACCGGCCCGAGTTGCATGATGCCGAGCAGCGTGCTCAGGGTGACATTGACGTTCAGGCTGGCGCCGGGACGCAGTCCAACTTTTTCGCGGAGCGCTGGAAGAAAAGAAGGAGCCGTAACTTTAAGAGTGTAAAGCCCCGGAACCAAGCCCGAAGCTGTGTAGTAACCCGCAGCGTCGGTGAAAACGGTGAGAGTGTTGTGAGCGGAGCCGAGGATCTCCACGACAGCGCCCATCTGGGGATCGCCGGCGGCACTACGAACGTATCCAGAGATCGCGCCCGGGGGCTGGATGGCCCACGCGGGAAGCGAAAGTCCGAATACGAAAGCCCAAGTTGCGAGCCTACACAGTTTCAACTTCGCCCCACCCCCTGGGGGAATGCAGGGAGTTACTCTACTGCAAACGTTATCGACGGATCAACGGTCTGCTTGGAAATATTGTCGTTTACTTTGATCTGCATCTTGTAGATGCCGGGCTGCAGATTAGCGGCCTTGATCGATTTCTGCAGCGTTACCTGATCGCCAATATTACCCATCGTTTCAGTCGATTCGGTTTTCTGTACGACTGACTTGTTGGTCGCAACATTGGTGACGTCGTATTCGAAGGTGGCGGAAGGCTTGTGCGTCTTCTCGTCGACACCGAGATTGTAGACTTGCATCCAGAAATTCAGGTTCTGATCCTTGTCGCGCTTGAAGGTGGCGGGCTTGCCGTCGGCGGGCGGAACGCGCGGCCGGACTTTAGTCGTGCCGATCACGAAGTTGCCGCTGCCGATCGCCTTGGTCGGAACGGGCTCCATCAGGTCGGCCACGATCAGGCTCGAGGTGGAAAGCTTGTCGTCAGAGTATTCGGGAACGCGGATGCTGCGGCTCCAGACACCTTTGCGGTCGCCATTCACGTCTTTGACCGCAATGTTGAGCTTGTACAACCCGGGACGCAACGGCAGAGCTTTGGGATAAACCGAAGCGTTCTCGGCGGTCTTTGGCAGCAGTTCGGCAGGAACATCGACCTGCACCGTATCTTCAAAGGTCTGGACAATCTTGCCCGTTAGCGTGGACAACCGCGCGAAGATGTTCACGGTTCCGCGCTGAATGCCGTCTTTATTGACGAAGGTGATGTCGCGGTTCTTCATTTGGATCACGATCGGCACAAGTACCGTGTCGCTTGTGACCTTCACGTAATCAACTTTCACGTCGAAAGGCATCGGATTCAGGATGACCTTCGAGTTCACAGCCTCTTCCAGGTCGGTGAACTTCACCTTTGGCGCCATCTGCAGTTTTGCGAACTGATCGAGGCGATCGAATTCTTTGGTCTGCAGCATTGAGCTTTGCGGTCCGAGACCCAGGCGTTCCATGCCCCCGCCAGAAAACCGCTGCGACTTGTTCGCCATGCCCATTTGCTCCCACATAGTGAGACCAGCATTGGGCGTCATCAGAAGCGCATCTTTTTCGGAGCGGTCCATCGTCATGTGATATTCGCCGCACATGCAGGTGTCGACGAACTCGACGATCACTTCCTGTCCTATGCCCTCGATATAGCGATAGCGCCAATCTTCGAACGGAAATGTGGAAGTCTCGCCGCCGCCTTCGTCCATGGGGCGTTCGTAGGTGCCACCGGAAGGATGCGATTCAATTTCGTCCGGCTTGCCGAAAACGATGTAGATGCGGCCGCGATCAGTTTTCCAGCCCGGGACGCCCGCCGCGAAGTGCTCGTTGGCGTAGGCAATACGCTGGTAGTGCTCCTCTTTATATTCGTTTTCTTCGGTGTCTGGAGTGGGATCGCGGCGCTGCCAGAAAGCTTCGATGAAGTTGTCGCGTTCTTCGTCGTTCGAGAGCTGCTTGAACGCGGCTCGCTCTTCGTCGGTGATGATGTAGACGACGTCTTCGTCCAGCCACTTCTTATAAGGCTTGCTCAACTCTTGCTTGAGAGCGCGCTTGTTCTTCTCTTTTTGTTTCTCATTGGGCGGACGTTTGAGAGGATCGACCGCATCCTGAGGACCCGCCGGAGCCGCGGCCGAAGTGGTCTTCGCGGACGGATCGGCGGCTTTCTGGTCTGCGGGAGCTTGGCTCTGCGCCGCAGCCGGATCCTGAGCGACGGCGCTGGAAGCGGCCAGACCCAGAGAAGAAATGAGCAAAATTCGGAACGCTGTTTGAAACGAAGCTACCCGGAACATGAGAGGGACTCCTGCCAAGACAACCGTCGTTTGCCTATTTTAGGCCGTTAGTTGTGTGAAAGCAAGGTTAAGTCGTGCCCGGAGAACGCATTGAACAAAACCGCTAACGGTTGTAAGAAGCGTCCACTGGGTCGCCGAGTTGCCCGGGTTGTCACTGAATCCTTTGCTGCGATCTGCCGGGTCGCGAGGCTATAATGTTTGGTTCCGGGGCGGTAGCTACGATTACTCCACCGTAACGGGTCGCGGCCACTCTTCTCAATCGGATCGGGAACTTTCTCGGCGGCAAGATCGTAACAGAGGATGTGTGTCCGTCACTTGGACGAGGCAGAGAACGCTTTTCGCCGCAAGATAATCGTTTTTGCGAGAGTCGTAAGCCTGCGGGAGACAAATTGCTCCGGATGTGACGGTAACTATGAAAGCTTGGAAAAAAGTTGCAATCGGCGTTGGCATCCTAGTTGTGCTCGCAATGATCGTCGGTTTCACCGTTCATCAGAGCAGCAAGAACGTTTCAACCGTTCAGACCGGGAAAGTCCAACGGCAAGACCTCTCGACCGTGGTGAGCGCTTCGGGGGAGATCAAGCCGAAGACTTACGCGAACATCGGGGCCAACGCATTTGGCAAGATCACCCACCTGTACGTGAAAGAGGGTGATCACGTAAAGAAAGGGCAATTGCTCGCGCAACTGGAAAACGTGCAGTCGTCGGCGGACGTGAATGCCAACGAAGCGTCATTGCAGGCGGCCCAGACGGATGCATTAGCGTCCGATGCCGCGCTCAAGACGTCGCAGGCCGACCTGTTGCGGGCACAAGCGGACTACGACCGCAACAAACTGGATTGGGACCGCGCCCAAAGTTTATTTAAGGACGGCCTGATCTCGAAGTCAGATTTTGACAGCCGGAAGAATGCCTGGGCGACCGCCGATGCAGGCTTAACGCAGGCGCAAGCTCGCGTCGCGCAAGCTAAGGCGCAACAGGACTCGGCCGAACGACATGTCGCCCAAGCCAAAGCTACGCTCGTACATTACGCGGACCTGCTGCAGAAGACGACAAATGTCGCTCCGTTCGACGGAGTAGTTACGAACCTTCCGGTACGCGAGGGCGAGACCGTCGTTGTCGGCATTCAAAACGCGCAGGGCAGCACGCTCATGACGATTGCCGATATGTCGATCATTACTGCAGAAGTAAAAGTCGACGAGACCGACATCGTGAATGTGAAGCTCGGACAACCCGCGGAAGTTACGATCGACGCGATTCCAAAAAAGGTGTTCCACGGGAACGTTTCAGAAATTGGGGACAACGCGATCGTTCGTTCCAGCGGCGTCTCGACTTCGCAGCAGACGACGGCGAGCGAAGAAGCGAAGGATTTTAAGGTTGTCGTGACCCTGACCGATGCTCCGGCAGATCTGCGGCCAGGACTGTCGACGACGGCAAAGATTACGACCGCAACGCGAAGCAATGCTCTTTCGGTTCCGATTCAGGCGCTAACGCTGCGAACGAAGGATCAAATGGAGCAACAAAATAACGCTCCGGGATCGGTACATGCAGCGCCACCGGCAGCGAAGGAGAACGCATTCAAGAATAAGAAAGACGATGAACTGCAGGGCGTTTTCGTGGTCCGCAACAAGAAGGCGATTTTCATTCCGGTCACGACGGGAATTACTGGAACGACTGACATCGAAGTCCTCGACGGGTTGAAAGAGGGCGACGAGGTAATTACCGGAAGCTACAAGGTGTTGCGCACGCTGCGTCCGGGGAGCAGCGTCAAAATCGATAATTCGGCCCCTAAGAAAGAAGAAGAGTCGTCATAACCTTAGCCGGGCTGGTACGTCCAAGAGGAAAGCCGGCAGCGGGTCTCGGAAATCGGAGCGGAAGTAGAACGGGTTTAAGACAAATATCGGAGAGGCCAGTGGCAGCCGACCAGGAGAAAAACATGGCAACCGCAGAAGTCATCAATATGCCGAACACCGCGAATCTAGCGCCGCCGGAATCGTGCATGATCGCGGCCGAGGATCTCTGGAAGACCTATGACATGGGTTCGGAACAGCAGGTGCATGCGCTGCGAGGCGTCAACCTGCGGATCCAGCGGAACGAGTACGTCGCCATCATGGGCCCTTCCGGTTCGGGCAAATCGACGCTGATGAACCTCATCGGTTGTCTGGATACGCCGTCCAAAGGCAATTACTGGCTGAATGGCCATTTGGTCAGCGAGCTCGATGACGACGAACTGGCTCGCATTCGCAACAAGGAAATCGGCTTCGTATTTCAGACCTTCAACCTGCTGGCGCGTGCGACCGCTCTGCACAACGTTGAACTGCCTTTGATTTACGCAGGCATTCCAACGGAAGAACGGATGGAACGTGCCAAGGGCGCGCTCTCAGCGGTTGGCATGGAAAAACGCATGCAGCATAAGCCGAACGAGCTTTCCGGCGGGCAACGGCAGCGTGTCGCGATTGCGCGCGCATTGGTCAACAAGCCGTCGATCATACTGGCCGACGAACCCACGGGAAACCTGGATTCGCAGACCGGTATCGAAATCATGGCGCTGTTTGACCGGCTCCATTCTGAAGGCAATACGATCATCCTGGTGACCCACGAAGGCGACATTGCCGAGTATGCCCACCGCGTTATTCACATCAAGGACGGCGTGATTGCCAGCGACGAAAGCAAGGGACCTGGACAGCGCAGCTAGTTTTGTTTTTGTATCAAAAGATCATGCCCAGCCTAACGGCTGGGCTTTTTTATTGCAGCTATAAACAGCAAATACGGTCGCCCGCCCCTGCGAGCATCGGACTTCTACGCGCTGCACAGTATAATTGCGCGCGACATAGCGGGGCTGGAGGCGACGTCCGGCCTTTGTAAATGCCCGGCTGCGTCACGCAAGTGGAGGTACGATGAAATTCATTATGCGGGAGGCGTACGTTACCCCCACCTGGAGTCGATTCCTGGGCGTCATGACTACTTGAGCGAGATTCTGGCGCCTCGAAGCTACAAGGATCACTAACCCGGTCAGCCGCAGAATGTCCACACTACTGGACTGGAACTTTTCCTGTTACGACCTTGTTCCATTCCCGTTCCACGCATTGAGGATCAGCTACTACCACGCGATCCCTTCCCTCTTTTTTGGCGCGATACATGGCCGCGTCGGCGGCTTCAATTAATGCCTTAGGCGCCAGGCCGTGCTCGGGATACGCAGCGACTCCGGCAGAGGCCGAGACCCTCCCGACGGGGCGGCCCTCATGCAGAACTTCGAGGTCGCGCAGCCTGGAGCAAATACTCGCGGCGCGCGCCTGCGTAGCGTTCAGATCGGCCATGGGCAGGATCACGATGAACTCCTCGCCTCCGAAACGGCACACAATATCTTCTGCGCGGACGCTGTTGACCAGGAAGGAAGCGGTTTGCCGAAGCACTGTGTCTCCGGCCTCGTGGCCGTAGGTATCGTTGAATCTCTTGAAGTGGTCGAGGTCGAGCATGATCACGCCGAGCGTCTGTTCAGAACGCGTCGCACGGCGCACTTCGCGCTCGAGCGTTTCTTCCAGATAGCGGCGGTTGAAAAGTGCCGTGAGGGGATCGCGGATCGACTGATTGCGCAAGGCTTCGCGCAAACGCAGATTGGAGATGCAGAGTCCCACCTGCTCGGCAAACATGCTCACCATCAACATCGCGGATTGAGAAAACTCTCGCGAGTCGATGACTTCGAAGTGAAGCACGCCGATCGCTTCGCCCTGCGAAAGCAAAGGCAGACAGAAATAGGAATGATGGCCGGGAAGAACGTGCCGGCACTCCGCGGTGGAATCGCCGGCCGAAACTGAGTGAATGTGTCCAGCCCGCAACGCCCAGCAGTCTTGCGGACCGAATATATTTCCGGATAGTTCGCACCCTGTCCAGGAGACGGACACCTCGAGCGTGTCGCGGGAATGATTCAGGAGCATTACCGCGCCGCGGAGTTCGTGAAACATCTTCGGCGCCATGCCTGCGATCACCGACAAGACATCATTCAGATCCCCGCAACTTTGCAGCAATTCCGCCGTCTTGATCAGGGTGGTGGCGCGGTTCGAGCGAACAGTGAGTTCGGTCACCATGCGCTCGTTTTGCTGATTCAATTCCTGTTGCGCCAGGGCGCGCTCGCGCATTTCGCTTTCAAGCCGGAAATTCGCCTCGACCAGAGCTGCCGTGTGCTCTTTGATCTGCTGTTCGAGGAGTTGTTGTTGCTGTTTTTGCGGTTCGATGTCGGTGCAGGTACCGAACCACCCGAGAATCGAGCCTGAAGCATCGCGCAACGGGACGGCGCGATCGAGATACCATCGAAATTCTTTTGTAGCATCGCGCAAGCGGTATTCGACCTCGAATGTCGTACCCGAGGCCATGCACTCCTGCCATTTTCTGTTGCAGATCTCGCGGTCATCGGGATGAACTACTTCCATCCAGCCGCTGCCCATGCCGGAACCTGGGGGCATGCCCGTCATCTCGTACCAATGCTGGTTGATGTAAGTCGTCAGGCCGTCGGCACCTGTGGTCCAGACGATCTGCGGGATCGCTTCGGCGAGCGTATGGAACTGGGCCTCGTTGTGGCGAGCGGCGCTGGCAGCGGCCGATTGTAAAGCCAGCATCCGGCCAACAAAGGCTACGACTTTAATGGCGAGTGGCAGCACCAGAAAAACGGTCGCGCTAATCACGACGATGCCGAACGACGAATTCAGGCGTCCGGCAAGATCAGTCGCCGCATAAGACGCAACGATCGCGAGAGCCACCGATAGAGCGAACAAACCGTAGTTATAGCTTCCGTGGAGCAGCGTTGACGTGGGCGCCGTAAGGCCTCCGAGCAGACTGTCTGAAGGGGGAGGCACAGCTCTCCCACCCGGTCAGAAGTGCTGGGATAAACATCGGCATTGAGGCAGCCCAGGCGCGTTAGAAAATCGGGATGGTGGTTACTCTAGTGTGCCTCGATGGGCGAGACAAAACCGAGATTACAGAAAAAGAAAAGAGACGTAGCAGGCTACGTCTCTTTGAGAATTGAAGAGAGATAAGAAAAATCCTACGGAGTTGTGCTAACCGGAGTCGCGGTCGCTGTCTTCGACGGCAATCCGTGGCTCGCGATGAAGAAATCGTGGTCGTACATGTTGCGGTACATCAAGCCGGCAATCTGGGCCGCCTTGGGACCGAACGTCGGCCGTCCACCCTCGAGGAAGATCACGACGACGACGCGTCCCACGCTGGTGTTGGCGTAGGAAGCGAACCAGCCATAGCGAGTTCCGGCGTGCGAGCAGGTTCCAGTCTTGCCCAGGATTTCTTCTTCGTTGAAATTGAGCCGGAGTTTGCGGGCTGTGCCGTATTGCACCGCGCCAGCCATACCGTCAGAGAGTTCAGGAATCACCGGAGCGATATCGAGCTGACGCTTCACGCGCGGCTGGAAGTTCGCAACTTCTTCCGGAGTGGTCGGATGCTGCAGATAGTAGAGTGTTCCGCCGTTGGCGATAGCGGAAACCATGGCGCCCAGTTGCAGCGGGGTCATAGAAACGCCTTCGCCGAAAGAACACATCTTGCCGACGCCGCCCAGTTTCTCTGGAATCACTTCGTCGGGATAAGCGCCCAGCTGTTCTCCGGGAATGTCGTATCCGGCGAGTTCACCGAGACCGTACTGGTGGGCATAGTAGGCGACTTTTTCAAAGCCTAGCTTGCGACCGACAGCTTCGAAATAAGCGTTGTTTGAATGCGCCAGCGCAGTAGTGAGATTCATGCGATAGCTGCCGCCGAGCGAAACCGGAGTCTCTTTAGAGACCACACCTTCGCTGAGAGCAGCAAGCGCGACCGAGAGCTTAATCGTGGAGCAGGGCTGCGCGCCGCTTGAAAGAGCCAGCTTCTGGTTCACCATGGCGAGAACGCGTCCGCTGGTGGGCTCGATGGCGACGACGGTGCCGTTCATGTTGCCGAGAGCGTCGATGGCGGCCTGGCGGACAATCGGATCTTCGCCGCCGGTAATGTCACCCGCGGTGAGGCCTTCCGCGAACGAACTCGCCGTAAAGCGCTCGTAGTAATGATGGCGGCGAGTCGTAACTGAAACCCGGCGGACCGTCGCGCCTGCGCTGCGGCTCTTGGCCAGATGATGCAGGCGGCGGCGTGTGTGCTGAGTCTCGCTGACTTTTTTAGCGCTGGATTTGGTGGTCGGATGAGTGTTGATATGCGCCGCCCAACTCACGCCAGCCATCGGTAGGCACGCGCAAAGGGCCACTACAAGACGAAGAACGCTTCCCCTGAACATCTGTCTGTTTTCACTCCCGGAATCTGTGTAGTTCGATGCAACCACAATGCCAGCGGGTGGTAATCCCACCCCTTCGCCTAACTGTGCTGATAGTACGAGACTTAGCGTATCTGGGGCAATGGTAAAGTTTTGATCTAATGAAACACTAATTTTGCTTCAAGCCGTTTTGAAACAAGGACATAAGCGGGCATTACCTGCGGTCAGACCCCTTCCGTAATCGGTTACTGGGTTACTTATAAGGCACTACCCAAGGTGAAAAAGTTTGCGCAAATCAAGCGATGGGCGGCGAGCGCTGAGCATTGGAAACCACGTCGTTTTCGATCGCTCATTGCTCGCTGCCCACCGCTCAGCACTACATGACATCATTTCTCTTGCGCAGAAATGCCGGCACATCGAGATCGTTCTGCTCGAAGTTGTTCACCATGGCGCTACGCATGGTGTCGAGCGAGATGGGATCGGCAATTCGGTCGGAAACATGCGCGACCGGGGCCGAGTCCTCGACGTAGGCGCGTTCGTCTACCGACGATTCAGCCATAATCTGCGGCGGAATCGGGTCAGGCATGGGTTCGCGTGGCGCGAAGTCATCGGCAAAATCCATCGCCTCTTCGTGCACCGCGGCAAACGACATCCGTGTTTCCTGTTGGCGATGGCGCGCAGTCGGAATCTCGCGGAAGCCGGTGGCGATCACCGTGATCTTGACTGCGTCTTTCATCTTCTCGTCCATCACGGCGCCAAAGATGATGTTGGCATCTTCGTGAGCTGCGCCTTGAATGATCGAGCACGCCTGCTGCACTTCGGCGAGCTTGAGCGAGGACGACCCGGTGATGTTGATCAGGATGCCGCGTGCGCCATCGATGGCTCCAGCTTCGAGCAGCGGCGAAGCAATCGCGCGTTGCGCGGCTTCAATGGTGCGCTTCGCGCCGCACGCAGAGGCTGTACCCATGACGGCGTATCCCATACGAGCCATGATCGTTTTCACATCGGCGAAGTCACGATTGATGATGCCGGGGATCGTGATGATGTCGGAGATGCCTTGCACGCCCTGGCGGAGAATGTCGTCGGCAATGCGGAAGGACTCGAAGAAGCCGGCATCTTCGGCGACCGCTAGCAACTTCTCGTTGGGGATGACAATCGTCGTATCGACCGACTCCATCAGTTCAGAGATTCCACGTTCGGCTTGCTGCATGCGGCGTTTGCCTTCGAACGAGAACGGCTTGGTCACGACGGCAACCGTCAGCGCGCCCATTTCGCTGGCCAGAGAAGCAATGATGGGAGCCGCGCCGGTGCCCGTGCCGCCGCCGAGACCCGTGGTGACGAAAACCATGTCGGCGCCTTCGAGAGCTTCAATGATCTTGTCGGAATCTTCGAGTGCGGCTTTGCGGCCAACTTCCGGATTCGCGCCCGCGCCCAGGCCATTCGTCAGCTTCACGCCGAGTTGCAACTTCACGGGCGCATGCGACATGCGAAGCGCCTGCAGATCCGTGTTGGCAACGATGAATTCGATGCCCTCGACGCCGGCATCGATCATGCGGTTCACCGCGTTGCCGCCGCCGCCACCTACGCCGATGACTTTAATCTTGGCGTCGTTGCGGGCTTCTTCGTTGAAGCTGATGCGAATTTTCGGGTCGTTTGTCATTTTGTCCACCTTAGAACTGAGTTTCAAAGTTTCAAGGTTTCAGAGTTTCAAGATGATTGAAACCTTGAAACATTGAAACTTTGTCTTACGCTCCCTTGCCTACTAACAGCGACTTCAATCTCGTTCCCCAGCGATCGCTCTGAATGCCGCGAGCAATGCGGGCGCGCTGACCGTAATTCACCATGCCAAGAACAGTCGCGAATTCCGGTTCGGAGAGCGTCGACGGCATTTTCGCCAGCGGAGCCGGCCACGAAAGCCGGACGGAGCGACGCAGCGCGGACTCGGCGACGTCAAAAATTCCGGGCAAGCGCGATGCGCCTCCGGTTAACACGATTCCGGCAATGCAGAGCTCGAACATGCCGCTCTGGCGCAGGGCGTCGCGCATCATCTCGAAAAGTTCGCGCGCGCGGGGCTCAAGAATCTCTGCGACAAGACGCTGCGGCATAAGCCGCGATGGCCGGTCGCCGACCGACGGCACTTCGACTTCATTGCCTTCCGGAATCAACGTCACGATCGCGTTGCCGTAAATCTTCTTGATCTTCTCGGCTTCGGAGAGCGGCGTACAAAGCCCAACGGAAAGATCACTTGTGAAGTGATCTCCTCCAAGAGGAATGACGCCCGTGTAAGCCACCGCGCCTTGCTGGAACACAACGAGTTCCGTCGATCCGGCACCGATGTCCGCGAGACAAACGCCGAGTTCGCGTTCGTCGTTGCGTAACACGGAATCAGCTGCAGCCAGGGGCTCGTAGACCGTGTCGTCAACGTGGACACCGGCTTTATTCACCGCGGTGATGACGTTCTGCGTGGCGCTCGTGGCGGCAGTCACCATGTGAACACGCACTTCGAGGCGAGCCGCCATCATGCCCAGCGGGTCATGCACTCCGGCCTGATCGTCGAGAATGAATTCCTGAGGGAGGAGATGCAGAATCTCACGGTCCGCGGGCATCGGGATCGCGCGCGCTCGTTCGACGGACTGTTTGATCTCGTCGCGTCCGATCTCGCGCGGGCGCGTACCGAGGCTGATGCCTCCATGGCTGTTCATGCCGCGCACGTGCGCTCCGCCGATGCCTACGATGGCGTGCTCGACCGCTGCCCCAGCTACATCCTCAGCGGCTTCGACGGCCTGCTGGATCGCGGCTACGGCTTTGTCGAGTTCGACAATCACGCCTTTGCGCGAGCCGCGCGATTCGGCGACGCCATGGCCACGGTAACGCAAGCCCGTGTCCGTGACCTCCGCCACAAGCGCACGTGTCTTCGCGCTACCCACATCGATCGCCGTAAGAAAGCTTCCCTGCTGGTTTGCCATCTTCCTATGAATTCCCTGACGCCATTAATTGGACCCCGCACTGCTTTGCTGCTTCGAAACCGCCGCGCTCGGCTTCGGACTTGACGCATTCGCGGCAACCGAAGCCGCCGGCTTTCTTGTTCCCTGCGGCACACTATGCTGCGCGGAAGTTGTCTTCCCTTTCGCCGCCCACTTCTTCCCGAGATCTTTCTTCGCGGCAGTCTTGTTTTTCTTGAGAGCGGTTTTCTTGGCAGTCGTGGGCTTCGTCGTTTGTACAGTCTTCGCTGCGGGCGCCGCCGTTTTCTTCGCTGCCACCGGCGAATCCAGCTTCTTCTCTGTCATTTCAAACGCGGGCTTGGGAAGCGGACGATCGTGTGGCCCCAGGCGCGTGATGAGCGCTGCTGGCTTCACTCCAGCGGCAGCTGCCGCCCTCGCTGATGCTGCCGTGAGCGCTGCCGGCTTGGGCCTCCCTTCCATGTCGGGATTCACAATGACCTGGTTGTCGTAGCGCAGGTTCACCGACTCGAGTTTCTGAAACTGCTGCCGCCACTCCCGCACATGGCTGACGTAAGTTCGGTAGCGCTTCAGATAATCCGACGCTCCGAGCTCCACGAGCACGTCTCCCGCCGGATCGTTCACGCGCACTTTCAAATTGTCGAGATCGGACACATCCACTTCGCTCAAATCCTGCGAATAGCGCGCTCCGCCAGAGTCCAACTCTCGGACGAGTTCGTTATAAGCCTTCATGCGCGGCAATCGTGTCGAGAGTGGCTCGCCGGGATTCATTCCTAGAATCACGGGGAAGGAATATTTGTGCTTCTGCGGCAACTCCATCAGCGTGCCGCCGGCATCGATCAACGTGATGTGCGGTCCGACGCGCGCGAAAGCGACTGGTGTGCGCTCGTGAATTTCCACCTTCAGGCGATTGGGAACGAAGCGCATGACGCTCGCCGATTCGACCCATGGAATCTGTTCAAGCTGTGCCTTCTGCTGGGTCAACGGGACAAAGAAAATATTGCGGCCGATGTCGGCGCCCATGACTTCCATGATTTGCGGCTTGGTGACGTTCTCCATGCCGCTGACTTCGATGTCGTCGCTTGATTCAATGCGGAAGCGCCACGAGTGTTCGCCGTAGTGGTACAGTGCTGCGGCGCCGATCGCTCCGGCGCACAAGATCATTACAGCAATCGTCGCCCACAGAAGGCGATTCGCAGTTTTCCTGGGAAGCGAGCTGCGGCGGGCGGAAACACGCTTTTGTCCGCGCAGAAACGGGGATTCCTCGTCCACATCCAGGTCAACCAAACGCGCGTCATCAAGTTCCTCGCGCGCCGGTGGAGCGCTGGGTGGGTACAACTCCTCCTGCATGATGGTGGAACCACTTTTTCGCGCCATCAGTTCAGAGTTGTCGAGAGGAATCGCTGAGCTTTTTCACTATAGCTGCATTTCTCGAATTGAGATAGATGGAAAATTTCACGTTTTGCACAGGAGGGAACCGCGTTGGGTACGAGGGGGAATTTGCGCGAAGGATCAGGGACTAGGAATCAGTTCTCAGCAGTTAGTGATTCGCGGGAAGCAAAGGAACCCTTCGAAGAATAAAGAAGGGCGCGGTCTGAGTTCCGCGCCCGTCGTCCCAGGAGGAAAGCAAACGGCAACTTGGAAAATCTAGACCGGACCTGCTCCCGGTGCGTCGATGTGCACCACGGGAACCATCGGCATCGTGATCCGCGGGATTTCTGGAAAATTTACCAGCGATCGCGGACACGCCACTCTCGGCATGCGAACGACGACCGGGCTGAAAGCCGCTGCTGGAATTCGCATGTGCGCGAGTCGGGCTTCCATTCGCCCGCGACTGGCCTCGATCTGAGCTTCCTGCCGATCCGATACTGCAACCCAGCGGTCAAATTCTGCGTCCGAGCGGGCCACTCTTGATTCCACTCGTGCCAGGGCTGTGCTCAGGCGGCAATTCGAAGTCACTTCAGGCTGCTGCAATAGCCGCGCTTCGGTCAAAAACCGGTCTGCGTGCCCGGTCGACAGTGCCAGGACTGCGCTCGCATTGTGCTCAACCTGAAACGCGATGCGGTGTGCCCACGCCAAGCCTCCGTCATGGTAGCTGGCGTTCAATCCAGCCGCCAGAACCGCTACCGTCAACCATCCCCATGCTTGTGTTTTCATGACCTTAACCCCTTATGCCAAATAGACGAAGGGCATACCGATCCGTTAGCAAAGAAAGATACGAAGAAGGAATTATGGAAGTTCCATGGGAGAAGCCGCCGGGACATTCTCACCTCGCCTCAGGGGGCGGATTTCGAGCCTCTGAGCCAAGGCTACTCGCAAGCGTTGGAGACTTCCCCATTCTGTTGGCGACATTCTCCTTGCCGACCGCATTAGAATATTTGCGATTAGCCGCGTGTGAGGAGCGTTTGATGTCTCGTCTTACATCGCTTTGTGCTGTCCTCCCGCTTGCCGTTGTTTTGTTTCAAGCTGCGCCCAGCCTCGCCGCGCAGGACGCGACCACACTTCTGAATGAAGTCAGCCAGCGTTATGCCGACGCCAAGTCGTATCACATCGAAGCAGTAGAGGAACGAACATCCAGCAGCGAGCTCAATCGAGACTGGCAAAAAACATTCATGACTGCGGTAGTTTCGCCGGGCGGGCGCTACCGGTACGAAGGACGATCATTTATCGGACACGCGATTCTCCTCTCCGACGGGACGCGGGAGTGGGAGTATCTTCCTGATCAGAAAACGTACACCCAGCGAACGGTTTCCACAGACGAATCGGACAAGAAGCGCGTACATCCGCAGGACGAAATGGCGGCCTTGAATGCGAAGGCGATCGTTTCTAACCTCGGGCGGGTGGCCAGCGCGGTAAAGTCGGCAACGTTCCTTCCTGGCGAGAAGATTTCTATCGGCACTCAGACCGTGGATTGCTACGTTCTACACGTCGGCGATGACGACTTCAAAACGCGGCGTCCCGCCCGGAGTCACGAAGAGACGGTCTGGATCGACAAATCGCGCCGAGTGATTGTGAAGAAGATAGATCGGGAGAAACCATTGTCGGACGACCCGGTGAATGGGCATCTCCCCTTCTCTTCGGAAGATGTCGTCATCTATCCGGAGGTGAAATTAGATGAACCGGAAGATGCCGCCTTGTTTGCCTTCGTCGCGCCAAAGGACGCGCAACTGGTCGCCGAGCTTTCGAGTCTGTTCGTGCCGGGCCCGCATTTCGAATTCATTGGCAAGCCCGCGGCAGACCTTCATCTGAAGTCTCCCGACGGAACAGTCAAGGCTCTAAGCAGCCTTCGGGGACAGCCGGTGTTTCTAGATTTCTGGGCCACATGGTGTGGCCCGTGCAAAGGGATGGTACCGGACCTAATCAAGCTCCACGATGAAACCGCATCGAAAGGACTCCTCTGGGTCGGCATCGACAATGATGAAAACCCGGATGCGGCGAATAAGTTCATCGCGCAGCAGCATATTCCGTGGATGAACTATTACGATCTCGATGGATCGTTGGGAGCGTCGTATCAAAGGCAAGTCATTCCACTCGGAGTTCTCATCGATAGTGAGGGGAAGATTGCTTTCTACAAATCAGGATATGAAATCGGCGACCTGCGCAGCGCGATCGCAAAGCTCAGCCCGGAGTTCACTTCTGTAGGACCCACGAGTACAAAGGCTGAGGACACTCCCGCGAAAAAGATGGAATGACCTCCAGGCTCCTCATCCCTCTCTCTCTTTCAGCTTCTCCAGAATCATCGGCCCAAACTGTGAGACGCTGCCCGCGCCGAGGGTTAGGATCATGTCCCCGTCTTGCGCCACGGCGACGGCGGCATCGATTGCCTCCGCGGGAGAGCTTGCATAGCGCCCCGTTGTCGCTGTCTTCTCCCGGATTTTCTGAGCAAGCACTTCTCCGGTGATCCCTTCAAGTGGCGGCTCGCTGGCGGCATAAATATCGAGCACGAACAACGAGTCGGCATCATGGAAGGCGCTGGTGAATTCTTCCATCAGGTCGCGAGTGCGGGTATAGCGATGAGGCTGGAAGATCACGTGAATTTTCTGGAAGCCGCACTGCCGCGCCGCCGCTAAGGTTGCCCGAATCTCGGTGGGATGGTGACCATAGTCGTCGATGACGCCGACGCCGGCAACGCGTCCCTTGAGTTGAAATCGGCGGTCGACGCCGCGAAACTGATCGAGCGCGGAGCGAATTGCGTCGACGCTGACGTCGAGGCCGACACCCACAGCAATCGCTGCCGTCGCGTTGAGCACGTTGTGTACTCCCGGCACGTGGAGCGTGAACTCTCCCAGTTCCCTCTTCTGATAGTTCACACGAAAACGGCTATAGGGACGGCTGTCGCCAGGACTTTCGCGCTTCGTTTCCTCCAGCTTGATCAAAAAATCCGACCCGCGCTTCGTTCCATAGGTCACCGTTCGCCGCTGCACCTCCGGCAACAGCTTTCGCAGCAGAGAATCATCGTTGCAGGCAACAATCATTCCGTAGAAAGGAACGCGATCCATGAAGTCGAGAAACGTTTTCTTCACGTCACGCATGTTGCGGTAGCAATCCATGTGCTCGCGGTCGATGTTGGTGACCACCGAAAGTATTGGGGATAGCTTTAGAAATGACCGGTCGCTCTCGTCGGCTTCGGCAACCAGATATTGCGATTTGCCGAGGCGCGCATTGGAGCCCATGGCGTCGACGCGTCCTCCAACGACCACCGTAGGATCGAGGCCTCCCGCAGCGAGAACAGCTGCGACCATGGATGTTGTCGTCGTCTTGCCGTGCATACCGGCGATCGCGATCCCATACTTCAGCCGCATCAACTCAGCCAGCATTTCTGCGCGCTGAATCACCGGAATGTGAAGATTGTGCGCTTCGGCGACCTCGGGATTCTCCGCTGCAATGGCCGAACTGGTGACGACGACTTCGGCACCGGCGATATTCTCGGCGCGATGTCCTTCAAATGTTGTGGCACCAAGACTCACTAGGCGCTGCGTCACAGCCGAACTTTTTAGGTCGGAACCCGAGACTTTGTATCCGAGATTGAGCAGGACCTCGGCAATGCCGCTCATGCCGATGCCGCCGATGCCTACGAAATGAATACGCTGAATTTTTGCGAACATGGGTACACAAATTTAGTAATTGTGTAATTTGGTAATTGAGTAATTTGTGATGCGTCCGAGCTGACCACTCAATTACACAATTACTCAATTTCCGAATTACTCAATGCCTTCGATTCCTCCAACGCGTGCCGCCATTGCGGCGATGTCTTTCGCTGCGTTCGGATGCGCCAACTCGCGCGCAGCGTTGCTCATTTGCCGCAGGCGCTGCGGATCTTGCAATAACGCTGCGATCGTTTCTGCCAGCCAGACACCTTCTAGCTTCGACTCTTCGACGACCACTGCGGCCCCATGGCGCGCCAATGCTTCCGCATTTACGCGCTGGTGATCGTCCGCCGCGCGCGGGAATGGAACAAACACCGCCGGCTTCCCTGCCGCCGCGATTTCCGCGACCGTGCTCGCTCCCGAGCGGCAGACCACCAGGTCGGCGCGAGCGAAGGCCGCAGGCATGTCCTCGATGAACTTGGATACCTGGGCCGACTCCCCCAACGACTGATAGGCTACCAGCGCGTCATTATAGTCACGCTCCCCGGTCTGGTGAATGATGTGAATGCCCGGGGCCTCGCGCCGCAGCACCGGCAGGCAGCGGAATATCGCCTCGTTGATGGCGTGCGCGCCTTGACTGCCTCCAAAAACGAGAAGCGTTGGCGTTCCTCCGCGCTTGGGAGGAATCCCGAAAAAAGCCTGGCGCACCGGGACGCCGGTGACTTCGCCGTGCCGAAAATATTTTGCCGTCTCTTCGAAATGAACCGCTGCGCCGGAAACGAAGCGGGCGACCATGCGGTTGGCGAATCCCGGAACAACGTTGGGTTCAAACGCGAGCGTCGGAACGTGCTTCATCACGGCCGACAACATCGCCGGGCCGGAAGCGTAACCGCCAACGCCAATGACCACGTCAGGGGCGAATTCGTTGATCATGCGGCTCGCATCCCAGACCGCACGAGGTAGATCGAAGGCCGTCTTCAATCGCGTCATTAAGGAGACATTTTTCAGCGCGCCTACACGGACGAGTTGCAGAGGATATCCCGCGGCGGGAACGAGACGGTTCTCGATGCCGCGCGCAGTGCCGATAAAGAGAATCTCGGCGTTATAACTTTTATTGAGTTGATTCGCGATGGCAAGTGCGGGAATGACATGCCCGCCCGTGCCTCCGCCCGCAAGAATCGCTCGCATGTTTTGACTATAAACTAGAAGCTAAGTGGCCACGGATTCGCGCGGATAACCCAAAAGTCGCGCGAACACTTCGGCGCCGTGAGTCCAGATTGCCCAGAAATATCCGTGAAGATCAGTGAAAATCCGTGGCGCTCTTATTTCTTGGCCAGCTTCGCCGGCAGCGGATTATCTGGCCGTTCCGAATCCCAGAAGATCGAGACGACCCACCAGCGCTTGCCGTCGTTGAGTAACTGAAACGAATTCACACCGCGTTCGAACGGCTTATCCCCGAGCACGCGATGCGACTCGTAGCTGCTAAGAACCTGCGTCATGCCTCCATAGGAGTCGGGCTTGTTCACAATCGCATTTTCGTAAAACGGATCTTTCGCAAACACTTGCGTAGCGTCGCGAATGAATTCCTCTTCGCTCCAGGAGATGATGAAAGTTGATCCGTCGGGACCCTTGCCAACCTGTGTGAACCGAGCCTGCGGAAGGAAGAGCGAACGGAAGCGATTCCAGTCGCGCGCCCCTGCGGGGCCTGAGATCGAGTCGTAGGCGGCATGCATGATCGCGTCAATTGACTTTACGTCGTCCGGCTTGGGCGTCGGGACCTTCGATTCCAACTCCGCCGCTGAAATAATCGGCAACGATGGCGGCATCTGTGAAGGTGGCGCCGTCTCCGCTTTCTGGGCGGCCGCTAACGACAACGAAGTAACAAGAAGAACCAGAACCCCGACAAGCCTATCGACCGCGCGCATGCAGATCTCCTCTGATCGTGTTTCGAACTCCTAACCACGAAGGGCACAAAGTATCACGAAGGTCTTAATGCAAATGCATTCCTTCGTGTAACTTCGTGTCCTTCGTGGTTTGCTGCTCTCCGCGATTCACAAACGGGCAAAAAATGGCCCCATTGCTGGGGCCACATTTCAAGAGGCTACGATTGGTGGGCGATGTCAGGAAAGGCGATGCAAGATGCCGTTCTGAAAGCTTGAACGGCACTTCGGGAAGTGACGCGTAGAATCGAAGAGGATGAATGTCATGGAGTGTGCGGCCTCTTTCTTACGTCGGGTTGAAGCACTTGCCGCACCAAAATGTGGAAATCCTGTGATTACCATCACGCCCACCCGTAAGTCTATGACTACATGCTCCTTATAAATAGGAAAAAGACGCTGGAAGGGAGCGCTATTCGATATCACCGGCAGGCCTCAAGTGCAGAACAATGCATATTGAATGCAGTGCCCTGCCAAACTCAAAGCAAAAGCCCATGGCGGCTCGCCATGGGCTCATTGCGAAACAAAAGGAATCTAGCTGTTGCCGGCCACGGTCCGCAGCTTGCCGGGCAGGAAGTGATACGGAGGCCAGGGGCCGCTGATGGCCACTTCGCAGTTCTTGAGCTGCTTGGCTGCCGTGCTATAGCGGTTCTGATACTTTTCCACGCTCTTGGAGTCGATCAGGTGGGCGATATCGATCAACATGCCCTCCGGAGCGACCTTCTTGCAGCTGACTTCTTCTTCCAGTGGATTGAACAGCTTATGAACTTGAACCGAGAGTGCACGAGCCTTCGTCTGGCGCTCGCGTTCTCTTGAAGCCTTCACTTTCAACTTGGATAGATAATCCCCGCCGACAGTGTCTGGAAGCTCGATGTCGATCATCGCCTCGCGCAGGGAACCGTCGCGGACGACCAACTTGATGTGCATTTCGGACTTGCCGCGTAACTTCGCGACACTCAGGCCAAAGGCGCGCCGGTTAACCCGGACGGCCTGACGAAGGGCGTCATCGCTATCGAAAATTGTTCCGAATTTGAAGGGAAGGACGGTGGAATTGCGGAAGCAGTTGCTGACGACTCGCGCATGCTCTATCGCGGCTTTATGGTCGAGCTCGCCGGCTGTGTGGTCGTATTCGCTGACAATTACTGCGAATTCACCACTGGGATAGCTCAGAACGGCAGCCCCGTTGACCCCTTGAACGCCCTCAAGAAGGAAAGGACGTCGGGTGCGGGTGCCATTTGGGAGGGTTTGGTGCTCGGTAAGACAGTACGCGTACCACGCCATGTTGAACTCTCCGAACCGGGATGGAGACGGACCAAGCCGCCTCTCACGTCGAGTTATTTCGCCAAAAGCTTGTGAACTGCGAGTTTGGAAGTAAGGAACGGGCGGTACTGGGCTAACCGGAAGCGTTTACAGTCGCGCTTCCTGTATGCATCTTACTTTGGGCACCTAGTAAATGCAACTTTTTCTTGCAGTGGAGCATCGGCAGGTGCTTATTTCGCGTTCACTGCGTGGTTGGCGCGCTCCTGTTGAGCCAGGAGTACGACTCGCAGCATCTCGTCCCACGGCGCCGGTTTGCCGGTCCAGATTTCGAATTGGCGGGCTGCCTGGTGGACGAACATCTCGATCCCGGAAATGACTTGTGCTCCACGCTCCTTCGCTAATTTCAGAAGGCGCGTTTCCGCCGGATCATAAACCATATCAAAGACATAGCGGGCATTAATCTCTTTGTCCTGGAGTGGCGTTTCGCGCGTATTTCCCATCCCAACCGGAGTGGCGTTGATGATCACATCGAAAGCCATTTTCTTCAGGTCGGGACGCTTCATGATCCGGGCGCGTGCCTGGTGCGCCAGCTTTTTCGCGTGCGCTGCACTGCGATTCAGAATGTAGACTTCCGCTCCTCGTTCTTTGAGCCCGAAGACGGCTGCGCGCGCTGCGCCTCCTGCTCCAATCACCAAGATCCTGGCGCCCTCGATAGTGCTCAAACGGCGCTCCAGCGGGCGAACCACTCCAGCCGTATCGGTGTTGAAGCCATAGAGTTTGCCGTCTTGCGCACGTACGACCGTGTTACAAGCTCCGATCTTCGTAGTGTGCGAATCGGTATTATCAAGATGCGGCAGAATCGCTTCCTTGTACGGCATGGTAACGCTAATCCCATGAATCGGGATCTCTTTGACGCAGGTCAGAAGATCCTTCAATGTTTTGGCGTGCAGCGCCAGGTAAACACCGTTAACGTTCTCGCGACGGAACGCGGCGTTCATAATGGCCGGAGAGAGCGAGTGCGCGATTGGATCGCCAACGACGCCGTAGACCTTGGTCGCGACGTCCACCTGATCGATGCGATAAACACTGCGCAATTCCTGGGCCGTGGCTTGACCGGGAGCGGTTTCCTGGCCAGCACTAGCCGACGCGAAGGTAAACAGGCTTCCGGCCCGAACGCCCAAGACTCGGCTGATAATCCCTTGCTCGCCCATGCACATGCCAACGAGGGAATGCCGGTCTCCCTCGCGAGCTAGGAATTTGATCATGGTCACGTTGTCGGAGAGCGTCGTCGCCGTGCTGACGACTTTGTAATAGTCCGCCGGATACGCGACCATTTTTTCCAGAGTCTCATCCAGCTTCTTGGTCGCCCGAAAGTCATGGAACGAAAGGATCAAACCGGCGCGTGAACGGAGCTTTTGCAATTGGGCAGGCTTACTCTTAGTGGCGGTCTGAAGCTCAACATCTACCAGCTGGCAGCCCGCGGCGATCGCCTTGTTCAGAACATCGAGTTGCGAGGCGATGGAGCCGCGGAACTTGCCTCCATTGGCAGCACGGCGGCAAGTGGCAATCACGACAGTCCCGGGATGGCTCTCGATGAAACGCTTGATGCGGGGAAGAGCCAACCCTGGCTTGGGGAGATAGTCTAACCTGAACTCTAAAAAGGAGTTATCTCGAACCAGTCCTTCCGCTTTTTCCGCCATTTCGTTGGCATCGGCGCCAATGACAGCCACGCAGACTCGCGGCAAGCGCAAGGGTAAAAGGCGTGGCGCGAAGGGGGCAGTAGAAATCATCGCTCTCAGTTCTGTCCGCAGTCCAACTTACATCGGGACGAACGGCGAATTATTACAGGCACTTAATTACTTATGCAACAAGGGATTAACATCCGGAGTCAAAAAACTTCTGCTCCGGGGTTCCCAACACCCTCGTAACCTTGACCCTCCGTGACCTGCTTGTTACCTTCCGCTTGAAGCCTTTCTTTTCTGGCATTTAACAAGGGAGAAGAACCGCGAAACGGCTCCCCGGAGGTAACATGAAGAAAACAGGATTGTTAGTATTGGTGCTCGCCACGGCGGCTTGGGGACAATCGGCCGATGATGCTGCTGCGGCAGCCCCGCAAGGAACCGTGATGACCACGGAGAGCTTTCCCACGGAGCGAGTTCAGACGCCCACCTATTCTGACCTTTATTGTGCCGGCTTCATCAGCAAGCACATTCTTCCCGACGCTAACTTTGTCGCTGGCGGGTTGCAGACGCCGACCACGACGAAATTTACTCGCGGCGACGTCGTCTACCTCGAGGGATCCGGGTACACGGCAGGCGCTGAGTATGAAGTGGTCCGCGAACTTCGGGATGTCAACGAGTACGAAATGTACCCCGGCCAGAAGAAGCTTATGAAGGAAACCGGCCAACCCTACGAAGAAGTCGGCCGAGTGAAAGTGATTGATACCAGAAACAAGACCGCCATCGCGCAGATCGAGTACGCGTGCGACGGCGTCAACCCCGGCGATACCACGATTCCGTTTGCCGAGAAGCCAGCGCTGACCTTTCACACTCCAATGCATTTCGACCGCTTCCTGCCGGCCAGCAATAAGGTTTCTGGCCGAATTGTCATGGGGAAGGATTTCGATTCAGAACTGGGGACTGGACAGAAGGTATATCTGAACCTCGGCTCGAACCAAGGCGTGAAGATCGGTGACTTCTTCCGCGCCGTGCGTTCTTACGAAGCGGACCTGAAAGACCCGGTGGATTCGCTTTCATTCAAGGCTGCCATCGCCGAAGACACGCAGAAGAAGGTGCCTTCAGTCGACCCAGCCATGTTCACCAAAGGCAACGGTCCCGTGATTCACGTGCGCGACCTGCCCCGCAGGGCCGTATCTGAGATCGTGATCATCGGTGTAACCGACACGACTGCGACCGGCATGATCGTTTTCTCGCTGGAAGATACGCACGCCGGTGACGGCGTGGAACTCGACCAGACCAACTAGTTCGCTACAGCTTCTGTTAGTCCCAGACCGGGAACGCGAAAGCGTTCTCGGTTTAGTTTGCCAGCATCAGCAATCGATGTCGGCGTGCGGGGTTGGTCAGTTCCTCCGTAGATGTGCTGATGTGTTCCATTGCGCTGCGGCGGACTTGGAAGATATTCACTGCGGATCGCGTTTTCACTTAATACCAGCGAGTGGTGCCTTTACGGCTTCTGGTTCCATCGCGAGAGCGGCGCCTTAGCAGGTACGATGCTCAGTTCTTATCGCCAAAGACCTCAGCAGTGAACGCTTCGATAATTGCACCATTCCGCCATGCGTCCATCGGCAGTCCTGCTTTATGGCAGGTGTGATTGAGGAACGTTTCCCGATCCCAATTATGTTCAACCGGAACCTGGGGCAGTAGAAGCCCGCGGCGTCCGGCCGTGCTGATCACAAGTCCGTGGCGTCCGATCTCAATAGATTCGGGGACAATCGGCTGTGGAAGAGAGAGGATGCTGAGCTCCACGTCGAGATGGGGAGCCTCTTCCATCTTCACGGGCGCAAACCGTGTGTCTTCGAAAGCGGCGGCTCGAGCCGTTTCCGACACTATGCGATACACGGAACCGATCGGCAGAACGTATCCGACACATCCCCGCAATGCACCGTTAAGGTACAGCGACGTGAATACCCCACGAGGTTCTTCGAGATGAGGGGTCGGAGGCTTGAGCGGAATCTCTCGGCTTTCGAGCGCAGAAAGAATCGAGTCGTGAGCGAGTTGCAAAAGCAGCACTCTCTCGTCTTGCGAGAACTCGCCACGGGAGGATTGCTCGAAATCAACTGGACTAGGTCGAGGCTGCGACATCAGGGTCGGCCGCTGGGCGTGCGGGCTTTCTTCGCCGGCTCAGAATGAAGGCTCGGCGGCGGCGTTTGACTACGCGCCGATCAATTTTCGACCAGAACGCCACAAAGTAGTCGATCGCCGACACAAGGGAGACGCACACCATGAACCAGATCGCGAGATAGGCAATCCAGTGAATCGGGAAAAAATAGTTTCCGTAAACCGGCCACTCTTTCCACCGGTGATCCAGGATGACGGCGACCACTGAAACGATCTGCACCACCATCTTAAGCTTGCCAAGTTCGCTAGCCTCGATAGTGAATCCTTCCGACGCCGCGATCGAGCGCAATCCGCTGACTAGAAATTCGCGTCCGATGACGACTACTGCAATCCACGCCGGAACCAGGCTGGGATTCAGCTGCACGAGCGTTACGAAGGCAGCGGCGATGAGAAGCTTGTCGGCAAGAGGATCCAGCAGAATGCCGATGGTCGTGATCTGTCCGCGCCGGCGCGCCAGATAACCATCGATTCCATCCGTCATTGAAGCTGCAATAAACAGCGCGGAAGCGAGCAATTCTCTTTCGCCACTGATCCCGTTGAAGCGCGGACTTGAAAGGATCCACATCAGCAGAGGAATGCTGAAGATGCGGATAAGCGTGATGGAATTCGGTAGGTTCACACGACTACGGGGGGCTCCGGTGGCCGGCCGGCAACCAGGTTTGATTATCCTCCTCAGCCAAAGGGAACGCAATGGACGGAGCGCACAAAGGTTGGGATGGGAACGAAAAGTTTTCCGTCCCCATCCTGAGATGTAGATTTAGCTTCCTGTACCAGTTTTTCCGAGAGAAGAGAGCATACTCTCTCCCATCTGCAGCAGGTTGGAATGTTCAGGGACAGCACCGTTGGGCGACAACTTGTCCATCACCGTCGGAAGCAATTGCGAGAGGGTCGCACTCGCCTGATCCGGTGAAACTCCTAACTTCTGCGCCAGTGCCTGCACCGGCCCGGAACCCAGCACCTGCTGAATCTGCGCCGGGCTGATGGATTGGTTTTCACCCGTGCCGATCCACGAGTTCACCAGCCCACCCAAACCGTTACTGTGGAAAGTCTGTACGAGACCCGAAACTCCGCCAGGATGATTTTGGATCATCTCCAAGACCGCTGCGGCTTCGGGATTGCAACTCGCCACTTTGCTTGCTGCCATATTTTCCAGATTGTCCAACAAACCCATAAAAACTCCTTTCAAACGGACCGAGCGTTACCGAGCGAAGCGCGAAGGTCTGGAATCGTTGAATAGATTCCGACCCTCATGCCTCATTTTTGCTTGGCGATAATCTTGTCCTTGATCTTGTTGTACGTGGCTTGCGGAAGAACTTTCTTTCTGACCAGATCGGTCTTGGCCTTGTAAGGCCGGCCATCGATGATTTTCTGAGAATACACGGCACCGATGCCGGGAAGCGCATCGAGCTGATCTTTCGTAGCAGAGTTGATGTCGAGCAAGTCAGCCGACGCGGAAGCGGTCGCGCCCTTGCTCGGGGCCATGGTGCCTGCGGCTTGGGCCACGCTCAAACAACTTAAGAGCGAGACGGCAGCCAGGAGAATGAGAACACGGGAGATCAGATTTTTTCTTGTCATGGTTCCTCCTTGAGTTTCGAATTAGTCGGATTGAGAAGCTTTATAGCCGGCAGCTTTGGCTTCGTCTTCGGTCATAAACTTGCCGCTCTTGGTCTTGCCATACCATCGCCCGCCTTTGTGGTAAACCTTCGAGTCCATGTTGACCCAGACTTTGCCCGAAGATTTTGCAGCGGCGATGTCAGCGTCGGACGCGGCTGGGGTTGCAGCGGCCTTCGGTGCCGCTGCCTTCTTCGCGGGAGATGCTGCAGGTGCCATTGTGTTGGTTGCCGCCGGAGCGGGAGCGGCCGCCGGTGCTGGCTTCGAAGCAGGCGTTGCCGTTGCGGCCGGGGCCGCCATCGAGTTTGCCGCTGGTGCGGATGACCCGGTCGATGCCATCGACGAACTCGACTTCTTGCTCTTCTTGGAAGATGTCTTGGCGGTAGAGCTGTCCGCGGCTGATGCGCTCCCGGAAGCGGCATCGGTTGCCTTCGATGCTGAGGATTTCGACGTATCGGCCGTTGGAGCGGAAGAGGCGCCGGCGGCGTCAGCCTTCTTGCTCTTCTTGGATGTGGATGACTTCTTTGTGCTTGAAGTATCAGTAGCCGCCGCCGAGCTGTCAGTTCCAGCCGCTGCAGCTTTCTTGGATTTCTTCGATTTCTTGGTTGTAGTAGTCGAGCTTTGATCCGTCGGAGAACTGGATTGGGTTTGCGCCCAAGCCATCGTTCCGGCGATCGCTAAAGACAGACACACAAATACTAACCATTTCGACAGTAGTTTTTTGTTCACAGGATTCTCCCGAAAAATGTTCGTGAGGCTGAGCGCGCCCCACATTCTTGGTGGAAAGATTTTTGCGCGCGAACGCGCCGAACCCGAGCCCAAGTAGCGTGCTACATAATGACAAGGCCGGTCCGAATGGTCAAGCAAGAGAAAAGGCCTCCATCGAAATGGAGGCCTGAATTCTGTGGGTCGAGACTTAAGCGTAGATGCCGCGTTGCCGAATTGTGTAAGCCACGCGGTCAATCGCCAACATGTATGCGGCGATGCGATTGTTCACGTGATGAGTTTCGGCGTAGCGCACAACGTCTTCAAATGAGGACTTCATGATCGCGTCAAGTTGCTCATTCACGACCGATTCTTTCCAGAAATATCCCTGACGATCCTGCACCCACTCGAAATAGGAGGTGGTCACGCCGCCGGCGTTTGCGAGAATGTCAGGAATCACGAAGACTCCCTTGTCGGTGAGGATATCGTCAGCCGCGGATGTAGTCGGCCCATTTGCGCCCTCCGCAAGGATGCGGCACTTCACGCGATCGGCGTTGCGGCTGGTGATCACATTCTCGGTAGCCGCCGGAATCAGGATTTCGCAATCCTCCACAAGCAAATCAGCAGTCTCCGCTTTTTCCGCGCCGGGGAATCCGTGTACAGTTCCGTTCTTCTGCCGGAAGTCGACGAGCGCCTTCAGGTCGATGCCGTTCTTGTTGTGCAAGCCGCCACCAACTTCCGCGATGCCGATCACTTTGTAGCCCGCTTGATGCATGAGCAGCGCCGCGTTCGATCCCACGTTGCCGAAGCCCTGCACGATCACGCGCGTACGCGCGCGATCGAGGCCCAGCTTCTGGCAAGCTTCATCGCAAACGATCATGACTCCGCGCCCAGTAGCTTCGCGGCGTCCGCGAGAGCCGCCAATGTTGATCGGTTTGCCGGTTACGACGGCGGTCACCGTCTGGCGCATGTGCATGGAATACGTATCCATCATCCACGCCATGATTTGTTCGTTGGTATTGACGTCGGGGGCGGGCACATCTTTTTCAGGACCGATGAATTCAATGAGTTCGGAAGTGTAGCGGCGAGTCATGCGCTCGACTTCGCCCATCGACATCTTATGCGGATCGCAGATGACTCCGCCTTTGGCTCCGCCAAATGGAATGTTCACGACGGCGCATTTCCACGTCATCCAACTAGCCAATGCTCGCACTTCATCCAGCGTTACATCCGGTGCGTAACGAATGCCACCTTTGGCAGGTCCGCGCGCAATCGAATGTTGCACGCGAAAGCCGGTGAAGACTTCGAGATGTCCGTCATCCATTTGAACCGGGATGTAGACCGTGACCTCGCGGTTGGGATAACGCAGAACCCGCCACAAGCCCTCGTCCAAATTTAGTTTCTGAGCGGCCAGGTCGAAGCGCGCACGCTGCGACTCCCACGGATTTGTTTCTTTATCCACATGCGGGGGCGTTGTAATCGTCGTCATAAAAGGGTTCTCCGGAATGATGGCAGCCAGCGATTGAGGGAGGACGCCTGCCATTGCCGGACGATTTCCGGCAGTAGGCGGCCAAACGTTCAGAGTATATGAGGCTGGATGGCAGGGAAGCAAGCCGCAGAGGTTGACCACGGTGGTGACTTGCGGATCATTTCAGAGTGTTCAGGTGTCGCCATTTTCAACGAGTTGCAGATTCGTTTGGGCGTTATTCGTCAGGCTCAGGCGCGGGCTCTGTGGTCGCGTCAGTTTTCGGATGAGCCGCAACGATCGCCTGCCAGTTCAGAATCGCGTTCCACAGAAGTCGCTGGTCTCCGCGATTCAAGTCGCGGTGCATCGGATTGAAATTGAAACTGACCACGTGTCCTTTGCTCACAGGCATGTCTAAGATTGCTGGCCGCCCAATCAGATTTTCCTCTCCCCACGCTTGGCCGCTCACTACGAAAGGTTTGCCATTAGAATCGCCCCACTCCATCACAACTCCGCTGTGGTCTTCGGGGCCATCGAGGCAAGTCGTGCAGTACGCCATGCGCAGCCAGCGCCGCGGCGTGTTGTAGAGCGGGAAGTTCTGCCGGAATACATAAGTGTGCGCGGGATATCCATAGGCAATGGGGTGATCCGGGCGCTCGAAGGTGACGCGGACATGGGCTCCGGGCGTGCGCGTGCCCGCTTGCTGCGACGAGGCAGACGAAGCGCCACCGCCCCCCGCCGCGCTGCGCGGAACTCCCCCGGACGATCGACGAACGAAGCGCACGAGTCCGCCTTCGAGCGCGAGCATACTTCCGCTGCCCAACGTCACCATCAGGCCGCCCTCGTCGATGAATTGTTGAATCTGCGCCAGTCCTACGTAGCCGATTCCTCCAGTGATGTCGTCCGATTCTGCCGGCGTTCCAAAGCTTGGCGTTTGCGCGGTTTTCCTGAAGGGCATTGGCGACCAAGTCTTGGGCAAGCCTTCGATCTGCTCGGCGAGTTCCAGATCAACGTGGCCGTAAAGCAGCACGTCAATGCGCGACCGCAGATTTCCGGCGCGAATGTCTTCGTCGCGTAAGTATGTATAAGGAACCTTGCGCTGGTCGAGAGAGTATCGAATCCATCCGATCGAGTCGGTGTCGGCCCACGGAACCCACACTCCAATGCGAGGTGCTTCCGCTCTGTGCGTGGTGACGTTTGGGGCAAACGAAGTTTCTGTGAAGTCGAGACCAAGTTCGGCAGCTGCAGATTGAATCGCGTCGTGCAATCCCGCTTGATCGCCGATGATCCATGATCCGGCAGGAAACTTCGCGCGATCCTGCTCAAACTCGTGCTCGGCGATTTGAATTTCAAAATTCGCGAGGCGATAGCGCGCTGCGAGCAATGACTCCTGTCCGGTATCCTTCAGCAAATAAACAGCGCCACTTCCTTTGACGTGTCCTGTGACGTGCGGCGTCTCCGTCAGTGCCGTAAGTGATGCTTCACGAATCGATGCGTCAGAAGTGGGAATTGCATCCAGATGATAGTGCGCCGGAAGCTCCCATGAAACGTCGTCATAGGGAGCCTCACCGTCCTTCGGATAATTCTGCGGAGTGAGCAGATCGACCGCATAGTTGCGATACGGCTGGTCGAGCCGCACCACGTATGTTCCTGCCGGATAACTTCCATCTTTCAATTGAATCGCATCCTGAGCGCGCGAGACTTCAATATGTTGCCCGATCAACCGTCCTACCATTTGAGCCACGCGCGCTGGATCGCCTTGATCCTCTGGGATCAGAAATGCATAAGGCGGTTGTGTGAGCCCTTTCTGCCAAGAGTCCCATCCTTTCTTGTAGAAATTTCGCAGCATTTCTTTCGACTGGCGAGCGGTTTCGTCCAGCGCGATCAGGGCGCCCGTTTCCTGATAATTCAGATTGTCCCTCGCTGACCAAGTCACCTCGCTCGGCGCAGGCACGAGTTGGTACCACTGCATCCGCGTAGCAGACGGCGTAATCGATCGCTTCTCAGTCTCCGCGCTGCCGTTGCCGAACGTTTCGTATCCTCGCCCGATGCTGTTGTGGTTCATGGCCACGGAATCGAGGTACAAGTGCGCGAAGGCCTCGCCAAAATTCCACGTCGAAACGCCCGGCATCCCAAACGCCGTCATGGCTTCAACTTCGCGAAAGCTGAGCTCGAGAAACTCGCTGTACGTGATCGGATCGATGTTCGGGTTATAGGGGCCGGTTCCATTCCACGTCATCATCAGAGGCACGCCCTCGTGCAGGTCGTGCACAACGGTCGGATGCCACTCGTGAAACATTCGATGAACTGCTTTCGTCGTTTCGTGCGTCTGCTGGTGCGTGTCGCGATTGATGTCGACAAATGTGTACTTCGACCAGTACGGTGGCGATTGCCGAGGCAAGGTCGCGCGATCCGTTTTCCCCTTGAGGTAGCGATAGAACCAGTCCACCATCTTGTCGCGGCCATCCGGATTTGAGATGGGATTGATCAGTACGACGAGCTGTTCCCGAATTTTGCGGATCATCGGCTGCTCCGAAACCGCCAGCCGGTAAGCAAGCTCGAGCATCGCTTCGGTGGATCCGGTTTCATCCGAATGCAGAGCCGCGTTGAAGTAATAAATGGGACGAGCTGTCGTGATCAGTTTGTCAGCCGCTTTTTCGTTTGTGCGTCTCGGATCAGCCAGCGCAGCGGTGGCTGCTTTGAGGCGATCGAGATCGCGGATGCCCGCCTCGTCGGCGATCGCAAGCATAAGAATCTCGCGGCCCTCTTCACTGTGTCCAATGGTGAATACGTGCACGCGCGGGCTTGCCGCGGCCAAGGCACGGGCGTAGGCATATGCCTTCTCTGTGCCGACAAGTTCTCCGGGAGCGCCCATAATCCGGCCAAAGAATCTCTCAGGCGATGGCACTTTGTCGGACAGCGGAACATACGAGACCAAGGGAGAAACAAAATGCGGATCCGTGGTTGCCGCTGTGATCGCCTCTGTCGAGCCGCGCTCTGCCACATCTGGACTTTGCGCAATCGCAGTTGCTACGAGCGCAATCAACAGCATCCACAAATATGCCACTCGGAACATGAGGCCCCCTCGGATCGGATTGGGGCGAAGTTTAACACGCAGCGCTGAGACAACTCCGTCCAGAATGTTCAGAGCGAATATGACTGCGGGTCGTTGCTGCGCGCTCCCGCCTGTGATGAAATCCTGTTATGAATCGCCGACGTTTCCTCGGTCTCTCGGCCGCTGCCTGCGCGGCATCTTTTTCTCTAACACGAGCATTTGCAGAAAACGATTCTTCAGTAACGTTAAGCCTCACGCTCCGTCCCGATCGCTTGGGCAACAAGATCGGCTCGGACTTCACTGGACTCAGTTACGAGTCGGCACAGTTGGGGAATCCGAACTTCTTTTCGGGTGAAAACACAGCGCTCATCGGATGTGTGAAGCGGCTCGGCTCCTCCGGTGTTATGCGAATCGGAGGGAACACCAGCGAGTATTGCTATTGGACTTCTGATCCCAAATCCCAGACGAAGCTTCCGAACGATGAAAGCATGCGCACGGGAGACAAGGCGAATCCCATAGCTTTTGGACTCGCCGTGGGGCCTGATACCGGACACCACGCGCCCACACCCGTGAAGATCACTCCGGCGGCGGTGCGCAATTTGCGTGACTTTCTCGACGCCACCGGCTGGAATCTCATCTATGGCCTGAACATGGGCACGGGCACGGCGGAAGATGCAGCCGCCGAGGCTGCCTACGTGACGGACGTAGTCGGTTCGAAGCTGATTGCCTTCCAGCTGTGCAACGAGCCGGATCTTTTCTTCCGCAACGGGATTCGCAAGAAAGATTATGACGCCGCGCAATTCGGCGATGAGTGGAAGCGCTTCTATGACGCGATCCGCACCCGGGTTCCCACTGCACCCTTTGCTGGGCCAGACACCGCCTACAACAATTCATGGCTGGTTCCGTTCGCGCAGCGATTCAAGCACGAGGCGAAATTCCTGTCGCAGCACTATTACGCGGAAGGTCCGCCGACCGATCCTTCAATGACCATTAAGCGCTTGCTCAAGCCCAATCCGAAACTGCAGGAAGAATTTGAAGGCATGAAGAAGACCATGCAGGAAACCGGCTTGCCGTTCCGCCTGGCGGAAACGAACTCTTGCTATCAGGGAGGCAAAGCAGGAGTCAGCGATACGTTTGCATCGGCTCTCTGGGGAGGCGACTTGATGTATAAACTCGCGTCCGAGGGCGGCATGGGCATCAATTTCCACGGCGGCGGCTACGGTTGGTATACGCCGATCGCGGGCACGCAAGAAGACGGATTTGTCGCGCGGCCGATTTATTACGGCATGCTGCTGTTTTCGGAAGCGGGCGCGGGACGATTGATCGAAACGCAAGTCGAAGGTCTAGATCAAGCGTCACTATTGACAGCCTATTCGTTGCGTGATGAACAAGGCCAAATCAAAACGGCAGTTTTCAACAAGAATCTCGATCGCGGCGTTCGGCTACACATAAACCCGGGTCAAAGAGTTCACGGTGCGAAGTTTTTGAAACTCCACGCGCCTCGCGCGGACGATACGACTGACGTGACTCTTGGAGGTGTTCCGGTCGGTGCGAACGGTGGATGGGAGCCTAAGTGGCTAGGTTCAGCGTCCGCGGAGAACGGGAGCCTAGTGATTGGCCTGCCGGCAGCGAGTGCGGCGTTGATCGATTTCGAAGGCTGAGGCCCGCACCCCGAGCCTAATTCGCCCTCGCACCTACGCCCGTTCGTAGAACCGGAAGAACAACGACTGCTTCGAAACCGGCTCGGCCTTTTCGGTCAGCGCAGCCATCTGCTGCTGACTCAGCGGCGTGAACTCCCGCGCCAGTTGCACGTTCTCTTCCAGTTGCGCGATCGAATCGCAACCAATAATTACGGTGCTCACCGGTAATGAGAGGGAGTAATACATTGCCTGACGCATCACGAGTGTCCCGGGAGTCGGCGCCAACACCATCCCTTCCCACATGTGTTTCTGCTGATCCATCGGCGGCGGCGTCCAGGTCGAGAGAATGCGTCCCCGCGCCGGAACCTTCATCCCGATGATGCCCATCTGCTTTTCGACCGCCAGCGGCAGCAGTTGCTCGGAAAAACTGAAGTGATGAGGATCGGCCGCATTCACAGCCATCAGAATCGTGTCGAATGGATAGCGGTGGATCGCTTCGATCAGGGCGTCGGGACGATAGTGTCCCGTGATCCCGAGATACTTCACAATCTTCTGATCGCGTGCCTCGAGCAAAGCTTCCATCGCGCCGCCCTTCGCAAAGATCTCGTTGATGTCCGTCACAGTGCCGATGTCGTGCAACTGCCATAAATCGATGTGATCGGTCTGCAGCAGTTTCAACGACTTCTCGAGCATCTGTTTCGAGCCGTCGCGAGTGCGTTCTTTGGTCTTTGTCGCGAGAAACGCCTCCGCGCGTCGGCTCTTCATGACCTTGCCGACGTATTGTTCGCTCCAGCGCTCTGGCCCGCCGTAGATAGACGACGTATCGATGTAGTTCACGCCCAAATCGAGTGCTTTTTCGATAATGGGAACGGCGACGTCTTCATTGTGCGCATGCTCGAGCGCAGCTTGTCCGCCGAGACTGAAGATTCCGACCTTGTATCCCGTCTTGCCAAGATTTCGCGTCGGCATCGCCTCAGTCGCCGGAGCAGCAGACGGCACCGCAGTGGACGATGCCGCTAGTTTTGGAATGGCGGCCGAGCCGACGGCCACCGCGGTCATCAAGCCACTGGATTTAAGAAAGGTTCGGCGGTTACTGTGAGAGGATTTGCCGGCCGGATTTTTGCTCATCGTCGCCTCCGAAAAAATCGAAGGTCAATTGGACGCCCATTGCCGGGGCCGCGTCAATGATCAGAATCGCAACAGGAAAGTTTTTCTGGAGGGAATTTGTGCAGCAGAAGATTTGTAAGGTAGAAAAGACGAAGGCAATTACAGCTTGATTTCCATGCCCTCGGCTGCCGCACGCACGTTGGGGTAATAGCTGCGAGCGTCAGTCACGACTTTGTCGACGATCGAGTCGGTGTGATCCGGATCGTGATGGTAAAGAATTAATTCCTTCGCACCGCTTTCCATGACGACATTCACCGCTTCGCGCCAGTGGCTGTGTCCCCAACCGCGACGGCGCGCTGCGTACTCCTCGGGAAGATACTGCGCGTCGTAGATCAGAATGTCGGCGCCTTCGGCCAGCTTGCGCACGCCTTTATCAAACTCAGGATCGCCCGGTTCGTTGTCGGTTGCGTACACCAGCACGCCTTCTTTCGTTTCAATCCGGAATCCCAGGCAACCTTGTGGATGATTCAGCCACGCCGTCTTGATGCGAATGCCGTCTTCCATGTCGATGCATCCGTTTTCGATATTGCAGAAACTGCGCTGCGCTCGCATCTTGTCGAGATCCACCGGAAAGTACGGCGACGCCATCTGCTCGGCCATCACCTGCTGAATGTTGCGCGTCCGTCCGGACGAATGAAAGTAGAACTGGCTCTTGGGATTGTCATAAAGCGGCCGGAAAAACGGCATGCCCTGAATGTGGTCCCAATGAAAATGCGAGACGAACACGTGCGCCGCAAACGGGCGCTGGCCAAACTCGCGCTCCAATTCGTGCCCGAGCACACGAAATCCCGTGCCGCAATCGAAGACGTAAATCTGGTCGCCGACGCGCACTTCGACGCAGGAGGTATTGCCTCCGTAGCGCATGTTGTCGGGTTGTGGAGTGGGCGTAGAGCCGCGTACGCCCCAAAACTTAACTCGCATACCTGTCAGAATTCGCTATCTATAACGTTCGATCCCGGGATGCTTTGCGATTCGATTTCTCCCGAGTCATGCGCAGAGCATTCGATTCGGAACGCCCCAAAATGCTCATAATACTCGGGATATTCACGATTCTAGCGTTTGTCCACAAGGTAACAAGTGACGAAAGTTTGGAAGACAGCGGTTAGTAAACAGGGGCTAGGGGCCAAGGATCAGAGCAAGTGACGAATGACGAGTGGCTAGTGCATTAAAGAACAGCTAAGCTGCTATCCACTATTCACCAGGCACTGATCACTACCCCTAGCCCCTGGCCCCTGCCCCCTGCCCCTGCCGCTGCACCCTGCCGCTGCACCCTGCCCTTGCACCCTGACCCGCACTCGTCCCCTATAATGAAACACCCGTTCCGGGCTCCCAAACGAATGCTGCAGCCTGATTTCAAAGAGTTTTCCCGACTTGCCCAGGAAGCCACGCTGGTTCCGGTCGTCAAGTCGATCAGCGCCGACCTTCTGACACCCGTCTCCGCCTTCCTGGCGGTGTCGCATGAAGAGCCGCACGCCTTCCTGTTGGAGTCGATCGAGCGCGGCGAGCAGATCGGGCGTTACACATTTCTAGGCGCGCACCCGTACATGCTCGTGAAGGCGCGTCAGGGAACCGTGGAGATTCAGCGGGGACGCCGCCGCGAGGTGGTGAAAGACAACATCTTCCAGGTGGTGAAATGCCTGTTGCGCGAGCATCGCCCGGCGAGTGTTCCGGGCCTCCCGCCGTTTCTCGCCGGCGCCGTCGGATATTTTGCTTACGACGTAGTCCGACATTTGGAAAGAATCGGCAACCACGCGAATGATGATTTGTCTCTGCCTGACGCGGAGCTCATGTTCTTCGATCGTCTGCTGGCGTTCGATCACCTGCGCCATCAAATCCACATCGTCGCTGCGGCCGATGTGGCTGCGGAGACTCCGCGCAAAGCTTACGATCGGGCTCTCCGTGATATCGCCGCATTGGAACGAAAGCTGGCCGCCGGACTAAGCCCCGCGCTCTGGCGCAAATCTGCTAAGCCGAAGCCCGGCAAGTTGAAGATTCATTCCGGCACGAAGCGTGAATCGTTTCTTCAAGGCGTGAAGCGCTGCAAGGAGTACATTTCCGCCGGAGATATCTTCCAGGTCGTGCTCTCGCAGCGTCTCGACTTCATTCCTGAAGTTGCGCCGTTCGATTTGTATCGCGCGCTGCGTCAGGTGAATCCCTCGCCCTATCTTTACTTCTTGCAGACTGGCGATGCCCAGATTCTCGGATCGTCTCCCGAGATGCTCGTGCGCGTGACCGGGCGCAAACTCGAATACCGTCCGATCGCAGGCACGCATCCCCGCGGTCGCGACGAAGCCGAAGACTTGCGACTCGAGCAGAAGATGATCAACGACGAAAAGGAACGCGCCGAGCACGTCATGCTGGTCGACTTGGGTCGCAACGATCTGGGGCGCGTCAGCGAATACGGCTCCGTCAAAGTGAAAGACCTGATGTATGTCGAGCGCTACTCGCACGTCATGCATTTGGTCTCGGCGCTGGAAGGAACACTGCGCAAGGATCTCGACGCGCTCGATGCCTTTGCCGCCTGCTTCCCCGCCGGAACGCTCAGCGGCGCGCCCAAAGTCCGCGCCATGCAGATCATCGAAGAGCTCGAACCCACGCGCCGCGGAATCTATGGCGGATCGGTGCTCTATGCCGACTTCGCCGGAAATCTGGATTCCTGCATCGGCATTCGCACCATGCTCATGCAGGGGAAGAAAGCATATCTGCAGGCGGGCGCGGGAATCGTCGCAGATTCCGATCCGGCAACAGAATTTCAGGAATCTATGAATAAGGCGCAGGCGCTGCTGCGGGCGGTCGAATTGGCTCGCGGATCGTAGGCTCAGATCCTTAGGAAATTTTCCACCAGCTTCTTCCCGGCATCCGTCAGTACGCTCTCTGGATGAAACTGCACGCCTTCGACCGCGTACTTCCTGTGACGGAGGCCCATGATCGTGCGGCTTCCGTCCTTCTCGGTCGTCCACGCGCTGACTTCTAACTCCTCCGGTAGATCTTGTTCTTCGACGATCAGCGAGTGGTAGCGCGTCGCCGTCATCGGCATCGGAAGCCCTTGAAAGACGGTTCGATTGTCATGCAAGACGGCGCTGGTTTTTCCGTGCATCAGATGCGGTGCCCGCACCACGCGCGCACCGAATGCTTCGCCGATCGCCTGATGTCCGAGACATACGCCGAGCACCGGAATCTTGCCGGCGAAATGGCGTATGAGTTCAATGCTGATGCCGGCCTCGTGCGGAGTGCAAGGTCCGGGAGACACGACGATCCGCTCCGGCCGCATCGCTTTGACTTCTTCAACAGTGACCTGATCGTTGCGGCGAACCTCGACCTTTGCTCCCAGTTCTCCGATGTATTGAACCAGGTTGTAGGTAAACGAATCGTAATTGTCGAGGACGAAAACCAACTGAAGTACTCCTGTGAAAAGCTTACACCAGCCAGTGGCGCAGTGATGAGCGGCGAGTGGCCGGAGTCAAGTGACCGGAATACCATGAGCTCTGAAACATTAGTCACTATTCACTAATGACTACCCACTGCTTCTCTCCCCTGAACGGGCCACCCGGTGACCCGAGCGTGGTATTGACCCACTCACGTGGGCCAGAGCATCCTGCTAATTGTGATTTAACGCCTTCCTGGAGGATGCATGGCCGAGCCCCAGCAGGAAAAAAGGGCTGCACGACGATTCGCTCTACGCGTACCTGTCACCGTAAATCGGGGTCAGTCCACTTCGAACGAAGATGCTCAGATCCGCGATGTCAGCGCCCGCGGCATCTCTTTTTATGTCGGATCTGCGGTCGCGCAAGGCTCGCCCATTGGATTCACTCTTACACTTCCTCCAGAGATCACCCTCACCGAGAGCATTCGCGTGCAGTGCAAAGGCCGCGTGGTCCGCGTCGAAAATGGCGGTCCCGACGGCAAAGTCGGAGTTGCCGCGGTGATCGAAGAGTACGAATTCCTGCCCGAAGCTTAAGAACAGTGGCTAGTGATGAGTGGTTAGTAACGAGCATCCCCTCGCCGCATCAGATCTAGCCTCTATCCACTCCCGTCCTCTGCACGGAGCCCTAAGCCCTAGACTCTGACCTTCGTACCCATCTCCCTTCTTCTCACCCACCCCTACAAGTGATATGTTTGCTTCAACCCTCCAGTTTTGAAGGACAGTTGTGCCGCGAACCCTGATCCGACTTGTGTGCGCCGCCGTGCTCGCCTTACACTCCGGCGGACTCGCCGCCCAGAACTTCGGCCCCCCGAGGATCGTGCAGAGCGTGCGCGTTGTTCACGAAAAAGGCGTGCCGGCAATTGAGATCTTGTCGAGCGGTCCCATCATTCCAGAGATTCAGACTCTCGATTTACCGCCGCGGCTCGTGATCGATCTGCCCAACTCCCGATTGGGACTTGCCACGAATCGAATCGAAGTGCAGAAAGAGAACATCACCGCCATCCGTGTGCGCCAGTTTCAGGACAAGCCACCGGTGACACGCATCGTGCTCGATCTGCAAGCACCCTATGGCCATTCATGGGATGGCGCAGGTCATCGTCTGATGGTGCGCCTGAAGCCGCCGGAAGACGTCAACGCAGGAAAGAAATCGGCTTCACCGCCGCAGGATACGGTTACCGGTTTTTCGCTGACCTCTGAAGCCGCAGTTGTTCCCGTGAGCGCCGAGGCTGGCTCCACCGTGATGGATGCAAGTCATTTGGCCGCGGGTTCATCGGTGACCGCTGGTTCCGACACGACGATTTTGCATCTTCCTCGCGGCGGTGAAGTGCGCGTTTGCCCTTCGACAACCCTGTCCGTTACCCCTTCCCAAAACAGACGCGACATGATGTTTGGCATGAGCACCGGCGCGATCGAAGCTCACTACTCGCTCGCGGCTTCCGCAGACGCAGTCCTGACTCCCGACTTCCGCATCATGTTTGCGGGCCCCGGAGAATTTCACTTCGCAATCAGCGCCGACTCGCATGGCAATACTTGCGTGCGCGGATTACACGGCAACACTTCTTCGGCGGTCGTCTCTGAATTGATGGGTACGCGGATTTACCAAGTCCGGCCGAACGAGCAGGCGGTTTTCCGCTCCGGGCAAATCGACAAGGTCGACACTGACGTCCCGCTGGAGTGCGGATGTCCGCCTCCTCCACCACCTCTCTTGCGAACCAGCAATCCGCCAGTGGCTCCGGTGCCCGACTCGGACTTACCCGCAAAGGTTCGTATCGGCGAGAGTTCGACAGTCGCTTCTGCGGCAGGAGCTTCGGGCGATGCTCCCGACACGCGGTTATCCACTGGACCCGAGACGGCCCCGCTGCCTGCCTCTCAACCAAACGACGTTCATGTGCAGGTCGACGCCCCCTTCGTATTCAGTGCGAAGAATCGATCCCACGCCAGTGCTCCTCCGGCGCCCGTCGATGCAGTCAGGGACTTGCCGGTGGACGATTCCCCTGAGCAGCAAGTCCATCTCGATGCCGTTGTTCAGTCCCCGCCACCCGAATCGCCGGACGATCAAAGCAAGCAGAAGCGCCACGGCTTCTTCGGTCGCGTCAAAGGGTTATTCTCCGGAATCTTTAAGTAACGCCGGTTTTCGCGAGCTGAAGCTACTTCCAAAACTCTTATCCTTCCTACCCGGAAATCCTTTTCGCGCCTTCCCGCGTCTTACGGCAAGTTAGGTCAACTCCACCGTCCCAGGAGCGCGCCATGACGGCAGATTCTCTCCGTCCGGACCCCGGACTGTTCACGATTATTTCGAAGCGAACCAACGGCCTCTCTCCGCGGCGCGAGACCTTCGTCCTTTCACTTCTAGGACAAGCTGTCATTGTGGGATTGATCGTTTATCTCACGACCTATGTGTTCTGGGGACCGCCCACAATCTCTTTGCGCGCCCCCAGGTTCGACGACATTCCTCTGATCTTTTCCGGACACAATGGCGGAGGCGGCGGTGGCCTCGACCCACTCCCCGCTTCTCGCGGCAATCTCCCGCGCGCCTCGCTCGACACGCAGATTGTCCCGCCAACCGTGATCGTCCCCAAGGAAATGCCAAAACTAGCTGTCGACGAGACTGTGATGGCAGCGCCCGACATCAAATTCCCGCAGGGCGGCCAGATCGGCGACCCCACTTCGCAATTTTCTCAGTGGCTATCGAACGGCCCTGGAGGCCCCGGTGGCATCGGTCCCGGATGCTGCGGCGGAGTCGGCTCATCCACTGGACCCTACGTTGGCAATGGCCCGCCGGGGATATTTCCCGCAGGCAAAGGCGGTGTGACCGTGCCGCAAGTCATTTTCAATCCTGAACCCAGCTTTTCGGAAGAAGCCCGCAAGGCGAAACAGCAAGGCATGGTCATGCTACTCGTTGTCGTGGGGAAAGACGGACATACGTACGACATTCGCGTAGCGCAAAGCCTACGAATGGGATTGGATGAGAAGGCAATCGAGGCGGTCAACCGCTGGCGCTTCCGTCCAGCCACACTAAACGGCCAAGCAGTCGCAACCCAGATCGCGGTACAAGTGGATTTTCATCTTTACTGAAGGGGTTAGGGGTTAGTGATCAAAGTGTAGTGAATAGTGGCTAGTGGTTTGGCTAACCACGAGTCACTACCCACTGACCACTCGTTTTCCTAGCTTCTCTTAATCGCCCGCCGCAACGGCTCCACGCGGTCCCGCAGATCGTCGGCGATTTCCGCGCCGCGATTGGCAGCATCGCGCACACGATCACTCACTTCGCGTACCCGGTCTTTGGCTTCGTCGGCCCAATCGCCCAAGTTATCTTTGGCGTCTTCGTAGCCGCGCTGCAGATCGCGTCGCATCTGCTTCCCGGTTTTCGGAGCCAGCAAGAGCCCAGCTAATGCTCCTGCACCCAGTCCAATTAAGAGAAACGTGATTGCCGTTCCGATGTTACCGCCCGCTGAAGATTCATAACGTCCACTGCCCATGATGACAACCTCAATCTTTCTGCCCGCAAGTTCACAGGCAAGTTCACGAAATTTGTGGCATCGAGAGACAGGTTGATTCTAGTCCTGCCCTTCAAGCCCGGCGGATCCGCCCTGACAGGCAGCCCGCCTGTCTTCGATGAGATCGCTCGCGGGAAGGTTTCCTTTCCGCCGCAGCTGAGTGTAAAATAACACTTTAGCCCTCGTGGCGGCGGAACCTGTGGCTTGCCCGCCTTCCGCCGGTGTCAAACCGCAATCGTAATTTAAGGAGAGTTTTTCTAGCGATGTCGATCCCTGCGACCCAGCTTCGTCCCGGCATGATCATCAAGCACAACAATGATCTGCATTCCGTTTTCAGCGTGGAACACCGCACGCCCGGCAACCTGCGCGCTTTCATCCAGGCCAAGCTGCGCAACCTCCGCACCGGCGCCATGTTCGAGCACCGCTTCCGATCTCCCGATCCCATCGAGAAGATCAATGTCGATGAAGTCGAAATGCAGTTCCTCTATTCCGACGGCGACAGTTACTACTTCATGGACACCTCCAATTACGAGCAGACCCACCTGACGAAAGACATTCTCGGCGACGCCGTGGAATACTTGATTCCCAATCTCGAAATCAAGGTGGAGTTTTTCGATGGCAAGGCTGTCGGCATCGAACTGCCTCAGACCGTTGTCCTGACCGTGATCGAAACCGAGCCCGGACTGAAGAGCGCTACCGCTTCCAGCGTGACCAAGGCTGCCAAGACCGAAACGGGTCTCGTTGTACAGGTGCCCCCGTTCATCAACGAAGGCGAGAAGATCAAAGTCGACACGTCTGAAGGCGCGTACCTCTCCAGAGCCTAGGCTTTCAACGTTTCAGCATGTAAAGAGTCAAAGGAACTACGGACCGCGAGGGGTTCGCCTTGCAACCTTGAAACCTTGTCGCTTTTGAAACCCTCGAAACATGACTTCACCCGAACAATCGATTCAAGCCCGCCGGTTCTTTGTGCGCGGACGCGTACAGGGGGTCGGTTTCCGCTGGTTCGTCGAGCGCGAAGCTCATCTGCTGGGGATCGCCGGATGGGTGCGCAACAATCATGACGGTAGCGTTGAGATTCTCGCGCAGGGCACTCGCGATCAGCTTTCCGGCCTGCACTCCCGTTTACGCGAAGGCCCGCGCGCAGCCCGTGTAGACACTGTCGATGTATCCGACGCCAGCCCAGTGGCCGGCCTGAGTTCATTTCGCATTGAAGGAGCGTGGTAGATGTCTCCCATTCCGACCATGAGTTCCGATCGCCTCAAGTCTCTGATTCGCGAGGTTCCGGATTTCCCCAAGAAGGGCATCCTTTTCTACGACATCACCACCCTCCTGAAGGACAAGGCGGGCTTCGCTACGCTGATCGATCAACTCGCGGAACACTACGTCGGCCGAAGCATCGATCTTGTGCTGGGCATGGAGGCCCGCGGCTTCATCTTCGCCCCGGCGCTGGCGTACCGGCTGAACGCTGGATTCGTCCCCGTACGGAAGCCCGGCAAGCTTCCGGCTGAATGCGTGAAATTCGATTACGCGCTGGAGTACGGCACGAATACCTTGGAACTGCACAAGGATGCAATCCAGAAAGGGCAGCGCGTCCTGATCGTGGATGACTTGCTCGCTACCGGAGGCACGGCGGCGGCCACGGCAAAGTTGGCGGAGTCTCTCGGCGCAACCATTGCCGGACTGGGATTTGTTGTGGAGCTCGACTTCCTTAAGGGCCGCGACAAACTCAAGAAATATGAAGTCATGTCGCTGCTACGCTACGACAAGTAGCGTGAGGCCGACACCCTTTATTAGCTTCGAGTGTGGGCTAGCGCCAGACGCGCTGGATTAGTAGTGCTATTCCAGCCCAACAGCCTGCGCTGACGACAACGGAAAGAGCCAGCCCAGAGATTGCGCCCCAGTTCGTGCGTTTGGGCTCTTCGCTGTCGTCGTTCTCAATGAACGACTGTAGAAATCCGGCTCCAGGCGAATACATCGATGGACCGCTCCAGGGTTCGCGGATCGCCTTCATGCGAATCACGCGGCCGATTGATTGGGGGGGGAACTGCATCAATCGAAAGCTCACGAAGCACCTCCATACTTCCCTTTGCAACTCGCGTACCAACCGACACGACTCTGCAAGTAACTGAAAACAAGAGGTACATCCTTACGAACATCCGGCCAAACTGTCCCAATGCGTCAAAAAATCCTGGCCGATTCGGACCCCTGTGCGAATTTTGACCCGGTCGCATGGTCCCATCTTCGGACTTGAAATCTCAACCTAACTGCCACTAATGCCGGATAGTTTCGGCCTGTCTTCAATTCTCCGCTAGTACTAAGTGCGACTCCTTCCGCAGATAACCCTTGCGCCGGAACCAATCTTCCATCGCTTCCCGCAGTTTATCCACGGGTACAGTTGAACCTATCTCCATCTGTCCGTCGGAAGTCGGAAGAGTATCATCAAAAACGCTCGCGTTGGTAAAATTACGCATCGAAAAAGAATCCAGCCACTTCAGGGGGCATGGAATTCTTTTTCCACCCTCTTCATACTCGACTCGAACCTTTCTTGCGAACATGATTTGATTTAAACACATGGGGTTATTTGGAATTCAGGCCGGAGGGTTCATCGGAACCATCGTAGTTGCCATCATCGGCGCGGTCTTCCTGATCTGGCTCACCCGGCTGATCATGAAACCTAAGTCTCGGCCGCGCCACACGGCGGATTGTGACAGATAGGTTTTTCTGGTTTCGTCATCCGCGAAACGTCCGTGCGGATCCGTAGCTATTTTTGCTTTCGCGGGCCTGCGGCCTTGACTTCCGCTGGAGCATCGAAGTTTTCAAAGTTCTTCGCGAAGCGGTTCCGAAGATCTTCGGCTGCCTTGTCATACGCAGCCTTGTCCGGCCATGCATTGCGTGGGTTCAGCACTTGCGGCGGCACACCGTGGCAAAACTTTGGGATGCTGAATCCAAACGTCGGCTCGATTTCGAACTCCTCGCGGATCAATTCACCTTCCACCGCTGCATCCACCATGGCTCGCGTGTGCGGAATGCTCATACGCTTGCCCACGCCGTAAGGCCCACCCTGCCAGCCCGTATTCACCAGCCAGCATTGCGCGTTGTGCTCGCGCAGTCTGCGCCCCAGCATTTCGGCATAGGTCTTTGGCGGTAGCGGCAGGAACGGAGATCCAAAGCATGTCGAGAACGTTGCAGAAGGTTCCTTTACGCCCGCTTCGGTGCCTGCCACCTTCGCCGTGTAGCCAGACAGGAAATGATACATAGCCTGTTCGGGACTCAAACGTGATATCGGTGGCAGCACTCCAAACGCATCGGCCGTTAGGAAAACTACGTTTTTGGGGTGTCCGCCAATTCCAGGAATGACCGCGTTATCGATGAACTCGACTGGATACGCCGCACGAGTATTTTCCGTCTTGCTGTCATCGTCGTAGTCTGGAATCCGCGTATGCGAATCGAGCGTGACATTTTCCAGTACGCATCCGAATCGCAGCGCGTTCCAGATTTGCGGCTCGTTATTTTTCGACAGCTTGATGCACTTGGCGTAGCACCCGCCCTCAAAGTTGAAGATTCCGTCAGCACTCCATCCATGCTCATCGTCGCCGATCAAGTCACGCGAAGGATCCGCTGATAGCGTTGTCTTTCCGGTTCCCGAAAGTCCGAAGAAGAGTGCGCTCACTCCGTTATGTCCGACGTTGGCGGAGCAGTGCATTGGAAATACGTTGCGCGCCGGCAACAGGAAATTCATCACGCTGAAAATCGATTTCTTCATCTCGCCCGCATACGATGTTCCCCCAATCAACACCGTCCGGCGCATGAAATTCAAAATGATAAAGACTTCCGAATTCACCCCATCGCGTCGCGGATCGGCTTTGAACTCTGGGGCCGAAATGACCGTGAATTCCGGATGATGATTTCTCAACTCCGGTGGTGTGGGCCGCAAAAACAATTGCCGCACAAAAAGATTGTGCCATGCGTACTCGTTTACGATTCGAACTGGCAGGCGGTACGCCGGGTCAGCGCCACAAAATAAGTCCTGTACGTACAATTCCCGCCCTCGGAGGTGCTCCATCACACGCGCATATAGAGCGTCAAACTTCTCCGGCTCAAATGGCGCATTCACCGCTCCCCACGCCACGGAGTGCGCGGTGGCTTCATCCTTCACGACGAACTTGTCTTTCGGCGATCGGCCCGTGCGATTTGTATATCCGACAATGGACCCGTTGGAAGCTAGTTTTGCTTCGTTACGTCGTATGGAATGTTCGACCAGGTCTGCCGGCGACAGATTAAAGTGGGTTCGGCCTTCACTCAGCAACTCGGCTACGTCGCTGACATGCATCGTTGTCGCCATTGGGAAATCTCCTAAAAAGTGCGCAGGAAAAATTAGCTTCAAAGCAAAAACGTTCTATTCTCGCTTAAAAAAGAGCACTTGCCAAGGAAGCCAGACACACTTCTCCACCATGATTGTAAGAGAAACGTTATTCTTCAGCTATGCGCGGAATCATGGAGAGCATATGTATTGATACCGTATGAGGTGTGCGCGCCGAGACGTATCGCTTTCGATCTTCTTCGGAGATACGGAAAGACAACCACATGAGAAGTTGTCGCGAAGCAACTTCGCTAACAACTTATTCCGAGGTTTTGTAGTCACAGGCTTTGCGGCAGGGTTCGCAATACATCAATCCGTCGTCGCAAATGCGGATGTCCATTAAGGACTGGCAGAGACAGCAAAATTTCTCGCACTCGCACGCGCTTTCTGGCTGCTCACACTGCGCGCAACGGTATTTGGCGGTTCCGGTTCCGGTGCTCATGTCCGTACTTTAACTTGCTTATCTCACGGCAGGAAAATGACCTTCGTAACGGGTTCACTTCGGGAAAATCATTCCCGGAGTTTTTCTCGACAACATCCATTCTTTTTACGTGGCCTATAATTTCCCTCAATGACTTTCCAACATCTGCTGGACGGCGCGGAGATTCTTGCGCAAAGCGGGAATCCCGACGTCACCGGTGTGGAATATGACTCGCGCCGCGTGAAGCCGGGCAGCGCATTTGTTGCCATGCATGGTGAAACGTCCGACGGGAATCGCTTCATCGATCAGGCCATCCAGTCGGGGGCAGTTGCGGTGGTGACGGATTCGCCTACGGAAAAACCCCGTGAAGGAGTGGCTTGGGCACTCGTTCCTCATGGGCGTCGTGCTCTCGCTCGTGTGAGCGCGAATTTCTACAAGCGTCCCGCGGAGCGCATCGCGATCGTCGGGATCACCGGAACCAACGGCAAGAGCACCACCGCATTTCTGATCGAATCAATCCTCACCGCCGCCGGGCGAAAAAGCGCTCTGGTCGGAACCATCGAATATCACGTGGCCGGCCGCGTCTATCCCGCGCCTCACACCACGCCCGAAGCTCTCGAGTTGGCTCGCTTGTTCAGCGAGGCGCTCGGCCAGGGAGCGACCGACGCTGTGATGGAAGTTTCGTCTCACGCCCTCGCGCAAGAACGGGTCTTTGGCGTTCCCTTTGATGTCGCCGTCTTCACCAACTTGACCCGCGACCATCTCGATTACCACAAAACGATGGAAGAGTATTTTGCCGCGAAGAAAATCCTCTTCGAAGGATGCGGCACCGACCCGCCTCGAGCCTGCGTCACGAATCTCGACGACGAATATGGCGCCAAGCTGGTGGAGTTCAGGCGCAAGAAGAGTTCTGTTTTACTGACCTATGGTTGGCAGCGCGGCGATTTTCACGCCGCTAATGTCGACATCGCGCCCCGCGGTACGCGCTTCGATCTCATCACACCGGAAGCGAAGCTAGCCATTTTTTCTCCACTCATCGGCCGTGTCAATGTCTATAACATTCTCGCTGCCGCATCGGCTTGTTACGCGCGCGGATGCGATTCGCGTGCGATTGTCAATGGAATCGCTGCTCTGACCCATGTTCCTGGCCGATTTCAGCGGGTCGATTGTGGACAGCCCTTCACCGTCGTTGTTGACTATGCGCACACCGACGATGCGCTGCGCAATCTCATTTCCCTGGCGCGCGAGTTCGTCTCCCGCGACGGGGGTGCGGGGAGAGTTATTACGCTGTTCGGCTGTGGCGGCGATCGCGATCGCGCGAAACGTCCCTTGATGGGTGAGGCAGCCGGGCGTGGCAGCGACTTGGCTGTGCTTACCTCGGACAATCCGCGGAGCGAAGATCCTTGCGCGATCATCAACGACGCTCTGGTCGGGCTCCAGAGAACTGGCGTGAAATACATCGTGGAACCCGATCGTGCCAAGGCAATCGCTCTTGCCATCGGAGAGGCGCGGCCCGGAGACATCGTCTTGCTCGCCGGCAAAGGGCACGAGAAAGTACAGGTCACGCGCGAAGGCGCACATCCATTTGACGACGTGGAAGTGGCGCGCCAGGTATTAGAGGCCAACGGATTCGACTGCGAGCGCGCCGCTGCTGCGGAGCACTCCGCATGAAGCTAAAGCTCTCCAAGATCGCCGAATACGTTTCCGCCACGAATCATGTGGGGACAGCCGCCTCGGCTGTCAGCCTAGCTTCTCGAAGCGACAAAGTCGCCCAAGGCTACTCGATCGATTCCCGCACTGTTGGTGACAGAGAACTCTTCTTCGCCGTAAAAGGCGAGCGTCTCGATGGTCACGACTTTGTTGCCGCTGCTTTCGAAAGAGGGGCCGTCGCGGCCGTCGTGCGCGCGGACCAACTTCATCGTTTCGAAGATCAGACCCGCCTTCTTGCCGTTGACGACACTCTGGTGGCGTTGCAATCGCTCGCCACCGCGGTCCGCAAGATTTGGGGCAAGCCTCTGGTTGGTGTTACCGGTTCTGCCGGCAAGACGACGACGAAAGAGGCGATTGCGCACGTTCTCTCGTCTCGCTTTCGTGTGCTGAAGTCCGAGGGAAACTTCAACAATCATTTCGGACTTCCTCTCATGCTTTTGAAGATCGAGCCCGAACACGATGTCGCCGTCATCGAGATGGGAATGTCGCACGCCGGAGAGATTCGCGCTCTCGCGAAAATCGCGCAGCCGGAGATCGGCGTCGTTACTAACGTGGCTCCCGTGCACCTGGAATTCTTCGATTCGCTGGCTGGGATCGCCCGCGCAAAGTATGAACTAGTCGAATCCCTGCCGGCCAACGGAACGGCTATCCTCAATGCTGACGACGAATACGTCTCGCAGTTCGGCCGCGGCTTCAAAGGAAAGGTAATCAGCTACGGACTCCGCACTACCGCCGATGTGCGCGCCGAAAATGTTCAATCGAACGGAGCCGAGGGCTCGCGCTTCGACGTGATTACCGCCAACGGACGAGACTCGGCCATTCTCCCGCTGGTCGGGGAACATAATGTCCTCAATGCGCTGGCCGCGATTTCTGTCGGCTTGGCGCGTGGCATGAGCCTGCCCGAAGCCGTCGTCGCCCTCGCGACCCTCAAACCGGCGGACAAGCGTGGGCAGGTTCTCCAACTGGGTAACATCACCGTGATCAACGATTGCTACAATTCGAATCCAAAGGCGCTAAACGCGATGGTCGATGCGCTGGCCGCGATGAAAGCGACACGGCGCATCGTCGTCGCAGGAGAGATGCTCGAACTTGGTCCGTCAGGCGAGGAGTTGCACCGTGCCGCCGGCCAGCATCTCGCCGAAAAGAAGATAGAGGTTCTAATCGGTGTTCGAGGATTGGCGCAAGCGATGGTTGACGGCGCTCGGAGCGCGGGAGCGCACGCGGAGTTTTTGACAACTCCGGAACAAGCCGGCGATTGGCTGGCCCGCGAGACGCGCGATGGCGACGTCGTACTGCTCAAGGCTTCTCGGGGCGTGAAGCTGGAAAAGGCGCTCGAGACCTGGAAATCGAAGATCAGTGGGTAGTGGCCAGTTGTCAGTCAATTCATAGCTGAAGACCGGCGACTGCTCCTTGACACCAGACCACTGTTCGGAGGCTGATTGCTCTACTGGCTGTTATTCCTCAAGCTGCAGCATTACGTCGCTCCATTCCGCATCTTCCGCTATGTTACGTTTCGCACAGCGTTTGCCAGTTTGACCGCATTATTCACCGCGCTCATCGTGGGACCGCTCGTCATCGGACGCCTGCGTGAATTTCAGATCGGTCAGTACATCCGCGAAGAAGGTCCTAAAGCTCACCAGAAAAAAGCCGGCACACCGACCATGGGCGGGTTGCTCATCGTCATTGCCATCGTGGTTCCGACGCTGCTCTGGGCTGATCTGAGCAATCGCTTCGTCTGGATCGCGGTTTTCTCAACCATCGCCTTTGCCGCCATCGGATTCACCGACGACTACACCAAGGTGACGCACCGCCGCAATCTCGGTCTCACTGGCCGCGCCAAACTCGGACTGCAGATCGCCACTAGCATCGTGATTGCCTCCGCGCTGATCGCCATGCAGACCTACGGCATGTATTCGACCAAGCTGATCGTTCCGTTCTTCAAGCAATTTCATCCAGATCTCGTTGTCGGAACGTTGGAACGCAATCCGCATCTCTGGCCGCTGGCCTTCCTCCCGTTCATGGCCTTCGTTGCACTGGTGATCGTCGGATCGAGCAACGCCGTTAACTTGACCGATGGCCTCGATGGCCTCGCAATCGGGTGCACAGTCATCGCCGCGGGAGCTTTGACAGTGCTCACGTACGTTAGCGGCCACGCCACCTTCGCGACTTATCTTGAATTGCAGCGCATGCCGCAAGTTGGCGAACTTACCGTCTTCTGCGGAGCGATGGTCGGCGCCTCCATCGGCTTCCTTTGGTATAACGCTCATCCGGCCGAAGTCTTCATGGGCGACGTAGGATCGCTGGCCTTGGGCGGCGCGATCGGTACCGTCGCCGTAATCATCAAGCAGGAATTGTTGCTGCCGTTCATCGGTGGAGTCTTCGTGCTTGAAGCGCTATCTGTGATCCTGCAGGTCGGTTCGTACAAGCTGCGCAAGAAACGCATCTTCAAGATGGCGCCCATCCATCATCACTTCGAACTGCTGGGCTGGTCGGAATCGAAAGTCATCGTGCGCTTCTGGATCGCGTCCCTGATCTTCGCCCTATTCGCGCTAACGACTCTAAAACTACGCTAATCAAAGCCACGAATGTCCGCAGATCTACGCGGATGATTTTTTTCATGTATTTTGATCCGTGTGAATCCGTGGAAGATCCGCGGCCAAGAAGTTGACTTTGGGCGTCCGGCGGCTTCTGTGTTGAAATAACATCTGATGGAACTGAACGGCAAAAGCGTGTTGGTCGTAGGACTCGGCAAGTCCGGGGTAGCGTCGGCGCTTTTCTTGAAGAAGCACGGAGCGCGCGTCGCGGTCTCCGATACCAAGAGCGGCGATGAGCTGCGCAACGAAATTCCTGTTCTGCTCGACAACGGCATCGCGGTCGAGACCGGCGGACACGGTGAGCGTACCTTCCGCGGCCAAGATCTGATCGTCGTTTCTCCCGGTGTGCCCGTCGATGCGCCTCCGCTCAAGCAGGCTCGTTCACTGGGCGAGAACGTGATCGGCGAGATCGAACTTGCCGCACAGTTCCTTCCGGGTCCCGTCGTCGCCATCACAGGATCGAACGGCAAGACCACTACGACCACCCTTGCCGGCGAAATCATGACGGCCTCCGGTTTCCCGACGCTCGTCGGCGGCAATATCGGCACGCCTGCCATCTCGCTCGCCGAGCGCGCTACGCCGGAAACCGTGATCGTTCTCGAAGTATCGAGCTTCCAGCTGGAAACGATCCAGACTTTCCGCCCTAAGGTTGCGGTCGTGCTGAACGTCACTCCCGACCATCTCGATCGCCATCGCACGTTCGAGATTTACGTCGATGCGAAAGCTCGTCTCTTCGAGAACCAGCAGGGAAGTGACTTCGCGGTTCTCAACGAGGACGACCCGACCTGTGTAGCCATGGGCGCGCGAACCAAGGCGCAGGTTTTCTGGTTCAGCCGGCACAAGGAAGTGAAGCAGGGCGCGTGGGTCCACGACGGAAAGATTCTGTTCCGCGACGCCAAAGGTCAGCGCGAGATCCTCGAAGTCTCCGACATTCCGCTCAAAGGCGCTCACAATCTGGAAAACGTTCTGGCCGCCGTTTGCGCGGGAGCGTTGATGGAATGCCCTGCGGACAAGATTCGGCAAGCTGTTCGTGATTTCAAGGCCGTCGAGCACCGCTTGGAATTTGTCGCCACGATTCGCGGCGTCGATTACTACAACGACTCCAAAGCTACCAACGTCGACGCCACCATCAAGGCGCTGGAATCTTTTCCCGCAAACATCCACCTCATTCTCGGCGGCAAGGATAAAGGGAGCGACTACACCGTGCTCAACGACCTGCTGAAGCAGCGCGTGAAGCGCGTGTACACGATCGGCGCGGCGGCGGCCAAGATCGAATCGCAGATAAAAGGACCGGAAGTTGTCCACGCCGAGACGCTCGAGAACGCAATCCGCAAAGCCAACGCCGCCGCGCAGCCGGGAGACGTTGTCCTTCTGGCTCCGGCCTGCGCCAGCTTCGATCAATTCAAAAGCTACGAACACCGCGGCAAAGTCTTCAAAGAAATTGCTCACTCTTTGGGCTAAGACCAGCTTTTCACCACGGAGACACGGGAGGCACGGAGAAAGCAAAAGGCTTGATCCAAATAGACATGACATAAATGTTTTTCTCCGCGCCTCCGTGTCTCCGTGGTGAGTTCTTCCTGCCTGAACCAAAACAAGCAACAATCAAATTCGACAATCGACAATTCCTCCTCGTCGTCTCTGCCGCTCCGTGGTGAAATAAGTTTCCCATGGCGAAGCGCGTGAGTGTCGACCGCTGGTTGTTTACCGTTACCATGCTGCTCGTATTCCTCGGCCTGGTGATGGTGTTCTCGGCCTCGGCCGTCATGGCGCGCGAGCGTTTCGGATCCCCCTACGCGTTCCTCTCAAAGCAGTTGATTTGGGCGGTTGCTGGCCTGGTCGCAATGGTCGTGGCCATGCGCGTGGACTACAAGAAATTCAAGCATCCTGCCATCGTGTTTTCTCTGATGGGTCTGACTACGCTGTTGCTGATCTCCGTTTTCTTCCTCGATCGATCGCACAACACGCATCGCTGGATTCACTTCGGAGGCTTCTCCTTCCAGCCTTCCGAACTTGCTAAACCGGTCCTCATCCTTTTTCTGGCCTATTTCCTAGAGAGTCGCGCTAGGACGATGGACGACGTGCGCAACACCTTGCTGCCGGCCGCCGCACCAGTTGTGCTGTTTCTCGGCCTCATCGTCCTGCAGCCTGATCTCGGTACTGCCATCGCTTGCGCCGGCATCTCGGCGTGCATCCTTTACGTCGCAGGCATGCGCATGCGTTACTTCGGATACGCTTTCGGCGCGTCGCTGCTGCCGCTCTACATGCTGATCTTTCACGTCGCTTGGCGCCGTGACCGCATTCTCGCTTTCCTTAATCCATACGCCGACCGTCAAAAGACCGGCTTTCACATCATTCAGTCGTTGATTGCCGTCGGCACCGGAGGCATCACCGGCACCGGTCTGATGGAAGGCAAGCAAAAGTTGTTCTACCTTCCCGAGCCGCACACCGATTTCATCTTTGCTGTGACGGCCGAAGAACTCGGTCTGGTCGGCGCGATTTTCGTAGTCGCCCTGTTCGCAGTTTTTCTGTGGCGCGGCATGCGAGCTTCGTGGCGCACTGAAGATCTTTTCGGACGCTATCTCGCCGTCGGTATCACCATCATGGTTGTGTTGCAGGCCTTCATTAACATCAGCGTCGTGCTGGGAATGATGCCCACCAAGGGCATCCCGCTGCCACTTGTGTCGTACGGAGGATCGTCGCTATTCGTGACCCTCGCCTGTGTTGGTGTGCTGCTCAACATCACCAAACAGGCAGAGTGAACGAAGTCTTCCGTCGTAAATCCGGACGGGATCAGATTTCGATGTTTTTTCGGATTGATCTCGCAAAATATTGATTTCATTGGCTTTACTTAATTCTGATACGCTCGTCAGCTCCCAAAATCTTGATTCTAAATAGCTTACGGGTAAAATCTTGCAAAATAAGGAGTTACGTTCACGATTCGCGGCTAATCGCAGGCTGGTCGGGATATTTGTATCGATCGCGGAGGTCGCGGCCATACTGCTAGTCTCACGTTCCTGGCAATCTCAGTAAAGGTTGTTCGTCACACGACCGCAAATAAAGTTGTGCAAAACGTTCAGCGGGATCCGTTTACGCTTTTCAAAACGCATTCACCACGAAGGACACGAAGTATCGCGAAGAAACAAAGTACCGTCTCAACCTTCGTGGCACTTCGGGTCCTTCGTGGTTCAGGATCTTCCTTTTCGAGGGCGCTAGCGATGCTGGAGTTCTCATTTTCTTCGCAGGTCAGATACACTGTCGTGCGACATGCCAAGCATCCCCTTTCACCCAACACTTCCAATCACACTTCTGTTAGCCGTGCTCTCAACAGCCGGTGTTGCCCAAAATCCTCCCACACCATCGCCGAATCCGTTTGGCGGCCTTCCGCAAATGACGCAGGCGCAACAGGAAAACTATTCCTCCCACCTGCTCGACCAGCTGGCTGAGATCAAGATGGCAGCTCTGTCCGACGACTACGCCTACCGTCAGGTCGCGCACTTAACTGAAAATATCGGACCGCGGATCAGCGGCTCGCTTCAAGCCAAGGCCGCTGTGGATTACGTGGCCGGCGAACTTCGCCAGCTCGGGCTCGATGTCCAACTCGAAGAAGTAAAGGTTCCACACTGGGTGCGTGGCGCGGAAACCGCGGAGCTGGTGGAATACCCGGGGCAGGTCCCGAGCACCACGCAGAAGATCGTTCTTACTGCTCTCGGCGGGAGCACAGCGACGCCCGCTGAAGGACTCAACGCAGATGTCGTTGTAGTCAACAATTTCGACGAGTTGAAGAAACTCGGACGCGAACATATCGCGGGCAAGATTGTTTTGTTTAACGAGATTTTCGATAAGCAAAAGGCGGCGGCGGGGATTGCCTTCATCGCTTATGGGGAAGCGGTTCGCTACCGGGCCGCTGGGCCTAAGGCCGCTGCGGATCTAGGCGCCGTTGCCGGACTAGTGCGTTCGGTCGAAAGCGCTGACTATCAACTGCCGCATACGGGGTTCAGCGTCGCCGCGGGTATTCCTGCGGGCGCCGTTACGTCCGAAGATGCAGAACTCATCGCTCACCTCGCCGCGCAAGGCAAGGTTCGCATGCACCTCACGCTGACCCCGCAGAAACTCCCTGACGCAATCGGTTACAACGTCATCGCCGACTTAAAGGGCAGCGAACATCCTGAACAGATCGTCGTAGTTTCCGGACATCTTGATTCCTGGGATCTCGGCACTGGAGCTATCGACGACGCCGCTGGAGTTGCCGTAGCAATGGAGTCAGCCGAAGTTCTACAGAAGCTGCATTTGCGTCCCAAACGCACGCTGCGGGTGATTGCGTGGATGGACGAAGAGAGCGGCGGTGCAGGAAGTCAGGCTTACACGAAGGATCATTCGAACGATTTCCCCAGGCACGTCGCCGCGATCGAAAGCGATTCAGGTGCGGCGCATCCACTTGGATTCGATATACGCATGTCCGCCAATGCCGCCGATCTGCTTCGTCCGGCGTTGAATGTTTTGGAAAGCATCGGAGCTACCGCTCTTCAGCCGAGCAGCTATCCTCCCGGGGCGGATATTTCATCGATGTCCGAAGCGGGCGTCCCCGCGCTTGGCCTGCGGCAGGACGGCCGCACATACTTCAACTATCACCACAGCGCGGCCGATACGCTCGACAAGATTGTCCCGAGCGAACTGCGGGAGAACGCCGCCGCGATGGCAGTTTTGGGATACGCGCTCGCCGACATGAAAGAACCTTTGCCCAGATAATCGTGCAGTGCGGGGCTCCTCTCTCTCGCAGGACGCGATCGTTGCGTTCCGCAACATCCAGAGTGAAGGCGGGTTTTTAGCCGAGGAGAGAAGCGTGTGATTAAGATCACATGGCGCAACCGCAGTCTGTCGACAGCCCTTTGAGCGGTTGACGCATCTTAATTCCCGCGCTTATCATTTTCGTTTGGCCTCATGACCACGGACGCCTCCGCTGCGGGGCGTCCTAAAAGTTATACGGCCTTTTCAGATTCGAAGTGAACTTATGGATAAGAAGAAGCTGGAAGGTTTCAAGAAACGTTTAGAGACGCGGCAGCAAGAGTTGCGCCGCACGGTAAACCGGACGCAGGCCGACGGTCGCTCCGCCGACGAAGACACGGCGCAGGATATTGCGGATCGCGCCGCTAGTTCGTATACCAAGGAATTTTTGTTCAGCCAGAGCAACAACGAGCGCCAGCTGTTGCAGATGGTGGACCGCGCACTTGTGCGCATCCGCGAAGGCAGCTTCGGTGAATGCATCCACTGCGGCAAGGAAATCAATGCCAAGCGCCTCGAGGCCGTTCCATGGACCCGCCACTGCATCGAGTGTCAGGAAAAGCTAGAACAGGGATTGCTGGAGGAAACTCCGCAGTAGCTTTGTAGTCGCCGATACGCCGCCGAAACTTCGGCGGCGTTATTTGTTTTTACGGACGAAGTTGGAGACAGCCGCCCACGGACATTTGTTCGACTACGCCTTCAACTGAAACGGTAGTTTGCGCAGCCTTTGTCCCGATGCCGCGAAAATCGCATTCGCCACCGCGGGCGCGATCGGGGGCAGCGCCGGCTCACCCATCCCTCCCGGATCTTCCTTGCTGTGAATCAAATGTACTTCGATCGGGGGAGCCTCGTTGATTCGGATCGGGTCGTAAGCGTCGAAATTCGTCTGCTCGACTGCGCCGTTCTTAATCGTGATTTCATTCTTCAGCGCCGCACTCAGTCCGTAGATGATTGCACTCTCAGCCTGCGCCCGAACGGATTCGGGATTCACAATCTGACCACAATCAATCGCGGCGACCACGCGATCAATTTTGAAGTTGTTGCCCTGCACGGTGACTTCGGCGACTTCGGCGATATAACTTCCGAAAGAGTGGTAGGAAGCAATGCCTCGTCCTTTGCCTGCAGAAAGCGGTGTTTCCCATCCTGATTTCTCTGCGGCTAATTTCAAAACGCCGAGAAGCCGCGCGGGATCGGGATCGTCTTCAAACTTCGGCTTCCAGTTCGCACGCTTCACCAGCAACTTCTGGCGAAATTGCACCGGATCCTGCTTCGCCGCAGCGGCCAACTCGTCGATGAAACACTCGACCGCAAATCCGTTGAACGAATGCTCCACCGATCTCCACCACAACGGAGGAACTGAGCTCGTAGCGAGGTTGTACTGGAGCCGCATGTTTGGAATTGCATACGGCATCTGCTCGGCGCCGCCGACTTCCGATTTCTCCGGTGCTTGCTTGTTCGGCGGATCCCAGAAAGCTCCAATCGATGTCGACGCAATTGTGTGAGACCACGCTACCGGACGCCCCGCATGGTCGACGGCCCCGCGCATCTGGTGACATGCCATGGGACGATAAAAGTCGTGCGTCATGTCATCTTCGCGGGACCACACCAACTGCACCGGCTTGCGCACCACCTTTGCAATCTGGGCAGCTTCGGCGGGATAGTCCGCCATGTAACGCCGGCCAAAACCTCCGCCCATGAGTGTGGTTCGAACTTTGACCTTTTTATCGGGCAGCTCCAGGATTTTCGCAACGGTTCTCTGCACCCAATCCGGCGACTGCGTGGGCGCCCAGACTTCGGCTTCGCCATCTCGCGCGTGAACGGTAATGTTCATCGGCTCCATGGTGGCGTGCGCCAAGTACGGAAATTCGTAAATCGCTTCGACGCGGCGCCCCCCGGCGGCCAGCGCAACATCGACATTACCGTCGTTGCGAATGTGCTTTCCGGGCTTGGCTGACGCAGCCCGCAAAGATTCGCGGAGAGCATCCGTCGTTGTGGAAACGGCAGCGCCCTTGTCCCAAGTGATCTGAAGAGCGTCCCTTCCTTTCATGGCGGTCCAGGTGGAATCGGCGATGACCGCAACTCCTCCGGCAGTGAACATGTCACGGCCGAGCGCGGGAATTTCAAACACCTCCAGCACGCCAGGGACGGCCTTCGCTTTGGCATCGTCGAACTGAGCATGCTTGCCGCCGAACGTCGGACAGCGCGCCACCACCGCAAACACCATTTCCGGAACACGCACGTCGAGGCCAAACTGCGCGCTGCCATTAACTTTCGAAGGGATGTCGACTCTTGGGGTCGCGTGGCCGATGAGTTCGAACTCCTTTTCGTCTTTGAGTTCGACTTTTCCCGGATCAGGCAGCGGAAGTTTTTCTGCCGCCTCCACCAGCTCTCCGTAGGTCGCGCGCCGCGATGATTTCTCGTGCAGCACAGCTCCCTTTTGAGCTTCGCACTCCGACCGGGAAACTTTCCACTTAGTTGCAGCTGCAGTAATCATCAACTCTCGCACCATTGCTCCGGCTTGCCGTAGCGGCGTGAAGTTCTCCATCGTGCTGCCGCTTCCACCGGTTCCCATATGCGAATAGATATCCGGACGCGTATCCGCTTGCTCGACCGTCACCGCGCTGAAATCAAGTTCCGCTTCTTCGGCGAGAATCATCGCCAGTCCAGTTCGGATTCCCTGCCCCATCTCCGACTTCGCGACGATCAGTGAGACTTTCCCGTCCGGCTTCACGTGGATCCAGGCATCGAACGGATTCGCCACTGGCTTTTTTCGTGCTTTCGCGTTTTCCTGGGCGAAAGCTGTGGGAGAAAGCCTCAAGCCCAAAACCAACCCAGCCCCCGCGATCGTTCCGTGCACTACGAAAGTTCGGCGATTGATGGACATGGCTATGCTCCTTCCCCCGCGCTCTGTGCTGCGCGGTGAATGGCCCGCCGAATCCGCTGATACATCCCGCAGCGGCAGAGGTTGCCTACCATCGCGGAATCGATTTGATCGTCCGTTGGCTTGGGTGTCTTCGACAATAATGCCGCAGCCGACATGATCTGTCCGGGCTGGCAATATCCGCATTGCGGCACTTGCTCGGCGATCCACGCCTGCTGCACCGGATGCGAATTATCGGCAGACAATCCTTCGATGGTCGTGATCTTTTTCGACCCTACGGAAGAAACGGGAGTCTGGCACGAACGCACCGCCTCGCCATCCAGATGCACCGTGCACGCGCCGCATAGTCCCATGCCGCAGCCGTATTTCGTGCCGGTCATGTTGAGCTTGTCGCGCAGCACCCACAAGAGGGGAGTGTCGGCAGCAATCTCCACCTCATGGGAATTGTTGTTGATCACTAGCTGGATTGCACTCATGGAGGAACTCCACAGCGGAGATACAGCGTTAGACGAGGCTAACCCAAAGATGTTTGCCTGAGCAAATTGAAAAACCTAGACACTTCGAGGTCGTTGTCACCCTGAGCAGAGCGAAGAATCTATGCATTCCTTGACAGACACCAGAAATCCTTCCCGGCAAAGGCCAGCTCAGGATGACAACTCCAAGGCTCGACGAAGAAACTCCTCAATTTCCCGGTTTCTTCATTTCTTCCTGCGCGGCCTCGGCTCCGGGCATCACATTCTTAAGCGGAGCATTCTTCTGGTCGTTTAGTTCTGGATGCGGCAGCGGTTTGCGCGGCAGCATCTGGTCGCGCATCGCTGTGTTGTAGACGAAGATGGCCTCGACTGTGGCCGCCTGAGCCAGATCGTCAGGTTGCAGCCGCTCGTAGGTGTCCATGTTGGAGTGGTGCGTGCGCGATCCGTAATCCAACATGTCCTGAATGAACTGGAATCCAGGAATGCCGACGGAATCAAAGGCTTCGTGATCGGTGCCACCGGTGTTGCGCATCGTGATGGTGCCCACACCAAGGTCGGCCAGCGGCTGAATCCACTGTTGGAAAATCGAAGCGACTGCCGCGTTCTCTTGCAGGTAGACGCCGCGGATTTTCCCCGACCCGTTATCGACATTGAAGTATCCAGAGATCTTCACCTGCTCCGGTTTGATCTCAACCGGGCCGGCGGGTTTACGCAGGAAATCGGGCAGCGATAGTTGGTCTGGAGCCGTCGAGAGTGGTACGAATCCGAAGTGTTGCTTGACGTATCCGTACGAACCGAACTCGCCTTGCTCTTCTCCAGTCCAGAGGCCGACGCGAATTGTGCGGCGAGGCTGGACATGCAGTGCATTCAAGATACGCATCACCTCCATCGCAACCACTGTGCCCGCACCATTGTCCGTAGCGCCCGTGGCGGATGCCCAAGAATCCAGGTGGCCGCCGACCATCACAACTTCATCCTTGAGCTTGGGATCGGTGCCAGGGATTTCGGCAATTGTGTCGAAACCATGCTCATGGTCTCCCGTGAATTCCGTTTCTACATCCATCTCGACGGTCACGGGAACATTCGCTTTTAGTAATCGGTACACGCGGCCATAATTTTCAATGGCGGTGACCACGACTGGCAGCGCCTCTGCGTGCTCGCGCTTGTAAGTAAACCACCCCATGCCGGCTCCGCCGTCGTCGAAGATCGTACCGCCCGATCCGCCGTTGTTGCGACCGTCGCGGCTCGGAATCACAATGGCCGCAGCGTGCTCAGCCGCGAAGAATTGTCCTGCCTTTTCGCGAAATTCGAGTCGTTTGATGAAGTCTGCGAAGCCATCTTGCGGCTCGCCCACATGCACCGGAAATTCCGCTGTGGTCTTCAGGTTCGCATCATCGCGACGCTCGAACAGTGGCTTGTCGACAGGCTTCACGTCACGCATCGGACCGAAGAAAACAATCTTTCCTTCCAGCTTTCCTTTGAATTTCTCGAGATCCTTTTCGTCCTTTGCATCGATCCAAACCGCACGGCCGCTCACCGGACCGTGGCTCGATGGTGACCACGGCAATGCTTGCGCAATGAAAACGGCGGTGTCGGGCGCGGACATTCTGACCCAAGTATTGAGCTGGCGCCACCCCATGCCGAACTCTCCCCAATCCTCAAGATGCGCGTTGCTGCATCCCATCGCGGTGAGTTGATCGCGCGTCCATTCATTCGCTCGCTTCAGGTTTGGAGAACCGGTCAGCCGCGGACCGATCCCGTCCGCCAAGCCGGAGGCATATTCCATCACGTGCGAATGTTCGAGACCCTCTTCCCGGATTCGTTGGTACATCGCGAAGTCAAGCGTCTCGGTCGTCGGCTGTGGCAATTCGTACGACGGCTTGTTGCTGTCGTCAGCTTTTGTCTCTTTGGATTTCTTCTCGGCTGCAAATGAGACGAGGGCGATACACAACAAGACCGCAAGGGTCGAGATAAACCGCTTGTGCGAATCCATTTTTCCTTGATTCCTCCCCAGAACGGAAAGCGCAGAGTAGCAGAATGACGTGTCTTTATGAAAGGCGAAACGGGCGGGTCGGTGCTGGAGCCACGGTCGGCGGCACTCCATAACAGTGAAGAAATGTTTGTATGGGTGTTTTTGGCGTTGCTCGATGCGAGTCCTCGTTTTGACGCCTCCTTTTCACCCTGATAAACTGCTAGTTTGTCTCGAACAATTTAGCCAGCCCACCGTTACCATCAGAAGGGAAGTTTGTGCGCGCAGAAACCCGCCATCAACTGAAGCAAGACGCATTCAGCCGAGTCACAATCGGCGCCGCTGAAAAAACCGCCGACTGGACCGTCGAGCACCGGAACACGATCGTTATTTCCGCAGTGGTTGTGGCGGTGATCCTTATTGCCGTAATTGGAAGCTGGTATTACCTGAACGCACAGGACCAGAAAGCCAGCCTTGAACTGTCCCAGGCAGTTCGTACGATGGACACCCAGTTGCGGCCCGCCGGAACTCCGGCCCAGCCTGATTTTCCGACGTTCACCTCGGCGAAGGAGCGCTCCGAAGCGGCCCAAAAGCAGTTTCAGGCAATTGTCGATAAATATCCGCATACCCGCACCGCTGATATGGCCCACTATTTTCTGGGAGTGACTGCCGTGAGTCTCGGCGATAAAGCCGGTGCCGAGCGTAATTTCAAGGAAGTGATCTCGAACGGCAACCGCCAGGTTTCATCCTTAGCCAAAGACGCGTTGGCCGCATTCTATGCCAACAACGGCCGCCCGAAGGATGCCATCGCGCTCTACCAGGAACTGATCAACAAGCCGACTGATTCTGTCAGTAAAGTGACCGCACAGTTGCAGTTGGCGGAGACCTATCAGAGCTCGAACCAACCTCTTGACGCCAAGCGTCTCTACGAGCAAATCAAGAAAGACAACGCCTCGAACGAAGCAGGACAGCTCGCAACGGAAAAGCTGGCAGAGCTGAAATAGGGGTCAGGGGCCAGAGAGCAGCGGCGCGAGTCAGATATCGTGCTAGCAGTGGCGTCGAACCGCCAAGTCACTCATCACTATTCACTCATCACTGATTCGCATTAAAGAGCCGCCCTACGCTGAATCCCTGGTCCACCCCCTGCTCCCTTGAACCCTGCTCCCTGATACCATGTTGCTGTCTCAGAACTCACCCACATGGCCGATCTCACACTCCGCATCAACGGCAGTGAAAAGAAAGTCTCCGTTCCTCCCGAAACTCCTCTGCTCTGGGTCTTGCGCGACACACTGGGCCTGACCGGCACCAAGTTTGGCTGCGGTGCCGGATTGTGTGGCGCTTGCACGGTCCACGTCGAGGGCGGCGCGATCCGTTCGTGCTCAACTCCCGTCTCGCAAGTCTCGGGCAAGAACATCACGACGATCGAAGGCCTCTCCGCCAACGGGCTACACGTCTTACAAGCAGCTTGGATCGCGGAAGAAGTTCCGCAATGCGGCTATTGCCAGACTGGACAAATCATGTCGGCCGCGGCGCTGTTGGCAAAGACTCCCAATCCGTCCGACGATCAGATCACCCAAGCCATGAACGGCAACCTCTGCCGCTGCGGAACCTATGAACGCATCCGCAAAGCGATCCACCGCGCTGCGACGAACGGAGGCTCGCGATGAGCCCGATGACGCGTCGTGGATTCGTCACTGCCGGCGTTGCGGCCGGAACCGGTCTCGTGATCGGTTTCTACCTGCCCCACGGAAATCGATCAGAAAAAGAATTCTTCTCACCGAACGCTTACCTGCGCATCACTCCCGACAACAAGATCACAATTGTCGTCGCGCGCTCGGAGATGGGACAGGGTGTTCGTACGGCGCTCCCCATGATCCTCGCGGAAGAGCTTGAAGCCGACTGGAAGCAAATCGAGATCGAGCAAGCAGGAGCCAGCACTCTATTTGGCGATCAAACTACCGGAGGCAGCGCGAGCATTCGCACCACATGGGATCCCATGCGCAAAGCCGGTGCTGCTGCCCGCGAGATGCTCATCTCCGCCGCGGCCCTCACCTGGAATGTTCCCCGATCCGGTTGCACGGCAGAGAATAGCCATATCAAGCACGCCGCCACCAACCGCAGCGTTGCCTATGGAGATCTTGTCGCCAAAGCTTCAACGCTTCCAATTCCGACCGACGTCGCGTTGAAGCAGAACAAAGACTACAAGATTGTCGGACAGCGTTTGCCGCGGGTCGACTCGCCATCCAAGGTAAAAGGCGAAGCGACCTTCGGAATCGACTTCCATTTGCCCGGAATGAAATACGCGCTGCTCTCGCGGTGCCCAACAATCGGCGGCAAGCTTTCGGCCCTCGACGACAAGGACTCGAAGAAGATTCCAGGCGTGACTTATGTCGGCAAGATCAGCGACTCAGCGGTTGCTGTTGTTGCCGATAGCGTGTGGAGCGCGATGGAAGGCCGACGCGTACTCAACGTCACATGGGACGACGGTCCGAACAAAGATCTCGATACCGCCGCCGTAATGGCTTCGCTGAAGCAAGGAGCGGCAAAGAAACCCGCCAGCATGTACTTGGCAGGCGATCCCGCGAAAGCCTCCGGACGTACGGTGACCGCTGAGTACAGTCTGCCGTTCATGGCGCACGCCCCAATGGAGCCGGGCAACTGCACGGCGCACTTTCAAACACTGAAATGCGAGATCTGGGCGCCAACCCAGGTTCCGCAGGATTGCCGTGACTCCGTTGCACCCGCCGTCGGACTCGATCCCGATCAAGTGAAGGTAAACGTCACGCTCATGGGTGGAGGCTTCGGTCGACGCCTTGAACATGACTATGCCGTCGAAGCCGCGCTGGTCTCAAAGGCGATCAACGCTCCGGTGAAGGTTCTCTGGACGCGCGAAGACGACATGCGTTCCTCAACTTACCGGCCGGCAAGCCTGCATCAAATCAGCGCGAAGGTCGACGGCTCAGGATTTCCCACGGCGCTGACTCACCGCATCATCGCACCCTCGATCAGCGGCCAGAAGGGCCTTCCCGTGCCGAACGGGGTCGATCCCGATCTTCCGGATGAAGCAGGACCAGTTTACGGACTTCCGAACTACTCCATCGAATACGTGATGACCGAAACTCCCGTGCCTCTCGGTTGGATGCGCTCGGTGTACGCGCTCCAAGCGGCGTTCGCGCTCGAAAGTTTTATCGACGAACTTGCCATCGCCGCCGGGAAAGATCCTTTCCAGTATCGCCTGCACTTACTCGAAAAAGATCAAGACCTGCAGTACTTCACCACCACCTGGCACACGGCCCGCATGCGCGCAGTACTCCAACTCGCCGCAGAAAAAGCAGGCTGGGATAAGCCGCTCCCAGCGGGACGATTTCGCGGCATCGCTTGCTTTGGCTGCTTTGCCTCCTACATGGCTGAAGTCGTTGAGATCACCATGCAAAACGATCAGCCGCGCGTGCATCGCGTCGTGGCGGTCGTGGATTGCGGCCAAGTTATCAATCCGAGCATTCTGGAGCAACAGATTCAGGGTGGGATCGTCTACGGTCTTGCCAATGCGTTGCGCGCCAAGATCACGATTGAGAAAGGACGAGTCGTCCAAGGCAACTTCGACGACTACGCTCCCCTGCGGATGGAAGAAACGCCGACGGTGGAAGTCTACGCAGTTCCGAGCGCGGAAGCTCCGAGCGGAATTGGCGAGCCCTCCGTGCCGCCGATCGCCCCAGCCTTGTGCAATGCGATTTACGCAGCGACGAAGAAACGAATCAGAGCGCTACCAATTATTAGCTGATCCGGCGCATATCGCAGGCCAGAGTAGCGCCGGCGTCTCACCCAGGAGGAGCTGTGTTCCGCAAGTGCATTGCTGCAATTCTACTTTTCTCAGCGATCTCGTTCGCTCAGATGACTCCAACTTCGACCGTGCTGCCTTCACGCCTCGCTCACATCCGTCGCGGCGTCAATCTCAGCGAATGGTTCGCTCAGGTCTACGACCCGAAGGGATACACCAAGGAGCACTTCGAAACCTGGACGACCTCGGCGGACATTGCTCTGATCAAGTCGGCAGGATTCGATCACGTCCGCCTGAGCGTGAATCCACAGCCGATGATGGACGCGGCCCGTCGTCCCAACGGTAGCGCGGAGTACTACAGCTATCTCGACGCAGCCATGAAGATGATTCTTGACGCGGGACTGGCCGTCGAACTCGACATGCACCCCGACTCCGAATTCAAGGAGAAGCTGGCGAAAGACGATGACTTCGTCGAGCGCTTCGCCGACTTCTGGCGCACGGTCGCGCAGCATTATTCGATATCGTCATGGGACACCGAGCGCGTCTTCTTTGAGATTCTGAACGAACCAGAGATGCACGATGCCTACCGCTGGCAGGGTGTCGCCACAAGACTGGCGACAGCGATTCGACAGGGTGCGCCGTCGAACACGATCCTTGCCCCCGGAGCGCACTGGGATAATGACGACGACATGATTTTCATGGAACCGCTGCGAGATCCCGACGTCATTTATGTATTCCACTTCTACGAGCCGCACATCTTCACACATCAAGGCGCGTCATGGGGACCCTATTACTGGAACTGGCTGAAGGACTTGCATTACCCCTCGAATCCGCAAAACGCCGCTCAGGTCGCGGAGAAAATTCCAGAAGCGATCGATCGCCTCTATGTAGTCCGTTACGGTCAGGACCACTGGGATGCATCGCGTGTCGAAGCCGAGATCAATCAGGCCGACGACTGGGGAAAGAGAAACGGCGTTCCACTCGTATGCAATGAATTCGGCGTTTATCGCCATGCCCAACCGCAAGACCGTCTCGCTTGGCTCGCGGATGTTCACACCGCGCTAGAGCGCCACAACATCGGATGGGCGATGTGGGACTACTCGGGTAGTTTCGGCGTCGTTACAAAGAAGGACGGAAAAAACACGCTGGATCCGGACACGGTGAAGGCGCTGGGCCTCACCACGCACTAATCAACAAGCTTCCAACTCGACGCAAATCACAGGGAGCCTTTGCTTGCGCTTTGGTGTCTAACGCAGTAGGGTCTTCCCTGTCTTCCTAGCTTTCAGATCGTCGCCCGCAAACTCCATCCTTGGAGATGACTATGCTTGAGGCGCTGCATCTCACCAAGCGCTACGCTTCTCTTCCTGCCGTCCAAAACTTGTCGTTCACGTTGAGCCCGGGACAAGTCCTCGGCTGTCTCGGTCCGAACGGGTCTGGTAAAAGCACGACCGTGAAAATGCTCACCGGTTTGCTCGAACCCACGCGCGGCGTCGTGCAAGTCTACGGCCAGGACATTCGGCATGATTTAACTGGATTCCGAAAGCGTCTCGGTTATGTTCCCGAGGAAGCTCATCTCTATCCTTACCTGACCGGCTGGGAATATCTGGAAATGATCGCCACTCTTCGCGACATGCCCCGCGCGAAGCTTGCGATCACAATCGATTCCCTGCTCGAACTGTTCTCGATGCATCCCCACCGCTTCGCCAGCATCGGAAGTTATTCCAAAGGCATGAGGCAGCGCATTCTGCTCATCGCAGCCCTCATGGACAATCCCGACATCTTCATCTTCGACGAGCCACTGTCAGGATTGGACGTCACCTCGGCACTGATCTTCAAGAACCTCGTCCAGGCACTCGGCCGCAGCGGTAAACTCGTCTTCTATTGTTCGCATGTCCTCGAGGTCGTCGAAAAGGTTTGCACCGATGTGCTGATTCTCCGTAAGGGAACGGTGATCGCGCAAGACTCGGTGATCAACATCCGTAAAATTCTCGGCCAATCTCTCGAGAATACGTTCCTCCATCTGGTCGACGATGTGGACACGGCGCGCGTCGCCAGCGACATCGTTTCCGTAATGAGCGCCGCATGACTTCCCCAGTTGAAGTATTCCGCCAATGGTGGGACTACTATCGCGAGCGGCAGTTCTGGCGGCTGTTTCGAATTTTTGTCGCCCGCATTTTCCGCGGAGGTGGTGATTCTGACTCCGAAGGCCTCGATCTCGGCGTCGGCCTTGTGCTCACCCTTCTGGCTTTGCCCGGAGGGTTCGTATCCGTTCTAATGTTCGTGAAGTACTCCACGCTACTGTCGTGGATGCGCGGCGCTCGCAATATCAACCCAGCCGCCGTCGCGATGCCGGATGAATATTTCTTCATCGCCCTCTCAATGGCGGTAACTGGGACGGTGGCTGTCTGGCGCTGGGATGCACTTTTCCCAGATCGCCGCGATTACATGAATCTAGTGCCGCAGCCGATCTCCACTTGGACCATTTTCTTTGCGAATCTCTTCGCCGTGCTCTTCCTGGCGAGTCTCATTTCGATCGACGTCAACGCTGCTTCTTCCGTTCTCTTTCCCCTTGGCGTAGGAGCCGCGCAGACATCGTTCTTGTTCTTCGTGAAATTCGCTCTTGTTCACGTCTTGATTGTTGGACTGGCCAGCATCTTCGCTTTCCTCGCTGTCCTCTCACTGCTCGGATTCCTTCTCGTGGTTCTGCCTCCGCTTGCTTTCCGCAGGATTTCCCCGTATGCCCGCGTTCTGGTCGTGATGTATTTCATCACAATGCTGAGCACAAGCTTCGCCATTCCCGAAAGGCTGCAACGACTTTCGCTGGATGCTCAAGCTTGGTTAACTCTGCTACCGTCGTGCTGGTTTCTAGGCATGTGGCAGTCGCTGCATGGAGGCTCAAGTCCGTCTCTCGTCGTGCTTGGACGATTGGCGCTCCCAGGTCTCGCGGTAATGTTTGCTGCCGCTTTTAGCGTCTACTCGCTTGGGTATCGCCGTCACTTTCTTCGCATTCCGGAAATGGCGGACATACCTTCTAACCGGCGAGCAGGCAAACCATTGCCCTTCCTTGGTTGGTTTGATCGCGTGATCCTGCGTACGCCGTTCCAGCGCGGCTGCTTCCATTTCGTATGGAGAACGCTATTCCGCAGCGAGGCTCACCGTCTGGCTCTTGCTGCGATTGCTGGTTTTGGCCTGGTGTCGGGTTCGCAGTTCCTCGTCGCCGCAGTCCAGAGTTCCAATCGCGGATCGGCGCCATCGGCCGACGCGCTCGCTATTCCATTCGTCTTCGTATTCTTCATCGTCATCGGCGTGCGCTTGGTCTTCGAAATTCCAGTTGACGTGCGCTCGAACTGGATCTTCCGGCTTACCCTCGACGCCGAGCAACACGAATGCCGCGCGCTGGCGAGGAGTGTGATCTTGACTTTCATCGTCCCGTGGCTCGTGCTGATCGCGCTTCCTCTTTACACGTACTTCTATGGCTGGATCGTTGCCGGCCTGCACACGCTTCTCGTCGCAGCCTGGTCCGTGCTTCTCACGCAAGCGGTCTTGATTCGCTTCCGCAAGCTGCCATTCACTTGCCCTTTGCCGGTCTTTCAGCAACACTCCATCGTCACTCTTCTAGGATCGCTCTTAGGATTCTTCCTCTTCGCCCTATTCACACCCCAAATGGAGTCATGGGCGCTGTCGGAACCACTTCGCTTGACCCTCTTTGGGCCGGTAGCAGCTATGTTCTGGTACATCCCGCACCGGATCGAAGAGTCATCCATCGAGGTCGAGAAAGGACTTATCTTTGAGGAAGTGCCGACACGCGCAGT
>CAWFQZ010000020.1:0-139176 GCA_963818115.1 uncultured Acidobacteriota bacterium
TCCGTGGATTCGATCAGTTCTGGGAGATTCCGGCGAGCGACTCTACCGCCGTCAACGGCCGCTGGGTCGATGGACCGCGCGACGATCTGTTCGTAAAGCTTCGCGAAGCACTCGGCGGTTTGCCGTTCTTCGCTGAAGATCTCGGCTACATCACTCCGGAAGTCCACGCGCTGCGCGAGCGGCTGCAGATTCCAGGGATGGCCGTCTTGCAGTTCGGCTTCGGAGACGAAGGCGCGCACATGTATCTCCCTCACCGCTCAAGCGGCAAAGTCATTTATACCGGCACGCACGACAATGATACCGTCGCCGGTAGGTGGCGGTAGGGGCGCCGAAGAAGAACGCCGAAATGCGGAGGCCTACGTCGGGCGTTGCGACGACGGCATTCACTGGGCTTTTATTCGCTCGGCACAATGTTCGCCAGCTTGCATGAGCATCATCCCCCTGCAAGACGTCCTGGGATTGGACAGCGAGGCACGCATGAATACGCCCAGCCTGCAAAATGGCAACTGGCGCTGGCGTCTGAATGCAGGCCATCTGAGCACCGAAGTCGCCAAAACTGGCCCGTCTCGCGGAAGTAAGCGATCGCCTCCCGAAACCCTTTGCATCCCGGACTACGGAAAATTTTTTCGCATAGCCGCTTGCCCGACTGCGAAAACTAACGCGGAGACCGTGGTTTCCGGACTGTGTAACGTGGAAGAGAGGCAGGGGTAGCGCGTGCAACGGAATCGGGCTTTAGCCCCAGAGAGACGAGGAGCGCGTGGCAGAACGCGGTTTGCACCGAAGTGGGAAGCACCGTGGAAGAGTGGCTCTTAAGGGCCGCGTCATGACGTGCAACGTAATCGGGCTTTAGCCCCTGCCGCAATAAATTGTGAACACAGTGTTACAGCGTAGGCGTTTTGCCCGCTGATCGTGTATAGAAATAACGGGGGTTTGAACTTGAGCGAAGTCATCATCGAAGCCGTCGCCGTGGAGAAGTCCTATCCGCAGCCCGACGGCACGCGCGTTCAAGTCGTCGGCGCCACTAGCCTGGCCGTTGAATCGGGCAAAATTATCGCTTTGCTCGGCCCGTCCGGGTGCGGCAAGTCGACGCTCTTACGCATCCTGACCGGCCTGTCTCAACCGTCTGCAGGACAGATTTTGTGGCACGGCAAGCCGCTGGAGGGTCAGACTCCGAATGTCGCCATCGTCTTTCAAAGCTTCGCTCTCTTTCCCTGGCTGACCGTTCTTGGCAACGTAGAGGCTCCGCTCGAGGCGAAAGGCATCCCTGCTGTAGAACGTCGCAAGCGCGCTCTGCGTACGCTCGACACCGTCGGCCTCGATGGTTTCGAGACCGCATATCCCAAAGAACTCTCCGGCGGCATGAAGCAGCGAGTCGGCTTTGCCCGAGCGCTGGTCGTTGAGCCAGAAGTCCTTTTCATGGACGAGCCCTTCTCCGCGCTGGATGTTCTGACCGCCGAAAACCTGCGCGGTGAATTGCTGGAGTTGTGGCTCAACAAAAAGATGCCCACCAGCGCCATCTTCATTGTGACTCACAACATTGAAGAGGCAGTGATGCTCGCCGACCGCGTCATGGTGCTGGGCAGAAATCCAGCGCGCGTCCGCTCCGACTTCAATATCCGGTTGAAACATCCGCGCGACCGCAAGTCCGCCCGTTTTGTTGAACTGGTCGACTACATCTACAAGGTCATGACCGAACCCGAGATCGAGCACGCGCTGCCCGACGCCGAGGCCACCGCCGAAATTATTCTGCCCGCCGGCGGCTTGACGAAAGATGTTTTGAAAAAGCAGGAAGCCCCCTGCGCACTGGGAAATATCAGATGCTGCCGCATGCCCGCGTTGGCGGCATCGCGGGCCTCACCGAACTACTGCGCGATCGCGGCGGCCGGGAAGATTTATTCCGACTCTCAGAAGAATTGGTCATGGACGTCGAAGACCTCCTCCCGATTCTCGAAGCCTGTGTCCTCCTAGGATTCGCTTGGCTGAAAGAGGGTGACGTGCAGATTACGCCGCAAGGCATTCAGTTTGCCGACGCCGACATTCAGCAGCGCAAGGTTCTATTCCGCCAGGCTGCGCTCGAACACGCCACGATCCTGAAACAGATTGACAGCATTCTGAAGCGCAAGGCCGACCATTCGATCGCCGACGAATTCTTTCACGACATTCTCGACGAGCATTTCTCCGAAGAGGAAGTGCAGCGCCAGTTTGAAACTGCGATGAACTGGGGACGCTATGCCGAAATCTTCGACTACGACCGTGCCAGCGGGCGTTTGGTGCAAACCGAACCGCCACAAGCGGAAGCGTCCGGATCGCCGCCGGCCCCGACCGCAGAATCTCAAGACTCCGTCACCAAATCCTGAAGAGTTTTTGATTTGAAAGCCCCAACTGCATGAAGAAGAACATCAGCCTGCGAGGATTCTCGGCGTACCGCATATGGACGCAGTTGCCCAGCCTCGAGATCTCATTTCTCCCCGATCTGCTGATGTTTGCTGCTGCGATCACGCTCTTTTATGGCGTATTGATGGTCGGCCGCGCGTGGCTCGGTCCGTTCACTCCCGAAGTTGAAATCTCTCGCAGCCTCCTCGCACTCCCCGCCTACGCGGGATACTCACTTCTCCGCATCACCATAGCGTATCTGTTAAGCCTCGCCTTCACGCTGGTCTACGGCTACGTCGCCGCCTATAACCCGCGCGCCGAGCGCTTTATGATCCCGCTGCTCGACGTTCTGCAATCAATTCCCGTACTGAGTTTTCTTCCCGGCGTGATGCTCGCGATGGTCGCCCTGTTTCCCGGACGCCAGCTTGGCGTCGAAGCTGGGGCGATCCTGCTCATCTTTACCGGCCAAGTCTGGAACATGGCGTTCAGCTTCTACGCCTCGCTGAAAAGCATTCCAAAGGAAATGCGCGAAGCTGCGAAGATCTACGGTTTTAGCTGGTGGCAGCGCTTCATCGAAATGGAATTGCCTTTCGCCGCGATCGGCCTTGTCTGGAACTCCATGATGTCAGTGGCGGGCGGATGGTTCTTTCTGATGGCCTGCGAGATGTTCGTCCTCGGCTCACGCGACTTCCGTCTACCCGGGCTCGGATCGTATCTGCAAACCGCCGCCAGCGCTGGCGACACGCGTTCCATCCTGTGGGGCGTGGTCACTATGATCGCCGTCATCGTTCTGCTCGACCAGTTCGTCTGGCGTCCCATAATCGCCTGGGCCGAAAAATTCAAAGTCGAGCAGGTCGAAAGCACTGACGCTCCCCGCTCATGGGTGCTCAACATGTTTCGTCACTCTCGAGGTTTGACGCAGCTTCGCAATCGCACGCGTTGAACCGCTTAGTGAGCGCCTGATGATGTATTTCTCCGGCCATCGCTCCATGGAGGAAACCGAGCAGCGCAGCACCTCGAAAGTGTGGATCACGCGCCTGCTCGCCGTGGCCTTGCTCACGGGAATTACGTACGGAATCGTTCGCGTCGCGATGCTCCTGAGCGGCCTGCAATCTGCCGAACTGAAGGAAGCGGGCCTCGGTCTCGGTGCCACATTCCTTCGCGTGAATCTGACATTACTGCTCGGAGCGCTCTGGACGATCCCCGCAGGAGTCGCCATCGGCTTCAATCCAAAGCTCGCCCGCATCGCGCAGCCCCTGGCTCAGATCGCCGCCTCGGTGCCAGCCACCGCGCTGTTTCCCGTAGTTCTGCTCTTGCTGATCCGCGTTGGCGGGGGCCTCGGCATCGGCTCTATCGCATTGCTCCTCTTGGGAACGCAGTGGTACATCCTCTTCAACGTCATCGCCGGAGCTATCGCTATCCCCGCTGACTTGAAAGAATGCTGCTCGATCTTCCGGCTCGAAGGTATCCAGCGCTGGAAGAAGCTGATCCTTCCCGGGATCTTCCCCTATCTCGTTACCGGCCTCGTGACCGCATCCGGCGGGGCATGGAACGCCAGCATCGTCGCCGAATATTTCCACTTCAAAGGGCAGATCTACACCACCGTCGGCCTCGGAGCTACGATCAGCCAGGCCACCGACAGCGGCAATTTCAAACTGCTCTTGGCCGCTACCATCATGATGGCTGCCACGGTCGTCACTATCAATCGTCTCGTCTGGCGCCGCATGTATGCTCTCGCCGAAACTCGTTATCGCCTCGAAACCTAGTTCGCCCGTTTCGCTGGTTAGTCTGTTTACGTTCTAGACGCTTCCTCTCACCATTTCATCAGCTTTTAACGTCGTCTTCATGCTGCCGAAACGCACCTGCGATATCCGTAGAAGATGCCCTCAGTCCAGCCGCAGTCCGATCAAACACCAGCCGGAGTTCTCTCTCGCGTCGGCGAGTTCTCGGGTCTGGCCGGAAAGTTGTCACCAGTCGGCAAGGTGCGGGATCTTTATCGCCGTGTGCAGCGCTCGCCGGAAGGTTTTCGCCTGGAAGGTTTGCTCGCCGAAATGCGGGTGGACTTGCGCTTCAACGACGCCGATCGCTCGCGCATTCCTGCGACAGGTCCAGTCGTCGTCGTGGCCAATCATCCCTACGGCGTGTTGGACGGCGCAATCCTCACGGTTCTCTTGACGCGCGTCCGCCCGGACGTGAAGGTCCTCACCAATCTTCTGCTCAGCGATATTCCCGAGTTGCAGCCGCATTGCATCTTCGTCGATGCCTTCCAGACTGAGCGCCCTGCCGACTCAAACCGCAAGCCTCTGCGCGAAGCGCTCGCATGGCTCCAGCGGGGAGGTATGTTGGCGATCTTTCCTGCAGGCGAAGTCGCGCACTGGCAAATGCCCGCTGCACAAATTGCAGATCCTGCCTGGAATGACACCGCCGTCCGCCTCATTCGCCGAACTCGCGCTACAGCCTTACCGGTATATTTCTGCGGTCACAATAGCGTCGGATTTCAGCTCCTCGGCATGATTCACCCCAGATTGCGCAGTGCTTTTCTGCTCCAGGAATTGCTTCAGCAAAAAGGCAAAGAAGTCGAAGTCCGCATTGGCAGCGCCATTCCAGCGGATGCCATCGACTCCATCAGCGACGATCGCGAAGCCATCAACTATCTCCACTCGCGCACTCATCTCCTTGCTCGCCGCACCAGAACCGAAGTGCCCCGGCCTGTGGGATTGCGTTCGCGGATAGCTTCCAGGATTCAGCAGCCCGTCGCGGCCGCAGTGCATCCCGAATTGCTTCAGAATGAAATCGACAGCCTGCCCTCCAATCGCCGCCTCACTGAGAACGCAGAATTTGCCGTTTACCATGCGACGGCGCGCGAAATTCCCAACTTACTGTTGGAAGTTGGACGTGTCCGTGAGCTCACCTTTCGCCGCGCGGGGGAGGGAACTGGCAAGCGCCGCGACCTCGATTCTTTCGACGCCTATTACTGGCACATTCTGTTGTGGAGCAAGACAAAACGCGAACTGGTCGGGGGCTATCGTGCCGGAAGCACCACCGAAATCCTGGCGGAACGCGGACTTCCGGGCCTGTACACCAGCACTCTCTTTCGCTACGACGAAAGCCTTTTCCAGAAACTTGGTCCCTCCCTCGAACTCGGACGCTCCTTCGTCCGCCCCGAATATCAGCGTCAATACGCGCCACTCCTCCTCCTATGGAAAGGAATCGCTCACCTCGTCGCCACGCGCCCTGAGATTCCTGTACTCTTCGGCGCGGTCAGCATCAGCAATGACTACAACGAAGCGTCGCGCGAAATGATCTACCGCTTTTTCGAGGCACGCATGATGGAGGATGATCTCGCAGGATTGATCGAGCCGCGGCGTCCGTTTCGTCCTGGATTTCTACGGCGTTGGGATTGCCGCAGCATGTGCCGCGCTCTTCGCGATCTCGACGAACTCTCGCAGCCGATCACCGACATCGAGGCCGACGGCAAAGGACTGCCGATCCTCTTGCGCCAATACGCCAAAATCGGAGGCAAGCTACTCGGCTTTAACGTGGATCGCAAATTCTCCAACGTCCTCGACGGCCTGGTCGTCGTCGATCTTCGCCAGACAGAACCGGCAGTGTTGGAGCGCTACATGGGGCGGGAGGCAGCAACTAATTTCCGGAACATTCACCAACTCGCAGAGGTCTAATTCGCTGTCACTTGGCGGCTCGTAAGCGAGTGGTTTCTGTCGGCACAACGCACGCCTGCGTCGAATTCTTCAACGCTTCGTCCAACTTACGGCCCAATAGCGCCAGGGCATCCGGATCCATCAACTCCTGCATGCGCTGAAACAGATGCCGTTCTTCCTTCCGGATGTGCGCTGAAAGCCGCTGCGCCAGCAGAGTCACATCGCTCGATAAGGTTCTTTCGCCCGATGTGACGGCAAAATGTTCTCGCAGCCACGCATGGTCCGCACTCAATTCATCGACTAGTGGAGTCAGTTCCGCGAATGCGCGCGCCGCTGGAAACACGACTTGCTCTTCTGCAGCGAAGTGAATACCGATTTCGTTTTGAAAAATCTGCGCGACCTCCGCCTGCCACGCGCCTAACTCCGACTCGTCAATCGGAGAAGCCCGATCAATCCGCACACACAACGCCAGCGCCCGCTGGTGCTGATGAGAAAGCGGAATAAGGCTCTTATCGCGCAGCATGGCACTTCTCTAGGAGTTCGCTGCTTCCAGATCGCCAGCTCCCAACACGCCTTCCGTTGGAGTTGGCTCGGCCGCCGGACGCACCGTCAGCCAGTCCGTCCGCACCCGCTCCCATTCCTGGATCAGCATGCCGTTCGCTTCAAAAAAGCTCCGGATACGATATCGTTCCCATCCTGCAACCTCCTCGAGAATCGGCGCCAGCACCGCTAGCGCGCTCGTACTGAGCACCGTCCGCTTTGCGATTTGCGAAACGTTTGGAGACTCAGAAACCGCAATGGTCAAACCGTCACGTGCATTGATATGCAGCATGACGTGAATATCGGAACTCCCATCACCTGTATAGACGACATGATCGGGTCCAGCCACGCGGTCAACCAGCAACTTGTCGAGCACTGCCACCTTCCCGTAACCGGCCGTCGCACGAATAATCGAATCAAGTTCCCCCGACGGCTTATATCGAAATTCGGTGCCATAGATGTGATCTTCAGGGACGATGTCCTCCAACGCGGATCGCACAATCTCCACCGGCGCCGCCGACAGCACATAAAAATCAAATTGATGCCCATCGATGCCCGACTCGAGCAACTGGTATAAAAGCTTGATGCCATCCTTCAGCCGGATTCGTTTACCTACCTCGCGCAGATGTTCCTTCCGGACTTTCGCGCGAAATTCCGGATCGTGCAGCAACAGATAGGCCAGCTCTGCCCCCTGCTGCACCAGGTTGATCTTGGCCATTCCCTTGGCCTTGCGCTCGAACTCCTCAACCGGAATTCCGACCAACTCGGCGAGCACGTATCCGGAGTCGTTAAAAGTCAGCGTCTGGTCAAAGTCGCTTGCAAATATGTAGCGTCTCAAGAAATTGTCTGCCATATACGTATTCGATTCCTACAGATATTGGAACGCCCCATAAAAAGAATCGATGGCGATTATATGCCCGCTCTGCTAACTCGTTGTGAATAAAGCTCGCGCGACCCGGAAGATCGCATTAAATACTTACAGGAGCATGTAATGGTGAATAACAAGGCCGAAAACTTCTTTGTCATCACCGGTGGACCGGGCTCCGGCAAAAGTTCGCTCATCGAAGCACTAGTCAAGCGCGGTTATGCATGCTCCATCGAGGCCGGCCGCGGTGTGATTCAGGATCAAATGGCGATCGGTGGCCGTGCCCTCCCCTGGGATGATCGTCCGCTATTCGCTGAATTAATGCTTGCCTGGGAAATGAGCAACTATCGCGTTGCGCAGAAAAGTGTAAGCCCAGTTTTTTTCGATCGCGGCATCCCCGACGTGTTGGGATATCTACATCTCTTGAATTTGCCTGTGCCCGCGCACATGAAACGGGCAGCCGAGGTTTTTCGCTATCACCGTAAAGTCTTCCTTGCTCCGCCCTGGCAGGAAATTTTCCAGAACGACAACGAGCGCAAGCAAGATTTCGACGAAGCCGTTCGCACCTATGAAGCAATGATTCGAAGCTATACAGCCCAAGGCTACGAGCTAGTCGAACTCTCTCGCGCTTCTGTGGAAGATCGTGCTGACTTCGTACTCGATTATTTGCAACTGAAGGCGTCATCCTGACCGGAGCCGCTTTTCAGGCGGAGGGAAGGATCCCGCGCGTACCTGGTGAGACACTCACATCAGGTAGAGCGATGCCCGACGATTGTCCATCCCAAAGTCCTTCGCAATACTTCGTGTCCTTCGTGGCGAATGGGGTTTGCTCTTTCTTCGATCGCATCCGAGGTTCACTCAAATATCGGCCTCGCTTTACTAAACTCTCAAGCACGTCCAAAATAGATGGTTCGGTCCGCGTTGGCGTCAAAGCCTCTGGCAAGCCAGCCGCATCGGGAAAATTCGCAAGCTCCAAGAACGAGCAACAGACAAGATTCCAATCCAGAAACGAGGATTTCTCATGGCAGTTGTAACCGGTGAACTCATTCGCGCGATGAATTATGTCGAAGACATCACGGCCACTCTACGCCGTATCTGTATTTACATTCCTGCTATGAGTCCGGAGGAACGCAAGCGCCTTGCTGAGGCCCTGCGTGGTGCCGCATCCCAGGTCAACGCCGCCATCACCGACCTCGAGAAGGCGGACAAGTAGGTGGCTCAGGTCCAGACGATTGCCGTCATCGGCGCCGGCATCATGGGACGGGGCATCGCCCACGCTGCGGCTCTTGGCGGTTATCGCACGATCCTTGAAGACTTACTACCTAACGCTCTGCGCAAGGCCGAGACGGAAATTCGCGCCAATCTCGACAAAGCCGTCGAGCTCGGCAAAGTGTCCGGGCCAGACGCAGATTCCGCTTTCAAGCGCCTCGAATACGCGGGCTCCGTCGAAGAAGCCGCGCGCGAAGCCGATCTGGTCATCGAAGCCGTCCCCGAAGAGATGGAGTCGAAGATCGAAATCTTCACTCTCCTCGACAAACTCTGCCGGCCCACCACCATCCTTGCGTCGAACACATCGTCGCTCAGCGTCACCGAGATCGCCAGCGTCACCTACCGCGCCAAAAAATGCGTTGGCATGCATTTCTTCAATCCAGTTCACAAGATGAAGCTGCTCGAAGTTGTGCGTGCGCTCGAGACCGACGACGATACGCTGTCCACAGTTGTCGAAGTCGGCAAGCGCATGGGCAAGGAAGTGGTCGTGATCAAGGAGTCGCCGGGCTTCATCACCAGCCGCATCAATGCCATGATTGGCAACGAAGCCTTTTACATGTTGCAGGAGGGAATTGCTTCCGCCGCCGACATCGACAAAGCGCTAAAGCTGGGGCTGAATCATCCGATGGGGCCCTTCGAACTCGTGGATCTCGTCGGCCTCGATACGCGCCTTAGCATCCTCGAATACCTTCATAAATCTCTGGGAGACAAGTACCGCCCGGCTCCTTTGCTCGTGCAATACGTGAAGGCAGGCCGCCTAGGGCGCAAATCCGGCCGAGGCGTCTACGAATATCCAGAAACCCCGGCAACAAGAAAGTAGCCCGACTTCGATCACCCAGACCTGCTTGGCCGGGATGAATGTGGGGACAGCCGCCCTCGGCTGTCCCGCCAGCGGCGAAGTCATCGCAATCAAATCGTTGAGACGGCGCGACTACTCCGCGTATAGCTGTCATCCTGAGCAAAGCGAAGGACCCCATGCCCGTGTGTACGACAACTGGCTAGCCAGGGAATTTCAGCTACCGATTGTGTCGCCGCCGTGGCGTGCAACAGCCCGAATGGCGATTCCCGAAATGGAACTACCCTGCGTCCACCGACCCGTTTCCCATTGACTCCGCAGGGCCGACAGCGCGATCCTACTGCGTAGCCCCTCTGCTCTTTGAGAACAAAACGCTTGTAACCCCTTTCGGCTCAAGATTTTGCCCGCAACTGATTGAGCCCCATAGATTACTTGCCGATTTTCCTCTAAGTCGATGATTCCAATAGACCCAGGGGGAGGGGGGTGGGGATGACGAAAAAGTAAACTTCCCAAGAACGAACAAGTTAACGTCGACCGAAATTCAGCCCTGCGAGCTTCGAAATCTTCTCCGCCTCGATCCCCTTGCTCGCGACTAGCACGTGAAAGCTCTCGCCCATCCCTGCAGGAGTAACCAGATGTTTGAGTTGCAGTGCGACCTTCGCCCGCTCCTGTGGTAATCGGCAATCTTCAAATGCATCGGCAAACTGATTCGCCTCGCCGATCCCCATCAGAAACTGTGATTGCGTGACGAGCTTTTCCGCGCACAACCCACGTCTTTCGGCAGCCGCAACCAGCGCCGTGAAATTCACGTCAGCAGTAATGTCCTGCTCTCCCGGAGCTTCATATGGATTCGCGCTCACCGAATGCTGCCGGATCGCCTTTACTGTCCCGCGATGACGACCCGAAAGTTGTTCTTCGCGCGTATATCCATAATCAATCACGACCATGAACCCGCGGTCGAAATCCGTCGCTCCAGATATTTGTGCTTGTCCTTGCAACGGCACTTCAACCCGCTCTCCCTCTTCCGGATGAATCGAATATCGATCGAGGAACTCCAATTCCTCTGGGAGACGACGCAACCCATGACTCAACGAATCGTCCGTCACGACCATCAATCCGAAGCGATCCCTTCGCGCTGACGATCTCCACCGGAAGCGCGTCAAAGAACTCGTTGGCAAACACAATCGTCGCATCGGTTTCGGGTGCCCCATTTCCGGCCGAATTTGCCGGAAGTGGGGATTTCGGATCAGCAAACACTGATTTTCCGGACTCAAACCGTTGATTCAGTGTCTGTGCGATTCTTTCGCGAAGAGACGGAGATTGTTCGACGAGTTGATATTGCAGTGCGCCAAAGAATTCTGGAAACTTCTTTTCCGACCAATCCAGTACATCCTGCGCGAAGAGTCCGCGTCCCGGTCCAAGTTCTTTCACCACGATCTGCTCAGGAGATCCAAGCGCGCGCCACATCTCGTCGAACTGCCGCGCCAGCAAACGTCCGAACACTGCGTGAACATCACTCGACGTGTAGAAGTCTCCCGCTTTGCCGAACTGAGCCGCATTGCGTGAGTAGTACCCAAGCTCGGGATGATAAAGGCATAACTCCATGTACCGGGAAAAGGGAAGTGGCCCGCGCTCGCGAATCTCTTGCTCGATGATTTGCCGCAGCTCGCTCAAAGGCCTTTTCTCTGGCGATCCGCGCGGTCTTGCGGTGTGCGGATGAACATCTCCACGAAATAATCGTGTAGCGCGTCGTAGAGTTGACGCTGGAAGCTCCATTCGAACTGCGGGTCGTCGAGATCGCGCGCGTGCAGGTCGAAGTAGTAAGTATGCACGGGAACGCTTTCGTCCTTGAACTGGATGATGACCTCCACGCCCTCACCATTGGCGCGCGCGGAGAAAGTCAGCAGAGGATGCTCGTAGAGACGAAGTTGCGCAAGAACGCGCTCGAGGCGAGGATTATTGGCTTCCGGCACAGGAAGGATTGTAAAGGAAGAAGGAAGTAGCGCCGATGTCACTCGTAGCGCAACGCCTCGATTGGATTTAGCCGCGCAGCTTTGATCGCAGGCAGCATGCCGCTGATGATGCCCACCACACTGAGAATCGCGGTCGACCACATCAAGGTTGCCATATTGATGTAGAGGTGAATGTCGCCTTCACTCGCATTGTCTTCGAACGCGCTCCACAGCGTAAGCGATCCGACGGACCAAGAGACGAGGTACGCTAGCACCACGCCAAGCAATCCCCCAAGAGCTGTGATCACCAGAGCCTCCGCGAGGAATTGGAAGAGAATATGCCAGCGATGCGCTCCCAGAGCTTTCTCGACGCCGATCTCTCGAGTCCGTTGCGTCACCGACACCAGCATGATGTTCATCAATCCAACGCCGCCGATTCCCAACGTGAGCAGGCCGATGAAGCCCAACAGAATCTTGATCCCTGTGGAGATGACCTGCAGATCCATCAAGTCCGCGAAGACATCGAAGACGAAGATCGCCCGCTGATCCTTGGGATCGAAGCTATGGTGAAACCCCATGGATTCCCGCACGCCCTTCACCACCTTGGCGTGATCGCCCTCATATTCCATCACGACCGAGCTCAGGTAGTACGTATTCGTCAGATCGCTCATCGCGCTGTAAGGAACGTAAACGTGCTCGTTGATATTGTCGTCGCCGTTCTGAATCTCGTGCTTGAGAATGCCTACGACCTGGTATGAGATTCCGTCGAGTCGTATGTTCTCGCCGAGTGCGTTCTGCCCTGAAAAGAGCTTCTTCTTCGCGTCGGAGCCGATCACGGCGACGCGCGTATGAGTGAAGTCATCCGCTTCGCTAAAGAAGGTGCCTTCCGCAATATCCAGCTTGCGCATGCGTCCGTATGCCGCATAAACGCCGCTCACGCCGTAGTTCGCGCTGCGCGAACCGTAAGCGACCACGCAGTTCTTGAAGGCCTCGGGCGAAACCCGCTTCAGCAGAGGCACTTCGGCGCGGATATAGTCGAGATCATTGATGTTCAACCGAACCTGCGTGCCTGCTTTCGTGCCTCCTGCCTGCAGCTCGGTGCGTCCCGGAAAGATGAACACCAGATTGGTGCCGAACGAACGAAACGCAAACCACAGCCCGCGCTCGAAGCCCGTTCCGTATGCCAACAACAGCACGACCGTTGCGATGCCCCACGCCATTCCGAGCATGGTGAGGACGCTCCGCCGCCGATTGTGGCGAAGCGCGTTGTAGGCCTGTGTGGCGAGATCAACGATCATTGGAACACAGCTCCTGGCTGCTAGCTATTAGTTGCTACTCTTGCCGCAATGCTTCTACTGGAGGCAGCAACGCCGCCTTGCGAGCGGGATACAGTCCTGCCGCGATGCCCGCGATCGCGAGCGATCCGATTGCCGCCAATGCCGAGGCCGGAATGATGCGCGGAGTATCGAAGCCTTCGGGCGATGGCAACATCGCGAGTAGCGTGACGAATCCGGTAGCGATCGCCAATCCGATTCCACCGCTGAATGCCGTGAGGAACGCTCCCTCGATGAAGAACTGTGTCAGGATCGCACGGTAAGTTGCGCCGAGCGCTTTGCGCAGGCCGATCTCTTTCGTGCGCTCAGTAACCGAGACCAGCATGATGTTGATAATGCCGATCGCGCCCAATCCCAGCGTTACAACGCCGACTACACCCAGAAACCAATCCATCGCGTCGAAGATCCTGCCCACGCGCTTCATGTTCTCGATCGTGTCCCAGTCTTCAAAAGCATCCTGCAGCTTGGGATTGAATCCATGCCGCCGCGCAAGAATCCGGTGAATCTCTTCTTTGGCCTGCGTGTGCAGGTCTTTGGAGATCGGCTGATAGTTGATAAACGAAATCGCGTCCTCGGAGTTGGCCTTGGTGAGCGGGAATAAATCCCGCATGGTCTCCACGGGAATGAAGATGCGTGAGTTGGTTCCGTTATTTCCGTCGCGTCCAACTTTGGCGACGACGCCAACCACGTCGAAGTTGATGCCGTTGAGCAGAATCGTCGAACCAACAGCAGGACGTCCCGGAAACATATTCTTCAGTAGCTCCCACCCAACCACGGCGACGCGCCGGCGTTCGGAATTGTCCTGATTGTTGAACCACCGTCCAGGCGAGATCGGCACGTTGCGGATCTGGTTATAGTCCGCGCTGACTCCGAATACCTGGCCGTTGGTGGAACCGTAGTCGCTGACCGCGCGAATGTCTTCGCGATTCAGCACGGGCGACAAAGCGCCAACAAACTGCGCCTCATTGCGGATCGCGAGGTAGTCCTTATAAGTGAAGTAATAGATCTGTCCGGATTGAGTGCTGCCCTCGACAGCCGGAATGCGCCCGGGAAACATAAACATAATGTTTTGTCCGAGCGTCGCGAGTTGCTTCTCCTGTCCGCTGCGGAAGCCTTCTCCTAACCCGACGAGCAGCAGCAGCGAACCGACACCCCAGGCGATTCCAAACATGGTGAGGAAGGAACGCAGCTTGTGCGCCCAGAGGGTCGCCAGCGATTGGCGGACAATATCGAGCAACATGCGCATAAAGGGATTACGGAAAATCATGCCCCCACGCCTCCGGGGAGGAGCGTGGGGGCACCCGGGTAACGTTCAGGCGAGGGGTCTCAATCCCGCCCAACCATCTGATCAGAAATACGCAGCCGGACTCTCAGAAGTTCCCGCTGGCATGTACATAATTAGACCCCGCGAGGTGAAAAAAGGTTAGCTGAGGCTCAGAAATTCAGAAGGCAAGATGAACGTTTCGATCAAGATTGCTTTTCACCCTGCCGATGATGAGACCGTAGGCTTCACGCCAGAGATAGAGGTGCATTATGTCAGACACGGGAATGGCAAATAGGAATTCCGCTTCCGGAAAGGCGAGTGGCCTCGTTGCAAATTGGCGCGCACAATTTGTCGTCGATCCGGAAAAGCGGCTGGTAACGGTGCAATTTGGGGAGAAACTGACTTCCAAAGACATAGCGCGATATGCGGAACGACTGAGAATCCATCCTGAATTCCAGCCCGAGTTTTCCGAGATCGCAAATTTGACGGAGGTGGAAGATATTGACCTGCAAGCTGAAGATTTTCTCAAGCTTGCTGACAAGATCGATCCCTTTTCGCCAAAGGCGAAGCGCGCGTTTGTCGTGCAAACCACCACTCAGCGGCATGCAGCGCGTATGCACAAGCTTCTCCGCAGCGAGAAAAACTTCGAGATTTTTGAGTCTGTAGAAGACGCAGAGAAGTGGGTAAGATCGTAGGCGCTGAAATCCCCCCGTTCGTGATTACTGCTGCTTCTCTTTGGGGCGCTCGTAGGCTTTCTGTAGATACTTTCGCGCCTCTTCGAGGGCGCCAAAAGTATTGTCGTTTGTTTGGAGAGCCTGACGATATTCATTGACGGCGCGTTCTCGCTGTCCGGTAATGTCAAAAATCTTACCCAGCTGAATGCGGCTCCAGACTTCCGTCCACCTTGGATCGCCGTCGCCGTTGATGGAGGAGCGGTAGGCATTCGCCGAAGACTGATAGTTGCGTTGCAGGAAGAAAATTTCAGCGATGCGATAGTGGGCCAGCGAGCTGTTCTTGTTGAGGTCGAGTGCCTTGTTGAATTCGGTAAGCGCACCAGTCAAGTCTCCCTGCTGCTGCATGGCCTGGCCGCGCAGAATGGAAGCGCGCAATTTAACATCACTGGAATTCGTCAGTACGTGGTGATCGGGATCGACAGAAATCTTGCGTGGACGACCAAAAGTCTCGATCGAAAATGGCGAGTTCGTCCCGACGACTTCGATGTTCTTGTTCTCGGTGCGGCCATCGGTATCGATCCTCAGATCGACCGGCATGCGGAAAAGATCAAGATCCTGTGAGATTTCGCCGGTGACGCGGAAGCCGGGAGTTTTTTCTTCCTTTGGATTCTGCGCGGCCGCTCCCCCCAGACGATAGGTGGTGTACTTTACTTTGAATTCAGGCGCGCCGGTAGAATCGAGCCATTGGGAAAAGAACCAGGTCAGTTGCTGGCCATAGTTCTTCTCGGCGATGGTGCGGAAGTCATCCGTGGAAGCTGATTTTCCAGCGTACTCTGCAGCAAACTCACGCATGGTTTTGTTGTATTTGTCCTCTCCAAGTACCCAGCGCAGCATGTGAAGGATCATCGCGCCTTTGTCGGTCGCGAGCGACTGAAATTCGGTGGAGAACAGGTCGAGCTTGCTGGCGCTCGAGAGCGGAACCGTGTCATAGGCAAGGGCGCCCACGGACATGTCTTTCACAGCTTCTTCCAGACCTGCGGTTCCGGCTGCGTTCTCGACGTACATGGCTTCCGAATAACGGGAAAAGCCATCACTCAGCCACCAGTCATCCTTGCTTGCGGGACTTACCGAGACGCCCCACCACTGATGGGCGATGGCGTCGGCGAGCAATCGATAGTTGGTTTTCTCGGTGATAGAAGGGCTGGCCAAGCCGACAATTTCCGGCGCCCAAGCGTAAGGAAGCGTGTCACCGGGAATCTCCACGACGTCCAGTTTCTGCGAAGGGGGCAGCCCGTAGAGCGTCAGGAAGTAAGTGAATTCCTGAACGGCTGTAGTCGTGTACGCAGGGGCCAGGTTCTGATGCGTAGGCTTGAAAAAGACGTGGAGATCCATGCCCGCGTCGTCGCTTTTGTACTCCTGAAACACGCCAGCAATGATGGTTCCAGGAAAGCTCGGCTTGTCGGAGACAAAAGTGAAAGTCTTCGTCGGAAGCACGCTGGCGTTCGGCTTGTTCGAAGCCGGATGGTCCGCTGTCGTGAGTTTGCCGCTACCGATGACGAGCATGTGCGCGGGCAGAGTAATGTGAATCGTCGAGGTGAAGCGATTGATGCCAAAACCGCTGACCGGAAACCATCGTCCGGCATAGAGCAAGTAGGTCGTGTCGTCCCCGATGTAGGCGAGGCTGAGGCCGGGAACCGGGCTATTATCCGCATTCTCAATGCGGCCTTCGTATTCGAAGGTGAGGGTGGTCGATGCGTCCTTGGCTAATCCGGAAGGAAGAGGTACACGGATGCTGGAGTCCTGGGTGACGCGCTCGGCTGCGAGCGGCTGGTTCTTTTCGTCGGAAACCTTTGTGACTCGCAGGTCATTGTGCAATTCAAAGACAGCGACGCTTAGGTCCTGAAGTGCCGTGAACTTGACCTTGGCTTTGGCTGTAATCTGGTGGAGATGGGGATCGAGAGTTGCGTCGATCTGGTAGTCGTCGACACGTAAATGGGCCTTTTCGACGGCCTGAGAGGGCAGCGCCAATAGAACGAGCAGGGACAGAGTCAGGGAACTCGTAAGGACGCTCAGGGGGCGCCGCAGGTCTATCGACATTCAGGAGAGTCTCCGGGAAATGATAACCCATTTCCTATGATGAAGATTCTGACGCAAAAGATGCTGGGAGCACAAGGTTTAGACGGGTGGGAGATTCAGCCCGTCCCGCTTGGTTCGGGCACATGACGGCTAGTTCTGGCCGGATGCCCGTTCTGAGGCATGCGGTGTGATCTTCCGCAGGAAAAACTCCTGGGCTACTGCACTGGCAGCGCTCCCTCCAATCCCGATGAGTGCATTTTCGAAGGTGAGACCCACGCCATTGCGGTCGGAAGCCGGGTAGTAGAGATTCGAAATGCCGCCAGCGGCTAAGCTGCCGAGCATATTGGAATAATTGGGCTGCCAGTGGCCGTTATCGCCCTTGCAAATGACGGAACTCGCAACGGCATAGAAAAATCTCGATTTCCGGCTGCCGGTTCCTTTGTAGAAATAACGCGGGTCTTGTTTGAAAAGGGAAGGCAGGATGGCGCCGCCAATAAAGGTTCCCGAGACGAGGTCGGCATAGCTTGCTCCGAAGCGTTTGGCATAGCCCTGCGCACCCTGCCCGTAACCACTGAATTCGTTGTCCGCCTGTTCTATGCCCGCAATGAAGGCCGCGATTCCGAACGAAAACGGGTCGATCGTGGATTTCCATCCAAGTTGGAATTTCTGTCGCGTGTTGAGCGGAACCGGGTCTGGCACGTAGCTGACATAAAAGTTAGGTATGAAGCCCAGCACCCGTTGTTTCTCTTCCACATGAATCTGTTCTTCGGCGACCACGGCTGGATTACCGTTAACTTCCACCTCGATCGTGGTTGCCACCACGAGTTGCATGGGTGGTGCTGTGTAATCCTCTCCAGCTTGTAGGACGCCTGACTGTGTTTGTGCGGCGAATCCAGGCGACTTCACTTCGAGTTCGAAGGCACCCGGCGTGACGCTGGCGAAAATGAAGCTGCCATCTCCCGCCGATTGCAATTGCCGCGAAGGTGAGCCCGCGACGTTCAAAATGACAACGGCATTTGGTACGACGTCCCCGTCTTTATCGACAATTGTGCCGGAGATGCTGCTCGGCTTGGGAGCAGTGGGGGGGGCAGGGATGGCTGTCGTTTCCGTGGACGCCGATGTCGTGATGGGCGCGGGTGCTGACGAATTGTCCTGGGAATGGGATAACTGCGGAACCCAAACGACTCCAAGGACGAAAACCAATATCGACCAACTCCACGTGGAGAGATGGATACCGAGCGGCCGACGGCCGCGTTGCGACGAGGACGGGTTCTGCGAACAATTGAGCATTTAAATCCGTACTGCGAAGATGCCGGTCTTAGATCCCTGGGGTACCGTGAGTTTCTTCGCCTTCACTGAGGCATTCCCGTTGGGTCAAGATTTCGTTGATGCCTTGATTCCAAGTTAATTCAGTCCGAGTGAGAAATGGGAAAACTTTAGTACCGTTAAATGTTGGATGCGCGCGGGTTGCTCCGGATAAGTATGATCTCGGCGGCGCGGTCGGCCGGGTGCTCTCGGGAGCCGTCTGCGATCGCCGGAGCACGCAGGCGCGCCTTGACCTTTGCTAAGCCCGCCAACATACGGTCTCGGGGCTGACCGTCCGACAATATTTCGTTGAGACGGGCCACTACGTGGGCGGCCGTGAAGTCCTGCTGCACAAGTTCGGGAACGACTTCCTCACCGGCAATCAGGTTCACCATGGCGAAGCGGGGTACTTTTACCCGCGGTTTTCCAAGAAGATAGGTGAGTGGCGATACCCGGTACACCATCACGAAAGGTGTGTTCATCATGGCGGCTTCCACAGTTGCTGTACCGCTGGCTATGATTCCGGCGCGTGAATGCCACAGGGCGGTGAGCGCTTCGGGCACCAGCGTAATTTTTTGCGATCCAATAAGACTCTGCAAGAAAACGCGGTCGAGCGTCGGGGCGACTGGGAGCAGGAATTCGTATTCTGATCCGAGCAGCGCTGCGGAATCGAGAATGGTCGGCAAGTTCATGCGGACTTCTTTAACGCGGCTGCCGGGCATGAGCGTAATCCAGGGCTTCGCTCGATCAAGATGAAATTTCGTGGCGTAGTGGGAGCGTTCGATCGTCGGGTTCGGGAGCTCGGCAAGCGGATGCCCGACAAATGTGGCGTCCACGCCGCGATCGCGATAGAAGTTTTCCTCGAACGGGAAGATGACTAGGGCTTTGTCGATGTAGTCGCGAATCAGGCGGACGCGCCCCTGGCGCCACGCCCAGAACTGCGGGGCGACGTAATAGATTGTGGGAACGCCGCGTCGTTTCATCTGTCGCGCAACGCGCCAGTTGAATGCCGGAGAGTCGATCACGATGGCAAAATCGGGCTTTCGTCGGTCGGCTTCGCGAATCAGCTGTTTGTACCGTCCAAGAATTTTCGGCAGGTGGCTGAGGATTTCGGTGATGCCGACGACAGCCAAGTCTTTGGCGTCGACCACTGTTTCGCAGCCGGCCGCGCGCATGCGATCTCCGCCGACGCCAAAGAATTCCAGAGATGGATCGAGGCGATGCAACGCTTCGATCAGCTGCGCGCCATACATTTCACCGGAGGCTTCGCCGGCCGAGATAAGGATGAGCACGCCAGTAATTGTACGGGAGGCTCTTGAGGGTCCGATGACAGAAAGCTACCGATATGTGATCGTCTGTTTGATCGATCTGGTCAGGATGCGGTCGCCACCATCGGAAGGAGTGAACCACGACTGGAGCGCCGTGCAGTTGCCGTGGTCGTCATATGCCACGTCGATAGAGTATGTACCTGCGTGTTTCTTGTGAGTTTTCGGATCGACCCAGATCTCTTCATCAGCGTCGACTGGTTTTTCGGCAGCATCGAAGGCTTCCGTCTTTATCACGTAGCCATGTGGGTCAAACTCGGAGACTGCTCGCAGAAGAAGTTTCCCGTCGGGGTCGTAGAAGTCCTGTTCGCCTGTGTGCTTCTTGTCGTCATAGTGGATCGCTATTCTTCCAGGTCGGGGCTCTGAATCGACGTCGCCCGGGGCGATTTTGTAGGGATCGGTGATCTGTTCAATGAGCCTGCCTTTCTCGTCGTACTTAAACTTTGTGTGATACCACGGTTTCAGGGCTCCATTGCTGATATCTGAGACGGCTAGTTCAGTCACTTGATTTGAGCCGTCGAGTACTTGCACTTGTTCGAAAACCTTGTGGTGATTCTGGTCGAATTGGTCCGTGATCACCGTCTTACCCTCGTACTTAAATTCTGTGAACGAGAAGGGGCCATCCGATCCACTTTGCCGGTATTCGTAGCCAAGCAATCGTCCCTCCGCGTCATATTTAAAGTTCAGATAGTGATTATCTTCTTCATTGTTGTTGCGTCCGGCACGAAAGTCGGAGATGCGCCCACTCGAACCGTACGTCCATTTTCGCCAATCATGCCAATCCTGGAACCGCCCATCTATGCGGTGATACCTGGTCGTAACCGATTGAAGCTTGCCTCCCTGAAATACATTGGTTGTGGTGGTCGTTCCCAACTGGTCTTGATAAGAGCGCTCAACTGGGTGCCCTTCGCTATCAAACTTCAGGATCGTCGTGCGTCGGCTCGGGTACGGAGCGGCGCCTTCGGGTATGACATCCTCCTGTCGAGCTTCTGCGACCGGGCCGGAAGGGTTCTCCTTTTGCTCTTGCAGCGCTCCTCGCCACAGCGGAGTTACAGCGGAAATTGTTGGGTTCTTCGGAGGGAGAGTGATCTTTCCTGTCGGTTCCATGGCGGCCATGAACATTTGCGCTATCGCGAAGGAGCGTAAGGCGAAGAAGAGCACAGCGATGCGGAACACTGGAGAACGCCTCATAGAAGAGCAATCGTAGAACGGCGACTGCGCGGGTGCAATGCCCGAAACGAATCGGTGCATGCTCTAAGCCGACGAGGCCCGGATTGCTTCCGTACATACAGCGGCGGGGCTGTTCCCCTCCCAAGATGCCTTATGGATCGTCTTCGACCTACGGAAAACTGGTCGGAGGTCGTAGAACGCGCGTTCCCTCGACCGCGTCCGATGGCGGAAGTGAGATTAGTCATCAGCAACTGAGGGAGCATCTGTCGGCGGCCGCGCGCGCTCCCGCCACGCACTTAGTCCTCGGCACTGACGGTCGATTGAGGCTGCTGAGAACCTGCCACCATCGTTTCCTGATCTTTGTACTGCAGTTGGTAGAGCTTGTAGTAGATACCGCGATTCGCGAGCAGTTCCTGATGAGTGCCCATTTCGCGGACCTGCCCTTTGTGCATGACGATGATCTTGTCGGCACGCTGGATGGTCGAGAGGCGATGGGCGATGATGAGCGAAGTGCGTCCTTCGACCATGCGGCCGAGCGCGTCGCGGACTTTGAATTCCGTCTCGGTATCGACGCTCGAGGTGGCTTCGTCGAGAATCAGAATCTTCGGCTCGTGTGCCAGGGCGCGGGCGAACGAGATGAGTTGTTTCTGGCCTGTGGAAAGCGTCGATCCTCGCTCGCGAACCTCTTCGTCAAATCCGTTGGGCAGGCCGCGGACGAAATCGGCGAGGTTCACATCTTCGGCGGCTTGGTGAACCTGTTCGTCCCGTATACGCTCGGTGCCCAGCCGGATGTTGCCGCCAATCGTGCCGGTAAACAGAAACGGGTCTTGCAGGACGACGCCGAAGCGGCTGCGCAGGTCGACGAGGTCCATGTCTTTGACATCGATGCCGTCGATGCGCACCGCGCCTTTCTGGACATCGTAGAAACGGAGCAACAAGGAAATCAGCGTCGTCTTGCCTGCGCCGGTGTGACCGACAACCGCCACGGTCTCACCGGGTTCGATCGAAAACGAGACATCGCGGAGAACCCAGTCGGGCTGCTGCGATCCCGCATCGACGTTACCCGAAGTGGCCGCGCTGTGCGAAGGTCGAACAGCCACGGCGGCTATCCCCACATGATTCTTGCCGGTTTTGGCAGAGTCAGTTTCCTCGGCCATCTCCCGATAAGCGAACCAGACGTGATCGAAATCGATTCGTCCATGGCCCTCGGGCTTCTTTGTCACCGCGGGTGATGTGACGTCGACTGGGGTATCCAGCAACTTGAAGATGCGTTCGCTTGCCGCCATGGCGGACTGCAGGATGTTGTACTTCTCGCTGAAGTCCATGATCGGACGGAAGAAGCGCATCGCATACTGCGTGAAGGCGATCAGAACGCCCAGCGAGGCGACGGCGGCAACCGTGTGCAGGCCGAAGTGAGGTGTATGCGTAATCTCCAGCGTCGTAACCGAAAGCTTGCGAATCACGTCTTGACCGCCCCACCAGATCACGCAAGCGATCGCGACGGCTGAGAAGAAATCGACGACCGGATAGTAGACGGCATATGCCAGAATCGCGTCCTTGTACGCGTCCATGTGGCTGAGGTTGATTTCCGAAAAACGCTTGTACGCCTTCTTCTCGCGATTGAAGAGTTGCAGCACGACCATGCCGCCGACGTGCTCTTGCAGGTAGGAATTAATTCGTGCTATGGCGGTGCGGATGCGCCGGTACGAGTCGCGAACCTTGTCGCGGAAGAGTTTGGTTGCGATCACAATGAACGGCAGCACGGCGAAGGTGATCAGCGCCAGCTTCCAGTTCATGCAGAGCATAATTCCCAGGATTCCGGTTAGTACGAAGAAATCCTCGAAGATCGAAACCACGCCCGATGTAAACATTTCGTTCAGAGCGTCGACATCAGTGGTGACGCGCGTGACAAGGCGTCCCACAGGATTCTTGTCGTAAAACGAAACGTGCATACGCTGAAGGTGGCGAAAGATCTGACTGCGTAGGTCGAACATTACTTTCTGTCCGGTCCACTGCATGAAATAGGTCTGCAGGAATTCGAGGACGAAAGTGAAAATCAGCAGCCCAAAGTAGATGGTTGAAATCTGAGCGATCCCGTGGAGAGGGCTCGGGCTGAGCCAGTTCCAGATACCCGAAGCGGCGCTGGGAACCGGCGCCAGATAACGATCGACGGCCACTTTGACGAGGTACGGTCCGAGAACATCGGCGAACGACTTTAGGACGATGGAGACAATCGCGATCGTCACCTGCCAGCGATATGGGCGCAAGTAGGTGAGCAGTCGTCGCATCAGGCGACTGTCATACGCTTTACCGAGTACTTCCTCTTCTTGAGCCATCAGTCGGGTTAAATGAGTTTAGTCAGCCGAGTCGAACGCGCGGTCAGCGCACACCGTCCATCCATAAGGGTACCTCAAATAGATGGCCCGACCGGTCATGCGGATGGAAAAGCTTTTGAGTGGGATAATGATCCAGTGCCGCTCGGAATCTACATCTCGGTGCCGTTTTGCAAGACGAAGTGTAGCTACTGCAATTTCGCATCCGACGTGTTTTCGCGTGCTGTATTCGAGCGGTACGTGGACCGGGTCTGCCTCGACATCGCGAATGGGGCGAGAGCGGCCGCGGAGTTGGGCGGGCGAATCGAGAGAGAAGTCGATTCGATCTACCTGGGTGGTGGCACTCCGACGGTGTTGGACGTAAGGCAGTTGCAGAGGATGTTCGATGCGGTTCGTGAGCACTTCTCTGTGCAGCGTGAGGCGGAGATTACGGTCGAATGTGCGCCCGGCACGCTTTCTCCCGCGGTGCTGGAGGGATTGCTTCGCTGTGGCGTGAATCGCGTGAGCCTGGGAGTGCAATCATTTGTGGACAAGGAGGCCGCGGCGGTTGGACGATTGCATAAGCGATCCACGGTTCTCGACGACATTGAGCACCTGCGCGCAGCCGGAATTGCGAGTATCAACGTCGACCTGATCGCGGGACTACCACATCAGACGGCGGAAAGCTGGAGCCAGTCGTTGAGCGAGGCGATCGCTACCGGCGCGCCGCATATCAGCGTCTACATGCTCGAAGTGGATGACGATTCTCGCCTGGGGCGTGAGTTGATCGCTGGTGGCACGCGGTATCACGCGCACTTTGTCCCGGACGATGATGCGACCGCCGATTTCTATGTGACTGCTTGCGAAACGCTGGGCGCAGCGGGCATCGTGCAATATGAAATATCCAATTTTGCCCAGGCCGGATTCGAGTCGCGGCATAACCTGAAATATTGGAAGCGCCAGCCATATCTCGGCTTCGGCGTGGACGCGCACTCTATGCTGCTTGCGAGCGAGGACTCCACGGCTGCTGTTCGCTTCAGCTCTGCGGATTCTCTGGAGCGATACACTGCAGGTTCTCCGCTGCAGAAAAGTGTTGTTTCCCGAAGTAACGCGCTCGAGGAAGTCTTCTTTCTTGGACTGCGACTAAACCCCGGGGTCGATCTGCGCGAAGTCGCGGAGCAGTTCGGGGCGGAAGAAGTCGTATGCGCGCAGCACACGATCTCAGACCTCGTATCTGATGAACTGCTGGAGCGGGACGGAGATTTCGTTCGTCTCACACCTCGCGGTCGGCTGCTCTCGAACGAAGTATTCGAACGTTTCATTGCTCCGTCCGATGTCCCGGTCAAAGCCTGAACCGCATTTTGCCTGACCATCCGGTCGGTCGGGCAGCCCACCAAAAATAGAGAAATCGCCAGTGTTCATGCGGGTTGTCTCGTTTGCTCGTTCCTTCTCCGGAGGTAACTTTTTGCTGTCGTAGACGCTATGTTCTAATCGACTTTCAGGCCGCTATGGCAGGTTGGGGCTGCCATGATGCCATGAGTCGTACCCTCCGGAGGAATCTTGGATTTCCAACTGAACGAAGAGCAATTGCAGCTGAAGAAAAGTGTGCGCGAATTCGCCGAGCGCGAGATCAAGCCCAACGTCATGAAGTGGGATGAAGCCGGTGAGTTCCCGCTGTCGACGATCAAAGAACTGGGAAAGATGGGGCTGCTCGGAGTCGTCTTTCCGCAGGAGTACGGCGGCGCCGGAATGGGTTACGTCGAATACGTCACCGCGATCGAAGAGCTTTCGCGGGTCGACGGATCGGTCGGCATCATCGTAGCCGCGCATACGTCGCTCTGCTCGAACCACATTTTCCTTGCCGGCAATGAAGCGCAGAGGAAGAAATATGTCAGCAAACTGGCGACCGGAGAGTTTATCGGCGCCTGGGGATTGACCGAACCGTCATCCGGATCGGATGCAGGCAGCGCGCGCATGACCGCAGTTCGCAGAGGAAATAACTGGGTCTTGAACGGTAACAAAACATTTTGCACTAATGGGCATTATGCCGACGTTATTGTCGTTCTGGCTGTCACCGACCGCGCGGCGCATACGCACGGAATCTCCGCGTTCGTCGTCGAGAAGGATACGAAGGGATTCCGTCCCGGAAAAAAAGAGAACAAGCTGGGACTGCGGGCCAGCGACACTGCCGAACTCATTTTTGAAGACTGCGTGATTCCTGCCGAGAACCTGCTTGGGCGCCGAAGGGCAGGGCTTTCCGGACGCGATGCGTGTGCTTGACGGCGGCCGCATCTCGATTGCGGCGTTGTCACTCGGCATGGCCGAGGGTGCGTACGAAGCAGCCTTGAAATATTCCAAGCAGCGGCATCAGTTCGGCAAGGCGATCAGCGACTTTCAAGCGATCCAATGGAAGTTGGCCGACATGGCAACCGAGATCGACGCAGCCATGCTACTCACCATGCGCGCGGCATCGATGAAGGACGCTGGAATGAAGACCACGCAGGAATCTTCGATGGCGAAGCTCTATGCCAGCGAAGTCGCGGTAAGGTGCGCCAACGAAGGTGTGCAGATTCACGGCGGATACGGGTTCATCAAAGATTATCCGGCTGAGAAGTTCTACCGTGACGTGAAACTTTGCACGATCGGGGAAGGCACCAGCGAGATTCAGCGGCTGGTAATCGCACGGCAGTTGCTGAAGGACTAACTCGCAAGATTGACGAACTATGGCGCTCCGTTGGCTTGGGCGGGAACGCGCGAAGTGAACTTTTTCAGCAGAAACTCGCGGATCAAATTCGCCACAGCATCTGCGCCCGTACCGGCCAGGCCATTCAGTAGTACGAGCGAAGCGCCGCGGTCGGCCGCCGGGTAGTACAGGTTCGAGACCGCGGCTGCCGAGAAGCGGCCGAGAACCGCTGAATAATTCGGCTCCCAGTGCCCGTTGTCCCCGCGCGCCATCACGGCGGCAGCAATCGCATAAAATGCACGAGATTGCACGCTGCCCTTTCCTTTGTAAAAGTAACGCGGGTCCTGGTGAAAGATGGACGGGAAAACAGCCCTGCTCAATAGCGTGCCGGCAGCATGGTTGGCGAAGGCCGCCCCATAACGCTTCCCGTATCCCTCGAATCCGCTGCCGTAAGCAGGGAAGACGTTTTTGTACTGTTCCGCGCCCGCCAGACCGGCGACGCTCAGAAACGCAACTGGGTCGAGCACGGAACGAATGCCCAGGTGGAATTTCTGCCTGGCTTCCATCGGAGGCGCGTTCCAGTCGTACGAGCTGTAAAAATTCGGGATCACGCCTCCGATGCGTTGTTGCAGCGCGATTTGTACCTGTTGCTCGGCAAGTTCCTCTTTGTTTCCGCTCACCGTCACAGTCGTGTTCCCGCCCTTCACCAGGAGCGTTACCGACGGCGCAATGTAGTTCTCCCCGGCCTGCAGAGGAATGTCGCCGGAGTTGAACGTAGTCATTCCTGGCGCTGTCACGCTCAATCGGTACATGCCGGCTGGTAATCCGAGAAATGCGAATTGGCCGTTGCTGCCAGATATGGCGGTATGCACCGTCGAAGATGGGCGCTCTCCGAGCGTCAGTTGAGCACCTTGCAGCACCGCTTGACTCGCATCGAAAACGGTCCCAGTGATGGCGGCAGTTCCCTGAGCATTCGTCTCAGACGGGGTGTGTTGCTGTATAGGCTGGGGTGCGTCGGGTAAAGCGGTGTCCTGAGAAATCGGACCCCGAGCATCTTGCGCACTGGCGTTGCCCAGCAGGAGACCAACGGAGAGCAACCACAAAAACCTAATACTGAAAAAGTATTTGAACCGCCGTATGACCCCCAACACCAATGAGCACTCCCCTGCGGAAATAGACCCGGTACCTATTCGACGCGGGATTTCACTCACGAGTTATCTGTTGCTGGAAGTCTTTTCAGCATTCTGCTCTTGTGTTCAAAGAACTGTACCGCTTCAGATGTCTTTCTGAGGCGCGTACTTTACACTAGAAGTTTGGACGCCAATCACGCAGCCATGATCTCATCGCTTCGCTCAGGCGATGCTCGCGCTCTCTCTCGAGCTATCACGACGGTCGAGAATCGCGCCCCAGGATGGTCCGATCTGCTTAAGGCCTTGTTTCCTCACTCCGGCAAAGCCCGTGTCATCGGTATGACTGGTGCTCCTGGAGCGGGGAAGAGCACGCTGGTCGATCAACTGGCGCGTCACTATCGCAAAGAAGATCGCACCGTTGGAATCGTCGCGGTGGATCCCACGAGCCCGTACACGGGAGGAGCGATTCTCGGGGATCGCATTCGCATGCAGGATCACTTTGCTGATCCAGGGATTTATATCCGCAGTATGGCGACGCGTGGCGCGCTCGGTGGCCTGGCTCGGACGACCGCCGATGTCACTACTGTGCTCGATGCATCGGGCCGCGATGTCGTTCTGATCGAAACAGTCGGCGTCGGCCAGGATGAGGTCGACATTGTGCGCCTCGCCGACATCACGGTCGTGATTCTCGTACCCGGCATGGGCGATGATGTACAGACCATCAAGGCCGGCATCATGGAGATCGCCGACATTTTTGTGATCAACAAGAGTGATCGTGAAGGAGCTGAACGCGTCGAGCGGGAAATCCGAGCCTTGCAGTCGCTCGCTGCACGGCATGATGGATGGACTCCGCCGATCGTGAAGACGGTGGCCAGCGACGGAAAAGGCGTGCAGGAGTTGGCCGCGGCGGTCGGTGAATATCAGAGCTACTTACAGAAGGATGACCGGGCCCTGCAAAAGCGTGTTGAGAATTGGCAGGAGCGGTTGATCGAAATGCTTCGCGACGTGATGCTCGAAAAAGCGCGGGCGCAGCTCGGGAATGGGAATTTGGCGGCGATGGCGAGAGAAGTCGCTGAACATAAGCGCGATCCGTATACGCTGGTGGAAGAAATCGCGGTGCGGGCAAAGAGCACGTAGGGTCCGAAATGTTCACGCGACCGAGCAGGTTTTGACAGACTGCGCGCGGGCGAATGCGTCCGCCGCTGCTTGAGTAGGAAACGAGGCACATGGCTCAGATCGATCATCTCGGTATCGCGGTGAAATCGCTGTCAGCGGCGAAGCACATCTACGAAACTCTGGGCCTTAGCGTGTCGCCAGAGGAGACTGTAGAACACGAGCAGGTTCGGCTTGTAATGATTTCTGTCGGGGAGAGTCGCTTGGAGTTGCTGGAAGCGACTTCGGAGAATTCCACGGTCGCAAAGTTTATCGCCAAGCGCGGTGAAGGCCTGCACCACGTCTGCCTCAAGGTGCCGGACTTGCCCGAAGCAGTGGAGCGTCTGAAGAAAGACGGCGTGCGTCTGGTTTCGGAGGAAATAAAAACTGGTGCAGGCGGACATCAATATGTGTTCGTGCATCCTGCAAGTACTGGCGGTGTGCTACTGGAACTCGTGCAGTCATAAGAGCTACCCACTTTCTTCGCGGATTCTCACAGACCAAGATGCTGCTTCTCATCACCGACACTTCGGGCAAGCAAGGTAGTGTCGCACTGGCGCGTTCCCAAGACGATTCGAAGGGAGTGGAAGTCATCGACGCTGCGCCGCTCACAGGTGGGACATTTTCCGCACAGCTAGTCCCGCAGATTGCCTCTTTGCTGGAGAAGCATCAACTGACCAAGTGGGACATTGGGGCTTTCGTTGTGGTCGCGGGCCCCGGGTCGTTTACCGGTCTCCGCGTCGGCCTGGCGGCCATCAAGGCGCTTGCAGAAATCCTTGCCAAACCTGTTGTTCCAGTTTCACTTCTGGAAGTGATTGCCCTAGCACCAGGCGCGAAAGGAAAAGTTCTGGCAGCGTTGAATGCTGGACGAGGCGAATTCTATGCTGGGGAGTACGAGATTGCGGGGAACACGTCTCACCCGCTCCGAGAGCAGTTGCTTTCGAGAGATGACCTGATGGCCGGGGCGAAGGGCTTTGTGATTTCGACTCCAGATGCAGCCCTGACCGAATTTGCCGCCGAGGCCGGCTTTTCCGTTTCGCTGATCGAGAACATTACTCCTGCGATGATCGCTCGGCTCGGATTGAAGAAATTAGCGGAAGGTGCAACCGTTTCGCCGGAACAGTTGGAAGCGAATTATGGACGCCGCTCAGACGCCGAGATATTCGCCAAGCCGAACTCCTAGCCCATTCACCAGTGAACATCCGCCAGGCCACGCTCGACGACATTCCTTTCATGATCGAACTGGATCGTGCGGTGGCGACGTCAGCGCATTGGACGAAGGCGCAATATGACGAGCTGTACAGAGCGGATCGATTGGTGTTAGTAGCGACGAACGACGTAGGGCCAGCCGCACCGTCTGCTCCCGGACCTATTCTGGGCTTCATCGTCGCACTACACATCGCGCCAGAATGGGAACTCGAAAATGTTGTTGTTTCGGCAATCGCGCAGCGAAAGGGAATCGGGATGCGACTTCTAGAAGCGCTATTCGACGCAGTCCGCAAAACAAACACCGAGGCAGTGTTTCTCGAGGTTCGCGAGTCCAACCAGGCGGCCCGCTTGTTCTACGAGAAATCAGGATTTGCCCAATCCGGCCGGCGGAAGTCCTACTACAGCAATCCGTTGGAGGATGCCGTCCTATACCGGAAGACTCTTGGTAAAACGTTCTCATAGTGAGATTTGCACTGTTTTTTTGGCATTGAACCGCACTAAGGGCTGTGCTAACGTGAGCCCATATCCCGGTTGGAGGTCTGCTGGATGCTGACTTCGAAAGACCAACTCCTAACGAGCCACGAGGAGTTCCGCAAGCTGGCTCAGGAGCACACGCAGTACGCGCAACGTCTCGAAACACTCACCCAAAAACGTTATCTCAGCGAAGACGAGAAGCTTGAGGAAGTACGCCTCAAGAAGCTGAAACTCCGCCTCAAAGATCAGATGGAATCGATCGAGCGCGAGTATCGGCAACAGTACGGCGTTAACGTAGCGTAATTGGATTCTGGCCAATGCCCCGGCGGCTTAGGCCGCCCGGGAGAAATGTACCTACCGCAGGGCGCGAATGAGCGCCTTTTTTTATTTATACTTGCAAGTCCCTGGCGGCTCGGCGCTTTCGCGTTACTTCTGCCAGCTATAATTGATCTACTTCCCCATGGTTCGCGATGGATACTATTACGCGTTACCGCTAATCGCCGCTGGCGTTGTGCTCGGCTGGATGACCGCGCCCGCGTGGGCGATCATTCCTTTCCTGCTTGCGTTCTTTTTTTTATGGTTTTTTCGCGACCCGGAACGTGCGATTCCGTCTGAATCGGGGGCTGTTGTCTCCCCAGGCGACGGAAAGGTCACCGAAGTCGCTCAAGTGACAGTTGCGGGCGAAAAGCGCCTGCGGTTCAGCATCTTCCTGAGCGTATTTAATGTTCACGTAAACCGGTCTCCGATTTCAGGAATTGTGCGCGACGTACGCTACCACCGCGGCAAATACTTGAACGCGATGAATGTCGCCTCAGCTGAGTTGAACGAGCAGAACATTGTCACAGTGGAAGGCGATGGTCAGACAGTCGTATTCAAACAGATTGCGGGCCTGCTGGCTCGGCGCATCGTATTCAATCCGAAGGTTGGAGATCGCCTGGAGCGTGGACAGCGAGTCGGTTTGATCAAGTTTGGATCACGCGTGGACGTAGTCCTCGATGCGTCGGCTCGCGTCAACGTCAAGGTTGGCGATCGCGTGAAGGGCGGGGCTAGCGTGCTCGCTTATCTAGACCCGCAGGCGGAGCTCGCCTCCACCGGAACCGCGTCGGCAGCAGAGAAGGCGCGCTCATGAATCAGGGCATAACCAGGCCGAGCCGCAGGATGAGCAAGGGGATGTACATCTTGCCGTCGCTGTTTACCACTGCAAACATGGCACTGGGCTACTACGCCATTCTCGAGGTCATGCACGCCAGCGCCATCGATTTCTGGCACCTCGACAATGCAGCCGTGGCCATCGGATTTGCAGTTCTCTTTGATGGGCTCGATGGACGCATAGCACGGATGACGGGAACGAGCAGCGATTTCGGCCGCGAGTTAGACTCACTCGCCGACGCTATTACGTTTGGCGTTGCTCCGGCAATGCTTGCCTGGACTTGGGGATTTCACCTCATGCCGCCGGTATGGCTGACCCAAGGGCAGTGGCATATCAAACTCGCGCAACTCGGGGCAATCGCCAGCTTTCTCTTTCTGATCGCAGGAGCAAGCCGGCTGGCGCGCTTCAACATCACCCATAACCCGCAGCCATCGAACCCAGGGCGCCCCGGAAAGAAGTATTTCGTTGGAATGCCGATTCCGGCCGGTGCTGGCGTAATCGCAGCCGTCGTACACTTCACAGCCGGAGAGCCACTCGTGTCCTCGTACATGGCCCTCGCCTGGTCCGCCATGGTTACGACGGTGGGCTATCTGATGGTGAGCACATGGCGCTTTTATAGTTTCAAAGACATCGACTTCCGATCGCGGCATCCCTTCCGATTGATTGTTCTGCTAGCAGCTCTTTTTGCCCTCATCTTTTTCTTTTCACGCCGGATGCTATTCGGGATTGCGTTGCTCTACATGATCTCGGGTGTGTTCTGGCGACTGCAATGGATCTTCCGACGGCGCCCTGATCCTCCGCCTCCGTCCTACAAGGAGGCTTCGCAACCGTCATGAGCGAGTCCGCAAAACCCATGCCTGCCTCACAGACCCTGATCCCGCGCGGAAAGCTCTACCGCGCCGCGATCGTGGGTGCCGGATCGCTCAAAGGCAAAGAGGTCGCTGAAGTGCTGAACGAGCGCAATTTTCCAGCCGCTGATATACGACTTCTCGACGACGACGAAGCAATGGGCCGGCTTGAGGCAATGGGCGACGAGATCAGCTTTATCCAGAGAGTGCGGGCCGAGCAGTTTGAGAACGTGGATTTCACGTTTTTTGCCTCCGATCAGGACAGCACCCGGCGAAGCTGGAAGGACGCGCGCGATGCCGGCAGCGCGATCATTGATCTGTCGTCGGTTCTGGAAAACGAGCCCGGAGCTACGGTCCGTTCGTTGTGGATCGAACGCGAACGTGGGCAGGTTGCGCCTCCGGAATTGCAGCCCGGACCGTGCGTGACAGCGCACCCGGTGGCCGTGACTTTAGCCTTGCTGCTGCTGCGCGCGAAAAAGGCAGGAGGTGTGCGGCGCGCCGTTGCCACCATTTTTGAGCCAGCCTCTGAGCACGGACAGCGCGGCATGGATGAACTCCACCAGCAGACTGTAAACCTGCTGTCCTTTCAGCCGCTGCCTAAAGACATTTTTGACGCGCAGGTAGCATTCAATATGGTCGCGCGTTACGGACCGAAATCGCAGCCGACACTTGATTCGATCGAGGCGCGTGTTCTTCGGCACTTTCGGAAGATTGTCGCCGAGCAGACCAGTGCGCCTTCACTTTTTGTGTTGCAGGCGCCGGTCTTCCACAGTCACGCCCTGGCGGTTTTCCTGAAGATGGAGGGGAGCGTTGATGTCCCTTTCCTCACGCAGACTCTTGCTGGAGACCATGTATCGATTGCGTCCGAAGACGATTTTCCAAGCAATGTGAGCTCAGCCGGGCAGGCTGACATCCAGCTCTCTCTGAAGGCCGATCCAGTGCAGCCAAATGGAGTTTGGCTGTGGGCAGCGGTTGATAATCTCCGCGTCTCGGCTGTGACCGCAGTGGAGTGCGCAGAGAGCATGACGGCGACTCGTCCTACTGGGAAGATCCAATGAGGGTAGTGTGGCGAGGTGCTTCAACCGTCGCCGCGATATTGTTTCTTTTCACCCTGGGATGCGGTTATCACACGGTCGGCCATGCAGTGCAACTCCCCGAGAGCGTAAAGACCATAGCCGTCCCATCCTTCAAGAACGAAACGCTTACCTATCGCATCGAGCAGATGCTTACTGCTTCTGTGGTGCGGGAATTCACCACGCGCACGAAATATCGTATCGTGAGCCAACCCGGAGATGACGTTGATGCAACCTTGCTCGGAACTGTGCTCTCGACTACGGCGTCGCCGCTGACCTACGATACTGCTACCGGGCGCGCCGCGAGCGTGTTGGTGGTGGTCAGCATGAAAGTCAAACTGACAGACCGTACCGGAAGGGTGTTGTATCAGAACCCGGCGTACTTGTTCCGAGAGCAATATGAGGTCTCGCAAGATTTGTCCAGTTTTTTTGAAGAAGATTCGCCTGCATTCCGCCGCCTTTCGCAGGACTTCGCCCGCACTCTCGTGGCCAATGTGTTGGAGGGTTTTTAGTTTGGAGGGATTCCAAGAGTGAAACGCTTCGTGTCCCTGTTGTTGCTCTCGATGGGCATGCTTACCGGCTGCTATAGCGGAACGCGCCCTCCGCGTATCGGCAATCCCGCCAAAGAGTTCAGCGTTCAGGATTCCGACCGAAAGGTGAGCCTCGATCAATTTCGGGGGCAGATTGTTGTGTTGAATTTCTGGGCCACGTGGTGTCCGCCATGCCTCGAAGAGCTTCCGTCGCTGATGACCATGCAGGAGCGAATGCGCGGACGCGGCGTGGTTGTAGTGGGCGTGAGCATCGATGTCGATCAGGATGCGTACCATCGTTTCCTCAAGCAGCAGGGAATCAATTTCCTGACAGTTCGGGATCCGCAACAGAAGGTCGCCGGTCTCTACGGCACCACGGGATGGCCTGAGACGTACATCATCGATCGCCAGGGGGTTCTGCGGCGGAAATTCGTTGGGGCCGTTGATTGGAACGAGCCGGAAATCGTCCAGTTCCTGAGCCGGTTGTAAGTCCCGAGCGGGTCACTAGGCGTACGGCAGACTCGATGCTAAAGTCGAAATCGATGAGCCCTGCCGTGAGAGTGAAATCTTAATGCGAGCTTTCGCCCAAGCCGAGCGATTCGTGAGCGAACTCGAATCGCGTAAGATGCGCGCGGCCTACGTGTTCGTGGGCGACGAAGCCTTCTTCCGCAAGCGTTTTCGCGACGCTATCCTGGAGCATCTTGTTCCCGCTGATCTGCGTGATTTCAGTATCTTCGAATTTGATCTGTCGGAAAATGATTTAGCCGAAGTGCTCGACCGCGCCCGCACGCCCTCGCTGATGGCGCCCTTTCAAGTCTTCTTCGTCAGAGGCGTAAAGAATTTATTCGGCCGCGGATCGAATGAAGAAAAGCTCGCCGCGATCGAGGAGTATTGCAAGAATCCGAATCCCGATGCACTGATCGTCTTTGTCGCCGACCACATCAGCATTCCCGCCGATGTCCGCAAGATGGAGATGCAGGATAAGGAACGCTACCAGCGCATTCGCGAGACCATGGGCCAGTACTGCGGCATCGTGGAATTGGCCCGTGTAGAGGAAGGTGAAGCCGTCCGATGGATCACCGACTACTCCACCGGCCGAAGCGTAAAGATCGAGGCTGACGGTGCCCGAGAGCTCGTCGACGCGCTCGGCGGCGACATGATGATGATCTCCAATGAACTGGAGAAGCTGATTCTGTACGTTGGGGAGAAGAAGCGTATCACTCTCGGCGATGTCGAAACGATGGTGCTGGCTGCCAAGCAGCGCTCGCTCTATGAATTGACCGACGCGATTTCCAGCAAGGATCGCGTGCGTGCGCTGGAAATCCTCGATGCGATTTTGATGTCTGGTGAAGGGGAAGAGGCAGCCATCGGCCACGTTTATATGCTGGCCAAAACCTTCCGGCAGATGCTGGTGATTCTCGAGCGCAACGTCCGCGACCAGCGCATGCTGTGGGCGGCGCTCTGGCAGGGGTTCCGCGTGCCTCCGTTCGCGGCCGACGATATTATCAAGCAGGCTCGCCGCTACAAGAATCGCCGCGAACTCACGCGTGCCATCCGGCTCGTAGCGAAAGCCGATCTGGCCTTGCGATCAAATCCCGTCAGTAAACGCATGGTTCTCGAACGCCTGGTGATGGATCTGACCACTGAGCCGAAACTCGAAACGCCCGGCTGGATGCAGGAACAGCTGCCGGTGTAATACGGCATCTTTCGCCTCCCTAAAACAAATGCTCTCATCTTCGTTCTTGTGACGTTGGTGGGCGGACCGCTGCCAAGCCTTGTCTCTCGTCACTCCCGGCCGTGACGTCAATCACAGCGGCTAAATCCAGCCGCGACTAACGTTATCGGCCATGAACGACAGACTGTATTGCTATTGCACAGCCATTGCACTGATGACGTTGGAAGTGATGCTCGCAATGGCCGCATTCGCGAAATAGGCAAGAAGCTTGACGCATAGCTTCCGTTAACCGGGCACGTTCCCGTGCTAAAGAAGGCCCTTCGTCGCTTTCCCGCGTCCCGCACGGCATTTGGCCTGGAACCGTGTATAATCTCTCGACTTTGAGAGCGACCCCGCCGTCGCGGCTCCGTCCTAACCTGGGTGACGAATCGAAACCAGCGTGCAGGACTGTGAGCATTCCAACCTGATTTCTGACTAGGAGACCTCTGTGCAGCATTCGACAAGAACGCCGTTGCTGAAGGCGTGCCAAGGAATCTTCGTTCGTAGCGCACTTATCGTTCTTGCGCTCGTCGGCGCGGCTCTCTCGTGCCAAGTCGCATCGGCTCAGACTGGATATACCGGCATCTTCGGCGGCGGGCCGTTTTATAAGAACGCGTCGGCCAACATCACCGAAATCGAAAACTCCGGCTTCACCGAGGCCATCGTCTGGAGCGTTGAAGTCAGCAGTACCGGTGACCTTAACTTGAACGGCGAGTTCCCGTTGACCTCCGGCGGAGTTTATGTCGGTGATCAGTACTATCCCAACTTTGCTTCAGACATGACGACTCTGAAGCTGGGTACGGTGAAGCGCGTTACATTCAGCGTCGGCTCTTCGAACTATGGGGACTGGGAAAACATCAAGGCTCTGGTAAACGCACAGGGCACAGGGCCGACGAGCATTCTTTACCAGGATTTCCAAGCCTTAAAGACTGCGATCCCAGCCCTCGACGCAATCGACTTTGATGACGAGAACAGCTTCGATTCGCCGAGCACAATTTCGTTCGGAGTGATGCTGGGAGGGCTTGGATATCACGTGATGCCCGACGCCTTCGACGATGCGAGCTATTGGACGAACGTCGTCTCGTCCATCAACAGCCAATCTCCGGGGACCGCCGATGGGGTCCATCTGCAAGCCTATGCTGGCGGCGCCGGAAACAATCCCTGCTCGGGATGGAATTTCGGCACTGTCCCCGTATTTCCCGGCCTCTGGGATCAAGACGATACTCCGAGTCAGGTCCAGACAACGATGAGCGGCTGGCACAGCCAATGCGGCATTACTGGCGGATTCATGTGGCTTTATGACGACTTCGTCGGCACAGGATTGGCAGCCCAATACGCCGCCGCGATCAATGCCGCGGTCGGCGGTAGCGGATTTACGCTCTCCGGACCCAGTAGTGTCTTCTTGAACCAGAATTCCACGTCCACAGCAACGATCACGATTACCGACTCCAACGGCTTCACCGGTAGCGTAAGGCTGAGCCTGTCTGCCCTGCCAAAAGGGGTGACGGCATCGATCCAGGGCACGGGGAACTCGCAGAAGATCGTGTTCAAGGGGACTTCGACGGCCGCCACCGGATTCACAACCGTGACCGTGACCGGTACGTCCGGCAGCACGACCAATACAACGACGCTGTCGTTGGCAGTGAGTGCGGGCCTCGGCAAGACTGGAACTGGCACGCAGATTAGTCTTACCTCAAATTTCAATCTGACCGGAATCTACACGGATGGCACAGTTTATTCAGCTACTGGAGGTCTTGACGGCATAGGGGATTCGTACTCGTCGAATCTGCTGTCGACGTCGCGGGTCTTCAACGGCGTGCTCTTCAATGTCGGGCCAGCCAACGAACTGGACGCGATCAGCTGCAGCGGCCAGGTCATCACTCTGCCTTCTGGCAAGTTCGCCACTCTGACGTTGCTGGCGACGGGCGTGCAAGGCAACCAAACATCGCAGACCATCACCGTCAAATACACGGACGGAACAACCTCAAAATTTGTTCAGAGCTTCAGCGACTGGTTTACCCCAGAGAAGTACTCCCGCGAGTCGGAGGCAGTCGCTATGTCGTACCGCAATTTGAGCAACGGGACCAAGGATCAGCGGACGTTCAACCTGTATGCCTATCAGCTTCCGCTGAACGCAGCCAAGACGGTCAGGAGTGTGACTTTACCTAACGACAAGGACATCGCTGTGTTGGCTGCGACGCTTTCGCCAGCGAAGGCGCCGTAATCTCGAAGTGGTTTAGGAAAGTTCAAGCCCGATCGAACTAACCCACCTTTGCCAGGTTTTTGCAGCAAAGGTGGGGCTTTCTTTTGTACGAGGCTGCGATTGTGCATCAATTATCTTCAAACGTGAGAGCCCCGGCTATGGGGCCAGGGCTCTTGCGTAACGCTCAGGATGTCGAGATCAATTAACTGATCCTCTTTCCTGCCGGGAATCGCCCCCCGGACTGTGGATTATACGAATGAAGACATTAAACGACAGTACGGGGACGTACACAGCGACGTCGTCATTCGGGCAGCCGACGTCCAGCCAGCTGTTATTGGATTTCTGAAGCTGTGTGAGGGGAGAAGATACGCCAAGCTTACGATAAGCGGACCGAAATGGGTCCGCCCTCATTGCAATAATCTAAAGTCCAACGAACTACTTGATCGCCTTGACGCGCACGTTCAGCCGGGATTTGTAACGCGATGCGGTGTTCTCGTGCAGCGTCCCCTTCTGGATCGCTTTGTCGAGCACGGAAACGGTCTTGCGATACACCTGCTCGGCAGCAGCCTTATCACCCTTGGCGATGCTCTCGCGCAGGTCGCGCAACTGTGTGCGCAGGCTGGAAGTATTGGCGCGATTGCGCGTGGTGCGGCGTTCGGTTTGACGGGCGCGCTTCTGCGCGGAAAGATGGTTTGCCATGTCTGGTTCGTTACCTTCGTGTGTACTGCGAGATATTCGGGTGGGTCCGAATTACTTATTATAGGGGAGCAACTCTCGACTGGTCAAACAGATGTCCGCTAAGTGCTAGGCGGCTCTGGGTGTTCATTTAGCGACGCTAAGATTCTGAAAGATATGAACGACACACTCGATCGCCTGAAAGTGCTGATCAACTCGTCGACGCCCATTGTAGTGATGGAAACGTCCGAGGAGATGCGCGCTGTGAACATGGTCCGCGCCGCTTGTACCGAACTCAATATGGCAACATTCGAGTGGAGCATTGCCGACGGTCTTCTGCGTTCTGGATCAAATGCGCCAGTGCAGCCACGGAATGATCAATCCAGCATTTGGGGTCAAAGCGGCCAGCCTCAGACCCAGCCTCGGACGGCGCTTAGCCCTGGCGGGGGCGAAGCGGATAGACTGACTCGCGCGGTGATGTCATCGATGGGCGCTGGAGCCGCAGCGGCCGCAGCGGGCGGCTCAATCTACAACACACGCGAACCGGTGCAGGCTCTCGCCAACATGGAGTCGATGACCATTGAGGCCGTTTTCATCCTCAAGGATTTCCATCGCCACATGGATGATCCTGTCGTCGTGCGGCGCCTGCGCGATGTTGGCCAGAAATTTTCCGCTAACCGCCGGACGGTGATCATTACCGCGCCAGAGCTTGCGGTTCCGTCGGAACTGACCACGCTGGTCGAATATTTCGATCTCCCCTTGCCCGATCGCGAACGCCTGCGCGATATCGTTCACGACACTTTTACGCGACTGTCGAAGACTTACACGTTGAAACTGCAACTCGACGCTGGCGGCGTCGATGCCATTGCCGCCAACCTCCGAGGATTGACCGAGGAAGAAGCGGATCGTGCTATTTCGCAAGCCTTGGTCACGCGATATTCGCTATGCCCCGAGACCGTGACCGATGTGCTCGAAGCCAAGAAGCAACTGTTGCGGCACTCGGGAATGCTCGAATTCGTTGAAGGCTCGGACAACATGTCGGCCGTGGGAGGATTGGAAAACCTGAAGCATTGGCTCGCTCAGCGTCGAGGTGCCTGGGAAGACGGGGCGCGTGCGTTTGGGTTGGAGCCTCCGCACGGCGTAATCATCCTGGGAGTACAGGGATGCGGAAAGTCGCTATGTGCGCGAGCTGTCGCCGGCGAATGGAAGTTGCCGCTGGTGAAATTTGATACTTCAGCGGTCTACGACAAGTACATCGGAGAAACCGAGAAGCGCATTCGCAAGGTGTTTCAGGTCGCCGAGGGGCTTGCTCCGTGCATTCTCTGGATTGACGAGCTGGAAAAAGTTTTTGCGGGCAGCGGACCGGATTCTGCTTCGGCTGACGCCGGAGTTTCCTCTCGTCTCCTCGCTTCATTTTTGTCATGGATGCAGGATCGAAAATCTCCCGTATTCGTCGCCGCCACGTGCAATAACGTCACAGCGCTCCCTCCGGAGTTGATCAGGAAGGGGCGCTTCGACGAAATTTTCTTTGTCGATCTTCCCAATCAAGCCGAACGGCGACAGATCTTTGCGATTCAAATTGCGAAACGCAAGCGTAATCCAGCGGACTTCGATTTAGAAGCAGCCGCCACTGCAGCCAAAGGATACTCAGGCGCGGAAATCGATGCCGCCGTCCAGGGCGCGATGTATGCCGCCTACTCCGAGAAGAAATCTCTCACTACGCAATTGCTCCTGAATGCGTTGGGGCAAACCGTGCCCCTGTCGACCACACGTGCGGAAGAAATCAACGAACTTCGGCAATGGGCGCAGACGAGAGCCGTGACCGCATCGGCGCATGACGACGGCTCTGGAAGCTGAAACGCAACTGTGAATTTCCGCCCATTGACGCCCGCCTTTGCCACAGGATAGGCTTGTGGCAATGGTTGTCGTTCGCCCAACGGGCGCGAGAATTTCGTATCTTTCCGTCTCTAACCACAGTCCTGTGTCGTTTTTTCGATGGAGCAGGTTTGCTTTTTTACCTAGCTCACGAGGCGGCCGAACTGCGGGTGGCCGATCCGAGCCTGGGACTGGGATCCAAACATTTCTGAATCTACGAGCATGAAGAAGAGTATCGGGGTTGCCCCAAACATCGAGGCGCTGTTTGGCACGCGAGACGAGAACGTCCGAGTGCTCGAGGATGGCCTCAATATCACCATCAACCTGCGTTCGAATGCGATTGAACTGGAGGGCGCAGCTCGCGACGTGGCTCGCGCCGAGCAAGTCTTTGCCGACTACGAGAGCCTCCAGCGCTCAGGCCATACGTTCAGCAATGGCGATCTCAACAGCATGCTGCGCGTGTTGACGACGGACCCGAACTCAACGCTGCGCGGACTCGCGGACGCGGGCAAACAGCGCTCATTCGGACGCCGCACCGTTCAGCCCAAAAGCAGCAACCAGCGCCGCTATTTGGAAGCTATCGAAAAGCACGACATGGTGTTTGGCATTGGTCCGGCGGGAACCGGAAAAACGTATCTCGCAGTTGCGATGGCAATCTCCGCACTGTTGGCAAAGCGCGTGAACCGCATCATCCTCGCCCGGCCTGCGGTGGAAGCGGGAGAGCGATTGGGATTTTTGCCGGGCACTTTGCAGGATAAGATTGATCCTTACCTTCGGCCGCTTTACGACGCTCTCTATGACATGCTCGATCCTGAGAAGGTCGACCGTTATCTGGAAAAGAACGTGATCGAGATTGCGCCGATTGCTTTCATGCGTGGGCGAACTCTGAACGATTCCTTCGTGATTCTCGACGAGGCACAAAATACGACCTCCGAGCAGATGAAGATGTTTGTTACGCGTCTGGGATTTAATTCCAAAGCTGTCATTACTGGGGACGTCACGCAGATCGATCTGCCCAATGCCCGGCGCAGCGGATTGCTTGAGGCCATCGAGGTCCTGGGAAACGTTAATGGATTGGCGTTTGTGAACTTCGATGAAGCTGACGTTGTGCGCCATCATTTGGTGCAGCGCATTGTTCGCGCCTATGACGAACATAAAACGCGGACAGCCGAGCAGCAAATGCTTCTGCTCGCCGAGCCAAAAAATGTGGATCTCCCGAGTGCGAACGAGGAAAAGTCCGCGCCGTCGCAATCGAAACAGTAGTTATCTCATCGGATAAGAGGGCCTTGCTCGTGGCCCTCTCTTTTATTTTTAGGGGACAGCACGACGAGCGATGGACAAGGAATAGAGGCTGAAGGGTGATAATTCTCGAAAAGAAGATCGTGGGATTGAGCGACGAAGCTCTCACACGCTTCGTCTCACGCACCCGGAGAATCGCTGGACTGCGGGGTCGCGTGAACGTCCTGATCACGAGCAGTTCCGCGATGCGATCGCTTAACTTACGATTTCGTGGCAAGAACAAAGCGACAGATGTTCTTTCGTTTCCTTCTGAGCCGTCAATTGTGCATGACCAACGCCGCACTTCGTTGGCTGGAGAAGTTGCGATCTCGGCCGACATCGCTCGTCAGAACGCCGTACAACTCGGCCATTCCCCCGCGTTGGAGGTGAAAGTCTTAATTCTCCACGGGATTCTTCATTTGGCGGGCTTTGACCACGAGCGCGATAATGGTGAGATGGCGCGGAAAGAAGCGAAGTTACGCCGGACCCTCAGGCTACCCCTTGGCCTGACGGAGCGCGCGCAAACCAGGGGCAAATACTACCTTGTGAGTGGCAAAGTGCCGGTCAGGGGAGCGCGGAGGACGGCATGATCATTGCCGTCGCTCTCGCTCTATTCCTGCTGACCGGGTTGCTGATGTTGGTCTCGTACGTGGACCGTGTCTACCAGGAAATCGGTAAGTTTTTGTCCCGCGAGTTTCAGGACAACATCGACGTCTTTGAGCAACGGATTGAGCCGAAGCTCAAGGTCAGCCGCATGCGAGCGTCGCTTTCGATGGCTGTGCTGGCGCAGTTGATCACGGCTGCCATCACAATGCTGATTGGCTATCTCCTCTTTAGCGATCCGTCATGGGGAATCTATGAAGTCCTGCAAGCGACGATCGCGCTACTTTTGATCGTCATCTTGTGCAGTCGCTTCCTGCCTTTCGTCTTTTTCTCCCGCACCAAGGGCGAGTGGTTGATTCATTGGACCTTGTGCTTGCGGGGTCTTATTTATCTCGTTATGCCTGTGACGATCGTGCTGGGTTTTCTTCAATCGGTAGCATCACTGACCAACGAAAATACTACGGAGCAGCCGGAAACCTCAGCTGAAGCCGTGGATGCCTTAATCGAGGCCGGTCAGGAAGAGGGCATCATTCAGGAAGGCGATCGCGCACTGATTCAGTCCGTCGTGGAATTCAGCGGCAAGACGGTGCGCGAAGCAATGAAGCCGCGACCCGCGATGTTTGCGGTTCCCACGGACACAACGGTCGAGCGGTTCATCGAAATGCTACGCACCAAACACTACTCGCGCGTTCCGGTGTATGAAGGGACTGTCCACAACATCAAAGGGATCGTCTACGCGCAAGACGTGTTGCAGGTGCCTGACACTGAAGCTCGTACCCGCACACTTGATACGATCATGCGCCGCGACGTTTACTTCGTTCCCGAAAGCAAGCTGGGAAGTGATCTGCTGCGCGAGATGCAGAAGCAGAATATTCGCATGGCGATCGTTGTCGATGAATATGGCGGAGTCGCGGGACTAGTCACGATCGAAGACTTGGTCGAGGAGATCGTCGGCGAAATCCGCGACGAACGCGATAAACCGGAGATTGTCCGCGATGGCGACCGCGGGTTCATCGTGTCTGGCGGCATGGACGTGGATCGTCTGGACGAACTCTTCGGAATGAAGCCGGAGGGAAAGGAGTCCGCGACGATAGCCGGCCTCGTCAGTGAACTCGCCGGAAGAATTCCAGGGAAAGGTGAGATCGTCGAGGAAGACGGATTACGCTTTGAAGTGCTGGAGTCCACAGACCGTAAGGTCGAGCGAGTGCGCGTCACGTCAGTGCAACCGCACCAGATGAAGCTGATATAAGGAAGCTCCGGCTAGTAGCTATACCCTCTCGGTACGCTTTCCATCGGCACATTATTGCGAAGTGGCTTAAGATGAACTCAAGCCTGCATCAGCCCTAGCATCATCTTGCGTCAGCTAGGAGCTAGCCGCTAAAAGCCCTTATGCCTTTTCGCTCCGGATTCGTTTGCATTCTCGGCCGTCCTAACGCCGGCAAGTCTACTTTGCTCAATGCGCTTGTAGGCGAAAAGCTGGCGATCATCTCTCCGAAGCCCCAGACGACGCGCAACCGCATCCAAGGCATCGTGCATGTCCCTAAGCAAAAGGGCAAGGGCGGTGCACAGATTGTCTTGATCGATACGCCAGGTGTCCACAAGCCGGATAGTTCCCTCGGACGCAAGATGATGGTCGAAGTCCGCGAAGCTTTGGAGGGATGCGATCTCGTCCTCGTGATCATGGATGCCCGGCAGAAGATGGATCCCCGGGATCAGTTTGCGCTCGATTTGCTACGGCGGAGCGGCATTAAGGCGTTCTTGATTCTGAATAAAATCGACCTGATCCGCGACAAAGAGAAGCTCCTGCCGATCATCGACGAGTACCGCAAGCTATACGATTTCGCGCAGGTATTCCCGATTTCAGCCCTCAAACGTAAGGGACTCGACGCGCTTCTCGATGCAGTCGTAGCGGCTCTTCCTGCGGGCCCGGCGTACTTTCCCGAGGATCAGGTCACGGACCAACCAACGCGGTTCATGGCGGCAGAGATTATTCGCGAGCAAGTGCTGTTGAACACTAGCGAAGAAATTCCTTACGCGACGACGGTGTTAATTGAGAGCTTCGAGGAAGGGAAGCGGCTGACACGGATTTCGGCGACCATTTATTGCGAGCGCGATGGACAAAAAGGAATTCTGGTCGGCAAGGGCGGCAAGATGCTCAAGAAGATCGGGACTGCGGCGCGGCTCCAGATCGAGCGCATGGTAGGAACAAAGGTCTTTCTCGAACTGTATGTGAAGGCCGAACCGGGATGGCGAGATTCGCGCCGTTTTGTAGAAGAACTTGACTGGCGTCGTCAACTGGAGCAACGGATGTTAGAACAAGGTGTCGTAAATCCCGCGCTCGGGAAAGACGATTCTCGTTTCCCCGCCAATCACACCCCCAACCCCACACAAGACTAACGTTGTGATATGGTAGCGAACGCCTTGGAGTGAGCAGCCATTGCCCATTTCAGTGGGTGCCACTAGAATCAAGTAGCTAGTACTGGGGTAGCACCACCAACGAGCGAACCATGGATGCTGGGGATTCCGCCGAGGAACACTTCCCGGAGTACGACTTTGATCCACAAAAGCTAAACCTGCGCGTGCGCGTCACGCTGGCGGCGGACCGTAAGGCCGTCGACCCGGTTGTGCAGCAGGTGATGCAAGCCGTGCGCGAGATGAAGTGCGTCAACGGCAAAGAAGACGCAATCGAGCTAGCCCTGCAGGAAGCACTCGCCAATGCTGTCGTCCACGGCGCCAAAGAAGATCCGAGCAAGGTCGTCGAGTGCCTGGTGGCTTGTGACGAACAGCGTGGCATCTTGATTATTGTGCGTGATCCGGGGCCCGGATTCGATCCTGCTGCGATTCCCAGTTGTACGGTCGGCGAGAATCTCTATTCGAATCACGGACGCGGAATTTTCCTGATCAACCAGTTGATGGACGAAGTGAAGTTTCACAAGAACGGCACGGAAATCCACATGGTAAAGCGCTAGTCTATCTTCTATTCCTTCGCCGCAATTCCCAGCGCCTTCATCTTTCGATACAAATGGCTGCGCTCGAGTCCCAAGACCTCTGCGGCGCGAGTTACGTTGCCGTGATTTTCGTCCAGCTTTTTCAGGATGTAATCGCGCTCGTAAGCGTCGCGCGCTTGGTGAAGCGTGGAGAACTCGCTCTTGGGGGCGCGGCGACTGCCGTCGCGATAGACCAGCGGGGGAAGGTGCTTGCTATCGAAACGCGTCGTGGTGGGGTTCATGATAACGATGCGTTCGATCACATTGCGCAGTTCCCGCACGTTGCCCGGCCAGGAATAGCGCATCAGCACCTCGATAGCATCATCGCTGATCTCGCGAGGACGCCGGCCGTAAGTGGAAGCCAATTCTTTGAGAAAGTGGCGGGTAAAGAGAGGAATGTCTTCCTTGCGCTCGCGCAACGGCGGGACAAAAAACGGAATCACGTTAAGGCGATAAAAAAGATCTTCGCGGAAATTACCTCGTGATTGTTCCTCTTCAAGATCTTTATTCGTCGACGCGATCACGCGAACGTCGACAGTTATCGTTTCGTCGCTCCCAACGGGAGTGAAGCGCTGTTCCTCGAGCGTGCGCAGAACCTTGGACTGCGTCTTGAGACTCATGTCTCCCACTTCATCGAGGAATAACGTTCCCCCGTGTGCGCGTTGAAACTTTCCTTCTTTGTCGGTCGAAGCTCCAGGAAACGATCCCCTGTAGTGCCCGAACAATTCGCTCTCAATCAGATTCTCTGGAATCGCGGCGCAGTTGACCTCGACGAAAGTCTCGTCTTTCCGCAAGCTCTGAGCATGAATGGCGTGAGCCACGAGTTCCTTCCCTGTACCCGACTCGCCATAGATCAAAACCCGGCCATTCGTCGGAGCCATCAAGGCGATCTGCTGCCGAAGGGCCTTCATCGGAATACTGTCACCTACGATGATGCTCTTGGCCTGCAACTGCTTTTTCAAATCGACATTTTCGCGGTGTAACTTCGTCGAATCAATTGCATTCTTTACAACGATGAGGGTCTTCTCGAGAGAAAGTGGCTTTTCGAGAAAGTCGTAAGCGCCGAGTTTGGTCGCGCGTACTGCGGTTTCTATCGTTCCGTGGCCGGAAATCATAATGACTTCGGGTGGATCCTCGAGCTCTCGAATCTTCTGTAACGTGTCGAGCCCGTCGATTCCCGGAAGCCAGATGTCGAGGAGGACGACGTCGAAGCTGTTCCTGTGAAGTAATTCGAGGCATGCCTCTCCCGAGTCAACCGTGGAGGCGGAATAATTTTCATCCTTAAGGATGCCCGCCAAACTCTCGCGGATACCGGCTTCGTCGTCGACGACCAGAATGTTATGCATGTTGAGGAATCATTTGTGTCGTGGCAGATTCGGGAACAACCGGCAATTCGATGATGAAGCGTGATCCGACCGGATCGTTCTTTTCTACCCGAATCGAACCATGGTGATCTTCGATGATGCGACTGACGATCGACAGCCCCAGTCCAGTGCCCCGCTTCTTCGTTGAGAAATACGGAAGGAAGAGTTTTTCCTTCAATTCGCGCGTGACGCCGTGACCGGTGTCCGCGACGGTAATTTCAACCGCGTCGCGACTTGCAACCAGCGAGGTCGAAATACCAATCTCGCGAACGATGGCATCTTGCGAAGCTTCGGCCGCGTTATCAACGAGGTTGGCCACGGCACGTTTCATCGATTCAGTGTCCGCCAAAACCTTTGGCAGATCGGAAGCGAGTGACCGATGCAGGGAAATCCCATCCAGTCTGCCATTGAACATCGAAAGTGCGTCTTCGATGATTTCGTTGATGTCGGAAGGCTGCGGTTTGGCGACCGGGAATCGGGCTAAGGTTGCGAACTCATCAACCAGGCGGCGAACCGTCTCAACAGCTCCCTCAATCGTCTCGGCGCAGGAACGGACTATCTCAAGCGAGGCAGGATCGCTAGGTGTCGCGCGATCCAGGTGGCGCTGGATTCGCTCCGCCGAAAGTGCAATTGGAGTCAGTGGATTCTTGATTTCATGTGCGACGCGGCGCGCCACTTCCCGCCATGCTGCTTGCTTTTGCGCCTTCAGCAGGTCCGAGAGATCCTCGAATACGACCACATATCCCGAGCGCTCGCCTTGATGGCGAAGAGTGGCGACCGTGACAGCGAAGCTGAGTGAGCCCCGGGGCAGCTGAATTTCCATCTGGCTGGTGCTCATCCCCATGCGATCGCCGCGCCGAAGTAGGGGGTCGAAATCTTCCAGGACTTCAGTGGGGAACACTTCTGCCAAAGAGGCTCCCAGCAAAATCTGTGGAGGACCGTCGTGACCGTCAGGATGAAACATTCGAAGCAATGCCTGATTGAGATGGGTGACTCGCCGGTCCGCGTCTAGGGATAGCACGCCAGTTGGAATACTCTCGAGAATAGTTTCGAACTGGCGTCGGCGTTGGTCCAGTTCCGCGTTGGCTGCGCTGAGTTCACGGCTTGAAGTCTCAATTTGTTTGCGGCTGGCTTCGAGATCTTCGGCCATGCGATTGAACGAGCGAACAAGATCGCCGATTTCATCTGCAGAACTGACATCGACGCGGTAGTCCAGGCGGCCTCGTGATATCTCCTGGGTTGCCTCTGCTAAAGCGGACAAGGGGCGTGTCACGATTTTCGAAAGGAACAACGCCAGCCACGTAGTCACGAAAAGCACAATCATCGTGAGTAATAACAGCAAACCCATATAGGTGCGACGGACTACGCGCCGCTCCCGCGCCAGAGTGTAGTAGCGATCCTGGCTGGCCTGCACTTGACGTACGGTTTCTGAAAAGCCCTTGGGAAGGGGAATGGCGACGAGTATCGTCCCTCCGGACGCGACCGGAGCACTACTGACCGTATACTCCGTGTTCTGCCAGGTAAATGGTGCGGCGCGTCCCAGGGCAGCGTCTGTCAGCGGCAGGGAGGTCTTCAGAACCGACCACGGCGCCGGGACATTGAATGATGCTTCAGCGTTGCCGTCCTTAATTGCTACTGCGAATCCGCCCTGCAGCGTAAGTTCATGCCGTTGGAATTCGTTGACAACTTCGGAATATCCATGGCCGGAAAAAGCGTGTTCAACTTCGGTCGACGCTGCTATGGAACCAGCTTCGGAGCGTGCGTTTTGTGTCGCGTAATCCGCCAAAAGCGTTTCCATAGCGTGCGTGTCGGCACGTACTTCTTCGACGGGCGTCGAAAACCACTTGTCGATCGAGCGGTTCATCAATCCGTAGGCGAACCAGTACATGACGACAACCGGCAGAGAAGACAGCAAAAGCGCGCCGGCTACCATGCGCGTGCGGAATTTGGAGCCCAGCACTCCCAATCGACGCTCGGCGAATAACTTCAAGAGATTGCGCATCAGCACGAACGTGAGCGCCACAAAAAGCAGGAAGATCAATGCCGACAAAGCAGCGAATACAACGATGTCCTGATTATTTCCAGGGTGAAGAAAATTGAGATCGAATGCGGTTTCCGAAACCAGAATAGCGAGCAGCAGGAATACCGAAACGGACGACAGGATGATGACCTGCTTGCGGTAGGACGTCTTTGGCGGCCGGATTGAACTTGCGTTCGCCACTGGTTTTGGCCGTCCGGACGCGGGAATCTGCGGGCGCGGACGTGTAAGTCATTATAGATGCAGGGAGATGGGGTCGCGGTGCAAAGCCCGGTACGCTGAAGGTTCGGGGTATGTGCCTTAGTTGAGCTGATGTCGCGATGTCCGCATTTCGTTCATCATCGCATCGTAGGCGGGTTTGGATTTGTAAGCGCGGTCAAACAGCAGCGCAGCGCCTCTGGTCCCGCGGCTATGCGATCCGATCCAGGAGTACTTGTCGGTAAATCCCCAAGTTTGAATCGCGGCGCAGCCGGAATTTTGCAAGCACGCTCTCACGACAGCGCGATAGATCTCGGCCTGCCGCTGCAGATCTGCTTCGCTCGCCTGTCCCATCGAATCCAGAGGCAAAGAGACGTCCAACTCCGTGATGTGGACCTGAATCCCAAGCCCCGTGAGACGAGCAATGTTGGCCGTGACTGATGCAGCATCGAAAAGAAGATGGGAAATGTGCATCTGTAGTCCGACTCCATCGATGGGAACGCCGCGCTGCTTAAAATCTTTCACCATCGTGTAAACGGCGTCGGATTTGCGATTCAGCCCCTCGCACTGATTCTCGTTATAAAAAAGTGCAGCGTGCGGGTCAGCTTCGTGCGCCCAGCGGAAAGCCTGCTCCAGATAAAGCGTGCCCTGTCCCGAAAGTCCGATGCCGGGCTGGTTGTACCACGGCGAATCTTTGAGTGTCCCGGTTTCATCGAGTGCTTCGTTCACCACGTCCCAGGCGAAAACTTCGCCGGCATAACGGTGCATCACCGTTGTGATGTGGTCTTGCAGAAGGCGCGACATCTCCGCGGGATTAAGCCTGCCCTGGTCGAGCCAATCGGGATTGTTGTGATCCCAGACTAGACAGTGTCCGCGAACCTTCATGCCGTGCGTGTGAGCGAAGTGCACGACTTCGTCGGCGGGATGGAAATCATACGCATCAGGAGTTCGCCGGATGACCTGCCATTTCATCGCGTCTTCCGGTTCGACCATGTTGAATTCGCGACCCAGAGTTGCCGCGTACGGGGCTTCGGAAAAGAGTCCTGGACGAACCGCGGCGCCAATGAGGATGTGGGCTCGATCGGCAGTTTCCCGGAGCGTTGCGGGCGGGGCGGCCGACATTGCTACCAACAGCACCGAGAAGAGTAAACCGAGGGAAAGCGAGAACGACGATATCAGCCTGCGCATGTCCTTTACTTAACGTCAGGCAGGAAGGGCTGTAAAGGGCAGTGATCACATTTTGGTTGTAATTTCCCACAATGGTTCTTTCCGACCCCGACGATCAGGCCGTGCATTTCGTTGTAGACCTGGACGAGAGCGGTGCGTTGCGACGTACTCATCGCCGAAGGAGCATGCGAGGCTCCGCGCAAACCAGATTCAAGATGCGAAGCCAAGGAGCTTGGTGCGTCTTGCTGTTGCTGCGCTACGCTCTGCAGAGTACTTTGAAACAAACTTCGTATCTCCTCGTAATCGGTTTTCTCGGACAGAATTCCATGACGTTCGAGGATGCGCCGCGTATAAGCATCGACCACGAATACAGGATGATTTCCCGCGTACAGGAGAATTGAATCGGCGGTTTCTGGCCCTATGCCATTTAAGTTCAGCAACTGGTCGCGTAATTTTGCGGTCGGCTCTGCGAAGAGTTTTTCCAGAGAGCCGTCATAGGATTTGTCCAGAAAGGCGATGAAGACCTTCAGCCGTTTCGCTTTCTGCCGAAAATAACCGGATGGGCGAATCAGCCGTTCGAGCCTGGCGAGCCGGACTGTCCGGATTCCTTCTTCACTCAATAATCGCGCATCGCGCAAATTCGCCAGTGCGCGTTCGACATTGGTCCATGCAGTATTCTGAGTCAGGTACGCCCCGACAATCACTTCAAACTGCGTATCCGCAGGCCACCAGTGCTGCGGACCCCAAGCTCGGGCGAGGACCTCGTAGTACCGCCGGATTTTGTCTTCTGACCTTTTCGACAACCGAAAATCCTCATCTCGAGTCTAGGACAACGCCACCCGTGGACGCCAACGACGGCAGAGGCCGAACCTAAGACTTACCGAAGTGCATGTACTCGGGCTCAAGTTTTGGCCTCGCTTGCCGCGAAAACCTGCATTTGGCGCGGAGTTGAAGGCAAAAGACCCACAGAAGCCGAAGATCCTCATTTAGTCCAAGTACTTAAGTAAGTGGTGCAGTAATCCGTTCGCGTTGACAATTTATGTCAACGCAACTGAGCTGCATTCTCTCCCGACGATAGGGCAGCCGTTTGCGCCATGCCTCCCACAACTTTGAGGCATCGTTCTACTTGCGTGGTTAGGAGATCTGCGTATGTCTCAACGGCTGGGTGACCTTCTCGTCAAAGAGAAGATCATTACCCCAGAGCAGTTGGAACAAGCGAATAAGGTTCAGAAAGAACAGAGCTGCCGCCTGGGGTCTGCCCTGGTGAAGCTCGGCTTCCTGACGGACGAGGATGTCACCAACTTCCTCTCGCGCCAGTATGGCGTTCCCGCAATCAATCTTTCCTATTTCGAAATTGACCCGGCCGTTGTCAAACTGATTCCCTTCGAGACGGCCAAGCGCTACCAGATTCTTCCTCTCAGCCGCGTCGGCGCGTCGCTCACGATCGCCATGGTGGACCCGACCAACGTCTTCGCCATGGACGATATCAAGTTCATGACGGGCTTCAACATCGAGCCGGTGGTCGCATCGGAGAGCTCGATTTTGTCGGGGATTGACAAGGCTTATGGGGCAACGAAAGAAGAAGATCTTGAGACCGTAATGCAGTCGATGTCGGAAATGAGCGAGTCTGACGTCGAACTGCAATCGGAAGAGCAGCAACTCGAACTAGCGGAGTTGGAAAAAGCGGCCGATGAGGCTCCGGTCGTCAAGTTAGTGAACGTTGTACTGGGCGATGCTGTGAAGCGAGGCGCCAGCGACATCCACATCGAGCCTTACGAAAAAGAGTTCCGCGTCCGCTTCCGTATTGACGGCGTATTGCAGTCGATCATGACTCCGCCACTGAAGCTGAAAGATGCGATCACGTCCCGCCTGAAGATCATGGCGAAGCTCGACATCAGTGAGAAGCGGTTGCCGCAGGACGGCCGCATCATGCTGAAGATGAATATCGGAGGACGAAAAAAGCAACTCGACTTCCGCGTCAGCACACTTCCCACCCTTTGGGGCGAGAAAATCGTGCTCCGGTTGCTCGACAAAGAGAACCTGCGCCTCGACATGACCAAACTCGGCTTTGAGGCTGAGTCGCTGGTGAAGTTCGAGAAAGCCATTTTGAAGCCGTACGGCATGGTATTGGTCACGGGTCCGACGGGATCGGGCAAAACGAACACCCTCTACTCTGCGATTTCGCGCCTGAACCAGCCGGACACGAACATCATGACGGCCGAAGATCCGGTCGAGTTTCAGTTGGGTGGTGTGAACCAGGTGCAGATGAAGGAGCAGATCGGATTGAACTTCGCGGCTGCTCTGCGATCGTTCCTTCGGCAGGATCCCAACATCATCCTGGTCGGCGAAATCCGAGACTTCGAAACGGCGGAAATCGCCATCAAGGCCGCGCTGACCGGTCACCTTGTGCTATCGACTCTTCACACGAACGGCGCACCCGAAACCATCACCCGCCTGATGAACATGGGTATTGAACCATTCCTGGTGGCGACCTCAGTTCACCTGATCTGCGCTCAGCGTCTCGTCCGGCGCGTCTGCAAAGACTGTACTGAGGTAGTGGATGTACCGCCGCAAACATTGATCGACGCGGGATTTACTCCCGAAGAGTCAAAGACGGTCAAGATTCAGAAGGGAAAAGGCTGTGGCGTCTGCAACAACACCGGCTACAAGGGGCGCTGCGGTCTATACGAGGTGATGGAAGTCGACGACGAGATTCGCGAGTTGGTACTGGTCGGCGCCTCGGCCGTGGAATTGAAGAAGAAGGCAATCGAGCGCGGCATGATCACACTTCGCCGTAGCGGCTTGATTAAAGTTGCGGCGGGCATGACCACGCTCGAGGAAGTTGCACGCGAAACGATTCACTAGAACCGTCGTTAGTCGTTTGGCGTTCGCCGACGACCAAGGACTAACGACCAAACGACGGGAACGACATCAGGAACGTTAAGGAAGGATTCTTGCCATGGGTTTGTCGTTAAGCGATTTGCTGAAGAGAATGCTGGAAATGAACGGCAGCGATTTGCACATCACCACCAACTCGCCGCCGCAGATTCGCGTGCATGGCCACTTGGTGCCGCTCGACCTGCCGCAAATGACGCCGGCGGAAACCAAGCAGTTGGCCTACAGCGTCATGACCGACTCCCAGAAGCATCGCTTCGAAGAAAGCCTGGAACTCGACTTTTCGTTCGGCTTGAAGGGACTCGCTCGATTCCGTGCGAATGTCTTCAACCAACGCGGCGCGACAGCCGCGGTGTTCCGTTTGATTCCGTTCGAGATCAAGTCGTTTAACCAGCTCGGCTTGGCCCCGGTGGTCAGCAAAATGTGCGATAAGCCCCGAGGATTAGTCCTCGTAACTGGTCCAACTGGATCGGGCAAATCCACGACGCTCGCGGCAATGATCGACAAGATCAACAGCGAGCGCCACGACCACATTCTGACGATCGAAGATCCGATCGAGTTCGTCCACATGAACAAGAATTGCGTGGTCAACCAGCGCGAACTGCATGCCGATACCAAGAGCTTTACCGACGCGCTGCGTGCAGCTCTTCGTGAAGATCCAGATGTCGTACTGATCGGCGAAATGCGCGATCTCGAAACCATCGAGTCGGCCCTGCGTATTGCGGAAACCGGCCACTTGACCTTCGGTACCTTGCACACAAACTCAGCGACATCGACCATCAACCGTATCATCGACGTCTTCCCGGCACACCAGCAGCCACAGATTCGAGCCCAGTTGTCCCTCGTGCTGGAAGGCATCATGTGCCAAAGCCTGGTGCCAAAGATCGACGGTAAGGGCCGCGCCATGATCATGGAGATTCTGGTACCCAATCCCGCGGTTCGCAACCTGATCCGCGAAGACAAGATTCACCAGATTTATTCGTCCATGCAGTCCGGACAGGAAAAATTCGGGATGCAGACGTTCAACCAGTCACTGGCCACCGCCTATTTCCAGAAACAGATTTCACTCGAGGTTGCGATGGCTCGTTCCAGCAACGTGGATGAATTGCAGGAAATGATCAACCGCGGTGCCAGTCTGACGAACCGGCCTACAGCCGGAGCGACATTGGCAAAGGGAGCTGCCTCCAAGCACTAATACGGAGGCTGCACATCTGTGAACGAACAGTTTTTTCACCAGGCAGCAGAGACAGTCAGGAGAAGCTAAACCATGCCAGTCTTTACATTTTCGGGCAAAGACGCGTCGGGACAGAAGATTACCGGAGAGCGAATGGCGGCCAACAAACAATCGCTGGCGCAAGCGCTGCGTCGCGAGCGGATCACGCCCGGCGCGATTCGCGAAAAAGGCAAAGAGTTTTCCATGCCGACGTTTGGTTCGGGCAAGGTTGCGACCAAGGACATCGCGATCTTCTTTCGCCAGTTCTCCGTCATGATCGATGCCGGCCTTCCGCTGGTGCAGTGTCTGGAAATTCTAGCGGCCAACCAGGAGAATCAAGCGTTCCTGAAGGTGCTGAACGGCGTCCGTAGCACGGTAGAAGGTGGCGCGACGCTGGCCAATGCCATGCGGCAATATCCGGCCGCGTTCGACGATCTCACTACCAACATGATCGAGGCCGGTGAAACCGGCGGTATTCTCGACATCATCTTGCAGCGCCTTGCGACTTATGTAGAAAAGGCGGTCCGCCTCAAAGCGGCCGTGAAGTCGGCATTGATTTATCCCGTGGCCGTTGTCGGCATGGCTGTCTTGATCGTCGGAGCACTGCTCAAGTTTGTTGTGCCGATCTTCGCCAACCTCTTCGCCGGATTGGGCGTTAACCTGCCGTTGCCCACCCGAATTGTCATGGGGCTGAGCGGCTTCGTGCAAACCTTCTGGTGGATGGTGTTCGTGGCCGCCGGCGCCTTGATTTTCGGCATTCGCTCGATTCGCAAACACCCACGAGGACGCTACTACTTTGACAAGATGTTGCTCCATCTTCCGATCATCGGAACCCTGTTGCGCAAGATCGCTGTCGGCCGCTTCACTAGAACATTAGGAACCTTGATCACCTCGGGCGTGCCGATTCTCGAAGGCTTGAGCATCACCGCAAGGACCTCAGGCAACGCCGTGCTGGAAGAGGCCCTGATGAAGGTTCGCAAGGCCATCGAAGAAGGCCGCACGATCGTCGACCCGCTTCGTGAATGCGGCGTGTTTCCCAACATGGTGACCCAGATGATCGGCGTCGGCGAAGCCACGGGCGCCATGGATTCCATGCTGCAGAAGATCGCTGACTTCTATGAAGAAGAAGTCGATGCGGCTACGAAAGACATGCTGGCTATGTTGGAGCCGGCCATCATCGGAGTTCTCGGTGTGACCATCGGTGGCATCGTTATTTCGCTCTACATGCCGCTGTTCGCCATGATTGCGAAACTCTCCGGCTAGGGCTGAAACGTTTTTGAAACGGTTGGGAGGCTGCACGCGCGGCCTCCCGGCTTTCGGCATCAAGCGCGTGCTCAAGGCAGGGCACAACGTTCTCTGAAGTGGTCGCTGCCGTCCGTCATTCTAAGGTCACCGATCGCAATGCAATCGACGTTCGACGAGCGTAATTGGCTGGTTTGGCTGGTTCGCGTCCGCATATTCATTCTGACACTGCTCCTGGCGATTGAGCTGGCGGTCGCCAACTTCAGTCCGTCGCCGCTGCCGATGCGGCTCTTTATCAGCACGATCCTGTTCTGGTATAGCCTGTCCCTCTTTTACGTGTTGTTGCTTTCTCTTTGGCAGGAACATCGTCTCCAAGCTTCTTTGCAGGTTCTTACGGACCTCATCTTGGTCAGCCTGGTCATTCATGAAACGGGCGGTTGGGATAGTTCTCTCAATTTTCTATATCCTCTCGTCATCATCGTTGCTAGTGTGCTGTTGTCGAGAATGTGGGCGCAACTGGTGGCTGCGCTGGCCTTCATTCTGTACGGGACAGTGTTGGAGCTGAACTATTACGGTGTGATCCCGTCCTATTGCACCACTCACCCCGGTCTGAAGGCGCTGCAGGCGATCATCTTTGTCAATCTGTTTGCCTTCTTTGCCGTGGCTTACCTTGCAGGCCTGCTCACGACGAAGCTGCGTCAGGTGGGTGTCCAATTAAAAGACGCCAGCGGAGCGCTCGAAAGCTTGCAGGTGTTGCATGAAAACATTATTCACTCCATCAGCAGTGGACTGATCACCACAGGTCTGGATGGGCGCATCACGCTGATCAATGCCGCGGCACAGCGGCTGCTGGAGCGTGGCCCGGCAGATCTTCTGGGTAAACCCGTGAACCAGTTGTTCATGGATCCGCTCCCGACCGTGGAATCGCAAAAGGCTCATGGAGAAATCCGGCTCGAAGCCCCGAACCGTTTTCGCAAGACAATGCGAGTGCGTGTGGCAGCTCTTGAAGTCCCGGAGCGTGGTGAATTGGGATATGTGTATGTCCTCGATGATCTAACGGAGATTCGGCGGCTGGAGCGCGAAGTCCGCATGCAGGATCGTTTGGCAGCGGTCGGCCGTTTGGCAGCCGCGATCGCGCACGAAATTCGCAACCCCCTGACCTCGATTGCCGGTTCGGTCAGCATGCTTTCGGGCGTGCCCGAAATGAATGAGGATCACCGCCGTCTGCTCGACATTGTGACCCGCGAATCACAGAGACTCAACAGCATCATCACGGATTTCCTGGCGTATTCGCGAACCAAGCAGTACCGCTTTGACCGCGTGGATCTTATCCAGCTCGTCGAAGACACATTGACGTTAATGGACCACCGAATGACCGCGGAAAAGACCGGTATTAAGGTCGAGCGCCGCTTTGCCGGCCGTCAGGCATGGACGATGGCCGATGGCGACAAGCTGAAGCAGGTCTTTTGGAATCTTTGCGAGAACGCAGTCCGCGCCATGAAAGACGGAGGCAAGCTCACGGCTGCAGTCGAGCCGCTGGGTAATGAATGGCAAATTTCTTTCGCTGATACGGGAACCGGAATGACTGCGCAGCAAATCGAAAAAATATTTGAGCCGTTTCAATCGAACTTCGAGGGCGGGACCGGGCTGGGCCTCGCGATTGTGTATCAGATCGTCCAAGCGCATGAGGGAAAGGTGTGGGCCCGCTCCAACCCGGGACAAGGAACAACGATGGTGCTGAGACTCCATCGGCTTGAAGGTGCGAGCGCGAGTTCGAAAGGCGCTGGCGAGGCGGAAAAAGCAGACGCATCAACGGCCGCTCAGCCAGCCATCGCCGCCGTTGCGGGAGGTTCCCGTGGCTAACATCCTGGTATGTGACGACGAACGTTCAATTTGCGAAATGCTCGACATTTCCCTCCGTCGAGAAGGGCATCGCGTTGAAACGGTGCAAGCGGGACAGACGGCCAAGAACAAAATTGACGGTGCGCTTTACGACGTCATCATCACCGATATCAAGATGCCGAATATTGACGGCATCGAAGTGCTGCGCCACGCCCATCGCGTATCTCCGGATTCCGCCGTTATCCTGATCACCGCCGTCGACGACTACGAGGCGGCGGTTGAAGCGGTGAAGGCAGGAGGCGCCACAGACTACATTCGCAAGAGCCCTGGCCTGGTCGACGAAATCAAGCTGGCTATCAATCGTGCTCTTGAGAAGCTGGTTCTCAGCAAACAGAATTTTGCCTTGCGCCGTGATGCTGCTACACGCAACTCGCTCGATAACATAATCGGTTCGAGCCCTGCGATGGAAAAACTGAAGCAGACGGTTCGAACTGTCGCGTCCACCGCAAGCACGGTATTGATCCATGGCGAAAGCGGCACGGGAAAAGAACTGGTCGCGCGAGCCGTGCACGTGTGCTCGCCGCGAGCCACCGATGCATTCGTCTCCGTGAACTGCGGAGCATTTCCAGAGACTTTGCTTGAGAGCGAACTATTTGGCTATTTGAAAGGCGCATTCACCGGCGCAAATCAGAACAAGCGGGGACTGTTCGAAGTCGCGGACGGCGGCACTATCTTCCTGGATGAAATCAGCGAAATGACGCTTGCCATGCAGGTAAAGCTACTGCGCGTGTTGCAGGAGCGGACTGTGCGCCCGGTGGGCAGCACCAGCGAGATTTCCATCGATGTGCGCGTCATCGCCGCAACTAACCGCGAGCTCGACAAGGCCGTCGCCGAAAACACATTTCGCGAAGATCTCTACTACCGCTTGAATGTAATCCCGATCCGCGTGCCTCCGCTGCGCGAACGCCGTGAAGATATTCCGCTGCTCGCCAATCATTTCCTCAAGAAGTATGCGGCTGCAGCCGGACGAGGCATCCTGCGTGTAAACGCGCCTTCGCTTGACTCGCTCTGTGATTACGAGTGGCCTGGCAACGTCCGCCAGTTGGAAAATACTGTCGAACGCGCTGTCGCTCTGGAGACGACAGAGGAATTGCATGTCGAACTGCCCGCCGAGCGTCCGAAGGCTCGTGCCGCCGCCGCTGCTGCCGGCGGTTCTGTATTACCCGAAATCGGCTCAGATCTGACTTTGCCGCAAGGAATCGGAATGGAAACCTATGTGGCAGGAATCGAACGCTCACTCCTTCAGAGCTCCCTGAACCAGAGTGGAGGAGTGCAGACAAAGGCTGCGGATTTGCTCGGTATCTCCTATCGCTCGTTCCGCCACCTGATGAAGAAATACGCGCTTTAGGCACCAGACTATCCTCGAAGAATCGCCTTTTATTACTCGAATTCACGCTTATTTCACGAAGTCTTCCTGTGGAAATCAGGGACTCGGTCCATTTTCGTGCCTTATTCGGGGAGCAAAATCCATCTGATCGTGTAATTTGTTCCCAAGGTTTCCCCAATCTCAGGAACTTTCGTCTAAGGTGTTTACCCCAATCTATTCTTCTCCCGGGTTTGTCCGCGAACTAAACGAAGGGCAGCTCGACTTGGGGTATTTCTTCTCAAAGTTGATTGCCACTGACCTTCTGAATCGCCCGTGCCACAGGGAATCTGGCGCGGCGATGGTTTACGCCCCTATCCACGCAGGCATTTGCATAGTCGGAGAGATTCCGGGCAAAGGCGGGGCCACGGCTGACGTATTTCCGGAGGGTGTCTTTCGATTCCCGGATTGGCCCTGAACGTCTGCAAGTGCCTGTGGAAAAGCATGTTTCGTCGTCACAGACACGTTCCGTCTCAAAATGGCAATGTGGGTGCTATGGAATCAGAAAGGTCAGCCCTGCCCGCTCGGGCGGAGGCGATTAATCAAATGAGGGGGGTTGGAATGAAGGAGCAGACCGTTCGGCTCGGTCCGCGCGAACAGCAGATTGTCGAATTGCTTTTGCAAGGGTGTGACAACGCCGAAATCGCCACGCAATTAAAAATGGCTCGGCGAACGGTGAAAGCTCATTTCAACCGGTTGTTTTTACGTTTCGGAATTACTGGCGGTATCAAGCGAGTTAAACTCGCGACCCTGTTGTACCGGAGGCAAGCATGTCTGCAAATGGACGCTATGGGAACCGTGTCCCCAGTGAACGTGAACACCGGGTCATCGAGCTTGTTGCCGAAGGCCTGAAAAACAAGGAAGTTGCCGAGGCCATCGGAACTACGGAACATGTCGTAAAGAATTATTTGCGCGTTATCTACGATAAGCTCGGACTTTGGAACCGTGTGGAACTCGCTCTTTGGTATGAGTCTCGCCGAAGTCCTTCTGCAATGTTAACCAATTAGCTGCGTGCTTGCGGCTCCTTCTCGTGACGCCGGTCCATTCGAGTAGTTTGGCTGGAGGCGCGAAGGGCCGCGGGTCTGCATTCTTGTACTACTGGCAGCCAAAAGCCTGAAGATTTCGCAGCCGCTCTCCGGCTGGCGGGAATCCCTTGCGCGCCGCCGAGTCGAGAAGTACGCGCGCCTGATCGCAGTTCTTGGAGACTCCGTCCCCTTTCAGATAGAGATCTGCGAGCAGCACAGTCGCGGCTGAATTATGTTTTGCGATCGATTTCCAGAGCCATTTTGCGGCTTCAGCGCTGTCGCGGCCTTGGCTGCTGGTACCGTTGAGGAAGTGCTGGGCCATCGCCAATTCCTCGTCTCCATTGTCAGCCGAGCCGCGTCCGTCCACTGTTGGAGCGGAATCACGGGCAGGCACCACTGGCGCAGCCGAACGCTCGCGACCTGAACTCGCCGCCACTTTCTGCGCTTCTTTCTCAGTTCTCTGTTCGTGGCTGAGAGGGGTTCTCTGCTCTTGTGGAACAGTTCGCGCAGGAGCGCTTGGGGCGGGTACCGGCGCGGGAGTCTGCTGTGCAGTGACAGGTGGTGGCGGAGGGGGTTGATGAGCTCTCTGCGATGCAGCTTGGGAGCTTCGCCATGCCATGTATCCAAGAATAATCAGGATGACGGCAACGGCCGCTCCCAGATACGCGCGATATCGCCGAAACCCGGATTCTTCTTCGTAGTCGCCATCGTCGTCGGAACCGGCTGGGCGAAAGCTTCGGAAAAGCGATAGCTCGTGAGGATTCGTAATCGAGTCTTCAAACGCCTGCCCAGTCTCGTAGGATTTGGAACTCACTTCACGGGGAGCGTCGTCCTCGCGTTCCGACGAATTGCGCTCGCGAAAGTCAAGATCAGGAATCGTTACCGGTGATGTCGTCCGCTCATCTTCCAGCGCTGCGCCGCACGCTCCGCAAAATTTGTGTGCCGGAGGATTGTCATGGCCGCATGCGGGACATTGCATTACAGCTGAGTGATCTTTGAGGAAACTTTCCGACATATGAGAATCTGACTGATCGCTTGCGCGCGGCAAATCAAAACTCCGGCCTGATAGGGATAACGATCCGATGGAACGCTATCTATGATTGCACTCTGGCGTCAGGAGGTTGTCAACCGAAAGTCCCGAACATCCAGAGGGATGAAGGGAATCTGCGCTAGTTGCAGGCTTTCCGATATGCCGGCTCGTATTGATCGAGTTGTGCGTCCCTTTGCGTGGCGTACTTGCCCTTGGGTGTCTTACCGTAAAGGTCGGAGCCCGGGCAGTAATAAAGCGCCGTCTTCTGGTCGATCCAGACCCGCGTAGTCGGATTGCCCTTGTCTTCAGGTGTTTCGGGTTCTTCTGCCATGCCAAGCGAAATCAGCAAGCGGTCGAAGAGTGACAAGTCTGCGTCTGGTGCGGCCTTTTTGTGAGCGGCCGCTGCAGTCGGCGGTGCACTCGTCGCGTTGACCTGATGATTGGACCAGATTCCCCAGCGGACGACACACGCTACGAGGATCACCGCAATGGCCAGGTAGATATCGCCGCGGCGCGTTTCCCAGAACCGCGCGAAGCCTCCACGTTTCTGTACTCCGGCGACCTGCTCCAGAAACTCCCGAGCGGAGAGCGCAGAACTCCAGTCTCCAGGTTGCGCGGGCTTCACCAGTGCAACTTGTTCCGGTTCTTCTATTTCTGCTTCCGCGTTCTCTATCTCCGCGTTCGGCTCAGCTGCTTTTTCCGGCTCATCTTCCGGTTGTATTCCGGTTTCTAATTCACGACTCAGGTCGCCCGAAAGTTCCGGATCGGGCGCAACAACCGCTTCTTTGGCGACATTCTTCTGCTCAAGCGTTGGTTCGGGCACACCGAAAAGATCTGGGAATTCTTCTTCGATCGACTCCGGCAAAGATTCTTCGGAGCGAGCTGTATCAGTGATCGATTGAGCAGCGTTCGGGATAACCACCCCCGCTGCCGTTGACGCAGGCATTTTATTCTCAAACACCGGCGCTGGCCACGCAGGGGTTTGTGCTGCAGCCGCGGCATGGCTGGCCACAGGAGCGCGTGCCGTTCCACACTGTCCGCAGAATTGTTCTCCGCTTACGAGCTTGTGTCCGCACTTTGTGCAAGTGAAGCTCGATGCTGAAGCGTCAGTCCCAGCCGCGGGTTTCTCGCCGGATACTTTGGCCGGATCTTTTTCGACCAGCGCTGAAAGATTCGGCTTCAGTTTTTCCAGTGCTTCCAGCATGACGGCGCGTTCATTCGCGAGTGATTGTTTCCAGGTCAGCTCTTCGTCGCGCGCCAGCGCTTCCGTAATCAGGCCGGCCATCAGTTGACCACTATGGATATCTTGTTCAGTAAATCCATTCTGATTGGGGTAATAGATTTCCAATCCCCCGGCGACTCCGCCTTCGTGAAAAATAGGAACGGCGATCAACGATCGAATGCCGCGCCGCCTGCACTCTTGCGTGTCGATCAGAAATTCGGGATCGACATCCGCACATCGGAAGACTTGTCCATTCCGAATGCACGGGAGGCAGAGAGCTTTTTCGGTGGGAACTTGAGTTCCCAATTTCAAAGCCTTCGAACCCGCGACTGCACGGTACCGTACGTTCTTGCCGTCGACCATTCCGATAGCCGCGCCGCCGGCTCGCGCGATGTCGATCACGCGCTCAGTAACCAGGGCCATCGCCTGGTCTAATCCGAGATTGCGAATTTGAATTTGGTGCTGGGTTGCAACGATCTGCGCCAGGGTGAAGGTGTAATCTCCATGCGCTGGATCTGCTGTAATACGCTGCTTTGGATCCGCTGCTGTGGGTGAACTCCTAGCCTTGGCTTTATCTTCAGCCTCAATCTGGTCCCGCTTTAAATCGAGGCCGAGCTCAAGCTCGCGAACTTCGCGGTTATGTTCCTGGAGAACATACGCGGCTTCCAGCAGCTTGGCGAGCGTCTGCTCGTCGAGAACTGGTTTTTGTTTTTCCTCGGACACGATTCCGTTTTCCACCGGTGGAAGCCGTCCCCTGCGGCGCGCATTCCCTCTGGCTGGAATGCACTTATTCTATTGCAACTGCCGCACCATCGCAGAGCGCCCAATTTTGGCAACAGGGGAGTTGAAAAGTTTGGGGGATTTCGGCATTTCGGGTCACCCGAGCCAAGGGCACCCTCAAGTCTTTCAATAGTTTACCGCCAAAGAGACGGGCTGGCGAGTTTTCTTGTGTGCCCGTCTCGGCCCCCGTCCAAGACGGCAAATTCGGTTGTAGTAACCCGGCAGGTAACCGTCAGGTTGCAGACATCTGCAACTTTCCTTGGGATTTTCCTATTTCGCTTCTGCTAGTGGAGGGAGCGCATCCGCCCCCGCTTCATTTCTTCGGCTGAGGAAAAAATAGACTGCGGGTGTAATGACGAGAGATAAAACCATCGAAATCAGAACGCCGCCGATGACTGAAATCGCCAGTGGTTGCAACATCTGCGATCCCGCTCCCAGCGCAAGCGCCAATGGGAGCATGCCCGCGACCGTCGCCAGCGCGGTCATGACGATCGGGCGCAATCTTCTGCGTGCGGCTTGCAGCATTGCATTTTCAGCCGACAACCCCAAAACTCGCATCTTCTGATCGGCGTCAAGCAGCAAGATTCCGTTTTTAGCAACGATGCCGATCACCATGATCATCCCCATGAACGATGAGATGTTGAATGTCGTTCGCGTGATCAGAAGTGCAATGAATACTCCCGACGTCGACAGCAATGCAGAGGAGAGAATCGCAATCGGCGCGGCGAAAGCTCCAAATTCAAACAAAAGCACAATGAACAACAGCAGCACGGCCAGGATGAGCACAATCGCTAGATCGTGGAAGTTGTGTTGCTGTTCTTCATACTGTCCGCCGTATTCCACGCGGATGCTTGCCGGAATATGCAAATCGGCGACGGCCTTCTGAACGGCTGCCATGCCGCTGCCTAGCCCACGGCCTTCTAAGCGAGCGGTAATAGCGACGTCCCGTTGCAGATTTTCGCGGCGGATTTCGGTTTGTCCAGGAGTCTCCACGACCGATGCGAGCGCCCCCAAGGTGGCAGTGTGTCCAGTACCGCTGACGAGCAGCGTATCCCGCATGGCTTCGAGGGAAGTGCGATTTGATGCAGGAAAGCGCACTCGCAACGTGTACGCACGATCGTTCACGACAACAGGCGGGGGGGCAGGTTCGCCCTCAAGAATGGCAGATGCATCCAGCGCAATTTCTTCCGTCGTGAATCCGGCGCGTGCAGCCACGCTGGGATCCACTTGGAATGTTATGGCTGGTCCGCTGATCGTATTGTCGATTCCGTTCAGCACATCAACTACGCCTTCAATCTTGGCTTTCCCCGTTTTTTCGTCCGGCGCAATGGCATTACCGACCTTCTCCGCCCACTCTTGTAAGAGCTTTGGATCTTCGGAAAATAGCTTGATCTGGATTGGTTCCGGGACGGACGTTAGGTCCCCAATCATGTCCTGGAGCACTTGTGTGAACTCGACGTCCAGCGCGGGTTCCTCGCGTTTTATGCGGGCTCGCATGTCGGCCATAATCTCTTCGATGTCACGATCGCGCTTGGCCTTTAACTTCACCAGGATGTCGCCATAATTTGCCTCGGTCACGGCGGCTAGCCCTAGTTGGAGGCCAGTGCGTCGCGATGTGCTCTCCACCTCCGGTGTTTCGCGCAGCATCTTTTCCAGATGACTGACGACTCGATTCGTCTCCGCCAACGAACTTCCGGCGGGCATTAAGTAGTCGAGCACGAAACCGCCTTCGTCCATTTCCGGCAGAAGGTCCGTATCGGAGTAGTTGAAACAAATGAAAGAAACTCCGATAAGGGCCACGCTGAAGATCACTAGCAACAGTGGACGTTCCAATGCGCGCCGCAACCACCGCTCGTGAAAGTTCACCACGCGCAAAAAGAATCCGCTTAAATGCTTCTCTTCTGCGGCCAGCATTTTTCGCGCATCATCTTCTTCGGTTTCGTCGTCGGCCGGCGCCTCGGCCGGTTCCTTTTCTTTTCGGCCTTTGATGAAGTACTGGCTCAGATTGGGCGTCCACGTTAACGCCAATCCGAGCGACGTAAGCAGCGAAACGGTCATCGTCACGGCCAAAGCCCGGAAGAAGACTCCGTAGACGCCGGTGATGACGACCAACGGGATGAAGACGACGACCGGTGTGATCGTGGAACCAATCAGCGGGATTGTGATCTCTTTCAGCGCGCGTCGAATCGCTTCAATGCGCGATTGACCCAAATCGCGGTGCAGGACAATGTTCTCGACCACAACGATTGCATCATCGATGACCAATCCGACGGCAGCGGCAAGTCCGCCCAGCGTCATCAGGTTGAAGCTCTGGCCCATCAGCTTCAACGCAATAAAGGTGACGAGTACCGTGACAGGAATGACCAAGCCCGCAACCAACGATGTTCCCCAGTCGCGAAGGAAAACGACAAGGATGATCGAAGCCAGAATCAGCCCCAGCAGGATAGCGTCGCGAACGCTCTTAATTGACTCGTTGACGATGATCGACTGGTCATAGAACGGCTGAATTTCAATTCCTGGCGGCAGCGCCTTGCGAATGTTCTCGATCTCGCTATGAACTTCAGTCGCTACCTGCACCGTGTTCCCATCCGGCTGCCGGCTGATATTGAGAAGTACCGCCGGTTTTCCATTTGCCGTGACGACCGTGTAAATGGGCTTTACGCTGGAAGACACAGTCGCCACATCGCCGATCCTCACTGGAATACCGGTCGCAGTGCTCTTGATCACCGCGTTTGCAATTTCGTCTGGCGTGCGTACCTGACCGTTAACCAAACCCAGATAAAGCTGATGATTTCTTTCCAGCAACCCCGGTGAGTCAATGAGATTGGTACGCCGGACCGCGTCGAGAATGTCCGAAACGGTGATGCTCGCGGTGAGCAGCTTTGCTGGATCCGGCATGATCTGAAACTCCGGCTCTTGCCCCCCTTGGACGACGACCGTCGAAACACCCTCCAGGCGATTGAGCCGTGGTTTCATCTCGTAGGTTGCCATCTCCCATAGTTTTGTCTGGGGCATCGTGTCGGAAGTGAGGGAATAGCCGATGACCGGAAAGGCCGCGAACGTTAACCTATGCGCCTCGATTTTTGCCGTCGGTGGAAGTTCCGGCTGAACCCGCGAAATCGCCGCATTGACATATTGCAGCGTTTGGAACATGTCGACGTCCCAGCGGAAGTAGAGATCGACTTCAGCCGATCCGCGGCTGGTGATCGAGCGAACGGTGAAAAGGCCAGGGACACTGTTCACGGCTTCCTCAATCGGACGAGTGACCGTGACCATCATCTGATCGATCGGCATCACCCCGTTATCGACCGCAACCAGAACGCGTGGAAAATTGGTAGAAGGGAAGACGGATACCGGAATCGTGAATGCGAGATATCCCCCGAGCAGCGCCATCGTCAGGATCAGGAAGATCACGGGCCGTGAGTGCTGGGCAATCCAGTGCTGGCCACCGGTTTTCGGAGAGTTCACGCCGACGCTCCGCAGCAGTTATTTTTCACCGGACGCCTCACTTCCAGCTTTGGATCCCTCTGCCGACGGCTTCGCTTCCTCGGACGGTGCTGGCGTTGCGATCGTAATCTTCGTGTTGTCCGGAAGACCGTAAGCGCCATTGGAGACAACCTTATCGTTTGCCGCAACGCCGTCTACGATCTGCACATCGTCACCATTGCGGATTCCGAGCTTTACGGCCTTTTGATGAGCGCGTCCGTCTGGGCCCGCTACCATGACCGTCGTCGTGCCGTCAGGCGCAGTGACCAACGAACTGACTGGCACTACTAAGGCATCGTTTACAGTCTTTGCCGTCAAGGACACTTGGACGCTCGTGCCGGGCTTCAATTCGTGTTTGGGATTCTTGGCTTCGAACCAAACCTCCACAGTCGTGCTGTTAGGATCGAGAGCAGGGCTGACAACTGTAACTTTTCCTTCGATCGGTTCGTCGATGCCTGGCACCGTCATCGTGCCCTTATCCCCAACTTTCAATGCTGCAGCATCATCCTGCGGAATATGAACCTTCGCGATGACCGAAGAAATATCCATCACCGTGAGCAGAGGCGTGCCCGCCGCCGCCATCTCACCGGGGTAAAGCGGGCGATCGGTGATAAGGCCGTTGATTGGGCTGCGAATTTCCGAATAACTGAGCTGTGCCTGCGCCCCAAGATATTTGCCCTTTGCGGATTCCAATTGCCCGGCCGCAGCTTTGAGTTCCTGCTGCTTCCCGATCGCCATCAAAGCTTCAAGATGTTTTTTCGCGATCTCACTCTGATTGCGGGCCAGCGTGAAGTCCACGCGCGACTGGTCGAGTTCCTTGCGCGGCAGTGCCCCTTGATCAAACAACTGCTGGCGGCTTTCGTATACCTTTTGTTGCGCATCAAGGGCCTGCTGTGCCTGTTGTGCATCCGCTTCCGCTTTACGAATCTCTTCGGGCAGTCCTGCAGCCGTCGTCGTCTCGTAGGTAGCTTGGGCCTGATCGTAGGCCCCCTTTGTATCCTGTGCGGCCGCCGTGAGATCGCGGTTCTCCAACACTGCTAGCAGTTCTCCCTCGTGCACGGCACTGCCACGCTTCACCAGGAATTTTTGAACGGGCGCGCTGATCTTCGGCACGATGGCGGCCTGTTGTTTCGGGAAAAGAATCGCCTGTGCCCGGATCACATGCTGAATCGTGGTTTTCTCAACGGGCGCGACCTGAACGGAAACCGTCGGCTCTTTATCGGTTTTGTCAGACGAGCAAGCAGAGGTGAGCATAATCGCTGCGGCCAATAAAACAGACGCAGCAAGACGCCGGTGATCGCGATAGTGACTGAAACAGGGTGAGCTTTCGATGGGGTTCATTCGATCTAGAAGTTCCCCGTGAGAGTTTGTAGATTCGCGACCGCAACGCGGTAGCGGGACTGGCCATCGTCATAGGCGTTGCGGGCCAGCGTCAATGTGTTCTGCGCATCCACCACTTCCAGCACCGTCGATTCGCCGGCCTGGTATCGCAAGGTCGTCAGCCTCAAGCTTTCGGCGGCGATTTCGGCGGAACTCGCAAGCGACTCCATTTCGGAGCGCGCTGTGTCCGCCTCGCTGTAAAACTGACGCAAGTGACTCAGTAGCTGACGCTGCACATAGCTCAACTCGACCTGTGCTTGATCGCGTTTCAGTTTTGCCTGTTTCAACTTGCTGCGATCCGCTCCCCAGCTAAAGATCGGAATCTGCAGCGTCGCAACACCCGAATAACCGAGATTCCGAACTCCATCCGTCCGGATGGCGAACTGGTTGGAATCGATTCCATAGAAGTAATCTACGCTCAGCGCGGGGAGTAGCCCTCCCCACGCCGCGGTTACTTCGTGATTAGCCACTTCGTAAGCCGCCAAGGCAGATCGCAGATCAGGATTATTTTTCTTACCGGCCGCCTCTATTTCCTGAAATGCCGGCAGTGGTTCCGGCGTCTGAAGGTCGTCTACCACCGCAAAATCCTGATTAAAATCCGGGAACAAAAGCACCGCGAGATCCAGCCGAGTCCGCTCCATTCCAAGTTGCGCTTCCTGCAAATCGCGTTGCTGCTGCTGCGATTGAATTCTTGCCTTGATCACATCGGCGTGCGCAACTTCGCCGCCATTCTCTAGTTTCTGGCTGATATCAAGAAACCTTGAGGCCTCCGCGGACGCGCGCTGCGCGCTGGCGTACTTGCGTTGCGCGACGACCAACCCGTAGTAGGCCTCGGTCACGGTGACCACTAATCCGCGAACTGCGATTTCTGCCTTCGCGCGAGCCTGCGCCAGTGCGGCAGTGGAGCGTCGGTAATCGGCGAAATTCGTAAGCGACACTGACTCATGCACATTCGCCTGGCTGATGTATTCGTGGACGCCGTTGTTGGCGACGAATCTCGATGTCGGGCATCCTAACGTGCTGGTTTGACAGCTAGCCGGAACCGGCCCGGTGCCCTCCGTGTAGATGAACGAGTTGTTGTAGTTTGCGTCAGGCAGCAATCCAGCCCGAGCTTGCACGCGGTCTTCGCGTGCTAATCCGAGATCCGTGACCGCCGACCGGTATTGGGGATCGTTCATCCGGGCTCGTTGCAGAGCGTCCTGCAATGTGATCGTCAACGGAGCGCCCTGGGAGGGAGTCGAGGGAGTTCCCTGTGAAAAACTTGTGGCCGCGGTTGCTATCAGAACCAAAATGGGAAAATAGGATGAAACGCTAAACCCGATTCGGGAGCATCCTCTCTTCAATGTCGTTGGCTCAATTTGAATCGACTTCAAGAGTCACCTCGCCTTGAAACGCAATCGTCTGGCGATGAAAGTAGCTGAATCGAAGGACGATTGCGGCATTGACGCGCCGCGGGCACAAGCCCTGGCAGTTTCTGTACCGAGACATCCGAGTTGCGTCCGCGCGTAAGAGATGAGCGGAATCTCACCGTAGGGCCCGTGTGCCTATCATTTCGGAACTGGCTCAGGCTACCACGCCCTGCCTGAAAGACACCTGAAAACCATGGTCTCCCACCCCAAGTGCCCCAAGCGAAGGTACTTACTGGATGAGCGCCTTTTCACGCGAACAATTGGCGAAAGGCGTGCTTTCCGTAAAAGCGGAGTTCATCTTAGCCACCGAGGAGGGAATCTTTCATGATTAATCTGAATGAAGTTCGAGTTACCCCGCGCGACCAGCAAGTTTTGAGCTTGCTTGTTCAGGGATGCAGCAACAAGGAAATTGCCGGGCAGCTCAAAATCAGCCCTCGCACAGTGAAGCAGCACTTGCGCACCCTGTTCCTCAGAGCCGGCATCCGTGAAGGCCGAAAAAGAGTCAAGCTTGCGATCGCAATGTTTAGCAAAGAGGAGGCGCAATCATGACCCCCCGCGAGCATCTCACCGCCAAGGAAATTCAGATTGCGATTCTTGTCTGGGAAGGTTTGACAAACCGCGAGATCGGGAAGATCGTCGGCACCACCGAGCAAGTGATCAAGAATCATCTTCGCAGCACTTTCGACAAGATCGGCGTGTGGAGTCGACTGGAACTGGCCATGTACGTAGCGGCCCATGGCGGAAAGAACTGGCCTGCCTCCGATGCTGTCAGCGAGCCCTTGAGCCAGGCTGTGGGTGCGGGCTAGAAATCGCAGACTCCATGCAGGAATTTGCGCACTTATTTGCCTGACGATAGTCATTGAGAACTCTTAACGCTCGAATTTTTCAGAGGCTTGTTCTGCGACTCTGCAAAAGTTTTCTAAGTGGGTGCGAAATACGACTCGGTGCCAGCGTGTAACTCATTGTTCCGTAACGCTTTGTCCTCGGCGACATTCCGGCCTCAGAATTGCTCCATCGCTGGTAGCAGGCTCAGCAGCCACGAGCCGGCTTCGCAACCCGGGGCGAAACCAGCGATGGCGTACAAAGAGACGTTTTGGATGGCATGCGACTCGACCGAGCAGTTGCGGGCAGAATACGGCCCATTTCATACACGCAATGAAGCCGAGCTTGAGGCTCGAAAACTCGGTTTCGGATACCTCCTACGCTACGAGCATCTCCTCGGCGCCAACGAAGAGATCGAGGAAGTCCGCTGCATCTTTGTTGAACTGCCCGGATCCGCTCCTGTCGGCCTGGAAGTTGTGCCCATCACGCTGCACACCCGATGCGCGACCTGCGGAGAATCCGCTGCCCACGAAAAAGGATGGCAGGCCGAAGTTTGGGCCGACATCCACGAGTTCGAACACTCCCGCCATCGAGTGCGGTTGTTCGAGCATGCGCGCGGCAAAGGATTGAAAGAAATTGGCGGCTGGCGCGGATAAGTACTGCTTGAAGGTCAGTGCTTGGTCGAAAGCGCGCTCGCGGCTGCCCGGTCCACGAACCAGATCAGTTTTCCGTCAGTCGGCTTCACGAGCTTCGACGGATACTGCTCGCCAGGAACATCCTCTTCCAACACCGTCTTCAGCACGGACGCCTTATCGGTTCCGCTCACCAGAAAAGCCACGCAGCGCGCGGCATTCAGCACGGGCAGTGTCAGAGACAGACGGTGAGTCTTGAGTTTCTCTACCCAATTCGCAACAACCAGTTTCGATTTTTCTTGAAGAGCGGCCGTGCCGGGGAACAGGGAAGCCGTATGCCCGTCAGGCCCCATGCCGAGAAGAATCAAATCAAACTGCGGCACGCCATCGGGACCTGTCTGGAAAAACTTGCGCAGCGTCTTTTCGTACTCTGTCGCCGCTGCCGCGGCATCGGGATTTTCCGAGGGAATTCGAAAGACATTTCCGGGTGCGACTGGAATCTTCGATAGCATCGCCTCTTCCGCCATCCGGTAATTGCTATCGGGATCCGTTGGCGGAACGTGACGTTCATCACCCCAGAAAAAGAACATACGATCCCATGGCAGCGTGGTCCGCGCATTCGTCGCCAGCAAGTTGAAAAGACTCTTGGGAGTCGAACCGCCCGACAATGCAATCGTGAAACGTCCGCGCGCGGCGACCGCTTCATTCGCGGCGCGCATTACCTCTTCTGCAGCTGCGGCAAACAGCTCCTGCGGGGTGGTCGAAATCCGAATTTCAGGTGAGGAACTCAAAGCCCTTAACCCTTACATGCTCGGACCGACGCGCATCGGGCCGCGCCCAATAGTCCGGCTTTGTCGTTGGTGACCACGCATACCGGCATCGACTCCACCAGCGGACGCATTCGGCCCTTATCCAGGAAGGCCTGCATAAACGCCGGTCCCGTCAGCTTCGAAAGAATCTTCGGGGAGATCCCTCCAGCGAGGAACAATCCTCCAGTCGCCATAATCTTCAGTGCGAGGTTGGATGCTTCTGCGCCATAGACCGTGATCCACAAATCGAGAGCTTTTGCTGCTAATGCATCATTCCCCGAAACTGCTGCGCGCGAGATCGCCGCAGCTGGATCGCCCTTCTGCATGGCTGTCGCCAAGTCGCTTGATTCTTTTTCGTGCGCGGAGTCGCGGAGAAATTCGTAAACATTGACTAAGCCCGGACCGGAAAGAATCCGCTCATAACTCACATGCCCAAAGCGATTTTTCAGAAAGCGAAGGAGTTCAATTTGCAGATCATTTTGCGGGGCAAAATCGGTATGCCCGCCTTCGCAGGCAAACACGTGATGACGCTTTCCATCCCAGAACAATCCTGCTTCGCCCAATCCGGTTCCAGGAGCAACCACGGCCTGGTTGCCCACCACGGGTCCGGCAACTTGATTCAGCGGAACCAAGTCCGTCTCCGCCAGCGCTCCTATACCCCATGCGCTCGCTTCGAGATCATTGATCAGGAGTGTCGCGGGAAGATGAATCTGATTCGCAAGGCGCGATTGTTCGATTACCCAGGGCAGGTTGGAAGTTTCAACCCGGCCGTTGCGTACTGGTCCGGCGATTCCGAAGCAAGCCGCTTCCGGACGCGTCCCTGACTCCTCCAAAAACTGGCTTACAATCTCGCCAAGTTCCTTGTGTTCACGGCTGGGAAAGACGCGTTCAGATACCAGTTGAAGATGCCCATTCTGGGGTTGGAAGTAAGCCAGCCTGGCATTGGTCCCACCAATATCGCCGGCCAGAATCATTTCTCGAAGTTCCTCCAGCGGCGGCCGTCGCGTTCTAGAAGTTCGTCGGCCTCCTTCGGTCCCCAGGTTCCTGACGCATAGTTCGGAAAGTTGCGTGGCGGCAGCGCCTTCCACAGATCGAGTACCGGATTGACGACCGACCAGCCCGCCTCCACCATGTCTGCGCGCTGAAACAACGTCTGATCGCCGATCATGCAGTCATGAAGCAAACGTTCGTACCCGGTGCTGGACTGCTTACCAAAATATTCCTGGTATTCGAAGTTCATGTCGACCGTGCCTAGTCGCATCACCGGACCCGGCACCTTCGCCGCAAATTGCAACGAGATTCCTTCTTCCGGTTGGATGTGAAGCACAAGTTGATTTGGCATCAGGTGTTCCACGGGGGTGTCGCGGAACAGCACAAACGGAGCACGTCGAAACTGTATCACGATATGGGTATTCCGCACCGGCATCCGCTTGCCCGTTCGCAGGTAAAAAGGAACGTCTGCCCACCGCCAGTTGTCGATTGACAGCTTCATCGCGACGAATGTCTCGGTTCGCGAATCCGGTGGAACGTCGGGCTCCGCTCGATAGGCCGTCACTCTCTTGCCTTCTTCGGTCCCGTCGCCATACTGGCCGCGCACTGAACGGCTCAGCACTTCTTCATCGCTCATCGGCTGAATCGCATGCAGAATCTTCGCCTGCTCGTCGCGGACAGCGTTCGCGTCAAATGAAATCGGCGGCTCCATCGCGGTCAAGCTGATCAGTTGCATGATGTGATTCGGCACCATGTCACGCAGCGTGCCGGCATGATCGAAGTAGCTTCCGCGGCCTTCCACACCCACGGTTTCTGCCACCGAAATCTGCACGTGATCGATGTATCGCCGGTTCCACACCGGCTCAAAAATTCCGTTGGCAAAACGGAATGCCATGATGTTCTGCACCGTCTCTTTGCCGAGATAGTGGTCGATGCGGTAAATCTGCTTTTCGTCGGCGACCTTTAGCAATTGCTGGTTCAGTTGCTTCGCTGACTCCAGATCGTGTCCGAACGGTTTTTCGATGACCACCCGGCGCCAGTGATTGTTGCTCTGTTCCATCAATCCATTGGCAGCGAGCTTTTCTACGATCGGACCAAAAAAGCTCGGGGCCACCGCCATGTAATAGAAGAAATTCTGGTGGGCGGAATGGTCTTTATCGATCTTCGTAAGGAAGTCTTTGAGGTTCGAGTAAAGCTTGTCGTCGCCGAAGTCTCCGGCAAAATAATAAAACCGCTGGCTGAACCACTCCCACACGCTGTCATCCACGCATTCGCCGCAGTAAGCCTTAATGTCGTCATATACGCGCTTGCGGAAGTCGTCATTTGACAATTGCGTGCGCGCGACGCCAACCACGGCGAATTCTTTGGAAAGCAATCCGGCCCGGGCAAGGTTGTAGAGCGCCGGGATGAGCATGCGCCCTGTCAGATCTCCCGCCGCCCCGAAAATCACCATGACGCATGGATCGCCCTGCTTGCCGATACGTGCGGGCGCTGCCGCTGCCTTCGGTTGTTCTGCTAATTCAGCCATGAGTCAGTCCTTATGAAATTCGCAAAAGTCCAATTTATGCGGTTTTCTTCGTTTGCCCGCCGGCTTCGATGTGTCCACCGAATTTTTGACGCATCGCCGAAAGCATCTTCTCGGCAAAAGTATGTTGCTGCCGCGAACGGAAGCGCACATACAACGCTGCGGTAAGCACCTCGGCGGGAACTGCCTCTTCGATCGCAGCCTGGATCGTCCAACGGCCTTCGCCGGAATCCTGTACGTATCCTTCGTACTCCGAAAGCGTCGGATTTTCCGTCAGTGCCATAGCCGTCAAATCAAGCAGCCATGAGCTGATTACGCTGCCTCGCCGCCATACTTCCGCGATATCCGGCAGGTTCAGATCGTAACGAATATCTTCCGGTAGTTCTTTGCTCGTCGCATTCTTGAAGATATCGAAACCTTCCGCGTAGGCTTGCATGATTCCGTACTCAATGCCGTTATGCACCATCTTCACGAAGTGCCCGGAGCCCGAAGGCCCGCAATGGATGTAACCATCTTCGGCCGTGCCGCCCAATTTTTCGCGTCCGGGCGTTTTTGGAATGTCGCCCTTGCCCGGAGCCAGTGTCTTGAAGATCGGATCGAGCCTTTGCACTGCTTCTTTCGGACCGCCAATCATCATGCAGTACCCGCGCTCCAGACCCCACACGCCTCCGCTGGTTCCGACATCGACGTAATGGATGCCCTTGCCCTTCAGCTCGTTGGCGCGGCGCACGTCATCTTTGAAATAGGAATTGCCGCCGTCGATGATGGCGTCACCAGCCTGAAGATGCTGCGCGAGTTTCTGCACCGTCGCTTCCGTCGGACCGCCTGCGGGAACCATGATCCAGATCGCGCGCGGAGCCTTCAACTTGCTCACGAGATCTTCTAGCGAAGTGGATCCAGTCGCGCCTTCGCCACCCAGTTGTTTCACCGCATCTGCGCTAAGATCGGAAACCACGAGCGAATGCCCGCCGCGCATCAGTCGCCGGGTCATATTCGCCCCCATCTTCCCCAGTCCAACCATCCCTAATTGCATGCCATGCTCTCCTTACAGTGAGTAGCGCCGGCGTCACGCCGACTGGCGCGAGGACGTCACGCCCTCGCAGACTTTGCCGATAAAATTAAAGAGCCTTCTGCACCGCAGCTTCCAGCGTAGCCAACCCAGCCTTTAAGTTGCTTCCCAAATGCACACGCAATGCTCGCCGGCCTCGCTCCGCCAGGACATGGAAATCGCCACGGGCCTGCGCCGCCTTCACGATTCCGAAAGTGTATTTCTGACCTGGGACTGGAAGCTCGACCGCATCGTCACAGGTAATCTGCAGGAACACCCCCGTGTTTGGGCCGCCCTTATACGCCTGTCCCGTCGAATGCAAGAATCGCGGACCAAATCCCAAACACGTCGCTACACGTTTTTTGTCCCGAACGGCGTGCCGAATCTTTTGCAAGCTCTGCTCGTGCTCCACGTTCATCTGAACGTATCCAAGGACGGCAAAGTAATCGCCCGCCTTGATTCGGCTCAAGTGCGCTTTCAGGTATCCCGTCAGCGACTTGTCGCTACCGGCTGCTTTGGCGAGATCAGCCGCATTCTTGTCGTCGGTGAAGAGCTTGACTCCGCCGTCTTCGAGTACCGGTGTTTCAGCCGGAAGCGATCCCGTCTTCTCATATTCCGAGGTCAGGTTGCGCGTAGCTATTTTGCTGGCTTCCACATCCGGCTGGTTGAAGGCGTTGATGCCGATGATCGCTCCCGCCACGGCGGTCGCAATCTCCCAGCGGAAAAATTCCGCGCCCAGGTCATAGATGTCCGCCATGGTGATTCGCACCACCGGTTGTCCGGCCTTTTCGATCGCCGCTACTTTCGACTCTTGGTCGGCATCCACTCCATTTTCCAACCGTACGTACGCGAACACACGATCGTTGCCGTAAATATCGGGCGAGGTAAGTGCTTCGCGATCGACCGGAATAATCCCCTTACCGATCTTTCCTGTTGATTCGGCCAGCAGTTGTTCAAGCCACGCGCCCAGATCAGAGATTCCCGGAGACGTAATGATCGTAACTTTGTCGCGGCCAGCCTTCGCAGCGCACCCAAGAATGATCCCTAACGCAGCTCCGGGATTTTCTTCGACGCTTGAGCCCGGTCCGCAGGCCCGCACCATTTCCGCCGCGCGGGACAGAAACTTCTTCGTATCGAGCCCGATCGCGGCAGCCGGAACCATGCCAAAATTCGATAGCGCTGAATAGCGACCGCCGATCGACGGGCGACCGAAGAAAATGTGCAGAAAATGGTCGCCTTCGGCGACTTGCTGCATCTTCGACCCCGGATCAGTGATGGCGATGAAATGCTTCCCGGCATTGGTCGCGCCAACCGTCTGCTTGGTGCGTTCAAAGAAATACTGTTTGAAGATATTTGGCTCTAGAGTGCTTCCAGACTTGCTGGAGACGATGAATAGACTCTTCGCGATGTCGATCTGGTGCTCGAACGCTTTTACCTGCGCCGGATCGGTCGAATCCAAAACGTGCAGGTTTGGAAATTGCGGCGTCCTGCCAAAAGTCATACGCAGGACTTCGGGACAAAGGCTCGATCCGCCCATTCCCAGAAGCAAAATGTGTTCGAAACCTCGTTGGCGGACTTCCTTGGCCAGTTTATCGTGCTCATCCTGATGTGCGGCCTGCTCTTCGACAATGTCGAGCCAGCCTAGCCACTTCGATTCGTCATCGCCGGTCCACAGACTGGCATCGCGATCCCACAATCGCTTCATCTTCCCGCCCGACTGCCAGTCGGCAATCGTCGTCTTTACTGTTGCGGCCAGCGATTCGGGCAGGGAAGTCTTCAGTCCACTCACGTTCTTATCCTTTCGACGTGCTCTTCGCAACCGCAGCCAGTAGCTTGTCAAAGGCGTCGGCGAACAACTTGACCCCATCATCCGTCAATTTGTCCGTGACTTCCTTCATCGAAATGCCCGTTCGGGCCAGATCAGCCATGGCCTTTTCGGCCGCCGGAATGTCTTCGGTCAGACTGTTTCGCAAACGCCCGTGGTCACGGAACGCATCTACCGTAGCCGGCGGCATCGTGTTGACCGTGTCGGGTCCAATCAATTCCTCGACATAAATGACATCCCGATAAGCAGGATTCTTTGTGCTGGTGCTTGCCCACAGAACCCTCTGCGTCTGCGCACCCTTGGCCGCCAGAGCTTGCCACCGCGGTCCACTGAAAATCTGCTGATAGCGCTGGTACGTCAACTTGCCGTTTGCAATCGCGACTTTTCCCAGCACGCTCTTCAGCAGACTCTGCTGGCCGGCATCGGATGTGTTCTTGATGCGATCATTCAGCATCGAATCGATCAGGCTATCGATGCGGCTGATGAAGAAGCTGGCCACGCTCGCCATCTTCTTGAGATTGCCGCCACGCGCCGCCAGATCTTCCAACCCAGCAATGTAGGCTTCTGCAACCTTTACATAAACTTCCTGTGCGAACAGCAATGTCACATTGATGTTGATGCCTTCCCCGATCAACTGGCGGATCGCCGGAAGTCCTTCGGCTGTTCCCGGCACCTTGATCATGACATTCTCGCGCTGCACGGCCTTCCACAGCCGTCGCGCCTCCTCGATCGTCTCCTGTGTCTTGCGCGCAAGGTATGGAGAGACTTCGAGGCTGACATAGCCGTCGCGGAAATTTGACTCCTCATAAACCGGGCGCAGCGCGTCCGCCGCATCCTGAATGTCCCGGATTGCCAGTTGCTCGTAAGCCCCTGTCGCGTCTAGATCTTTGCGTGATGCCAGTGACTTCAGGACATCGTCGTAGAGAGAGCTATCCGCGATGGCTTTCTCGAAAATCGCCGGATTCGAAGTCATCCCCCGCAACCCGTCGTTCGCGATCATCTGCCTCAACTTTCCCGTCGTGAATAGATCGCGCCGGATGTAGTCGAGCCACATCGACTGCCCATAATTCAGCAATTCCTGCAGCGGATTCTTCGTGGCTTTTGAATTTTCAATGACTCCAGTGGGTTGCATAAAAAACCTCCCTAGCTGTTGGATGACGATCCGGTGATGAATGGCACAAACGAACTGAGGCTGTGCCAAATCTTGCGGAATTCGCGTGAACTTATTTGCCTAAAACCGCGTGCGCCTCTTCCAAGACCTTCTCAACTGTAAACCCGAAATACTTCAACAAATCCTTGAGGGGCGCGGATGCTCCAAAACGGTGCATGCCAATGTTGCGGCCCTTGCTCCCCGTGTAGCGCTCCCAGCCGAAAGTTGCCGCCATCTCGACCGAAACCCTCGCTGTCACGTCCGGCGGCAGCACGCTTTCTTTGTACGCCGTATCTTGTTTGTCGAAAATCTCCCATGACGGCATACTGACCACGCGCGCCTTGATGCCCTCGGTTTTCAGCTTCTCGTAAGCCTCGACGCACAATGAAAGTTCGCTACCAGTCGCGAGAAGGATGAGTTCTGGTTTCCCGCCCGGCGCATCGGCGACGACATACGCTCCCTTCGCTACGCCGGATGCCGGGGCGTACTTCGTCCGATCCAGCGTTGGCAAATTCTGCCTAGTCAGAACCAATGCCACCGGCGAATGCTTCAGGTTCGCGATGATCTTCCACGCTTCGACCACTTCATTCGCATCGCCGGGACGCAGCACAATCAAGTTCGGCATGGCCCGCAACGATGCCAGCTGCTCGATCGGTTGGTGCGTCGGACCGTCTTCGCCCACCCCAATCGAATCGTGCGTGAAGATAAAAATTGAAGGGGCTTGCATCAATGCTGCCAGCCGGATGCTTGCGCGCATATAGTCGCTGAAGTTGAAGAAGGTCGCGCCAAACGCCCGGATGCCCGACACCGTCATCCCGTTCACGCTGGCGGCCATCGCATGTTCGCGTACGCCAAAGTGCAGGTTGCGTCCTGCGTAGCTCCCGGGCTGAAAATCTCCCGCGCCTTCGAACTTCAATGTGGTCTTGTTCGAAGTTGCCAGATCCGCCGATCCGCCAATAACCCAGGGAATATTCTGCGCCACAACATTCAGAACTTTTCCCGAGCTCTCTCTTGTGGCCACGCCCTTTGCATCGGCGGGGAATGTCGGCAGATTTTTATCCCATCCGACCGGCAGCTCGTGATGTTGCATATGTCCCAGTCGCTCAGCGAGTTCCGGATACTTCTGCGAGTAATCTGCGAACAACTTCGACCACTGCGAACGGAACTCGCGGCCTCGCGTTCCAATTCCCTCGCGGAAGTGCTCCTGCACGCCCTCGGGTACCAGGAATTTGGCATCTTCAGGCCAGCCGTAGAACTTCTTCGTCAGCCGGACCTCTTCTTCCCCCAGCGGTTCTCCGTGGGCTGCATTCGAATCGTGTTTGTGCGGTGACCCATATCCAATGTGACTGTCGACAATGATCAGCGTCGGCCGGTCGGTGGTTTGGTGGAAGGTTTCGAACGCTCGCCCCAGCATCTCCAGATCGTTCGCATCGGTAACCCTCGTCACGTTCCATCCGTACCCGATAAATCGTGTTGCAACGTCCTCGCTGAACGACCAATTCGCCGGCCCATCCAGAGTGATGTGATTGTGGTCGTACATCCAGCACAGATTCGAGAGCTTAAGGTGTCCGGCCAGCGACGCTGCTTCGCCGCCGATCCCTTCCATCAAATCCCCATCCGAGCACATCGCGTAGACGTTGAAGTCGAAAATCTCGAAGTCGGGACGGTTGAAATTCGCTGCGAGCCATTTGCTGGCGATCGCCATTCCAACACTGTTGCCAACACCTTGTCCCAGTGGTCCGGTCGTGGTTTCGACGCCCGACGTGATGTGCGATTCCGGATGTCCCGGCGTTCGGCTTCCCAACTGGCGGAAGTGTTTGATTGCGTCCATCGACACCGCCAGCTCTCTTGTGACCTTGCCGTTCTCGTCGACTTGCCGCACTTCCGCAAGGTGCAACATCGCGTAAAGCAACATGGACGCATGTCCGTTTGAAAGCACGAATCTGTCGCGATTCAGCCAGGTTGGGTCCGCGGGATCGTAGCGCAGGAATTCCTGCCACAGGCAATAAGCCACGGGCGCCAGTCCCATCGGCGCTCCGGGATGCCCAGAGTTCGCTTGCTGTACCGCATCAATCGCCAGAGTGCGAATCGTGTTAATGCATAGCGTGTCGAGTTGCGTGCCTGTCATGAGAATTTGTTCGCTGGTTGCCATATGATTCCGCTCCTCCAGTCGGATGAATATCGCGGTGCTCGGCAAGTCCACTTTGAAATTAGAGTGACTGCCCAATGAAAGGGTTCAATACGCAAGAGTGTATCAATTTCCGCAAAGGGATGGATTGCGGTCAGGTGAAAAACTGGAAGGAATAAGGAATTTTGCTTACTTTAGGAGCTGGATGTAACTGTCTTCACTGTGCGACGCGCGCGTCGTTTCCTGGATGAATTTCAGGAATTGCCGCAGGCTGTCCCGTTCTGCAGGAGGCATTCCGTCAAAGCGGACGCGAACTCCATTCGCGGGTGCGCTACGGGTCACAATTCCGCTTAGCGCGAAGCCCTTTACCCAGATTTTTCCGTTTGGTACCCAAAGGCCGACCTCCACCTTTGCACCGGGCGGCACTGGATTCGCCGTTTCTATCAGGCATCCGCCCGCACTCGTGTTCGAAAGATTTCCCCAGATCGGCGCCGAGGCTTCGTCTACGCGAAGCTCGACCGCGACAAAGCACTTGATGCGCGGATGTCGCCGGCGGTCGCTACCCCAGTTCGGGCTGAAGAAATCAGGTTCAAACGGGGGTGTAGCTGATGTTGGCGTGGGAACTGGTTGCGCAGAAGGCTTGCCCTGAGCCGCAGAAGTCGATTGTCCCGCCTTTGCCGAGCCTGCTTTAATCTCGCGCATCGCTTCGAGCAGCGCCTCTTCGCGCTTTTCCACCGGAGCTTCGCGATAGGTTTGCAGCAGCTTGCCGACTTGGCGGACCAAGTCCGGGTCCGACAGAATGCGAGTCCAGTCCGTTCCAGTTGCTGCGCTCATGCGTTGAGATCTTTCATTCCTTGAAGTTCGCGCCTTTTCCAGCTTGAATCAAACGGTACCGGCGGACAAGATGACCTAAGTCACTTGTGAAGGTCCAAAGGGTTTTGCTTTAGCCGAGAGGTGTTGAAATAAGTCTCTATCAGGCCCGTTCGGGCGGATCATTGCGCGTCAAAGGTGAGTTGAACAGGTTCGGTGGTTTCGGCCTGCGTCGGCTCAAATTTCCACTTTCCGACTGCCTCTTGTGCTGCGTCAACCAGCACCGGGTTGCCGCCAAGCACTCGAGTCGACTTCACCGTGCCGTTCGGTCGCACAATCGCTTCGATGCGAACTACGCCGTGAATATGCATCCGTTTCGCCAGTTCGGGGTATACCGGAGCAACGCGAGCTGAGACTTTTCGGTCCGTGCCCGCCGCGGGAGCGGCTTGGGCCATGGCCCACGTGCCTCCCAAAACGGCAATCATCAACGCCGCTACAGTCAAATGTTGGAGAGTCTTTCGCATAACCATCGAGCTCTTTCTTTCCCACATTCAGCTTACTGGGGTGGCGAAAACCCGGCAAAGTACCGAAGGTATTGCACTTTTGAATGGACGACCGCTTGTATTTTCGCTCCAGGTCCATTTCGCGGCGACGCTCACTCCTCACAAATTGCTCGAATCAGCCACTTCTTTGCGCGGGAATCATTTGCATCGCAAACTCCCGTCAAAGAATCGAATCTTACGAGTTATGCTATAGGACGGAAAGGACGTACCGCCGTTCTGTAGCGAGTCCAGTGCGGAACGATCCCACGATCAAGAATGCAACGCTCATTGAAAGTCTTCGCAGCGGCAATTTTTTGCTTCATTTTTACCCTGTGCACCTCCTCGACTCTGTTCTCTCAATCGACGGGTGGGACGTCTTCGCCAGGCGTCTCTCTTCCCGGAAGCCCCCAGAATCCGTTTCTTGGAAGCTCTCCTGAAGGACAGGCCAGTCCCGATGTCTTGCAAATTGACTTCAAGGAAGCCATCGAGCGTGGTCTGAGGAACAACTTGGGCCTTCTACTGGCCGGCGATCAGACCGAAACAGCGCGCGGCGAGCGCTGGAAGCAACTCAGCGAAATGCTTCCTAATATCGGGGGCCGCATCCAGGAAAATGTTCAGACGGAGAGTCTGGCAGCGCTCGGCTTTAACAAACTGCTGCCCCTTCTCAGTCCGCCAGGAACAAATCTAAGTTCCTTTCCACGTGTCACTCCAGCGTTTAATTATTTCGATGCCCGGCTTTCGCTCAGCCAGTCGCTCTTTAACTTCGCGAACCTCGAGCGCGAGCGGGCCTCCTTGCAAAGCCTGAAGGCCGCGCAACTCAGCTACAAAGACGCCAGAGAGATGGTTGTCCTCGCCGTTGGCAACGCGTACCTGCAAGCCATTGCCGCCTCCGCGCGAGTCGAAACCGCAGAAGCTCAGGTCAAGAGTGCTCAGGCTCTGTCCGATAAAGCTGGAGACCAGCAGAAAGCCGGACTCACTCCCGCGATCGATGCGCTGCGAGCGCAGGTGGAATTGCAAACTCGTCAGCAACAACTCATCGTTACTCGTAATGATCTTGCAAAATTAACTTTAAGTGTCGCCCGCATCATCGGTTTGCCACCAGGACAGCAATTTGTTCTAACTGAAAAAGCTCCGTATCAGTCGCTGACGCCCCTTCCTCTCGATACCTATCTGCAACGTGCTTATGATGGACGTGCCGACTATCAGGCAGCCGTGGTGCAGGTCCGTAGTGCCGAGCTGTCGAAGCGGGCTGCTTCGGCTGGTCGGTATCCCACGCTCGGTGTCGATGCGAATTTGGGCGACATCGGCGTCACTCCGAGCCAGTCAAACGGGACCTGGCAAGTGAATGGGGGCGTCAACATCCCCATTTTCGCCGGCAACCGGGTGCATTCCGACATCCTCGAAGCTGACGCGAAGTTGAAGCAGGCTCGTTCCCAACTGGGCGATCTTCGGGGCAAAATCGATTATGAAGTCCGCACAGCTCTGCTGGATTTGAACGCTGCCGCCGAGCAAGTAGAGGTCGCACGCAGTTCCGTGGAACTGGCCGAGCAGGCCATGGCGCAATCGCAAGACCGATTTACTGCAGGCGTGGCCGATAATCTGGAAGTTGTGCAAGCGCAGGAATCGGTCGCCAGCGCCCATGAAAATTACATTCAAAGTCTTTACGCTCATAATCTCGCAAAAGTCGAACTGGCGTATTCCATCGGCGATGCCGAACAGGGCGTCAGACGATATTTGAAAGGCAATCAATAGCGTATGGAACAAACGACGACTCAAAGTCCCCCTGCCGGCGCTACACGGCCCCCCAGTGAGAATCCGGAAAGCACGACGAAGCCTTTGCCCGCGACCGAGAAGGACTATCACACCCGTCCCTCTCGCACCCAGAGTTCAGGATTTCGCATTGCCGTGGTCATTGCCATCGTCGTTCTGCTGGTGGTGGGTTTCTTTGCCTATCGTTATTTCACCAGCTACGAGTCGACGGACGATGCCCAGATCGACGGCCACATCAATTCGATCAGCGCACGTATTACGGGCCATGTCACCAAGCTGAACGTGGACGACAACCAACTCGTGACCGCTGGAACCGTATTGGTCGAGATTGATCCCGCGGATTATCAAGTTGCTTACGAGCGTGCCAAGGCGGATTTCGCTGATGCCCAGGCCGCTGCTCTCGCGGCTGGAGTTACAGTTCCCATCACATCGGTGAACACCAGTAGCCAAGTCTCCTCCAGCGAAGCGGATGTAAACAGCGCTCGGGCCGGAATTCAAGTCGCAAAGCAACAGTTCCAGGCCGCTCAAGCGGAGTTGCAGGAAGCGGAAGCGAACAACGTTAAGGCCCAGAACGATCTCGGTCGCTACAAGCAGCTAGTCGATAAGCAAGAAATATCGCAGCAACAATACGACCAGGCGACGGCCGCATCGAGGGCCAGCGCGGCCGCCGTAGAAGCTGCTCGAGCCAGCGCCGATGCAGCCCAGCAGCAAGTCACACAAGCTGAGGGCAAGCTCGTTCAGGCGCAGGCCAGCTGGCGTTACGCACAAACTGCGCCCAAGCAGATGGAAATCACGCGCGCCAAGGCTGATTCAGCGTTGGCTGAAGCGCAGCGCAAGAAGGCCGATCTTGATCAGGCTCAACTCAATCTTCAATACACAAAGATCATCGCTCCGGTAAATGGAATCGTAAGCAACCGCACGGTTGAAGTCGGTCAAAACGTTGCTCCTGGACAAGAGCTGATGAAAATCATCAACCTCGATGACATCTGGGTCACAGCCAACTTCAAAGAGACGCAACTTCGCAACATGAAGGTCGGTCAGCACGTCACGATCGAAGTCGACGCCAATGGCAGAGATTACAAGGGCAAAGTAGATAGCATCGCTGGAGCCAGCGGAGCCCGCTTTAGCCTGTTGCCGCCGGAAAACGCGACTGGCAACTACGTGAAAGTCGTACAACGGATTCCCGTGAAGATCGTCCTCGATCCCGGCGAGAATAGTGATCATCAGTTGCGTCCCGGAATGTCTGTCACGCCTAAGGTGGGTATTCGCGAATGAGTGCTGGCGCGGCCACAATGGATCAGGCCGACGCCTGGCGTCCTGCGGTCAATCCGTGGATCATCGCCCTCGCGGTCACGTTGGCGACATTCATGGAGGTGCTCGATACCTCGATAGCTAATGTTGCCTTGCCGCACATTGCCGGTAGCCTCTCGGCTGGGCAAGACGAGAGCACTTGGATCCTCACTTCTTATCTCGTCTCGAACGCTATCGTTCTTCCATTGAGTGGCTGGCTCTCTTCGATCATTGGCCGCAAGAATTTCTACATGGGCTGCGTGGCGCTGTTCACCATCAGTTCGTTCATGTGCGGACTCGCGCCGAACCTGGCAGTTCTGATCATCTGCCGCGTCCTGCAAGGTGCGGGCGGTGGTGGACTGCAGCCTAGCGAGCAGGCCATTCTCGCTGACACTTTTCCGCCCGCGAAACGCGGCATGGCCTTTGCCGTTTACGGCATGGCAGTCGTTACGGCTCCAGCCATCGGTCCAACGCTCGGCGGATGGATCACCGACAACTTCACTTGGCGCTGGATCTTCTTCATCAATATTCCCGTCGGAATTCTCTCGATCCTGTTGACCTCGCGCCTGATTCAGGATCCTCCATACTTCAAGCGTCGCAAGCTGAGCGAAACCAAGATCGACTACGTCGGTCTCGGATTCGTCGCGCTGGGTCTCGGAGCGTTGCAGATTGTGCTCGACAAAGGTCAGCGAGACGACTGGTTCGAGTCAAACTTCATCCTCACTTTGGCGCTGGTCGCGACGGCTGCCTTGATCTTTGTCGTGGTCTGGGAGTGGAGACACAAAGATCCCATCATCGATTTGCATCTGTTCCGCGATCGAACCTTCGGCGTCTCGAATCTGCTGATGTTCATGCTGGGCTTCGCCTTGCTCGGCAGTACTTTGCTTCTGCCTCTTTTCTCCCAAACTCTGCTTGGTTACACGGCTGAGCAAGCCGGACTCGCGCTGATGCCCGGCGGCTTCACCATCATTCTTCTATTGCCGTTGGTTGGGTTTCTGCTGTCACGCTACACGCCGCGTTGGCTCCTTTTGCTAGGCCTGATTATCCTGTCGGCGTCGCTCTTTCACATGACCGGCTTTAGTCTTCAAATGGATTTCAAGAGTGTGGCGAATGCTCGCATGATCCAGGCGGCGGGAATGGCTTTCCTATTTGTTCCCATCAACACCGCTGCATATGCGTTTCTTCCGCGGGATAAAAACAATGCCGCGTCGGGCCTGATGAATCTCGCCCGAAACATAGGGGGAAGTGTCGGAATTTCTGTCGTCACCACGATGCTCGACCGCCGGACGCAAATGCATTTGAACAACCTTGCCGGCAATCTCAACTCCGGCAGTGCCGCATTTCACTCCATGATCCAAGGTGCATCTCGCGCGATGATCGCGCATGGGGCGAGTGCGGCTCAGGCTACGCAACAGGCCTACGCCCTGGTTCAGGGCACCGTAGAACGGCAAGCGACCATGCTGGCTTACCTGGATTGCTTTTGGTTTCTAGGGGTTGCCATCCTGGCCATGGTCCCGATGGTCTTCCTCATCAAAAAATCTAAACCGGGCGGCGGAATGGCAGTACACTAGACCGCGCTATGTTCCGCCTGGTCACTATCGAGCGAGAGTATGGTTGCGGCGCCGGCTCCATTGCAGAACAACTTGCGAGCCGCCTTGGCTGGAAACTCTGGGATCACCTTCTCACCGAAGAGATTGCCCGTCTTGCCAACGTAGATCAATCAGCGGTGCGGCGCTGTGATGAGCGCATGGACAGCCGCTTGCATCGTCTCGCGAAATCCTTCTGGCGCGGCAGCTACGAGCGCAATTCCGCGAAAGTCGGAAATATGGTGTTCGATACCGATTGCATGATGGAGATGATGCAGGAAATCATGAATCGGATTGCGCGGGAAGGAAATGCAGTCATCGTCGGTCGTGGCGCGCCGTATTTCTTGCGCGAGAATCCCGATACCTTTCACGTCTTTTTGTACGCGCCTCGCGCCGAGAAAATCCGACGCACGATCGCCGACGGAAACACGGCCGAAGAGGCTGAAGACCGCGTCGATTCCGTGGACCGCGAACGCATGGCGTACGTGAAGCACTACTTCAATGCCGATTGGCCCACGCGATCGCTTTATCACGCGATGCTGAATACCGCAGTTGGAAACGAATCGGTAGTGAAGACCATCCTGGATACGATGCGGATAGTTGAAGGCGGTCCGAAGGCCACCGACTACGAGCACACTGACGTGCAAGTCTCGCGATAGTAAAAACTCAAAGCACAAACTAACTTCCGTGCGTTGCTTGTGGCCGCATCGGGCGTTGCGGAGCGGGGCAGCAATCCTGCGCGCAGACGTCCTGTCGCGGACCGAAGGATCCTAAAGCGCGGCGTTCGCTTCCATCCGTTCGTTCGAGAATCAGCTCACGAATCATCGCGATGAACGTGGGATGAACTCCAACGGTTTTCGCGCGCGCCATCGGCAGCGCAAGCGACTCGCAAAGATGACGCGCCTCGATGTCGAGATCGTAAAGCACTTCCATGTGATCGGAGATGAAACTGATCGGAGCGATCACGACAGCGCTGGCGAGATTCTTTTCTTTGACCTCGCGCAGGTAGTCGAGGATGTCGGGCTCGAGCCAAGGCTGTCCTGGAGCGCCGCTGCGGCTCTGATAAACGAGCACATCGTTCTTGATGCCGAGTCGATCGGAAACAAGCTTTTTCACGTCTTCTAATTGATGGACGTAATCGCTGGTGTTTGCCATCGATAGCGGAATGCTGTGCACGACATAAACGAGCTGGACATTCTGCTTCGCATCGGCGTGAAGTTGCGCGAGCGCGTCGCGCACACGGTCTTCGGTCGCGTCGATAAATCCGGGATGGTTGAAGAAGGCGCGGATCTTATCGACTTCAGGCGCGTCCGCACCAACTTCGGCTTGGGCGCGAATGATGTCTTCGCGATATTGGCGACAACCTGAGTAAGAACTGTAGACGGAAGTCACAAACGCGAGCGCGCGCTTCACGCCATCGGCTTTCATCTGGCGCAGCGTGTCGGCGAGCATCGGATGCCAGTTGCGGTTTCCCCAATAGACGGGCAGCTTCGGTCCATGTTGCGCGAGCTCGTCTTTGATCGCAGCAATCAGTTCGCGGGTCTGCTGGTTGATCGGACTTTTTCCGTCGAAGTGGTAGTAGTGTTCGGCGACGGCGAGGAGTCGTTCGCGCGGAACGTTTTTTCCGCGCAGGACGTTTTCAAGGAAGGGAATTACGTCCTCTTTGGATTCGGGACCACCGAAGGAGACAACAAGAATGGCGTCGTAGTTCATGCGTGTGGGCTAAATTTTCCTTGTGGATAAGTGACGAAAAAAAAGCAGGTCAGGAGGCTTCCAAACCGATTTTTACGCCTGTTCCATTTCGGGAAACGGGAGCATGTGAGGGATACCCCCCTCCCCCTCACCCCTTGGAAAGGCTTGACTGGCGCGGGTTTCGCAAAAAGTGTCTGCAAAATCTTGAGGCCGTAGGAGTTAGAGGCCAAAATCTTGAAAAGAATAGAGTTGCGGGTATTTCTCACCCCTCGTTCTCTACCGCCTCCGCCTTGACCATCATCTGCTCAGTTTGTGGAGTGGGTCAAGGTCAGATGTCACAACAGGACTGTGGATCGCTTGGATTTTTCAAGCGTCCCTCCGCCCCGTCCTTCCAAATTGGCATGAGCAATTCTGCACAGCCCCGCATGGCTCTAGATGGAACAATAAGAGAACACTAAAAATTTGCCAGAGGTCCTCAATGATCCCGAAATCGTTGGTGGACTCCCCTACCGCTTCGAGGAGGATTTATGTGGTCAATTTCCAAGCAGTCTCGACAAATGGCACTTGAGCACTCCCAGCTCCAATCATTGATCTTGCAACGAACATCGGAGGTACAGAATCTTTCCGTGCGGCTTCTAAAAGTTCAGGATGAGGAACGGCGCAGGTTGTCGCGTGATCTCCATGACAGCACTGGACAGACACTGGCGGCCTTGAAGATCGCTGTATCGCTTCTGGAGCAGAGCTGCAATTCGGACACATCGCAATTGGCCATAGTCTCTGAGGTGTCAGATTTGGCAGACCAGGCAATTGAGGAAATTCGAACCATGTCTTACCTGCTGCATCCGCCCTTGTTGGATGAAGTTGGATTCGCATGCGCGGCGGAATGGTATGTCGAGGGATTCGCCAAGCGGAGTGGAGTAACGGTGAATCTTGACATTGAAAAGGGCCCGGAACGATTGCCGATGAAAGTGGAGACCACTCTGTTCCGCGTCCTTCAGGAAAGCCTAACCAATGTGCACCGTCACTCTCGAGCTACACACGTCGTCGTTTGCTTTTGGCATCAACTTGAAAGGATGATTCTAGAGATACGAGACAACGGCATCGGGATCCCGGCAGAGCGTCTGGCCCTGCTTCGCGAAGGCAGCGCTGAAACGGGAGTCGGTCTGGCTGGAATGGGTGAGAGGCTGCGTGAACTAGACGGCGATTTGCAAATCGACTCGAACAGCCATGGAACCACGATGCGGGCCATCGTTCCACAGCAACCTAGCCTTGAAAACGTGATCTTAAGCGGAAGTCCCGCTATGGCACCTCGCTTCAATGACGCGAGCAATGCGGCCTAGGAATATTTTTGGCGTGTGCAAAATTGATCAGAACTCAAAGCCTTCAACCCCTAGAATGGTCTGATTACGGAAGGCGGCCCGTGGGTTAGCGTCGGGAAACAGACATTCGGACTCACGTGGCCGCGAGCTCTCTCGAGTTATCGCCTCAGGCTGACCAAAAAGGGTCAGCCCTTTTTTTTTGCGATGTGAGCCCTACAGGACAGTTTGTGTTCGTTGATTCTCCGATAATTAACGCTCAAGGAATTTAGTTGGGATAGGTCATGCCAAGCCAAAGGAAATCCGGACGGAAGAGGGTTCATTTCAATTCCCGTACCTTTCTTTCGACAACTGGAAAGGGCAGGACTATGGTTTCGTTCCACAAAAAGGACGCAATATTTGCGCAAGGCGATTCCACGGATGGACTGTTTTTTATCCAAAATGGCAAGGTGCAACTCAGCGTTGTCTCGGAGGCCGGGAAAGAAGCAACGCTTGGAATTTTGAGTGAGGGAGATTTTTTCGGCGAAGGCGGCCTTGCTGACCAGACTCTCCGGATGTCGTCAGCGATCGCCATGACAGACTGCATTCTGCTGCATGTTGAAAAGAAAGCGATGATGCATGCGATGAGCCTAGAGCCGAAGTTGTCGGCAATGTTTATGAAGTACTTGTTGAAGCGGAACATCCGCTACCAGGACGACTTGGTCGATCAACTTTTCAATTCCAGTGAAAAACGACTGGCGCGAGTTCTGTTATTGATGGCGCAATTTGGCAAAGAAGGGGTATCCGAAATGTCGGTGCCCAGATTAAGCCAGGAAACTTTGGCAGAGATGGTAGGGACGACGCGGTCGCGAGTCAGCTTCTTCATGAATCGATTCAGGAAGCTGGGCTTTATTAATTACGATCTTGGCGACAACTTGCGAGTTCACAGCTCACTGCTGAATGTTGTCCTGCACGATGACGACCTGACAACGGCAATGCCAAGTTTGAAGAATCCATCCGTAAGCAAGAGCAGAGGTGCTGAGCCGCCTCCTGAGCACGGCGGACCGCCCGACAGAGAGCGAGCAAAAAGGCCATCACTTTCCCAGGTTGCACATCGCCGGAACTGAGGGCGCCCATCACAGTCCCATTTGCGCGACGGACGATCAGCGAATCTTCTCCTTCGTGCCGGGGTTTTCGAAGGAACTCAGTCGATCCGATAGTTGTTTCGATCCTTGGATCAGTTTTCCGGCCTCAGTAATCAAAAGGACAGTATTCCGGTTCAACTCCTCAATCTTCCGACGCAATGACGAAGACTCAGATAATGCCGAAGACTGTTTCTGAGGTTGTAACGTGGGCATGACTTGCGTGCTGGTTAGCAGCATAGGGAACCTCCGACGCGAAATTATCGGATTGCACAACAAACCGACGCCCGGAAGGGGCACGGCGGAGGGATGTGTAAAAGGACCTCCATAGTGTAGCACTCTATTTCGAACCTGATGCTGGGTGATCGTTGTAATCGGCGTTAGCGCTCGAAACCCGCTAAGTGGGAGTTACTAGAAACCTTGATCTCGTACCCGAACAGAACGAATAAGGATCAGCGGAATGAATGTTTTCCGCCCGGCCTTTCGCTAACAACCTCAAAATACAGAAAAATAGGCTCGCCCGGAGCGAACCTCGGCTTCCCCAAATAGAAGTTATCCAATGGTCGGCGGATCCGGCGACTAAGGGCCGTCCTCTGACCTGCAGTTATGGATTAAAGGTCGCTACATCTGGGAATCGAAGGTGTATTCTCCTTTTGTGTAGTCCTGCGATAAAGGATTGAATGTCGATGCGACGACTATCAGCTCTGCTCTCATCCATCTTCCTGATCTCGATGGCATCTGCACAGAGCAAACCGGAGCCTATCCGGCTCTGCGTCTCCACCATCAAAAATAGTTCGATGAATGCGCTCGACATGGCCTGGCAGCGCAATCAGCTCGTGAAGGCGTTCGAGCGAATGAACAAGAGTAAGGATGTGACTAAGGGGAAGGCTGCACGCATTGAAACTGTACTGCTCGAATCAAACACGGAGACCGATCCGGCCGTGCGGGAGAATAACTGTCAATTCATTTTGCACGTCAATTTGATCGAACTCGAACATTCTGGTTCGACGGATATGGGCACGCCACGACCCCGAGCAGTTGAGATCGGGAGCGCTCGGGGCGAACCCGGATCAAACACGCCTGACGAAAACAGAGCCAGCGTCGAGTACCGGATTATGAGGGCGGGGGAATTGGGAGCGTGGGCGTCGGACGTGGTTCGGACGCGCGATTCGTCGCCGGATGAAATTCTGGTCGCTCATCTTATGGACCAGGTGGCAAATCAAGTTGCCGGCGAGTTCCGGAAACTAAACCCGCCGAAGGCACAGTAAAGAGCCGGTAATCGCCATCGAGCAGTCTGAGCGAGTGAGACGCAGTGTGCGCCTCACTCGCTCTCGCCAAGACCAGATTGATTCGAATCGAATCCGTCGCGGTTTAGTGATGCCCGCCGCCATGTCCACCCGCATGACCGCCACCCCGATATCCGGGCAGCGCGTGTTCTGCCCTCGGTTCGTGGCCAGCGTCGCCTATGTGCCCTCGTCCATCTCGCGCCTCGTTTCCTCGGAAGTGGTTGAAGCGCTCCGCCCCGCGCTCCGGCATCGGTCCGGCGTAACCGTGATGAGGATCAAATCGGTTGTCGACGTGTCCATAGAATCCGTGAGGGCCGTGAAACCACGGGCCGGCTCCAAGAAACACGCCACCCACAAACCAATCCGGCCCATAGTAGCCATAAGGAGCACAGTCATAGGGCTCGTAGTCGAAGTATCCGTAGGGACAGACGGGAGCCGGCCCGATGTTTACGCCAACCGAAACCTGGGCTGGCGCCACGGACGCGCAGCATAAAAGACCAGCGACAAAAGCTGCGAAAGCAAGCGCAGTGATTTTGAACATAATTTCCCCTTTTATTTATTCAGAGTTTTAACCCGGAGAACTGAGGGTCAGCATAATACCAATGATCAGTGGCGGGCAAACCACATCCGTAAGGATTCGAATACGCCATGACCGGTCCTTATGGATTGATAATCATCTCGCGCACCGGCACGGCGGGCTTCAGCAGTCGATTGTGTCGACTTGTCGGGCTCAATTAGAGTCGAGGAGCCATCTGGAGGAGTAGAAAAAGTTTTGAAATGTCGCAACCGGGCGGGGACACGCCCTGTCGTATCTACGAGGTGACAGAAAAAATGAGTTACACAGTGGGGGACGGGACCGTTGTATTTGCACTGGCGGCAGGAATTGTTGGCTATCTGTACGTGAAGCACCTGGATCGGCAGAAGAAGCTTGAGATCATCCATCAGGAGCGGATGGCGGCGATGGAAAAAGGAATTCCGTTGCCAGAGTTTCCGTTGGAACCGGTGCAGGAAAGGCGCCCGGATCCGACCGTGTTACCGATTTTGGGGACCGTTTTGTTGACCCTGTCGGTTGGAACGATGATCGTGCTGTTTATTACTCTCGACGCCGATTCACGCAGCTTTTGGATCACTCCTCTGCCGTTCGCGTTCCTGGGTGTAGGGCTCATCGCCTTTCATTTTCTGAAGGGTACGCCTCGACGCTAGCCCTTGGCCGAAACTGATTCTCAACTCGTAGCCCGCGCGCAGAGCGGAGACCAGGAGGCGTTCGCGGAGTTGGTTCGCAGACATAGCGCTCCGGTGTTTCGACTCGCAGTATCGATCCTGGGACGAGAGTTCATTCCTGAAGCAGAAGACGTGTCGCAAGAAGTATTTCTCAAGGTTCACCATGCGATTGCGTCGTTTCGCGGTGAAGCTGAATTCAGCTCGTGGATTTATCGGATCACGTTCAACCAAGCAGTGAATCTGAAAGCGCGAGTTCGATTCAGAAGTCCACACGCGAACGAAGCGGCTCTTTATGACGTCGCGGCTCCTGAACTTGGACCCGACCGGCAGGCTGAAACGGCGCAGCGAAATCAAGCTCTCGCCGAGTGTATTGGGGCGCTTCCCGAGGTCTATCAATCAGCGTTGCGTCTTTACTATTGGCTGGGCTGCGGCGTGGGTGAAGTGGCGGAACTGCTAGCCGTGCCTGAGAACACTGCGAAATCGTATCTGCATCGGGCACGCCAGCTTCTTCACGGCATGCTGAAAGAGAAAGGATATTCCTGTGACTGAGATGGAACCGAACGAAGCTGGAGTCGATCGTTTGCTGCGACACGCGATGGATGCGCCTGTGCCGAGCCTCTCGCTGGATTTCGAGCGGCGGGTGATGCGCGATGTAGCTCACGGGTCCGCCGGTCTCGACCGATATGGGCGGATGGTGATGGCCGGCTATGGCGTCGTATCGGTTGTCGTGTCGGGCGTGGTCATGCGCGGACAAGGGCTCGGTTGGGGAATGATTGCAGTGACAATCCTGGGGCCGCTCGTCCTGGTTGCAGCCGCGCCTTGGGTGCGGCGGCTTGGACAGATGCAGTAAGCTGCTCCTGCTGCGTAGCGTTCCAAGGGGTGATCGCCGCCATGACCTTGCATTATGATCGACCGCGAATGCGCGACGATCATCCGCTTCAACGAAGATGGTTTCTGCTCGCTCGAGTTCCAGCCCTATTGTTTTTCGCCAGCGGCTTCTTGTGTTTCGCCCAGCCTCAGCAAAGTGTGCAGCCGGCTGCGCCTGTCCCTCCGCAGGAGGTCTCGAAGCAATCTTCTGCGGAAGCTCCATCGTTCACCTTCAAGGTGGTCACTCGCATGGTCGTCGTGGAGGTGGTCGCCCGAGACCGCGAAGATAATCCGGTGCGAGACCTCACGGCCGAAGATTTGACTGTCTCGGAGACCATCGATGATTCGGGCGAGCTTCCTGAGAAAATTGCTTCATTTCGCGCCTTCACCGGACCTATGGAGCAGCGTGCTGACAGTGGAATTGTATTGAGCTGGCTGCACAAGTCGTTCTGTGGACTGACCGGAGCCTATGAGCTTTCCTACTATCTTTCTCCTGAGAGCCAAAAGGACGGCCTGCACCGCATTTCTGTGACAAGTTCCCGGAAAGACCTGACGCTCTATTTTCGTCCAGGATACCGAATCGAAGCGGACAGGCCTGCGGCGCTGAGTGCCGATGAACTTGCCGACAAGCAAAGCAAACTTCAACGGGAAGCGCAGATGGTTGCGGAATCGGAGAAGAAGGAGCATCCGGAGCTGGAACTCGCGATGATCGCATGTTACGACACACTCAATATCACCGCGTTCAAAGTGGGTGTTCACAAGACGATTTCCGAACAAGGCTCGGCGTATGAGTTTAATGTCCCGGGCAGTTATTTTGCATCGCTTCCCGTATCCGGGCGTACGCATCCGACCCAGCTAGATTTTTCAATTTGCACGTTTGAATCCGACGGACACCCGATTCTTCACTTTGATGGAACCGTATTGGCCGGGAAAAATTCGGAAGACTACCACGTCATTGCCGCGCAAGGCTTCTCGCACATAGTGAAGTTCGAGGCGCAGCAACCGGGGAGTGCGCAGGCACTCTCTGCGCGGATCGTGGTTCGTGATCGTAACACGGGGGCATTGGGCTCAGGAGAAATGCTGTTGCTTCCGCTGAGCCACAATTCTTTCCCGGCGCCGATCCCGGAAGGAAAAACGACATCGGTGTTTGGAACAACTAATCGGACGAATCCGCTTGCGTTGTGCGGAGATGTATACCAACTAGCTCCTTGGACAACGCATCTTCCTCGATTCTCGGAGATTGACGCAGTAGCGCCCATCTATTCGACTTCTCTCGGCGTCTATTCACGCTTCTTTACCGAGGGCATTCCGGGAGTGACCAGCCGCACGGAATGGTTCGGCATTAACTACCAGGGAGTCTTTGGAGTGGATAAACCTGGTAAGTATGAATTCGATCTTCTTTCGGACGACGGCGCAAAGGTCTACATCGACGATAAGTTGATCGTGAGCGATGACACTCTGCACCCGGCACAGGGTTCGCGAGGCAACGTCCAACTTAGTGCGGGAGCGCACTACATTCGGGTGTCGTACTTTCAGGGACCTCGGACGGAAGTGGCTTTGGTTCTGCTGGTGAAGCCTCGATGGCGATCCTGGCGCCTATTCGATACGAGAGATTTCCCGGACCCGGGAAATGCATCTGCCCAGAGACAGAAATTGCCAGAACCAGAACCGTGATTTCGAATGTGGTTAGCGCGGTAAGGGAAGTCGACCGCATCGATACCCGCTCTCGCATAGATTGCGGGACGGCGCGATAGCGGACCAGCTGCGGCCGATCCGCTATCGTCTTTTTCGCGCTACTGCAATTTGCAGAGGTTGATCAGGTCGTTGGCGATTTGGAGCGCGCCAGCTTGGGTATTCGCCAGTGAATGCAGGCCACCTGCGACGCAGGCCTGGGCCTTGTTCGTGGTGATGTTATTGAACCAGTCCTGGCCGATTGGAATAGCCGAGCTGTTGTCGGAGCCGCCGAAGACAAGATTCACATACGTCTTGGGGAAATTGTAGTCGGCTCCGGGTGCTTCCACGCTGTCACCAAGGAAGAAGTTCAATCCGCCTGGCGGTAGAGTTCCGTTGACCGCATTGCTGCAAACCGCGGTAGCACCGCTGGGATCGTAAGCCGGATCCCAGACCGGAGCGTCCACTTTACCGAAACACGTTCCGAGCGAAGCACTCGATCCGCACTGGACGGGTAGCTTGCCCTCTGTGCATCCGCAGCCCCAATCCAGACGGCCGGTCGGCGGTCCGCTGGTGACTTCGGCCATCGAGAGAATGTTGCTATTGGGATACTGCGACAGCGCGTAGGCGAGAGCGCCCGCGCCGCCGCTATTGGCGGTAGCGCAATAAGGCAGGCTCGTGTTGTTCTGGATGTTGTTGTAGATCCACTGGGTGACGGTTGCATAGCGGCAGGCGTCCGCCATTACGCCTCCGGGACCTTGGGCCCAGCCGTCGGGCTGATTACTGTTGAACGGTGTTCCCCAAGAAATCTGCACGGTCGTGAAGCCGGCGGTTAATACGTTCTGAACCGCGGTGCTGCCGAAGGTGAAGATGCTGTCGTACAGGCCGTTGCCGTCTGTGCCGGTGTTGTAGGTAACGGTTCCCAGCGAAGATCCGGTTGGCGTATTGGTTTTCACATAGGCCTGCACGTCCGGAACGTTGGGACAAGAGACGGTCATCTGCTGGCAGACGCCATTCTTGACCGATCCCGAACAAGAAATGCTCGAGACGCCGCTGACCGTTCCCAGAGCGCGTGTCGCTCCGGTCGCGCAACTCGCAGAGATGGTGATGGGAGCGGTGATGGTTCCCGTGGAGTATACCGGCAGACAAGATTCACTCGCAGGCTGACCGGTGACGTATACCGTGTAGGTCGCCCCGCTGGTGTAACTCTTCGCGAATGTCTGGGTCGTGTTGCCCGTGAAGGTTAGAGTGTCACCTTGATCGTCTTGCATCACGACCGTGCCGGAGAGTCCGGTAACCGCAACACTGATGGTGAGGTTATTCCCGGATGCGGCGCACGTGGCGGTGACTGTAACGTTCGACGTGATGGTTCCGCTGGCGTTGCTGCTCAAGGTGCAAGTCTGCCCGGTTGGCTGCGTTTGTACGGTCACCGAATAGCTCGATCCGCTGGCGAACGACGTGGCGAACGTCTGCGTATTGTTGGATGTAAAGCTCAGGGTGTCGCTCTTGCTGTCTTGCACGACGAGCGTTCCTGAGGTAAGACCGGTTGTCAGAACGCTGATTGTGTAATTCGAGACGCAGGTAGCCGTCACCGTCGTATTAGCGGTGATCGTGCCGCTGGAGTTGCTGCCGAGTGTGCAGGTTTGCCCGGTGGGCTGAGTCTGGATGGTTACCGAGTACGTGGATCCGCTCGCGTAAGTCGATGCGAAGGTCTGTGTATTGTTCGTGGTGAAAGTCAGCGAGTCGGACTTGCTGTCGTTGACTACCAGCGTCCCCGCAAGTCCGGTAACCGCGACACTGAGGTTGTAATTCACCGTGGTTGCGGTGCAAGTTGCCGTGACTGTGATATTGGAATTGATGGTGCCGCTGGAGTTGCTGCTGAGCGTGCAGGTCTGACCAGTCGGTTGAGTTTGCACGGTTACTGTGTAGGTCGAGCCGCTCGAGTAGGAAGTAGCAAAGGTCTGCGTGCTGTTGCTGGTGAAGCTCAAAGTATCGGATTTGCTGTCTTGCACGACTAATGTTCCAGATGTGAGCCCGGTAACGGAAACGCTGATCGTATCGTTCACGGAATTTGTCGTACAGGTCGCCGTGACCGTGATGTTCGAAGTTATGGTGCCGCTGGCATTGCTGCTGAGAGTGCAAGTCTGACCGGCGGGCTGCGTCATCACTGTGACCGAGTACGTGGACCCGCTCGCAAAGGTCGAGGCGAAGGTTTGTGTCGTATTGGTGGTAAAGGTCAACGTGTCGGACTTGCTGTCTTGCATGACCAGCGTTCCTGTCAGGCCGGTCACGGCGACGCTAATCTTGTAGTTTGTGGTATTCGCACTGCAAGTAGCCGTGACCGTGATGTTAGAAGTGATGGTGCCTGTCGCATTGCTGCTGAGCGTGCAAGTCTGTCCGGAAGGCTGCGTTTTGACGCGGACGGTATACGTCGCGCCGCTGGCATAGGCAGTCGGAAAAGTCTGAGTGGTATTGCTGGTGAAATTCAATAACTCGGTCTTGCTGTCCTGCATGACCAGGGTTCCGGACGTCAGTCCGGTGACCGCGACGCTGATTGTGTAATTCGTGGAAGTCGAAGTACACGTAGCCGTGACGGTGATGTTGGATGTGATCGTGCCGGTCGCATTGCTGCTCAGCGTGCAGGTTTGCCCGGAAGGCTGAGTCTTGACGCGCACGGTATACGTGGCGCCGCTCGCGTAAGTCTTGGCAAAAGTCTGAGTGTCGTTGGTCGTGAAGGTCAGCAGATCATTGTTGCTGTCTTGCATGACCAGCGACCCGGAAGTGAGGCCTGTAGGCGTAACGCTGATCGAGTAAGTTGCGGCGCTGGTGCAGGTAGCTGTGACCGTAGTGTTTGAAGTGATGGTTCCGGTAGCGTTGCTGCTGAGCGTGCAGGTCTGTCCAGACGGCTGAGTCTTCACCCGCACGGTGTACGTGGCACCGCTGGTATACACTGTCGGAAAAGTTTGGGTCGTGTTCGAAGTGAAAGTCAGCAATTCGTTCTTGCTATCCTGCATCACGAGGGTTCCGGTAAGTCCCGTCACAGTGACGCTCATCGTGTACGTGGTAGCGGCGGCGGAGGGCAATGTATTCGCCATGAACAAGAGTGAACCCAACACTGTGAGCAGAAGATTGCGTGACTTCATACGAGCCTCCAACCGAATCCCGGGAATTTGCGTTAGCCTTTTTTTCGTGATGCGTCCGTAGCGGAATTTAAACAACGTAGCGAGACAGGGGGCTTATCAGGGAGGGAAGTTAAGTTTATTGCAGCAGTTTTAGTGCGTCAAGAGGCGAGTAGAGTGGGTTTTAAGCGATTCGCGATTGTGGGCGAGAACCTTGCAGGAATTTGCAACATCGCAGACCGCAGCTTCGCGCCTGCCGCTAAGTCTTTACGAAAGTCTTTCCAGGGCGCAGAAATAGTGTGCAATTTTGCGTCCTTACCACAAAAGCACGACTGCTGGAGACCCTCAAAATTGATACTACTTTGCTGCCGAAGCTGCCGAGAGTGATTCAGACGCGGCGACGGGACGCAAGGAAGCAGGACGATCCAAGGAAACATCCATCTCGGTGAACCGAGGCAGAACCACATCGCGTCCTTTGCGCGTGGCCATGTACAACCCTGATACGCAACTAGAAACTATCCTTGCGGTACCTGCGGTTGAAACATCGGTTGCCGTCGAAACAATTGCTTCGATCACCAATTGCACAGTGTCGTCGACTTCTTTGGCGAGGCCCGCAGTCACGCCAATATTGATGGCCATCCAAGCCTTGCCTGGACGTTCGCCATGGAGGCCGCCTTCGGCGTCCATTCTGGTGTGGGATCGTTCGTCTAATTGTGCTCCGGCGAGCGAGGCGGCGACAGGAAAATGCTCGCCATCGGGCAATGTCACCTCGGTGAATCCGAGATAAAGCAGTCCAGGTCGGCTCAACCATTTCGGCGGTATTTTCTTCATTACTTTGCCATCGAAGACAGTGCCCGCCGGCAACGCGATCTTGGAATCGATCAACACGGGTTCGAGAAGCCGGGCATGAACGGGATCCCCAGACTTGCTTTTCGATGCACTCACGCTATTCAGCAGCAGAAGTTTGAAACGCGTTCCGGCCGGAAGGGATTCGGGACGGTTCGGATCTGTTTCTGCGGAATTGCCTGTGCGATTCTCGGCGAGTAAGGCATCGCCTGAGTCCAACGCTTCGAGAATCATGGTCGGCGTTCGCGTTCTCTTCCCGTTTGAACTATTTACTTCTGCCGGACGGCTTTCTTCAACCTGCGGAACGGGCGCCTTATTTTCGCCTTTCTCTTTCGCCTTCGCGCGCACATCGCGCATCCGGCTGATCGAAACCAGAGAGACTTGGAGCGAATGCTCGCCGTCGGTGTCCGACACCGTTGCATTCTTGAAGACCGGGAAATTCTCGTGGCGCGGTGTGAAGGCTTTGACTACCCAGGGCCAGTGATCATTTGGTGTGCGCCGTCTTCGTTCAAGATGGTCGACCTGCAATGTCACATGAGAGCCGGACCAAAACAATTGACGATCCGAAGAATAGACGTTTCGGGAGAGTGTTCCTTCTACGACGTCCCCCGTTTTCAATTTCGAAACTTTGAGGGGAGTCGAGACCTCCACTCGAAGATAGAGTCCGGAACTCGAAAAAGGTGTTGCTGACGGATCATCGGGCGCCGCTTGAGCAGCGGCGCGGAATGAAAAGCTCAAGGCAAGCAAGACTAGCGCGTACGTCCACGACCGAGCCTGCCTACGGGCGAGAGTCCAGACAGTTTGTGAGAGCCACATCTCAGTGTCACCGAACTCAATCAAAAGCCATCCGGAGTGAGTGCACCGGTAAGGAGGGATGAAGAAATCTGGTGCGCCCGGAGAGATTCGAACTCCCGACCTGTTGCTCCGGAGGCAACCGCTCTATCCAGCTGAGCTACGGGCGCACGGGTATTTACAGTTTACATGCGAGCAGGAAAGGGCAGCAATCAGGCAGCAGAAGTCAGGGTTCAGTGGTGGGGCGAATCGTCGTCAGTGATCACAGCTGCGAAAACGCTTTCTCGGTCGCTCTCACACTCGCGGCCACACACTCACCCCTCTTATTACCAGCGATCGCGCCTTCCGCCGCCACCGCCGCGGCCACCGCGATCGCCTCGATCCCGGCCCCCGCCGCCACCACCGCCTCCGGAGCGCTCGGTTTTGGGCCGGGCTTCGTTAACGTTGATCGTGCGTCCGCCGACTTGCGTGCCGTTGAGGGCTGCAATGGCTTTTTCGCCGTCTTCGTTGCTAGCCATCTCTACGAATCCAAATCCGCGAGAGCGTCCGGTATCGCGGTCGGTCATGATGCTGACGCGGTCCACTTGCCCGTAACCTTCAAAGATCTGCCGCAGTTCGTCTTCGTTTGTGTTGAAGCTGAGGTTCCCCACAAAGATGTTCTTCACGCATCTGCCTCTGCATTGAGCTGTCGGGAGTGCGAGCTCAATTCGGCGGACTTGGCAGGTCGGGAGGGCCGTTCCTGAAAATCGAAACCGGAGCTAGCAACAGTCGAATGCGGGGGGCAGTATAGCAGGTTTCCAGAAGTCAACTTGTCAAATCGCCGTTTGGGTCATAAAACGGGCCCGCATCAGCAATCATCAACCTTCCAATATCCTTCAGGATGAAATCCCATCTGCAGCAAACGATTCTTGGGATCGTGTCTTTTGCCGCAGCCTGGGCAGATGAGATAGCGGCTCCACGCGGTGCCCTGATGATCATAATTTTCCGCGACGGCGAACGTCGTTCCGCAACTGCAAGGCACGAGGAACATACGCAGCGCCTGCTTCTCTTTTTTATTCTTCTCAGCGGATTTGGGTCGCGGTTTCACGACTCTTCAACGGTAGCAAATGACTTCTTCTTGCGCTGAGTCGATTGCAGGGTCTTTTTGCGCAGCCGCAACGACTTGGGCGTTATTTCTACGAACTCGTCGTCGGCGATGAATTCGATGGCTTGCTCGAGGTTCAGTGGGCGGAAAGGAACCAGACGAATCGCTTCATCAGCAGTCGACGCGCGCATGTTCGTCAGTTTCTTTTCACGCACGGCGTTCACGTCGAGATCCGTATCCTTTGCATTCTCGCCGATGATCATTCCTTCATAAAGATCGACGCCGGGCCCAACGAATAGTTCTCCGCGCTCCTGAAGACCCCACAGCGCATATGCGGTCGAAACTCCGGAACGATCGGCGATGAGCGCTCCGGTCAGACGGTGAGGAATCTCTCCCTGCCACGGTGTGTATCCGTCGAAGAGCGAGTTCATGACGATGGTGCCGCGCGTGTCGGTGAGGAGCTGGCTGCGAAGTCCGATCAGGCCACGGCTGGGTACGCGAAACTCGATGCGCACGCGCCCGTAGCCATGATTGTGCATGTTGGTGACTTCGCCCTTGCGTGAGCCGAGTTGTTCCATGACGACGCCGACGAATTCTTCTGGTACATCGATCGTGAGATGCTCCACCGGTTCCATCAACTTGCCATCGACGCGCTTGGTGACGATCTCAGGCTTGCCGACCATCAACTCGTAACCTTCGCGGCGCATCATCTCGATGAGGATCGAAAGTTGCAGTTCTCCGCGGCCCAGCACCTTGAACGAATCGGTTGTGCCGGTATCTTCCACGCGAAGCGAGACGTTGGTGAGCAATTCTTTTTCGAGGCGCTCGCGCAGGTTCCGGGACGTCACGTAGGTACCGTCTTTTCCGGCGAACGGGGAAGTATTCACTGTGAAAAGCATCGCGATGGTTGGTTCGTCGATCGCAATGTGCGGCAGTGGGGCTGGATTTGCGACCTCGGTGATCGTCTCTCCGATGGTGATGCCTTCGACGCCGGCGACCGCGACAATGTCTCCCAACGTAGTCTCGGTGATGTCGGTGCGCTTCAGTCCGGAGAAAGAAAACAGCTTCGTAATCTTCGTTTTCTGCAGCGAACCGTCGAGCTTGGCGATGGCAACTTCTTCTCCGGTAAACATCTTTCCATTGAAGACGCGCGCAATGGCGAGGCGTCCAAGGTAGTCACTGTAGTCGAGGTTTGCGACGAGAATCTGCAGCGGTCCGGAAGCGTCACCCTTTGGCGGAGGAATCGTCTTCAGAATCGCGTCGAAGAGTGGCCGCAGATCTTCGCCACCACCTTTAATGTCGGTGCTCGCCGTGCCGATCTTGGCGTTGGTGTAGAGAACGGGGAAGTCGATCTGGTCTTCTTTCGCGTCTAGATCGATGAAGAGGTCGTAGATTTCGTTCAGCACTTCCTGTGGACGAGCGTCGGAGCGGTCGATCTTGTTAATAACGACGATCGGCGGCAACTTCGCCTCGAGCGCCTTGCCCAGTACGTAACGCGTCTGCGGCAGCGGACCTTCGCTGGCATCGACGAGGAGCATCACGCCGTCTACCATCTTCAGAGCGCGCTCGACCTCTCCGCCGAAATCGCTGTGGCCCGGCGTGTCGACGATGTTGATCTTCATGTCGTGATAGAGGATGGCGGTGTTCTTGGCGAGAATCGTGATACCGCGCTCGCGTTCCAGTTCGTTCGAATCCATCACCCGCTCGACGTGGTGCTCGTTGGAGCGAAAGGTGCCGCTTTGCTGCAGCATGGCATCGACCAGCGTGGTCTTGCCGTGGTCGACGTGGGCGATGATGGCGATGTTGCGTATGCCTGAACTCAAAAGTGAATCCTTCCTGAATTTGTGTGTATTACCACTTTACTATGCGGGGGTGGAAAGGGCCTAGAAATGCGATGTGGTTGAGAGTGAGTGTCCGGAAAGAAAACGTTAACCGCGAAGGACACGAAGTATCACGAAGGGAATCGTTGAGCTTTCCTTCGTGTGACTTCCTATCCTTCGTGGTGAATGGCTCTAGGAAGTGGGCTCGATCAGTTCGGCACCGCCTTCGGCACCGCCTTCGGCACCGCCTTCTGCACCGCCTTCTGAATGAACACGCAGGCGATACCAGACAACAATCGTGATCAGCGAGAACATAAAGATGATGGTTGAAACGGCATTGATTTCCGGGGTGATGCCGCGGCGGAGGCGTCCCCAGATTTCGAGAGGTAGCGTGTTGTCGCGGCCAATAAGGAAGAAGCTGACCGCGATTTCATCCATCGAGAGAGTGAAGATGAGCAGGGCCGCGCCGATGATAGGTAACTTTAAATTTTGAATGGTCACGCGCCAGAAGGTTTGCCAGTGGTTCGCTCCCAGATCGAGAGAAGCTTCTTCCTGTGCGCGATCAAGTTTCTGCAGGCCTGCGAAGACCTCGGTGGTTGCGACCGAGATCAGCGCGGTCCCGTGGCCGAGAACAATCGTCATCAGGTTGAGTTTCGTTCCGGTCAAATTGAAAAGCATCGACAACGACAGGCCTGTGATGATGCCCGGCAGGATCAGCGGCAAAAGTACCAGTCGACGAAAGAGGGCCTTGCCAGGGAACTGCGCGCGATCGAGCGCGAGCGCGGCCGGGATTCCGAAAGCCAGAGAAATCGCCATTGCGGCGAAGGCAACCTGTAGGCTATTGAGTACCGAATCCCAGATCGGGTCGTCTGCAAACAAGATTCGATACCAGTTGAAGGTCAGGTGATGTGGTGGGAAACCTCCGACTCCTTGCCCGTTAAACGAATAAAGGATAAGGACGACGATCGGAAGGTAGAGAAATCCGAATACCGCCGTCGCATGGATAAGCAGCCAACGGGAGCGAGGTATGTTGGTCGCGTCGCCGCTCACGAAAAGCTCCATTTCTTTTCGAGTCGCTCGGACAGGAAGAGTAGGCTAACGACGATCACCAGCATTCCTAACGAAATCGCGGCGCCGAGCGGCCAGTTGTAGGCAGCGCCGAACAGGCTAACCACGATGTTGGAGATCATGATGCCGCTTGGTCCGCCGAGCAGGAGCGGCGCGAGGAAATCGCCGAGACTCAGGACGAAGGCGAATGTCGCTCCGGCGACGACGCCGGGAATGGAGAGTGGAAAAATCACTTTCCAGAATGTTTGCGCCGGTGTCGCGCCGAGATCGTGCGAGGCCTCGATCAGATTTCGCGGGATGTGCTCGAGCGCAGCGTAAATCGGGAGAATCGTGAACGGCGTATAGATGTGCGTGAGTGTCAACACCACGGCGAACGGACTATAAAGCAGGAAATCGAGCGGATGCCGGGTCACGTGCAGGTATTGCAGCAGCGTATTGAGGACGCCGTCGGAGCCCAGGATCGTCTTCCACGCGTACGCCCGCACCAGATAGCTGACCCACAGAGGAATGATCACGATCTGGTACAGCAGGTCTTTGCGCTTTCCCGCGTAGAACGATAGGAAGTACGCGAGCGGATAGCCTGATAATAAAGAGAAAAGCATGACGCGAGCGGCGATCCACATGGAGCGGAGCAGCGTTTCCCAGTAAAGCGGCTTGTGCAACAGTTCCTGGTAGTTGTCGAGATTCCACGAATGAACGATCGTCTGAGCCGATGACACAGACCAGAAGCTGTAACAGAACATCAGCAGATACGGCACGAGAAGGAATACGGTAACCCAAATGAGCGGCGGCACGGTTACGACCGTTTTGTAAGCGCGGGAAAACATCAGGCGCGCTCCGGCGATTCGCGGACAGGAATTGCATCGGCCGCAGAAAATTCGAGATCAACTTCGTTCTGTACGTCGCTTCCGCCGGGAATCCTGGCGATGAAAATCAGTCCGCCGGCGCATTGCACTCGAATCAACTCGGCTGAACCGTGAAAAGCTTGGTGGAGAACTTGTCCGCGAATGCGAATTGCGTCCGCAGCCGTAGTGGCGGCGGCGAGGCGGACATGTTCAGGACGCAGGGAAAAGAGTGTGGGACCGTCGAGCAAAGAAACCCGCCACGACAGAGGGCCGCAGGTGACTGCGCCGCCACGTACCTCGCCTTTCAGCAGATTCGTGTGCCCGATGAACTGGGCGACGTAGGCGGTTGCGGGCCGGCCGTAGATTTCACGGGGTGCTGCGACCTGCTCTAATTCGCCCGAGCGCAACAAAGCGATGCGGTCGGACATGACCATAGCCTCTTCCTGATCGTGCGTGACGAACACGAATGCAATGCCAACTTCGCGCTGCAACGACTTCAACTCGACTTGCATTTGACGGCGAAGATTGGCGTCAAGAGCCGAAAGAGGTTCATCGAGCAACAGAAGCCGCGGACGGTTCACCAACGCCCGCGCCAAAGCCACACGCTGTTGCTGGCCGCCGCTGATCTTCGACGGTTTCTTCTTTGCGTGCGCGGTCATCTTTACTTTGTCGAGTGCCTCAGCCACGCGCCGGGCGACCTCAGACTCCGGCCGTTTCGCCACTCGCAGTCCGTATCCAACGTTTTGTTCGACCGTGAGATGAGGAAAGAGCGCGTAGTGCTGAAAAACGGTGTTTACGCGGCGTCGATACGGTGGTTGCTGATCGAGTCGCTCGTCGCCCATCCAAAGTTCGCCGGAAGTCGCGGTTTCGAATCCCGCAATGATGCGGAGCAGAGTCGTCTTGCCTGATCCACTTTCTCCGAGGATGGTAAGGAATTCTCCTTCGGCAATGTCCAGAGATATGTCGCGCAACACTACATTGCGACCGAAAGTTTTGGCGACACCGCGGATGGTCAGCAGAGTGGGAGCCGTCGTGGACTGAGTCGCCGGGTTGGCGGGAATGGTCGAAGAGGCCATGAGTTGGTGTGCGTCTGTCGGCGCGAATACTCCGCAATATCTTCGTTAATGGCTGCCTATTGCGCGGCCTTCACATCGTTCCAAATCTCGGTGTACTTTGCGCGCCGCGGCACATTTTGCCAGAAATAGAGGCGCTTCTGATAATTGTCCACGTCATCCAGATGCAGCATCTTGACTTCGTCCGACGTCATGAATTGCGCCGCTTGCGGATTCGCTGGGACATAATGAGTCTTGTCGGTGACTAGCTTCTGCGTTTTGGCTTGGACCATGTATTCCAGAAATTTGTGCGCGAGTTCCTTGTTGTCACTGCCCGAGGTGATCATCAAGTGATCGATCCAGCCCGTGGTGTTTTCTCTTGGAATCGTCTCGCCGACGGGGAAGCCTGCTGCCTTAAGATCAGCTGTGTTCAAGGGCCAGCCCATGGCGATAACAATCTCGTGACTCTCGAAAAGGTTGGTCAACTCACCGCCGGTAGCCCACATTTTGCGGACGTTTGGCTTCAGTTCGAGCAACTTTTTCTTGACGGCGTCGAGTTCCTGATCGCTTAAGTTGTAAAGATGTGACGGATCGGGCTTGTCGTAACCGAGCACCTGGGCCGCCATGTAGACAGTCGAGAGGTCGTCCCAGACCGAAACTTTTCCTTTGTATTTTGGATCCCAGAAAATGTTCCATGAGTCCGGCGGCTGCGCGAACGCTGTGGTGTCGTAAATGATGGGATCGGGTCCCCAAGTGAACGGCACGCCATAGACTTGTCCATTTGCGCGAACCAGCGGCAGGGAAGTGAGCTGCGGGGAGAGTTGGTTGTAGCTCGGAATCTGTGTCAGATCCAACGGAGCGGCCAATCCGGACGTGGCGATCGACGAGGCCACGTCGCTCGAGGGAGAGATGACGTCGTAATTGCCGGAACTTCCGCCACGCAGCTTGGCAACCAGTTCGTCACTTGAACCCATGTAGGAGGCCGAGACTTTGCAATGATTCGCGTCTTCGAAAGCCTTTATGAAGGATGGATCGGCGTAACCTTCCCACACCAGGAGGTTGAGGGTCGGCGTTTTCTTTGAGCACGATCCGGCCAACAAAATCGCCGCGAGCAGAGGCAACAAGCGGGTGGCACGTTGCCAGTTCATGATTCCTCCAAACTGTTGTTGCCCGTATAGTCTCATCAAAATGTCGGCGGCGTGTTGATCCACAATACCCAGGTTTCTTTGCGACCCGGATTTTTCCAGCGATGGGGGGTCGCACTTTCGAAATAGAAGCTGTCGCCCGGTTCGAGGCGGTATTCTTCTCCGTCGACGGTGATTTCCAGGTCACCGCGCAGTACGTAAATGAATTCTTCACCTTCGTGGGTGTAAGGATCGCCGCTGCCTGCTTCTGGTGCAATGCGGAACAGATGGGGCTCCATGACTGTATTGCCCCACGCCAGGAGTTCCATGCGAACTCCGGCGCCCGCCTCCAACACTTTGCGTTCGGCCGGTCGTACTTGCCGGCTACCGGATTCCGAGGCGTCGAAAAAATCAAGAATGTTGGTTTTGTAAAATCGCGCCAGTTTGCGCAAAGTTCCGACGGAGCCGCTCATTTGCGAACGCTCCATCGCGCTGAGGAAGCCGACAGAGATTCCAACGGCATTTGCGACTTGTGCCAGCGAAAGTCGGCGCTTGGAGCGCAGTTGGCGGAGATGTGCGCCGATCGCGCCGGCGTTCCCGTCTGCCGCCGGACGGACCTTGCCTTCACGTTTCAGCAATTGCACGATGGCGGGGGCGTTGAGTCCGCGAACCTTGCGCAGAAAGCGGGCGCGCTTCAACAGCTTCACGTCTTCGGAGGTGTAGAGCCGGTACTTGCTTTCCGTGCGGCGGGGACGCGTCAAGCCCAAGCTTTCCCACGATCGGATCACCGACGGCGAGACGCCAACCTTGCGCGCGACGTCACCGATTTTTAAGTAAGGTTCGGGCATCCGGTTGTCGGCCGCTACGCGTGATCTCGTTTCTCGATAAGAAATTTCTATAGGGTGGACGCGTTTTTTTATCCTTGACAGTATCGCGCCCCGTTCTCTAACCTTGCGGGATTATAGCAAGGTTGTGGCCGGATACAAGCTGTCGCTTTTCAACGAAAACTCAACTCTCCCGGATGTCTGGAGGCACCATGCCGTCACTGCGAGCCCGCTGCTCCCAGCTGTGTCTGAATGCGACGTATTGGAGTGCACTTTGCCTGCTTGTCGTTCTCTGCGTGCCAACGCAATTTTTCGCGCAGGGCACGGGAGGACGAATCATCGGGCGAATTACAGATCCTTCAGGTGCGGTTCTGTCTGGCGCGAAGGTTACGGCCACGAACGACGCGACTGGTGTCAGCCACGATGCGAATGCAAATGACAGCGGAGATTATGCGTTCCCCGATTTGCCCGTCGGCACATATTCGCTTGCGTTCGATCTAACCGGATTCAAGAAGTCGATTCGCCACGGCATCACGCTCGACGTGAATCAAGTGATCACGCTCAACATGACGATGCAGTTGGGCGCGACGCAGGAAGTCGTGGATGTCACCTCGGAAGCTCCACTGGTAGATACGAGCAGCACTCAGCTGGGCGCCGTGGTCAACAACCGGTCGGTGAATGAATTGCCCCTCAATGCTCGCGATACCTATCAATTCTTGCAGCTGCAGCCGGGCGTGCAATCGCAGCTGGGATCGAGCGGTGGAACGTTTTACGGCAGCAGCGACGCCGGAGCAGTTTCGGTGAACGGCGGCCGAGGCCGCTCTAATAATTTCAGCGTCAACGGTGGGGATGCCAACGATGCTTTCGTTAATCTCCCGACTATCCAGCCGACTCCTGATGCGATTGAAGAGTTTCGCGTCATCAGCAATACGTTCGATGCGGAATATGGACGCAACTCCGGAGCGGTGGTGAACGTCGTAACAAAGTCCGGCACCAATCAGTGGCACGGCGATGTCTACGAATATTTCCGGAATACGGTGTTGAATGCGCAAGGGTATTTCAATACGGTGAAGCCACAGGAAAACCAGAACCAGTTCGGTGGAACCTTCGGCGGCCCACTGAAGAAGGATCGAACCTTCTTCTTCTTATCGTACGAAGGACGCCGCGTGCGGCAGGGCGTTTCTGGGCAAACCGTGTTCGTTCCGACTACCCCGGAAAGAACGGGAGACTTTTCTGCCGATACAGCTTTTAGCGGGACGATTACGGATCAATTCGCCGCTGATGCGTTGAATGGAAGGCCTGGGTGTACCTCCGCGATTACCGCGCTTGGCGGGACCACGCCGGCAGCGAACGTGGATTGGGGTAGCGTATTCCCTACGAACGTAATACCGACGCCTTGTCAGGATCCCGTCGCTGCGGACCTTCTTCGTTTTGTGCCGAACGCGAATCGCTCGGACGGCTCCTATCAAGCAGTCCCGGTGAGTTCTGAACGGCAAGACCAATTCACGTTCCGAATTGATCATCACATCAACGATCATCAGAACTTCAGCTTCTACTACTACTACACCGACGACAACCAGCTTCAGCCCTTTTACGACTTCCAGGCTTCGGGCGCGAACATCCCGGGATTTGGCGCGAAAGTCGGATCCCGGTATCAGCAATACAATCCGAGCCACACTTGGACCATCACTAATGCTGTCGTCAATGAAGCGCGGTTTACTTACATGCGCGAAGGGCAATTGACCTTCCAGCATCCGCAAAATACCGGGGCAGTTCAGTCGTCCTGTTCCACTGCTGCGGCCCAGGCCGTCTGCTTCAATGGCACTTCGGATTCCAGTGCCGGTGCGAACTCCATCGTCGGACAACTCGGAACGAGTGCGCAGTACGGAATTACAACCGGCCTTCCGACAAACCGTACCGGAGTTCCATTCGTCGATATCGGCGGCGGTTTTGCCATTGGCAACGGATGGGAAGGCGAACTGCCGCAGGTCGGGAACTCCTTCATGTGGGCGGATAATCTGACTTGGGTGAAAGGAAATCACCAGTTCAAATTCGGCGCGGACGTGCGCCGCGATCGCTTCGATCAGACTCTTTACTACAACGTCAGTGGCGACTTCACGTTCAACAGTTCGACGGAGAACTCGCTTTTTTCGAGCAACAATTACCCGGGGTATCTCCTCGGACTAGCGGACAGCTTCACGCAAGGTTCGGCACAACGTGAGAATGTACGTACGACAGGCTTTTATGTCTTCGCGCAGGATAGTTGGAAGATCAATCCATCTCTGACCCTGAACTATGGTTTGCGCTGGGAATTGGACACGCCGCTTACCGATGTCTTGCATCACGTCCAGACGTTCCGTCCCGGACAGAATTCGACTGTCTATCCGTGCCAGTTGACAGCGACGGAGCAGACTGCGTTCGGTGTTAGCACATGCGCGGATGCAGGAGTGGAACCGACCGGACTCGTCGTCCCCGGTGATCCGGGTGTGCCGAACGGTCTGACGCAAACGTATTACAAAGCAATCGCCCCGAGAATCGGAATCGCCTACAGTCCCAACTTCACCAGTGGCGCATTGGGAAAGATCTTCGGATCGAACGGGAAGACGAGTATTCGCTCCGGATGGGGGCTGTTCTATAACCCGATGGAGCAGTTGGTGCTAGAGCAGTTCGGTGCTGAACCGCCCTTCGGAGGCAGCACATATCTCCCCGCAACTTTCTTCAATACTCCATTCATCTCGCAAAGCGGAACGGTCAGTCCCAACCCGTTTAACGGCATCTTGAGTCCCGGCCGGGGTACTCCTCAGGATTGGTCGAGCTTCCGGCCGATGCTGCTGTACGGTGATTTCCAGCCCCACATGCGCACGCAATATACGGCGCAATACAACTTGACGATTCAACGAGAACTGGCGCGAGATATCGTCCTGCAACTTGGTTACGTTGGCTCGCAGGGACATCGCCTGCTGGCATCGCATGACATCAATGCCGCGAATCCGCAGAGTTGCCTCGACATCATCGCGCTTGCAAATGCCAACGCAGCGAGTGTCAGTTCGTATGGGGTTCCGGGGGCGACCTGCGGTCCTTTTGCGGAAGACAACCAGTACTCCGTAACGCTTCCTGCGTCCAACGGATCACTCCTCCCCAATGGCTTCCACATGCCGAACGGAAGCACGGTGCAAGCCGCTGGACAGACTTTGAATCTTGTTGGTCTGCGCCCGTATTCTTCACCAAACTGCAACCCGACGGGGACTGCGTTTACGGCTGGAACCGGTTGCCCGATCGACGGCGTTCCCGTATTCACGAACATCTTCGCGGAAGACACGATCGCCGCTTCCGCTTACAACTCGTTCCAGGCCAGCCTCGAGAAGCGTTTTTCGCATGGCATCCAGTTGCAGGCGGCGTATACGTTCAGCAAATCACTCGACTGGGCATCGAGCTTCGAAGAGACGGTGAATCCTTTTGACTACAAGGCCAGCCGTTCGTTGTCGCTGTTCAATTCGGCGCAACGCTTTGTCATCAACTATGTTTGGGATCTCCCAGTCCGCAAATACAGCGGTTTCGCTGGCAAGGCGCTGGACGATTGGCAACTGTCGGGAATTATTCAATTCCAAAGCGGCTTCCCGATCCGCCTGCAGACTCAAGACGATTACGAACTGATCAGCAGCTTGTTCTTTCTGGGAGCGGGAGCACCGCAGTTGAGTGGTCCGCTGCAGATTCTGAATCCGAAGAAGAATGGCGGACTGTACTTGAATCCATCGCAGTTCGCAGATCCGACTCTCGGCACTTTCGCCACTACGCCCCGCTCGATCTGCTGCGGACCGGGCGAAAACCAATGGGACATCACGCTCTCGAAAAAGATTGCAATCGACGAGGCGAGGTATTTCCAGTTCCGCGCCGACATCTTCAACCTGTTTAACAAAACCGAGTTCGTCAACCCGGACGGTAACTTCAGCGACACCACGTTTGGCCAGATTCAGCAGGCCCGTGATCCCCGTCTGGTGCAGTTTGCATTGAAGTTCTACTTCTAGAGAACAGAGTAAAGTAGTAAAGAACCGATCCCGGGCGGCTCCAACCGCCCGGCAACCTAATGGCCCGCCCGGAAAAGCCGGCCTGAGCATCCCGGAGCAATTCGATGTACCCCGATCTGCAGAAAGAACTCGCCACTTTCGAGCGGCGAACGCCCAAGTCCGCCGAAGCCCACAAGAAAAATCTCAAGCGTATTCCTCTCGGCGTAGCGAGCAACTATCGCGCCTATGACCCGTGGCCGATCTTTGTGAAAGAAGCCAGCGGCAGCAAATTTCGCGATCTCGATGGCAATGAATATATCGATCACAACCTGACTTTCGGCGCGCTGATGGCCGGACATTGCCATCCTGCGGTGATGAAGGCCGTCGAGAAGCGGCTTTCCACCGGCACGATGTTTGGCATGCCCCACGACATGGAGTGGGAACTTGCAGAGGAAATTTGCGATCGCTTTCCGGTTGAGATGTGCCGCTTTGGAAACGAAATCGAGAAACGTCGCGTCGGGAAAACTCATCGGCGGCAGCACGATCTGCGCCGACGGCAGCGACCGGTAATGCCCGGCGGTGATGTGCAGCGCGTCGGCGCCGGCTTTCGCGGCCCAGAGCGCGACCTGGCGGCCTTCGCGAAACGGCATGCCGCCGGGGAAATAATCTTCGACCGACAGCCGGTAGATGACGGTGAGGCCGGGCACTTTGTCCTTCACCGCGCGCAGCACGAACAGGCCGAAGCGGGCGCGGTTGAGGAGGCTGCCGCCGAATTCGTCGGTGCGGTGGTTTTCGAACGGCGCGTGGAATTGCGAAATCAGGTAGCCGTGCGCGGCGTGGATTTCGACGCAATCGAAGCCGGCTCTTTGCGCGCGCCGCGCGGCGGCCACATAGGCCGCGATGGTCGTGGCGATGCGCGCCTTGGTCATTTCTTCGGGAACGATGGTTTCGAATGTCGTTTCGTAGACCGGATGCGGAATGGCCGACGGGGCGATCGGCGTCTCGCCGCAAATGTCGACGCGGGTGTGGCCGCCGGCATGGCCGAGCTGGATCGAGGCCTTGGCGCCGCCGCGGTGGATTTCGCTGACCAGTCGCGTCAGGCCCGGGACAAAGCGATCGTCGTAGATGCCGATCTCGCGGCGGCGATGGCGTCCGGCTCGTTCCGGCGACGCCATTTCGACGGTGATCAGGCCGGTGCCGCCGCGCACGCGCGCCATGTAATAAGCGATCGCGTCATCGGTCACGAAACCTTCGTCGTCCGCCGTGCGCGTCGTCATCGGCGGCATGACGATGCGGTTCTTGATCTCGACCGGACCGATCCGCGCTGGCGTCAGAAGGATGTTCATCTCGTCGTCATTTCACAATCGATCCCCGCACTATTTTCAGATTCAACTCGTGTCGAGATTATGGACTCACGATGCAAATGGAACCTGTATTCTGCAAGCGACGTGGAACTCCGGCGCACTACAGGACGGGAATTTCGCCGCCGTCGAGATCGATCGTCGCGCCATGCAGCCATGTGGCGCGTGACGAGACGATGAAGGTGACGAGATTGCCGACGTCCTCGACGGTGCCGAAGCGGATCATGTCGTTGAACTCGCGCCTGATATCGGCGCGGATGTCCTTTTCCGGCCGTCCGCTGCGTTCCATCTCGGCCTTGATCCGCCGCCGCGTGCGATCGGTCTCGACCACGCTCGGATGAATGCAATTCACCTGGACGCCGTCCGTCTTGCCGCGATCGGCCAGGCATTTGGTGAAGGCGGCGACCGCGGCATTGACGGAACTGCCGATGGTGAATTGCGCCGTCGGCTTGCGCCCGCCGGTTCCGCCGATGGAAACGAGGGAACCGCGCCGCTCCTTGAGCAGCGGCCAAGCCGCGCGCGCGAGCCGCATATGGGCGAAGAATTTCAACGCATAGCCGTCCTGCCAGTCGGCGTCGGTGAGTTCGAGGAAATCGCCGCGCTTGGTGGCGCCGGCATTGTTGACGAGAATGTCGAGGCCGCCGAATTCGCGCCGCACCTCGTCGATCAGTTTCTCCGTCATGCCTTGCTCGCGCAGATCGAGCGTCGGACTCGCGGCGCGGCGGCCCTTGGCGCGGATCGCGCTCGCCGTCTCTTCGAGCGCTTTTTCGTCGCGGCCCGTCAGCATCACGTCGCAGCCTTCGGCGGCGAGCGCTTCGGCGATGCCGCGGCCGATGCCGCGGCTTGATCCTGTCACCAGCGCGATCTTGTCCTTCAGTCCCAGTTCCATACGCGTTACCCTATTCTCTCGGCAAACATCAGGTCATTGCAAAACGGCGAAGCAGTTCGGAAGGCGGTACGTCCTATTCGAGTTTCAGCCCGAGCTTCTTGACGAGGTCCGCCCACTTGCCTTCCTCGTGCTGGATATTGGCGGCATATTCCTCCGGTGTGGAAGGGGTCGGATCGCTGCCGGCGTCGACAAGAAGCTTCTTCATATCGGCGGTTGCAAGAATGGCGCGCAATTCCTTGTTGAGCCGCTCGACGATCGGCCGCGGCGTTCCGGCCGGAGCCGCAAGCCCATAATATTGCACGGCCTCGAAGCCGGGCAGGCCGGATTCCGCGGCCGTCGGCACATTCGGCAGCGCCGCCGAACGCGTTGCGGCGGCAACCGCGATGCCGCGCAAGGCACCCGCCGTGATATTGCTGACGGAGGCCGGGATCGTGTTGAAGCCAATCTGGACGTGATTGCCGAGAAGATCGTTGGTGAGGGGTCCCGTGCCCTTATAAGTGACGACGGTGATTTCAGTTCCGGCCATCACGTTGAACAATTCGGCGGCGAAGTAGTTCACGGTCGGCGCCGGCGGCGTGCCGGCCGAATATTTGCCGGGGTCTTTTTTCGCCAGCGCGATGATGTCGGTCAGCGATTTCGCCGGCAGCGACGGATGGGTGACGACGATGATCGGCGTCGAAGCGACGAGCCCGATCGGCGCGAAATCCTTGTTGACGTCGTAGCCGGTATTGGCGCCGAGGCTGATGCCGGTGAGCAGCATCACGAGCGTATAGCCGTCCGGCGTCGAGCGCGCCGCATCGCGCGTGCCGATCATGCCGCCGGCGCCGCCGCGGTTTTCGATGACGACCTGTTGGCCGAGCGCCTGCGAAAGCCTTTGGCCGACCATGCGGCCCATCACGTCAACGCCGCCGCCGGCGGGATAGGGCACGATCAGGGTGATCGGCCGGTTGGGGTAGTCTTTGGCCGGATCTGGGCTTGCGCGGCCGCCGGCTGTGGCGTCGCATAAACGAGCGACGGCCGCGAGCGCGCTCGCCCAAAAGGCCGCCCAAATGGCACGATGCAACATTATGATTTCCTCCCCGCGCCACTATAGCTCCCGGCGCGGGCCATGCGCTACATTACCGCCGCAACCAGAAGTCAAGGCAGAAACCAAGACAGAAAACCAAGGACAGAAGACCAGGGAGCCGGCAGAATGCGGTTCGGTCTTTTCGGCAGCGCCACCGCCCGTCACGGTGGGCCGGACGTCGATTCCGGCCAGGGCTATAAGCAATTCGTCGACTACAATATCGAGGCCGAGGCGCTCGGCTATCACGCGAGCTTTCTGGTCGAGCATCATTTCACCGGCTTCGGCCAGGTCTCGGCAAGCCTGACGCTGCTCACCTGGGTGGCGGCGAAGACCAAGACGCTGCGGCTCGGCACGGCGGTTCTGGTTCTGCCCTGGCACAATCCGGTTCTGATCGCCGAGCAGGCGGCGACCATCGATCTGCTGTCCGGCGGCCGGCTCGATTTCGGCGTCGGCAAGGGCTATCGGCACAACGAATTCGCCGGCTTCTGCCTGCCGATCGAGGAAGCCGACGCGCGCTTCAATGAATCGCTCGACGTGATCGTGAAGTCCTGGACGTCGAAGCAGCGCTTCTCGCATCACGGCAAGTTCTGGCGCTTCGAGGACATCATCGTCGAGCCGCCGACGGCGCAGAAGCCGCATCCGCCGATGTGGATGGCGGCCGGCAATCCGCATTCGATCCGCCAGGTCGCGGCGCGCGGCTATAATCTTCTGCTCGATCAGTTCGCCTCGATCGAAGCGGTCGGCGAGCGCATCGCGATCTTCAAGGAAGCCGTGGAAGCGCAGGGCCGCGTTTTCGATCCGATGGATGTCGGCGTCGCGCGCGCTTTCTTCGTCGCCAAGGATCAGGCCGACAAGGACGCCGCGCTCGAGCGCCGGCTCGAAGCGCAGCGGCGCCTCGCGGCGATTTCCAATTCGCCCGACGGCAAGAACAAATCGAGCATCATGGCGTTCTCCGACACCCGCGAAGCGAGCGAGGAGAGCGCGCTCTACGGCACGCCCGACGAGATCGCGCAAAAAGCTCGAAAAGCTGCGCGAGGTCGGCGCCGGCTATATTCTGCTCAACGGCGGCGGGCCGGCGGAAGAGAGCCTGCGGCGCTTCGCCCGCGAGGTGATGCCGGCTTTCGCCAAGGAGCCGCAGGCGAAGGTCGTGGGATAAACGCTCGTTCGCGCACGGCTCACCTCGGAAATGATCAACAAAATCGTTCAATCCATGGCCGACGCGATGGCCGGCATTCGCGACGGCGCGGTGGTGCTGCTCGGCGGCTTCGGCAATATCGGCCAGCCGCACGCTTTGCTCGACGGTCTGATCGAGCAGGGCGCCAAGGATCTCACCGTCGTCTCCAACAATGCCGGCGTCGGCCGCGCCGGCCTGGCGCGGCTTCTCGACCTCGGCCGCGTGCGCAAGATCATCTGCTCCTATCCGCGCACCGCCGATCCGGTGGTGTTCGAGGAGCTTTATCGCGCCGGCAAGATCGAGCTCGAAATCGTGCCGCAGGGCACGATGGCGGAACGCATCCGCGCTGCGGGCGCAGGCATTCCGGCCTTCTTTACTGCGACCGCCGTCGGCACCAAGCTCGCCGCCGGCAAGGAGGAGCGCGAGATCAACGGCCGCAAATATCTGCTTCGAAGAAGCCTTGCCGGGCGACGTCGCGCTGGTCGAGGCCTGGGAGGCGGACCGCTGGGGCAATTTGACCTATCGGTCGTCCGGGCAGAATTTCAATCCGATCATGGCGAGCGGCCGCGCAATTGACCATCGTGCAGACGCAGCATGTCGTCGAGCTCGGCGCGCTCGATCCGGAAAAAGTCATGACGCCCGGCATCTATGTCAATCGCGTGGTTCATGTGCCCTACGGCGATCCGATGGTGCCTTGAGGAGAGAGACATGAGTTTTTTCGCAGCCTGCAAGCCGCTGACGCCGCAACGAAATGGCGGAACGTCTCGCGCGCGACATTCCCGAGGGCTGGTTCGTCAATCTCGGCATCGGCGCGCCGCTGAAGGTCGCCGACTATGTGCCGATGGAACGCGAAGTCATCTTCCAGTCCGAGAACGGCATTCTCGGCATGGGGCCGATGCCGGAGCCGGACAAGATCGACCGCTGGCTGATCAATGCCGGCAAGCAATATGTCACGCTGCGTCCGGGCGGCTCCTATATGCATCACGCCGACAGCTTTCGCGCTCATTCGCGGCGGGCATCTCGATCTCTGCGTGCTCGGCGCTTTTCAGGTCGCCGAAAACGGCGACATCGCCAATTGGTCGATGTCGGACAACGATTCGGCGCCCGCGGTCGGCGGCGCCATGGACCTTGCCGCCGGCGCGCGGCAGCTCTGGGTCGTCATGGAGCACCAGACCAAATCCGGCGACAGCCGGCTGGTGCGCCGCTGCACTTATCCGCTCACCGCGATCGGCGCCGTCAATCGCGTCTATACCAATCTCGCGGTGCTCGACGTCACCGACGGCGGCTTTGCGGTGCGCGAAATGGTGCCGGGACTGACGCTCAATGAGCTGCAAGAGGTCACGGACGCGCCGCTGCGGCTTGCGCGGCAGAAGCACATCTTGAAAGACTTTCCGCCGTCCATCTTCGGCAGTCAAGGGCATGCTTATCTGCTCTAAGCCGGCAGCGGACCGGGCTTTCGAAGCCGCGTGGCTAATGCGCTGGCCTTGCGCCAGATAATGCGCGGCTTCGGCAATGTTGGTGACGTGATCGCCGATCAGCTCGATATTCTTGGCGCAGAACAGAAGCTGCACCGCCGCCGGGCTCATCGTCGGCTCCGCCATCATATAGGTCAGCAATTCGCGGCACAGGCCGGCATACATTTCGTCGATCTCGTTGTCGGTGCGCCACAGGCCCTGGGCCTTGGCGGCATCGCCGCGCATCAGGCTTTCCACGACGTCGCGCAGCCGCTGCGAGGCCGCGCGGGCGAAGCGGCGGAGCGCGTTCGCCGGCTGCGGCATGTTGTAATCGCCGCCGAGCGCGACCACGCTTTTGGCGATGTTGCTTGGCGAGCGCGCCGACGCGGCGAAGCTCGATCGCGGTCTCCCACACCGCGACAATGAGGCGAAGGTCATAGGCGACCGGCTGCCGGCGCGCGATGAGAAGCGTCGCATGCGCCTCGATGTCGCGCTGCATGACTCGTTGGTTTCGTCGAGCGCGATCACGCTGTTGGCCAGTTCGAGATCGCGGTTGAGCAGCGCCTCGACGGCAGTCTTTCAATTGCCTGCTCGGTCAGATCGCCCATCGCGGCGATCATGTGCGTCATCTTGGCGAGATCGGCATCAAAGGCCTTCACCGTGTGATCGGCCATTTTTTGATCTGAGACATCGGTCATTTTACGCCCCGGCGGCTGCCTCATTTTCATCGCATCAGTAGCATGATTTTTGTGACATTATTACGCGGGCCAAGCGGTATTGCGCGGCCCGTTTCGCCGGCTTTGGCCGCTTTCGCGATGCCGCGCTTGGCGGAAAGACGGCGGCAAGCCACTCGGTCTGAAAGAATTCAGCGGTGGCGGCGGATCTTGATCTGATACGGATATGCAGAGCTGGCCTGATGGAACCTGATTGCGAGTGACAAGACATGATGCGGGTGCTGACGACGGTTACTTTCGTCTATGAGCCGCGCGAGGACCGGATCGCGGCGGCCATCAATGCCGGCCGTCCCGAGGCCTGGTCGTGCTGGCTGACGCGGCGGCTGGCGCTGGCTTTGCTCGAGCGCGCCTCGGGCTATCTGACGAACACGTCCGATCTGGCCGCGCAGGCGCCCGCCGACATGCGCGGCGAGTTCGCCGCCTTCGAGCGCGAGGCCGCCATGGCCTCGACCGCCGGCGCGATGACCAAGACGCCGCCCGAAATCCTCAAATCGAGCGCCAGCGCCGCCGAGCTTGCCGAACGGCTGACGATTTCGCGGCATGGCAAAGGCGGCTTCAAATTCGAACTGCGCGGCCAAAGCGGCGAGGGCGCGGCCGGCGTGCTGACGCGGGCCGAGATGCAGCGCATGCTGGCAGATGCTGCGCAGCCGTCGTCGCCAAGGCCGGCTGGATCGCGGTGCCGGCCAGCGCCGCAGCGCGGTCGCGCGCCGGTCGAGCCGGCCGGACTGCGCCGCAAGCCCGTTCGCCACTAGGCCCCACAGCCAACCCCGTTGTCATTCCTTGGGCGCATGCCTAACGTGCCGCCGGACAACAGGGAGGAACGTCATGGCCATGAACGCCAAGATCACTGGGACCACATTCACCTGCGCACGCCCAATCCCGAAGGCATGGCGCAGTGGTTCGAAAAAATGCTCGGCGCCGAGGTCAAGCGGTCCATGCAGCAGGGCAAGGAGCGCATCGATCTGAAGCTCGGCGGCGCCAATATTTTCATCGCGCCGGTCGGCGCCGGACGAAAAAGTCAATGCCGCGCCGGCGATCCCCTATCGCGGCCTCGATCATTTCGGCCTTGCCGTGAGCGGCATCGACGAGATCGCCGCCGACCTCAAATCCAAGGGCGTCGAGTTCACCAAGGAGCCGACGACGGTGCGGCCGGGCGTGCGCATCTGCTTCATCAAGGCGCCGGAAGGCGTGTCGATCGAATTGCTCGATCGCGATCCAAGACATCAGTAGTAGAGGCATCAGTAGAGCATCAGCAAGAGGCTGGGCAGCGGCGCAATCCCGGCCGTCGGCGACCATCAGTTCACCACCACCGGCGTCGACAGCTTCACGCGGCCGTACAGATCGGTGATGTCGTCGTTGTTGAGCCGGATGCAGCCGAAGCTGACGGCATTGCCGATGGTCTTCGGCGCATTGGTGCCGTTGATGCGCGAATTGCCGTCGTCGAGCTGCAGCACGCGCGCGCCGAGCGGATTGCCGGGACCGCCCGGCATCGGATTGGGATTGCGATTGAGCATTTCCGGCGGCGGCTGCCAGGGCGGCCATTCCGACATGTTGGCGATGTGCCGCATGCCGGCGAGATCGGCGCATTGCGCGCCGACCGCGATGCCGTAGCGCAGCGCCACATTGTTCGGCTGGATCAGATAGAGAAAGTGCTGCAGCTTATCGACGATGATGGTGCCGACCGGCTGCAGCGTGCGATAGAAGGTCGGCTGGCGGCGGAACACATATTGCATGATCGGGATCGGACGCGCCGCCGTCGACGCCGGGCGCGAGCTCGCCGTTCTTTGAAGTGTTGACGGCGGCGAGCTTCGGCGCGTTCGCCGCGGTCTTGGCGCGGGTGCAGCCGGTGTGGCGCCTGCCGCCGCGTTGCGCTGCGTTCGGCGCCTGCGCGGCGGCAGCGACCGGTGCGGATTTATGTCCCTTGCCCGGAGAAGAAAATGTAGCCGCCGGCGCCGAGCGCGGCGATGACGACGGCCGCGATCAAGGCCATCCGGCCCATTCCGGACGCCAGGAAGCCGGACGACAGCGGCGGCTCGTCTTCGGAGTCGAAGGGCGCTTCGACCGCGTCGTCGATCTGATCGTCGGGCGGCGGCGGCGCTGCGCGGCTGACGCGCGGCGGCACTGCAGGCCGTGGTGTTGAGAGTTGGCTTTCCAACGATTGTCTTGCTGACGATTCTCTTGCTGGCGATTCTCTTGCTGGCGATTCTCTTGCCGCAGGCTGTCGTGCTGCAGGCTGTCTTGCTGACGGCGGTATTGCGGGCGCCGGCCGTGCGGATGACTGCGTTGCCGAAGGTTGCTTCGGGACCTTTCCGTACTTCGTCCACGACAGTTCGGATTCGAGGCGCTCGATGGCGGCTTCGAGGCGGGCTTCCTCGGCGGCAATCTCGGCGAGCGGCGGCTGCGGCTCAAGCCGCGCATCCGCGTCGCCAGCATCTGCCGCGAGCGATCGTAGATGCCGCGCCGCCAGCGCGCATCGCCTGCGCCGGGCGCCGTCACCGCACGCAACAGGATCGAGTAATAGTCGACCATCTGCTCTACCGGCTTTTAAACGCTCACCTTAGTCTTATCCAAAAATTCGAGAACCCGCGCGTTGGTCGCGTCCTCGGTCTGCCGCTCCACCGGCATATCCCAATATTCCGAAAGCGGCAGGCATTCGTCCAGATAGCGCGCCGCCGAAGTCGCATGCAAATCGTCGTGCCCGGGCACGACCAGCGCCGGTATTTCGGTATCGACCAGGTCTTGGGGCTCGGCGCCGGGCGCGGTATCGCGGTCGAACAGCGCGTCGCGCATGCTTTCGCAGATGCGAATATACGCCTTCGGCATCTTGCGCGGCGTAGGACTTGGCGAAGGCGGCATCGCGCTTGATCACGGAAGCCCAGGGCCCGCCGCGCGGGTCGGCGCCGAACGGCTTGCCCTCGCGCTGCACCAGATCGACGACGGCCTGCAGGCCACTTGCGCCTGCTCGCGCACGAAGCCGAGATGTTCGGCAAAGCGCTTGTGGCTCGAGGCGCGATATTTGTAGCCGCCGACCGGCCAGATACAGGATCATGCTCGCGACCATGTGCGGATGCGCGATGCCGAAGGCGGCGACCGGCCCGCAGCCCATGCAGCCGCCCATGATATGCGCGCGCGCGATTCCCAGATGGTCGAGCAGCCCTTTGCCCTGGGCGACGAAATGCGAGCCAGGTCACCGGCTCGACGCGGCCGCCGGATTGGCCGCATTCGCGGCGGTCGAACAGGATGCAGGTGAATTTCTGCGGCAGATGATCGAGCAGCTTGACCTTGGCGTAGATGCCGAGCGTCGACCAGGCTTCGATGATCGCGTTGAAGCCGCCCGGCGCATACATCAGGATCGGCGGGCCCGGAGCCTTTGATCTCGTAACGCGTCGCGATGCCGTCGATGTCGACGCTTGGCATTTTCAACCCTTGATCTGGCGGCCGGCGCGCGCATCCGCGATCAGCGCGGTGAAGGCGCCGAGCGCGGCTTTGGCGGTGTTGGTATAGGTGTCGGTCTTTGAATCGAGCCACTTCTCGCCGTAGCCGAGCGCGGTGTGGACGAGCCGCACGCGGCCGTCGAGCCACGGGCCCGCCGCCGAAGCCGCCGATCACCGGGATTTTCACTGCCGCGACCACGGCAGCGCCCGCGACCGGACCGGAATTGGTGAAATCGAGGAGGCTCGCGCCGGCATCCTCGAGCATCTTTGCTTCGTCGACGAGCTTTGCTGCCGCTTGCGCGCTCGCCTGCGCTTCCGGCGAATTCTGCGCGCTGTAGGGAATGCCGTATTTGCCGGCGGTCTGTGGAGTGAGGCCGAATTGCGCGAACACCGGAATGCCTTCGCGCACCAGCGCGCGCACCACTTGCGGAAACTCCGCCGCAGCATCGACCTTGATCATGTCGGCGCCGCCGTCTTTGACGAGGCGATGCGCGGCGGCAAGCGCCGCGTCGGCGCCTTGCTGCGCCGGGCCATAAGGCATGTCGCAACTGACCAGCGCGCGCGTCGTGCCGCGCCGCACCGCCTTGCGCAGATCAGGATCTCGTCGAGCGTGACGTCGAGCACATCGTCGCGGCCCCACAGATTGACGCCGACGAAATCGCCGACCGAGATGAAATCGAAGCCGGCGCGGTCGGCGAGGCGCGCGATCTGATAGTCCCAGGCGACCAGACCGATGCTCTTTTTGCCGTCGCGCTTCATCGCCTGCAGCGCGGGAATTGTCACTTTGGCATCCATGCTCCCTCGGCACTCCGGTTTTGCGGCGGGTGTTCTAGCACTACTTATCCTCCCCCGTGATAACGGGGCGTGGATGAAAGGCGGCGCGTTCCCGCAACGCATCCGCGCCCGAGTTTTGCAAATGCCGCCACGATTGAAGTGCGAAGAGAGTAGCGGACGGGAAAAGAAGGGGTGGTGCCTGCCTTTTCGCTGTCCGCCTAAGCCCACTTCACTGTAGCCCGGAGGGAGCCAACGGGTCCGGCCCGAAGTGGCCGGCCCGATGACAGGCTTCACGCAATCCGGGGACGATCGAGAAGCTTGCACGCTGTTCCCGGATTACGCTGCGCTCCATCCGGGCTACGAAATAAAGGAAGCGGAACGCCGACAGACGCATGTCCAATCTGCCGTGCTGCTGGCACGGCCGCGCACTCCAGCGGGATGCGCACATCTATCGGCGTTCCACCGCGGTTCTGACCCAAGGGACTGCGTCATCCCAAAGGCCCAGCTCCAGGCCATGCTTCCTGGGACGTGGCAGAGCGCCGATCCCGTTTGATCCCCATTCCGGGGGAAGATCCGACGCAGTTTTTGCGGGAGTTACCCGCCCGAACCTGTCCCTAGTCCAGCGAGCACCTCGCGGCCCAGTCCGTAGTGCTGGGAGGCTGATGCCCGAAGCTGCCCGGGAGCGGTTTGCAAGTCCGCCCGCAGGCACCGCCCTCGCTCCCATGCCCCGGCTATGCCTCCGGGGCAGGTCCTTCACGTGAGCGAGATATGGGGGTGATGTAACAGAAATGGTGACAAATGTCAAGAATATTGTCTCTAGATGAGTGACAAATCCGTGATTGCGAGTTTCGCCTCGAAGGTTAAGCTAAGGCCGACTACGCGTTTAACGGGAGCAGCAAAAGCCCCGGACGCACGTCGAGGGTGCGCGAGTAGCTCGCGGCCGAGATCGCTAGCAATGAAGCGAATTCTTCGGAACAGAAGAAACCAACCCAGCTTTGCTAAGATAAAACTTCGCCCAATGCAGCCTGTTGTGCAAAACCTTCTGTCGTCCACTGGGCAAAAGCTCGTCGCGTTCTTGTTGCGTTAGTCCAAATTCCTGAGCAATCTTATCCTCGATCTCCGGAACACGAATGTCTTGTTTTGCAGCCCGCTTCAGGACTGGCAGCATCAGAGTTTGGTAATCAGGAACTGGCATAACTCGTCCTCATGAAGTCGCCTACCCCGCCGAACTCATTACGAAAGCCCTGCTCGGATAGATAATCAGCTTCTTCTCCAGTACCCGAGTTTCCGTAATTTCTATGAAGGAGCGAATGAGAGCCTCCTGACGGATCGTCAGCTGCGCAATCAAAAGCATCAGCGCCTGCGCTCGCTGCCGCGACGACGCCGGAAGGGCACGATCGAGGCTGCTCGTATCGCGGTGCATTGAGCGTTCCGAGCCGATCATCTTGCAGCGGATTTTGCAAAACAGTCCTGGCTGATTTCGAGCACTTGAAAGTCGAGCTAGCTGAGCTGCCATCGGGATACGGGGGGTCAACAGAAGAGGGCGATCGCGCGAGGAGATGGGTCGCGGGTGGAGACGGCGATGTTGATGGCGTCATTAATGAAGATCGCTTCGGCCTTGATCGTGTGTACGTGCAAGCCAAGCGATTTAAGGAAACCTCGGTCGGCCGCCCAGAAGTTCAAGCGTTTGTCGGGAGTCTTGTCGGACTAGGTGCGAAAAAGGCCGTGTTTGTTACGAGCTACAGTATTCAGTAGCAAGCGAGTGAGTTTGCCAGACATTTAAGTCAGCGAGTAATCTTAATTGATGGCGAGCGATTGGCGGAGCTGATCATAGAACACAGCGTTGGTGTAAGGGTTAGTCGAGCTCTAGAATTCAAGGGAATTGACGAGGATTTTTTCTCCGAGGACGAATAAGCGGCGCGATAGCTCCTGTGAGGTGCCCGTTCTCCCCGTGGATTCCACGTCCGAAGCCGAGCAATAAAGTGGTGGGCCGTGATGGTCGGGACAAGCCCGGGCCATGACGGCTGGGAGAGGACCAGGCAGCCTCAATTCGACTTGGATAATCCACGCGGCTTTTGCCGCGCCGGCGCGGCGGCGGGGTGGTACGACGTGTTGCGCTCGCAGAAGCCGCCGATGCCGCTGACGTCGGTCATGCATTGCTCGTAGGTGACGAAGCTGCAGCTCGTGGAGCCTTTGGTGTAGTTGGCGCACCATGGATAGTCTTGGGCCTTGGCGGTGGTGCTGATCGCCGCTGAAGCGGCGGCGAAGCGTTAGCGCGAAGAGGGCATGCTTCATGGCCGGTCTCCTGGTTGGCGCTGGCTTCCAGGATATTAACACCGGCATGCCCGGCCTTGTGCCGGGCATCCACGTCTTGCGGTGGTGACGGCCAAAGACGTGGATGCGCCAACAAGTCTAAAGTCGTGGATTGCCGCGACGAGTCCCGGCCCTGACGCGCCGCAGGAGGGGGAAGCGGCCGAAAATCTTGGTCGAACGCCCTCTTTTCCCGGAACTTTCCGCCCCCATATTTCTGCATGTCGGATCGCCTCTCGGGGGGTCCATAAACATACCCAAATCGTCCGGGCGGAACCTTGATCTTCATCACGGTTTAACCCGGCAAATCCTCTAAACTATCACCCAATGACGATGGTCCGGCCACGCCTTCGGGGCGCTGGATACAGGCCGAGGGAAGCATCATGGATTTCGAAAAATATACCGACCGCAGCCGCGGTTTCGTCCAGTCTGCCCAGTCGCTCGCGCAGCGCGAGGGACACCAGCAATTCGCGCCCGAACATCTGCTTCAAAGTGCTGCTCGACGACCCGGAAGGGCTCGCCGCCGGGCTGATCGATCGCGCCGGCGGCAATTCGCGCGCGGCGTTGGCCGCGGTCGAAGCGGCGCTCGCCAAGCGGCCGAAAGTGTCGGGCGGCGGCGCCGGGCAGGTCTATCTCGATCCGGCGTTTGGCGCGGGTGTTCGACACCGCCGAGAAGGCCGGCGAGAAGGCCGGCGACAGCTTTGTCACGGTCGAGCGGCTGTTGCTCGCGCTCGCGCTCGAGAAGAACAGCGACGCCGGAAAGATTCTCAGCCAATGCCGGCGTCACGCCGCAAACGCTCAATGCCGCGATCGAGGCTTTGCGCAAGGGCCGCACCGCGGACTTCGGCGTCGGCCGAGAACGCCTATGACGCGCTGAAGAAATATGCCCGCGACCTGACGCAGGCCGCGCGTGACGGCAAGCTCGATCCCGTCATCGGCCGCGACGAGGAAATCCGCCGCACCATTCAAGTGCTGTCGCGGCGGACCAAGAACAATCCGGTGCTGATCGGCGAGCCGGGCGTCGGCAAGACCGCGATCGTCGAGGGCCTGGCGCTGCGCATCGTCAACGGCGACGTGCCGGAGAGCCTGCAGGACAAGAAGCTGCTCGCGCTCGACATGGGCGCGCTGATCGCCGGCGCCAAATATCGCGGCGAGTTCGAGGAGCGGCTCAAGGCGGTGCTGCAGGAGGTGACCGGCTCGGCCGGCGCCTACGTCCTCTTCATCGACGAGATGCACACCATCATCGGCGCCGGCAAAGCCGACGGCGCGATGGATGCGTCGAACCTGCTCAAGCCGGCGCTGGCGCGCGGCGAATTGCATTGCATCGGCGCCACCACGCTCGACGAATACAAGAAGCACGTCGAGAAGGACGCCGCTCTTGGCGCGGCGCTTCCAGCCGGTCTATGTCGACGAGCCGAGCGTCGAGGACACGATCTCGATCCTGCGCGGCTTGAAGGAAAAATACGAGGCGCACCACAAGGTGCGGATCACCGACGGCGGCGCTGGTGGCGGCGGCGACCTTGTCGCACCGCTACATCACCGACCGCTTCCTGCCCGACAAGGCGATCGATCTCGTCGACGAGGCGGCGGCGCGGCTTGCGCATGCAGATCAATTCCAAGCCGGAAGAGCTCGACAATCTCGACCGCGAAATCGTGCGGCTGAAGATCGAGCAGGAGGCGCTGAAGAAGGAGACGCGATGCGGCCTCCAAGGACCGCCTGAAGCGGCTGGAGAAGGATCTCGCCGGCCTGCAGGAAAAGGCCGACGCGCTCACGGCGAAATGGAAGTCCGAGAAGGACAAGCTGTCGTCGGCCGCCGAATTGCAGAAGCAGCTCGACAAGGCGAAGAACGATCTGGCCGACGCCATCCGCCGCGGCGATTATCAGCGCGCCGGCGAATTGCAGTACAGCGATCATTCCGCAGCTCGAGGGCAAGCTCAAGGAGACCGAAGCCGCAGCGAGCGCCGGGCGTCGATGCGTCGCCGAGGAAGCGGTGACCGCCGATCATATCGCGCAGGTGGTGTCGCGCTGGACCGGCATTCCGGTCGACCGCATGCTCGAAGGCGAGCGCGAAAAGCTTCTCAAGATGGAGGACGCGATCGGCAAGCGCGTGGTCGGCCAGGCCGAAGCCGTGAAGGCGGTGTCGACCGCGGTGCGCCGCGCGCGCGCCGGCCTGCAGGATCCGAACCGGCCGATCGGTTCGTTCATGTTCCTCGGGCCGACCGGCGTCGGCAAGACCGAGCTGACCAAGGCGCTGGCGCAATTCCTGTTCGACGACGAGCATGCGCTCGTCCGCATCGACATGTCGGAATACATGGAGAAGCATTCGGTGGCGCGCCTGATCGGCGCGCCGCCCGGCTATGTCGGCTATGAGGAAGGCGGCGCGCTCACCGAAGCGGTGCGGCGGCGGCCCTATCAGGTCGTGCTGTTCGACGAGATCGAGAAGGCGCATCCGGACGTCTTCAACGTGCTGCTGCAGGTGCTCGACGACGGCCGGCTGACCGACGGCCAGGGCCGCACCGTCGATTTCCGCAATACCTTGATCGTGATGACGTCGAATCTCGGCGCCGAATATCTGGTGGCGCAGGCCGACGGCGAGGACACCGAAAGGTGCGCGACCTGGTGATGGCGGAGGTGCGGGCGCATTTCCGGCCGGAATTCCTCAACCGCGTCGACGAGATCATCCTGTTCCATCGGCTCAAGCGCGAGCAGATGGGCCGCATCGTCGATATCCAGATCGACGCATCTGCAGAAGCTGCTGGAGGATCGCAAGATCGCGATCACGCTCGACGCCAAGGCGCGCGAGTGGCTCGCCGACAAGGGCTACGATCCGGCCTACGGCGCGCGGCCGCTCAAGCGCGTGATCCAGAAGTCGGTGCAGGATCCGCTCGCCGAGCTCATTCTCTCCGGCAGCATCAAGGACGGCGAGAAGGTCGCGATCTCGGCCGGCCAGCGACGGGCTGGTGTTCAACGGCGCGGAGGTGGCGGCGGCGGCGTGAAGTCACGTCGTCCCCGTGAAACGGGGACGCCGGTCGCGCGCTTGCCCTCGCGTACCGCGACTGGTGCCGTCGTTGATCCGCTCGCGCACGTGCTCGACGAAATAGCGCGCCGCCGATTTCGGCACGCCGGAGACCCGCAGCGGATTGGCCCGCCCGAGCTCTCGACGCTGATCGCGTCCCAGAAGAAGCCGCGCGTATGGGCGACTTCGGCGATATGCGACAGCGGCAGATGCTCGTCGGTGCGCTTCCACGGCGTCAGCCAGAAGCCGACGATATTGGTCGAGATGCCGACACGGTCGGCGATCATGCGGGCCGGAAACAAGAAGCGCGTGAGATTGAAGTGAAACATCGCCCAGAGCCGGCTCGAACGCACTTCGATGCGGTCGGCGGTACTGGCCGATCTTAAGTCCGTCATCCTTGCGCGACGAGCTTCAGGATCGCGGCCGAGCGCGGCGCCTTCGAGGATCGCTTCGGCGGTCGCGTCGGACTCTAGTCGCGCCTGCGCGACATGCGCGGCGGCGCGTGCGACAGCACGGCGTCGAGCTGGTCGCGGTCCTTCTCGAAGCCCGCAAGCGTGCCGCCGTCGAGCACGCGGCCGCGCGGCAGCTTGATGCGCATCGGATCGACGAAGCGGTCGTTGACGATGATCTCGAAATGCACGTGCGAGCCGGTCGACATGCCGGACGAGCCGACGAAGCCGATGACCTGGCCCTGGCGCACTTTGGTGCCGACATCGAGCCCTCGGCGAAGGCGGTCATGTGGCCGTAGGCGGTCTCGTAGCCGTTGGCGTGCTTGATGCGCACATATTTGCCGTAGCCGCCCTTCAGCCCGGCCTCCTCGATCTCGCCGTTGCCGGCGGCGAAGATCGGCGTGCCGATAGGGCGCGCCCCAATCGACGCCGGAATGCAATTCGCTGACGTGCAGCAGCGGATGGGTGCGCCAGCCGAACGGCGAGGTCATCATGCCGATGGCGACGGGCTTGCGCACCAGGAACTTTTTCGCGCTTTTGCCGGTCTCGTCGTAATAGTCGAAGACGCTGTCGTCGGCGGTCTGGAAGCGATAGTATTTCTTGGTCTCGCCGCCGACAGTGAGCGCAGCATAGCGCACTTCGTGGCGGCCTTCGCCGCTTTCGTCGTCGGAATAGAGCACGTCGAAACTGTCGCCGGGCTGCACTTTGCGCTCGAAATCGACGTCGTAGGAATAGATGCGGACCAGATCCTCGATCACCGGCGTTCGGCACATTGTTGCGCAGCGCGGTCTCGTAGAGGCTTTGATAGAGCTGCACGCCGCTGGCATCGTCATCGGTCGTTGCTTCCTCGTCGTCGCTGTCGGCGACACCGGTGTCGATATTGCGGATGTCGACCGGCACATATTGGCCGAGATCGGACAGCGCCACGGCGGCCGTGATGCCACAGTCGCCGGCGATAATGACGCGCAGCGGCTGCATGTGGCCGAGCCCCGCCGGCGTCATCAGCACGCGCAGCTTCTGGCCGTCCTTGAGCCCGCCGTCGAGCGCCGCCGGGCCGATCACGGCGATGATCGCCTTGATCTCGTCGGGCGCGGCGCCGAGTTCGCGCAGGATGGAGCCGACCGTCTCGCCCTTCTTGACGATGATCTGCCGCTCGCTCCAGTCGCCGCCGCCGTTGACGATGCTCGTGGTCTTGGGCAACAGCGTGACGTTCTCCGGCACGACGCGCGGCACGAAACCGAAATAAGTGTCGGGATCGGCCTCCGGCGCGTAGCTCATTTTCAGGTTCGGCGTGCCGTCGGCATTGACCAGCAGGCTCGTCGTCGTGCCGGATGGCGTTGGCGGCGACGTCGCGCACGCGCGCCAGCACATCGTCGAGCGGCAATAGCGTCGACGGCCTTCACCTTGGGCAACAGCGAATTGAGATCGCAGACCGCCGGGCGTCGCGACTTTGTTCTTGGCTGATCGGCGGCGACGAGATCGCAGTCGACGAAGCTCACTTCGGCGTCGGGCTCGGCCGCGGGCGGCGTCTGGTCGTCGCCGCCGACGCAGTCGGTGAGGAGCTTTTGCGGATTATAGGGCGGGATTTTGGCGGACAGGTCGGTGATGGTCAGCGACAGATTGCCGGTGACGCGCACATAGGGCCGCATGCGCACCATTTCGCGATCGCGGACATGGCGTCGAGGTCGGAACGCGCAAGACCTGCCGCGCCACGCTCGGTTCGCTGATCGCGGGGAGCCGGTCGGTCTTGCGAAAGGCGTTCAGTGATCGCCGATGCGCGGAGATCGCGCCGCGCAGCGCGGTCTCGACCTGCTCGGGGGCCGAGGCGAAATTGGTCTCGCCGTCAAGCGACGCAAAAACGGCGCCGCCCATGAGAGCCGCGCCGCACAGACCGGTCAGGATCGTTCCGGTGAACCATTGTACCGAGAGCCGGCGCCGATCGACGAGACCGCCGGCGCCGCCGTCGACCGAAAGCGGCGGCTCATTGCCGAGATCGATGACGTCGGCGTCGAGCGCCGATGATCAAATCCCTCGCGCTACGCAGCCTAGCTTGGTCCAAAGACCACGTCCCCTGACCAGGTCACGAGCCCTGACCGCTCGCGTGTCCCATAGGGGCCCTTGGGCCCCGTGAGCCTCACGCGGGATAGCGCAAATCCGAAACTCGCGGCCGAACCGTCCCACCCCAGTCGACACGCTCAGCGCAAAATCCGCGTCATCCGCCGCATCCGTCCACCTTGCAGAAGCAACCAAGCCGGTGGGCCGAAACGGTGCCGGACACGATGCCCCGCCGTTTGGCGAGCGTCAACGCGACCGGGTGGAAGACGATTGAAAACTCAAGATAATGACGTCGCTTCCCCCCTTCCCCTGCCTTGGCGACTTTGGCGACATCCCGACTATAAGGTAAAGAACGGCGAAGGAATGTGGCTCTAGTGGGGCCAGCCGGGGTGGGAGCTCTGGCGAAGCCCAACTCCGATACCTATATGTTGCATGCGCGAAGCGCGGTGCCGGCAAAACGCCGGATTTCGGTGCCTTTCGCGCTCCTTCCACACCGGTTTCGGTGGTCGCGATTTTAAGCGGCTAAAAAGGTTGACAGTCCTCCGGGCTGAAGACTATATAGGCGCTCTTGGACGTACCGCCGCCCTGGCGCGATGGCGCGTCCGCGAAGACCCTCACTGTTTACGCGGTAAATCATCCGGCCATGACCCATGGCCATGTCGGATGTGCGGGCGTCGGCGGCTCCGGTTCTTGCTGGGGCTACTGGTTCTTGCGGGGTTCAAGGATTTTCGACGGATCCGTCCGGGTCCGGGCTGTTTGACAAGTAAATCAGAAGAAAGAGAAACGTGGACGGCGGAGTCCTTGCGGGCCGCATCCTCGAACAGTTGAGACTTTGATCTCTTAGGAGATTGGGCTTCATCTGTAAGAGCGCGGCCATTGGAAGAGACTTTGGCGGTCTACGTTTCAAGGTAACACTGTTGGAGTCCACGGGGCGCAAGCTTCGTGGAAGACAAGAGTGGGACCTCGTCAAACGTGTGATTTGCCAAGATCAATCTCATCCAACTTGAGAGTTTGATCCTGGCTCAGAGCGAACGCTGGCGGCAGGCCTAACACATGCAAGTCGAGCGCCCCGCAAGGGGAGCGGCAGACGGGAGAGTAACACGTGGGAACATACCTTTCAGTTCGGAACAACTCAGGGAAACTTGGGCTAATACCGAATACGTCCGTAAGGAGAAAGATTTATCGCTGAAAGATTGGCCCGCGTCTGATTAGCTTGTTGGTGAGGTAACGGCTCACCAAGGCTACGATCAGTAGCTGGTCTGAGAGGATGATCAGCCTCACTGGGACTGAGACACGGCCCAAACTCCTACGGGAGGCAGCAGTGGGGAATATTGGACAATGGGCGCAAGCCTGATCCAGCCATGCCGCGTGGATGATGAAGGCCTTAGGGTTGTAAAGTCCTTTCGACGGGGAAGATAATGACGGTACCCATAAGAAGCCCCGGCTAACTTCGTGCCAGCAGCCGCGGTAATACGAAGGGGGCTAGCGTTGCTCGGAATCACTGGGCGTAAAGCGCACGTAGGCGGCTTTTTATGCCCTCTCCTTTTCGCTGACCCGCGCGATGCTCAGCCGGTTCCCGCTGATCGACGGGCATAACGACCTGCCGTGGGAGATCCGCGAGCTGTACGGCTCCGACCTGTCCGCGGCGGACCTGCTCGGGCGGCTGCCGAACACCCACACCGACATCCCGCGCCTGGTCGAGGGCGGCGTCGGCGGACAGTTCTGGTCGGTCTACGTCCCGGCCGCGCTGGCGGGCGACAGCGCGGTGACGGCCGTACTCGAGCAGATCGACCTCGTGCACCGGATGATCGCCCGCTACCCGGCCAGGTTCCAGCTCGCGCTGACCGCCGACGACGTTGACGAGGCGTTCCAGGCCGGCCGGATCGCCTCGCTCCTCGGCGCGGAGGGCGGCCACTGCATCGCCGGGTCACTGGGGGTGCTCCGCATGCTGTTCGCGCTGGGCGTGCGTTACCTGACGCTCACCCACAACGCCAACGTCGGCTGGGCTGATTCGGCCACCGACGTGGTCGATACCGGCGGCCTGTCGGACTTCGGCCGGTCGGTGGTGGCGGAGATGAACCGGCTGGGGATGCTCGTCGACCTGTCCCACGTCTCGCCGGCCACCATGCATGCCGCCCTGGACGTGTCCACCGCCCCGGTGATTTTCTCCCACTCGAGCGCCCGCGCCGTCTGCGACAACCCCCGCAACGTCCCCGACGACGTGCTGGCCAGGCTGGCGGTCAACGGCGGGGTGTGCATGGTCACCTTCGTGCCGTTCTTCGTCTCGCAGTCGTGCACGAACTGGTTCAACGGCCTGCGGGCCGAGGTGGCCGCGCGCGGCGGCGACCCGGCTAGCCTGTCCGCCGTCTTCGGCCTGCTCCCGTCGTGGGAGACCGGTCACCCGATCCCCACCGCCACCATCGCCCAGGTCGCCGACCACATCGACCACATCCGCGAGGTGGCCGGCCTCGACCACGTCGGGCATCGGCGGCGACTTCGACGGCACCCCGGTCACCCCGGCCGGCCTCGACGACGTCTCCCGCTACCCCGCCCTGTTCGCCGAACTCCAGCACCGCCGCTGGTCCGAGCCGGACCTCCAGGCCCTGGCCGGCGCCAACACCCTCCGCGCCCTCCGCTCCGCCACCCTCACCACCCCCGCCACCCCCGTCACCCGCTCCTAAACCCCGCCCCCCGCGGCCACCCTCCCCGCGTCACCACCCCTCCCCTCTCATCCTCTCCTGCCACACTTCCACCTCTCCCATCTCCGCCTGATCCGTGCCCCCCCGCGCCCGCACCACTATCTGCCCACCCCGCGCATTCGTCTTGGGGCCTTAGTTGCACGCTCCAGCGAACTAAATGACCGATTTGCCCGCCTTTCGCCCGTGCAACTAGGGCCCTAAGACGTGCGTGGCGCGGTCGGAGTCGGCTCGTGATCGCGAGCATGGCGGCAAGCACGGTGAGCCGCGCCCGGGCGTCGGTAAACTCGCTGGTGATGAGTGCGCCAGGGGTTGTCGACGGGGTCACGCCAGCGCGTGGCCGAGTGTTTCGGTACGAGGGATTCGTTTCAGACGCGGTGCAGGGGCTACTGACCTGCCGGTACTCCCTGGACGGGCGAGAGTTCACAGAGCGGATCACGCTGGAGCCGGGGCCGCGCTGGAACACGCCCGCCGCTCAGGCTGCCGCGCGGCTGATCTTCCTGCTGGCCGGCGTCTCCTATTACAAGACCGCCGCCCCGCCCGTCATCGACCTGGGGACCACGCCGCTCACCGACGCCGAGCGCGCGTTCCTCCGCGACTTCTACCTCCAGGGCCTAGGCGAGTACGCCTACAAGAACGCGCTCGACCTCTCCGACCTCGACATCCAGGCCGCACCGGCCCCTGCCACCTCGCCCACCCCTGCCACCCGCCCACCCCTGCCACCTCGCCCGCCCCGCCACCTCGCCCGCCCCTGCCACCCCGCCCGCCTGCCACCGTCCACCCGCCACTCGCCCACCCCTGCCACCCGCCCGCACACAGTCCCCTGACCTGTCGGCTACGCCATCGACAGGCTCCATTGGTGTCGCTGGCGTAGATGACACCGTGGCGCGGGCCCTGGTTCCGTTCGGGGGCGGGATCGACTCGATCGTGACCGTCGAGGGCGTGCGCAAGGTCGCGGCGGACGTGGCGCTGTTCGTGGTGAGCCTGCCGGGCGACCGGTTCCGCGCGATCGAGGGGCCGGCCGCGGCCAGCGGGCTTCCGGTCATCCGGGCCGGGCGCGCGATCGACCCGCAGCTGCTGCGGTCGGCCGAGCTCGGCTTCCGCAACGGGCACGTGCCGGTGACCGGGATCATCTCGGCGATCGCGGTCCTCGCGGCCGTGCTCGACGGCCGGGACGTGGTGGTGATGTCCAACGAGTGGTCCGCGTCGGTGCCGACGCTTGAGTACCGGGGCGAGCCGGTCAACCACCAGTACTCCAAGAGCGCCGCGTTCGAGGCGGCCTTCCGTGACGCGCTCGCGGCCGATCCGGCCGGGCTGCCCCGCTACTTCTCCGCGCTCCGTGACCGGACCGAGCTCTGGGTGGGCGAGAAGTTCGCCGCCCTGACCGAGTACCACGCGACGTTCCGCAGCTGCAATAAGGCCTTCATCATCGACCCGGAGCGACGGCTCGACCATTGGTGCGGCGTCTGCGACAAGTGCTGCTTCATCGACTTGATCCTCGCCCCGTTCATGTCGGCCGAGACAGCTCCGCGCCGTGTTCGCGGCCGACGGCGGGGGCGGCGAGCCGCTCGAGAATCCCGAACTCGGGCCGAAGTTCCGCGCGCTGCTCGGGTCTGGCGCCAAGCCGTTCGAGTGCGTCGGCGAGGTCAACGAGTGCCGGGCCGCGGTCGTGCTCGCCGCCCGGCGGCCGGATCGGGCAGGCAACGCGCTCCTAGCCGAGCTCGCGGCCGAGATAAACGGGCGTCCCGACGCGCCCACCAAGGCCGAGATCGAGGCCATGCGGCGGCCGGTCGGGGCGACCTTCGGCCGGCCGCCCTGGCCGCCGAGTGGTCCTGAGCATGAGCGGCGAGCGGCCGACGCTCGGCTGGTCGGACCTATCCGGCGCGCGGGTCGGCGTCTGGGGGCTCGGCCGCGAGGGCGGCGCGTCCCTGCGCAAGCTGCGCGCGCTCGGCGTCGAGCCCGTCCTGGTCGACGACGCGCCCAAGCCCGGCGATGAGCCGGGCATTCTCACCACCGCCGACGGCGGCCTCGACGCCCTGACGGCCTGCGAGATCGTCATCAAGACCCCCGGGATCAGCCGCTACAGTCCGGAGGCGGACCACCTCAGGGGCGCGGGCGTCATCCTCGTCGGCGGGCTCGGGCTCTGGCTGCAGGAGGCCGACCGGAACCGGGTCGTCTGCGTCACCGGCACCAAGGGCAAGTCCACGACCTCGTCGATCGTCGGCCACCTGCTGACCGGCCTCGGGTACAAGGCCATGGTCGGCGGGAACTTCGGCGCCGCCCCCTACGACCCGCTCCAGGCGGGGGAGTACGACTACTGGGTGATCGAAGTCTCCAGTTACACGGCCACCGATCTGGCCAGCACCCCGCCGGTCACCGCCGTGACGTCGCTCCACCCCGACCACCTGCCCTGGCACGGCGGCGTCGAGCGGTACTACCGGGACAAGCTCTCCGCCTGCGCGCAGCCGGGGGCGGAGCTGACCGTGGCCAACGGCGACAGCAGCCTGCTGCGCGAGCGCGCCCGCCTGCTCGGCCCGAAGATCGAGTGGGTGTCGGAGGCCGGCGAACCCGGCGCGACCTGGATGGACCCGCTCGGACTGCCGGGTCAGCACAACCGCCGCAACGCGCTGATCGCCCGGCGCGTGCTGGCCGGCCTCGGGAACGCCGCCGCTGACCGCGACCTAGCCGAGCGCGCGGCCGACGACGCGTTGTTGCGGCGCGCGGCCGACGGCTTCACCCCGCTGCCCTCCCGCCTCACCACCTCGGCACGGTCGACGGGGTCGCGTTCGTCGACGACTCCCTGTCCACCAACGTGCTGCCGACCCTCGCCGCCCTCGACGCCTTCCCCGGCCGCCGCGTCGCGCTGATCGTCGGCGGCCAGGACCGCGGCATCGACTACGCCCCGCTGGCGGAAGGGGTGCGCGGAGGGGAGACCCGACCCTCGTCCTGACCCTCCCCGACAGCGGCCCCCGGATCAGCACCGCCTTCGCCGCGGCGGGCACCGCCGGAAACCACGGGTTCGCGGGCGTGACGGACTGCCCTGACCTTGACGCGGCCGTCGCCGCGGGCTTCGAGTGGGCCCGCCCCGACGGGGTCGTGCTGCTCTCCCCGGCCGCCCCCAGCTTCGGCCACTTCCGCGACTACCGGGACCGGGCGACCAGTTCGCCGCCACCATGCGCGCCTGCCGAGGCTGCGGCCCGCCAGCACCGCGAGTGCCGTTGGGCGCTGTCAGTTGTAGGCCAACAGAGTTTCGTGCAAGGGAACTGCCCATCGGCCGGATACTGGCCGTGGCTACCCGTCGAGACGGTGATGCCCAGGTGGTGGGCCAGCAGCGGGGCAGCGTCATCAACTGGACGGTGTCGATGCGGACGCCGCTCAGCGAGTCAAAGCCGGACTTGATACCGGCGCCGAGAACCGCCGTCGGCATCCCGCTCGCCCAGTCGCGCCCCCCGCAGATCGACGTCCTTGCAGGTCGCGCGGGTGAAGTCAAGCCCGCTCAGCGTGCACCTGGGGAACCGGCCCGCTGCAGCTCGCCCCGCCGAAGTCGACGTCGCGCAGCACGCAGTCGTCGAACGTCACGTCGGTCAGCGCGGCGTCGCGGAAGTTCACCGAGTCGAGCTTGCACCCACGGAAGACCACCCGCCGCAGGCCGCAGGTAAACGCCGGCACCCCGGCGAACACGCACCCGTTGAACCACACATCGGTCAGCGACGCCCCGGCCACGTCAACCGCCACCAGCCGGGTCTGCTCGAACCAGACATCGGTGAACTTCGCCTTCCGCAGTCGCCCCTCGTCGAAGGACCCGCCGACAAAGGCCGACTCGATGAACCGCGCGCCGCTCGCGTCCGGCGCCGCGAACGCGACCCCGTCGAACCGCACCCGGTCGTAGTCCCCGTCGATCTCCAGCAATCCGCCAAAGCCAGCGGATTCGGCGGATTCGCGGTCAAAATCCGACAACGTAGTTGCGAACGGCAGGTCTTCAAGCCGAGTGGTGACTTCACGAGTATTTTCCTAAACTAAGCGTCATGGCAGATAACAATGACTTCAACGGCAAGATAATCGAGGAGTTCCGCGCCAACGGCGGCCGGGTTGGGGGCCCGTTCCAAGGCGCGGACATGCTCATCCTGCACCATACCGGGGCGTGCAGCGGCGCCGAGCGGGTCATCCCGCTCGGTTATGGCCAGTCGGGGAGGGCTACGCGATCTTCGCCTCGAAGGCGGGCGCCCCGACCAACCCGGACTGGTACCACAACCTGGTCGCCAAGCCCGACGCGACCATCGAGGTCGGGGCTGACACGGTCAAGGTGGTGGCGCGCGTCGCCGAGCCGACCGAGCGCGACGTGATCTGGGCGCGCAGAAGAAACGCTCCCGCAGTTCGCGGCGTACGAGGAGACGGCGGCGCCGCGCAAGATTCCCGTGATAGTGCTCGACCCGGTCAAATAACCTAAAGTCGATATAAAAGTCCTTGTCGCTCCATCGATGTAGCGGGAGGTCGCCCCAATGGCGCCAGCCGATCCTGAGGTCTCCACCAGAGCTGGCCGGGTAAGGGGGCGAAACGAGAATGGGGTCGCGGTCTTCCGCGGCATCCCGTTCGCCGAGCCCCCGATCGGTCAGCGAAGGTTCCAGGCCCCGGAACCGACTGCGCCATGGGACGGCGTCCGCGAGGCGAAGGAGTTCGGCCCGCCGTCGCCGCAGGCTTCGGTGCCCGCCGGGCCCGACGGCCCGCCCGCCGCGCAGCAGGCCGACACCACCGGCGGGTGGCTCACCGTCAACGTCTGGACCCCCTATCCGGGCGCGGGCCGCCTGCCGGTCATGGTCTGGATCTACGGCGGCGCGTACATGTTCGGCGCGAGCAGCGAGCCGGGCTACGACGGCAGCCCGTTTGCGCGGGCGGGCGCGGTCTTCGTCTCCCTGAACTACCGCGTCGGCAGGAGGGGTTCGCCCAGCTGCCCGGAGCCCCCGCCAACCGCGGCCTGCTCGACGCCGTAGCCGCGCTGACCTGGGTCAAAGAGAACATCGAGAACTTCGGCGGCGATCCCGGCAACGTCACCGTCTTCGGCGAGTCGGCGGGCGCCGGCGTGATCGCCTCCCTGCTCGCCATGGACAAGGCGAAGGGCCTGTTCAAGCGGGCAATCGCCCAGTCCGTGCCCGGCACCTTCCTCGCCCGGGATCTGGCCGAGGACATCGCCAAGGCGATCGCGCGTGAAGCCGGCCTGCCCAATGAGTTCGCGGCTCTGGCCAGCGCCGACCCAATGCGCCTGGTCGACGCGCAGAACGCGGTCGCGGCGAGGATGAGGGACTTCCCCCGTGGGGCGGGGTCAGCCTCACCATCACCCCGTTCTCGCCCGTCATCGACGGCGAGGTGCTGCCCCGCTCGCCCTGGCGGGCGCTGCTCGGCGGCGCCGCCAGCGACGTCGAGTTGCTCACCGGCCACAACCGGGACGAGTACCGGCTGTTCATCGCGATGGACGGCAAGCTCGGCCGGATCACCGACCAGGAGGCGGCGGCCACGCTGAGCGCGTTCGCCCCGGGCACCGACGGCCCCGCCGCCTACCGGAAGGCCTTTCCTGACGCCGACCCGAGCGCCCTGTACGAGCTGGTCTTCTCCGACTGGCTGTTCCGGATGCCGACCCTGCACCTGGCCCAGGCGCACGCGGCCTCCGGCGGCAGGACGTTCCTCTACGAGCTCGCCGCCCACGCCCCGGGCGGCCCCTTCGGCGCGTGCCACGCGCTCGATGTGCCGCTCGTCTTCGGGCCGTCGGCCAGGGGCTGAGCGCGGCGCTGATCGGCCCCAGCCTGCCCGCCGAGTTCGTGACGCTCGGCGACACGATGCGCCGCGAATGGGTCTCCTTCGCGGCGACCGGCGACCCCGGCTGGCCCGCCTACGGGACCGAGCACAGAACGACGCGGGTCTACGACCTCCAGCCCGACGTGCTCTCCTATCCCGAGGAGACGTCCAGGCGCCTCTGGGAGCGCCACCAGTTCGACGCCCTCCGCCTCTCCGCCTGACAACCCCCATAAATTCAAAATCCGTCATAGTGAACCGCCCGGACACGTCGGCTTCCACCGTGAATCGCAGATCGCTTCCCGTCCGCCGGCCGACAGCCGCGGAGCGCCCCCGGACCACGGCCGGGTCCGTTGTCTGCCAGAACGGCGGCAGCGTGGCCCGCAGGAACTCGCCGTACCGCTTGGTGACCAGGCGCGGGTCGAGCACGGCGACCACGCCGCGGTCGTCCATGGACCGGAGCAGCCGCCCCGCGCCCTGCGCGAGCAGCAGGGCCGCGTGCGACGCGGACACCTCCATGAACCCGCTGCCGCCGCGCGCGTCCGCCGCCCGGGTGCGCGCCGAGGCCAGCGGGTCATCCGGCCGCGGGAAGGGAATGCGGTCGATGATCACCAGCCGCAGTGACGGCCCCGGCACGTCCACCCCCTGCCAGAGGGAGAGCGTCCCGAACAGGCACGTCTCCTCGGACTGGGCGAACTCCTTCACCAGCTGCATGGTCGAGTCATCGCCCTGGCAGAGCACCGGGTACGGCAGCGACTCGCGCAGCTCGGCCGCCGCCGCCTTGGCCGCCCGCATCGAGGAGAACAGCCCCAGCGTCCGCCCGCCCGCCGCCTTGATCAGCTCCCACATCTCCTGCAGGTACTCGGGCGGCAGCCCGTCCCGCCCGGGGATCGGCAGGTGCTTGGCAACGTAGAGGATGCCGGAGCGCCCGTGCGCGAACGGCGACCCCACGTCGATCCCGGCCCACTCGGACCCCATCGCGGAGGCGTCGAGGCCCCATTGCCGCGCCAGCGGCGCGAACGACCCGCCCAGGGTAAGCGTGGCAGAGGTAAGAACCACGGTCCGTTCACTAAACAGGTTTTCGGCCA
>CAWFQZ010000021.1:0-14697 GCA_963818115.1 uncultured Acidobacteriota bacterium
TCACGGCGTGGCAGCCTTCGTTCCAATACAACGCGGGGCAGGAGATTCTGGACAGTAATCTAAATATTCAGGTGGCTGACAACAGCGGACAGACCTCGGGGCTAACGCAACCCACATGGAACGTGAATCTCTTCGGCCCGACTGTTGATGGTGGGTCCACTGGCGCAATCAAGGAGCTATATCCGGCCAAACCCCGCCGGGGTGGACGGCAGATAATCCCTACGCTGGGGCATTTGAAATCATCGACACTAATAACAACATCGAGATTGCAGAGCTGGGCGGCAGCACATCCGGAGGTACGCAGCCGGTGTGGCCGCTAACTGAAGGTTCCGAGACGTTCGATGGGACGCTTGTATGGTATAACCTAGGCGCAAATCCAGCTGCTGCTCTTCAAGCATCCGGCGGTACGAGCGGAATCATCATGGACAATACCGTGATCAATCCCGGAGGATCGCAGATCTACTACTCGACGATACAACCCACGGGTTGTTTTACCTCGGGTGGAACTGGCGGTTGCGCGGTTCAGGCATCTCAACAGGGATTAAATTAAGGGAGTTCAGGACTCATGGCGACAGAAAATTCATCCACAGAAAAGACTGCTGTAACTACCAAGAAGCCCTATGAGAAGCCGAGCTTCCGCTACGAGCAAGTGTTTGTGACCACGGCCCTGTCTTGCGGCAAGACCGGAACACAGGCTCAATGCTCACTGAATATCAAGGTGTCGTGAGCTAGCGCTGCTCACGCACCTTCTCCGTTTTTGCGGAGAATCACTGCAATCCCTGTAAATATTTACAGGTTCCCGGTGCGCTCCTGCGACAGCATTCCACTCACGAATCCTTTCAGGTAGCCGCATCCGCACCGCTCGCCTCAACCTACCCTGCCGCGAAGTGATACCCTTTTCTGTCGAGGTACGTATGTCTCCGCTGCGCTGCTTCTTCTTGCTGACTTTTTCTGCGCTCTTGATTCCGTCGGCTTATTCGCAAGCGGTCCCTTCCGGCACCGCCGCTGACCGCACCACATTCCGATCGGACGTTCGCATTGTCCTGCTCGATGTCGTCGTTACCGATCGCAATGACGAGCCCATCACCGGACTTCGAAAAAACGACTTTGAAGTATTCGAAAACGGCAAGCCGCAAACCCTGTTGTCGTTCGACGAACACTCCGGTCTACCCGATATCCCGGCGCTCACGTTGCAGGCGAAGTTGCCCCCAAATGTATTTTCCAACCAGCCCTTGGCGAAAGCAGGCGACGCTGCGAACGTGCTGCTGCTCGATTCGCTCAACACTCCGATGTCGGATCAAAGCTACGTCCACGCGGCGATGATCAAGTACATCAAGGGCATTCGTCCCGGGACACGGCTTGCCATCTTTACCCTCGGCTCGCGGCTGCGTTTCGTGCAAGGATTCACCGGCGATCCCGCAGTGCTGATGGCTGCGCTCAATGGCAAGAAGTCTGCGGAAATCCGGAGCTGTGGAACCTGCTGCAGACCAGCTCTGAGCAGGATGCCAGCCGGCGGGCCATCGATCAGGTGCGCGAAATGCAGGAGGCAACGAGGGGGCGAACCTGCAAGCCTCCATCGATGCCATGACGCAGTTTCAGGCGGAGACTACGTCGTGCAGACCGACGTGCGCATCAAGACCACGCTCGAAGCCATGCAGCAATTGTCGCGATATCTGGTTGGAATTCCGGGACGCAAGAATGTGATCTGGTTTTCCGGATCGTTTCCGTTGAATACGCTTGCCATCAGCAGTTCCGGACCCAACAGCGTGATGCCCACCGGATTGCCCGACCCGTCCGGAGTTATGCGAGAGTACCAGTACGATATTGCAAAGGCCGCCAATATGCTGGCCGCAGCGCAAATCGCTATTTACCCGATCGGCGCCGAGGGCGTCGCTGTCGATCCTCACTACGATTTGAGCGGTCCGCTGCCACCGAAGATTGCCGGCGTAAAAGTCGAGCAGCAGATGACGCAGGCTCAGCTCGGCGATCTGCAGAGTGGACAGACGCAACGCAACGCCGGTCATGCCGCAATGGACGAGTTGGCGCGCGACACGGGTGGAGAGGCCTACTACAACACGAACGGGTTTAATGAGGCACTGGACCACGTGCTTAACAATGGCACCCACTATTACACGTTGACTTACTCTCCAAGCAATCGAACGATGGACGGACAATTTCGCGGGATCGAAGTCAAACTTAGCGGAAGCAAATATCATTTGGCCTACCGCCGCGGGTATTACGCCACCGATGCCGAGACCAAGCCGGCAGCCCAGTCGAAGGTCGCGGGTGATCCGCTGCGCCCGTTAATGGATCATGGCACGCCCGATTCCACTGAGATACTTTATGCGATGGGAGTCGTACCTTCCGCTGTTCAGCCTTCCAGTATTCAGCCGGTCGGGCACTCGCAGCTCGCGGGTGATAACCAGAACTTAAAGGGCGCCGTAACCCGCTATCGAGTGAACTTCACAGTCTCGCCCGAGCATCTGACACTCGATCCTTCAGCGGACGGCGTGCGCCGCGGCAACATTGAAGTGACGCTGCTGGGATATGACCGCGATGGAAATCCGGTGAACTGGATGGTCCGCATGCTGCAACTGACATTGCCACCGGACCGGTTCGCCGTCGTCCAACAGAAAGGTCTTTTCTTCAGCCTCGAGATCGACGTCCCGCCGAGCGCTCTCTATCTGCGATCCGGCGTCTACGATCTAGGATCGAACAAGGCCGGCACGCTAGAGATTCCGCTCACCTCGCTGGTCGCGCAAGCGAGTACTGCGAAATAGAAGTTGGAATTATCGAGCCTCTTGGCCCGTACGTCGCGGATAGCGTCCCGTGATCTTGCGGAACACTCCATGCAAGCGATGGATCCCGCTGGCCGGTGTCAGGAACATAAACGGGCATTCGCCGGGGATGACCTGCATCCCATGTTGCGTGCAGAACTCCACCGCCTTCTGGCTGACGGCTCCTTGTCCGGCGGCGCGGTACATCCATACTCGGCGAATTCCCGCCTCCGCGCAGTCCGCAACCACGGTATCCGTCTTCGCCGCGGAGGTCATGACCAGGGCCCCATCGACCGGGGGCTCGATGTCCTGTACTCGCGCAAAGCACGGCCGGCCCATCACGTTGGGAGTTTTAGGGTTTACTGGAACGACATCATAACCTCGGCGGCATAGCTCTTCGAAGAGCAGCAGGCTGAAGCTTTTGGGATCCCGCGAGATGCCGATCAGGGCGATTCGTTTTTGCGACAGGAAATCCTGAATTACTTCCAAAGAGGACGTCGGGGGTGCCATCGTTTCCTCCTTATAACCGCCTGATGGCGCACAGTTTAGCTCCTCTAACGACGCTTTTGCAGTGACTGTAATCACAATGTCTCAATCCCGACAGGAGTGACCAAATTCGATACGCATCGCATAAACATTCACTCTTGCGGATTGCTCTACGGCAGAGGACAATTTGATAGTCAGGAAGTATCCGTTCCAACTCGTTGTCGAGGTTAACCCGGGGGAAATTCGAAATGATCAACCGCAACTATCTAACCCTACTCTTGTCGACTACTCTGACCCTCACAGGGTGGGCGCAAAGCAATTCGAGTTCATCTTCAGCGCAGAACGTCGCAGCTTCCCAGAGCGCCAGCGATCGCGAGCCGCTGCAAGAGCCCAGGCCCAGGGATTTCTGGGATGGCGATGATCCAAACGTTGTCAATCTCATCCTTCATCCGTTTGCCAACAAGAAGTATGTGCGGAGGCACACCGAACCTATCCGTGATCGCATCAACGAACTCGATCAGTTGACGGCGGAAAATAGCGGCAAGATTAAAGATGTCGACGCTCGCGCCACCCAGGGCATTCAGCTTGCTTCCGAGAAGGTCAGTCTGGCGGACCAGCATTCCAGCGATGCCGTCAGCAAATCACAGTTGGCGCAAACAGCCGCCACGGAAGCTTCCACTAGGGTTTCGACTGCGGAACAATCGGTCTCCAGCATTGATCAATATAAGGGCAGCGGCCAGACCGAAATCCGCTTTCGCGCGGGACAGAATATGCTGAGCAAGAGCGCGAAGGATGCACTCGATCAGATGGCTGGACCACTGAAGGATCAGCGAAGCTACATCATTGAGATTCGCGGATTTTCTTCAGGCCACGGTCAGACGGCGATTGCCAATTCGCAGAAGATGGCCGATTCAGTCGTGCGCTATCTTGTTCACACCCACAACATTCCGGTTTATCGCATTTATGCGACTGGATTGGGCAACGTTGCCATCACCGGCGAAGGCACCGCGACGCGTTCAGTGAGCGGCGGCCGCGTCGAAGTTAGCGTCCTCCAGAGCGGAATGGCGAGCACAGCGCAACACTAGAGTTACCGAGAATTCTTTCCGGGCGAGCCTCCCATGGCTCGCCCGTTTTCTTTTTGGGCAAAGAAGTTAGTAAGTGCCAATTCGGAACGAATCGTCAGGCTGTGATCTAAGTCACAGACGGAAAATTACACTCCGGTGAATATACCTACCAATGGTTAGTAGCCGCCCGAGGCTGCAACCAATCGAAGGGCGACGCCGCTCCCGTGCGGAAGGATGGCAGTCGCAAGCTGTAGCGTTTCGCAAAGACTGCTCTAAATTGCGAACACGCATGTTGTGACCCAGGGAAATCCTACGAGATGAAGGGTTGGCGATGACATCTGCCGATCGCAGGGAAGGCATTGCAAGTTCCGCGAATTGGACCCGCGGCTTGAATCGAAACTATGCATTTGCGCTCGCAGGCGTTTTGCTTGCGGGTGCGATCCGCTACCGGCTCGATGTTGCTCTCGGCTTCACCCAGCCGTTCGTACTGTTCTATCCCGTCATCACCTTAATAGCGCTACTTGGCGGCTTCGGACCCGCATTATTTGCGACGGTCCTTTCAGCTGGGGTTGCCGCGTACTTCTTAATGGAGCCGCTCAACTCTTTCAAGGTAGAAAAGCCCCGCGACCTTGTCGGATTGTTGCTGTTCATCGCAATGGGTATCGTCATCAGCGCGATTGGGGATCAATTTCGCCGGCGCGCCCAGCGCCTGCAAGAATTCGAGAAAGCAGTGGAAGGCCTGGAGGAGATGATCGTCGTGGTCGATCGCGACTATCGTTACCTGATTGCGAATCGGGCGTTTCTCAACTATCGGGGAATGAAGAGCGAGGCGGTAATCGGCCGGCTTATTGCGGAGATCTTAAGCCCGGAAGTATTCGGCTCGATCGTGAAGGACAAACTTGACGCCTGTTTTCGCGGCGAAGTTGTGCAGTTTGAAACGCGTGTCACCTATCCAACTCGCGGCGAAAGGGAGTTATTCATCACTTACTTTCCCATTGAAGGACGCAAGTGTGTGGAGCGCGTCGCGGCCGTATTGCAGGACGTCACGGATCAGAGAAAGTCAGAACGCGCCTTAAATCTCTTCCGCACCCTGATTGATCAGTCGAATGATGTTGTAGAAGTCGTTGATCCCGAGACATTGCGTCTGCTGGATGTGAACGGCAAAGCCTGTGAAGCCCTTGGTTATTCGCGCGAAGAATTATTGAAGATGACGGTGTACGACATCGATGCAAACGTCGACGAGTCTGCTGTGGCCAGCGACCTCGCGCGATTACGAGAGCGCGGGGCGATCTTGAAGGAGACGATCCATCGAAGAAAAGATGGATCCGTTTTCCCCGTTGAAACCAGCTTGAAATATGCGCGGCTGGATCGCGACTACATCATTGCCGTTTCACGTGACATTAGCTACCGCAAGAGAGCCGAAGAAGCTCTGTTGTTGAGCGAAGACCGGTACCGCGATCTGGTCGAGCACTGTGAAGACTTGGTATGTACCCATGATCTTGACGGAAACCTCTTATCGTTAAATCCTGCACCTGCCCGCATTCTGGGGTATGAGGTTGCCGAACTGTTGCGCATTCCGATGCGCGAACTGCTTGCGCCCGAGTCACGAGAAGGATTCGATGCCTATCTAAAAAAGATCGAGGCAACGGGGTCAGACGAGGGCGAATTGTGTGTGGTTGCCCGCAACGGTGAGCGCCGCATCTGGGAATACAAGAATACGCTGCGCACCCGGGGAGTGACCTTCCCCGTCGTTCGCGGAATGGCTCGCGACGTTACCGAACGCAGAAGGGCAGAAAAGGCGTTACGCACTCGGGAAGAGGACTACCGGCAATTTGTGGCCCAGAGTTCGGAAGGCATTTTCCGCGAAGACATGGACGCGCCAGTTTCAATAGACCTGCCTGAGGATGAACTGGTTTACCACATCATGCATGATTCATATCTGGCCGAGTGCAATCAAGCGATGGCCAGGATGTACGGATTGGAGTCCGTCGGGGATCTCACAGGGAAGCGTCTGACGGATATGCTGATCGCCGACGATCCCCGCAATATCGAACTAACCCGCGAGTATATTCGCTCTGGTTTCCGGGTGATCGAGCGCGAGTCCCGGGAGACCGACTCGCTCGGAAATCCAAAAGTCTTTCGCAACAGCATGATCGGTATCGTAGAAGACAGAAAATTGGTTCGTACCTGGGGTATCCAGCGCGACGTTACGGAGCAGGCGAGACTGGAAGAAGCTCGCAGTGAGGTAGAAGAAGCTCTCCGAATCAGGGAAGCACACTTCCGCGCATTAGTGGAACAGGCGTCCGATGGTATTTTCATTGCTGACGCGCAAGGGCACTATCTCGATGTGAATACCGCCGGAGCAGCGATGCTCGGATATTCGAGGGAGGAGATCCTGCAACTGTCGATTCCGGAAATCGTCACGGCCGAGGATGGAACCCGAGTCGGGGCCGAAGTTAGCCGTTTCCAAGACGAGGGAGTCGTCCGCAGCGAGTGGACATTCCGTCGCAAAGATGGTTCTCTCTTTCCCGGCGAAGTGTCTGGCAGGCAACTCCCCGACGGAAGACTGCAAGGCATTTTGCGCGACATGACGGAGCGCAAACAAACGGAAGACGAGCTCCGCCGGAATGAAGAACGCTTTCGGGTTGCGTTGAAAGACTCGCCCATCACGGTATTTAATCAAGACCGCGAGCTGCGATACACATGGATCTACAATCCGCAGCTCTACTGGCAACATGAGGTTCTTGGTAAGACGGACGAGGAAATTCTCGGCCCGAAGAAGTGCGCCAGTCTGATCGCGCTCAAGCGCAGAGTGGTCAACACTGGGACATCAGCGCGTGAGGAGGTCAACATCCCTCACAACGGCAATCGCTATGCCTTTGATGTGACGATCGAGCCCCTCTTCGATAGGGAGGGCAATGTCGCGGGAATAACCGGGGCCTGCATGGATATTGCTCGCCTTCGCGAAATGACCGATCGCCTGCAGGACGCCAGGGACAAGTTGGCCCAGGAAAAATCGTACCTCGAAAATGAGATCCAGTCCGAGCTCGGTTTCGAAGAGATTATCGGCCAAAGTTCGCAACTGCGCGAGGTCCTCACAAAGGTACGCATCGTCGCTCCCACCGACTCCACCGTGTTGCTGCTTGGCGAAACGGGCACCGGAAAAGAGTTAGTTGCCCGGTCCCTGCACGCTCTGAGCACTCGCCGTGAGAAAACCTTTGTCAAACTTAATTGCGCGGCTGTTCCGTCTGGACTGTTGGAGAGCGAACTTTTTGGTCATGAAAGAGGCGCTTTCACTAGCGCAGTTAGCCAGAAGCTCGGGAGGATCGAACTCGCCGACAAAGGCACGCTATTTCTCGACGAAATCGGCGAATTGCCGATCGAACTGCAACCGAAGCTCCTGCGTGTTCTGCAGGATCGCGAGTTTGAGCGCCTCGGAGGAACGCACACGCTGCACGTGGATGTGCGAATTATCGCCGCCACCAACCGGGATTTGCGGCAGCATATCGTCAACAAGCAATTTCGCGAAGATCTCTTCTATCGGCTCAATGTCTTCCCAGTCGAACTCCCATCCCTCAACGAGCGCCGCGGTGATATCCCGATGCTCGTTCAGCACTTTGTGCGAAAGCATGCCGCCCGCATGGGAAAACACATTGATGTCATTCCCCAGGACACGATTCAGATTCTCCAGAACTGGAGTTGGCCAGGAAACATTCGCGAACTGGAGAACATGATCGAGCGCATGGTGATCATGACGAAGGGAAGGGTGCTCGCTCCTCCGCCAGCGGAAGTGCAGCAGTCTCAGGAATCCGTGAACGGTAGCCTCACCGAGATTGAACGCGACCACATCATCCGTGTTTTACGCGAGACCAACGGAGTGTTGTCGGGCGTTGAAGGCGCTGCCACTCGGCTTGGCGTCAAGAGAACCACCCTGCAGTCGATGCTCAAACGTTTCAACATCCAACTGCAAGATTATCGCCGCAATGGTCCCGGCGCCTATGGCGTATAGCGCGGCACTGAACGATCATTTGTCGAGCCGGTTGTATTTCTTTAGCACTTCGCGCAGGCGTTCGTGCGGCAAAGCGACCACCGTGTGATTATTGATGCCGGTCATGGTGTCGGCCGCAACCATCGCATTTACAACAGCCTCTTCGGTCGCCTGTACCGTCGCAAGAAAAATTGGATCGAGAGAGTCGTTGGGCAGCATCGCGAGCTGGTGCACTCCCTTCGTGCCTACCGCACCTGGGTTGGCAGTGGAGAATGCGATAAAAATGTCTCCGGAGCCGTCGCCTGAATAGCTGCCGTCGCGCCCTAGTCCGAGCGAAATCTTTTTTGCGATGCGCTTCAGTTGCGTGGGGATGAGCGGGGCATCGGTCGCTACGACGACGATGATCGATCCCACATCTTTTTGCCACACTGTATGCTCGGGGATCTCGCGGCCCACGTTGATTCCGGCAATTCGAAGTTGTTCTCGCGATCCGTAATTGCACTGAACCAAGACGCCAACCGTGTAGCCTCCAGCATCAGCATCGAGGACACGCGAACTGGTTCCAATCCCGCCTTTGAATTCGTTGCAGATCATTCCCGTGCCACCGCCCACGTTTCCTTCTTCGACCGGTCCTGAATGAGCGACGTCCAGGGCGTGCCATGCATCCTCCGGCTTCACGTGAAAGCCATTGATGTCGTTCAGGTAGCCGTCCCAAGTCTCGGCTACTACCGGCAGCGACCACCAGTAGCCTTCCATGTCGGGGGAGCCGTGCTTCACCTTCCATGAGATGACCGCATCGCGCACTACGCCCACGCTGTGCGTATTGGTGATCATGACCGGGCCATTCAGAAATCCGGAATCGTCGACCCAGGTTGTGCCTGTCATTTCGCCGTTCCCATTGAGCGTGAACCACGCCGCGAAGACCGCGTCATTCGAAGCTTTGCCTCGCGGATGAATCGCCGTTACTCCCGTACGAACCGGCCCTTTGCCGATCTCCAGCTTGCCTTCGCCGGAAATCAGCGTCGTGTGCCCAACCTCCACGCCTTTCACATCTGTGATGGCATTGTTGAGCCCTGGTTTGCCGTCAAAGGGAACTCCCAAATCGCGCGCGCGGGGTTTGGTTTCGGCGCACAGAGCCGAGATGGACAATGCGAAAGCAAACATCAGTACCGACCGGCGAATGCACATATGCAACATAAGGCCTCCGGCAAAGGAGGCAGTATACAAGGAGTGGCCTTCGATGTGAGTACGTGCCTTGGTGCCTCCTATCGCGAAATGGGCTGCGGTACAATCGCTTTCAAGTAACAGTTTCCTGGGAGGAAGTGATGGAGAGCTGGAAGAAGGCGGCGGTGCTGGGTTCGATTGGGGCGGCAGGAATTCTGTTCATGAAAAAACGGTACGCGGCGGGCGTGCTCGCGACAGGTGTAGGACTTGCCCTGCTGGCTTCGGAGTATCCGGAAAAATTTGAAAAAGTGCGAAAATCGTTGCCCGACTATTTCGATCGGGGCATGCAGGTGATGGAGATGGCCGCCAATGTTGGAAAGCGAATCACAGATGCGACAGGACGCAGCGCTGTCGAGGCTTGGGACGACATCGGAGGCTAATGCTAGAACCTTGCGCTGGCTCTAGATTGGCCTACATTTGTTCGCTAACTGCACGAGTCTTAATCGATCCCGAGCTGCTTCTTGGCTTCGGGGCTTAGCCGTTCCGGAGTCCATGGCGGAGTCCACACCACATTCACAGCGGCGTTGCGGATGCCGGGAAGTTGTTCCAGCCGCGACTTCACCTGCATGCTGATGTTGACGTGTTCCGGGCAGCCTTGCGCGGTCAGCGTCATATCAATGGCGACGTCCTGTTTGTCTTCTTCCACAGGGGCGAAATTCACTTTGTAAATCAGGCCGAGATCGACGATGTTCACTGGAATCTCGGGATCGTAGCAGCTCTTCAGAGCGCTCATTACTTCTTCTTCAGTCACTGGCATCGCGGTGTCCCTCGTATTCAGTGTACAACGTGCCGTGCGCCAATTCTTGTGCTGGGATTCAGCGAGGGCAAGGTCGAAGATGCAAATACCGGCTTGGGTTGGACCAGCGATGATCAATCTGTTTGAGCCTAGAGCGCCAATACTGTGCACTTGTGTTCTTTGATGTGCTGCCGAAGTGCTCCAATCGTACGTTCTTTTCGGCCCACCGTCGTCTCCAACTCTTTATCCAGATAGCTGAATAAATCCCGGTCATTCGAGTGGAAAGCCGCCAGCATCGCTTTCGTCAAATCTGACAATGCTTGCAGAGTGAGTTGAACTTCATGTTGTAGATTCGCATATTCCTGACATTGATTTGGCATCCTGGCTCCGAACGAGAATGTACGATGCCGCACCCACACTTTTGGTGGTCGAAGAAAAGGCGGTAGAACAGTCTTTTCCTTCAGCAAATTAGCTTGCGAAACCCTTGGTCACATTGCTCTAACGACGCCGTAGTAACACCCGTTGACTTGCTCACCCGTCCTGCCTAACATTCCTCGACTTTAGGATTTGTTGAAAAAATGACACACATGACTCGCTCGCTGGTCTCTCGGATTTCTTGCGCGCTCCTGACTCTCGCTCTAACACTCTCCGCAGCGGCGCAGAATTCAACTTCACCTCCCGGAGCGCTTTTGCCCAACGTTCTCTATGGTGCCGCGTATTACAACGAGTACATGCCCGCCGATCTCCAGCCGGGCCGTCTCGAGAAAGACGTCGCCCTCATGAAAGACGCGGGCATCTCAGTCGTTCGCATGGGCGAGTCTACATGGAGTCTTTGGGAGCCTTCTGACGGCCGCTTCGAGTACGCATGGATGGATCGCGTGGTCGATGCCATGGGCAAGGCTGGCATCAAGGTCATCATGGGCACTCCGACGTATTCCATGCCTACGTGGATGGCCAAGGCGCATCCTGAGTTCTATGCGCGTCCGCTCGGTGGTGCTTCGGTCCGCTACGGCATGCGCCAGAACATGGATACGGACAACCCGAAGTTCCGCTTCTACGCCGAGCGCGTCATTACGAATCTCGTCTCGCACTACAAAGACAATCCTGCCGTCATCGGTTGGCAAATCGACAACGAGACCGCCTCATACGGCGCTTCCAATGATGACGTGTTTAACGGCTTCGTCGAGCACCTGAAGAAAAAATTCGGCACCACCGACGTCCTCAACAAGGCCTGGTTCTTGAACTACTGGGGACAGGACGTCAACGACTGGGCCGACATGCCTCAGCGTGACAATGCCACCAGCACAAGTTACAAACTGGAGTGGTCCCGCTGGCAGCAGATGCGCGTCGCCGACTATCTCGCGTTCCAGGCAGCTCTCGTCCGCAAATTCCGGCGTCCGGATCAGTTCGTCACTCAGGACTACGGCTCCATGATGAAGCTCGACGTGAATGAGGTCGAGGTCGCCAAGTCGCTCGATGTCGTCGCCAACAACCCCTACCACGGAACGCAGGACCACTTCGATGGAGCTTGGCAGGCATTGCAAGGCGACTTCTCCCGCTCGCTCAAGCATCAGAATTTTCTGGTTACGGAAACCAATGCGCAAACTCTCGGATGGGATTCCGCTGGGCAGTTTCCGCCCTACGATGGCCAGCTCCGTCTCGACGTCTACACCGATCTTTCTTCCGGCGCCAATATGGTCGAATACTGGCACTGGCACTCAATCCATGCCGGCCAGGAGACTTATTGGAAGGGTGTTTTGAGTCACGACCTCGAGCCGAATCGCGCCTACGCCGAAGTTTCACGCATCGCGCACGAACTGCAAAAGGTCGGTCCAGAGATCGTCAATCTGCAAATCAAAAATCGGGTGGCGATCCTTTACAGCGTCGATTCGTCCAACGCAATCAGCTTCATGCCCTTCGAACGGCAGCAGGAACTCGGCTGGACGCCCGGCAAAGCGGCCGGTGAATACAACGCGATCCTTTCGCAGATCCACCGCTCGCTGTATCAGGCGAACGTCGGCGCAGACTTTGTCTTCCCGGAGAACGCCGACTTCTCGCCCTACAAGCTTTTGATCGTTCCTGCGCTGTACGTAGCCGATGACGCTCTACTCAAGAAGATTTCCGATTACGTTCATGGCGGTGGCCATGTATTGATGACTTTCAAGAGCGGTTTCACCAACGAGAACTCCGCCGTCCGCTGGGAACGCGCTCCCGGACCGCTCCGCGATGCTGCCGGCTTCACCTACCAGGAGTTTTCCAACCTCGAGCATCCGCTAGCGCTGAAGGACAATCCCTGGCATCTTTCAGCCGACGATAACAAGGTCAGCACCTGGGCAGAGTTTCTGCTGCCTACTACGGCAAAGCCGCTGGCGTTCTACGACCATCCATTTTTCGGTCGCTGGCCTGCGATCACCCGCAATCAGTTTGGAAAGGGCACTCTGACTTATGAAGGCACCGCTCTTTCCGACGCACTCCAGCAGGCCGTTGTGCTCGATGTTCTTCGTCAATCCGGACTCAATAGTTCAGACCAGGATCTTCCAAAAACTGTGCGGGTCAAGCACGGCACCAACCGAGCCGGCAAACGGATCCACTACTACTTGAACTATTCCAGTGCTCCTGCGGACTTCGCCTACTCTTACGCTGCAGGCCGCGACCTGCTCACCGGCCATTCCATTGCCCAAGGCAGCAGCGTCCGCCTCGCGCCATGGGACTTGGCAATATTGGAAGAGAACAAGTAACGAATGCCGTCCCTGTATCGATTGGGCAGGGCTGCTCACATTACAAGTCCGTCTGGAGTCTTCCAAAAACTCGACCTCGCAATACAGCTTTTGGCTGTACTTGGGTAACTTGCGCCGTCCAAGCCCTTTCGTAACCTTCTGCTCCTTGCGCTCTCCGTACCATACTTAGGATGAAAAATGGCTCACCTCCCCCACCCTCACGCTAATTGGCGTAGCCCGCGCGCGCGGCTTGCCGACGTTACCCCTGCTGTCCTTCGTTTGCCCGACGGACGCCGCCATCGCGGCGAACTCGAGTCCATCTCTCTCACCGGCGGTCTTCTGAGCATGCAGGGCATGCTGGATCGAGGCTCCCGCATCAATTTAATGTTCCTGACGCAGACCGGACCCGTTGCCGGCGCCGCCGAGATGCTGACCCCGGTATCCGCCACGCGCCAACCGTTCCGCTTCGTACAGCTTGAAGACGGCGACCAGAGCCGGCTGCGTGCTGTGGTGCAGTCTTCCCTCGATCTCGGCGAAGAAGCCTGGATCGGAAAATACAGAGCCGCCGTCCTGAATCAAAGTCCGTCACGACATCTTTTCCTTAAAATTAGCCTTGGTTCTGTTTCACTCCTGACAATTGCGGGAAGTGCCATCTACCTTTTCCATAAATTTCATTTGTTGAGATGATGTCGCCCATCAATACCCGTCGTTGGCACCGGCATCAGGTGGATTTGCCGGTCAGCATCATCGCGCTGAACGGTATCCTCACTACCCCGGTTCCTGCCCGCGCCAGCGAAATCAGCCGTGCAGGGATGGCGCTGCACGCCCCGGTCGATCTGAATCCCGGCGATGTAATGCATATCCAGTTCCCGACCTCCAGCGCATCACCCCGCGTCAAAGCCCTGGTACGCAATCGAAGAGGACAATGTTTGGGATTGGAGTTCCTCACTCAGCTCCCCCCGGACAACGAGCCCAAAGAAAGGCCGAGGCTCATCCCGGTTCCATCCGTTCGGGCTCTGCCGGAATTACGGGAACCCGCCCCAGATCTTTACAATTCGAAGACCGTCCTCTCCTTGCTGCGCCGGAAGCAGGAAGAACTCAAGCAGCTTCAGCGCGAGATCGACGCCCTGAACATGGCTATTCTGCTGCTTGCGGATGATGAAAACGAGATCTCTCGCGCCGTTTCACTCATCGATTCCATTCCCCGCCGTTCGTACTAACGAAAGCTGGCAACCCTTTTGACGTACCGCATCGCTACGGCCAAGTTGTGCATACAGGTGCCATCCGATAGCTCCTGAGATAACGCTCTGGTACATTCTCTTGCATGATGAGCCCAGAGGCGAAGCAGAGAATCCAACTGGCGCTGCTTGCGGCGCTAGTGGTTGCCAGCATCCGCGCGGGAGTCATTTTCTACGAGCGCCATGAGGATCGCGTCGCGGTCGAACAGCAGAAGAAGGCGCACGACGTCGGCTACTCCAACCCTGATTATTACGTCAGCCCCAAGAAGCTCTATCCCTACGACATCAAGAGCGCGAAGCAACTGACGAAGCAGCCGGTGTGGGTCAAAGAGGGATATCACTACACCTACTACGCCTACGACGCTGCAAGTAAGCGCGTTGAATTCGGCCATGACGCCGGCTTGCTGGGTCCCATCGAGAAGTTAAACATCACCAATGTTGTTGGGGCGACCTCACCCAGCGGGGAC